>JAKVOM010000001.1:1200000-2400000 GCA_022482815.1 Acidaminococcus sp.
ACCATAGTCGGCAATCCAAGGCTGGCCTCGATAGATTCAGATGTTTCTCCGTAATGATGTTACAATCGTCGGCTCCATCAGCCTTGAAAGCCTCAATCTGGCGAGCAAGGTTCTGACTGTTGGATGACACTCTTGCGTAATAAAAGGTTTTGGTTTGCATAGTTATCCCTCCTGATAAGGAAATAATTATCCTTCATCAAGGTGATAATATATGTCTAAAAGAAGCTACTCTGAACGTGATTCAGACAGGAAAACCTCCCTAGGCCTAGTAATGGCATAGGGAGTTAAAGTAACAATAAAAACTAAAATTACAGATAAAATGATAGCTTGAAAGTCGTTTGTTACAATGAGTCCGTTTTCTGAACCTATTCAATTTAATAAAATGAGCTTTCATGATACAATGATTACAATAATTATTGTTTGTTCTTTTTTATTGAAGAAAACTGTATTTATTAATTAACTATTTAAGACCCGTGTGCTTTTTGGTAAAGGGGTGTCTGTTTAGATGGATAATCAAGAATACAACGCTATCGTAAGTTTTATTTGGGGAATTGCTGATGACTGCCTGCGGGATGTATACGTTCGCGGCAAATATCGTGATGTAATCCTTCCGATGACCGTCATTCGTCGTTTGGATGCTGTTCTTGAAAACACGAAAGCAGACGTCCTGGCCATGAAGAAAAAACTCGATGACAATCACTTTACGAATCAGTGGGAAATCCTATGCAATGCTGCGGGGCAAGCTTTCTGCAATGCTTCTCCTTTTACATTAAAGGATCTGACCAGCCGCTCCAAAAAGCAAACGCTGGAAGCAGATTTCAGGGCCTATCTGGACGGCTTCTCTCCTAATGTCCAAAGTATTCTTGAAAAATTTAAATTCCGCGATCAAATTAAAACAATGATGGATGCAGACGTTTTAGGGGCGGTTATCGAAAAATTCACCTCTTCCGATATTAATCTGAGTCCCTATCCCGTCTACAAAGATGCCGAAAAGAAGATTGTCAAATTACCTGGTCTTGATAACCATGGTATGGGCACGATTTTTGAAGAACTGCTGCGCCGGTTTAATGAAGAAAATAACGAGGAAGCCGGTGAGCACTGGACACCTCGTGATGTTGTGGAACTGATGGCTGACCTGGCATTCTATCCTGTGCAGGACAAAATCAAAGATGCTAGTTATTCCTGCTATGACGGAGCCTGTGGTACTGGTGGGATGCTTACCGTTGCCCAGAAACGGCTCCAGGAACTGGCTAAAGCTCGGGGAAAGAAGGTCTCCATTCATTTATTTGGCCAGGAAATCAACCCGGAAACCTATGCCATCTGCAAAGCCGATATGCTGTTAAAGGGCGATGGAGAAGAAGCGGAGCATATTACGTATGGTTCGACACTTTCTTCTGATAGTAATCCGTCCAGGCAGTTTGATTTTATGCTGTCCAATCCCCCTTATGGCAAGAGCTGGAAAACCGATGCCGATAAGATGGGCGGAAAGAATGAAATTCTTGATACAAGATTTAATGTTTATTTGAATAATGAGGAATTGGCCATGATTCCTCGTACCAGTGATGGGCAGCTCCTGTTTTTATTGAATAATATTTCTAAAATGAAGAAAGATACGGAAATTGGCAGCCGTATCATCGAAGTCCATAACGGTTCTTCTCTCTTTACAGGCGATGCTGGCAGCGGCGAAAGCAATGCCAGAAGGTACATGATTGAGAATGATCTTGTAGAGGCCATTATTGCTTTGCCTGAAAACATGTTCTATAACACGGGAATCGGCACTTATATCTGGGTACTTTCAAATAAAAAAGATGAGCGGAGAAAAGGAAATATTCAACTGATAGATGCAACGAACATGAAATCCCCGCTGCGTAAAAACATGGGTAACAAAAATTGTGAATTTACACCTGAAATTCGCAAAGAAATCGTTCGTATCTTCATCAATATGGAAGAAAATGAAGTCAGCAAATTATTTGACAACAAAGAATTCGGCTACTGGAATGTCACGGTAGAACGGCCTCTGAGACTGCATGTACACCCGGAACGAGAGATTCCCAACGGAACTTTTAAAAAATCGGAAGAATTAGAGGCTGTAAAAGAAGCTATTAGCAATGTTGCTCCTGATGTACCTCTTGACGACTGGGACAGTTTTGCTAAAGCGACAAAACTGAAAAAAGCGCAGCTCAAAAAAATTCGTCCGTTCATTACCGAACCAGATTCAAATGCCAAAATCGTGGCAGGTGAGGCAGATCCGGAACTTCGTGACACCGAAAATATTCCTCTTAACTATGAAGGTGGCATCAATACCTTTATAGAGAAGGAAGTTAAGCCTTATGCCCCAGATGCCTATATCGATGAAAGTAAAACGAAAATTGGCTATGAAATCAGCTTCACAAAATATTTCTATAAACCTGTAGAATTGCGTAACATGAAAGATATTCTTGCATCGCTTAATGAATTAGAAAAAGAATCGTATGGCCTTATGGATGAAATCACAAAGGGGCTGGAGTAAATGTATCGATATAAAAGGTTTATAAATTCCGAGGAAGCTTGGCTGCCTCAGATTCCAGAACATTGGGGATTCAGAAAAATAAAATATTCCTTCAATGAGAGAAACGAGAAAAATCATCCTGAAGCACCATTACTCGTTGCATCTCAAAATATGGGTGTTGTTCCTAAAGACGTATACGGACAACGAACAGTTGTTGCGCAGACAAATTTAGAAACATTGAAGTTTGTTCATACTGGAGATTATGTTATTAGTCTGAGATCTTTTCAAGGAGGTATTGAATACGCATACTATCAGGGAATAATTAGTCCTGCTTATACAGTGATGAACCCCAAAAATGACTTCAAGAGCAGATATTATACTTATTTATTTAAGTCAAAACCTTTTATCGCATTATTGCAAACCTGCGTGACGGGAATTAGAGAAGGTCAGAATATCGATTACAGGAAATTAAAAAACCATTATATTCCCGTTCCACCACTCTCCGAACAGAATCAGATAGTTCGTTTTCTTGATTGGAAAGTTTCGGAAATTAATAAATTAGTCAATATATATATAAAAGAAATTACAGACTTAGAAAAAATTAAAAATCAAATTATTTTAAAGGCCATCACGGGTGGACTCCACAAAAATACTCCTACGACTGATAGTGGAAACACATGGATTGGAAAAATTCCAAAGGAATGGAAGACTGCACAAATAAGAAGAGTTGCTAATGTTACTCTTGGAAAGATGCTAGCTCCTGTTCCATCTTCTAACTTAGACACGTATGAAGAATATATTTGCGCGAAAGACGTCCATTTCGGTAAAGTTAATTTAACCAACTTAAAAAAGATGTGGTTTTCTCCTTCTGATAAAAGAGCATATCAAATACAAGCAGGCGATTTGCTAATTGTGGAAGGAGGGGCTGGTGCTGGAAATGCAGCAGTAGTAGAATCTACAGCAAATAAAAGGTTATATATCCAAAATTCTATCCACATTGTGAGACCCATTAAAAATCGTATTTCTACTAAATTTCTATGTTTTTGGATGCAAACTTTAGTAAACCTTGGTTATATGAAATATATTTGCAGCGTAGCTACGATTCCACATTTTACAAAAGACAAAGTGTTATCAACTGTGATGCCTTTGCCGCCGATTGAAGAACAGTTAGAGATAGTCAAATATCTTGAGTCTTTAACAAATAAAATTGATAATTTGAGTCTCAATAAGCGTGAACAGATTTCTTGTTTAAATGAACTAAAATCTACAACCATCTCCGATGTAATCACTGGAAAAGTTGACATTAGAGATATTATCATTCCCCAATATGAACACTTTGATGATGTAGTAGATGAGAATTTTAAAGAAAATATCGAAGACATGTCCGATGTTGATAAGGAGGAATGACCATGGCCTTCACTGATAAGAGTGAAAAGGGATTTGAAACTTTGATTGTGAATAGTCTGGTTAATGACAATGGGTATGAAGAAGGAACCAACAACGATTACAATAAAGAATACGCTGTTGATGAAACTCGTCTCTTTCGGTTTTTGAACGATACACAGCCAAGAGAAATGACCAAGCTTCGGGTCAATCAAAGTGACCAAAAGAAGCAGCAATTTCTGAACCGCTTGTCTGGAGAAATTACAAAGCGCGGCGTCGTAGACGTACTTCGTAATGGCGTGAAGGTCTATCCTGCCGACCTTATTATGTTTTATGTCACCCCGACTGAAAACAATGAGGAAGCCAAAAAGATGTTCAAGAAAAACATCTTTAGTGTCACGAGGCAATTAGAATATTCTTCTGATAAATCAAATTTAGCATTAGATTTGAGTATCTTTATCAATGGTCTTCCTGTATTGACGATAGAGCTAAAGAATCATCTCACAGGGCAGGATACAGCTGATGCTATTGAACAATATAAAACGGACCGCAGCCCTAAAGATCTGCTTTTCTCATTTAAACGGTGTGCTGTTCACTTTGCCGTGGATGATCAAACGATTGCCTTCTGCACAAAACTAGCAGGCAAGAATAGCTGGTTTCTCCCATTCAACAAAGGGTACAACGACGGAGCCGGCAATCCTCCTAACCCTGAAGGCATCATGACGGATTATCTTTGGAAAGACATTTTAACCAAAGAAAAACTGTCCCGCATTATTGAGAACTATGCCCAAGTAGTCGTTGAAGAAAATCCCAAGACGAAAAAGAAAACTGTCAAACAAATATGGCCACGGTATCATCAGCTTGATTGTGTAGAAAAACTGCTTGCGGATGTGAAGAAAAATGGAGTAGGGCATAGATACTTGATTCAGCATAGTGCCGGATCAGGCAAGTCTAATTCTATTGCCTGGCTGGCACACCAGCTTACCGGGTTACAAAATGCTGACGGACATCCTATGTTTGATTCTGTTTTGGTTGTAACCAATCGGCGTATTCTTGATAAACAGATTAAAGATACAGTCAAACAATTTGCGCAGGTAAAGAGTACCTTAGCTTGGGCAAAACATTCTGGTGACTTAAAAAAGGCAATTGCAGATAAAAAGCGGATTATCATTACGACGGTTGAAAAATTTCCTTTTATTTCTCAGGAAATGGGAGAAGAGCATACGGGGAATCACTTTGCCATTATCATTGATGAGGCTCATTCCGGACAGAGCGGTAAAGATGCTGCCAACATGAACATTGCCATTTCTGGCGGTCTTTCTAATAAAAATGAAGATATAGAAGATAAAATCAATGAAATGGTAGAAGGCAGAAAGATGGCAAAAAATGCCAGCTATTTTGCTTTTACTGCTACCCCGAAAAACAAAACAGAAGAAGTCTTTGGAACTCCTTACGAAGAAGATGGTGTGATTAAGCACCGGCCTTTCCATGTGTATACAATGAAACAAGCTATCCAGGAGGGGTTTATCCTGGATGTATTGAAAAATTACGTTACCATAGACAGTTGGTATAAGATTGCCAAAAAGGTCGAAAATGATCCTCAGTTTGATAAAAAACGTGCCCAGAAAAAACTCCGGGCATTCGTAGAGGGTCATCCTGATGTCGTGGCCAAGAAAGCAGCTATCATTGTAGAACACTTCCACGAGCAGATTATCAATAAGCATAAACTGAATGGGAAGTCTCGGGCAATGGTGGTAACGGCCAGTATTCCGCGCTGCATCGAATATTATTATGCCATTAATAAATGCCTGGCAGACCGTCATAGTCCTTATAAGACAATAATTGCTTTTTCAGGAGATTATAAATACAACGGTATGGAACCGGCACTGACTTCTGCTGATATGAATGGATTTTCTGATAAGGAAATTCCTGACAAATTGGAAGAAGATCCGTACCGAATTCTAGTCGTGGCTGATATGTTCCAGACCGGATTCGATGAACCTCTGCTGCAGACCATGTATGTTGATAAGCCGTTATATGATGTGGCAGCCGTACAAACCTTGTCTCGACTGAATCGTGCATGTCCCGGCAAAGACGAAGTGTATGTACTTGACTTTGCCAATAAAACGGAAGATATTGAAAAAGCCTTCTCCAGATTTTACAGGACTACGATTCTTTCCGGAGAAACAGACCCCAATAAGCTCTATGATTTGATTAAAATAATGGAAGACCTGCAAGTTTATAGTTCTGAAGATGTAAATAAGATTGTTGAGCTTTTCTTAAACGGTGCAGCAAGAGATAGACTTGATCCGATTCTTGATCCGTGTGTAGCAACTTACAAGCAGCTCGAAGTAGATGACCAGATTCAATTTAAGAGTGCAGCTAAAGCATTTATTCGTACTTATGGATTTTTAGGATCAATTCTGCCATACGGTAATGTGGAATGGGAGAAACTATCGATATTTCTGACATTGCTTGTTCCCAAACTTCCATCTCCTAAACAGGATGATTTGACCAAAGGAATTTTGTCTGCAATTAATTTGGAGAGTTATCGCAATCAGGAGCAACAAGCAATTGCTATAAAACTTGAAGATGAAGATTCAACTATTTCTCCGGTACCGACCGGCGGGGAGGTTCATATCGTAAACCCTGAACTAAGTCCATTGTCTAAAATTGTAAGCGAGTTCAATGACCTGTTTGGTAATATCCAATGGGATGATAAAGACAATGTAGCCGAGCAGATTCGCCGTATTCCTGTCATGGTTTCACAAAATGAAAGTTACCGGCATGCCATGAAGAATTCCGATGAGCAGGAAGCTCGTACGGAAAGTGAAAGTGCCTTACAAAAGGTAATGTTCAGCATCATGAAAGATAATGTGGAACTCATGAAGCAGTATATGGATAATCCCCGGTTTAAAAAATGGCTGGAGGATATGGTCTTTAACCTGACTTATAATAAAGAGGGGAAACCATATGAACTTCCTCAAGACAGCAATTCCAATCAATGAGCTATATTCTTAAGAATCAGAGCCGGTAGGAAGACTATATTCCTACCGACTATAATTTTTATTTTTCATCTGTATCGTATACGGCAACTACTGAAACTGGACAAAATGATTACCAACTTAAAACTCTATCGCTACAAATTATCCCTAATATTTTTTATGTTTTATTTGAGTGTTAGGACCAGGTGAAATCGCCATTTTTGCTTTTCGTACGGTTTTGCCGATGGCCGGGCTAAAAGCTGAATGCCAAATGCCAAAAGCGCCTTTTTATTTTTTCACAGTGTTAGAGCCCAGGTGAAATCGCCAAAAACAGTCCAACTGAAATGACCAGGTACAATAATTTTATAACAATTGTAATACTTTTTCTCTATGATTTTGTCCGTAGTATGGTATAATCAAACTAGTTGTTTATGACCTGAATTAGATTTTTATGATGCGGAGGAGAATAACTTCCATGAAAAAAATTGATGAAGAGAGCATCCAAACGCTGCGTTTCCTGTCCATCGATGAAATACAGGCTGCCAATTCCGGACATCCTGGCCTGCCGCTTGGAACGGCACCTCTGATGTACACCCTGTGGGATCGTTTTATGCACTACAACCCGGAAAATCCGGCCTGGTTCAATCGTGACCGCTTCATCCTGTCACCGGGTCATGGTTCGGCACTGCTGTATGCGATGCTGCATCTGGCCGGCTATGGTGTTTCCCTGGATGACTTGAAACAATTCCGTCAGTGGGGTTCCCTGACTCCGGGACATCCTGAATATGGTCTGACGCCCGGCGTTGATCTTTCTACGGGTCCTCTTGGTCATGGTTTCGCCATGGGTGTAGGCATGGCTATGGCAGAAGCAATGCTGGCTGCCCGCTACAACAAGAAGGGGTATCCTGTCGTTGACCATTATACCTATGGTATTACGTCCGACGGTGATCAGATGGAAGGCGTAGCTTCCGAAGCGGCTTCGCTTGCCGGTACGCTGGGCCTTGGCAAGTTGATTTTCCTCTATGATGATAACCACATCACGATTGAAGGCGACACGAAGGGTGCTTTCCGCGAAGATGTCGGTGCCCGTTTTGAAGCTTACGGCTGGCAGGTGCTCCGCGTTTCCACGTCGGAGGATGTGGATGAACTGGCAAAAGCCATCGAAGAAGCCAAGAAGGACACGAAGCATCCGTCCCTTATTATTGTACCGACCCATATCGGTTTCGGCAGCCCGCGCCAGGACATGGCGAAGGCTCACGGCGAACCGCTCGGCGTAGATAACGTGGCCGCTACGAAGAAGGCAGCCGGCTGGAATCCGGAACGCTCCTTCTATGTACCTGCTAAGGTAAAGAAACACTTTGAAAGCAAACTGACGGCCTGCCGCAAGGCAGAAGCCGATTGGAATAAGCTCATGAAGGGCTATGCTGCCGCTTATCCTGATCTTGCGGCAGAACTGAATGACCGTCTTTCCGGCAAGATTGAACTGAACCTTAAGGAACTGATGAAGGCCTTTGACGGCGTCGACAGTGTCGCTACGCGCGGCGCTTCCGGCACGCTGCTGCAGGTCCTGGCCGACAAGATTCCGGCCCTCACGGGCGGCAGCGCCGACCTTGGTCCTTCCAACAAGACCGTACTGAAAAATTCGACGTTCTTCTCTGCAGAGGACCGTCTGGGACGCAACATTCATTTTGGTATCCGCGAACACGCTATGGGCTGCATCGTCAATGGTATGGCCCTGCACGGCGGCTTCGTTCCCTATGGTGCCACGTTCCTGGTCTTTGCCGACTTTATGCGTCCGGCAATCCGGATGGCAGCCCTCATGGGAATCGGCAGCAAGTTTGTCTTCACGCACGACAGCATCTTTGTCGGCGAAGATGGTCCGACGCACCAGCCGATTGAACAGACTATGAGCCTGCGTCTTATTCCGAACGTATCCGTCATTCGTCCGGCCGATGCCCTCGAAACGGCAGCTGCCTGGAAGATTGCCTGCGAAACGACGAATAAACCGACGTGCCTGCTCCTTACTCGTCAGGGTCTGCCTGTGCTGCATGACTATGCCAAGGTCATTGCCAAGGGCGTGGAAAAGGGCGCTTACATCCTGAGTCCTTCTCCGAAGGAAAAGATGAAGGCTGTTATCATCGCTACGGGCAGCGAAGTTCATCTGGCGCTCGAAGCCCAGAAGGCACTGGCCGCTCGCCGTATCGGTGTACAAGTTGTCTCCATGCCGAGCTGGGATCTGTTTGAAGCCCAGAGTGCTGCTTATAAGCGCAGAGTCCTGCCGAAAGGCGTGCCCTGCATTGCCATCGAAGCAGGCGTCAAGATGGGCTGGAGCCGCTATACGGGCAGTGACAGCAGAGTACTTGGCATTGAGCGCTTCGGTGCTTCCGCTCCGGGTAAGAAAGTCTATGCGGAGTTTGGCTTCACTGTCGAGCATGTAGTGGATATGGTTCGTAAACTGAAATAAAAGTGTACCAGCGCTCTGTCCGGCAGTAGGGCAGGGCGCTTTTTTCTTAGGAAGAAAGGACATCAAGAAATGAAACATCTGCTTACTATCGCCGGTTCCGACTCCTCAGGCGGTGCCGGAATCCAGGCTGATTTAAAAACTTTTGCTGCGCACGGCTGCTATGGGATGAGTGTCATTACAGCGGTAACGGCCCAGAACACGACGGGCGTTACGGCTATTCAGAATATAACGCCTGACGTGGTGGCGGCGCAGATTGACGCCGTCTTTTCGGACATCCGCGTCGATGCGGTCAAGGTAGGTATGGTCTCTACGGCCTCCACAATCCGCGTCATTGCCGAAAAAATGAAAGAGTGGAAACCGCGTTTTCTCGTCGTGGATCCTGTCATGGTGGCTACCAGCGGCGCCTATCTTCTTGAGGAGGACGCCCGCAGTGTCCTGATGGAGGAACTGCTCCCGCTTGCTACGGTAATTACGCCGAACCTCATGGAAGGGGAAGTCCTTTCGGGGATGAAGATTCGTTCCAAGGCGGACATGGAAAAGGCCGCCAATGCGATTCTTTCCCGGGGCATCCAAAGCGTGCTTCTGAAGGGCGGGCACCTCGCCGATACGGCAGACGACATGCTGGCCGAAAAGGGCGAGGTTACCTGGTTTGCCGGTAAGCGCATTGATAACCCGAATACCCACGGTACGGGCTGCAGCCTTTCCTCGGCCGTTGCCAGTGAACTGGCTGCCGGCTGCACGCTGGAAGAAGCGGTCCGCAAAGCGAAGGCGTATGTCGCGTTAGGCATTGCCAACGGTCTTCCCGTGGGACACGGCCATGGCCCGATTCATCATTTTGTCGACCTGTACAAAAAGGGAGGCCTTTTCTGATGGAAGGCCTGACTGCAGTCTTCACTGAAATCAGTGATGCCATCCGTAAGCGCCGGCCTCTGGTGCACCATATTACGAATTATGTGACGGCAGGCTTTTGTGCCGATGCGACGCTCGCTGTCGGGGCGTCTCCCATGATGGCGGATGAACCGGCAGAAATGGATGAAATCGCGCCAGGTGCCGACGCCCTGGTGTGCAACTTGGGAACGCTTCATCTGCAGGCACAGAAGGCGCTTTTGAAGGCGGCCGCCCTCGCTAAAAAGTCGGGCATTCCCGTGATTTTGGATCCTGTCGGCGTCATGTCATCGTCGCTGCGTCTTGATACGGCAAAAGCAATCCTTGCGACCGGGTGTGTGGCCATCCTTAAAGGCAACGCGGCAGAAAGTGAAGCCTTGCTTTCCCTTAATGGGGCAGACGGCCGCGGTGTCGACTCGAAATCGGCGGCTCATCCCGAAACGCTGGCGCAGGCCCTTGCCGAAAAATACCATTGCATTGCCGTGGTCACAGGGGCAGCCGATGCCATAAGTGATGGCAGACGCGTGGTGCTTGCCCGCAACGGGACGCCGTACCTTTCCCGCATTACCGGCGCGGGATGCATGACAGGCTCTCTCATGGGAGCGGCCGCAGCCGTGACGGAAGATGCGATGCATGCCGCACTCTGGGCCCTGACCTGTATGAATGTCGGCGCCGAAAAGGCAGAGACCCTTTGCCACGGACCGGGTACTTTCAGGGCGTATCTTATGGATGAACTGAGCCGCCATGACGGGAAAGACCTGGCAGAACGGTTCAGAGGAGAAGAAGTAAAGCGCTGACGGCACCGGGGATTTGGCAGAAGGCAGCCTGTAAAGGAGAGTATCTTTATGAATATAGACTATAGTGTATATCTGGTGACAAACCGTGAAGTGACGGAAAAACATGGCCGTGATTTCTTTGCGGCCATTGAGGAAGCCCTGCAGCACGGTGTGACGCTCGTACAGCTGCGGGAAAAGAAAATGGACGACGCCGCTATGATTGAGGAAGGCCGCCGCGTAAAGGAAATCTGCGACCGCTATCAAGTGCCTCTCCTCGTAGATGACCGGATTGCCGTGGCCAAGGCCATCGGCGCCGCCGGCGTTCATCTCGGCCAAAGTGACGATAAGCTCGATAAGGCCAGAAAGGAACTCGGACCCGACGCTGTGATCGGGATTTCGGCTCATAACCTTAAAGAAGCACAGGAAGCAGAAGCGGGCGGAGCCGATTATCTTGGTGCCGGTGCTCTCTTTCCGACAAGCACCAAGAAAGACGCTACGGATCTGAGTCTTGATGATTTCCGGGCGATTATAAAAGCCGTCAAGATTCCGGTCGTCGGTATTGGCGGCATCGGGATTCCGCAGTACGGAAAGGTACTTGACTGCGGGGCTGCAGGTTGTGCTATGATTACTTCAATCCTTGCTGCTGACGATATCGGCAAGGCTGTAGACCAAATGAAGGCCATTTATAAGGAAAAGAATCAGGGCTGAAGGTGAGCGCTCATGGATGAGAAGAAAGTAGATAAACTGGGACGCAAGGTCCTCAATGCTTTTACGCGTCGTATCACGGATGAAGTGTTCCTTTTTATCGAACGCAATCCTGAGTTTCTGAAGGAATACCAAAATCTGGTCAAGGAATTTTCGGCTCACGGCGTTAATGCGGCACTCGGCAAGATGATTACGGAAGCGTACGGTCTCGAAAATGACGGGAAGGAAACGCGTCCCGATTGTCCTCTGCTAAAGAAGTATTCGCGCCACAAACTGGATTGGGATAAACGTAAAAAGAATGTGGCCATCACTCCACAGGCGAAACTTTACGGGGATGGGAACCTCTTTACGCCGAAGAAGAAAAAACGCCGTCCGGCGCCGAAGAAAGAGCAGCCGAAAATTACGCATAAACCGGAAGAAGATCGCCAGGGGAGCCTCTTTGAAGAAACGAATCTTTTCCCGGGTACAAAGAAAGATGGGGATGAAGATGCAGGAAGATGATACCTTTGAGAAAAAAATCCGTGTAGGGCGTCTCTATGATTTTTACGGCGGGCTCCTCACGGATAAGCAGCAGAAAATCATGGAACAATATTTCTATGATGATCTGTCTCTCGGGGAAATTGCCGAAAACTTTCAGATCAGCCGCCAGGCCGTGTATGACCTTTTGAAGCGGGCCGAAGCGACCCTGGAAAACTACGAAGCCAAACTGCACGTGCTCCAAAAGAGCGAAGACCTGCATTTTCAGCTGCGCAGCGCCCTGAATCTGCTCGATGCCTGCCGACGTGAAGACAGCCCGGACCCACGGCTTGAAAAAGTAGCACTTGTGCTGAAAAACATTATGGATAAGATGTGAGATTCATTTGTCCCGGGCCTGACAAGCGGAATGCAAAGCAAGCAGACCCGGGCTTTCATTAAATTTTTTACCTGTCAAGTAAAAATACTTGACAGCACTCTTTAACTTGTGTATACTAACAACGTTGACGCGGTAAGGAGTCTCTGCCTCGTCAAGAAAGCAGGTATGAAATGGCATTTGAAATGCTGACTGATAAGCTGACCGCCGCAATTCAAAAGATTCGCGGCCACAAGACCGTTACCGAGCAGGACCTTAAGGAAACGCTGCGGGAAGTCCGGCTGGCACTTTTGGAAGCCGATGTCAACTTTAAAGTCGTCAAGGAATTTACAGCAAAAATCAAAGAACGGGCCCAGGGCCAGCAGGTCGATCCGAACCTGACGGCAGGCCAGTATATTGTCAAGATCGTCCATGAGGAGCTGATCAATCTCCTCGGCGGCACACAGAGCAAACTGAATTTCTCTGCCAATCCGCCGACCATTATCATGCTCGTCGGTCTTCAGGGCGCCGGCAAAACGACTTCCGTCGGTAAGCTGGCCAATTACCTGAGAAAGAATGGCAAGAAGCCGCTCATGGTGGCTGGTGACGTGTACCGCCCCGCTGCTATTACCCAGCTCGAAGTTATTGGTAAGCAGCTTGATATGCCGGTATTTTCCATGGGTGACCAGGTGTCCCCGGTGGAAATCGCCAAGGCTTCCATCAAGCGGGCCAATGAACTGCTCTGCGATACGATCCTCATCGATACGGCAGGCCGCCTGCATATCGACGAGAAGCTCATGGATGAGCTGAAGAACATCAAGAGCGCTGTGAATCCCAATGAAATTCTGCTCGTTGTCGATGCCATGACCGGTCAGGACGCTGTGAACGTAGCCGATGCCTTCAACAAAGCGCTCGGAATCACGGGCCTTATCGTGACCAAGCTCGACGGCGATGCCCGCGGCGGTGCCGTACTCAGTGTCAAAGCTGTGGCGGACTGCCCTGTTAAGTTTGTGGGTATGGGTGAAAAGCTCGACGCTTTGGATCCCTTCTATCCAGATAGAATGGCTTCCCGCATCCTGGGGATGGGGGATGTGCTCTCCTTGATTGAAAAGGCACAGGAAGCCATCGACGTGAACGAAGCCAAGAAATTGGCCGACTCCATGAAGAAAAACGAGTTTACCCTGGATATGTTCCTTGACCAGATGAAACAAGTCAAGAAACTGGGTTCTCTCGAATCCATCATCAGCCTGATCCCGGGCATGAGTAAATACAGCAAGCAGCTCGAAGGCATTGATCTTGACGGAAAGGAAGTACGCCGCCTTGAGGCCATCATTACTTCGATGACGCCGAAAGAACGGCAGAATCCACGCATCATCAACGGGTCACGCCGCAAGCGTATCGCCGCAGGATGCGGCCAGAGCGTGCAGGCTGTCAACCGGCTTCTGAAGCAGTTTGAAGAAAGCAAGAAGCTGATGAAAACCATGACGGGCATGAACAAGTATGCACGGAAAGGCAGATTCAAGCTGCCCTTCATGCAATAAATTGATTTCTACTTAAGGAGGTGAAAATTGTGGCAGTAAAGATTCGTTTAAAACGTATGGGTGCTAAAAAGAGCCCTTTCTACCGCATTGTTGTTGCTGACGAACGCTCTCCGCGTGACGGCCGTTTCATCGAAAGCGTAGGTACTTATGATTCCACTGTAGATCCTGCAGTGATCAACATCGATGAAGAAAAGGTTATGGCCTGGATGCAGAAGGGTGCACAGCCGACCGACACGGTTCGTTCCATGCTCAGCAAGAGAGGTCTGATGACCAAGTTTGCTCAGGAAAAGGCCAGCAAATAAGGAGGGATACCAATGAAAGAGATAGTTGAAGTCATCGCTAAGGCTATCGTCAATCATCCCTCCGAGGTCCAGGTGGAAGAAGAAAGACACGGTTCTTCCGTCGTCCTCAAACTCCACGTGGCGCCTGATGATATGGGAAAAGTCATCGGCAAGCAGGGACGAATTGCCAAGGCGATTCGTCTGGTAATGAAGGCCGCTGCTACCCGTGAAAATGTCAGAGTGATCGTAGATATTGGTTAAAGGTGGGTTCTCATGGATAAAATGACCATCGTCGTTCCTGTGACCGTAAAATCCAAGGTTACGGAAGATCTGAAAACCAAGATCGTCGCAGATATGAAACGTCAGGTTCAGGCAGCGGAACTGGATTTTGAACAATTCCAATTCAATGCCAAAAAATCGCTGAACGAACATGCCAATGCCAATCCGGTAGCCCTGGAAGGACTGCGGGAACGCATTGCGTATGAAAAAGATCAGCGCGGCCGTGCGCTGAAGGAACTCAAGGATAAACTCGAAAGAGCCAATAACCTTGAGATTGGCAGTGAAATCGGTCACGGTACCCTGGAACGTTCCATTGAAATCACCATCGGTTCCGATCTGGAATCGCTGATGGGGGCTGAAATTGTCGTCGAAGACGGCAAAGTCATCGCCTTCAGAGAGTGATTTTATGGAAAAGAAGATCGTGATTGGCAAAATTGTCGCCCCGCATGGCGTGCGGGGCGAATTTCGTATCATGCCGCTGTCCGAGCATCCGGAGCGGTATAAGGATATGAAAACCATCCACCTTGACGACGGCCGTGCCCTTACTGTAGTGTCGCTGCGGGCGCACAAGAATGTGCTCCTCATGCAGACCAAAGAGATTACGACTATGAACGAGGCGGAACTGCTGCGGGGAAGGAAAATCGTGGTTACCCCCGAGGAACTTCCTCCACTGCCGGAAGGACAGTTTTATGTCCGTGACATCCTGGGCTTTACCGTGGTTTCTCCGGAAGGGGAAGTCATTGGTACCATGAAGGATGTAATTACGCCGGCAACGACGGATGTCTTTGTGATTGCTTCCCCTTCGGGAGAGGAAATCCTGGTCGCCGCCATTGCCGAAAACATCAAAAAAATTGATTGGGAAAAGAAGGAAGTCATTGTGAGACTTCCGGAGTGGATTTGAAAATGAAATTTGTTTTTATTACCCTTTTTCCCGAAATGATTGAACAGGCAGCCCGCGTCAGCATTATCGGGAGAGCCATGGATCAGGGACTTGTGTCCGTGGCCTGCGTGAATCCCCGGGATTATGCAACCGACCGGCATCGCAGCGTCGATGATACGACCTGTGGTGGAGGGGCCGGGATGGTGCTGAAAGCGGAAACCTACTGTAAAGCCCTGGCAAAGGCCGGAGAATTGGCACCGGGCGCGCTGAAGGTGGCCCTGACCCCTGTGGGGGAACCACTGAAGCAGCCGCGGATCGAATCGCTGGCCGCCGCCGGAAAGGACATCATCTTCCTTTGCGGTCATTATGAAGGTTTTGATGAACGTATCCTTGAAAAGGCCGATTTGCGCCTTTCCGTAGGAGATTTCGTTCTGACGGGTGGTGAACTGCCCGCTTTATGTGTCATGGATGCCGTGGCCCGCTTTCTGCCGGGTGTCCTTGGCAAGATGATCAGTGCGGAGGAAGATTCTTTTGCCGACGTACTGCTTGAATATCCTCAATATACGCGCCCTGTCAGCTTTGAAGGCAGACAGGTCCCGGAGGTCCTCCTTTCGGGAAACCACGCGGCCATCGACAGATGGCGCCGTAAAGAGGCTTTGAGGTCCACGTATCAGTATCGTCCCGAACTGCTGAGCAAAATGCACTGGCAGAAGGGTGATGGTGCCCTCTTCCTGGAAATGCTGGAAGAGGAAAAAGTAAAAAACAAAGATTAGAAAGCAAAGAAAGTTATAAGAGGTTATTTGCCATGGCAGTAATCGGTACGATGCCATTTACCGGAAAGCTCCCGTGTGGAGAAGCTGTCCGCATGATGGTACTCGTTATCGGCTGCAGGCACTGACCCTTGCATAAGGATTTTTCTTGCGCTGGGATTTTCCTTATGGTATAATACACAGCGTATGCAAAACGGACGGTCCGCTGTTAGCACGTGGCTAGACATGAACGTCTTGGATTCTGAGGAGGAAAACAATGAATATTATCGAAGCAATTGAAAAAGAACAACTGCGTTCTGACATTCCTGACTTCCGTCCTGGCGATACTCTGAAAGTATACGTTAAGGTTGTCGAAGGAAACCGTGAACGTGTTCAGTTATTTGAAGGTGTCTGCATTTCCCGCAATGGCTCCGGTGTACGTGAAATGTTCACCGTTCGCCGTATTGCGTCCGGTGTCGGCGTAGAAAGAACTTTCCCTGTTCATTCTCCGCGTCTGGAAAAGATCGAAGTTTCCCATCGCGGTGTGGTTCGCAGAGCAAAACTGTATTATCTGCGTAAACTCACCGGTAAGGCAGCTCGTATCAAGGAACGCCGCTAATTCGAATATTAAAGGGGGACTGGTGGACCAGGCCCTCTTTTTTTATCGGCATATGAGGGGATTGCCTCATTCCCGCTGCCAGCGGCATGAAACAATCGCCTTAGAGGATGAGGTGACAGAAAATGGCTGAAGAGAAGAAAAATAAAACCTGGCAGGATGTCGCCAGTGACTGGCTGATTTCGATTATTGTTGCTGTCGTTCTGGCCTTTGCCATCCGGACATTCCTTGTGGAGCCATATATGGTTTCCGGTCCGTCTATGAGACCGACCTTGCAGAATGCAGAACGGCTCATTGTCAATAAACTTGTCTATTATACCCGCGACCCGAAGAAGGGTGAAATCATCGTCTTCAAGTATCCCAGCGATACGCGCCGTGACTTTATCAAGCGCGTCATTGCTACGGGCGGCGATACGATTGAAATCAAGGATGGCCAGACGTACGTCAATGGCGAAGCACTGAACGAAACGTACATCAAAGAGCCGTTCCATACGAATTATCCGAAGGTTACCGTGCCGAAGGGCTTTATCTTCGTCATGGGCGATAACCGCAACAATTCCGAAGACAGCCGTTATTCCGACGTCGGGTTTGTCGATTTGAAACTCGTCAAGGGCAAAGCCAGCGTTGTCTTCTGGCCGCTGAGTGCCTTTAAGACGCTGCCCTGAGGAGCGCCGCCATGAAAGAACTTCTTGAAGGGTATGCTTTTTCCATCCAGTGGTTCCCGGGACACATGACCAAAGCCCGCCGCGAAATGGAAAACCAGCTGAAAATGGTGGATGTGGTTGTCGAAATGCTGGACGCCCGTATTCCGCATTCCAGTGCGAACCCGCTTTTAAAAAGTCTTATCGGACAAAAAGTTAAGATTGTAACGCTGAACAAGACAGATATGGCTGATCCTGAAATGACCCGTAAATGGCTGTCTGCACTGAAAGCCCGCAGCTTTACGGCGCTCGAGGTGGATTGTCAGAAGGGGCGGGGCACAAAGGCGCTCCTTGCCGCGATTCGGCAGGCCGGGCAGCCCGTAGTGGATAAATGGCTCAAAAAAGGCGTTCGCAACCACCCTATCCGTGTTATGATTGTCGGCATTCCTAACGTGGGAAAATCGACGCTCATTAACCGCCTTTTGGGTAAGAATAAAACCGTTACGCAAAATAAACCGGGCGTGACGCGGCAGACCCAGTGGGTGGAAATCGGTAAGGGCATCGAACTGCTTGATACGCCGGGTGTATTGTGGCCGAAATTCGAACAGGCAGAGACAGGGTTTAACCTCGCTGTGACGGGTGCCATTAAGGAAGACGTCTATGACAGGGAAACCGCAGCTGCCATTCTCGTGACGCGGCTCATGCGCCTTTATCCGCAGCAGCTTGAAGCGACATATGGTATTACGATTGAACCGGAAGATACAGCACAGACTGTGGAAGCTAAAATCGGCAAAGCCCGCGGCGCTATCAAGGCCGGCGGGGAAATCAACCTGCCGAAGACCGTGGATTTGATCTTGCGCGATTTTAAATTCGGCAAGATCGGGCCTATCACGCTGGAAGAACCGTAAAAGTAAATAAAGGGCACCTGGCCAAATAGGATAAAATCAAAAGGACTGTGAAGAAAATCATCTCTTCACAGTCCTTTTTTCGTCGTCCGCCTCCCGCAACTCGCCGTCCGTAGAGGCCAAATTGCCTCGGCAATTTGGCTCTGAAGATGTAAAAGATATAAGGGACATCATCCACCGCTTATCGGAAGTCCCGATAGCATCGGGCCTTCCTGCGGTCCTCCTTCCTCAATGTCGCATAGCGACGTCGAGGAAGGTCCCTAAAGAATTTACCACAGCGATTTTTATATTTTCTTTTGGCAAACCGACGACAGGAGGTTTGGCTACGGTGTACCTTCTTCCAAGCCGCCCTGCTCATGGCGGCTTCGGAAGGAGGAGAATCGCTTGCGATGGAGGGATAGCTTCTTTTGGTTTTATAACTTTTTTTCTTCCTTGCTGCCGCAGGCTAGGCTAAAAGCCATATGCTAAAAGCAAAAAGCGCCTTTATTTCTTTACTAGCTGCTCGCTGTGTTCTTTCTCAAGAATCCGCCAAAGCAGCTGCCCGCACGGGAGTACTAACCACTGCCCACTATCCACTAGCCACTGCTATATGCCAAAAACCAAAAGCAAAATGTGCTTTCTCTCTTTCGCTTCCACTTTAGGTCCATTCACATCACTAACTGGTACGATACGGACCGTTTCATGGTATAATTGCGCCATCAATATGTTGCCAAAAGCGTAGGGGATGAAACGATGAAAATACAGGAAATCAAAGATATCTTGGCAGGCACACCGACGGAAGATGAACTGGCGCTCTTTCGGGAAGATCCGCGTAAAGGCGTGCAGAAACTTCTCGCTGCCTATGTGAAACGGCAGGAGGCCGCTAAAGCTGAGGCCGACCGGCTGGAAAAATTAATGGCACCGGAAAGATCTTATTGGGAACAGGGCATCGAGTATGTAGCGGGCTGCGATGAAGCAGGACGCGGGCCTCTCGCCGGCCCGCTTGTGACGGCTGCCGTCATTTTGCCGCACGAAATTAACCTGCCGGGACTCAACGATTCTAAACAGGTGACGCCGAAACGCCGGGAAGCGCTCTATGATGAAATACGGGAGCAGGCAGTCGCTATTACTGTGAGCATTCTGGGCCCGAAGGAAATTGATGAGATGAATATCTACCAGGCAGCTAAATACGCTATGACACAGTGCCTGACGCACCTTACGATGCCGCCGGGACAGGCTCTGACGGACGCTATGCCGCTCCACATCCTGCATCTGCCTGTGCGCGATATTGTGCACGGCGACAGCAAGAGTGCAGCCATTGCCGCAGCGTCCATTATTGCCAAAGTCACCCGTGACCGGATCATGGTGGAACTGGACAAAAAATATCCGCAGTATGGCTTTGCCGGCCACAAAGGCTACGGTTCCCAGCTGCATATGCAGGCCATCGAAAAATATGGGCCCTGTAAGTGGCATCGCCGCAGCTATGAACCGCTTAAGAGCATGGCAGAGCAGCATGATTTGGGAATTGCGGTCAGCGAAAACAAGCTGCTGCAGCTGAAATAGGCCATGTACGAACCCGGCCGCTTCGGCAGATGGGGTGAAATGATAGCTGCCCGCTATCTGGTGCAAAAGGGATATCAAATTCTCGAACGGAATTACAGAACGCCGCGGGGTGAAATCGATATCATTGCCGCTAAAGGCGGAGTGATTGTCTTCGTTGAGGTCAAAAGCCGGCGCGGAGAAGGATTCGGACGTCCGGCTGCTGCCGTGACATGGGAAAAACAGAGCCATATCAGGGCGTCTGCCCGGATTTATCTGAATAGAACCCGCCAAAACCGCTGCCGCATCCGCTATGATGTTTTGGAAATCCTCGCGGAATACGGGCAGATCCGGATCAACCATCTGCAGAATTTTTCGCACAACGACTACTAATTCAGATACAAAACGCACTCATCACACTTATCTATCAATCGCAGAAGGAGAATCAGCACATGTACGCACGTATTTGGGGAGAAACTACCTGCGGCATCAATGGAGAAATGATTGCCGTGGAAGTCGATATTTCCAGAGGAGAGGGCATCGATATCGTGGGCCTTGCCGATACGGCCATCAAGGAATCCCGCGAAAGAGTCAGAGCGGCTACCAGAAATTCCGGATTTCATTTTCCCAAGGCGCACTGCACCGTGAACCTGGCACCTGCTGACCTCAAAAAAGATGGTTCAGGACTCGATTTGCCCATTGCTGTTGGCTTTTTGGCTGCGCAGGGACAAGTCCGCGTGCCGGAAGAAAATTCGCCTGTCTTTATCGGTGAACTGGCCCTTGACGGCGGTCTGCGCCCGGTGAACGGCATTCTGCCCATGATTTTGCGGGCCCGGGAAGAAAAGAGGGAAGCTATCTATATTCCCAGTGGAAACGCCGAGGAAGGTTCTTTGGTAGATGGCATCAAAGTCTATACGGCGGATTCCCTGCAGCAGATAGTGGCTCATTTGAAAGACGGAAAGACTCTGAAGCCGCTCGTCAAATCGATTCCCCAAGTGGATCCGGAAGTAGTTTCCACAGTCGATTTTGCCGAAGTTCAGGGGCAGGTCGTAGCGAAGCGCGCCCTGGAGATTGCCGCGGCCGGCGGGCACAACGTCCTCATGGTCGGAGCACCGGGTGCGGGTAAGACGATGCTCGCACGGAGGCTTCCGACGATTCTGCCGCCCATGACGGAGGAAGAAGCCCTTGAAGTAACGAAGATTTACAGCATTTCCGGGCTCATGTCCCATCGCCACGGAATCGTGATGGAACGGCCTTTTCGCAGTCCTCATCACACGATTTCCAACAACGCCCTCATCGGCGGCGGATCGATTCCGAAACCGGGGGAAGTGACGCTGAGTCATCATGGGGTGCTCTTTTTGGATGAGCTGCCCGAATTTACACGCAGTTCTCTTGAAGCACTGCGGCAGCCGCTGGAAGACAGGGTTGCCGTCATCAGCCGGGTGCAGGCGACGATTTCTTTTCCGGCTGATTTTATTCTGGTTGCCGCACAAAATCCCTGTCCCTGTGGATTCTGGGGAGAGAATGACGGCGTCCATGAGTGCACTTGCAGTCCCGGAGAAATCGAACGATATCATAAGAAAATTTCCGGGCCGCTGCTCGATCGCATCGATATCCAGATTCATGTGCCGCGGCTGCAGTATCAGGAAATGCAGGGCACGACACCGTCGGAGAGTTCGGCATCCATCCGCAAACGCGTGGTGGCAGCCCGGACTATCCAGCGCGAGCGCCTGAAAGGCCTGCATATCTTCTGCAATGCCGGTATGGGAAGAAAAGAAATCAAAAAGTTCTGCCCACTGACGGATGGCGCCCAAAAGATGCTGGAGCAGTATTTTACGGCACTCGGCCTCAGTGCCCGCAGCCATGACCGCATTATCAAGGTAGCGCGCACTGTGGCCGATCTGGATCACAGCGAGGTCATTACGGAAACGCATCTGAGTGAAGCCATTCAGCTGCGGACAAGTATCCGATCCTAAATGTGACGAAAAGGGAGAGTCTATGTACCTGCTTTATTACCCTGTTTATTTTTTGATAGGTCTTTGCATGGGGAGTTTTCTGTCCTTATGCGCGGATCGGCTGAGCCGTGGGGAAAGCCTCTTATGGCCGCCCTCCCATTGTGACAGATGTGGGGCAAGACTTGGTCTTTTGGACCTCGTACCGTTATGGAGTTACTGGCGTTCTGGCGGCCGCTGCCGGAAATGCGGCGTGAAACTGCCGCGGCGGCTCTGGCAGCAGGAACTTGCCGCGGGATTTTTATTTCTGCTGCTTGGCCTCGGAAAAGGGCCTTCGGCAGCACTCTTTTTTCTCTATTTTTTCGTGTCGTGCCTTCTCATTACCATCTGGCTCGACTGGCAGGAACAGTATATCTATGACTGCATCCTTGGCGTACTGCTTGCGGGCGGTCTGGTCCGGGCTATTTATTTTGGCAGCCTGCCGCAGGCCCTGTTGGGCGCTTTGGTACTCGGTATCCTGATGGGCGGAATCTATCTTGCAGCCCGCGGCGGAATGGGCCTTGGAGACGTGAAACTTTGTGCCGTACTCAGCATTTGGATCGGCGTCGAGGGCGGGCTATGGTGCCTTTTCCTGTCGTCACTTTTTGGTATCCTGGGGGCCGGAATACTTCACCTTGTCCGGCACCGTTCTCTTAAGGAACCTCTCCCGTATGCACCCTTTTTGTGCGGCAGCGCGCTGGTAGTCTACTTGGCAGCAGGCAATTTGTAAAAACGCCGGTCGCCGGTCGCTGGTCGCCACTGGAGGAAGCAAACTGACGAGCAGTTTGCAATAAATGAAAAAATCTTTGTTATCTGCGTTCTTCCTCAAGAATCCGCCAAAGCAGCTGTCAGCACTACGGTACTAACCACTACCCACTATCCACTATCCATTTTTCACTCTACTACTATTCGGAGAACTATCATGCTAACCTTACCTGCTTTTTTACAAAACGCTTTGCATCCCTGGCCTAAGGAACTGCTTGCGCTTGACCTGACGCGGCAGCATCTTGTTCTTGTTGAAGTCCGGGAAACGGACAGCCCGCAGCCTGTCTTGACACGATACGCTGTGAAGGCACTGCCTGCCGCACTGCAGGATGTGTCGCAGGAAGATTGGGATGGTAAGATGGCGGATTTTTTGAAGGAGATTGCAGCCAAACAGGGATTTACGGTACGGCGCCTTGTCGTGTCCCTTCCCGAAACGGACTGCATCGTGAGAAAGTTCGTTTTTCCGTCCCTTTCCGCCAAAGAGCGCAGGGAAGCAGCTTTCTGGGATCTTTTGCCGTATGTTCCGTATGAACCCGGCACATTTGTGACTTCTATTGCCCGGCTTCCGGGAGAAGCAGAAGACGCTTACCTTGCTGCTGCCGTTTCTAAAACTGTTCTTGCAGGCTGGCTGGAAGTCTGCAAGCGAGTTGGATGGAAACTTGTGAAATTGGAGCCATCTGTGATATCAAGGGGGAAAATGCTGCCACAGGGGCAGCATTCTCTGCTTTTGCAGCTTACGGGAGCAGGAGGATCTCTCGCAGCCTACGATGGGGTTTACCCCACAGCTAATGACTGGTGGGAGAAACGGCCGGCCCTTGAAGAAGACGGCAGACGGATTCTTTTTCAGGAAGGCCGTGATAAGGAAGTCATCCGAAGCGAAAATACCAAAGCCTGGGGCATGGCGGCTCAACGTATGCTGGAATTTTTGGCGAGACAGGATCACTTTTCCGTTTCTAACGGCTATGTGCTGGGAGGAAAGAAAGCTGCTGATATTGACCTTGCCGGGCTGGAGGAAATGATTGGAATCCGGATGGATTCTTTTCGGGAAACGGGTTTTCGTTTTGCTCCGCTTTATGCTCATGGCAGGATTCAGCAGGATGAACCGGAGCTCATTACGGCCTGTGCCGCGGCAAAGCGGGGAAAAGTACCTTATTACCTGGATTTAGCCTCAGCTGCGAGGTCGGGTAAGGAATATTGGAAGCGCGTATTGCCGCGCTGGTTTTTTGCTGCGTCTCTGCTGCTGTGCTTTGCTGGCGGTGCTTTTTCCGGAGTAATGGGACAGCGCCTTGATAAGGTGAAAGACGGAGAAAAGGATTTTCTTGCCTGGAAAGAAAGACGAGCGGCGTATTTCGAACTTAAAAACAAGGCTGAAAAGCGGCAAAAACGCCTTACAGCAAGCCACAAAAACAGCTTGCATTGGTACTATGTCCTGACAGAACTTGGCGTTTCTCTTCCCGATTCTTGTTATCTGGAACGTGTAGAACAGAAAAAAGGCAAAGACAGTCCGGCTCTCGTTCTTTACGGGAAAAGCCGGAAACGGAACGATCTTCTTGCCTTTATGGAGACCTTGAGAAAACGGGAATGGATAGGGGAAGTTTCTCTTGGACAGATCTCGCAGCAGGAAGATAATAGGAATCCGAAAGTCCCTGATGCAAGGGAAGAAACGGCGGATTTTACGATTACAGTAGAACTTAAACCGGGAGGTACGTATGAAGCTGCAGGAAATGACGGCACGCTGGAAGCAATATTGCAGCCGCGCTGAGCAGGGCTTCTTTCTTATTCTCGGAGTGTTCATTCTTTGTCTTGGGGCACTGCCATTCTGGCAGGAAGGCTTTGCTAAAAGACAGCAGGCAGAGACAATCCGGGAGCGTCAGGAAGAAATCAGACGTTTTGCGGGGCGCTACAATCAGGAAAAAGAACAGACACTGAGGAAGCAGTATGACATACTGAGCCGGGCGATTCCCGAAGCACTCTCCAGCCACGCGGCAGTGCAGCAGCTTACGCAAAAAGCCGCTCTTACCGGTGTGAAAATCAGGGAAATCAAACCGGGAGCGGTAAAAAAAGACGGTTCCGGCGTAAAACAGACTTTTGAATTGGAAGTCCAGGATGATTATTTTGGTCTTTTGTGTTTTTTGCGGGAACTCGATGAAAGTGCCGGCCCGTGGATCGTGGAAAGTGGCGGTGTGTCACGGCAGGGTGACGGCAATAAATTAAATTTTCGAGCGAGAATAGTGGAGTATGCAGAGAGGGAAGAAGTGGTTAGTGAGTAGAAAAAAGCTGTGGCGCTTCGCGCGAAAAGATGGAAACTATCCTCCGCCACTTCGTGGCTCCTCCTCCTTCCGACTGAGTGGAAGGAGGTTGCAGAAGATGGGGCTGTCGCAAGTGACCGATTTTTAATCCCTGAAATAACTTGCTAAAGACCCCAAATTGCCTTACTTTTTAGTTGAATATGTTTTGAGATGAAAAAAGGGCGCACGAAATTAAGCAACTCTAAGTTGCTTTTTTTCGTGCGCTCTTTTTGTATCTTTTAGGCCTCTTTTTTCAGCGGATATAAGTGCAAATCCTCTTTGCCGTCTTGAACTTTGTGATGGACCTTCAGGACATTCCGTGCCATGGCACATATTCCCACTGTTACCAGGGCATTTCCTTTGCCTCGGGTTTCTAGTCTTCTGACGTTTAATGAATCCTTGAGATCCGCAAAGGCTCCTTCTGCCTGTATACTGCGGTTCATCCTCAGTTCCTTACCATATTCGGAAGTAATGTTCTTCAGGGATTCTGCCCTCAATGCAGCAAAATTCTTCGAGACCACTAATTTCTTGTTTCTTTTCTCCATGGGTGTCCTGCAATTGTTCCCATGGATGCACTGTTCCTTGTAGGGACAACCGCTGCAGTCCTTACATTCGTAATATGTTTTCTCTGACACATATCCTGACCGGTTCTTTACCTGGGTTACTTTACTGACTTTCAGCAGTCTCCTACCTTTACAGATATACATGTCTTGATCAGGCAAATATGTCATGTTTTCTGCTTTGCCGATGTCGTTCTTATACTTTTTCCTCTTGCTTCTTTCATAATTGTTAGGCTTGATATATGAAGTATACTGATTCTTCTTCAGCCAGACCAAGTTCTCTTCGCTTTCATAGCCTGCATCGGCTACAATGTTTGCAAATTTCTGACCGAAGTGGGCTTCAAATCCTTCAAGAAAAGGAATGAGTGTCCGCATATCTGTTGGATGTGCACTCACATCTGCAAACAAGGTAAAACCGGAATTGTTGGCATATTGGACATTGTATCCCGGCTTTAAGGCGCCATTAAGCATGGCGTCTTCTTTCATCCTCATAAAGGTAGCATCCGGGTCTGTTTTGGCAAAGCTGTTCCGTTCCCCACAGATGTGAAGCTGCTTCGTATACACCTTAAGCCGTTTGAGATAGTTAGCTAAAATCTCATAGTACTTCTGTAGAATGGTCTTTCTTTTCCCACATCCGTGAACAAACTCGATCCCTTCAGCCCGCTTTATGACAAGCAGTTTTTTTAGGAGCTTCTTTAAATGACGGATGTGGAAAGTGTTTCCGTAACAGACCTTGATTCCGAAACGTTCCTCGATTTCGGGAACCAGTTGCTCCAGTTTCTCTATGAGTTTGTTCTGGCTGCCTAAGACTCTGTTTTTCCAAACAAATTTGTATTTGTTTGCCACAGATTCAATTTTTGTCCCATCGATGAACAGGCTATCCAGCGTGATGAAACCGCGAGCCAGCAGCCATTTATCCATCTGAATCATGAGCTCCTTGATACATGGTTTTAGATGGAGGGAACAAAATCTTGCAATGGTTGCATTATCCGGAGCTTTTTTCCCATCTAAGAGGAACATGAAATGAGTGTCTCTTTTACAGGATTGCTCTATCTTACGCGAACCACGAATTCCTTCCATACATGCATAAATGACGATCTCCAGCAGCTGAATTGGTGACGTTAATTTATTCTCGACATGAGAATACGTGTCATACAATGCCTTTACATCCATCCCTTCTACCATGGCACGCACCAAGCGAACAGGATCGTCATTAGGGATTTGTACTTCAAAATTTAGAGGAAGAAAAAGTTGATAAGAACTGCCAATTTTTGTATAATCCTTTTGTGTAGGTTTGTTTTTTGGCATATTTAAATTCTACACCAAGGCGCGGTCTCATTCAATGAGGCCGCGCCTTGCTTTTACCTTGTTTTTGATACAAAAGGGGCCGTCGCAAAATGCGACAGCCCCGAATTAAAGCATTGGGCGACTGCGTCGCCCGGCTTGCGCCGCCGTCGGCGGCTTGCTTGGGTTGCCTGCGGCAACCGGCGGTGAGGCTTCGGCCGCCTTTGGCGGCCGGCTGAAAAGCGGCCTTGGTTTACAAATCTCCAGCGAGTGAAAGCCCTTGGTTTTAACCATGAGATGAAACTCGTCCACTAAAAACAAAATGATATTTTGCATGCTCGTAGATGTTTAATTGATAATTATCTATCAATATGTTATGCTAACATCATGGAAAATAAATATTTCAGGACAAAAACAACAGTATCTTTAATCAACTATCATTTTGTATTCTGTCCCAAATACCGTCGCAAGATATTCTTGATTCCTCATGTCGAGGAGAGATTTAAGGAGCTGACACGGCAGATATGCGATGAGCTCAAAATTGAAATCCTTGCCATGGAATGCCATATCGACCATGTGCATTTGTTTTTAAGATGCTGGCCGAAGCAATCCCCTGCCGAAATTATGAGGGAGGTGAAAGGAGTTTCCTCCCATCGACTTCGAGATGAATTTCCTCAACTGAGTGGTATGTCGTCATTATGGACCAGGAGCTATTTTGTTTCGACGGCCGGCAATGTTAGCAGCGAAACGATTAAACGCTATGTGGATACTCAAAAAACCAGGGGGTGAAAAGCAATGGTCAGGACATTCAGGTTCAAGCTGTTCCGTGCTAAGCGGAACAAAAAACTGCATCGGCAGATCGATGCTGCCGGAATGGCCTATAACCATTGCATCGCCCTGCATAAGAGATATTGGAAACTGTACCATAAGTCCTTGAACCTCTATGCGCTCCAGAAGCATCTCACGAAGCTTAAGAAAATACCGCATTTCGCTTATCTGAAAGAGATTGGCTCGCAAGCCTTGCAAGATGTTACTCAACGCATTGACAGGGGCTATAAGCTTTTCTGGGAAAACCTGAAGCGGGAGCGGAAGACGGCACCACCAGGATTCCGCAAGGTGCGAAAGTATAAATCCTATACGCTCAAACAGGCTGGTTGGAAACTGGATCAGGAGCATGGTATTGTCTATATCGCAAAACAGAAATACCGCTATGCGAAAAGCCGCAACATCGAAGGCAAGATTAAGACATTGACTATCAAACGGGACAGTCTTGGTGATATCTATCTCTATTTCACCTGCGAATTGCCGGATATCGAAGTAGGAGCACGAACAGGTAAAAGCGTCGGCTTCGATTTCGGTTTCAATGGCAAAATGCTCATAGCTGAAAATCCGGAGGAAGATATCCGGGAACCAAGATTTTTCTGCAAAGCCAGGAACGAAATTGCCCGTGCCAATCGCAAGCTGTCCAGGAAACGTATGCAGTCAAACAATCGGTGCAGGGCTCGCCAGGAATTGGCTCGTCTGCATCGTAGGATTGCGAATCAGCGTAATGCTTTTCACTGGCAGTTGGCAAGAGAATTATGCTCCCGCTACGCAGTCATCTGTCTTGAGGACTTGGATATGAAGTTCATGCAGAAAGGCCACGGGAAAAAGGTTATGGACTACGGGTTTTCTGAGTTAGAGAATATCCTCGCTTATGTAGGCAGACAGGTTGGTACAAGAATCGTTAAAGTAGATCCATACTTCCCGTCTAGCCAACTCTGCTCGGAATGCAGCTATAAGAATCCTGAGATGAAAGATCTCCGTATTCGCGAATGGGTTTGCCCTGCCTGTGGTTCGCATCATGACAGGGACAGGAATGCTGCCCGTAATATCCATCAGGAAGGCCTGCGAATACTTGAATCGGCCTAAAGTAAACAATACTGGGCGGGGTATCGTCCAGCTGCAGGAGTCCTCGTAAGACTATCGCAAGGTAGCAGAGGGCGTTAGTCACTCAGGAATCCCACGAATTTATTCGTGGGAGGATGTCAATTATTCCTCGGGCGACCTGCGACCAGCGACCCGCGGTCAGCGTTGACTTTTTGCTGGCCTTTTTTCCGGACGCTCATGCTATTTGCCGAAGCAGTTACTCCGGCATCGTGACAGTCCTTTTCCTTTGTCTGACATTCTCTCATATCCTTCCCGAATCACGGTTGACCGTTTTTCTATTTAATGAGATAATACAATTACGGTGGAATATAAGGGATAAATTTGTCGTAATTTTATTTTTACTTATACTTGTATAGTAAGCAGCGCCTCAGGCGAGGGGAGGAATTTTTATGACCATCAGTTGTGTTGCACCTCATGCACAAGGAAAAATCAATCGTGACCGTATTTTTGGAGCTAGTGATGCGGCTCAGAAACGCATAAAACAAATTGGTGCCGAGAAGGTAACAAATGCCACTATCGGTTCTATCCTGGATAACGATGAAAAATTTGCCGTTCTTCCGACGGTCAGTAAAATTTACCGCAGCCTGAAGGATACAGATTATTTCAAGTATGCCCCGATTGTTGGCCTGGGCGATTATCAGGAACTGGTACAAAAGGCCTGCTTTGGCGAGTCTCGTCCGGAAGGCGTGTACACAGCGGCTGTCGCTACGGCCGGCGGTACGGGTGCCGTCCATCATTCTATCTGGAACTACACGATGCCCGGCGATACTGTCATCACGTCCGACTGGTACTGGGGCCCTTACAAGGTTCTCTGCCGCGATATGAACCGTGAACTCGATACCTATCCGCTGGTAACGGCAGACAGAAAATTCAACTTGAAAGGTCTGACCGACAAGGTTCATGAAATCGTGGCCCGTCAGGACCGCGTAGAAGTCATCATCAATACGCCGGCTCACAACCCGACCGGATTCAGCCTGACGCCGGACGAAATTACCGACGTTCTCCATATGCTGGAAGATTCTATTTCCGGTACAAAGAAGACGGCTGTGCTCGTTCTTGATGTCGCTTACCTCGACTACGCCGGCGAACGCGAAGAAGTCCGCAAGATTTTCCGCAGCCTGGGTCACCTGCCTGAGAACATTTTCGTGCTCATCTGCTACAGCATGTCTAAGAGCTTCACTATGTACGGCATGCGCTGCGGCGCCCTCATCGGCGTATCCTCCAGCAAGGAACAGATTGAAGAATTTGTCAACGTCAACAAGGTGTCCTGCCGTTCTACCTGGTCTAACTGCAGCCGCGGGGCTATGACAACGTTGAATACGATTTATCAGAGTGAGGAACTCCTGAACAAGATTCAGGATGAACGCAATTATTACTATAAGATGGTACAGGAACGCGGCGATGTGTTCACGAAGGAAGCAGAAGCCTGCGGCCTCAACATGGTGCCGTATATTTCCGGTTTCTTCCTGTCCATTCCGGCTAAGGATTCCCAGGCCGTCTGCGACAAGCTGCATGATGACGATATCTTCTGCGTGCCGCTGGCTGCCGGTGTCCGCGTAGCTGTCTGCGCTGTACCGCTGAAAAAGATTTACGGTATGGCTGCTAAGATCAAGAAGGCAATGGATGCCTGCGGGGAATAAGTAAAAGATTAGGAAGTCTCATTGAGAGATTAGATAGGTTGTTCACGTAGATAGTAATGTAGGAAGGGCTTTGGCTTAATCGGAGTATCCTTAGGCCGGAGCCCTCTTTTGTGAAAAGAGTTCGGAATCCGCTGTCCTTTCCGGATTCCGGGCCATCGTGCGAAAGTTGGGGTACGTGCTTTTGCACGACATCGGAAGGAGTTAAAAAATATGCAAATAATCGGACCGGACGGAGTTACAAAAGAATACACAGATGGAACTACCCTTGCTCAGATTGCCAAGGATTATCAGAACCGGTTTTCTTCTCCCATCGCCGTCGGTTTCCTGGACGGACGTGCCACCCCGCTGCCGCTTGCACCGCAGGGCGGGGAACACGTGAATTTCCTTGACCTGAATAGCCCTGAGGGCTATAGTACGTATATCAGTACCTTTTTGTTTACGCTCATTGCTGCCATGAGGCAGATGCGCCCCGAGGTGTGGCTCGAAGTACAAAATACCTTCGGCAACGCTCTCTATTGTGACATCAAGAACAGAATCGTCCTGAGTAAATATGATTTGGCGGACATCACAAAATGTATGCAGGATATGATTGACAAAGATATGCCCGTCGAGGTCATTGTCAAGAAAAAAGCCGAAGCCTGGCCGTATATCCATCCTAAATTTTATCAGGATCAGGCCCCGCTGCTTTCCGCATTGCCGGAAGATTCGACAGTCAACGTGTATCAGCTCGACGGCGTCCGCGCCTACTTTGTACAGCCGTTGCTGCCGAGTCTGGGGTACCTCAAGAAATTTGAACTTAAGTCAATGGGTTCCGGCCTCCTGCTGCGCTACGGCAAACAAGGTTCTTATGACCAATTGGAGCCTTTCCGGGAACGCAAAAAACTCGCGGCCGTCTATGCTGAGTCCGAAAAAATGGGACAGCGCATGCACTGCCCGACCGTGGCGGCCCTGAACCAGTTCATCGAACGGGGCGACAGCCGCGGCATCATCCAGATGTGCGAAGCCCAGCATGAAAAACGGATTGCCCAGATTGCCGATATTATTGCCAGCGAAGATGAGGGCGTGCGTCTTGTGCTCATTGCCGGTCCTTCTTCTTCGGGCAAGACGACGTTTTCCCAGCGTCTGGCTGTCCAGCTGCGAGTCAACGGGCTGCGTCCTATTCCTATCAGCATGGATAACTATTTCAAGGAACGCAAGGACACGCCGAAGCTTCCCGATGGCAGTTATGATTTTGAAAGTATCGATGCCCTTGATGTTGACTTATTTAACAGCCAGTTGGAAAAATTACTCAAGGGTGAAATGGTCGAAATTCCGCATTTCAGTTTCAAGTCGGGAGAACGTTCCTACCGGGGTCAGAAAGAACAGCTCGGCAACGACGGTGTTGTTATCGCTGAGGGCATTCACGGCCTGAACGAAGTCGTATCGGCTTCCGTCCCGAAGGACCAGAAGCTGAAGCTTTATATCAGTGCCCTGACGCCGCTGTCTTTTGATGATTATAACCGCATCCCGACGACGGATATGCGCCTTTTGCGCCGTATGGTCCGCGATTCGAAATTCCGTTCGCACGATCCTCTGATGACCATCCGCAACTGGCACAAGGTCCGCGAAGGAGAGGAAAAATATATCTTCCCGTTCAGTGAAGAAGCAGATATCATGTTCAACACGACGCTCATTTATGAGCTTGCCGTGTTTAAAAAATACGCATACCCGCTGCTTGAGAGTATTCCTCATTCGGAGCCTGAATTCGTGGTGGCCCGCAAGCTGATGGATATGCTGAATGTCGTCCAATCCATTGATGACGAAGCAATACCGAATAACTCGATTATGCGTGAATTCATAGGAAATTCTATTTTTGGTGATTTGTTGTGATGAAGGAGGTTGTGTCTATGCACATTTCTGAAAGAACGCTTGCTATTCCTACTTCGCCTATTCGTAAGCTGGCACCGCTGGCTAACAAGGCGGAGAAGGCAGGGAGAAAGATTTACCATCTGAATATTGGTCAGCCTGATGTAGAAACACCGAAAAGCTTCTTCGAAGCAACGACAGCTTTCCGTCCGAAAGTCCTGTCCTACGGTCAGTCCCAGGGCCGGGAAGAACTGATTAATGCCATTCTCAAGTACTACAAAGCCTGGGGGATGGACTTTGACTATGACAACGTCTACATCACAAACGGCGGCAGCGAAGCCATTTCCTTTGCTGTCATGACTACTTGTGACCCCGGCGACAATGTGTTGATGTTTGAACCGTTCTACGCCAACTACAAGAGCTTTGTAGGTGCTTACAACGTCAAAATCAACGGCGTGCCGACGTCTCCCGATAAAGGCTACCATCTTCCGGATGAGGCCGAAATCGAAAAGCACATCGACAGTCATACCCGTGCTATCCTGCTTTCCAACCCGGGGAACCCGACGGGTGTTATCTACACGGAAGAAGAAATGGACATAATCTCCCGGATCGTGCGCAAGTATGACCTGGCCCTGATTGCCGATGAAGTATATCGTGAGTTCGTCTATGATGGCAAATTCAAGAGCTTCGGCACCATGCCGGAACTGAATGATAACCTGATTATTATCGACTCCGTGTCGAAGCGCTACAGTGCCTGCGGTGCCCGTATCGGCTGCGTCATTTCCCGCAACAAGGACCTCTGCGCACAACTCTTGAAGTGCTGCCAGTCCCGTCTGTCCGTATCCCAGCTCGACCAGGCCGGGGCAGCCGGACTCTACACGACGCCGAAATCTTACTGGGAGGATGTCCGCATGGAATATACCCGTCGCCGCGATACTATCAAGGCAGCGCTCGATGCGATGCCGGGAGTGATTTCCTCCCAGCCGAAAGGCGCTTTCTACGTCATGGTGAAATTCCCCGTTGACGATATCGAGAAATTTGCTTCCTGGCTGCTGACGGACTTCAACATCGACAATGAAACCGTCATGATTACGCCGGGCAACGGCTTCTACGCCTCCTCTCCGGACCGCGGCAAGGACGAAGCAAGACTTGCCTACGTCCTGAACTGTGACGCCCTGAAACGCGCTATGTACCTCCTCAGCGAAGGTCTGAAGCAGTATCCGGGCACGAAGAAGTAAAATATTACAAAGACAAGGGGGCTGTCGCAAGTGACCGATTTTTAATCCCTGAAATAACTTGCTAAAGGCCCCAATTTGCCTTACTTTTTAGTTGGATATGTTTTGAGATGAAAAAAGGGCGCACGAAATTAAGCAACCCTAAGTTGCTTTTTTTCGAGCGCTCTTTTTGTATCTTTTAGGCCTCTTTTTTCAGCGGATATAAGTGCAAATCCTCTTTGCCGTCTTGAACTTTGTGATGGACCTTCAGGACATTCCGTGCCATGGCACATATTCCCACTGTTACCAGGGCATTTCCTTTGCCTCGGGTTTCTAATCTTCTGACGTTTAATGAATCCTTGAGATCCGCAAAGGCTCCTTCTGCCTGTATACTGCGGTTCATCCTCAGTTCCTTACCATATTCGGAAGTAATGTTCTTCAGGGATTCTGCCCTCAATGCAGCAAAATTCTTCGAGACCACTAATTTCTTGTTTCTTTTCTCCATAGGTGTCCTGCAATTGTTCCCATGGATGCACTGTTCCTTGTAGGGACAACCGCTGCAGTCCTTACATTCGTAATATGTTTTCTCTGACACATATCCCGACCGGTTCTTTACCTGGGTTACTTTGCTGACTTTCAGCAGTCTCCTACCTTTACAGATATACATGTCTTGATCAGGCAAATATGTCATGTTTTCTGCTTTGCCGATGTCGTTCTTATACTTTTTCCTCTTGCTTCTTTCATAATTGTTAGGCTTGATATATGAAGTATACTGATTCTTCTTCAGCCAGACCAAGTTCTCTTCGCTTTCATAGCCTGCATCGGCTACAATGTTTGCAAATTTCTGACCGAAGTGGGCTTCAAATCCTTCAAGAAAAGGAATGAGTGTCCGCATATCTGTGGGATGTGCACTCACATCTGCAAACAAGGTAAAACCGGAATTGTTTGCATATTGGACATTGTATCCCGGCTTTAAGGCGCCATTAAGCATGGCATCTTCTTTCATCCTCATAAAGGTAGCATCCGGGTCTGTTTTGGCAAAGCTGTTCCGTTCCCCACAGATGTGAAGCTGCTTCGTATACACCTTAAGCCGTTTGAGATAGTTAGCTAAAATCTCATAGTACTTCTGTAGAATGGTCTTTCTTTTCCCACATCCGTGAACAAACTCGATTCCCTCAGCCCGCTTTATGACAAGCAGTTTTTTTAGGAGCTTCTTTAAATGACGGATGTGGAAAGTGTTTCCGTAACAGACCTTGATTCCGAAACGTTCCTCGATTTCGGGAACCAGTTGCTCCAGTTTCTCTATGAGTTTGTTCTGGCTGCCTAAGACTCTGTTTTTCCAAACAAATTTGTACTTGTTTGCCACAGATTCAATTTTTGTCCCATCGATGAACAGGCTATCCAGAGTGATGAAACCGCGAGCCAGCAGCCATTTATCCATCTGAATCATGAGTTTCTTGATACATGGTTTTAGATGGAGGGAACAAAATCTTGCAATGGTTGCATTATCCGGAGCTTTTTTCCCATCTAAGAGAAACATGAAATGAGTGTCTCTTTTACAGGATTGCTCTATCTTACGCGAACCACGAATTCCTTCCATACATGCATAAATGACGATTTCCAGCAGCTGAATTGGTGACGTTAATTTATTCTCGACATGAGAATACGTGTCATACAATGCCTTTACATCCATCCCTTCTACCATGGCACGCACCAAGCGAACAGGATCGTCATTAGGGATTTGTACTTCAAAATTTAGAGGAAGAAAAAGTTGATAAGAACTACCAATTTTTGTATAATCCTTTTGTGTAGGTTTGTTTTTTTGCATATTTAAATTCTACACCAAGGCGCGGTCTCATTCAATGAGGCCGCGCCTTGCTTTTGATACAAAAGAGGCCGTCGCAAAATGCGACAGCCCCCTTTTTTTACGCTTTCCGCAGTTTGCCGTCCGCATCAAATAAACAAAAACATATCAGGTTTGACTGGTGAGAAAGGCTACCATCCACCGCAAGCGGTTCCCCTTCCTCCGACGCCGCGTAGCGGTGTGGAAGAAGGTCCTCGTGCAATAATGTTTCGTATTGCCCAATTTATATAAAAATAGCTGCAGAAAATTTAATAGTATGTGCTTTTAATTCTTCATAAAAAGCAAGCCGACATTCTTTTAATAAATGAAAACAAGGCATACGCTTCTTCCGAGACGTACGCCCTGATGGTACACCTCATTTTTCATTTTTTCACAGAAGATTTGCTGTAAGACAGTCGCAGATATAAGGGAGCCGGTGACTAATTCAACGCGCCATCTTCACGCATCTGCGCTGATCTCTCGTTGTTGACAAAAGCTTGACTTACACCCGGTAAATCATCAATTTGTCGCCTGGAGAGATACAGTGCATCTGTATGAATCTGGCACATCTCATTTAGTCATCGTCTCCCTAAAAGACCGGATTGGGACCGCGAAGTCGGAACTGAGCGCGAATGATTCACTAACATAGCGGGAGTGAGAGAAATGATTTCATCTTTAAATAAAGCATACGCTTCTTCCGAAACGTATGCCCTGACATCACACCTGTTTTTAATTTTGTTTCTGATGGACTCTGCTGCAAGACGGTTGCAGATACGCGAAAGGCGGGGGCGGGACCAAAAAGATATAGGGCCTTCGATAATTAATTACACATCAATTCAACTAGTTCGTTCTTACCCTAAGCATTTAGTAAAAAACTAGTTTTCAACACTAACATATTTCATTTTTTCACAGAAGATTTGCTGTAAGACAGTCGCAGATGCAAGGGAACCAATGACTAATTCAACGCGCCATCTTCACGCATCTGCGCTGATCTCTCGTTGTTGACAAAAGCTCGACTTACACCCGGTAAATCATCGCTTTGTCGCCTGGAGAGATACAGCGCATCTGTATGAATCTGGCACATCTCATTTAGTCATCGTCTCCCTAGAAGGACACTGTGGGGCTCAGAAAATGTAGAAATTCGATAATTACAGATCAATCCAGCAAGTTCGTTTTTAACATAGACTAAGCATTTAGCAGAATACTAGTTTTCAGTAATAACATTTTATATTTTTTCACAGAAGATTTGCTGCAAGACAGTCGCAGGTGCGCGAAAGACCGGATTGGGACCGCGAAGTCGTACAAAAAACGTACGTCGAGTGGTCACAATCCGGTCTGACAAAGCAGATGCGATTGGATTCTGCAAATCGCTCTGTGAATTTCCTTTAAAAAGCTCTCAGATAAGATGCGTGTGAGGCCAGCCGAGCACCAGATTATCTGAGGTGCTTTTAATTACGCGTGACAAATTTTATCAAGCCAATCGAACAATTCGGGCAGATCATAATCCCCCGCATGCCCCTCACCCCATGCAGCTTCAAAATTCACATCTTTGTTTTGTTCCTGCACCATCAGGGCCAGCTCGGCCGGAACGGCGAGGGCCGTATCACGGTCCAGGCTGCCGTGGCGGATTCTCCAGTGGGGAGCGACAGTGCCTTTCTTTTCCCGCATCGAGTAGAGCGGATTGAGGAGGTTCGTTACGGTTTCGGGCGCTTCGGCATTGGCATCCGTGCGGTGGCTCATGGAAAAAGCCGTGAAATGGCGGGGCGTGTTATTTTCGGTTCCGAACTCGTCATTTTCCGGTGAAGAGCCGTCGAGCTTATCAAAAGCAGGCGCGGCTTTGAGGCGCGTGGCACTGACGGCGTAGCGGGCAAGGTCCATATCGACGACCTTACCGTCCGAGAATTTCAGCCAGTCAGTCTTGGAGATGTCTACACCCTGGGACTGAGCCTTTTGTGCCGAGGCAATGTAGACGCTCTTGATATAATCCTTGAAGGAACCATTGCCGTTTGCGTCAAGGGTGAGCGGCTTGTGGTCAGCACTCTCAAGGTTCAGGCTATTGAGGTAGGCAGGATAAGCGGCTTTCAGTTCTTTGGACACGGCCTGTTCCTGCGGCGTCATGACGTTTACGGCCGTGCTTTCCGTCGGAGCGTTGAGCGGACGATCCGTCTTTGTCGTCTGTGCGTTCTTGGCTCCGCCCATGGACCCGCGCTGCTGATGGTACTCGTTCACGCCGTTAAAAATCCATTCATAGGCCATATCGGCATGGGTGAGGTCCGTAATCGGGCAGTAAACGCTGGCAGCGAAAATATCATCGCGTTCCTTGGCAGCGCCGATTTCATCAAGATATGGTTCATAGTCGCTGTTATTGCCCGTGGCTCCGAGAAGAGAGGAGAGGGCACCGCCGGCGCTCGTTCCGTTCGAGATAATGCGGTCCGTATTGCCGGCCGGCAGACGGCTGCGGTTGTATCTCAGGTAGCGCACGGCTGCCTTATAGTCCACGATGAGGGCCGGAGCTTTGCCTACGTAAGTCCCGTTCTCATCCTTTGTCGTGCGTCCGCGGATGGCCGGAGCAGCAACGACATAGCCGCGGGACAAGGCGTAGAGCACCGCGTTCGGACCGGCTTCCCTGCGGTTTGTTTCGCTGGGCTCCAGAATTTCTCCCGGCATATAGCCGCCGACACCGTTCGGCATAAAGATCGGTGCAGTTTTTGCCGTGTAACCGTTAATGGTGCCGCCTTCGAGGTAAGCAGCCGGCACGTAGAGGTTCATGGATTCATACGCTACAGCCTTCGGATGGCGGACGTAGACGCGATTTTCATAGACGTAGAAGGGAACAGATTTGCCGTCTACCGTGAGCGCGTCCTTGCGGTCCGGTTTGGCGACAAAAGTGAGGTCATAGGTCTTTTGGCTGACCGACTGGGTCTTTTGCTGACTTACGACCGTAGGGGCTGCTGTCTTGGCAGCGTTTTCTGCCGCGGCGGCTGTGCCCATGGTGCCGATGAGCAGGCTGAGTGCGCCTGAGAGGACGATTTTACTGGATAACATAAAGAATTCACTCCTTTTCTTGGAAGGACAGCATCGTGTGAAAGAATCCCGCCGCTTTCCTCCTGTATAGCAAGGGTATCACGAAGCTTTGCAGGTAGGAAAAAATTTTCGCCGGGACTCATCCATTGCTTGTCCGTTGCTCTTTAGTATATAATGGAAGCCGTGAATCTTTTGTGAATTTTAGAAAGGAGATGACACCATGCCAAATGGCTTTGCTCAATTAAAAGTAGACGCTGCGATGGTGGAAAAATTACATCGCACCGGAAAAGATAAACCGACGCCCGTACAGGAGCGCGCCATCCCGGCCCTTTTGTCCGGACGGGATGTCATTGCCCGTGCCCAGACCGGGGTGGGGAAGACCCTCGCCTTCGTAATTCCGCTTTTTTCCCGGATTGAGCCGGCAAAGGAATACGTCCAGGCTCTCATTCTTTCCCCGACGCGGGAACTCGCCCAGCAGACGGCGGGAGAAATCAAAAAGCTCTCTGACGGGACTACCGTGCGCACCCTGACGGTCAGCGGCGGACGTGATTATGAAGAAGAAAAAAGAAAGCTCGGCAACAAGGCACAGGTCCTTGTGGGCACACCGGGACGTCTCCTCGACCATCTGCGCAAAGGCGACACGAACCTTGGCGGCGTGACGTACCTCGTCCTCGATGAAGTCGACGAGATGCTGCGCCAGGGCTTCGGTGAAGATATCGAAACGCTCCTTTCCCTGATGCCGCAGCCGCACCAGACCATGATGTGCTCGGCAACGCTCGATGAAGAAGTACGGAAACTGGGGCGGCAGATTACCAAAAACGCCATGCTCATTGATATTGCGCCGGAGCAGGCTACGGCTTCGACGATTCAGCAGATCTGCATCAAGGTGAACGAGGATCACAAGCAGGAGGCACTTGCAACGCTCATCCGCCGCTATAATCCCTTCCTGATGCTTGTTTTCTGCGCCAGCAAGGAAAGAGCTATCGAGCTGAGTGACTGGCTCTACGGCGAAGGCTTTAACGTCGACGTTCTCCACGGCGATATGTCTCAGACAAAACGGCGCCAGGTCATGGAAAACTTCCGCAAGGCGAAACTGCAGATTCTCGTTGCCAGTGATATCGCGGCCCGCGGCCTTGATGTCGAAGGCATTACGCAGGTCGTTAATTACGATATTCCCCATGATCCGGACTGGTACGTCCATCGTATCGGCCGGACCGGACGCGCCGGTAACGAAGGAACGGCTATTACATTCTATACGGCCGATGAAACCCGCTGGCTGCAGAATATTGAAAAGAAGCTGAACATCACGCTGGAACGGCAGAACCTTGCCGGTGAAAAAGTGCGCCGGACCATCAAGCCGCCGCGCCCGAAGAAAAAGAAGGTGCCAAAGCGCGGCAAGAGTGCCGTCGGACCCAATAAACGCGGCACGAAATACGCCGAAGCCTCGAGAAAGCAAACGCGGAAATAAGAAACGCACGGCAAAATGGGAAAACTTCGGGCCGGGCGCCTGTAATTTCCCCATTTCCTGCGGCGGGCAGCGTCATTTCGTGCTATAATAAAACCCTACCAATACAAACGAGAGGTGTGTCTTTTATGGATAAAGAAGTTCGTGTACGGTTTGCCCCGAGTCCTACGGGGTATCTGCATATCGGTGGTGCCAGAACCGCCCTGTTTAACTGGCTCTTTGCCAGAAGCCAGGGAGGCAAGATGGTGCTCCGCATTGAAGATACGGACCGCGACCGTCTGAAAAAAGATTCTGTATCCCAAATCATTACCAGCCTGAAGTGGCTCGGCCTGAACTGGGACGAAGGCCCGGAAGTGGGCGGCCCGAAGGGACCGTATTTCCAGTCCGAACGCCTGGATCTTTATCGTAAGTACTGCCAGCAGCTCATTGACGAGGGCAAGGCTTACTATTGCTTCTGCTCCGCTGAGGACCTTGCGGCCCAGCGCGAAAAGCAGCGTCAGCTGAAGCAGCCGTTCCATTATGCCGGTACGTGCCGCGATATCCCACCGGAAGAAGCGAAAAAGCGCGTAGCTGCCGGTGAACCCCATTCCGTACGCATCAAGATTCCCCGTGAAGGCACGATTTCTTTCCATGATATGATTCATGGTGATATTTCCTTTAACGTCGATCAATACGATGATTTTGTTATCATGAAGAGCAACGGCATTCCGACCTACAATTTCGCTGTTGTTGTCGATGACCATCTCATGGGCATGACCCATGTCCTGCGCGCCGAAGAACACGTTTCCAATACGCCGAAACAGCTCTTTGTCTATGAAGCCCTCGGCTGGGAAGCACCGCAGTTTGGTCATATGCCGATGATCCTCGCTCCGGACCGCAGCAAGCTCAGTAAGCGCCACGGTGCAACGAGCGTTGAAGAATTCCGCGACAAAGGGTACCTGCCGGAAGCCATCATCAACTATCTGACCCTTCTGGGCTGGGCCCCCGGCACCGACGAAGAAATCTTCTCCCTGGAAGATACGGTCAAAGTCTTTGATTTCAGCAAGATGAGCCAGAAGGCCGCGGTGTACGACGTGAAGAAGCTGACCTGGATCAACGGGCAGTACCTTTCCAGCCTACCGCTGGACCGTATCGTCGACGCTGCTGTCCCGTTCTTTAAGGCAAAAGGCCTGGTCGATGACGAATATCTTGCTTCGCACAAGGAATATTTTGCTCATCTAGTCGACGTCGTCCGCGTCCGCGTAAAGACACTGGAAGAACTGGCAGACGGCTCTACCTATTTCTTCAAGGATGTGGGCAGCTACGATGAAAAAGGCGATGCCAAGCACTTTAAGCCGGAAGCTGCCGACCTCCTGCAGAAATGCTATGATGCACTGGCTGCGCTCGAACCGTTTAACCTCGAGACGACGGAAGCCGCTTATAACAAGCTTGCCGAAGACCTCGGCCTGAAGCTTGGCAAGATTATCCATCCGACGCGCCTTGCACTGACCGGCCGTACGTTCAGCCCGGGCATGTTCGACGTCATGGTGCTGCTGGGTAAGGAAAAGACCCTGGAACGCATCCAGAAAGCAATCGCTTACATCAAGTCAAAATAAGGAGACATCGTGAAACCCATACTTTGTTTTGATGTGGGGGGAACCTCCATTAAATACGGGCTCACGGATGACACACATCAAGGCAGGCTTCTCCATGCGGGAAGCCTGCCGAATGTTATCCGGAGCGAAGGAGCAGACGCTTTTGTCGCAAGTATCGCTGATATGGCGGTGAAGATGGCAGCAGAACAGCCTCTCGAAGGTATTGCCGTATCCCTCGCGGGCGTCGTAAACAGCAGCACCGGCCAGCTCGTTCGTCCTTCCCAGTATTTTCCGGGACTTACGCAGATTAATCTCGTGGATATTCTGGGGCAAAAGACAGGCCTTCCCGTGACCGTCGAAAATGACGTCAACTGTGCAGCTCTTGCCGAAGCAAAATTCGGAGCAGGGCGCGGCGCTGAAAACTTCCTGTGCCTGACGCTCGGGACCGGTATCGGCGGCGCCATCGTGACGGATGGCAGACTCTACCGCGGCAGCGGCTTTGCCGCCGGAGAATTCGGCCAGGCCAAGTTCGGAAGTGATTTCATTTGGGAAGACTGGGCTTCCGTGACGGCACTATTGGCCGAAGCCAAAAAAGTTTGTCCTCAGGGTACCGAAAAATTGGACGGACGCGCTTTCTTCGCTAAAGTAGCAGAAGGCGACGAAGCGATGTGCAGCGTCCTTACGGAAATGGCCCGCCGCTGGGCCATCGGTCTTACGGCCCTCAGCTGGATCCTGAATCCCGACCGTATCGTCATTGGAGGCGGTATTTCTGCTCAGCACGAATTAATGCAGCAATATCTCGGCGCAGCCCTTGATAAGGAAATGGAGCCGCTGCTGCGGAAGCAGACAAAAATTTGCTTTGCAGAACTTGGAAATACGGCCGGAATGATAGGAGCCGCAGTATTTTTCAAAGAGCAGATGAAGCTGTAGAGTGATAGGAAAAGCTTGCAGACTGGATTTCCGGCAAATCCCGGATGCTCGCCTGCAGGACACAGGGAAAAGTAGGGTGGGAACCAAAAAAATTATCTTAATTCCTTTAAAACCGTTGACAAAATGCGCACTCTCCTATATAATATCACTCGTGACCGTTTTCAAGGATTCACATGATTCCCCGATAGCTCAATGGTAGAGCACTCGACTGTTAATCGAGTTGTTGTAAGTTCGAGTCTTACTCGGGGAGCCAGATGGCCGGGTGGTCAAGCGGTTAAGACACCGCCCTTTCACGGCGGTATCGGGGGTTCGATTCCCCCCCCGGTCACCATCTTTTTTTATGGGCGCTTAGCTCAGCTGGGAGAGCGTCTGCCTTACAAGCAGAATGTCAGCAGTTCGATCCTGTTAGCGCCCACCATTTTCTCTTGATGCACAACGGGGCGTAGCTCAGGTTGGTAGAGCACCTGCCTTGGGAGCAGGGGGTCGTAGGTTCAAATCCTGTCGCTCCGACCAAATATCATGCGGGTGTAGCTCAATGGTAGAGCCCTAGCCTTCCAAGCTAGTTACGTGGGTTCGATTCCCATCACCCGCTCCATTTTCATTTCTATGGCCCTGTAGCTCAGCTGGATAGAGCAACGGCCTTCTAAGCCGTGTGTCGAGTGTTCGAATCACTCCAGGGTCACCAATATGAGAGTAACCTTCCCGATTTCGGGAAGGTTTTTTTATGCTCAAATTAAAAAAGAAAAAACTGCCTTGCCTTTTATTTTTTCAATTTGGAATCGTTTTTGCAGGGTAGAGCTGGTTATCATTCATGTTTTTGCTTTTTTCATGCTAAGATATAAATAACAAAATTTTGCAGAAAGCACGGAGTAAAAGTGCAAAGGAGCAGCATATGACCAAAGACGAGTGCCTTCAGTTTTTAAAAGAGAGAGTTCAGTTCAGTATGTACGAGCATCCTGCCGTTTACAATATGGAAGAAACTCATGCTCTTCATTTGCCCCACGAAGAACAGATTGCGAAGAATTTATTCCTCCGGGATGATAAAAAACGAAACTATTATCTGGTAACCGTACACGGAAGCAGGAAAATCGACCTGAAAGCACTGCAGAAAGAAATCGGCTCGCGCCGTCTGACTTTTGCATCGGAAGCGGATCTGGAGCGGTATCTTGGTGTGAAACAAGGTGCTGTCACGCCGTTAGGTCTTTTAAATGACGCAGAGCATAAAGTAAAATTCTATCTGGACACGGAATTTCGGAATCAACTAATTGGTATGCATCCGATGGAGAATACAGCAACTGTATTTTTAGATGCGGAGGCATTGATGAGCCTTCTCAACGCTGCCGGCTGCGAAGGAAACTGGCTTTCCCTGCCTGCTGCTCTTTAGAAAGCAGCTTTGGCATGTTTTCGAATCGCTGGGCCTTATGTTATACTTACTATAACTTGTGCCGCTGTTAAAGGAGGAATTCCTGTTGCTGCTGTCTGATTATATGATGATTATCATGGCCTTTTTGGCAGGGTTTCGCTGGAATGATAAACGTAGTTTTGCCGTTTGGATTTGCTGTGCGATTTATGTAGTCATCCGGATTGTCCAAATAAAAAAAGCAAGAAAAAATAAATAAATTCTTATTTCCAGGAGGGATGATATGATGAAAAAATCTATCGTATGGCTCTTAAGTGTGCTTTCTGTTATTTCCTTTGGATATCATGTGGAAGCAGCACAGCCTTCTTCCTCACAACAAGCGTCGTACCGTATGGCGAAACTGCCCTATGGAACGGGCACACGGTGGACGCTGGATAACTGCTTAGCCCTTCTGCGGCAGGATGATAAAGGTGCCCGGGAATTTTTTAATGGCGGCGAAAAGAATTTGGCGCCCGATGGAAAATCCCTGATTGGCCGGACTTATTTTGTTCGTATTTTCGGTGAAGACCGTAAGGCTTATTCTCTCTATGGAGAAGACGGCCGGGTCGATGCGATTACGATTCCTTTGAAAAATCCGGACGCTTCTGTCTATCTTTCGAGTCTTGAAAGGATTTATGGAAAAGCAGACGTCATTAAGAACAGACCGGGCGAAGGCGGGTCTACTTACCACGCCTGGAAGCTGCCGGGAGCACTGCTGCGGCTTTACCAGAATTACGGCTCCTCAGCATTGGAAATTGTTTGTGTACGGGTGAACTTATTGTACTCAGACCCTTCCGGAAATCAAAATTGGCTGCCAAAGGGCACAAAAGAAGTGAAAGCAGAAACGCAGCCACTGTCAGTACTTGAAAACGCGATTCGCAAGTACTATGGGATTTCCGGGGACGCAAAGGAGAAAACACGGTATCAATATAATTACGTGGACCTTGACGGCGATGGCAAAAAGGAAATCTTCGCAGTGGTTTCCGGTCCTTATACAAGCGGTACCGGCGGCGACTCGGCGCTATGGGGACAAATTGAGAATGGTACTTTTAAAGTAAGACAGGCTTTTACCTTGATGCGGACGCCGATTCTTGTCAAGGAAAATTCCGGTTCAGGGGAGAAAAATCTGATTTTGCGCCGCAGCGGAGGCGGTGCCCCTGCGGAAATTGTAGAAATGAGCCTTAGAAACGGGCAGTTCGTCCCGATCTCTTCGGCAGGATCCGTCAAACCAGATGAAGTGCTTCAAGGTACAGCCATTTTGTGCGGCGGAAAAAGCTTCGAGCTCCGTCAGTAAAAGAGAAAGCAGCATGGATACAAAACAAGTGCTGGCATTTGCGAAAAAACATGGTTTTGACGGCATTATTCATCGGGGAAATCAGAATGGATTTGATGTATATGAGCCCTATTCCTTTGGCGGACCGGAATGTTCACTCATTGTGAAACCGAAAAAAATATTGGTCAAGGGAAAAGAAATCATCATTACTGATGAAAAGTAAAGAGGATAGCTGGGAAATTGAACCAAATACGGACATTCTTGAACCCGGAAAGGCAGGAAAGGTGTTAGATATACTAAAAAATAAAGTCCTGCCGTGCTTCATTCTGCGATGCCGGATCTTGATGCCTATCGGTGTACTGGAATCGACATGCCTTCGGGCGTATGGTCGTAATGGGAAAAGAACTTGGTATCCCAACGCCCTATAACGCGTTTGCTTACTATGTCATCAAAGCCTTGGAAGAAAAAAACGACGGAAAGTTTAATTATTGAATAAAAATAGAAATAAAAAGCCGGTTCAAAATGACAAACCGGCTTTTTATAAGGAATAACAAATAAACCTTTAGAAAATTTATATGCTAATGTCTTGACATGGCTACAATGGGCCTCAATCAGAATGGTTTACCGATATATGCCGTAAAAGTAACCTAAATTTTCAGGATATATTCAATTTGTTTCAAGTCCATAATATATCACCTCGCCTGTGCTCTTAAAAAAATAGAGAGCAAAACTAAATATTATCAATTTGTATTATAATAAAACGTTCTATACAATAAAGTCAAAAGATCCGGAAAAGGAAGCAGTCGGGGAGACTTATTTTGTTTTTTTTTTGATTAATAATCAGAATATTAAGTTTTTTCTTTTTCTGAGTTATTCGTGCTGGTTTGTATTTTTTTGCTTTGTGAGAACTATAATGAATACGAAATGTATTGGCCGTGTGCCTTTATTGGATAGGGATATTTTCTCGTTGTGAAACCAAAAAAGTCTTGTTCAAGGGAGAAAAACATAACCATTACGAAACAAATGTAAGGAGGTTAGCTATGGAAATTCAAAAAGTGGCACTTATCGGTGCCGGTGGCATTGGAAGTTATTTGATCTGGGGCTTGGCTCCTCATTTGCAGGATCGGTTGTTTGTAATTGCGGATGGAAAACGGGGGGATAAGCTTCGCCGGTACGGTATTACAATCAATGGAGAGAATTACCAGCTTCATGTTGCATCTGCCAAGGAAACAGGAATCATGGATTTGATTTTTGTAACCGTGAAATATGGCAGTTTGCCTAGTGTGGTTCCTTCCATTGAGAAAATGACAGGCAAAGATACCATGGTTATCAGCCTTATGAACGGGGTTGATAGCGAGGAAATTATCGCAGACGCTATCGGAAGAGATCACCTGGTCGGATCCTTGCTGCGGATTGCCGCTCAGCGCAAGTCTCACTCTGATGGAGCAGATGAAGTAACGTTTAAGATTCCGGAAGGCATTCGTGGTCTGTATTATGGTAAACCGGAACCGCTCGACGCAGTCGGAAAGGCTCAGATGGAGGCGTTGGGATCATTCTTTGCTTCAAGCCGCCTGCTGACACATATAAGTCATTCTATTTTGAGCGATATCTGGGCCAAGTATTTGTTCAATATCGGTCAAAACATTCCTCAGGCAATCGTAGGGTGTGGATCCGGTGCATATGGGGATTCAGAACACGTACGCTGGCTGAAAGAACATTTGGAAGAAGAAGTTGTTGCTGTTGCGAAAGCGAAGGGAATAAAACTGAATACGGCTATTCTTGAAGCCGGTACAGGCGGAAAGGGTGCCGGATATACTAAAAAAGAAAGTCCGGCTGTTCGTCATTCCACACTACAGGATCTTGACGCCCATCGGCATACGGAAATCGATATGCTCTGCGGGCGTATGGTCGAAATGGGAAAAGAACTTGGTATTCCAACACCCTATAACGCGTTTGCTTACCATGTTATCAAAGCCTTGGAAGAAAAAAATGATGGAAAATTTGATTATTAAATAAGAAGAAAGATAGCAATAAGAAGCCGGTTCGAGGTGATGAACCGGCTTCTTTACAAGTAATAACAAATGAACCTTAAGATAATTTATGTGCTAATGTCTTAGCATGGCTACAATGAGCCTCAATCAGAATGGTTTACCGATATATGCTATAAAAATTAACTATTTTTGATGGTGCATTGGCAAAAAATCTTTTTGCTCAAAATAGTTTTCAATCAATTTTTGATAATACATCATAGCTTTGCTGATATAGGTACCTTTTTTATAGGCAGTACACATTTCCCAAATCGGATCACCGGGAATCCGGAAAAAGGCAATTCTGTCTCTGCCTTTGTAATACCCGGCAGACGTAATCGTGCAAGCAATTCCGCTTTCGACTATTTTGAGTAGAGCACGAATACTTTCTGATTCGAATAATACATAAGGGCGGATTTTTGCTTCTGCTAATATTTGGTCTAATTTTGCCCGTAGCGTTGTGCTTTTTGAAAGTAGTACAAAAGGAACATTTTTGATATCTTTGATCGGTAAATAGGGTAATTCATCAATGGGCGTTTTGGGTGGAGCACTGCTTTTTGCCGCGATGGGATGGGAACGGGGGAGACATATCAAAAACGGTTCATAGCGAATATGTTTATAAGTTAATTCAGGAATTTTTTGGTCTTCAGACAGCGTTACAAGACCTAGATCTACATATCCCTGGGCAATTCTTTGCTGTTGTGTATGGACTCTCATTTCGGAAGGTTCCACAGTGATTCCAGGGAAGTGTTTATGAAAATCCGGATAGGTATTCACAAACATATCAAGGCCCCGCTCTCTCGAAAAAGTAAACGAAAAATGACCGGAGTTATTTTGAGCTAAATCATTGATAATGTTGTAAGCTTCTCGTTTTTCGAGCAACATTTGACTGCCGTACTTTATATAGACATTTCCTGCATCAGTCGGCGTAAGGTAACGTCTGTGACGGTAAAAAAGCTTAACACCCAGCTGATTTTCTAATTTTAACAATTGCTGGTTTAAAGTGGATTGTGTTACAAAAAGTTGTTCCGCCGCTTTAGTGATACTACCTACTTCCGCAATTTTCAGAATATATTCGATTTGTTTCAAGTCCATAAAATGTCACCTCCACATAGTTCTTAAAAAAAACGAGAGCAAAACTAAAAATTATCAATTTGAATTATAATAAAACGTTCTATACAATAAAGTCAAGGGGTAGGGGTCAGAGGTAGAATATAATTTTTTTGATTAGTCAGAGTTTTATATTTTATCTTTGAGCTTGTATATTTTAATTATATATTTACTTCGAGTCGGTATGTTGACAATTTATTAGAAAATTTTAACTTTTTTGCTTATTTTAAGCGCTGTCTAGTTTTGATAAAAATGCTTAAAAATTTATTTTGAAGAAAGAAGGAAACAAAATGGGGTTTAAAGTTCTGATTCCGGAAGATATTACCGCGGCGGGTAAAGACTGTTTGAAGAGTTTAGGGTATACAGTCGAAGTAATGTCTAATCCAACCGAAGATAAGATTTGTGAGGCAGTAAAAGACTGCGATGCCATATTGGCAAGGAACTTTCCGTATACACGCAAAATTATGGAAGCGGGGAAGAAGTTGAAAGTTATTGCTCGTTATGGTGTAGGAACGGATAAAATTGATTTGCAGGCAGCAACAGAGTTAGGAATCCAGATTACGAACGCTCCTACTGCTAATACAAATGCGGTGGCTGAGCATGTAATTGCCCTTCTGCTGGCGTGTGCCGATCATATTCTTTATCAGGACGCTCAGACGAGAGCGGGGAATTTTAAATCTCGCGACATAACAAAGAGCTTGGAAATAAAGGGACGAGTGTTGGGATTAATCGGTTGTGGACGGATTGGACAGAGCGTTGCTGAAAAAGCCAGTAAGGGATTTGGAATGAAAGTGATCGGTTATGATGCTTTTATTCCCGAAGATAAATGGCCTAAGACAATCGAAAGAAGAGAAAATATGGAAGACTTGATCAGGGAAGCTGATGTAATTTCACTGCATGTCCCTAGAACCAAGGATACCATGAATATGATTAATAAAGATAACATGAAGTTGATGAAGAAAACTGCTATTTTACTGAATTGCGCAAGAGGCGGAGTCGTTAACGAAGCTGATCTGTATGAGACCTTAAAAAACAAAGAGATTTTTGCTGCCGGAATTGATGTATTTGCTACTGAACCGGCTAGTAAGGATAATCCTTTGTTTACATTGGATAACATTACCGTAAGCCCGCATAATGCGGCTCTCTCGGTAGAAGCTATGGATCAAATGGGAATGGATGCGGCCCATGGTATTGATGATGTGCTTCACGGTCGGAAACCAAAGTACCCCGTCAATAAATTGGATAAATAAGTCAGAAATGGAGTTTTCTTTTTGCGATTGATGCTAATTTTTGTTGAAGATGTACAGTTTTAAGAAGAGAGGGTTGGATATGGGTAAAGAAATTAATATTAAGATCAACAGCAAGTTTTGTAAGCAGTGTGGTATCTGCTCAGCGCTTTGTCCTAAGCAGGTCCTTGAACAAGAAGTTGGTAAGGTTCCCGTAGTAGCTCACATTGAAAACTGCATAGGCTGCAAGCTCTGCGCGATGCGTTGCCCTGATTTTGCAATCGAAGTGGAGGTCAAGTAAATGGGAAAGACAGAGAAAAGATTTATGGAAGGTAATGACGCCATTGTAGCAGGAGCTATCGCTGCTGGTGCAAGATTTTTTGCCGGGTATCCGATTTCTCCCAGTTCAGAGGTTGCGAAGGGAGCTGCTAGAGAGCTTCCTAAGCACGGCGGCATTTATATTCAGATGGAAGATGAAATCAGTTCTATGGCTGCCCTTTTAGGAGCCTCCTTAGCAGGTAAGAAAGCATTTACCGCGACGAGCGGCCCTGGTATTTCTCTGATGTCCGAAAACCTGGGCCTGGGTATTATGTCCGAGCTTCCTTGTGTACTTTATGATGTACAGCGCAGTGGCCCGTCTACCGGCGCTGCTACCAAACCGGCTCAGGGCGACCTGATGCAGGCAAGATACGGAACTCACGGTGATCACAGCATTATCGCCCTGGCTCCTTCTTCTGTACAAGATTGCTATGACCTTTCCATCACTGCTTTTAATTTGGCTGAAAAATATCGTACGCCGGTTATCTTCCTGGCTGATGAAGTTATCGGCCATTTGCGTGAAACGGTTGTGCTCCGCGAACCGGAACCTGGGGAAATTATCAATCGCAAAGCACCGGCTCCTGGTACGACTCAGAGTGATTTCAGACCCTACAATTATGAAGGCACCGAAGTTGCTCCTATGGTCGCGGTTGGTGACAGAAATTTATTGATGAGAACAACCGGTTCTACTCACGATGAAAAGGGTGAATTCAGACCGACACCGGAAAATATTAATCGGGTTACTCATTTCCTGACGGATAAGATTGAAAAACATGCTGATGAAATAGATATTACCCGGGAATATAAAACGGAAGATGCCGATGTTATTATTATCTCCTCTGGTTGTTCCGTACGCAGCTCTATGTCGGCTGTTGATGTGTTGAGAAGTGAAGGGATTAAAGCCGGCATGTTACAGCTCGTCACAGTATGGCCAATGCCGGAAAAGGCAATCCGTAAGGCCCTCAAGCAGGCTAAGACAGTCGTCGTAGCTGAATTAAATTTGGGACAGTTGGCCGGCGAAGTACGCAAATTCAATGATTATGGATGTCAGGTACTTCAGGCAAACCGTACAGATGGTGTTTTGATCACACCTCAGCAGATTGTAGATGCCTACAAGGGAGGTAAAAAATAATGAAGACCTATAAGGATTACATGCTTTATAATAAACTGCCTCATACGTGGTGTGCGGGCTGCAGTCACGGTATTGTGCTCCAGTCCATTGCGTCGGTTCTGGCTGAATTTGGGTACGATAAGCATGATATTGCATTGGTAAGTGGTATTGGCTGCTTTGGCCGTGTTGATGACTACCTGGATATTAACTGTATGCATGTGACGCACGGGCGTGCTCTGGCTGCTGCTACCGGTGTCGCTCTTGGTAACCCTAAGCTGCACGTCCTGGTTACGATGGGTGATGGTGATGGTGCTACTATCGGCGGTAACCATTTGATTCATGCTGCAAGAAGAAACATCAACGTTACAGCTATTGTATCGAATAACTACAATTACGGTCAGACCGGCGGCCAGTATTCTGCTACGACGCCGACTCATAGTATTACGGCCACTTCTCCCTATGGTCATGTGGAACAAAATTTTGATCTGTGCAAGCTGGCAATAGCAGCCGGAGCTTCTTATGTCGGCAGAGCTACTGCTTACAATCCTGTACTGATGAGAAAGCTGATTAAAGAAGGTATGGAAGTCAAAGGGTTTTCTTTGATTGAAGTTATGTCCGCATGCCCGACTCACTATGGAAAATTCAATAAACTTGGCGAAGCTTCCCGTATGATGAAACTTATGAATGAACAAAGTGTGACGGTAGCTCAGGCTGCTAAGATGACTCCGGAAGAACTGAAAGGTAAGATCGTAGTTGGTTGCCTGAAGAATGAACCGCGCGACGATTATTATACGGAGTATGCTAAAATTATTGCTGCTCAGGAAGTAGAGGGATAATGATGAAAAAAGAAATCGTATTGAGTGGTGTCGGCGGTCAAGGGGTTGTTTCCATCGGTCAGGTGATGGGTATCGCTGCTTCTCTTTTTGAGGATAAATTAAATGCAACCATGTCCGCTTCTTATGGTTCGGAAGCAAGAGGCACTTTTACAAAGACGGACGTAATTCTTAGTGATGGTGCCATTGGATATCCTAATATTGAAAAGCCCGATATTATTCTTTGCCTGGCGCAGGTTGCTTATGATCGCTATGTAGATAAGTTTGACGATGATACCTTAGTTTTTTATGATTCCGAACTAGTTAAAAAGGCTGAAAACGCTAAAGGAAAGCACATTGGGTTCCCTTATAGAGACAAAGCAATTGCACTGGGTAGTATTCAGAGTGCAAACTTTATCGCCTTGGGTACCATTGTTAAGGAAACGAAGCTGTTGAAACCTGAAGGAATTATGAAAGCTATTGAAAATTGGTTTGCCGGCAAGAATAAGGTGATTGCCTCTAACCAGAAAGCTTTTGAAGCAGGGCTGAAACTGTAACGCTTTATCCTTTCCTTTAAAAGGAGATGAAATCCGTGGGCGATGAAAAAATGTTTTATAAAAATTACCGCAGCGGAATTTTAGTAAATGGCAGTGAAAGAAGCGGCCATCGCACATTGCTTTATAGCATGGGATTAGATGATCAGGATTTGCGCAAACCTATCATTGGGATTGCTAATTCTTTCAGCGAACTTGTACCCGGTCATATCCACTTGCGTGAACTGGCTGCTTCAGTTCGTGAGGGCATTTTAGAGGCCGGAGGTATTCCGCGCGAGTTTGGGACTATTGCTATTTGTGATGGTCTGTGTCAGGGTCATAGTGGAATGCGGTATTCCCTTCCCAGTCGGGACATTATCGCTGATTCGGTGGAGGCTGTTGTTCAGGGGCATCAGCTCGATGCAGTTGTCCTTATGTGTGCTTGCGATAAGATTGTTCCGGGGATGATCATGGCTGCAGCCCGGATTGATATTCCTGCCATCATAGTAACCGGTGGGCCGATGCTCCCGGGACATCGTGATGGCGATGATAACTTTGTCCAATGCAATATCAGGGAATGCGTCGGGGAGTATCAAATCGGAAAGATAAGCTATGAGAAACTCAAGGAGCTAGAGCTTGCTACAGCGCCCACCATTGGTTCTTGTGGAATGATGGGTACGGCCAATACAATGAGCTGCCTGGCAGAAGTGCTTGGTTTGACCTTGCCTCGTATGGGTACCAGCCCTGCTGTTTCGGCTGAGAAAAGGCGCTTAGCCAGAGAGTCGGGACGGCGTATTGTTGAGATGGTAGAGGAACAGCTGAATGCACGTAAGATTTTGACCAAGTCGGCTCTTTTAAATGCGGTTAAGGCTGTTATGGCATTGGGTGCTTCGACGAATTCGGTGCTGCATTTGATGGCTATCGCTCATGAAGCTGGTATCGATCTGGATTTGAAAGATTTTGACAGGATGAGTGAAGAGATTCCGTATCTTTGCAATTTAAGACCATCAGGAGCTTATGCAATGGCGGAACTTCATAAGAACGGAGGTATTCCTGCCGTACTCAAAGCGATTCAGGACAAAATTGACGATTCGGCTATCACGGTGACAGGACATACCGTTAAGGAAATTTTAGCGGAGCAACCACTTGTAGAAAATGACGTGATTTATCCGAGAAGTGCCCCGAAAAATAAAAAGGGCGGAATTGCCATTCTGCACGGTAATTTAGCACCCGATGGAGCTGTTATTAAAGCTAGCGGAGTAAAGCCGTCTATGATGAAATTTAGCGGCAAGGCACGCGTATTTAACAGCATGGAGGAATCTATTGCCGCTCTTGAAGCTAATCAGGTTCATGCAGGAGAGGTAATAGTCCTTCGGTATGAGGGCCCTAAAGGTGGTCCCGGCATGCGTGAGATGTTTCTTGTGACAGCTCTTCTTGTTGGGCGCGGGATGGATGAAAGTACGGCGCTGATCACGGATGGACGATTCTCCGGCTCCACGAGGGGGCCTTGCGTCGGGCATATTTCCCCTGAAGCGGCTGCAGGCGGTCCTATCGGGCTTGTAGAAGATGGGGATATTATCCACATTGACATTCCAAATCGGACGTTGACGCTTGAAGTATCTGATGAAGAATTGGAAAAACGGAGAAAGAACTTTAAGCCGCTGATTAAACCATCTACCCCTCTTTTGAGAAAATATTCTTCTTTGGTATCGTCAGCGGATAAAGGAGCGATTCTGGAACCGAAGGAATAACTATTCAAGAACAAGAGCAGAGTTTTCTGTAAGCTTGAATTCCGAGAGTTTAAGGTTTAGGTAAGCTCTTTATGACTCCGGATGTTTCCGGATGTCCGGAGTCATTCTTTATTTTGATAAAACATTTGATCATGTTATATTTGAGACAGTGGGACTATTAGATATAGTTTCTTTTAAATTGGAATATACTACCCGCTATTAACTTATTCGGGTAACGTACCGAATCAGTTAATCTGTGAGGTTAAAGAGCAGTGCGAAGAGTCAGAGTTTACACTGCTGTGATAGATGAGGAGAGTAGGTAATATGCTGGAAAAGTACCGTAATAAAGTAAAGTCTCCTGCCGAAGCAGCCAAGGCTATTAAGAGCGGAGACTGGGTGGATTTTGGCTTTGGCAGCGGTTTCCCGGAACTCATGGATGCTGCCCTTGCCGCACGCAAGGATGAGCTGCATGATGTTAAAATTCGCGGCGGTCTGGTGTACCGTCCTGCCATCCAGGTTGTGGAATGCGATCCTGAGCAGAAGAGTTTCGAATATTTCAGCTGGCATCTTGGTGCCGCTGAACGGAAGTACTATACGGCCGGTCACATCCATTTTGTACCGATGATGCTGCGTCTGCTCCCTCAGATGTACCGTGAGTACCTGCATGTTGACGTTGCCTGCATTCCTGTTTCAAAACCGGATGAAAACGGGTACTGCGGGCTGGGACTTGCCAACTATTGCTGGAAGACTATTATGAAGAACGCCAAAACGGTCATCTTTGAAATTAATGAACATATGCCGATGCTGCAGGGCGTAGATGGTTCACATCGTGTTTCCCTGGACGATGCCGATATTATCGTTGAAGGCGAACACGGTCCGCTGGCGACCAACAATTATCGGACACCTTCCGAGGCAGATCTTAAAATTGCTGAAAATGTCGTTGCGGAGATCCCTGATGGTGCTACCCTTTCCCTCGGTGTCGGGACAATTCCCTTTACCATCGCAGAAATCCTGGCAAAGTCTGACAAAACAGATCTTGGATGCCATACAGGTACCATCAGTGATGCGTTCCTGATGCTCTATAAGGCCGGTAAACTGACGAATAAGAAGAAAGAGCTCCGTACAGGGCTCTCTGATTGGAACCTCGTCAGCGGCTCCCAGGAGCTGTATGACTGGCTGCAGGCAGAACCGCAGCTCTTCTATCCGGCTGATCTGGATTTCATCCACAATCCACGGAATATGGAACAGATTTCTAATTTCATCAGTATCAATGGCGGTGTGCAGCTTGATTTGATGGGACAAGAGAATGCCGAGTCCGTCGGTACGCGCCAGCTTTCCGGCGTGGGCGGTCAGCTTGACTTTTTGGAAGGGGCCTTCCTTTCTCCGGGAGGGGCAGGCTATATCTGCATCAACTCTTCCCGCAAAGATAAAAAAGGCGAACTGCACTCCAATATTCTGGCAGCTATTCCGAGTGGTTCTGCTATTTCGGGTCCACGGGCCCTGATCCAGAATGTGGCTACGGAATACGGTATTGCTCACCTGACGGGCCTTTCCCTTAAGGAACGCGCCTATGCTATGATCAGTGTGGCACATCCGGCTTTCAGGGATGAACTAAAGGCGTATGCGGATGCCACTTTTAAGTAATTGAGTGCAGCAGGTTTGCGAGACCCTGAGAATGGGGAGGTTATGACTATGGAATTAGGTTTGAACGGAAAAGTCGTTGTCATAACGGGAGGTGGCAGCGGTATTGGTAAAGCTGCTGCGCTGGAGTTCCTTCGTGAGGGATGTAAAGTCGCTGTTTGTGGACGTTCTCTTGCAAAATTAGAGAGTGCGCAGAAAGAGTTTCGTGAAAAAGGGTTTGACTTGATGATCCAGGTGGCAGACGTCACGGATTATTCTGCGCTGGAAGCATTAGCAGACAATGTGGAAGCAAAGTATGGACGGATTGATGTTTGGGTTAATAATGCTGGAGCTAATCAAATTAAGAGTTTGATGGATTATGATGTGGAAGAATTTCGTCATATGACTGATTTGATTTTAGTGTCTACGTTTTCCGGAAGTAAGATAGCCGCATTGCATATGAAAAAAAATAAAAAAGGCGTCATTCTGAATGCGTCCTCTTTTTCGGCTATTATTCCTAATGCCGGACGGGCTCCCTATAGTGCTTGCAAGGCTGCTGTATCTTCTTTGACAAGAACGTTTGCCGCCGAGCTTGCTGCAGATCATATTCGTGTCCTTGCCTACGTACCTGGAATGATAGCAACAGAAATCTCCAAAGCGAATATTGAAAAAAATGGGGAACGTCTGATGAGTAACATTCCTATGCAGCGCTTTGGTGTACCGGAAGATTTGGCAAAGGTAATTGTCTTCTTGGCATCGGATTGTGCTTCTTATATGAACGGTGTCAATGTTGAAGTCACTGGTGCCAAGTACTGCGTACAGAATCCGTTATATGCGTATGGAAAAGGCTGATGAGAATCGAAAAAGGTTATTGAATCCTGATATTTATAGGTTTGTGACTTTTGAATATAAAAATTATTCTAAACTTTCTGGTAGCTTTTTTGAATGACAATGTTCTGCATTGGTTTCTCAACCCATTGAAGAGAAGGGGGCAGGGGCATGAATCAGTATGTTGTGAAACTCAACTCGGAAGATAACGTTGCTATTGCAATTAAGGATATTCCATCCGGAACAGAAGTATCGGAGGGTCTGGTTGCTAAAGACATGATTCCCCAAGCCCACAAGATAGCTCTGAAGGATATCAAAAAAGGTGGAGAAATCCGCCGGTATAACACCGTGATTGGTTATGCCAAGGAGGATATTCAGAAGGGACGATGGATCAGCCAGTTTATGGTCAGTCTTCCTAAAGCTCCCGGCTTGGATGATATGGAATATGGTACACACATTGTGAAGGATTTGCCGGAGCCACCCGTTAAAAATTGGTGGGGATATCCGAACCCTAAGGGAGGGCCGGCCGGAACGAGAAATGTCCTGGGAATTATGACGACCGTTCAATGTGCCGTCGGAGTAGGTAAAGTGGCCGTTGAGCGGATAAAGAAAGAGTTGTTGCCTCAATATCCCAATGTGGATGATGTTGTTCTAATTAGTCATGAATACGGATGCGGTGTTGCAATCAACGCGCCAGAGGCGAAAATCCCTATCCGGATTTTACAAAATCTGGTCCACCAGCCTAATTTTGGCGGACAGGTCATGGTTCTCTCTCTCGGTTGTGAAAAGCTTACTGTTGAAAGACTGCTTCCTCCGGAAGAAGTTAAACCGGAAAACATTGTCGTCTTGCAAGACCAGCACGGCTTTGAAAAAATGGTTGATGCAATTATGGAGATGGCAGAAAAGAAACTGGCTATTCTCAACCAAAGAAAACGTGTGGAATTGCCTTTAAGTGATCTTGTAGTAGGGCTTCAATGCGGTGGCAGTGATGCCTTTTCGGGAGTCACTTGTAATCCTAGCGCAGGTTATGCCTCAGATATGCTGGTTAAAGGCGGGGCTACCGTGATGTTTTCTGAAGTAACGGAAGCGCGCGACGGAATCCATTTGTTAGCAGCAAGATGTATCAATCGAGAGACACGAGATAAGATGGCTGCTGAAGTGAAATGGTATGATGAATACCTTAAAGAAGGTGCAGTAGATAGAGATGCTAATCCTACCCCGGGAAATAAAAAAGGCGGCTTAGCCAATATTGTCGAAAAATCAATGGGTTCTATTGCTAAATCGGGCACAGCGCCTATTTCGGAAGTGCTTGCTCCCGGAGAACTTCCATCTCAGCATGGTCTGATATTTGCCGTAACGCCAGCTAATGATTTTGCTTGTGGAACTTGTCAGATGGCGAGCGGTATAGGAGTCCATGTGTTTATGACCGGGAGAGGATCTACGTACGGCCTGCCTATTGTTCCTGTGATTAAGCTTTGCTCTCGTTCAGATTTGTGGGAAAAATGGCCGGACTTGATTGATCTCAATGCCGGACCTATTGCCTTGGGAAAATCCACGATTGCCGAGATAGGGACTCAGCTTTTCAAGCTCATTATCGATGTGGCCAGCGGGAAGAAATCTTTAGCTGAGCAACACAAAATTTACAATGATCTTTGTGTTTTTAATCCGGCTCCTCTTACGTAAAAGTAGTTGCCTCGGAATTTCCTTTTGGTTAATTTAAGGATTCTTGTTAAATGACAAAGGGCATGCAAGGATAGGAGTGATTGCATTGTATTATTCTGTTCAAAAGATTAGAGAATATTGTGAAAAAGTGTGGGAAAAAGCGGGACTTTCCAAAGAAGATGCAGCAACTTGCGTTGATGTGTTGCTGGCGGCAGATATGCGTGGGCAGCGTACTCATGGTGTCACCCATATGAAGGATTACTGCGAGCGCCTGAAGAAAGGAACTGCAAATTCAGGCAGTCAGATGGAAATGAAACAGACTTCTCCAACTTCGCTGGTTGTTGATGCAAAGCATGGGGTTGGAATGGTGGTTGCTCCTCGTATTATGAAAAAATGCATCGAAGTAGCCAAGGGCTCTGGTGCATGTTTTGCTTCGGTACATAATGGCTGTCATTATGGCTTAGGTGCTTATTATCCAATGATGGCACTGAAAGAAAATATGATTGCCTTCAGTTTTGCAAATACGCCGCCTTTGGTTGCACCATTTGGAGGAGCAGATCCTCTCTTGGGAACAAATCCTGTTTCAATAGCAATTCCGGCTGGTAAACATCCGGATTTAGTGTTAGACATTGCAACGAGTATTGTCGCCAAAGGAAGGATTTCTCTGGCCTTGAAAGAAGGTCAAAAAATTCCTAAGGGATGGGCACTGGATAAGTACGGTGCTGATACAACTGATCCGGCAGCCGCCAATGTTGGTGCACTGCTTCCTTTCGGAGCTCATAAGGGGTATGGGATTATGTTGATCGTTTCCCTTCTTTCGTTTGCTCTTAGTGGTGCTGATATGGACATCAACCTTCCAAGGTTTTTTGAAAATACTGATGCTCTGAGTAATATTGGGTATTTTATGGGTTGCATTGATATTGCGAAATATTGTAAGGTTGAGGATTTTAAAAAACGAGTCGATGCTATGTTTGATCTTCTGAAGAATTGTCGCCCATCTGTTGGGTCGAAGGGTGTGTTGATTCCAGGTGAGATTGAATACGTCAAAACCCAAAAGGCGATGAAGGAAGGCATTGATCTTTCCGAAGCGACCCTTCGTGATTTTAAGGAGATGTCGGCAGAATATGGCGTCCCTTATGATTTTTGATTAAAAAAATAAGGAAGCTTTAATTGCTCTTAACATCTCAGACCGGAAAGGAGGGCAGCGGGGAATTTCGTCAGATGTCTGTATATAGAGAAACGTGTTAGATCAGAAAAAGGAGGAAATATGAAATGAAACACAAGGTTTTAACTACTATGCTGGCATTAGCAGTCTTGGCAATGGGAAGTCTAGGATGCGGCGGAAATAACAATAAGCAAACCGCTTCCAAGAGCGGCGATGTAAAGTGGCCAACAAAACCGGTTCAGATTATTGTTCCTTTCTCCGCCGGTGGCGATACGGATTACAATGCCCGTATTATGGCTAAGTATCTGGAAAAGAAATTAGGTAAACCGTTTACGGTTACCAACGTCGTTGGTGGCGGCGGATCCATTGCAGATAACAGAGTTAAAAATGCTAATCCTGATGGATACACAATTCTGGTTAACCATGTAACGCTTAACTTGTCCACCGCTTCCAAAGTTATTGATTTTAGCTTTAAGGATTATCAAATGGGTGGCGTGTTTGCTCAGCAGGCGAGCGATGTTGTTCTCGTGAGAGGAGATTCTCCTTGGAAGAGTGTTAAAGATTTGATTGAAGATTCCAAGAAGAATCCTAATAAATATAAGATCGCTGCTAATACGGGTACTTCTTCCCACTATGTGGCTATTTCTCTGCAAAATGCAGGGGCACAGCTCAACGTAGTCGACTCTGGTGGATCTGCTGACCGTATTGTTGCCCTCCTGGGTGGCCACGTCGATGTAATTCCGGCAGCATATCCTGGTGTAAGAGACTATATTAAGACTGGTAAATTTAAAGTACTGGCAACTTGTGCCGATAAACGTTTGGATGCGCTGCCTGATGTGCCTACTCTGAAGGAAAGTGGTGTAGATTGCGTTTATTTCTATAACTACACGTTCTTCTTCCCGAAAGGAACCGATCCGAAGATTGCTGAAAAGCTGAACGCAGCGGTTAAGGACATTGTAGCGAACGACAAGTCCTACGCACAAGAAATCGAAAAGGCATATATGCAGAAGCCTTTCTGCATGAGCATTGCAGATTCTGAAAAGTTCTGGCAGTCCAGTTATGATTCGATTATGAAGTTTGCTGATAAATTACAGGGGAAGGTTCAAAAGCAAAAATAAATGATGTGTAACTGAAAAAGGAGCTATTATGAGCGACAAGAGAAAGGAAATTTTGTCATCAGCTTTCTTTGCAGTTCTTTCTGTACTTTATTTTTGCGGGACTTTTTCCATCAGAAGTTATAATGCCTTTGGTGTGACGGTATTGTCATCTGCCAGTGTTCCTAGAGCACTGGCAGTGGCACTACTGGTGCTCAGTCTACTCCATATTTATTCTGTGATTAGTATGGATAAAAAAGCTAAAAATGCTAAAAATGCCGCTAAGGTGGAAACTTCAGAGGCAAAGACTGAGGAAAAGAAAGTCCACGGTGTAGATATTGAAAAAGAACTTGCGCAAGCTGAGAAAAACGAAAATGCAGGTAAAATCAACAATAAAGATGTTGTTTTAACGGTTGTATTTTTGATCCTGTATGTGATAGGTCTTACTTATTTGGGATTTATTATTTCTACTTTTATTTATATTGTGGCTCAATCGGAATTGATGACGTTAAAGGCGAAAAGAAAACAGGGCCTCATCAAGAGCATTATTTTAGCTGCAGTTGCTACAGCTGCCATCTATTTCCTGTTTAATAATTTGCTTTCACTCTTACTTCCGGTGGGCGTATTTGGAATTTAGATTGGAGGGGACAACAGATGACTGAGATGTTAATTCAAGGTGTTACAGCTGTTATATCCAATCCAATTTGTATCGCCTTGATTTTTTTCTGTACTGGGGTAGGCATCGTATTTGGCGCAATTCCTGGTTTAACGGCAACGATTGCAATCGCCATGATGTTGCCGATCACTTTTTCGATGGAAACTACGATGGGAATATCTACTCTGGTAGCCCTGTACATCGGGGGCATTTCGGGAGGACTGGTTTCTGCAATTTTGTTGAATATGCCGGGAACTCCTTCTTCCATTGCCACGTGTTTTGATGGACGTCCTATGGCTTTGAAGGGTGAAGGTGGTAAAGCCTTGGGTGTCGGAGTGGTATTTTCGTTTATTGGAACTGCTCTTGGTATTGCTGCCATGATATTCATTGCTCCTCCTCTGGCTGCAATCACCATTAAGTTTGGGGCATGGGAATATTTTACGGTAACGCTGTTTTCTCTGACATTGATTGCTAGTTTGGCTGGCAAAGATATTGTCAAGGGCATCATTACTGCTATTCTTGGTATGATGTTTGCGTCTGTGGGGTTAGCACCCATTGATGGTGTCGAGCGGTTTACCTTTGGAAGTGTAGAACTTTCGTCAGGGTTTGCCATGTTGTCTGTCCTTGTGGGCCTTTATGCTATTTCTGAGGTTATGAAAACTGCCGGTACGATGCAATCGGGTGAAGACTATGTAGCGACTAAATTCGAGCTAAAGGGATTTGGTTTTTCTTTAGCTGAATTTTTCAGCCAGATTAAGAACGCAATCAGGTCTGCTCTTATTGGTATCGGGATTGGGATTCTTCCTGGTATTGGCGGAGGAACAAGTAATATTGTTTCCTATTCTATCGCTAAGAATCAGTCTAAGTATCCTGAAAAATTTGGGACAGGTATCATCGATGGTATAGTTGCTTCTGAAACAGCAAACAATGCGACCATCGGCGGTGCAATGATTCCGCTTTTAACCTTGGGCATTCCTGGTGATACGGCCACTGCTATGCTGCTGGGCGGCTTTATGATTCACGGAATTCAACCCGGTCCGCTGCTTTTTGAATCTCATGGAGATGTCGTCTATGGCGTATTTACAGCTATGATTCTTTCGTCGTTCTTCATGTTGATTTGGTCCTTTGGAGCCATGCGGCTGTTCATTAGAATCTTGAAGGTTCCCAAGAACTATCTGTTCCCTATCATCGTGGTGCTTTGCTCTGTAGGCTCTTTTGCTTTGGATAACCGAGTTTTTGATGCAGCTTCGATCATTCTTTTTGGTGTGATTGGCTACACATTAGAAAAACTGAAGTATCCGCTTCCTCCCTTTATTCTGGGATTTGTGCTTGGCGGCACTTTTGAACAGAATTTGCGTAGAGGGCTGCAGATCGGAAATGGGGACATATTCGACTTATTTAATTATCCCATTGCTGTCGTCTTCCTGGTGGCAACGATTATTTCCGTTTTCTTCTCCATCAGACAATTTAGAAAAAATGCGAAAGTTGCCAATTGAGTCTGACCTTTTGGTGCTTGCGTGCTTTTAAAAGTAAGGGCAGTGTAATTGGATGAACACTGCCCCATTTTTAAAAGAAGATTGCTGTATTTAATTACATAAGGTGGAAGCTTGCCTTCTTGCATAAATAAACTGAACTGATTCATATATGCCTTACATGAATTACTACCATTTTAAATAAGAGCTGCTAAGTATGGAATTTTTAATTGTACTGCTGCAGAGAATTTATGGCATTATATTATACTGAGGGTCGTTAATTCATTTAAAGGAAAAGACAATATGATACTGTAAGTGGGTTTGCAGATTAAAAAGGTGTTTACTATGAACAATTTAGTAAAATATCGTTTAAAACATATTGGAATTAACTGTAAGAACGAAAAAGAAGCAAGAAAAATGGTTACTTTGCTTTGCTCGCTTTTCAATATGGAACCAGGTCCGGAGAATGAGTCTCACATTTTTGTATCTAACTGTTTTGAAGTTATGAAGCATGATAAGATTGGAAAATATGGACATATAGCACTTCAGACAGACGATGTTGAGCTTGCAATGAAGGATTTAGCGGCAAAAGGAATTCATTTTCAAGAGGATACAATTCGCCGTGATCGGGAAGGAAAGATTATCTTTATTTATCTCAAAGAAGATATTGGTGGGTTTTCTTTTCATTTGACAATATAATTTTGTTCATTTCATACTTTCCTTTTTTTTCAACTCTGGACGGTTCTGTCGATACTGTCCAGAGTTGAATTTGTCATCATTGGAAGTACATGACTTAATCTTATATCACAAAGGATATGTTATTATGAAGTTGATAATGCTGATGGAAAATCGCGGTTCTGCCAACAGATCACTTATCAATGAATTTGGATTCTCTGCTTATGTAGAATGTGATGATCTGAATATTTTGTTTGATTTTGGCCCCAATCTTGATACTCTTAAGAATGTACAGGCATTAAATATACACCTTGAGAAAGTTGATTACCTGATTGGGAGTCACGGACATTTTGATCATTCCGGGGGATATCCTGCGTTTTTAAGGGCAGGCTGCCATAAACCATTTATTACGGGTGAAGGATATTTCAATGAAAAATATTCTCTTGATGGTATCCGTGCTACCTATTTGGGGAATAGTTTTGACGAGAATCTACTGAGACGAGAAGGAATAGAGCACAAAGTTTGTAAGAAAGTTCTAAAGTTAAGTGAGACGGAATTTATAATGGGTGGCTTTAAAAGAGTATATGATTTTGAAATGATTCCGGATCGATTTTGTATACGAAATGGAAATACCCTTGTAAAAGATAATTTTGATGATGAAATCTGTTTTGTCCATAAAATGAAAGATGGTCTTTTTGTCCTGGTGGGCTGCAGTCATCCTGGAATTTTGAACATCCTTAGTTCTGTTAAGGAATATTTTGGAATGCCAATTATAGGTGTTGTTGGAGGAACACATTTAAAAGATGCCTCTGAAGATCGGATTCACCGCACAATTCAAGTCATTAAAAGCTTCGGCATCAGTTTTATTGGTTTTAATCATTGTACTGGGGAAAAATTTGAAAATCTTATTAAGGATGAAACTAGTATCAAAGCAGTTCATTTGGGAACAGGTGATGCTTTGTTTATCTGATTTATTTGTACTGAAGTCGGCGAGTATCTGTAATGAAGCTGCTCTATAAATTTATTTTTATTGCTTTTTAGTTGCCCATTTTTTGTTCTTTTGTTATAATTAGCGGGATAAAATCATTTGCTTCTGCCGCCGGGCAGACAGTTTCGGATGGATCGCGCCAGGCAGATTCGTCCTGATACCGGATTTCGTGTCAATAGGCCTTTGAAGACACGGAATACCGGTATTTCTGTTTTTTTGGAGGGAATTTGATTATGCAGTGGATTTATCTTTTACTGGCAGGAATTTTTGAAATTACCTGGGCTGTGGCAATGAAGTATTCGGAGGGATTTTCCAGAATTTTGCCGAGTGTGATTACGCTTGTCTTTTACGTGATGAGCGCCATTTTCTTATCTTTGGCACTGCACAAGCTGCCGCTGGGAACAGCGTATGCCATGTGGACCGGATTTGGTATTATCGGGACGAGTGTGCTCGGGGTACTGCTCTTTCATGAGACGATGACTCCGGCACACCTGGTTTGCGTTCTCCTCATTGCCGGCGGTATCGCCGGCTTAAAAATACTGGGGTAAACGCAACAATCTTTTGCCTCAAAGGACGGCACCGTTTATTTCTGATATTCTCGATGGCAGCCTTTGCCGGTTTGACTTTTTTCTCTGTGAAGTATAAAATAAAAATGTTACAGTGCATGGCACGTTATAATTCAATAGTAAGACAAAGTGAGTGAACAGGGTTCACGAAGGGGAGCACCACCGCGGGTGCTATTCTTTCGTGAGCCCTTTTTGATTTAAGGGGGATTATTTTGATGGCTGCTTTTAGTTACGTGCTCTTGACGGACCGTAAACTTTATTCCGAGCCGGTCCCCAAAGTCATTAGCCGGGCTTTAACACAGCTTCATCCCATGCCCGGTGCTGTCATTGTTAGGGAAAAAGACTTGCCTGAAACGGCTTATGAAAAGCTTCTGGCAGAGGTAATGGCCGTTTGTGCTCCTTATGGTGTTCCCGTTCTTGCTCATGCTTTTCCGGATTCCTATGTCCGTCTTCATGCAGCTGGCGTACACATGCCGCTCTTTCTGTGGCGGGCTTATTCCAAAGTGCATCCGCAGCTCAAAATGCTCCTTTCTGAAAGCGGCAGAAAGGCTGCGGAACATCCTTGTGGCCTTGGAATTTCAATTCATTCTGAGGCTGAAGCTTTGGAAGCACTCCATTTGGGCGCTTCTTATGTGACGGCCAGTCCGATTTTTCCTACCTCTTGCAAACCCGGTGCGACAGGAAAGGGAACAGCGTTTATTGCCCGGATTCATGAGCTGACCGGTCTTCCCGTGTATGCACTGGGAGGGCTGCAGTGGCCTGACGAGCGAGAAACTCAGTTCAAATTATGCGGGGCCGCCGGCGCCGTCGTCCGTTCCTTTGTCACTAAACTTATTTAACGTAGAGACCGTGTTATGCTGCTGAAAGAGAAGCTATCTGCTAACTGCTAGCTGCAATCTGCCCTGATTTTCAGCTTAACTATCTGCCCGCACTGCGGTGCTACCCACTAATCACTATCCACTTATCACCCACTTTATGGGTGATACTGATTTTGCATATATCTCATCTCCTTAATAAAACACCGAAACCCGTCTTGAAGAAACGTGGAATCTTCAAGACGGGTTTCGGCGTTTAAGAAAAGAATTAAAGGATTTTATACTTCTTTTTCGAATTAACGTAATAATATCGGATGCGAGGTGAAAATAATGGAAATCCGGGTCATGACAATCAATGATTATGAGCAGGTAAACTTGCTTTGGCATGCTTCCAGCGGTATGCAGCTGCGGGAAATCGATGACTCCAGGGAAAAAGTAGCTAAGTTCCTGCGGCGGAATCCAGAAACTTCTTTTGTAGCCGTGGAAGATAAAATCGTAGGAGCTGTCCTCGCCGGTAATGACGGCCGGAGAGGGTATCTGTATCATCTGGCCGTAGCTGAAAAGTTTCAGCACCGACATATCGGAACAGCTCTCGTCAAAGCTGCGGAAGCGGCACTTTTGAAAGAAGGCATTCCCAAGGTAGGCATTCTGGTCTTCCGTAAAAATGATGAAGGTAATGCTTTTTGGGAAAAATTGGGGTACGTGGACCGGAGTCATCTCGTATATCGCAGCCGCGCACTTGTAAGGGAAGCCGAGTAAAATTGATGTATAAGAGAGCTGTGAAAAATAAAAAGCGCTTTTTGCTTTTGGCCTATGGCATTTAGCCTCGTCTGTAACAGTGTGTTAAAGTTTTTGATTCAAACAAAATGTGATATAGAACCTGAAATTTAACAGTTAACCTAAATTTTTTCATTTAGCCTTGCCTTCGGCAGAGGGGTTCATCACCCACCTCTTTTCGGAAGGCCCGATGTCATCGGGCCTTCCGAACTTACTTTCCTCCCCCACTTCGTGGTCCTTCCTTGTATCATATGAATAAGGACTTTACCTCCTTTTGGGGATAAAGTGCTACACTGTAAAAGATGCTGTGGATTGGTTAATGTCCTCCTACCGATAAACGGTTTTATGGAGATTCCGACCACAGCTCTTTGCAGCGATGTTAATAAGTTAGATACCGCCAGACGGTTTATATAGAACAAGGATACATGGCAAAGAGTTTGTGGACTCAGCATCATATCTTTATCTTTGAGGAGGTCTTTTTATGATCTACGTTGGAATTGATGTATCTAAGAGCAAACACGACTGCTGCATCCTTGATTCTGAGCATAAGGACGACTACGAGGAATTCACGATCCCCAATACCCGGAATGGTTATGACCACCTGCTAAAGCGAATTTTTTCCTACAATCAATCGGTAAAAAATATAAAAGCAGGGCTGGAGGCCACCGGAGAGTATAGTGTGAACATCACCAGATTCCTGTTGAACAATGGCCTAGCAACCTGCGTTCTCAATCCTCTGCTGACGGATCAATACAGAAAGAGTCATAGCCTTCGCAAAACTAAAACCGATCGCATTGACGCACACTTCATTGCTTGCATACTTATGTCCGATTTAGACCTCAAGCCCTACGTACCCCAAGAATACCACAATAAAGTCTTGAAGTCACTAACCAGGACTCGCTTTGGATGGGTTCATGAACGGTCTCTAAAAAAGCAAACCCTTACCCGTATAATTGATACTAGCTTTTCTGAACTTCCACAGTACATAAACCTGGATTCTGCTACCGCTCACGCTCTCCTTAAGGAGTATCCCACTCCCGAGAAAATGGCGAACGCAAATTTGAAACACATGAAAGAAATTATCTACAAAACATCCAAAGGCAGGTTAAGTATGGATCTGGCTGAGCAGATTCGTAACGCTGCAAGGCATTCCGTAGGTCTGGGCAAAAGCGATATATCTACTGAAATTAATGTAGTGGAAACAATACACGATATTGAGGTAAAAAACGAACAAATTCAAAAAGTTGAGTCCAGAATTAAAAAACTGTTAGAGGAACGTAAAGAACCGTTACTTACAATCCCTGGGATTAGTATTGCTACAGGGTCCGCAATTTTAGGAGAAATTGGGGATTTCTCCAGATTTTCCTCCCCCGACAAGATACTGGCCTATGCCGGATTTGCGCCCTCTAAGAACCAGTCAGGCCGGCGGAGTGGAATAGGACCAAGTGCCCATATGGAGAAAAGAGGATCACGATATCTACGTCATGCTCTCTTCAATGCGGCAAGATTCGTCTGCCAAAATGAACCAGCTTACAAAGAATATTTGGCAAAGAAATTAAGCGAAGGAAAACATTTCTATATAGCAATCTCTCACGTAGTTAAAAAGTTAGTACGTCTAATCTATGCACTTCAAACGAGAGGAATCCCATACAAAACACCTGCTCAATTAATGCTTCAAAGGCAGATAAATACTGGCTCCGATTCACAGGATTTTGCACTTGACATATGATAGTTAGTCTCCTTCCTAAAGGACGGAGGTGGCAGAGAAATTCCAAACCTTACGGTTTGGCGTAACTTAGGCGACGTCGAAGAGGGTCTCCTTGGTCATTTTTCTTCCACAGGCGGGCTGCGGACTGATATGCTCCCCTTAAGACGGAGAAAAAAATTATGTCAATGTTTTAAGGAGGCATGTCATGGTAAAGAACAATAATAAATTCATCTCTCCTGAGATTAAACTCAAAGCTGTCAAAGATATCCTTGAACACAAATCCAACACCTATCAGGTTGCCAAAAAGCTTGGTATCCGGCGGCAGAACGTTTCTCTTTGGGTAATGAATTACAAGAACGAGGGCGCAGAAGCCTTTTCCCCGAAAAAGGGAAAGAAAACCTATCCTGTTTCCCTTATGGAAAATGCCGCTAAGGATTATCTGGATGGTAAAGGCAGCTACATTCAAATCTGTAAGAAATACAAAATCCGTTCCCCCAGGGTTCTTGCAGACTGGGTTAAGCATTATAATATTCATGGAGAACTAGATTCTTACGCTTATCAAGAGAGATGTGATAAATCCATGAAAGGTAAGGCAAGTACCCTTGAAGAACGCTGCAAAATCGTCAAGGAATGTCTGGAATCCAACCGTGATTACCGTTCTGTAGCCGAAAAATACGGTTATTCCTATCGTCAGGTCTACAACTGGGTTAAACGCTATGAAAAGGATGGGAATTCAGGGCTGGCCAACCATCAGGGCAGACCCAAGAAGAAACCATTGGATCCTTCCCATAAGGAAACAAAAGATGAGGAACTGGTGCGCCTGAGACAAGAAGTCAAGGATCTCAAATTGGAGAATTTGCTTCTAAAAAAACTGGACGAGTTGACGAAAAGGAATCGCTTTCGTTGACTCGTAATCGTAAGCAGTATGAAGCGATTCAAGAGGTTTGCGAGGAAAATGGGGCTTCCGTGCAAAAGTGTTGTGCTATCCTGCACGTTTCCCCCTCTGCCTACTATAGCTGGCGCAAGACGCCCCTTAGCCTGAATGAGCTCATAAACAAGGGGATCTGCTGCCATATTCTCAGGCTTCATATTAAATATCCTGAAGCGGGATACCGCATGATGGCTGATAAATTAAGGGAAGAATGCAACATCGATATCTCTGATAAACGGTGTTACCGTCTTTTTCGTAAGCTGCATATTCATTCCCAGATTAAATGGAGACCAAAAGGCTGCACCCATAGCCGTGTAGGCAAGAACAGTCCACGCAAAGCAGAGAACGTACTGAACAGGAAATTCCAGGCAGACATGCCTGACCAGAAGTGGGTGACAGATGTAACCGAATTCCGGCTTAACATTCCCGGCCCTGTCAGTGGAACTTATATTGTTGAACATCTCTATTTAAGCGCGATTTTAGATTTATATGACCATAGAATTGTGTCCTATGCGATTAGTGACCGTAATGATACACCTCTTGTTATGGAGACTTTCAGGAAAGCCTTCAAACAGAATCCCAATGCACATCCATTGGTCCATACAGACCAGGGTTTTCAATATACAAGCAATGAATATCTGGAAATGGCAGAACAGCACAACTTGACAAGAAGTATGTCCAGAACCGGCAGATGCCTTGATAATGCCCCCATGGAAGGGTTCTGGGGTATGATAAAGAGGGAAAGAATCTATATGCATACATACTACAGTGTCGAAGAACTGGAGTGGGACATCCGGGATTACATTCAATATTACAATACGAAGAGAACGCAACGTAAACTGATGAGGATGTCCCCGATGGCGTACCACGATTTCTATGCCAATGCTGCTTAAGAATATGTAAGGAATGATACATTTTTAAGCAGAATTTTGAAACGTTTTAGTCTCCGCTTGACGGGGAGCACACCAGACGGCGGGCTGCGGAAAGCGTGAAACAGGGGATGTGAAATAATGCGCATGCATTATTTCACATCCCCTGTTTTAATTAAAATGCGTCCTTGTGAATCAGCAGGAATGAACCGGCTGTGCAGGCCGGGCAGAAGCAGTAGGTGGCACCCTGGGCTTTTAGTTCACGGGCCTTTTTAGCAAACTGAGCGGCTGTATCTTTGCCCAGTGCTTTTTCACCGGCAGGAGACTCAAAGAACGGGATGACATGATCCAACGTAGAGACGTCTTCTTCCAGCTCTTTTATGAGAGCTGCCGTTTTTTCTTTTTGAGCCGGCGTGCCCACGCTTTCCAGCCATGCCTTGCAGGCTGCCTTCAGTTCAGCGCAGCAGGTCGGTGCTTCCATTGTTTCCTTGACCTTGCTTTTCATCATTTCGAATGTCACTTCAGCCATATTGTGCACCTCCAGTTATGATAAAACATTGTTCGTGCTATGGGAAAACAGAGGACTTTCTGTTTTCTCTATTATTATATCTCACAAATGCAGTTTCGAAAAAGAGGGTACCTGTCGTCATCGGCGGTATTTTTTTTACTCTGTATCTAAAGTTTCAGCGTAGCCAGATGGAAGCTTTTTCCCTTCCGCTGTGTTATACTATAAAGGCAATGTAAGTACTTTGGTAGGGGATGGGTCACTTATGTCACTTGATTTTTTGCGTAAAGAAGGGGTCAATGAAGACCTCATCAAAGGTGTAGAAGACTATCAGAAGAAATATCCGATTGCTGAAGAGAGCAAGCAAAGGATTCCGGTTCCGCATTTTCCTTTTTTCGGTAAAGAAGTCTGGGAAGATGCCTTGTCGGCACTTTTATGCGGACAGAACCTGCTTTTGGTAGGACCCAAGGCGACCGGCAAGAATGTACTCGCCGAGAATCTGGCCCAGACCTTCGGACGGCCTATGTGGAACGTCTCTTTCCATATCAATATGGATGCGGCCGCGATGCTGGGAACGGATACCTTTAAGAACGGCCAGGTAGAATTTCGCCCGGGGCCTGTTTATCGCTGCGCTCAGGAAGGCGGATTCGGTGTCTTTGATGAAATCAATATGGCTCGTAACGAAGCCATGGCTGTACTGCACTCTCTGCTGGATTACCGCCGTACAATCGATATCCCCGGTTATGAAATGCTGAAGGTGAACCCTGCCTGCCGTTTTATAGCGACCATGAACTACGGGTATGCAGGGACACGGGAAATGAACGAAGCACTGATGTCACGCTTTGCTGTCATCAAGATGGATCCGATCAAGGAAGAACCGCTGACCCGTCTGATCCGTACCGAATTTCCAAGTATGAAGAAAGAGGCGGAGCAAGCCTTTGTTCAGATATTCCTGGATCTCGAAAAGAAGTGCAAAGAAGCGGAAATCTCCGATAAAGCACTGGATTTGCGCGGCCTCATCGATTCCCTGCATCTGATGCAGTCAGGCTTGGAAGCACATCGTGCCCTGGCAATGGGGATTACCAACAAATCTTTTGATGAATACGAACCGGCTTTGATTACCGATGTAATCAATCTGCATATTCCGGGAGAGTTCGAGCGCAAGGATATTTTTGAGGACTGATTGGTATGGCGAAACGGAAATACGATTACAAAAGAAGACGGGCCCTGAACATCGTCTGGGATGTGTCAGGAGATTACCGCTGTGACCCGGATTTCCTGTCTTTTACGCCGGAACACCACGAACCGAATCTGTATCTGAATGCGATTATCGGCCTGACGTATAAATATTACGACATGAAGCTGCTCAAACAGCTTTTTGACGAATTGGCTACTTCTTCTATGGCAGACTTGTTTTCTGATTTGCTGTGGCTTGGCATGGAAGGCGTGGTTTATCAGAAGGAGTTGCCGCATCGCCCTGTCCTGGCTTATCTGAGAAGGCAGCAGGCACTGAATTATTTTAACGGACCGCTGTCTATCCGTCATGGTGTGGCGCAGGAAATGCAGGCTGCCCGGTGGCATGAAGTATTGGGCGAAAAACCGAAACTTTTCGACCCGTGGGCGAAAGGGCTATATCAGGGACTGACGTTCGATCCCAATTGGACTACACAACAGATCTGTGATCATTTTCGGGCACTTACCAAGAAATATTTTGTCTCCCGGTTCCTCGTACGCGAAAGTCTGGAAAAGGTCATTATCGGCAAAAATCTGGGTAAGTTTCTTTCCTTCCTCGTACCACAGTTTAAAAAACTGAACGAGTCGGATTTGAATTTCCAGGTCCGTAAACGGGATGCGGACGACGTTATCGCCGGTAAAGAAGCTCACGATGGTTTGATGGCACTTTTGACGGGAGAAACTGCCGTCAAGAATTATCAATACATTGTGACCTGTTTCGGATCTTCTATTTATAGTTCTTCGCAAATGCTGGACATCGAACGAACGTACTGTACAGGTCCTCATGAAGGATGTCATCTGCATTTTACCCGTGGTCGTCTCGGCAGCAAGGGAGCAACGGGAGAAGCTTCCCGCTGGCTGGTCAATGCCGCAAAGCAGCGGGCGCGCAACCTGAATTATTACAAGGAAAACAGCGAAGCCTACCGCAAAAGTATTGCCCGGCTCGTGGCTCAGCTCCGCACGGCGCTGCAGCAGACCTATATGAAACTGCCCGTGCCGGCAAAGACAGGAGAATTGGTTCCTTCCTTGATTTGGCGGGGGCTTTACCTGGACGATGAACGCGTTTTCTACGGGAAAGAGATGCAGTATACGCCGGACTTTACTGTAGATATCATGCTGGATGGATCCGCTTCCCGCGGTGAATACCAGCGCGTCATTGCAGCCCAGGCGTACGTAATTGCCGAAGCACTGCGTCAGTGCGGTATTCCTTACCAAATATATTCATTTTGTACCATTCGCGGTTATACGGTCATGACGGTTTATCAGACATACCGGGAAAAGAAAAAGAGTCTCAGTGTGTTTAATTACTGTACGACCGGATGGAACCGTGACGGCCTTGCACTCCGCGGAGCACGGCAGCTCATGGGTGATCTTTCCTCTTCAAAGAAAATCTTGATGATGCTGACGGATGCCTCTCCTAACGATGACCGCCCGCTCCGTGACAGCGGAAACATTCTTCGTACGCACGAATACAAGGATGCACGTGCGATTGCCGATACAGCGGCGGAAGCAGCCTCTTTGCGGCGCGATGGTGTCCGCATCATCGGTCTTATCAATGACGAAATTTCCGGCGGCCTTGCCGAAGCAGAAAAAATCTTTGGCAAAGACCTGGTCCGGGTGAAGAAAATTGATAAAATGGCGGAAGGCGTCGGAAAAGCGCTCTGCCATCAAATTTCCACGTTCTGATAAGTTGGAAGGAGAATGGTCATGCGCCTGTTTGTGGCAATACGTTTTAATCCGAGGATGCTCGGGGCGCTCAGTCTGCTGATGGACACGCTGAAACGCAGCGGCGTGCGGGGACGGTACACGTCGCTGAATCAGCTGCACCTGACGCTTGCCTTCATCGGGGAGACTGATAAGGATGCAGAGGCGCTTCAGGTCCTGCAAAGCGTGCCGGTACCTCAAATGACGCTGGAACTTGATAAAATTGGTCATTTCGGGCAGCTGATTTATGTGGGACTCAAAGAAACACCGGAACTGATGGATTATGTCAAATCCCTGCGGGGAGCACTCAAAAAAGCGGATATTCCCTATGACGCCAAGCCCTTCAGACCGCATATCACACTTGTGCGGAAGGGAAGCCATATTCACCAGGCGGTCAAGGTTCCCATGGCAGCCATGGATGTTGCCGCCGTATCCCTGATGAAATCGGAATTCACCGAAAGAGGGGTAAAGTATACGGAACTCGGGAGAAGTAAATAGGAGAAAGAATAGGAAACGGCCAGTGCCAGAATCGGCGCTGGCCGAAACTTTTTTGCGAAAGAAGGAACGCTAAGTCGGGACTTCAGTATACATGCGCTTTTATGATATAATGAGGGCAGGATTTTTAACAGTAATGTAATCATTCAAGGAGGTGTCTTATGAAATTTTTTGACGCTCGTTTAGTACGTATTGTGCAGGAAACCAGAGATATTTATAGTTACATCCTGGAAATTCCTGAAGGATACACCTGGAAAGCCGGGCAGCATGCTGCTTTTCAGGTCAAGGGCTTTGCCCTTGATCCGAAAGACCGTGACACACGGATTTTTACGATTGCCTCGGCTATGGAAGATGGATACCTGATGTTTTCCACACGTATTGGTGAAAAGCATACAAGTCTGAAAGAGGTACTGCTGCATCAAATCAAACCGGGCGCTGTGATTGGCGTTGCGTCTCCGCTGGGATCTCTTGCCCTTGAACCGGATAAGTATAAAGGCATCCTTGCTGTGGCCGGCGGAATCGGAGTGACACCGGTTCGGGCCTTGCTAAGGGACTTCCTGGAACACCCTGCTGCGGGTTACGGTATTACTGTGGTTTATTCGGATAGTCACCAGGAATATGCCTATGCGGACTTTTGGGCAAAAGCACAAAAGAAGTTCCCCGGCCTGAATATGATTTTTGTGGCAGGGCGTGATCAGATGTCTGCCGCTGTCGACGAGTACGCACAGGCCCATGGCAGCGAATCTGAGTATCTCATTGCCGGTTCGCCTGCTATGAATAAGTCCTATACGGAACGTCTGGAGGCGCTTGGCATCAATAAGGATGCAGTCAAGACCGACGTCTTCATGGGATATTAAAAAATTGGCGGCCTCCGGGTGAAATTTCTCTGATTCATGTCCGGCACTTAAGGCTCTATCAATTGACTTTCCCTTGTTCAATTGATAAAATATCTCTGTATATTGTAAAAGGCGATGAACGGAAGCAGTACAGTCCGCCGCGTTGCAGAGAGGATGCGCATTGGTGCAAGCATTCACGCAGGCAGCTGGAAGTCGTCCGGGAGCCGGCAGGGTGAATCCATGAGCCTTGCCCGTCCAGGCTCGTTACGCTGATGAAGGTGCCCAGGCAGCTGGGAAAATAGGTGGTACCGCGAACAACTCGTCCTATCAATGGGACGAGTTTATTTTTTTAAGGAGGTTTTGTTGGGACATTATGGCAGAAGAAAATAATATTCCCAAGGTTTATAACCCTGCGGAAGTCGAAAAGAAATGGTATGCATATTGGATTAAAAAAGGCTATTTCCATCAACCTGTAGATAAGAGCCGGAAACCATTCAGTGTGGTTATCCCGCCTCCTAATATTACGGGTAAGCTTCATATGGGCCATGCCCTTGATAATACCCTGCAGGATATTCTTGTCCGCTGGCATCGTATGATGGGAGATAACACTTGCTGGCTTCCCGGTTATGACCATGCCGGTCTGGCTACGCAAATCAAGGTAGAAGAAGAACTGAAGAAAAAGGAAGGCCTGACTCGTTATGATCTGGGCCGTGAAAAATTCCTGGAACGTGTCTGGGCCTGGAAGGAAGAATATGGCGACAGAATTGTCACGCAGCTGAAATCCCTCGGTATTTCCTGTGACTGGGACCGTCAGCGTTTCACCATGGACGAAGGACTGTCCCGTGCGGTGCGTGAAGCTTTTGTCAGCCTTTATGAAAAGGGCCTTATCTATAAGGGCACACGTATTATCAACTGGTGTGTCAACTGCCGTACGGCTCTGTCCGATGTAGAAGTTGAACACCAGGATGATCCGGGCCATTTGTGGTATGTGAAGTACCCGATTGAAGGCGAAGATGGTAAATACCTGACGATTGCAACGTCCCGTCCTGAAACCATCCCCGGTGATACGGCGGTAGCTGTTAACCCGAATGATGACCGGTATAAAGATCTCGTTGGCAAACAGATCCGCCTGCCGATTATGGACCGCCTGATTCCTATTGTCGCCGATGACTATGTAGACGTTGAATTTGGTACCGGTGCCGTTAAGATTACGCCGGCGCACGATCCTAACGACTACGAAGTCGGTCAGCGTCAGAAACTGCCTTCTATCACGGTTATCGGACTTGATGGTAAGATGACCAAGGATTCCGGCAAGTATGAAGGCGAAGACCGCTATGAATGCCGTGAGCATATCGTCAAGGATCTGGATGATCTGGGCTTGCTCGTAAAGATTGAAGATGCTCCGCACTCCGTCGGCCATTGCCAGCGCTGCCATCATGTGGTTGAACCTCTTATTTCCACGCAGTGGTTTGTGAAGATGAAACCGCTTGCCAAAGCGGCCATTGAATGTGTGGAAGACGGCCGTGTTCAGTTTGTGCCGCCCCGCTTCACGAAGACCTATATCAATTGGCTGGAAAATATCCACGACTGGTGCATTTCCCGTCAGATTTGGTGGGGTCACCGGATTCCTGTCTGGTATTGCGATGACTGCGGTGCCCAGGTGGCTTCCCGCACGGATCTTACGACTTGCCCGAAGTGCGGCAGCACGCATATCCATCAGGATGAGGATGCCCTGGATACCTGGTTCAGCTCCGGCCTGTGGCCATTTTCCACGTTTGGCTGGCCGGACAAGACGGAGGAACTGGCACAGTTCTATCCGACGAGCGTCCTTGTTACCGGTTATGACATCATTTTCTTCTGGGTTGCCCGCATGATTACGATGGGTATGGAATTCATGAAGGACATTCCGTTCCATCATGTCTTCATCCATGGCCTGGTCCGCGATGATCAGGGACGCAAGATGAGTAAATCCCTGGGCAACGGCATCGACCCTCTGGAAGTCGTCAATAAATATGGCGCCGATACGCTGCGCTTTATGCTGATTACGGGCAATACGCCGGGCAATGATATGCGCTTCTATTGGAACCGCATTGAATCGACCCGTAACTTTGCCAACAAGATCTGGAACGCCTCCCGTTTTGCACTCATGAACCTGGACGGCTATGATCCGAATGCTAAAAAGGCTCCGTATACGCTGGCTGATAAATGGATTCTGTCCCGCCTGCAGCATACAATCGCCGACGTGACGAACTTCCTAGGCAATTTTGAACTGGGTGAAGCCGGCCGTCTGATTTATGACTTCATCTGGGGTGAAGTCTGTGACTGGTATATTGAAATCATCAAACCGCGCCTGTATGGCAAAGTCAGCCCCGAAAGCCGTGCTACAGCGCAGGAAGTCCTGTGCCGTGTACTGACGGACGCCATGAAGCTGCTGCATCCATACATGCCGTTCATTACGGAAGAAATCTGGCAGCATCTGCCTCATGAAGGCGAAAGCATTATGATTGCCCCCTGGCCGAAAGCCGATGAATCTCTGATGGATGACGAAGCTGAAAAAGGCATGACGGCCATGATGGATGTCATCAAAGCTATTCGTAACATGAGAGCTGAAGTCAATGCGGCTCCCGGTAAGAAAGCACCGGCCATTGTTCTCGTGGAAGATGATCTGCGGGATACTTTTGCCAGCAATGAAGACTATATTAAATTGCTGGGTACCGTGGATAAGCTGACGCTGGGCGCTATGGATGACGCAGTTCCTGAAAATGCCATGACGGCTGTAGTGACGGGTGCCAAGGTGTATCTGCCGCTGAAAGGCCTCATTGATGTGGATAAGGAACTGGCCCGCCTGCAAAAAGAACTGGACGGGGCAGAAAAGGAACTGAAGCGCGTGGAAGGCAAGCTGAATAACCAGGGCTTCCTGTCCAAAGCTCCGGCAGCTGTCGTTGAAAAAGAAAAGACCAAGAAGACGGAAGTGGAAAGCCGTCTGCAAGGCCTTAAGGAACGGATGGAAACCCTTCGCAAACTCTGATTGAAAGGAGAATGGCACCATGGCAATGGATTATGCAGAGGCTCTCAGCTACGTACAAGGCCTCGGCAAATTTGGAATCAATCTGGGCATGGAACGTATCCAGGGGCTGGCCGAAAGACTGGGACATCCGGAACGTCAAATCAAGACGATTCACATTACCGGGACCAACGGTAAGGGCAGTGTTGCCTCTTATCTGAGTCATATACTGACAGCAGCCGGAAAGAAAACCGGCTGTTACACCTCTCCGCATTTTGTGCGCTACAATGAACGGATGACGATAGACGGCGAAGAAATTTCTGATGCCGATTTTGCTGCCGTTACTGAAACAGTTAAGCAGGCTGTCGAAGCGTTCATGGCTGACGGCGGTGAGCAGCCAACGCAGTTTGAAGTGCTGACAGCCATGGGGTTCCTGTATTTTGCCAGGAAACGCGTAGACTATGCTGTCATAGAAGTCGGCATGGGCGGACTTTGGGATTCTACGAATATCATTATTCCGGAAGTTTCCGTAATCACCAATGTGACTTTGGAGCATACAGCGCGTCTGGGCAAGACCATAGCGGCTATTGCCGAACAAAAAGCGGGCATCATCAAGGAGGGCGTTCCCGTTGTCACTTCCTGCGAAGGAGACGCATTGAAAGTGGTGGCTGAAACGGCTGCTGCCAAGCACTGCCCCTGCTTCGAATGGGGGAGGGACTTCTCCTATACCGCGCTTAAGGGGTCAATGGATACGCAGGTCTTCCGTTATACAGCGGATGGAAAGGACATGGATGTGACCATTCATCTTGCCGGGGACCATCAGCTGATCAATGGGGCCGTGGCCGTCAAAGCTGCGGAAGTCCTTGCTGCAAAAAATCCGGCTATTACGCAAAAGGCAATTTTGCGCGGGATGGCAGAAACAACGTGGCCTGGCAGGCTGGAATTGATTCATCATCATCCGGATGTGATTCTCGACGGGGCACATAACCCGTCGGGAGTAACCGTGCTGAGAAAGGCACTGGATGAATATTATCCTCATGCACACCGGATCTTTGTCTTTGGTATGATGGGGGATAAAGATGTCAGCAAGGTAGCTGATATTCTCTTCCGTGAGGAGGATACGATTTACACAGTGCAGGCTGATGACACGGCACGGGCGGAAAAGCCGGAAAAGCTGGCGGCCCGTCTGCACAAAAAGGCCGTTCCTGTGGATGATCTGGCAGCGGCTTTTAAGAAAGCACTGTCGGAAGCAGGTCCGGATGACGTCGTGCTCGTCTGTGGTTCACTGTACTTGATTGGGAATTTCAAGGGAATGGGCCTTGATCAGGTGATGGTATGACCAATAAGCGAATTTTTCCCGAATCGTGGAATTTAAACCAGGTTCTTTACGGGCTGCTGGCGTTATATATGTTTGCGCTGCCGCTCTATCTTAAGGCTGCACAGGGCATATTCATTGTCATGCTCGTATTGAATGTAATTAACGTCATCAGGACGCGTCAGTTCTGGCCGGATGCTCATATTTCCAAGAAAATCAGCCGCCCGCTGTGGGGACTGTTTATTCTGAGCGGTCTCAGCATCATCTGGTCTCCTGACCCTGCCTTGTGCGGATATAACTGGCTGTATGTAGTGGGTCAGGAAGTAGGGATGTTCTACTTTATGCTGCGCTACGGCAGCACGGGGCGCCGTTCCTTGTTTCTCGTCAAAGTCTTCATGGTGGCAGCTGGGATTGTGGCAATTTACGGCATCTGGCAGTATTTTTACGGAGTGACCGTGCAGGATATTGAATGGATTGATCACTACGCATTCCCCACGATGACGCGTCGTGCCATTTCTACGCTGGAGAATCCGAATATCCTGGCAAGCTTCCTTGTCCTCACGGTTGCTTACAGTGAAGGGCTGTTCGGGCCGTTAAAGGGAGGCAAACGGAGAACTTCCCTTGTGATTATCTTCGTTGCGTCTGTAACGTGCCTCATGCTGACATTTTCCCGTGGTAACTGGATTGCTCTCTTTTTTGTCCTGTTTGTCTTTGCCGGAGCCTTTTATCATAAGGCAATCCTGCCGTTTGTAGGCGGCGGCCTGGGTGTGCTGTACCTTGGCTGGGACCAATTGGCAAACCGGATTATGTCTATCTTCTCTATTGAAGATACTTCGGCAGAACTGAGAGTGATGTATCTTGAAAGCGCTACATCGATGATTGAGGAGCATCCCTTCGGCGTCGGCTGGTATGGGTATCAATTTGAATTCCCTGACTACAACTGGGGCTACGTTGATCCTGAAGTAATTATGTATCACAGTCACAATATCCTGACTAACGTGGCTGCCGAACTGGGTATTGTGGGGCTTATCCTGTTTGTCTATGTGATGTATCAGCTTATCAAGACGGCACGGCAGATTCGCCATCGCAAAGTTGATCCCTGGATTCGCGGCATGGCCTGCGGGTATATGGCTTCCATTGTCGGAATCTTCGTGGCCGGAATGACGGACTATACGCTCTTTAATCTTCAGCTTGGTATTCTTTTCTGGATCTTTAATGCTATGCTGATAGCACTCGAAAGTATTACCAAGGATAACGAACCTATAGAAGAACCGTAAATAATCATCAAGGGACTGTGAAATAATGCGTGTGCATGATTTCACAGTCCCTTTTTCACGCTTTCCGCCTCCAGCCGTCCGCTGACCGCAGTTCGTCTGTGGAAGCAAAATTGCCTTTCATTAAAACCAAACCGTCAGGTTGGGTATTCCTTTGGGAACTCCTTCCACGCAGTCGGAAGGATGAGCCACGAAGTGGCGGAAGATAGGTATCAATCCAATGCTACATGCCATAAGCAAAAGGCTAAATGCGTTTTTTATTCCCTCGCTATCGGCAGCTATCTGCAAGCTGCTAACGGCTATCTGCCCTTTAAAAATGGATTTTATTTTTTTAGAAGCTCTTATTGTGTGGGTTGCTAGCCGCATTGCGGATAGATACTCGGTGAGTCCAACTAAAAAATCTCCGTCCCCCTTCAGGGGAACGGAGATTTTTTATACGAGGATGAGATTAGATTTCAACATCCTTCTTTACTTGTCTTACGACATCCATGATGGAACCGTCACGAGCTTCAATGATACCGACAACACGGTCTTCGAATTGAACCGGATCCGGCTTGCCGACAATCTTGTAAGCCTGGTCACGAAGTTCTTCAATCGTGCAGATTGGCAGATCGCAGCCCTTGGCAGCTTCGATGATGTCCTGACGTTTCGGGTTGATAGCGATACCATAATCGGTAACGACTACGTCAACCGTTTCGCCCGGAGTCGTAACAGTGGTGCAGTCTGTGCAGATAGCAGGGCTGCGGCCTTGCAGCAGCGGAGCAATAACGATAGTGCACTTTGCACCGGCAGCCGTATCAGGATGGCCGCCCTGAGCACCGGTGATGACGCCGTCGGAACCTACAACTACGTTAACGTTGAAGTGGGTATCAACTTCGAGAGCACCGAGGATTACGAAGTCCAGCTTGTTGACATATGCGCCCTTGTTGAACGGATCAGCATACTGGGAAGTCGTGATTTCGTAATGGTTCGGGTTGGTCTTGATATCTTCGATAGAATAGGTATCGAAGTCCTGGGTATCGGCAATCTTGTTGATCAGGCCTTCATGCTGCAGTTCGCAGATGGTCTGGGCAATACCACCCATAGCCACGCCGATATGAACATTGTCGTTTCTCAGATGTTCAGCCAGATACTTGGTGGAAGCGATAGAAGCACCGCCTACACCGGTCTGATAGATGAAACCGTCTTTGTACCAGGGCATATGAACCATGAAGTCTGCAGCATACTTAGCCATCAGGAGCTTTCTCTGGTCAGTAGTCGGCTTAGCAGCACCGGTAGCAATCTTGCTCGGATCACCGATGGCGTCAACCTTTACTACATAGTCAACGTTGGTCATATCAATGGAAGCCGGTACGTTCGGGAACGGAACCAGCGTATCCGTTACGATAACAACTTTGTCAGCATACTGAGCATCAATGGCTGCGTAACCGAGAACGCCGCAGTCACTGCCGGTAGCACTGCCCACAGCACGAGCGTTGCCCATGTCATCGGAGCAAGGAGCACCAATGAAGGCAATGTCAATATGGGTCTCGCCGGTTTCAACGGCGCGAACACGAGCACCATGACCACGCATGATAGCAAGGCCCTTCAGTTTGCCGTTGGAAATAGCCTGACCAATCGGTCCACGTACGCCGGAAGCCTGGATATTGGTAATCGTGCCGTCTTCAATCATCGGAACAATCGGAGCCTGAGCTTTACCGAGGGAGGAAGCGCAGATGGTGATATCTTTGATACCCATCTTGTGAACAGCTTCCATAACCATGTTGACGACGTAGTCCCCTTCACGGAAATGATGGTGGAAGGAAAGGGTCATGCCATCATGGATACCGCATTTCTTCAGAACATCTTCAATGGAATCTACCACTTTGCTGTAATGGGGATCCATGACAGGAGCTACCGTGTGGGTAGCAGCCTTGTATTCAACGAGGTGTTTGGCAAAGCTGCCGCGGAAGACGTCTTTGCCGGTTGCCTTCAGGATCTCTTCAGGAATCTCTCTACCTACTGCATTCTTCATCTTATAAATCCCCCTTATAAACACCGGCTGCCTTAGCCAGGGCGATCGTTCTCTTAGCACCGTCATAGAAAGCGATATCCAGCATCTTACCATTGATGGTGAATACACCGATACCCATTGCTTTCTTGGTGTCGATTTCGCGAACTACGGCTTCAGCCCAACGGATTTGTTTTTCGGTCGGAGTGAACACTTCGTGGCAGATAGGAATCTGACGCGGGTTGATGATGGATTTACCATCAAAGCCCATGGTTCTGATCATTTCGACGTCCTTGCGGAAGCCTTCCATGTCGTCCAGATCGGTGTAAACGGTATCGAAGCACATCTTGCCGGTAGCACGAGCTGCGATAACCATTTGCTGACGGGCACCCATCAGTTCAACGCCGCTCTTGGAGATGGAGGTCTGCAGGTCTCTGGTGTAGTCGCCGCCGGAGAGAGCAACGCCAAACAGACGATCGGAAGCCTTGCAGATATCATAAACGTTCAGGATACCTTTCGTAGATTCGATAGCAGCCATAATCAAGGTAGAACCAACTTCACGATGGAATTCTTTTTCAGCTGCCGTAATGGCATCTTCAACAATCTTGACATCCTGGGCAGATTCGCACTTGGAAATACGAATGGTATCAGCACCGCCTGCTACGCAGACACGGATATCTTCCTTCCAGTGCGGAGTTTCCAGACCATTGATACGGACAACGCGTTCGCATCCATGATAATCAATTTCCTTCAGGGCATGGAACAGGGAATAACGGGCAGCATCCTTCTGGTTTTCAGCTACGGCATCTTCCAGATCCAGCATGATGGAATCGGGTTTATAAACATACGGATCTTTGATCAGGCTCGGTTTTTGTGCGTTCAGGAACATCATGGATCTTCTTAAACGCTTGAAGTTAGGATTCGTGTTTGCCATATTATAAGACCTCCCAAGGATTCGGAGTATCCGGGTCCTCATTGATAGAACGGAATACAGCGCCTTCTACACGTGCTTTCAGTGTGCAGTCAAGTGCACCCTTGTCAACAACGGAAACCTTGGCGTTCTTAACGTCGAGTTTCTTCAGGGTATCCAGGACAACAGCCTTGATTTGTCTGCCATACTGATGAATCACACTGCTTTCGATGGAGAGTTCAATGCCGTTCGTACCGGGTTCAACCGTAATCTGGGCATCAGAAGACTCAACAGTGCCAGCCATGGCTGCCTTCTTTAATTCCATGAAAATTCCTCCTTCGTTAAAACAAGAACTGTTTAGATTCTTACATACTGATAGTAACACAGGAAAAAATGGAAAACTAATATAAATAATGGTATAATCAGCATAAGACTATTCTTATTTAAACACGAAAACCCGCACAGCATGCGGGGTTTGACGGATATCATTGTTTTCATAAATATTGTGTAATTTAAACAACTCTTGAAACTGCGAAAATTTGCCATGAAAATGGAGGAGGGGAGTCAAGGATGAACCTAAAGCATGCACAGTACATCATGGAAATTATTAAAGAGGGGAGCATCACTAATGCGTCTAAGGCGATGCACGTCTCTCAGCCGGCTTTGAGCCAGACCATCAAAGCGGTGGAAAAATATCTGGGAGCTCCTATTTTTCTGCGGAACACGAAACCAATCGTACTGACAGAAGCAGGCAAGAAGTATATAACCGCTGTCAAAAAGATTATTACCATTAGTACGAATTTACTTCATGAAGTAGCCGATATCCAGTATGAAGGTTACGGTACGCTGCGTCTCGGGATTCCTATTCAGCGCGCCATGCAGATGCTGCCTGAGGTTATGCCGATTTTTCGGCAGCGTTACCCCCATATCAAATTAGAAATCCAGGAAGCCGGCAGTAATATTACGGAAAAAGCAGTTCTTAACGGAGCCGTGGATATTGCTGTTCTTACGACTACACCCAGTAATGATGAGCTGACTTATGACCTTGTAGAAACGGAAGATGTGGTGCTCGTTGCCAACAAGCTGACGATGCTGGCTCAGCGCATCGAACCGGGGACTCCGATTCATGTGACGGAAGCTAAAAATGAATCCTTCATTTCGATTACAGAGGGGCATAACGTGCGCCGCGTCCAGGATACGTTGTTTGACGTGTATGAGATGAAACCGAGCATCATTCTGGAAACATCCAGCATCGAAGTCGGAAAACGGCTGGTTGATAGTATGGAGGCTGTTTTTATCTGTCCGGATGTATATCTGGATGAATATTTCATGTCTCGGAATCACTGCGCCATTTATCCTCTTCTGGGCATCGCCAATAAGCGTTACTGCTACGTCTGCAGCCGCAAGGATGCTTACCTCAGCCCCTATGCACGGGCTTTTGTTGAATTGATTAAATCGCATGGCAAAAACGAGAGGGTATCGAAAGATCATGAAGAAAATTAATCCCGTTCCGCCCGAGCTGCGGGTCGAAGTGCCGGATATGCTGCGGGCCCGTGACGGCCGCGTGATGGCGCAGAAAAAATTGATTGAAAAATATCATAAACCACTGCTGTTTTTTACGATGAATATTCCCGGTCCGCAAAAAGTCTCCCTGCTCGTTCGCCGCGGTTTTCTGGAAGGTGTGCGGCGGCTCGAATTGGCACTGGGAGAGGCCGGCATCAATATTGTTTATGAGAAGGTCATCAACTATAAGACCGGGTACGAAAAATATTATGTTCTTGATGGGGATCCGAAGGAAATCAAACGGATTTCTTCGGGCTTGGAAAATCAGGACCGGTTAGGGCGCCTTTTTGATATGGATGTTCTGGATGTAGACGGCAGAAAATTGTCCCGTACGGAGCTGGGACTGCCGGGGAGAACCTGTTTTGTTTGCTCACAGCCGGCTCAGGCGTGTGCCCGCAGCAGGAAGCATACGGTTCCGGTCCTTGTAAGAAATGTGCACCGGATCCTGGAGAATTTCATTCTTGATTCGGCGCAGATTTTTATGCGTGACGCCCTTGAAGGGGAGGTCGCTGCTACGCCAAAACCGGGGCTTGTGGACATGGATAACTCGGGAGCTCATAAAGATATGGACTGCCATACCTTTGCCCTTAGTACGGATGCTATTTTACCTTATCTGTGTCAGATGGCGGAAAAAGGCTGGCGCTGGGAAGGTTCGGGAGAAGAACTTTTTACGGCACTGCGTCCTACGGGAGCTGCCGCTGAAAAAGCGATGTTTCGGGCAACGAATAACGTGAATACGCATAAGGGCATCATTTTTTCGATGGGGCTTGTAGCCTCGTTTACGCTCTGGCACCTGGCCAGGGAAGGTTTCGTGGACAGCAAAGCAATCCTTGAAGACATCGGGAAAAGTGTTTCACCCGTTCTGGCTCAGGATTTTGCCAAGATAGACCCATATCATCCGCATACCCATGGAGAAATTCTCTATGTGAAGGAAGGCTGTCGCGGCATTCGCGGGGAAGCCATGGACGGTTTTCCTGCCGTTGAGGCTATCGGTCTGCCGGCGCTGCGCCAATATATGGCAGAGCACAGACCGGCAAATGAGGCATATATACAGACTTTACTGCTCCTCATGAGCAAGGTAGAGGATACTAATATTCTGAGCCGCAGCAATCGCGAGACGCTGCGTTACGCACAGCAGGCCGCTGCTGAAATCCTTAAGAAAGGCGGAGCTTTTACTGCGGAAGGAATTAAAGCAGTCTGGGAGCTTAACGATGATTTCGTGAAACGCAACATCAGTCCCGGAGGCTGTGCGGATTTGTTGATTCTATCCATTTTTCTGGCAAAGATGGAGTACTTGTTTGCAAGCAAATAGGAAAGATCCCGAAATGATAGTTTACCGCTTCATTTCGGGATTTTTTGTATATTTTTCGACAATAACGATGTGAAAGTTTGACTTGCTGCAAAAAGTTCCAAAGTATCGCAGACATATTGCTCGCCGGTTCAAAAATAATAATAAGAAAAAAATTAAGTCTTTTTCCGAATGGTATTTATAAATTTAATAATACTTATTTATACTGTGAATTAATGATACTTATTCATAGTAAGAACGTAGGAAACGTAGACACAGAGCCGTTTTCTGGAAAATAATAGATTTATATGTAAAAAAATTGTTTGCTTTACAATCTTGAAATTTTTCTAAAAAAGACTACAATATGCTACGGAGTTCCGTAGGAATACATCGGCTTATTCGTCGATGATGGTAAGAAATATCTTACCGCAGCGGAATATTATATTTTCTATTTTGTGAGGGAAGGGATTTTCCATGACGGAAAGAGATTACAAAAATGCAGCTGACAAGATTGCTGTCAATGCCCGTTATGATCAGGCAGTAAGAAAAGATGTAGATTACAAAGGACTTCGTGTTTTTGAAGGGGAAGGCCATAAGGGCGATGTGCTCGGCTATCCTCTGTTCATCCTGGCAGGAGCCGGTAAAGTAAGACGTGCCGACATTCATGAAACCTATGATATTATGGGAATGCTTACTCAGGAAGCAAAGTAAATAATTAGAAAAAAGACCGTGAAACGGTGATTGGTCACTGTTTCACGGTCTTTTTTTGTGCAGGTCGCTGGCTGTTTTCATTAAACCTAGCCGTCAGGCTTGGCATTCCTCAAACAAGGATATCTCTATATTCACCGGACATGGTAAAATATTCAGCATTTATTATTTGGCGGCTTTTTCAAGAGCCTGTTCGATGTCGGCAATCAAATCATCAACATTTTCAAGGCCTACAGAGATACGAATCGTACCACTTGTAATACCAGCAGCTTTCAATGCTTCCGGTGAAAGCTGCTGGTGTGTTGTCGATGCCGGATGAACGAGGAGCGACTTGGAATCACCGACATTAGCAAGATCCGTAAAGATTTCAGCAGCATCGATAAATTTACGGGCTGCCTCATATCCTGCTTTCAATTCAAAGGAGAAAATGGAGCCCGTTCCTTTCGGGAAATATTTCTGAGCTAATTTGTAGTAGGGAGAGCTTGGCAAAGATGGATAATTGACTTTCGCAACAGCCGGATGATTTTCTAAGAAGGCCGCAATTTTTTGTGCATTCGATACATGACGTTCAATGCGGAGAGACAGTGATTCCAAGCCCTGGATAAGGAGCCATGCATTGAATGGGCTCAAAGAAGCACCGAGGTCACGGAGATACTTGGCACGAACACGAGTCACAAATCCGGCACCGGGAATATCCTTGCCAAAACTTAATCCACCATAGGCTTCATCTGGTGCGACGATTTCAGGGAAACGTCCTGAACCTTCCCAGTCGAAATCACCTTTTTCAACAATTAAACCACCTAAGGTGGTACCGTGACCGCCAATGAATTTCGTTGCCGAGTGAAGAACGACGTCAGCGCCGTGTTCAAGCGGACGGAACAAGTACGGTGTAGCAAAGGTATTGTCGACTAGAACAGGGATGCCGGCTTTATGCGCAATGTCTGCAATAGCTTCAAAATCAGGAATATTTACAGCCGGATTTCCCAAGCTTTCTAAGTAGAATGCTTTCGTTTTGTCTGTAATTAATGATGCAAAAGACTGCGAATCATCGGGATTAGCAAACTTGACATGAATGCCGAGATGCTTGAATGTGTCGGTAAACATTTCAACAGTACCGCCGTACAAGGTAGGAGCTGCTACGATTTCATCGCCGGCACCGGCTAAGTTAATGAGAGAAAGGGAAATCGCAGCGGCACCGGTTGCTGTTGCCAGTGCAGCAGTCCCACCTTCCAAAGCGGCAATTCGTTTTTCCAGAACGTCCCAAGTCGGGTTAGCTAAACGAGAATAAATGAAGCCTGGTTTACGAAGTGCGAATTGATCTTCCCCGTCTTGTGTGTTTTTAAAGACATAGGAAGTCGTCTGATAAATTGGTACATCCCGCGCACCCGTCGCAGGATCTGGTACCTGGCCGGCATGTTGTTGTAAGGTTTCAAATTTGTAATTCTTTTTTGTGATGTCGATACTCATGATTCATTCCTCCGTTAATGATAATATGCAACTTAAATACGGTGTTGTAATAAAAAAGCTTCCGCCCCTTAACAAGGGACGGAAGCACCGTGATACCACCCAATTTCACTTAGGTCTCACGACCTAAGCCTCTTCAGGTACGCAGGCTGAAAGCCTTGAATACCATAGCACTGTAACGGGTGCGCCCGGACGGTCTAACTATTCGACCAATCTGCTCGGAGTCCATCTTCCACAAATTCTTGTGCGTTCTCTTTCACCATTTCGAGAACTCTCTGTGCCACTCCTCTTTGTGTACTCTTCTCTTCATTGCAACACTATTAAGTTGATGATGTGAGTCTAGCATGGAAATAATGTCCTGTCAACACAAAAGTTAACTTTTTTTAAAAAAATATTGAGAGTCTTAATAAAATGCGTTGCATCAGATGTATGATTAATGTACATATGTTTAAAATGTTACAACTAAAGAAAATGAACATCGTATAAAATTGCCTGACGCAGGATTGTGTATTTTTAGCTGCTTATTGAAAGTAAGTCATATCATAGGAGAGAGAACGGCATTAGCGTGATTCACGTTTTTAATCGATGCGTTCTTTTTTATTTTTGTAAAATCAAAGAAAATGCCCTGGCAATTTTTCCATCACGGACGAGCGGCGGAATACGAACAGTGGCCGTAAAATAATACTGCACATTATTTCACAGCGGCTGTTATACTCTTTCTTTTTTGTTCCCATCCAGCATTATTTTGTAATAGATTTTACACGATGTCCTTTTCCTCTCTTGTTCCTTCTTTTTTTTCTTGACGGCTGCTCCGAAGTATGCTAGAATTCATCCAATTTCATTTCATAGGAAAACGCGATGAAGGGAAGAGTACTTTTGGCGCCTAGCCACAGAGAGCTCCCAAAATGGTGAAAGGGAGTGCAGACAAAGAAAGGAAGATGGTCCCGGAGCGGATTGGCTGAAAATTGCAGTAAGCCGTACGGATGTGCCCGTTATCGCACTGGGGAATCCGGCTGATGCCGCGTTCCCGAGAGACCTTGCCCAGCGGCAAGGTAAAGCTGGGTGGTACCACGATGCTTTCGTCCCTGCAGGGACGGAAGCTTTTTTTTTGCATGAAAGGAGTTTTTACTATGCCTATTAAAATCGACGGGGGACTGTCCGCTGTGAACCGTCTCCGTGAAGAAGGAATTGTCACCATTGGAAAAGACCGCGCCATGACGCAGGATATCCGTCCTTTAAAGATTCTTATATTGAACCTTATGCCTCTTAAAAAACCGACGGAACTGCAGCTGCTGCGCCTTTTGGGAAATTCTCCCATTCAGATTGAGATTGATTTCTGCCGTCCTGTGTCCCGCGTCAGTACCCACACGGATAATTCCTATTTGAATCGGGTTTACCTTGAATGGAACGACATCAAAGACCGTTATTACGATGGCTTCATCGTCACCGGAGCTCCTGTGGAAAAGATTGACTTTGAGGATGTCGAATACTGGCCTGAACTTGTCCAGTACTTCGAATGGGCCAGGAGCCATGTCTTTTCCGTCCTCCACTATTGTTGGGGTGCCCAAGCCGGGTTGTACTATTACTATAAGGTTCCCAAGATCATGCTTCCGAAAAAGCTCTGCGGCATCTATTCCTATGGCCTGACAACAAGCTTCCATCCGCTCCTGCGTGGGTTTGACGACCGCTATTTTATTCCCCAATCGCGCTATACTCGTGTAGATGACCATAAGATTGACGCCGATTCACGCCTTGAGGTTTTGAGCCGCAGCGCCGAAAATGGTATCAACATTTGCTGCACGAGCGACATGCGCCACATCTTTGTCATGGGTCATTTCGAATACGACCGGAATACCCTGCAGGAGGAATTCGTCCGGGACAAGAACAAGGGTCTTGATCCGGAGCAGCCGAAATTCTACTATCCCGACAACGACAGCACTGAACAGCCCTGCTTCAAATGGTGCAGCTATGCCCACTTGTTTTACACCAATTGGGTTAATATGGTTTACCAGGAAACGCCCTACGACCTGCTGCAGCTGACCCGGAAAGAATAAGTATTCTTTTATGGCCCTTACGATGGATGGAGAAAAATTGTATATGGAGGAAAGCCCTGAAGGAAGCAGCTTCTGGCGTCTGGCCTGCGGCAGTGCGGAGTACGGCCTTGCGGCCAGAGTAAAATAATAAACAAAAAGATATTTTTAGGTATGACTAACAGGCTACAAAAAAGCTCCACCCGAATGGATGGAGCTTTTTGTATTTCGGATTTTTGGATTCCTTAGAGGTGGAACAGGCCGAGGATAGCACCGCAAGCCAGGGAGATCCAGGACAGTACCCAGAGTCTCGGAGCGCAGAACTTCAGCAGTTCCTTGATTTCGATACCGGCAAGGCCGCAGGCCAGGAAGGTCGTAGCAGCATGCGGGGTAACCAGTACGCCGTAGTTCTTACCAATGAGCATTGCCATAGCCATGTCATGAGGATCAACACCGAACTGTTGACCAACGCCGATAGCCAGAGGCAGCAGACCGAAGAAGTAGGAGTCGGTACCGAGCATCATGCCGATAGGTACTGCGAAGATACCGAAGATGTCCTGCAGGTGACCGCCAAGGGAGGTAGGAATAATAGCAATGAGCATTTGAGCCATAGCTTTCATCATACCGGTCTTGGACAGAACGCCCAGGAATACGCCGGATGCGAGCAGAATCATCGGCATGGTCAGAGCCGTTGCAGCGTGCATCTTAATAGCACGTGCCTGGTCGGAAGCAGAATGGAAGTTAGCAATCAAAGCAATTGCCAGACCAAACATGAAAGCGGCATACATCGGAATCTTGGTGAAGCAGAGGAGACCGATAACGAAGAGGGTCAGGATGCCGTTGAACCAAATCATCTTCGGACGATACATGAAGTTCTTGTCGTCGTCATTCAGGGTATCATCGTTGGAGTTGGAGTTTTCTTCAGACAGTTCGGCAGCTTTGCCCGTCGGAACGAGGCCGGCACCACGGCGTTTTTCCATCATGCCCATATAAGCGGCAAAACCTATAAGAATAACAAGGCCAACACCCTGCAGAGGAATCAGTTCCTTCCAGAGATCGTTAACATCGACATTCAGGACAACGCCGGTACGAGCAACAGGACCGCCCCAAGGCAGGAGGTTCATGATGGACATAGCGGCACCGATGATGCAGACGAGCACAACCGGGCGCATATGCAGTTTCTTATAGATTGGGAGCATAGCCGGAATCGTGATCAGCAGCGTGGAAGCCAGAGCACCATCAAGGTGGGAAATTACGGCGATGCAAGCCGTTGCTACCGTAACCATAACGATGTTGGAACCAGCCTTCTTAACCAGCCAGTTTACCATCGGGTCGAACAAGCCCATATCACCCATCATAGAGAAGTAAACAATGGAGAAAATGAACAGTACGGCCGTGGACCAAGTCTTGCCTACACCAGCTTTGACAAATTCAAAGATCTGGGCCGGAGTAAAACCGCAAATGAGAGCAGCTACAACCGGGACAATGACGAACAGAGGCACAGGGTTCGATTTGGAGCGAATCAGTGCCGCGACGATAATGATTACCATCGCAAAACCAACAATACCTAACAGCATTTTTCTACCCCCTTGTGTAGAGTGTCCGGGAATGGGGCGTTCCCTGCAACAGAAAAGATAATGAAATTACACAGCCATGATACCAGGTACGAGTAATCAGATGGCGCCCCAAACTTTTCTTTAGTACAAATAGTATCATATGAAATATTTGAAAACTAATATAAATATTGATATAGAAATCATAAGATAATGATTATAGAAGCCCTCAAATACGCATGGCATCAAGGTTTTTTGAATCTATTCAATTGTTACAATTTTACTTGTTTTGAGAAAAATTAAAAATGGAACATCTGGATTGTGATATCAGAATCGTATCTCAAGACCTTTAAGGAGTTACGACAAAAAAATAAAAAGACGCTTATGGCTTTTTGCCCAGCCTGCATTCAAAACGTCGTTTTGATAAATTCAAGTCAAAATTGCTTTAGCAATTTTGTTTCCACAGGCGGGCGGCGGAAAGCGTGAAAAAGGGCTGTGAAATAATGTGCACGCATTATTTCACAGCCCCTTTTTCATTATTTTATCGTCTTTAATTCCGTCCAGAACTTATCGTAAATCGTAATCGCATCGCCAATATCTGTCAGCCATTCGCCTTTGTTGATTTCATCAACGGCTGTCTTCAGCATCGGGTCATCCAGATATTCTTTGCTATGGAATTCGGCTGCCTTGGTGTTCGGATCATTGTAGCCGATATATTCATAGTTCTTGGCACTAACCTGAGGATCATAGAGGTAGTTGATAAATTCTTCTGCCAGTTCCTTATGCTTGGCGCCTTTCGGAATTGCCAGGGTATCTGCCCAGACGGTGGTACCTTCCTTCGGAATGACGAAAGCAATATCCGGATTATCCTTATGGGCAAAATAGGCGTCTCCTGACCACATGGTACCGATCCAGGCCTCTTCCGCAATGAATTTTTGCTTGATGCTGTCCGTATCGTAGGCAAGGACGTTAGGTGCTAAGGCTTTCAGGTCGTCAAAGGCTTCCCGAATTTGTCCTTCATCCTTGGAATTATTGGAATGACCATGCTTTTTCAGGGCCATGCCAAAAACTTCACGCGTATCATTCAGCAGGATGACACGGCCTTTGTATTCAGGGTTCCAAAGGTCATTCCAGGAAGTAGGCGCCGTCTTGATGTATTTGGGGTTATAAGCAATTCCCGTAATGCCCCATGTGTAAACTACGGAATATTCCCCTTTAGGATCATAGGCCGGAGTTTTCAGATTCTCCATGATACTTTCCGTATTAGGCAGTTTACTCTTGTCCAGTTTTTCCAAAAGGTCCAGCTTCGTCATGGTGGAAACCATATAATCAGAAGGTTGGATTACGTCATATTGAGCACCGCCGGCCTGAATTTTTGCCAGCAGTTCTTCGTTGTTGGCAAAAACATCGTAATTGACTTTGCAGTTATATTTTTTTTCAAAGTCTTTCAGTACTTCCGGGTTGAAGTTATCAGCCCAGCTGAAGATATTGAGCACTTTCTGTTCTTCTTTTTTGCTTTCTTTCTGACCACCGCCGCACCCGGCAGCAAACAGAATAAGAAGGGAGAGAGACGCGGTGACAAGCAAACGCCATTTTTTCATCTAAACATCAATCCTTTCCTTGAGAATGATATCCTTTCATTTGCAGAAGCTGCGAAATGACAATGAGAGAAACGGTAACACACATCATGCATGTCGACAGAGCATTAATCTGAGGAGAGATACCACGTTTTACCATCGCATAGATGTAAAGCGGCAGCGTCGTGGAATCAGGCCCTGCCACGAAGAAGCTGATGACAAAATCATCAATGGAAAGTGTAAATGCCATCAAAGCACCGGCGATGACACCGGGCAGAATCATCGGAAACGTGATATACCGGAAGGACTGCCAGGGAGTGGCATATAAGTCACTGGCAGCTTCTTCGAGATCATCCCGGCTGCCTTCGAGGCGCGCACCTACGGTGATAATGACAAAAGATAAGCAAAATGTGATATGGGCTATGACGAGAGTCGGTTTGCCCAAAGGAATGCCTGTCTGCGAGAACAAAATCAGAAGTGAAAGCCCCATGACGATTTCGGGAATCAGAATGGGCAGATAGAGCAGACTGTTCAGGAAGAGTTTACAGCGATACTGATAGCGATGCAGAGCAAGGGCTGCAAACGTCCCCATGACTGTTGAGACAACGGTCGTAATCGAGGCAATGATAAGGCTGTTGGTCAAAGCTTCCAGCACGCGGTCATTGCTCAGGAGGGACGTATACCATTTTAAAGTAAAGCCCGTCCAGACGGCATTGATGCGGGAAGAGTTGAATGAGTAGAGTGACAGGATCAGAAGAGGCAGGTAGAGAAAAGCGATTACGCAGAGCGTATACGCTGTCAATGTACCGCTACGCCATGTGTTTTTCATTGACCTGACCTCCTTTCTGCGCCTGAAGTGCCTTGTAATAAAGCAGAATCATGATAAGGGCCAGGAAGGCCAGAATAATTGACAAGGCACTGCCGAAAGGCCAGTCACGGGCGGATAGGAATTGATTCTGGATGATATTACCGATGAGGGCACTTTTGGCACCGCCCATGATATCCGGAACAACGAACATTCCGAGTGAAGAAATAAATACCAGGATGGAACCGGCAGCAACCCCCGGCATCGTAAGCGGCAGAGTTATCTTGCGGAAAGAAACGAGCGGTGTCGCACCAAGGTCGCTGGAGGCTTCAAGCAGGCGTTTATCCATCTGTTCCAGAGAAACATAGATAGGGAGGATCATAAAGGGAAGCAGGGCATACACCATCCCGAGAAGCACGGCTGCGTCGTTGTACAGCAGTGTCAGTGGTTTTTGAATGAGCCCCAGATGGAGCAGCAGTGTGTTGACTACCCCCTGGGAACGCAGAATAATCACCCAGGCGAAAGAACGAATCAAAAAGTTGATCCAGAAGGGAATCATAACTACGATGATTCCAAACTGCTGCCATTTCTTTGGCAAAATCATGGCAATCGTGTACGCAACCGGGTATCCCAGTGCAAAAGTTACAGCTGTTGTAATGATAGCAGTGACGATTGTTGTAACAAAAATACGAAGGTACAGTGGTTCAAAGAAACGAATGTAGTTGTGAAGTGTCCAATTGAAAACGACTTGCCCGTAAGCGGTGCGGGAGGCGAAGGAAACGACCACGACAATAATGAGCGGCAGTGCAAAGAAGAGCGTCAGCCAGCCCATTGCTGGTACAACCAGCCATTTTCCCCGTTTCATTTTATCACCTTCACAGCATCTTTTTCATTCCAGCTGATGCCGACACGGTCGTCCGCTTTCCACCGTTTTCTGTCATCATAAAATTGATAAGCTGTGACCATCTGGTTTGTATTGTCCAAACGAATATAGACCTTGGTGATTGTGCCGGTAAAGAGAATTTCCACTACCGTCCCGTAATAGAAAGGAGCTGTTTCAGCCGCAGCCTCTTCTTCCGTGACATTGATATATTGCGGACGGATGGCAAGTACATGGTCCGGGTCATTTTCAATCGCAAAGAAATTATTTTCGCCGATGAAATTGGCAGCGAACTGACTCTTCGGGTTCTGATAAATCTTCGCAGGAGGATCATCCTGCTCAATGCGGCCGCCATTGACAATGATGACCCGGTCACTCATTGTCAGAGCTTCTTCCTGGTCATGAGTGACGTAGATGAACGTAATTCCGAGGCCTCGCTGCAGATTTTTAAGCTCCAGCTGCATCTTTTTTCTTAATTTATAATCCAGGGCCCCCAGCGGTTCATCAAGCAGCAGGACTTTCGGATTGTTGACGACAGCTCTGGCGATGGCTACCCGCTGCTGCTGACCGCCGCTCATTTGCTGCGGCTTACGGTAACGGAGCTCTTCCAGCTGTGTCAGGTAAAGTACCTGGTTGATGCGCTTGTCTTGTTCCTCTTTGGGAACTTTTTTCATCATCAGACCAAAGCGGATATTCTCTTCTACATTCATGTGTGGAAAGAGAGCATAATGCTGAAAAACCATGTTGACATTCCGTTTGTAAGGAGCCAGTTTCGTTACGTCTTCATTATCCAGGAAAATTTGCCCGGATGTCGGCGTTTCCAGGCCTGCAATCATGCGCAGAATCGTTGTCTTTCCGCACCCGGACGGGCCGAGCAGCGTGACAAATTCCCCATCCCCGATGGTCAGGTTCAAAGTGGGAATAATCAAATTATGATCAAATTCTTTTGTAATACCCACTAACCGGATCATTTCTTTCATCTTTGGTATCTCACAACCTTTCTGGATTGGTTTAATCAATCAATAAAAACAATAAATCAGCTTATTATATCATGTTTCGATTGTCAACAAAACAATTTTGTGAAGAATCAAGTTTCAATTCCGAGCACCAATCTCTGGCCCCGTATTCGCAGGACAAATTCGATAAAAAGGCAAGGACGTCCCAATGGAAAAATTGGGAAAAGAGGGTCGATTAGTCGATTAATTTTAAACCAATAAAAAAGGTTTTTGAAAGCAATCACGAATAAGTAATATATATATGTAGAAAATTTTCAAAAACAGCAGCGAAAAAGCTTTTTGCCGAATCGAAATGGTTCAGAAAGGATTGCGGAATGAGTGAGTTACAGGAACTGGCACTTCCTAAGGATTTAATTCAGTTTATCTTTGAAGCCGCTCATATCCAGCGCTGGAATGATCATATCCGGCCGCAGGGATTTACGGAACTGGATAAACAGGCACACAAAATGATGATCATGTACGTGCTGGCCCGTTATGAGGAACAAGATCATGGTGCTGTCCTGAATTGGCAGGTGCTGGTAGAAGGCGCCATCTTTGAATTCCTTCATCGTGTCGTGCTGACTGATATCAAACCACCCCTGTTTCATGAGCTGATGCGGGAAAGAGGCACACAGCTGAATGCCTGGGTGTATAAGGAACTGGTGAGGAGGGTACCTTCTCTTAAGGATAGTTCGTTCATGGAAAAATTCCGTGCTTATTTTGATGAGGATCGGTACCGTTTGGAAAAACAAATTATTCGTGCTGCTCATTATCTGGCTACAGAATGGGAATTTCGCATTGTTTATCGGATGAATGGGGGTATCTTCGGTGTTGAGGAAATCAAGAGCGCCATCGCCGATGAAATCGAAGAACATTACAATCTGGCCGGCGTGCAAAAAATTGCCATGAACGGCAAAACCAGAAAATTTGTGGATTTGATAGGGAAACTTCGTTTTCAGAAACGCTGGTCCCAGTCACCCCGCGTGCCGGAAACTTCCGTCATGGGGCACGTACTGGTTGTCGCTGTGATGGGATATTTCTGTGCATCGGCACGGGGTGCCTGCCGGCAGCGAATCGTCAACGATTTCCTGGGCGGACTCTGGCATGACCTTCCGGAAGTACTGACGCGTGATATTATTTCTCCAATCAAACGCTCTATTGAAGGTCTCGATGATTTAATCAAGGAAATCGAGGAACGGCAGATGAAAGAAATACTGCTGCCGCTTCTGCCTGACAACTGGCAGAGCGATATCCTGAACTTTACCATGCATGAGTTCAGGAACCGCATCCGTATTGACGGGAAAATTCATCTGCTCGACGGGGACATTCCGGAGCAGTACAACTTGGATGAGTATGATCCGATTGATGGTGAAATGTTAAAGGGCTGCGATCATCTGGCTGCTTTTATGGAGGCCTGGATCAGTATTCAATGCGGGATTACGTCTTCCCATTTAACGAACGCTGTAGAGACTTTGCCTCAAAAATATAAGGGAAAAGTAATTGGCGGAATCCCGTTTGGAGCCATTTACGAACAATTCAGACAACAGAAGGAAGCTAGATAATTCGGGCTTCTTTCGCGTGTAAAAGCAAATTGTATACAAAATACAAAAAAATAAACTGTTAATTATGAATCATGTTATAATAGGTTCGTAAGGGTTCAAGAAACTTTTTTAGGAGGCGCTACAAATGAGTTTATTTGAAATGGCAAAAATCCCTATGGAGAAAGCTTCTAAACTGATCAACCTTGATCCGAATGCAGAAGCCGTTATTTCTCAACCGGAACGTACGGTTGAAGTCAGCATCCCTGTAAAGATGGATGATGGCCATGTACAGGTATTCACCGGCTATCGTTCTCAGAACAGCACCATCCTTGGTCCTGCTAAGGGCGGCGTTCGTTATCATCAGAATGTTACCATGGATGAAGTTAAGACCCTGGGCTTCTGGATGACCACGAAATGCGCAATTGCTGGTCTGCCTTATGGCGGCGGCAAGGGCGGCGTTATCGTTGATCCCCGCAAGGTTTCCAAGACTGAACTCGAAAAGATCACCCGCGGCTACATCGACAGAATTGCTCCGCTGATTGGTGAAAAGAAAGATATCCCGGCTCCTGATATGAACACCAACGCTCAGATCATGGCTTGGATGTGCGATGAATTCTCCAAGATCAACTGCCAGTTTGCTCCTGGTTTCATCACCGGTAAAGCAGTAAGCATGGGCGGCTCCCTGGGCCGTACTTCCGCTACCGGCCGTGGCGTTATCACCGCTACCCTGGAACTGCTGAAACGCGAAGGTGTTAAACCGGAAGATGCAACGCTTGCTATTCAGGGCTTCGGCAACGTAGGTTCCTGGACTGCTAAGTGCGCAGCTGATAAAGGACTGAAGATTGTTGCTCTGTCCGATATCTCCGGCGGTATCTATGACGAAAACGGCCTGGATCCGTACAAGGTAGAAGCTTATGCTAAACAACATGATGGCCTGATTGCCGGCTATCCTGGTGCAAAAGCTATCCCGGGCGAAGAAGTTCTGCTGCAAAAAGTTACCGTTCTGATTCCGGCTGCTATGGAACTCCAGCTGACCGCTAAGAATGCTGAAAAAGTTCAAGCTAAGATGATTGTTGAAGCTGCTAACGGCCCGACGGATGCAGAAGCAGATGATATCTTCGAAAAGAGAGGTATCCCTGTGGTTCCTGACGTACTGGCTAACGGCGGCGGCGTAACCGTATCCTACTTCGAATGGGTACAGAACCTGTACAGATACTTCTGGAGCGAAGAAGAAGTTGTTGAAAGACAGGAAAAGATGATGGTTAAGGCCTTCGGTAACGTTTATGACGCTGCTAAGAAGTACAATACCACCATGCGTGTAGGCGCATACATCGTAGCCCTGAATGCTCTCGTTGAACCGATGAAGCTGAGAGGCATTATCTAATTGAACCCTGTTACGGTCGTGTTGTAGAAAACACGGCGAGGAGGCATCGCCTTTGGGCGATGCCTCCTTGTTTATTATCACTTTTTCTTTAAAAAATTGAGAATCCCTCAATCTTGCTGTCTGCAAGGCTGAGGGATTCTTTCTTTTTTGAGTTTAGTCTGTTTGTTAAATTTGCAGATGCAATAAAGGGCAGGCACGGCTTAATATCCCGTTATGCAGTAGGCAGGTATGTTTTCATCAATTTAAAACCTGAGAGTTGCTGGTTCTCTCTGAGGAAGCTGGGTTTAGCACCATTGGTATTTGACATATAGCTGCGCCTTCGGCAAAAGGGAAAACACTGGTTGGTACAATTGTATGAGAAACATCTGAGCAGTTTTTTCGCAGCGGCCTCTCAACTATCAGGCTGCAGACTGCGGGCGTCATAATGCGAAAAAAGGGGCTGTCGCAAGTGACCGATTTTTAATCCCTGAAATAACTTGCTAAAGGCCCCAAATTGCCTTACTTTTTAGTTGAATATGTTTTGAGATGAAAAAAGGGCGCACGAAATTAAGCAACCCTAAGTTGCTTTTTTCGAGCGCTCTTTTTGTATCTTTTAGGCCTCTTTTTTCAGCGGATACAAGTGCAAATCCTCTTTGCCGTCTTGAACTTTGTGATGGACCTTCAGGACATTCCGTGCCATGGCACATATTCCCACTGTTACCAGGGCATTTCCTTTGCCTCGGGTTTCTAATCTTCTGACGTTTAATGAATCCTTGAGATCCGCAAAGGCTCCTTCTGCCTGTATACTGCGGTTCATCCTCAGTTCCTTACCATATTCGGAAGTAATGTTCTTCAGGGATTCTGCCCTCAGTGCAGCAAAATTCTTCGAGACCACTAATTTCTTGTTTCTTTTCTCCATGGGTGTCCTGCAATTGTTCCCATGGATGCACTGTTCCTTGTAGGGACAACCGCTGCAGTCCTTACATTCGTAATATGTTTTCTCTGACACATATCCTGACCGGTTCTTTACCTGGGTTACTTTGCTGACTTTCAGCAGTCTCCTGCCTTTACAGATATACATGTCTTGATCAGGCAAATATGTCATGTTTTCTGCTTTGCCGATGTCGTTCTTATACTTTTTCCTCTTGCTTCTTTCATAATTGTTAGGCTTGATATATGAAGTATACTGATTCTTCTTCAGCCAGACCAAGTTCTCTTCGCTTTCATAGCCTGCATCGGCTACAATGTTTGCAAATTTCTGACCGAAGTGGGCTTCAAATCCTTCAAGAAAAGGAATGAGTGTCCGCATGTCTGTTGGATGTGCACTTACATCTGCAAACAAGGTAAAACCGGAATTGTTTGCATATTGGACATTGTATCCCGGCTTTAAGGCGCCATTAAGCATGGCGTCTTCTTTCATCCTCATAAAGGTAGCATCCGGGTCTGTTTTGGCAAAGCTGTTCCGTTCCCCACAGATATGAAGCTGCTTCGTATACACCTTAAGCCGTTTGAGATAGTTAGCTAAAATCTCATAGTACTTCTGTAGGATGGTCTTTCTTTTCCCACATCCGTGAACAAACTCGATTCCCTCAGCCCGCTTTATGACAAGCAGTTTTTTTAGGAGCTTCTTTAAATGACGGATGTGGAAAGTGTTTCCGTAACAGACCTTGATTCCGAAACGTTCCTCGATTTCGGGAACCAGTTGCTCCAGTTTCTCTATGAGTTTGTTCTGGCTGCCTAAGACTCTGTTTTTCCAAACAAATTTGTATTTGTTTGCCACAGATTCAATTTTTGTCCCATCGATGAACAGGCTATCCAGCGTGATGAACCCGCGAGCCAGCAGCCATTTATCCATCTGAATCATGAGCTCCTTGATACATGGTTTTAGATGGAGGGAACAAAATCTTGCAATGGTTGCATTATCCGGAGCTTTTTTCCCATCTAAGAGGAACATGAAATGAGTGTCTCTTTTACAGGATTGCTCTATCTTACGCGAACCACGAATTCCTTCCATACATGCATAAATGACGATTTCCAGCAGCTGAATTGGTGACGTTAATTTATTCTCGACATGAGAATACGTGTCATACAATGCCTTTACATCCATCCCTTCTACCATGGCACGCACCAAGCGAACAGGATCGTCATTAGGGATTTGTACTTCAAAATTTAGAGGAAGAAAAAGTTGATAAGAACTGCCAATTTTTGTATAATCCTTTTGTGTAGGTTTCTTTTTTGGCATATTTAAATTCTACACCAAGGCGCGGTCTCATTCAATGAGGCCGCGCCTTGCTTTTACCTTGTTTTTGATACAAAAGGGGCCGTCGCAAAATGCGACAGCCCCTCGTTGAGAGTTTCCAAAGTCATGAGAGGCAGGCTCATGACTTTGACGGAAATAATTTAATTTGTAAAGAAAATTGGAGATGAGATATTTTTTCCGATTTCGTGCATATTGCGGTGGAGTAGGGTGCAGCGTATTTAAAAAGATCTTTCAGAAATCGGTTGGTGAATCTTTTTAATGCCGTGCAGGGAATCAATTTTTAATTCCAGAATCATTCCTGCGAAAATAATGATAAGTCCCAGCATGACAATAGGTGCCGGATACTGTCCCAGGAGAAGTACTACCCAGAACGGCCCCAGAATAAGTTCCAACAGAGCGAGGAGGGAAGCTCTTTGTGCCGGGATTTTCTGTACCCCAAGATTATATAATCCATAACCAGCGGCTACTTGTACAACACCCATTACAACCATAAGAATAGTTTCCTGCATTGACATGGTGAAAGCCCCGGAGATTTTCTGAGGGAAGAGCAGGAATACAACAAGTGCCGTAAAAAGATTGGCAAGGCTTGTCATTCCCAGCACGTTGGTCGTGGTAACTTTTTTGGAAGAAAGTGTCATACCCGCAAAAAAGATTCCTTCGGACGCGGCAATAAGATTTCCCAGAGAATTGGAGTCTCCCTGGCCTCCCGAAAGCATGAAGCAGAGTACGCCCAAAGCGATGACTGCGACCGGAAGTGCCTGTTTTTTGGAAAAGGAATGCTGATACAGGCAGGTCCCGAGGAAAATCCATATGGAAGCTGTGTACTGCATTCCTACACCGATTGCCGGCGAGGTCAGAGACAAGGCCAGGATAACGCTGAGGCAAAGCCCACAATAAGAAAGCAGATAGATGGGCAGCCATTTATTTTTGTTGATTTCCCGAATTTTTAAGAATGGAAGCAGCACCAGCCCGGCAATGAGGGAGCGGAGCCCACAGATAAGAAGCGGATCCAGCGTCAGATATTTGACGATTGGAGAATTGAGACTCCAGCAAAAAGCACCTGCCAGAACGAGTGCATTCCCTGAAAAGTGTAACTTTTGTTTCAATTTTCTCATCCCTTTTTTAAAAATTGAGTTTTTTGAAAATTCTTGTTGAAATTCAATCAAGATTAAAATATAATCATGATTGAAAAATTGCTTATCTGTATTATAGACAGTCTCGAGAAAAATGTCAATCATGATTGAAAAAAATAGGAGGGCCCATGAAAGGAGAAGAAAAACTGATTTCCCATAAAGGAGAGGATATGACAATCCGGCAGAAAAGAACGCTCATATATTTTGTAGAAGCGACTAAACAGATTCTGCAGCGGGATGGTTTCCACGGACTTACTATTCGTACGATTGCTGAACAAGCCGGTTACAATTCAGCAACCCTTTACCATTATTTTGCAGACCTGGATGAGTTGATTCTTTTTGCTTCTGTCGGATTTTTAAGGGATTATGTGATGCTGCTTCACAAACAAATCACGCCGCAGATGACTGCAATGGAAAAGTACCATACAATTTATCGCTGCTTCAATGAGATCGCTTTTCAGTATCCGGAAATCTTTTACAATATGTTTTTTGGACCTCGTTCCGGTAATCTGGAAATGGTGATTAAAATATACTATCAAGTTTTATATCCTGAAGAACTTGAAGGTATTCCGGATGCATCGACGAGGCGGATGCTTTTAAGAGGTACGTTGTTCGACCGCGACATGATCATTATGGATGAGTTAGTTAATGAGGGCACTTTGCAAAAGGATAGGGTACCGCTCCTTTTGGATGCCATCATTTCGCTGCATGAGCGTTATATCCATCAAGCTTGCCTGCTGAAGGGTACGCTTGACATCAAAGCTCATGAGCAGCGCTTTGAAAAAACGTTTGATTTTATTCTGGATTTGGCCGTACATGTGAGGAGTGAGGATTCCTCGTTTTCAGGCCATCACAAGTAGAACAGGTTTTATGAAAGGAGTTTCGAAATGAGTGAACATGATCAGGAAAAATCCAAGGGGCTGTCACTGCATGCCCTGAACCCGATGGTCCTTTTGGCCATTATCATGCTGCTCGCGTTTGTTGCTTCGTATATTGTTCCGGCTGGCGAATACGCCCGCGTAATGGATCCTGTAATCAATAAGAAAGTAGTGGATCCGGCTTCGTTTCATTATGTAGAGCAGCACCCAGTCGGCATCTTCTATCTCCTCCAGTCTCTGACCCTGGGTCTTCAGAATGCTACAGAAATTATTTCTTTCTTGTTTATTATCGGCGGTATGTTCGCCATTATGGATGCAACGGGAGCGACCGGTGCCGGCCTTTCCAATATTGTAAAGAAGATGAGGGGCCGCGAGCTGTTGATGATTCCGGTTTGCATGGTTCTTTTTGGATGCGGCTCCTGCTTTGCAGGCAACTTTGAAGAGTTCCTTGCTTTTATGCCTCTCGTGATCGGGGTCTGTGTAGCTATGGGGTTTGACTCCCTGACGGCTATCGGGGTAGTCTTCTGTGCGGCTGCTTCCGGGTATGCCGGTGCCGTAACCAACCCCTTTACGGTCGGTGTGGCTCAGGGGATTGCAGGACTTCCGATGTTCTCCGGACTTGGCCTGCGGCTCGTATTGTTTGCCACTCTGATTACCGTATCTATCCTTTATGTGATGTGGTATGCTCGTAAAATCAAAGCAAATCCGGAAGCAAGTACCGTCCATGAAGAAGATATGAAATATAACCAGCAGCTGGATATTGAAGAAATTCCGGTCATGACGACTCGCCACAAACTGGTATTGTTGATGTTTTTATTAACCATCATTGCCGTTATTGTAGGTGTTTTGAAATTCGACTTTTATATTAATGAAATGGCAGGACTTTTCCTTGCATGCGGGCTGATCAGCGGCGTTATCGGCGGGTTGAAACCCGGGGAAATTGCCGATGCTTTTCTGAAGGGCTGCGGCAACCTTCTCTTCGCTAATATTGTCATTGGTATGTGCAACGGTGCTACGCTTATCATGCAGCAGGCACACATCATGGATACGATTATTCATGCCCTCGCAGGGCTGCTGAACGGACTTCCGCCTGTGCTGAGTGCCTGCGGTATGTTCGTAGTTCAGGATATTTTCAACGTACTCGTTCCTTCCGGCAGTGGTCAGGCTGCCATTACCATGCCGCTGATGGCACCGCTCGCTGACCTCATTGGACTTACGCGTCAGACTGCAGTGCTCGCCTTCCAGATGGGCGATGCTTTTACCAACGTGCTGGCACCGACCAGTGGTGAAGTTGTGGCTGCCTGCGCCATGGCCCGTATTTCCTTCGGTAAATGGTTCAGATGGCTCCTCCCGCTTTTTGCGCTGTGGTGGGTTGTCGCTTTCATCTTCATGACCATTGCGGTTCAGATTCACTATGGTCCTTTCTAAGGAGTGAGTGTCAACTATGGAAACTTTAGAAACGTTAGCTCAGCACCCTGTATTTCGCCATTTTTTTGAAATTTGCAGGATACCTCATAATTCTCATGAAGAAAAGCAGCTTAGTGATTCCCTTTTTGCCTGGGGCAAAAAAAGAAATTTTTCGGTCTGGCAGGATGCAAGAAATAATTTGCTGCTCCGCCGTGAAGCTTCCCAAGACGCTGCGGATAAACCCGGCCTGATCCTGCAGGCGCATCTGGATATGGTCTGCCAGAAGGCACCCGGCATCGAACATGACTTCACATCAGATCCGCTGACACTTGAAGTCAAAGGAGATTTGCTTTCCACGGGCGGCAGAACCACATTGGGTGCCGACGATGGCATCGGTGTTGCACTCGGCCTTGCTCTTCTGGAGGAAGATTTGCCGTCCCATCCCGAAATCGAAGTACTTTTAACCACAGATGAAGAAGATACTTTCAGCGGGGCGGATGGGGTGGATTTTTCTAAAATTCATGGCAGACAATTGCTGAATTTGGATAATGCCCAGGAATCACATGCCATTACAGGCAGTGCCGGAGGTTTTGCTGTGGAGTGGCAAAGACCCAACACAATGGTACCTGTGACTGAAGAAACGTCCTGGATTTCTTTACAAGTCAAAGGGATGATTGGCGGTCATTCCGGTGAAGATATTCATCGCGGCAGAGGAAGTGCTATTGCTCTTTTGACCCGTCTTTTGGCAGCAGCGGAAGAAACGGCCCCGGTACGGATTGCTTCTTTGAACGGGGGTTCCTTCCGGCTGGCACTTGCCCGCGATGCCAAAGCGGTCATTGGCGTTTCCAGGGAGGCTGCACCAAGGGTCATGGCGGCTCTTGAAAAAGCAAAACAAAACCTGCTTCGCGAGTACCTTCATACAAATCCGGAACTTGCTGTCGCACTGGAATCACGCAGCGAGGAAGTATCTCAGGCACTCACTGAGGCAGATTCAAAGTCTCTCATCCAGTTCCTCGTGCTGGCTCCGCAGGGAATCCAGGAGATGGAAGGATTGGAAACATTTTCAGTCAGGACATCGGCCAATTTGGGTGAACTTTCCCTTGAACCGGATCATACGGCAAAGGCGGTCTGGGAAATCCGTTCTACCTTTGATTCCGGAAGCCGGTCTGTCTATCAAAAAATTCAGGCTCTTGCTGCTCTGGTCGGCGGAACCTGCCATACCTTTGGCGCTTATCCGGGATTCCCTCACCGGACCGATTCCCCGCTCCGGGAGCGTGTGCTTCAGACGTACTCAGAGGTTACCGGTGAGAAGATGACTGCTGCTCCTGTCCACTGCGGCTTGGAGTGTGGCTGTTTCATTGCCCATTGCCCGGAACTTGACTGCCTTTCCATCGGACCCAATGAGTGGAACCTGCATTCACCGGAGGAAAGTCTGAGTATTTCTTCGACACTGCGTATGTATGAAGTCCTGAAAACATTGATTTCTGCGATGGCGAAGAAATAAAGCAGGAGATGTAAAAAAATATAAAGAGGCGCTTATGGCCTATGGCATTTAGCCTCGTCTGCAGCAGTATGGCAAGGCTTTTGATTCAAATAAAAAATAAAACCTGAAATTTAGCAGATAGCCTAAATTTCAGGTTTTATTTTTATAAGTTCGTAGGAAAATGCCCTGGTTGTTATCAAGACAGATAATTTTTGGTCACACGTGTCATCTGCTTTTCTGTCCATTTTTTTAGTAATGTAGTACAATAAAGAAAAATATACTTGGAGGGGGGACTTACCAATGACAGAACAGATGACACTGGAAGCGCTGGAAAAAGAACCGGTGTTTCATTATTTTCTGGCGCTGTGCCGCATTCCGCATCCCACGTTTCAGGAAAAACTTTTGAGTGACACCATTTTCACCTGGGCACGGAATCAGGGTTTTACCTGCCGGCAGGATGCTTACCATAATCTGTATATCCGCAAACCGGCTTCGACGGGACGTGAAAAAGAGCCGGCCGTTATGCTGCAGGCCCATCTCGACATGGTTTCTCAAAAAGCACCTCATGTTGTCCATGATTTCGCCAAAGATCCAATACCGGTGAAGCTTGAAGATGATCTTCTGACAACGGGGGGCCGGACGACGCTGGGAGCTGATGATGGGATTGGAGTAGCGCTTGCTATGGCCCTGCTCGCGGCAGACGATTTTTCTCATCCGGAATTGGAAGTTCTCTTTACTACGGCTGAAGAAGACGATTTCAGCGGCGCCTTGAATGCCGACGTATCGTGGTTCCATGCACCCTATGTGATTGATCTCGATAACGCGTCGGAACACCATGCGACTACGGGCAGTGCCGGCGGCTGCTGCGTTCGCTATGAACGGCCTGTGACTTATAAAAGGACGACGGCTTCCTTTGCGTTCGTACGCTGCCATGTAGGCGGCATGCGGGGCGGTCATTCCGGAGAAGATATCCATCGGGGACGCGGCAGTGCTATTGAACTGTTGACTCGTATGATGGCAGAAGCAGAAAAAATAGTGACGCTTTATCTAGCAGATTTAAAAGGCGGCAGTTTCCGTATTGCCATTTCACGGGATGCCTCGGCAGTCCTCGCTTTCCCTGCAGATGCCCTGCAGAAGGTCATGGCGCTTTGGAAAAAGATGGGTGAGGCCTTCAAGGTAGAGTACGGTGCCGTAAATCCTGACCTTTTCATTCAGACAGAAGTATTGCCTGATGAGCGCTTTGAAGTTCTTACCGCGGAAGATACGCGGGCTGTTTTGTGTTATTTGCTGCTGGCACCCCAGGGGATTGTTGAGATGAATGGTATGGTACCAGGTGTTGTCCAAAGCTCTGCCAACCTTGGCGAGGCAAGATTGGAAAGAGAAAAATCCCGGTTTGTGGCAGTTTCGGAACCGCGTTCTTCGTTTGCTTCGCGGCGTGATGCTATCGTTGATAAAATGCGGCTTCTGAGTCAGCTTTTTGGTGGAACCATCGATGTTTCCTGTGTGTATCCGGGCTGGCCGGACAATCCGGATTCCCAGCTGAAGAAAATGGCAGTTTCCTGCTATCGTAAGCTATACGGGGAAGAACTTGCAGCTACACCGGTTCATGTCGGTTTGGAATGTGGATTTTTCCTGGAAAAACGCCCTGAACTTGATTGTATTTCCATCGGTCCGGACGCGGGCAACCTCCATTCTCCGCAGGAATTTGTCAGTATTTCTTCTACGCGAAGAGTGTTCGCATTCCTTAAAGAACTAATCGGAAAAGCGGTTGAATAAAGTAGAAAAAGGGGCTGTGAAAAATAAAAAAGCGCTTTTGGCTTTTGGCCTATAGCATATAGCCTCGTCTGCAGCAGTATGGTAAGGCTTTCGATTCATGTAAAATATGATATAAAACCTGAAGTTTAGCAGATAATCTAAATTTTTTTATTTAGCCTTGCCTTCGGCAGAGTGGTCCATCACCCACCGCTTTCCGGAAGGCCCGATGTCATCGGGCCTTCCGGCGGTCCCCCTCTCTTCAAGGTCGCGTGGCGACGTCGAAGAGGGTCTCCTTGGTCATTTTTCTTCCACGGGCGGGAGGCGGACGGCGGGCTGCGGAAAGCGTGAAAAAGGGACTGCGAAATGATGCACACGCATTATTTCACAGCCCTTTTTATTGCCCGTATAATTGTGTCAGCCATTTCCCACTAGCCGTTCATCACCTTTTTAGGCTGCTTTTCCAACAATCTATGGATTTCTTTGGATACAATGCTCGCTACACTTTCCAGTTCCTTCTTTTTATAACGGGCCGTCAGATAAGCGATACCGATGCGGCGTCTGGCCAGCGGTGAAGTAATCGGGTAGAAACGGACGTGATTCCGTTTTTCATCAATGGAGGGGAGGAGCGTGCTTGGAAGAAAACCTACGCCGTAATTGTGATTAATCAGCGTGTAAACTGTATCGAGGTTGTCTGATTCGTATACGGAGCGAGGCTGAAAATGAAAGCTGCTGCAAATGGCTTCTGCAAAATCATGAAATTTAAGACCTTTCCGCAGCAGTACAAAGGGTAGATGACGGAATGCATATAAGTCAATTTTATCTCCATCCCAGGCGGATTTAGCAATATTCACTGCTTCTTTATTTTTCTCGGAAAAGGCAAAATATGCATATTCTTCATAAATGGGCAGAAAACTGATTTCCTGGTGGTATATGGGTTCAGGAAAAATGCCTATATCCAATTTGTGTAAGACAATCTGGCTTTCCAGAAGTTCCGATCTTCCTTCGGTAATTTGAATGTGGGATTCGGGCATTTTGCTGCGGAGAACATCAATCATCGGTGCAAGCACGTACTTCCCGTAAAACTGAGAGGCTCCGATCGTCAACAGGTTGTGTTTTCCCCAGCGGTACTTTTCCATCTCCTTTTCCAAATTATGTATACTGCCCAAAATATCTTGAGCGCGTTCTACGAAAACTTTTCCCGCCGGTGTAAGTTCTACTTTTTGGGTATTTCGATAAAAAAGGGTGCATCCCAGACGATGTTCGAGCCGACGGATGTATTGGCTGAGCGCAGGCTGGCTTACCATGACAAGCTTTGCCGCCTGTGAAAAGCTGTGGGTCTGGGCGACGGCGATTACATACTGCAGTTCACGGCTGTCCATCTCTGCATCCCTCATTATAATATCACATTATAAAACTATTATAATTAAATATTATACGAAATGCAAGAGGTGTGATACCATAATTTCAGAAAATTCAGAGGCAATGAGCCAACCTGGAATAAGAATTGTCTGAAGCTGTATTTGGAAAGGGGAACTTGAAATGAAAGAGAATATCACTCAAAAATTGATCCGCATGCATCTCGCTAAGCCGGCCGAACTGGTGCCGGGAAACGAAATTGCATTGACAGTGGATCATACGCTGACCCACGATATCAATGCTGTTATGGCTTATCTGGCTTTTGAGGCGCTGGAAGTGCCTCGTGTCAAGACGAAACTTTCCGTGAGCTATGTAGATCATAACTTGCTGCAAGTTGATAACAAGACCCCGGACGATCATATTTATCTGCAGACCCAGGCTAAAAAACAAGGCATCGTGCTTTCTAAGGCTGGTAATGGTATCTGCCACGCTCTGCATTGTGCACGGTTTGCCAAGCCTGGCTATTTGCTTTTAGGCGGCGACAGCCATACCCCGAGCTGCGGTGCTGTTGGGATGCTTTCCATCGGTGTCGGCGGTATGGATATCGCAACGGCGCTCGCCGGGCTGCCTTATGTACTGCGCATGCCGAAAGTTGTTAAGGTTGAACTGAAGAATCATCTCCGTCCCGGTGTGGCCGCAAAGGATATTGTTCTTGAAATGCTGCGCCGCGTATCTGTGAAAGGCGGTACGGGCAAGGTGTTTGAATATGTGGGAGAAGGGGCCGCATCCCTCTCTGTGCCGGAACGCATGACCATTACGAATATGGGTGCCGAAATGAATGCGACAACGTCCATTTTCCCTGCTGATGAAACGGTTCGCGCCTATCTGGCTGCTCAGGGAAGAGAAGAAGATTATAAGGAAATTCTGCCGGACCCCGGCTGTACGTATGATGAAGAAATGACTATTGACCTCAGTACGCTGGAACCTCTGGTTGCGTTGCCGGATCTGCCGGATAACGTCGTCACGGTGTGGGAAGCTCCGAAGAAAAGAGTGCAGCAGGTTTATATCGGAAGCTGCACGAACGGCTCCTATTCTGATTTTAAGAAAGCAGCGCTGGTACTGAAAGGACACCATGTAGCCGAGGATGTCAGTCTTGTCTGCGGCGTCAGCTCCCGTCAGATTTACCTGCAGCTGATGAAGGACGGTGTCATTGCCGACTTGATGACGGCCGGTGCCCGTTTCCTGGAACTGGCCTGCGGCCCTTGCTGCGGCATTGGCTGTGCTCCCTGCACGAAGGGAATTTCTGTTCGTACTTCCAACCGTAACTTTAAGGGACGCAGCAGTACGCCGGATGCCAAACTGTTCCTCGTGAGCCCTGAAACAGCGGCTGCTACAGCGATTACCGGTGTCCTGACGACGGCGGAAGAAGTGATGGATGATGTTTCCGTGCTGGCAGATGTCAAGGAACCGGAAACCTATCCGGTTGATGACAGCCTGTTCCTGAAGCCGGCTCCCGCAGACAATGATGTACAAATTATTCGTGGACCGAATATCAAGCCGCTGCCGGTCGCAGATCCTCCGGAAAACGAACTGAGTGCCCAGGTCAGCCTGAAAGCACGTGACAATGTGTCGACCGATGATATCACGCCGGCCAGTGCCAAGTTTTCCTCCATGCGTTCCAATATGCCGGCTATGGCCGAATATGCATTTTGCCGCTATGACCCGGAATTTTCCAAGCGTGCCAAGAGCATGGGAAAGAGCTTTATCGTCGGTGGGGCTAACTATGGCCAGGGCTCTTCCCGTGAACATGCAGCGATTACTCCGATGTATCTCGGCGTGAAGATGATTATTACCAAGAGCTTTGCCCGTATCCATAAAGCCAACTTAATCAATCATGGTATCATTCCGGCCGTTTTTGCGGATCCGTCTGATTATGACAAGATTGACCAGAGTGATGTACTGACGATTCACGGTCTGCGTGATCACATGCCGGAAAAAGAATTGACTGTGGAAGATGAAACCAAACATTTCAGTTTTAAGATTCGTCTTGAATTGAGCGATTTGGAAGTACAAATTCTGCTCGCGGGCGGTAAGTTGAGATATACCAAAAAACTGTTAGCTGAGAATAAGTAATTGATGTCTGGGGAAAGGATGGATATTTTATGTACGCATATGTAGGATGCAGAACCACTGAAAAACGCCATGCCAGAGGCAAAGGCATTTCTTTCTACAAGATTGATGAAAATGGGAATTGGACACTTCAAAATATCACGAAGATCCTGGACAATCCGTCTTATTTATCTTTTGATCGGAATAAAAATTTTCTGTACACCGTTCACGGTGACTTTCATGAAGTAAGTGCTTTTAAGGTCCATGCAGACGGTAATCTGGAATTTCTCAATACGGTAGATTCTCAAGGACGGAATCCTGTCTATATTACTCCTTCGCTGAATAATAAGTTCCTGTTCTGTGCTTCCCTGCAGGGCGGCGCCGTAGCAAGCCTTCCGATTCGTGCGGACGGCAGTCTCGGAGAAGCTGTGTATGTAGAACATCTGGAAGGATTGACGGAAACGGGTGTATCCCACGCTCATCAGTGCCTGCTGGACCATACGGGCAAGTTCCTGCTCGTTCCGACTCAGGCCCGCAAGATTGGATATGAACGAGTCTGGGTACTGCGCGTGGATCAGGAAACGGGCAAAATGACTCGTGCCGACATCCAGGATGCCCGTACCTATGATGAACCCAGACACATCGCATTATCACCGGATAATAAGAGAGCTTACCTCGTGAATGAAAAGGGAAACAGCGTTCGTTTCTTCAACTTTGATGATACGACGGGCAAACTGACGCCGCTTCAGGTAACCCCGTCTCTGCCGGAAGATTACGTCGGCCAGGGACAGGCCAGCGCTATCCTGGTTCATCCTAACGGCCGCTTTGTGTATGAATCCAACCGAATCCATGAAAGCATTGCTGTATACCGTGTTGAGGAGCCGTCCGGTTTTCTGCGGATTGAACAATTTATTTCCTGTGAAGGCAAGACACCGCGCTTCATTACTTTCAGTCCCGACAATAAGGAACTTGTGGTAGCTAACGAGGATTCCGATACGATTAAATTCTTTGCCATTGATGAAAAGACGGGGAAACTGACCTTTACCGGCAAGACCGTCGCTACGGAAAGCCCGACAAGCCTGGTATTCAAATAAGGAGGAACAGTCATGGATTTAGGTGTACTGTCATTGATCCTCCTGCTGGCGGCTATTGTACTCGGTTTCTTCCGGAAAACAAACGTCGGTCTTGTGGCACTGCTTTTTGCACTGGTGCTGGGCCGCATTGCCGGTATGAATGATGCGTCTATTTTGAAAGGATTCAATCCGAATCTTTTTATTAAACTGATGGGTGTTACCTTCTTGTTTAGTGTACTTAATGTTAACGGGACCATTGATCTGCTGGCCAGAAAAATTGTGGCACTGGCAGGGAAAAATAACGTGCTGATCCCGATCTTGATTTATTTGATGGGGCTGGGACTCACGATGTGCGGCCCTGGTTCCATCCCCGTACTTGCCATTATGCCGGCCTTTGCCATTCCGATTGCGAGAGCTCATGGTTATAATCCGCTGATGCTTTCTATCATTGGCTGCTGCGGATGTTTTTCCGGCCGCATGACGACAATTACGCCGGAAGGTATCCTGACCTACGAACTGCTGGGCAAGGCCGGAATTGATACAGCCACAGCCGTGCGTCCTGTATTTACCAACCTCTTTATTTCCGGACTTCTTCTTGCTATCTTGTGCTTTGTATATTACAAGGGATGGCGCGTGGAAAAACGGGAGGAAATCAAAGAAGAAGAACACTTAAAGACATTTACCGCGCAGCAGTGGCTGTCCCTTTTAGGACTTTTAGCCATGGCCGTCCTTGTCATTGCCTTTAAGTTCAATATTGGCCTTGTTGCTTTTGCCATTGCTGCCGTGCTGCTGCTCTGCCATTGCGCCAACGAAGGTAAAAGTTTTAAAGGCGTACCCTGGGGCGTTTTAATCATGGTTTCCGGTGTCAGCACACTGATGAATATCGTTATCAAGACGGGCGGCATCAAACTGCTTACGGCAGCCCTTTCCACGATGATGACTCCCTTTACGGGAGCCGCCGTCATGGGCGCTACTGCCGGAATCATGAGTTTGTTCTCTTCCGGGCTGGGTGTTGTGTTCCCAACGCTGCTTCCTACTGTGGCGAGTGTAGCCGAAGCCGTCGGCGATATCAATCCGATTGTCCTCGGTTCCATGGTCGTTATCGGCGGCACGATTACGGGACTTTCTCCGGTCTCTACGACGGGCGGTATGATTATGGCCATTTTGATGGCTGAAGATCAGGAAAATCAGGAACTGGAACGTCATCTGTTCCTGTCTCTGGTTGCCTGGGGATTTGCCGCACTGGTGCTGGTTATTCTCCTTGCACTGAGCGGTGTTTACACCCTGGCATTGTAAAGTAAAAAATAGCAAAACCTTCTTTCTATAAAATGGGCCGTGCAAAAATGATTTCATTATTGCACGGCCCATTTGACGCAGGACGCCGGTCGTTTGCCTTGGATTGCCCTGGGAAGATAGTAGTAATCTGCCGAAGGCTGTCGAATATGCTTCTTCAAGCTTGCGGTATTTGTCACTACATACTTGACCACAAGCCACTTTTTCCATTCTCCTTCCTCTAAATCGTGCTACAATAGGGATGCTATCATTTTCCGATGGAGGAGACTTTTTTATGAAAGTTAAGCGTATTATTTCAGCGTTCTCCGCGGCAGCGATGCTGTTGGTAAATTCTATTGCTTTGGCGGCAGCGGATCAGAATAAGACAGATGTGGTCAATGCCTTGGTAAAACTGCGCATGGCACCGGAAGTACAAATGTCAGGAGAAGGACGTTTTCATTCCAATCTCTTTAGCAGTCATATTGATTTCAAAAGTGAGCAAATCAACAAACCGGATTTTGCCTGCGCCATCACCACGACAGTGACTGGGACCGATAACCAGGGAAAGGCGATTAAAAGTCAAAAGATACAAGATTATATAGCAAAACCTGTTTCTCAGTTTTATCATTACAGACAAGTTAACGGTCAGCCCTGGACAAAGGATAAGATGGGGATGCTGAAAAATGACTCAGAAGCTAAGGTTCGTAAGGACTTTGAAAAACAGGTTATTGAAGTGATGCCGGTGGCGGAAGATGAACATCAGAAGACGCTGGCAGCTGTTATTGCCGCAATGGGCTTCGTAAAGTCGGAACAGCAGGAGGACACGGATAAGCCGCGACAAGTCAGTGAGACGACATATATCATTACGATTGATAAAAAGACGGGGCTGCCGCAAAAAATGCTATGGGATTCCTCTCCTCTTATGCAGACAGCCATGAAGCAGAAACTTTTGGGAAATATAAATTATGGAGAATCCATTGAAAAACAGGCTTTTGAAATGGAGACATTCGTGCATTCCATTTCGCTGCTTTGTACAATCAATTTCACTTACGACAGAGACACTGTAATTACCGTTCCTGAGGCAGCTAAGGAAGCCGAAACGACTGAAAAGAGTCCAACTTTTATCAATCCTTTTACGATGCAGGGATCGATTATGCAAAGCCTTTGATAGTCCTTTCGCGGGTGGAAAAAGAACGCTTTTTGGGAGAATATTTCTCAAATTCTTCACTTGACAATTGCCTTAATTTGAATGAAGATGAAGGGTATCAGAAGTAAGGAGGGGTACTCATGAAATTATCCCGTAGATTTTTTGGAGGGCTGCTCACTGCTCTGTGTCTTTTTGCAGCACCGGTGATGGCGGCACCTCAGTCCGATACAGTAAACAAGCTGACGGCGGCAGCTGATGCTTTTCATAAGGTAAAGGCGTATCAATTTGATGGAAAGGCCAGCCTGAGCAGCATTCTCTTCAATGGCATTTTTTCTTTTAAAGGAGAAGCTGTAAAGCAGCCGGCAAGCAAAGTGAAAATGACGGGTTCTTTAGCTATGGCGAGCGTGGTTGGTGCAGCGACTAAAGAAATTCCTGTGGAAATCTATGTACTCCAAAATGGTAAGGAAAATACCGTCTATGTCAAAAAGGGCAATGAAGCCTGGGGCAAATATACAACGGCTGCTGAGCCTTCCAAACCTGCAAAGGCAGACAAAGATAAGCCGGCCAAATCGGATAAAGATATCTTGAAAGAAGCAGTGCAGTCAGCCCATGTAATTTCTAAAGATGGCCCGGAAGAAGTCATTCTTTTCCATTTAGACCCGAGCATTATCGATTCTTACAATCCGACGGCAAAAGTTGATGATGGAAAGCTTACAACTGACGAAGAAAAATTACTGAATGGTGCTTTATACGAAACGGATTACATGCTGACCGTCAATAAAAAAACACAGCTTCCGACCCGCTATGAGATGGATTGTTCTTCTCTCGTCCAGAAAGTCGGTGAGATTGCATTGAATCACACGGCTAAAGAAACGAAAATGACAGATTCACAGAAACAATTCGCCAATCAGTTGATTCAAACGCTCAAAATGAAAATCGACCTCAATATGACCTATAAGAAGGGGAAAGATATTGTGCTTCCGGACGAAGCAAAAAATGCTAAAGAAATTGAAGACCCGACGAAGGGAAGTTTGACAGAGGGTGTCAACGAAGCATTGACCCCGGCAGCTTAAGGAATCAAAAGGGACTGTGAAACAATAAAAAGCGCTTTCAGCTTTTGGCCTATAGTATATAGTCTCATCTGCACTAGTGTGTTAAAGCTTTTGATTCAAATGAAATATGATATAAAACCTGAAATTTAGCAGTTAACCTAAATTTCAGGTTTTATTTTTATAAGTTCAAAGAAAAATGCCTTGGTCATTTTTCTTCCACTGGCGGGATGCGGACTGCGGAAAGCGTCAATCTGGCCCAATATGTTGAAACTTGAACGATTTTCTTGCCTTAATTGAACGAATATGCTTGAACCGTTTCAGTATTTTGCGTCTATGCGCCGCTATCTGTTATAATTTTTATAAACTAAGCAACCCCGGAAAGGAGGAATTATTATGAATGCTGTAATTCAAGCGATGCTGGATCGTCGGAGTGTCCGCAAGTACAAAAATGATCCTGTGCCCAGGGAAATGCTCGATACAATCATCAGGGCCGGCTTGTACGCGGCAAGCGGCATGGGGCGTCAACAGACATTGATTGTGGCGATAACGGATCCCGGAATGATTAAAAAATTGTCCGAAGTCAATTGCAGGATTGGCGGTTGGGATGAGAAATTCGACCCCTTCTACGGAGCGCCTGCTGTGCTCATTGTTCTTGCTAAAAAAGGCCTCCCGACAGCGGTTGAAGACGGCAGTCTTGTTCTGGCTAATCTGTTGCTCGCTGCTTCTTCCCTGGGGCTTGGCAGCTGCTGGATTCATCGTGCCCGTGAAGAATTTGAAATGCCGGAATGGCAGGATTTTCTCCGCAAACATGGTGTGACGGATGAATACATCGGTATCGGCCACTGCATTGTCGGGTATGCGGCCGAAAAGCCGAAAGCAGCTCCTCGCAAAGATGGCCGTGTCATCTATGTAGAAAAAAAGCGTAAGGAGAGCTGAGAAATGAAGTTGTTTTTTGAAAATGATTATAACTGCGGGTGTGCACCGGAAATCCTGAAACGCCTGGAAAAAGAAAACTGGCAGCCCCGGGTTGGATATGGCTGCGATGACATTACACAAGCCGCGGCAGCAAAAATTCTGGCGGCGACAGGCACGCCTGATGGGGATGTTTACTTTGCCGAAGGTGGTACACAGACCAATGCGACCGTCATTGCAGCTTATCTCCATACGTATGATGGTGTTGTGGCTGCAGAGACCGGTCACATTGCCTGCCACGAAGCCGGCGCCGTAGAAGCTTCCGGTCATAAGGTACTGACCATCCCCGGACAGGTCGATAAAATCAGTGCAGATGCACTGAAAGACTATCTGGAAACTTTCTATGCCGGCGAAAGCTACACTCACATGGTACAGCCCGGGATGGTATACATATCCCATCCAACGGAGTACGGCAGTCTTTACACTAAAAAAGAACTGGAAGCTATTCATACTGTCTGTACCGCTTACCACCTGCCTCTCTTTGTTGACGGTGCACGGCTTGGCTATGCACTCGCCTGCAAGGAAAATGATATTGCCCTGCAGGACCTGGGAAGACTCTGTGATGTCTTCTACGTCGGCGGAACCAAAGTGGGTGCCCTGTTCGGGGAAGCCATCGTTTTCCCGAAAGGCATGCCGGCTTTTTTCCCGACGCATGCTAAACAGCGTGGCGCTATGCTGGCTAAAGGATTTGTCACAGCTGAACAGTTCGACGAACTCTTTACGAATCACCTTTATGTCAGATTGGGACAGCATGGCATCGATATGGCCATGAAACTGAAAAAAGGCCTGGCTGACAAAGGATATCAATTTCACATTGATTCCCCAACGAATCAGCAGTTTATTATCGTGACGGATGAACAGGTAAAAGCGCTGCACGAAAAGATTTACTTCGAAAATTGGGAGAAGAAGGATGCCAATCATACAGTCATCCGCTTTGTGACGAGCTGGTCCACCCGGGAAGAAGATGTCGACGCTTTGCTGAAGCTGATGTAAGGAAGTGCCTCAGGCGTGAAAGAAAATGTATATCCCTGCTCGTGGGATAAAGAAACTGTGTACCTGAAAAACGTGGTCAAGGATCCAAACATCATTGTTGGCGATTACACCATGTACAATGACTTTGTAAAGGATCCGCGGGATTTTGAAAAGAACAATGTGCTGTATCATTATCCGCAGCTGAACCAGGAAAAGTTAATTATGGGGAAGTTTTGTTCCATTGCCTGCGGCGCGAAATTTATGTTTACGGCAGCCAATCATGCTCTGGGTTCATTGGCAGCGTATCCTTTCCCCATCTTTGATGAAGAGTGGGGACTTGATCCCAAAGATATCCGCGATTCCTGGGATAACAAGGGAGATATCGTGCTGGGTAACGATGTCTGGATTGGCTATGAAGCTGTCATCATGCAGGGCGTTACCATCGGTGATGGAGCCATTATCGGGTGTCGGGCTGTCGTGACGAAAGATGTGCCGCCTTATGCCATTGTGGGCGGCGTGCCTGCCAGATTGATCCGTATGCGCTTTGACGAGAAAACAATTGCTCGTCTCGAAGCTCTTAAATGGTGGGATTGGCCCAAAGAAAAAATCAGGGTACACATCAAGGATCTGCAGACTGGTAATCTTGATCAGCTCGAAAAGTGAACGCGTTTTGGCGGAATATGGTCTTGTTGCGTAAAATCTTCGTAAATATTTATTTTCCCGCTCTGTAAAGAGTTGTACCACACAGCATCGTGGTATATGATAAATAAGATAGGTGGAGTCTGTGGGGGAAACGGGAAAGAAATCAACACCGGAAGTCAATCCACCCGAAAGGAAGAAAAACATGACCCAGAATGAACGTCTTGACGCGTTGATTGCATATTTGCTGAAAGAAGATCCTGACTATGATGCCCTTCGTGTACCGGGGACAGTGGCGGAGAAGAAAGAGTTTTTGCGCAGTCTCATGAATGTTCGTAACCCGTCACCGGTTACAGAAGAATTTCTTAAAGTGCAGGATGCGTATCTCAAGGAAGAAATGAAGAGCCGCGGGATTGTAGAGCTTTCTGCTTTGCAGCCGGCTGCTGCCGGAATTTATATCAGAAAAGGTGATATCACGCAGCTGGCCGCAGATGCAGTCGTAGACGCCGCAGATAAGGAACTGCTTGGCTGTTTCACGCCGTGTCATGACTGCGTCGACAATGCCGTTCATTCGGCTGCCGGCGTGCAGCTGCGCCTGGAATGTGCCCTTATTGCGGGACAGAAGGGCGGGGAAGTTTCCGTGGCACAGCCGGAGATTACCCATGGCTGGAACCTACCGTGTAAATATGTTATCCACGTGGTGGGACCGGTCGTGTATGGCTTTGCTTCTGAAAAAGAACGGGAAATGCTGGCTCTCAGTTATCGTTCTTCGCTGGATCTGGCGCTTAAAAACGATTTGCACAGCATTGCGTTTCCCTGCATTTCAGTGGGGCAGAATGGATTTGCGCCCGAAGAGGCGGCTCCCATCGCCGTACGTACAGTCAGGGACTGGCAGGGGGAACATCCTGATACAATGAAAGTCGTCTTTGACGTCTACAATGCCTCCGATGAAGAGCTGTACAAAGAGCTGCTGACAAAATAAAAGGGCGCTTCTGGCTTTTAGCATATGGCATTTAGCCTAGCCCGCAGCAGAGTGTTAAAGCTTTTGATTCAAATAAGATATAATATAAAACCTGAAATTTAGCACTTAACCTAAATTTCAGGCTTTATTTTTATAATTTCGTAGCAAAATGCCTTGGCCATTTTGCTTCCACGGGTGACACGCGGCCAGCGACCGGCGACCTGCGTAACAGGGGCTGTGAAATAATGCATGTGCACTATTTCACAGCCCCTGTTCTTTCACACTTTCCATATTTCTCTTTTCAAGGTACAATAAATAAGATGAAAAGTTGTTCTCGCATCGGCGAAGGGAGGCCAATCAATTATGATCAAAGAAGTCAAAACCGTAGTTTTCAGTCCGACCGGCAGTACGGCCGCGCTTGTCAAAAAAGTAGGAGAAAAAATAGCCAAAGTACTGGGCGTACCCGTCAGCAGCGATAATTTCACGCTGCCGGAAGGACAGAAGGCCGTACGGTCCTATGATGCAGACACTCTCGTTGTTTTCGGAACTCCAACATATGCCGGCCGTGTGCCGAACAAGGCGCTGCCTTTTGTGCAGACCCTTTTTACCGGTCATGATACGCCGGCTGTGGCGCTTGTGACTTTCGGAAATCGCAGTTATGACAGTGCTTTGACCGAACTGGCACAGGAACTTACGGCTCATGGTTTTCATGCAGTTTCTGCCGGTGCTTTCGCCCGGAAACATGCTTTTGCCAATATCGGTACGGAACATCCAACCGAAGCAGATGATGCACTTCTGGAGCAGCTTGTTGCTGAGACGGCTGCACTGCTGCAGAAGGGAAAAGTTCCCGATGTAGTGATTAGAGACGGTGCTCCCGTTGCTCCTTATTATATCCCAAAAGGTGAGGATGGTCAGCCTGCCAAGTTCCTCAAGGCAAAACCCAAGACTGACCTTACAAAATGTGACCACTGCGGTAAATGTGCGGAAGTTTGTCCCATGGGTTCCATCAATAAAGAAAATACGGACGAAGTCCCGGGAATCTGTATCAAGTGCCAGGCCTGCATTGTGTACTGTCCGAAGCAGGCAAAGTACTTCGATGATCCGCGTTTCTTGTCACATAAGGCAATGCTGGAAAAGAATTTCCAGCGGACTGCCGCCTCTGAAATCTTTGTAGGAAAATAAAAATCGTCTTTAGCATACTGCTTTTGCGATTGCCGGAAAGGAAAATGAAAGTATGAAATTGCTTATAGCTTCGGATATCCACGGCTCGGCTATGTACTGCCGACAGCTTGCAGAGGCGATTACCCGTGAAAAAGCAGATAAGCTGCTGCTTTTGGGAGATATTCTGTATCATGGGGCACGGAATGAATTGCCGGCTGAGTATGCACCTAAAGTGTGCACCTCTCTTCTGAATGGCCTTAGCGTCCCTGTATACGCGGTCAGAGGGAATTGTGATTCCGAAGTGGATCAGATGGTACTCCATTTTTCCATTATGGCAGAATATGGCCTGATTTTCTGGGGCGGACGTACCCTTTTTATAACCCACGGCCATCATTACAATCTTGCTGCACTGCCGCCGCTCGCACCTGGAGATATCCTGCTTCACGGACATACTCATGTGCCCGCTTGGAAAGCTTTCGGTACGGACAATTATTACCTGAACCCCGGATCTGTCACCATGCCCAAGGAAAATTCGGAGCGCGGGTATATGGTACTGGAAGGAAGCTGCGTACAGTGGAAGAAACTGGACGGAACGATTTATCATGAACTAACTTTATAAAGCACTGATGCCAATGTGAAAAGCCCTCCGCTGTGGGAACGGAGGGCTTTTCTCAAAGGAAAGGAGTGAAGAAAAAGCACTCACAGAGTGTGAGTCAGTTTGCAGTAATAGATGAAATTCTGAGCCTCTTTTGCGGCTGCTTTGCTCAGTTTCAAGGCAAGCACCAGCGTTTGCCGGTCCGGCAGCAGCACCATTGCCCCGACTTTGACCTTGGAGCTTCCGGGAATCTGTCCTGTAAGCGGCAGAATTGGTTCTTTGCGGATAAAGAGCCCTTTCTTGCAGGCGTCTTCATTGCTGCCGCCGAGACTTAATTTGCAGATACAGCTTCGCCATACACCGGAATGACGGGTTTGTTCCAAAGCCAGGAACTCATGGCTGCCGATAGAAGTGATGCCGCTGAAACGAACCCGTGTTTCGCAGGCTTCGGCTTCTCTTGCAGGAAAAGCAGAAAGTGCAGCCATGTGAGTTTCCGGAACAAAACGCAGCAGAAAATAGGCGCTGTTTCTGGCTCCTTTTTTCCGGTGCTGCTTCAGCAATACGACGAGCTGCCCTTCTTCGTCAATCGTGATGCCGCGGCATTTGGTGTTTGTCAATCCTTCCTGCACGGCAATGTCGGGCGTGAATGAAAAGAGGACGTGGCCTTGTTTATCCAGTTTTGTGAAAAAAATGTCCTTTGGGTTGCAGATCCAGAGATTGCCCTCTGCATCTACGACGGCTTTTTCGCTCGCTGCATCAAGCAGCGTCTGCGCTGAAGGGACTGTCGGAATAGACGTGGAAATCTGCGGCGTGCGGCTGAACGGATCATCCATGAGACGCATTTTACCGTCAGCAATGCGCAGAACGCTGATGTGAGGTATAAAGGCAGGATGCGGCAGGGCCGGCAGGCCTTCGCTTTCCTTCGTGAGGCAGTAGAAATCCAGACTGTCATCGGGATTGATTCCTCGGAAGGTCAGACTGCAGTTTGTCATCATACGGCGCCTGCCGGATATTTCCAGTCTTTCCTGATCGATTAAATAGCCCCGGATATCGCCCGCCGAAGGCTGTCCCAGTGTTTTCGAAGCGTGCATCAGGGCCCCGGGGAGCCCCAAAAGGGCAGCACCTGCTTCATGGCCGCAGATAAATGCTCTTCGTAACGTTCTATACATCTCTTACCTCCAAATAACTTGTAAGCGATTCTTTCTTGTTGGTTCCATCTTAGCGTCCGAATGTAAGAGAAAAGAAGAATTTGGATAAAAGTTTGGTAAAAAATGACCGGAGTTGTTTTTCTCGAAAAATAGATTTGCTTTCACCCTGGTCCTCTTCTATTGACACAACTTTTTTTATCCGCTATAGTAGAGGAGGTCATCGGAGGTAAGCTGTTCAAAAAGAAACGGTACGCCGGATAAGATGGCAGACTGAGATGTCTGCTCTTATCCGGCGTTTTTTTACGAGAAGGGAGTCTTATTTGTTTATGAATTCCAGAAACAACTTTACGGAAGGAAGCATTCTTGCCCCATTGCTGCGTTTTGCCGTTCCGGTGTTGTTTGCACTTTTTCTCCAGGCCATGTACGGCGCGGTTGATTTGCTCGTTGTGGGGCAGTTTGCGTCCAGTGCGGATGTATCGGCTGTTGCTACCGGTTCTCAGATTATGCAGACGGTGACGAACCTGATTAGTTCCCTGGCTACGGGAACCACTGTACTTCTGGGACAAAAAATCGGGGAAAAGAAAGCCAAGGAAGGCGGGCATATCACAGGAGCTTCCATTTGGCTGTTCTTTATCATCGGCATGATATTTACAGTACTTCTGACTGTGTTGGCAGGTCCTCTGGCACGGATTATGAACGCACCTCGGGAAGCTTTTGAACTTACTAAAGCCTATATCCGGATTTGTGGTGCCGGTTCCATTGTCATTATTGCCTATAATCTTATTGGCGGTATTTTCCGTGGCATCGGGGATTCCACGACGCCCTTTATTACCGTGGCAATCGCTTGTGTCTGCAATATCTTCGGCGATTTACTCTTGGTGGCAGTCGTACCGCTGGGAGCGGCGGGAGCGGCTATTGCAACCGTGTTCGCCCAACTCATCAGCGTTGTTATTTCTTTCCGCCTGATTCGCAGAAAGCAGCTGCCCTTTGAAATGCATCGAGTGGATATTCGCTGCAGCAGGAGCATGGTATACCGCATTCTCTCATTGGGAATCCCGCTCGCCTTCCAGGATTTTCTGGTAGGGATGTCATTCCTGATTATTCTGGCTATTGTCAATAGTCTCGGCCTTACGGCTTCAGCCGGTGTCGGCGTTGCGGAAAAAGTCTGCGGCTTTATCATGCTCGTTCCCGCTGCCTTCATGCAGTCCATGTCAGCGTTTACCGCTCAGAATAAGGGAGCGGGGCGTATGGACAGGGCCTTTCGGGGCCTCATTGGCGCCATTGCTGTCTCTTTGGCGTGCGGGTGCGTGATGGGCTGGTTTTCCTTCTTTCACGGAACTGCGCTGGCCGGCATCTTTTCGCGCGCACCTGAAGTGGTGGCCGCGGCTGCTGATTATTTGAAAGCCTATTCCTTTGATTGTATTTTAACAAGCTTTCTCTTTTGCTTTGTCGGATTTTATAACGGTATCGGCATGACGAAACTTGTTATGATCCAGGGAATTGTCGGGGCGATTGGCGTCCGGGTGCCTGTTTCTTATTTCATGAGTCTGCAAAGACCGGTTTCACTTTTTCATATCGGACTGGCAACTCCGTGTTCCAGTTTTGTACAGATTCTCTTTTGTATATTCTGTCTTTTCCTGTTAAAAAAGCATGGTAAGCTGCAAAAACGAGCGAGTTGAATAAACGGGACCATAAAAAATAAAAAAAGTACCTTTGGCTTTTTGTATAAGGCATTTGGCTTGGCACGCAGCGAAGAAGTATTCCAAACTAAGGGGGGGCTGACAGTGGGCGGCGGAATGCAAAAAAGGCTGTGAAACAATGAATGTTCGTTGTTTTACAGCCTTTTTTTGCGGTCTATGATTTTTCTGCCAGTGTCTTGTGTCGCCGATAATAATGGACATTTATCACTTTGGAGCAAACTATTTGCTCCATTGGCTGCAAAAAGCTTAAGCTATGAGGTTTTTGATTCTACAAAATATACAATATTATTATATTTTTGTTATATATTATTGAATCATGTTTCATACGGTGCTACAATAAAAAACAAAAATAAAATATATTCCACTAATTACTATAACTGATTTGAAAGAAAGTGATACAGTGAGCCTATTGATAAAAAATGGGATGCTTATTGATCCTGCGAACCATATTCACCGGAAACTGAATCTGCTGCTTGACGGCGGAAAAGTTGCGGCGCTTACGTCAAAAGAACCGGAAGCAGAGCAGGTCATTGACGCGGCGGGGCGTGTTGTGGCACCGGGATTTATTGATATCCATATGCACGAAGACTTTGTGGCTCCTGACGGACATCTGGAACACGACATGAATAAAGCGATTTTTAACTGTATGCTTCGCATGGGCGTGACAACGGTTCTGGGCGGGGAATGCGGAATCAACCGGTACAATCCGACGCAGTATCTGGATATTGTGGACCGCGACGGTGCTCCCGTAAACGTAGCACTTCTGGTGGGTCACGCCTGGCTTCGTCAGGCCGTGGGACATGCAGATAAATACAGTCATGTAACCGATGAAGAACTCCAGCAGATGTCGGCTCTTTGCGAAAAGGCACTTGCCGCCGGCTGCTTCGGCGTTTCTTATGGCATTCGCTACGTGCCGGGAATTGATGAACGGGAGCTCTTGGCGACAGCTAAGACTTGTGTGCCGGAACATAAACTCATTGCAGCCCACGTTCGCGATGATGCGGCGGCGATTTTCGATGCCGGACGCGAGTTTATCGGAGTTGCTGAAATGCTGGGACTGCCGGCTCAGTTTTCCCATATTGGGTCCATGGCGGCCTTTGGGCAGATGGAAGCCTTTTTACAGATGATTGAGACCTATCGAAAACGGGGCGTCGATGTACTGTGTGACTGCTATCCCTATTATGCGTTTTCGACTGCCATTGGTTCTACGACGTACGATCCAGGGTGGCTGGAGCGGTATCACTGCGGATACGATGTGATTCAGTACTGCGAGGGTAAGTACCGCGGCAAACGCAGCACGCGGGAGGCTTTTGAAGAAGAGCGCAAGAATTACCCGAATCATTTGACTGTCTGTTATGTGATGAAGGAGCAGGAAGTCGATATGGCGCTTGCCAGTCCGCTTGTGATGGTGGGCAGTGACGGCATTATGAATCAAGGCCAGGGACATCCTCGTGCTGCAGGTACCTTCCCGCGTGTTTTCCGTGAATTCGTCCGCAAAGGAAAAATTTCCCTGGAGGAAGCTATCCGTAAAATGACAGCGATGCCGGCAGAGCGGATGGGACTCCAAAATAAGGGAAATCTTCAGGAAGGCGCCGATGCGGATGTCGTCATTTTTAATCCGGAAACTATTGCCGATAAGGCTGCCTTTGGCGAGCCGACACTAGCTCCCTGCGGCATTGATTATGTGTTGATAGGCGGTGAAATTGCAGCCAGGGATTGTCAAGTTGTCAATGGAAATTTGGGGAAAGCTTTAAGAAAGTAAAAAATGATTCTGCCGTGTCTGGCGTGAATAAAAAATATAAATCACACGTGATAAGGCAGAACATTCGTTGATGAATTTTGGGAGGGGAATAATCATGAAGTACGGATTTATATCGGTGTTGCCACCGCTGCTGACTATTATTATTGCGTTGGTTTCAAAGAATGTATTTGTGGCACTGCTCATTGGTATCTTACTGGCCAGCCTGATTTTGACTCCGGGGCTTTTTGCCGGCCTTAACACGGCTTTCTACAGTGTAGTAGGCACTTTTTCAAGCAAAGGCAATACGATTGTTATTATATCTTTGCTGCTCATCGGGGCAATGCTCTATTTGATTGAGCGCTCCGGCGGTATTGAAGGTTTTGTGGATATTATGGTCCGCAAAAAGAGTGTCATCCATTCAAAGAAGGCTTCCGCTTTCTTTACGTGGCTCCTTGGGATTGTAATTTTTACCTCCGGCTCGCTGAGCTGCATGGTGACAGGCTCTATTGCCCGTCCTCTGAACGACAGTATGAAGTTGTCCCATGAAAAGGCTGCATTTCTTGTCCATACCACTTCTACCCCGTGGTGCGTACTGCTGCCGCTGTCCGGCTGGTTAGGCTCCATGACCGGCTATCTGACGAGCGGCGGTGTACCGGAAGACCAGGCCATCAGCGTGTTGATGCAGTCGATACCACTCAATTTTTACTGTATTATTGCCGTGGCTTTTGCATTGGTTTCCTGTTTCGTTCCCGTGGACTTCGGACCGATGAAGCAGGCGGAACTGCGTGCCGATACGACGGGTGAACTGGATGATCCGGCTTCTGTGGCAAATGATGATGGCATGGAAGCCGCAAAAATTGCCGAGAATGCAAAGCCTCGTATCATCAATATGATTGTTCCGATTGTGGTGATGATCATTACGATTCTGGCTGTACTCATAATCACCGGTAAGGGTAATCCGACAAAGGGCGCCGGCCTGCAGTCCCTTTTGTGGGGATCTGTTCTTTCCGTTACGTCCATTGCCGTGATGTGCCTGGTAGAAAAAGTATTTACGCTTTCGCAGCTGACGAATGAACTCTTAAAAGGCATGTGTGGGATGTTGGGTATTGCCCTCATTTTGTGCCTCGCCTTTGCCATCAGTCCGCTCATTAAAAAGCTGGGCACCGGTGCTTATCTGTCTTCTGTTTTTATGCAGTTTCTGACACCGGGGCTGCTGCCGGTGCTGACTTTTATCATTGCCATGCTCCTTTCCTTTGCAACAGGAACTTCTATGGGGACGATGGCCATTATGTCCGTCATTGCCCTGCCGATGGCAATTGACATGGGTGTCAGCGTGCCGCTGACTGCGGGCGCGCTCTTCGGTGGTTCCATCTTTGGTGACCATGCATCGCCGATTTCTGATACGACCATCATGTCGTGTGCTACGACAGGCTGCAATATCATGGATCATGTCAAGACACAAATGCCGTATGTACTTGGTTTTGCAGTTGTGTCGATTGTGCTTTATGTGGTCTGCGGGTTTGTGATGTAAAAACAGGGGCTGTGAAGTAATGCGTGTGCATTATTTCACAGCCCCTGTTACGCGCTTTCCGCAGCCCGCTGTCCGCATCCTGCCCATGAAAGAAAAATGACCAAAGCATTTTTCTTTGAACTTATAAAAATAAAACCTGAAATTTAGATTAACTGCTAAATTTCAGGTTTTATATCATATTTTACTTGAATCAAAAGCTTTAACATACTTTCGCAGACGAGGCTAAACGCCATAGGCCAAAAGCCAAAAGCGCTTTTTGTTTTTCCACAGCTTTTTTTATTACCGTTTGTACTTGTTTAATGTATCTTTAGCAAGATGCAGAACTTCCAGCTGCGGCGTCTTCTTGAATTGATGGCGGGTCATGCGGTTCAGAATATCGACAAGTCCGGACACTGCTTTGACAATGTAGGGACCCTTATTCAGCATTACACACTCGGCGCGTTCGCTCATTGCGGCATCAGTAATTTCGGCACGGGACGGGATTCCCGTTTTGACCAGGTTTTCCAAAACATGCGTAGCCCAGATGACGGGAACGTGAGCCGCTTCACAGATCCACATAATCTCTTCCTGGAGTTCAGCCAGCCGGCGATAGCCTGCTTCAACGGCTAAATCTCCGCGGGCAATCATGACGCCGAAGGGGTTATGCGAAGCAGCTTGCACGATGATTTCCGGCAGGTTGTGCACGCTGTCCTGGGTCTCTATCTTGGCGATGATAGCCATGCGGCGTGCCTTTTCCTCATTGCGTTTCCGCAGTTCACTTTGCAGCAGCTGTACATCTTCTCTGTTGCGTACAAAAGAATATCCTACGCAGTCCGCATTTTCCATTATGAAGTCCAGATCTTCTAAATCTTTTTCAGTGAGAGGGGAGAGGTCAACCGGTGTATTCGGGAAATTGATACTCCGCCGGTTTTTCAGGTTAAAGCCTTTAGCTCTCGTTGCTATAACTTCCAGATAAGCACCCTGCTTAACGATTTCTGTGACTTCACACTGTAGTTTGCCGTCGTCTATAATCACGGAATCGCCGACCCGAAGTGTTTTAAAGACCTCGGGGATACTACTTGCGATAACGACATTGCCTTCAAAGTCTTTAGGGTAATTGGAAATCTTTCCGCTTACGAGAAAAATCGTATCCCCGATAAAGACTTTATTAGCTTCTCCGGAAAGCAAAACTTGCGAAACTCGGATTTTTGGTCCTCCGATATCCATATAGATTCGGCAGTGGCGTCTGAGCCGCTTTTCCGCACTGTGCACGTTGTAGAGAATCTTTTCCCAAACATTGACGTCGTCGTGGGCGCAGTTGATACGTACCACATTCATGCCGGCGCGAATCAAATCGTAGGCGAGCTGCGGATCATCGGCTGCTTCCGTCGGCATGGTAACCATGATTTTCGTGTATTGACCTAACGGACGGTTGCCAAATAACAAATTAGCATTGCGGCGCAGCAGGCTGTCTCCCTGGAAAAAACGTCTTCCGGAAGGGTAGGGAATCAGTTCGGCCTCTTCTTTGCCGCAGATTCTTCCTAAAGACGCCATGACAGCATCCAGGTTGGGCATCGTCCTTGCTTCACTGCGCCCCAGCGAAGAAAGTCCCAGAGGCAGCAATTCCTTTTGCAGTTTCCGCAGATCATGGCAGCGGATAGACAGGTAAAACGCAAGGTTCATCGCACTGAAACGGAAAGAAGATCGCTCAATTTCTTTTTCCCAGGCATGGTACATCGTTAGTCCATCAGCAAGAACTGATTTTCTCAGCTGCACCAATTGGGCGTATAGTTTGGAAGCATATTCGGGTGTGATGGACGAATTCACAATAGTAACCTCCTTCCAGACAATACCTATTATCACTATACCATGAAAAAGTGTGAAAACAGTGGCTTTTACGAAAATTTTACAACTGGTGGTTTAATTACAAAAAGAATAGAGGGCTGACTGCAAAAAAGGGTTTGCCGCTGTTTAGCGACAACCCCTTTAGGCAGATTGTATCAATTTATGGATTAAGGGCAACCTGCGGCCAGCGCCCAGCGACCGGCGAAAAAAAGAGCTGTGAAAAAATAAAAAGCGCTTTTAGCTTTTTGGCATATGGCATATAGCCCAGTAAAGTGGATAGTGGCTAGTGGAGAGTGGTTAGCACTGTAGTGCTGGCAGCTACTTTGGCGGATTCTTGAGATAGAATGCAGCGAGCAGCTAGTAGAAAATAAAGGCGCTTTTGGCTTATGGTATTTAGCCTCGCTGCAGCAGTGTGGTGAAGGTTTTGATTCAAATAAATATTATGTAAAACCTGAAATTCAGCAGATAATCTAAATTCCAGGTTTTATTTTTTATAAGTTCAAAGAAAAATGCCCTGGCAATTTTTCTTCCACGGGCGGCCAGCGACCCGCGACCGGCGAAAAAAAGCCATGAAAAAATGAACTCATTTTTTCATGGCCCTTTTTTTATTTCAAGAATCCGCTGATAATTTCTTCTTCCGCTTCTGCTTCGGTAAGGCCCAGCGTCATCAATTTGATAATCTGGTCACCGGCAATTTTGCCGATGGCAGCTTCGTGGACAAGAGCTGCATCCAGGTTGTTGGCCTCCAGAGAAGGAACAGCCAGAATCTTAGCATCGTCCATGATGATGGAGTCGCATTCCGTATGTCCCGAGCAGGGAGCATTCCCGGTGATGCGCAGATTCAGCTTCTGATGGGACTGGTCTCTGGCGACACCGCGGGAAACCACATCGGCACTGGAATCTTCGCCGTTTAACGTGACCTGGTAACCGCTGACAGCGTTCTGTACACCGTGCGTCATCAGGCGTTCACGTACAACAAGCTTGCCGCCTTTAGCGACTTCAGCTTTGGTTTCGCGGTCTGTGTCGTCGACGCCCTTGATCTGGGTCATTTCCATTTCCATGGTGCTGTTTTCGCCCAGATGAACTTCTGTCACCGGGTTCAGAATGCGTTTGCCTTTGCCGGTACCACTGCCGTAGTGTTTTTCAATATATTTGACTTTGCAGTTTTTGCCGACGTAGAAGCGATGGATGCCATCGTGTTCGGAATCCTTGCCGCCGCAGTTATCGATGCCGCAGCCGGCTACAATGATGACATCACTGTCGTCACCTACGAAAAAGTCATTATAGACCATATCTTTCATGCCGGTCTTACTCATGACTACAGGGATATGGACACTCTCATTTTTAGTGCCCGGTTTGATTTTGATATCGATACCGCTGACATCGGTCTTTGGGATAATTTCGATATTGGCCGTAGACTGGCGGTCGGCTGCCTTGCCGTTGACACGGATATTAAAGGCACCCGTCGGGCGGGCATCAAGATCTGCTACTTCTTTCAGCAGCTGCAATTGAATTTTATCCAGCATCAGGCTTCTCCTTTCTCCAGTTCGGAACATGCCGTGACGGCAGAATCGGTACCGAGCAGGGTGGGCAGGATTTCGTCCCGAGGCCCTTGCTTGACGACTTTGCCATCAGCAATGACGATAATTTCATCGGCAATTTTCAGGATCCGTTCCTGGTGGGAGATGATAATCATGGTGCCGTTCAATTTTTTTTGCATACGTTCAAATACACGGATAAGGTTCTGGAAGCTCCACAGGTCGATACCGGCTTCCGGTTCGTCAAAGACGGACAATTTGGTGCCGCGTGCGATGACCGTGGCAATTTCGATGCGCTTCAGCTCGCCGCCGGACAGTTCGGCATTGACTTGACGGTCTACATAATCATTGGCGCAGAGGCCGACTTCAGACAAGTATGCACAGCATTCGCCGCGGGAAAGCGTCTTACCGGAAGCGATGCGGAGCAGGTCAATGACTTTAATGCCCTTGAACTTGACAGGGGCCTGCATGGCGTAGCTGATGCCCTTTTTGGCTCGCTCTGTAATAGAAAGACCGGTGATATCTTCGCCGTAATAGAAAATCTGGCCTTCATCCGGTTTATCGATGCCGACAATCAGCTTGGCAAGTGTTGACTTTCCGCCGCCGTTCGGACCGGTAATGACGTAAAATTTATCGTCATCAAAATGCAGACTTACATCGTGAATAATTCCTTTTGTTCCCGTCTCAGTTTCCACACCGAACGAAACGTGTTTTAAATCAAGCATAAACTCCTCCTTCATGAACCGCCCCGCGATTCAGTTTCTGCTTTTCGTGATGGATTTTGTGGTTGCAGCAAACCATATCTGCATTCTAGGTTTATCGCCTAAAAATTCAAATGTGTGAACCATAGATTTTTATTTTATCATGTTTTGTATTTATTGGGTATATTTTGAGGGAAAAAAGCCTGTATCGGGTAGGAAAAAGCTTTGCACAGTGTTCTGCATTCCTTTTAAATTTTACTGACGGGTGTTTATTTGAAATGCTATAATAAAAGTATCAATTGTGAAAAAGGAGTGGCTGTCATGCTGGCTAAAAAGGTTGCTAAGTTAATCAATGAACAAGTAACATTGGAATTTTATTCTGCGTACCTGTATCTTGATATGGCAAACTACTATGCGGATCAGGGACTGGAAGGCTTTGCCCATTGGTTTGAAATCCAGACGCAGGAAGAACGCGACCACGCAATGCTGATGCGGACGTATCTCTTAAATAATGACGTTCACGTCGTATTCGGCACGATTGATAAACCGGATAAAGTATATAAAAAGCTGGAAGATCCGCTTAACGCGGCTTTGGAACATGAACAGTTCATCACGGGCTGCATCAATAAGATCTACAGCGCTGCCGCAGATGAAAAGGATTACCGCACAATGCAGTGCTTTGACTGGTTCGTCAAAGAACAAGGCGAAGAAGAAAAGAATGTAGGCAATCTTATCAAGAAGTTCAAGCTCTTTGGCAGCGACCCGAAAGGTCTCTACGCTCTTGATCAGGAACTCCTGGCCCGCGTCTATACCGCACCGTCTCTGGTATTATAAAAAAGAAAATAAACCGCAGACCGCTGATGCGGTCCGCGAAAAAGGGACTATGAAGAAATGCATCTGTATTTCTTCATAGTCCCTTTTAATATAGATAGTGAAAAATAAAAGCACTTTTGGCCTATGGCATTTAGCCATTGCCTTCGGCAGTGTGGTATGGCTTTTGATTTAAATAAAATAATAAAAAAACTAAAATTTAGCAGATAGCCTAAATTTCAGATTTTATTTTTATAAGTTCAAAGAAAAATGCCCTAGTCATTTTTCTTCCACGGGCGGGGTGCGGACGGCGGGTTGCTGAAGGCGAACAAGAAAGAGACTGTGAAAAATGAGCTCATTTTTCACAGTCTCTTTCTTGTTCTAACAGATTTTATTCCCATTTGCGGTCATCTTGAACCGCAGTCCCAATAGCTCGGCAGCACGTTTGCACATGAGCATGCGGTCCAGGAAGATTTCGAAGTAATCGATCATGGAACAGATATTTTCGTCAAGCTCGATTTCCAGGGTGATGACTTTTTTGTGGGTGTCGATGTGAAGCTTATTGGTCAGTGCAGCATAGTTCACAGTATCGTGCTTATCGAAAGTTTCCGGCACGGTCTTGCGTACCCGGTTGCGCCGGACGTCGGTTTTGTCGGCGAGAATAATGGCGGCCGAGATGGGGTCGACGGCAGTTCCGCTTGCTTCGTCATGCTGGCCAATAGCCGTAATGATGCTCGCAATGTCTTCCGGCGGCGCGCCCCATTTCTGGAGCAGCTGGAAGGCCATCAAGGCACCGGTGTGGGCGTGGTCAACGCGGTTGATGCTATTGCCGATATCGTGCATATATCCGGCAATTTTGGCAAGCTCGATGGTGTGGTTGTCATAGCCAAGCTTTTTCAGGATACGGCCCGCCGTGATGGCTACCTTTGCCGTATGTTTCCGGGAATGATCCGTATATCCCAGGGCACCGAGAACCTTATTGCCTTCTTCCAGATAGATGTTGACTTCTTTCGCATGGGAAATAGTTTCGTAGGTCAGTTTTTTCATACTGTTGGCTGATTGAAAGTACAGCCGTATTCAACTCCTTATAATCTCCGAATAGCTTCCAGAGCCAGCGGAGAGCGTTCGCATTCGGAAGGCAGCATGGTGACCTGGCAGCAAAGTGGGCTTCCTTTCATCTTTTCGGAAGCATAGCTCAGACCGTTCGTGCGTTCGTCCAGGAATGGTTTATCGATTTGGTGAGGATCCCCCAAAAGGATGATTTTGGTGCCTTTGCCTGCACGGGTGATGATGCCTTTCGCCTGGTTTGGCGTCATGTTTTGTGCTTCATCGATGATGAGGTAAATCTTTTCGAGGGAACGGCCGCGGATAAAGTTCAAGGCCTCCATCTGGATAAGGTTGCGGTCAAAGACTTCCATCAGACGGCTTTCCAGTTCCATTTCATCATCGTAGCGGGACTCTTTGTCTTCGTCCATGAGCTGTTCCAGGTTGTCCATGATGGGGCGCATGAGCGGGGAAATCTTTTCCTGTTCATCACCGGGCAAAAAACCGATATCTGAGTCAAACTGCGAATTCGGGCGGCAAATCATGATGCGCCGATATTCGCCGGTGGGATGATTCAATACCTTCTCCAGACCTACTGCCAGCGCGTAGAACGTTTTGGCGGTACCGGCCTGTCCTTTGACAATGACAAGCGGTGCTTCCGAGGCAGGCTTCATCAGCGCTTCCTGCATGAAGTACTGACCGGCATTCCGCGGCTTGACGCCATACGGGTTTTCCCGGGCGTATTCGAGCGGAACGACCCGGTCACCCCAGACTCTGCCAAGGTGTGTCTTACGCAGGGAAGCATCGGCTTTTAAGAGGACGAATTCATTCTGAACGGGCGATACCGGAGTAGTATTGCCTTCCTCATCGCTCTGGTAGAGCAGGGAGACCGGCACGCCTTCTTCCATGAACTTATCAAAGTCCTTTTCCGGGACAAAGCATTCTGTGCGGCCCATATACTGGCTGCTGCCGCTGGAAACCTGCTCGGTGCTGAAATCCTGGGCTTCGATGCCGAGAATCTGCGCCTTGAGGCGCAGCACCAGATCCTTCGTTACAAGAATCGGATGTTCCGGAGCCAGATGCTTGCAGACCTTCAAAATCCGGTTGTCGCTTTTATCATCCGGCAGTGATTCCGGCAGCGGTTCGTTGACGCAGTTGGTTTCTACTCGCAGCGAGCCTCCGCTGTTAAGAGCGACGCCGGTGATTAAATCACCGCTGCAGCGCAGGCTTTCCAATGTGCGGATGACCTGACGGGCATTGTACCCTCGTTCTCCTTCGGCCTTCTTGAGGCCATCCAGTTCCTCGATGACCACAAGCGGGAGAACCAGATTGTTTTCTTCAAAGCAATCCAGTGCATTAGGAGCCTGAATCAAGACATTGGTATCAATTACATAGGTTTTAGCCAAAGTAACGCACCCCTTCCTTTTGGGAGTCTATCTTGCTCACCTTTAGTATAACAATGATTTGTATAAATTATGAAAATTTAAGTAAAAAGTGTGTACATTTTGCGGGAAACCGACAAATTTTGCGCAATTTGAGACAAAAATGCCATCAGGTACCGCGGCAGCCGGAATAAAAGCATTCACAGCAGATAGAAGTGAAGAAATACGGCCCCGATTCCTATTTACTTAGATTTTACAATAAAGAATGCGCTATCGTGGTAAAATTTATTTATAAATAAATAATCGTAATTAATTGTACTTTTGGGGAAGGGAAAATTATGATTACTAAAACGCTGACGAAGGCTATCTTATTGGGGTTAACTTTTTCTGTTGCAGGTACTGCAGAGGCTGTGTACAGGGGACAGCTGATGCCGGGCGATGTGACAACGGAAAGTGCTGCCATTACACACGATTCGCCCTTGATTGATCGTCCCGGTACTTACAATATCAAGACGCCTTCCGGTACGATTGATGTGACAGGAACGACAAAATCAGCTGGCATCATCATTGGCTCGGAAGAAGGAGATATTACAGTAAACGGTGATATCAATTTTTCCAGCCGGGATGTGCTGAGCCATTATCTGATTCAGGGCACAGGCGGCAAAACTATTACACTGAATGGCAATCTCACGGTGAACAGTTATAATTCTACGAAGCTCAACGTACCTCCCGAGTGGGCACCGCGCGGTATCCAAATCATGGAATATAAGGCCCCGGGGACCAAGATTGTCTTTAACGGAGATGTAGATTTTACGGTCTACAACGATATGGATCCCAACGGCAAAGATGATTCTTATACAGTGGCCGCAGTCATGGCTCCGGATACCGAAATTGATTTTAACGGCAACGTCCATATCGTGAACACAGTCGACCATTATGACCGCGGGTACGGCGGGGCAAATGCCGTGTATGCCGAACATAACAGCACGCTGAATGTCACAGGCGATGAGGTTGTACTGCAGACTATCAGCTGGCGTCCTCACGCAATCAGTGCCAAAGATGGTGCCGTGGTCAATATTGATGCCAAAACGCTTCAGGTTGTCGGATGTATTGATATGACGGAAGATAAGTCACCCGATGTCGCTAAGGGCGGCACAGTGAATGCTGTGTTTTCCGGTGAGGATTCTTATTGGTACGGTGATGAGATTAATGTGAATGGTGACGGAAATCTGAATCTGACCTTTAAAGACGGCGCCACGTACATTCCTTTCGGTACGGTGCGTGAAGTCGGGTACGCACCGAACTATTATCCTGTAAATCCGTACGGTTCAAAGAAATACCTGAGTCAGCTCGGACTTGAATCGGGCGGTATTGTCGATCTGTTTGATGCGGATGCCCAAAGTAAGTGGGAAGCCCTTGGCTTGGACAGCCGGTATACGGCTTTGAAGAGTGCCAAGCTTGACTATCTGATGATTGGTGACCTCAAGGGATCCAATGGGATTTTCCGGCTGGATGTGGATGATCTCGATAAAGCACATACCGATATGATCTATGTGCTTGATTCGACGGAAGGGGAAGGCCTCCATTACATTGAGGCCTATAATGACAACCAGTTCGGCGCGGTATCTGAGACGAATACGCTGCGTTTTGCCACGGTCGCGGCCGCGGCGGCAAATAAGCTGATTTTCCGTGACAAGATGAATATTTACGGGAATTCGTTGTGGGATTATCAGGTCCTTGTCGGACACGCTCCTTATGATGTCAATGATCCGGAAAACGCGGTGTACAATGGCAGCCGGGATGGGCTGACTGCGGACCAGCTCAATGAACTTATGGCCGGCGGTACTAACTGGTTTATTTACAGGGCGGACAAGGTTCCTACAGATAATGCAAAAGTTGTCATTGATGGAACCAATGCCGGTTACGATATGGCAGTTTCTCTTGACCGCTATAATAAGCGACACGGGGAAGCGCGGTTCCTCAATCCGGACAGTAATGTGTGGGTTCGCCTGCAGCGCGGCGATATGAGCCGTGATGACAGTTACGACGGACAGTATACGATGGGTCAGATCGGTCTTGAGTTTGGCAGCGGCCATCAGCATTACGGCTTTGCGGCTGATTATCTGAAGGGAAGCAGTGATTTATCGCGCCATAACGGCACGGTAGATACGACGCGGCGCGGTATCATGGCCTATGACACGCTGACGTGGGATAACGGCAGTTACCTCGATATGGTAGCCCGCTATGGCCGTATGGAAACCGATCTCGACGGTTACGACACCCGTAATGGGCAGGAAATCAGCGGCAATGCTTCTCAGGCTGTATATGGCGCAAGTCTGGAATATGGCCGGAAACTGCCGCTCGCAGGTGATGGGCTTTTCTTCGAACCACAGGCTCAGCTGCAGTATATGCACGTAGGCGGCGATTCTTACCGTACCGGCAACGGTTTTAACGTTCATCTCGATAGTACCAACAGTTTGATTGGGCGTCTCGGTTTCCGACTGGGGCAGGAATGGGCCGATAAGGGTTCTGTCTACTTGAAGGCCGACGTGCTGCGGGAATTTACCGGCGGAGAAGACTTTACGATTCTCTCTTCCGATGCCGTGATGAAAGATGCGGTAGAAAAACGGGGGACTTGGTACGATGTGGGTATCGGTGCCGATTTTAATATGGCACCGAATGCTGTGTTTACCTGTGACCTGGAACGCAGCTTTGGCGGAGAGCTGGGCAAGAATTGGGAAGTGAATGTCAGCGCCCGCTGGAAACTGTGAAGTTTTTTTAGATCTATAGAACAATAAAATAAATCTTCTCTCAGGTGGTGCATGTCTGGCTTTGCATGCGGCTGAGGGAAGATTTTTTTATAGGTATAAGTGTTACATCGCTGACTGCGTGATGGCACCGGTTATTGCTGCTATTTTCGCGGACTTTGCTAATCCTATCTGCAATGTATGATTTTAGGTAAATCTATTCCTAAATACGGCATTTTTAGGGTATTAATCCAGCTAAAAAATTATGCAAAAATAGTAGTGTTTTTAGTAAAGGATCGTGGAGATATTGTGAGCACTAATCAAAAGTTGTATTTTACACTGATTGGCGCCAAAATCCGCTATTACCGCAGAATCAGTCATTTAAGCCAGGAGGAGCTTGCCAAACGTGTAGGCATCAGCTTAAGTACCCTCCGCAGAATCGAACAGGGAACCTATAACCAAAGTACGCCCCTGGTGACTCTAATGGACATTGCCGATGGTCTCAATATGGATGTCCAGGAATTTCTTGTTGTATCAGACCTTGAAAAGCGGCTTTCCGGCTGGAAATAGCGCCAATATAATATAATCGAATAGGATAATGAGAGTTTGAAATAAAAAATCAGCAGTGGTCTGTGCCTGTGGTTGTCTTATTATTCATGACTAAAGCGTGTACCACGTATACGGCAGGTGAGGCTAAAGACTATACACCAAAGGCCAGATGTGATTTTACCCTATCCAAAATGAGCTGTTATTTGCAGCTCATTTTTTTTGACATTGATTACAAATAGTAATATCATGTAGATGGAAACTATAATTTTTATTATATATTGTTAAATATAAATTTAGAATTTACTGAAAAATTAAGCCAGACTTTTCTGGGGAAAATAATGGAGGAGAATGATGAAAGGACACATGCTGCAAAAATCGAAAGTAAAATGGATTTTGCTCGGCTTATCATTATCGACAATGACCTTGATGGGAAATGCTTCGGCAGGAACGATCACACGTGAAGGAGATAATGTGATTTTACACAATGTCGGAATCGTAAAAGGCGTTGGTCAGGGATCAAACTTCTACACCTCATTTAATGAGCCGGATAAGAATTTGACAATTAAGTGGGACGGGCAGATGAAAGGAGAAGGGCCTATCCGCAATGCAAATATTGTCAATGCAAAAAATCTGACAATTATTTCATCCTATAGTACCGGCGATGAGAACCAGGACCAATATTCCACCAAGGGAATCTTTGCTGATAAGTATCATGAAAATCCGCCCGGAAATATTCATGTCAATGTTTCGGAAGATATTAACATTACTACCGGGCATTTTCCGATTTTTACGGATCCGGGCAGTATCTTTATTACGGGATTCCAGAATTTGAATGCCACGGCAACAGGCTTGATTAAAGATTCCGGTTATGTGGTCCGCAATGTGGCTGTCACTTGGCCTAATGGTACGACTACGGACAGCACGATTCAGATTGTGGGACAGGATGACAGCACAATTAATCTCATTTCTCAAAAAAGTAATAAGACAGAAAAACTGACGGCCGTCGTGGAAGATGGGTCACAAAAAGGAACACTGATCAAGGGCGGCACCATCAATATCAATAGAATCCATAAAGAGCCTCATTCAATTGTGCTGACCGCTCACTCCGCCGATGAAGGCCATATTGACATTGAAGGGAATCAGGCGGTAACCATCGGCAGTGCTCATGATGATTATGCTGTGCAGGCCCATTCCAAGAATGTAGGAGCTTCAACTATTGATATAAACAAAACATCCGGCGGTGTCGTGACAATCAATGGGAAAGTGACAGCCGACAGCGGCACGCTCAATATCAACTATGCCGGTGCGGGGTCACTGCAAAACGGCGATGCCGAGACAAGTACCTTTGCTCAAAATCCCGGTAAGTTGAACCTGAACTTCAGCGGTGAAAATTCCGGTATGACGGGAAATCTGAGTGCATTGAATAACAGTACGGCAGCAGTTTCTCTCGCAAGTACCAATACGTACCTTACAGGGGATGTGACAACAAGCAGTAACAGTACGGCAACGGTTTCCCTTACGGGCAGCAATGCGGCTCTTACAGGTGATGTAACGGCAAGCGGTAATAGTACAACGTCGGTTGCTCTTGCCGGTAATAATACGTCTCTCACGGGGAACATGATGACAATCGGGACCAGTACTCTTACTGTAGAAGCTACCGGCAGCCATGCGGTGATCACCGGCGACCTCGACAACGAGGGCGGCACGGCGAATGTGACTTTGAGTAACCAGAGCCTTTGGACCGGTACCGCTGCGACCGCAGATAGTGACACGGCAGTTACGAACGTATCACTCGAAGATAATTCAGTATGGAATGTGACCGCGGATAGTACGGTTTCAACACTGACGATTTCCTCCGGCGGGGTCGTCAATATGGAAGGCTCAGCAAGCACCTTGCGCATCGGGCATCTGACCTCGTCAGAAAGTTTATCCGGCACGCTGAGGATGGATCTGACGTATCACGACAATTCAGTCAGCACGTATGAAAACGCAGCAGACAGTGATTTCATCTATGTGGATAGTGGAACAGGCCATTCCTTCCAGATTGAACCGACATCGAATTCCAATTTGAATTCGATGCAGGAAGGGGATAAGCTGTATTTCGCTCAGACCGGGATAGGAGCTTCCGCATTTGAAGTCAATCAGCAGGTTTTACTGCGGAACACGAACCGGCTTTACAATAAGGAACTTGTTGTAAAAAACGAAAGTGATCCTTCCCTGGCAAACTATGAGGATTGGTTCCTGACTGCGGATACAAGCGGCGGTGCAGAAGACGGCGATATCCTGAATCCGAATGGTTTGGCACCGGGATCCGCCCATAATGCAGCCGTCGCCATGTGGCGCGACCAGGATACGCTCCTGAAACGGCTTGGTGAATTGCGCTACAACCGGGATGATGAAGGCATCTGGGCCCGCTTCATCAATAAAAAGCTGGAGTACGGCGGCAATCGTGGGTTTGAGACCAATCTCAAGACGGTGCAGGTCGGCTATGACTGGAAAAATTCCGGCAAAGACAGCGATTGGTACTATGGTGGTGCTTTTGAGCACACTTGGGGCAGCAGTGACTTCGGGGATAACGGAACCGGAGACCATCACCTTTCCGATGTAGCCATTTACGGAACGAACATTGGGAAGCACGGTCATTACCTTGACCTTATCACCAAATTCGGTAAGATCAGCTCTGATTACGAGTCTTCTTACAGCGATGAGGGTGAATTCGATAACTGGGCCTTCAGTATCGGCGCCGAATACGGCCGCAAGAAGGACCTTGGCAGCGGTTGGTATATCGAACCGCAGGCACAGCTCACATACAGCTACATCTGGGGTGATGACTATACCACAAAGAACGGAGCCAGGATCAAGCAGGATGATACGGACAGCCTCATTGGGCGCCTCGGTTTTGTAATCAGTAAGGAATATGATACGGATACCAATAGGGCAAAACGCGTCTACGCGAAAGCTTCCGTGCACCATGAGTTCCTTGGAGACCGGAGCGAACGTCTCTATGACGACGTTGCTTTCCGTGACAGCGATGATTTTGGCGATACCTGGTATTCCGTAGGTATCGGTACGAACATCCGCATCTCCGATAATGGTGCTTTCTATTTCGACGCGGAAAGAGATTTTGGCGCGGACGTGAAGAGTAAGTATAGACTGGAAGGTGGCTTAAGATTCGAATTCTAAGCCGGAATTCCAGAATGTAAAAATTATCTGGGCAAATTGGTTTTCAGCAGGTTTCTGAATGCTAATTTGTCCAGATTTTTGTTTGGCAGGACCAAGAATTTGCTGGTTTTCCAGCTTTAGGGCAGGCCACTGAAGGTGGCCGAGGACTTACTGCCAGTTGCCGGAGGCAACCTAAGCAAGCCGCCCACGGCGGCGCGCAAACTGGCCGACAAAGTCGGCCCAAGGCTTTTCTTTTTACTGTCTTGTCACATAAATTGACATAAGTATAGGCATGCGGTATGCTGACTCCTGACATACTCTGTATACAAAATACGCTTGTCAAAGGCAGAAATTTTCTGATGGCGGCAAACAATATGAGGAGGTTACTCGATGGAATCGATACGGGCATTTTTAAAGAAGAAAGACGTTGAAATATCGGTACAGCGGTATCTGATTGACGCAATGGGTGCAATGGCGCAGGGACTATTCTGTTCGCTGCTCATTGGTACAATCATTAATACTCTCGGCACACTTTTTGATATTGGGGCGCTGAAAGCCGTTGTCGCCGTCGTCGGCGGCAAGAGTTATACCGTAGGCGGCCTTGCCATGGCTATGAGCGGGCCTGCTATGGCAGGGGCTATCGGGCGTGCACTGCACTGTCCGCCGATGGTAGTTTTCTCGCTTCTGACAGTTGGCTTTGCCACGAATGCCCTGGGCGGCGCCGGCGGCCCTTTGGCCGTTCTCTTTGTGGCGATTGTAACGAGCGAAATCGGTAAGATCGTTTCCGGTGAGACAAAAATAGATATTCTCGTAACGCCGCTTGTAACTATCGGCGTGGGTGTCGCCCTAGCAGCCTGGTGGGCACCGCCCCTGGGAGCGCTTGCTATGAAAACGGGCGCACTGATTATGTGGGCTACGGAACTGCAGCCATTTTTGATGGGTATGCTTGTATCTGTTCTTGTAGGTATTGCACTGACCCTTCCGATTTCTTCCGCGGCAATTTGTGCGGCCCTGAATCTTACCGGTCTTGCGGGCGGTGCTGCTGTAGCAGGCTGCTCGGCACAGATGATTGGCTTTGCCGTGCAGTCCTTCCGTGAAAATGGCATGGGCGGTCTCTTGTCACAGGGACTTGGTACGTCGATGCTGCAGATGCCGAACATCATCAAAAATCCGCGTATCTGGATAGGTCCGATTATCGCTTCCGCAATCACAGGGCCACTGGCCACGTGTGTATTTCAATTGCGGATGGACGGTGCAGCCGTGTCTTCCGGGATGGGGACCTGCGGCCTGGTAGGCCAGATTGGCGTATTTACCGGTTGGGTAGCAGATGTTGCTGCCGGTACCAAGGCAGCGATTACTTCCTTTGACTGGACAGGACTGCTGCTGATTTCCTTCATTATTCCCGCCGTGCTGTCACCCCTCATCAATGCGGGCTGCAGCCGTCTGGGCTGGGTTAAAGAAGGAGACATGAAGTTATAAGATCATATATCTAACACGGAGTAAAAAAACAGGAGCTGTGAAGAGATTTACCGAAAATCTTCTTTACATCTCCTGTTCTCGTTTTTATTTTGTTCTAATCAATAAGGTGTACAATGCTGCCGCAGGCACAGCTAAAAGCTTAATGCCAAAGGCGAAAAGCGTCTTTTATCATTATACTACCTGTAGCTATTTATCAATTGCCCAGCTGCCCGGGCAGCACGAGTTTTTCTTTCTTAGGAAACTGGGCGTCATAGCGTTCAAAGGCTTCCGGGTGCCGGAACGGTTCCAAATACCCTTCAGGATCCATAAATGTACCTTTCACATCACGCAAAAAGTCCGGTTTCAGTTCTTTTATTAGGAAATACTCTGCTTCGGGATCGCTTGCATAGCGGATGCCTCTGGATTTTCCAGCGACAAATCCGGATTTGCCGTAGAATAACGGATTTCCGGTGATGGCAATGGCACCTGCTCCGAGTGCGGCCGCTTTTTTGATAGAATTATCCAATAGATATTTCCCGTATCCCCGGCGGCTGAAATTGGGGTGGATACTGAGAGGACCAAACGTTACAATGGGGATCATTACACCTTTATCGGTTTTGATTTCTGAATGGACGTACATAATCTGCCCGATAAGCTGTCCATCTTTTTCCAGTACGAGGTCAAGTTCCGGGATGAAATCCTTTTTTGAGCGGTAACAGTGCAAAATATAATGTTCATTGCAGCCGGGATGATAAACATTCCAAAAAGCTTCCCGTACCAGCATTTCGGTTTGGTGGTAATCTTCCGGCGTTTCCCGGCGAATCAGTAAATCATTTTTTGTCATTTGGTTTATCCTCTGTCGTTAGCGCGTACCTATTACTTTTCTGATGTACAAGTCATAGCCATAGAAATTTCAAGGGATTGACGCTTTTGATATACTATGATTGCATCAGCACCATATCATGAATCAAAGAGAAAGACAAGGAGAAATCCCATGAAAATTTTATTCTTTACGGCAACGGGAAACAGTTTAGCCGTTGCTAAAGCGCTTGGCGGAACGCGGCTTTCTATTCCGCAGCTTATTACAAAAGGAATCTATGAAATTGAGGACGAAGAAGCTATTGGCATCATATATCCCATTTATGCCGGCAATACTCCAAAGATTGTCCGGGAGTACCTTAAAAGGGCAAAACTGACGGCTCCTTATTTATTTGCTATCGGGACCTATGGAAATTATGCATGCCAGGCCATGACGAATTTCAAACGTTATGCTGAAAAATGCGGCTATCATTTCCAATACACAAATACGATTCTTATGGTCGATAACTATCTTGATCTTTTTGAAATCAACCGTCAGATTGAAAAGATCCCTTCGAAGAAGACTGACGAACAGCTTAAAAAAATCAAGAAGGATATTGCGGCCCGTGTGATGTACACGCCGGGTAAGAGTCTCTTGACTGAGGTAATAAACCTTGTCGTAAAACCGCAGGTGGCTAAGTTCGACAGCGGAAAATTGGCGCAGTCCTACATCGTAACGGATGCCTGTGTTCGCTGCGGTATTTGCGCCAAGGTCTGCCCACGGGGCAACATTTCCGTAAAAGATCATGTCACTTTCTCCGACCATTGCGAGAGCTGTTACGCATGCCTTCATGCGTGTCCGAAGGGAGCTCTCCATCTGAAACATGAGAGAAGTGCCAAACGCTGGCGCCATCCTGATGTTACCTTAGCGGAAATTATCGAAGCGAACAACGTCCAGTAAGTAAACTGATTTTTCGGTTCCGACGTTTTTTGAGATGGAATCAATGCGGGAGAGCAGAGGTAAAGCTTATCCCTTTATGCAATAAAATAGAATCGGTAGACTGCCGTGGCAGGTTTTCTCCTGCTGCGGCGTTTTTATTTAAGTAGAACGGTGGCGGAAAATTGTTTTTATTCGAAAACATAGATTTTCACTATGAATTAATCGGGGATTATACAGGAAGCATTATATCTTTGTGAAAAAATTGAAAATCCAATTCCTATCTGATTGACAGCTATACCCAATAGGGGTAAGATAACGAAGTAATTTAGTAGGAATTAAGAATTAAATCTATCAGGAGGTATTTTTTCATGAGTGATGACACGAGTATGAAAGAACATTCGAATGATGCCTTTGATTTTCTGACCCTGCGAGGTCGGGTAAGGGCTGTTACGATTCAGCGTTTCCCCATAAGATCGCTTCGACGGCGCTGCGAAAATAAGATGTGTCTTTGAGCACATTGAAATAGCAGGGCAGATGAAACTATTGAAAAGAATGAGAGATTTATTTCCTGTATTTATGATTAGGAGGAACACTAGATGGTTATGACGCATTATATGGAGCTTTTGTCGCTTCATTCTCCGTGGTTTTTGATTATATTTATGGTAATTCCTGTCGTTTTCATTGAAACGATTTTTATGGCAGAAGCTTTTACTCTTTTATCGGACAAGGAACATCAGGCAAAATGGAAGCATATCAGCCACTATGGCGGGATTTTCCTGGGTCTCTTTTTCATTGCGGCACCCATTTATCTCGTGACAAGCTATATCCCTACAATCGAGTGGCGCGGCCCCATTGATTATATTGCTGTCTGGTCTTATGTCTTAGCCATCATTCCTGCGATTTTGCTCCTCCTTAAGGAATTCGGATTTATCTTCAATGGCCAGGATGAAAGAAAAAATGCAAAGGCTCATATTATCATCCTGATTCTTTTCGTCGTCTTTACGCATGTCGCCATGGTCTTCGGTATGGCCGATCCGCGTCTTGCCGGATATAAACCGGCACAGCCATCCATGCAGATGGATATGCCTATGGCTCCTGCCCCTCATGCTGGCAATGGGAACAATGCCACGATGCCCCACGACGGAAGTTCCATGAATGAACATATGGATAGTCATCAGGATCATCATATGGATGGCAATATGAACGATACGATGAACAATCATATGAGTGATTCCACAAATCATCACATGAACGGGTCCATGAGTGGGGTAGCCGGTACTTCTCAAAATCCCTGATATAGAAAAATTGTGAATGGCTATGAAAAAATAAAAATGCGCTTTTGGCTTGTAGCCTATAGCATTTAGCTTTGTCTGCAATAGTGTGTTAAAGCTTTTGATTCAAGTAAAATATGATATAAAACCTGAAATTTAGGCTAACTGCTAAATTTCAGGTTTTATTTTTAAATGTTTTCTTCCTTTAAAACAAAATGCCTTTTAAGCATACATGTCCATGTAAAATAAATATTTTACATGGACATGCTTTTTCATGTATCCTATGAATCAGAAAAGGAATCCATTCAATTTTGATTTAACAGGAGGAATAAAAATGAAAAAGTCTAAAGTATTTTCGCTGATTCTTGGTGGTTTGATGACGCTGGGCATCGCAGGCAGTGTATTTGCTGCCAGTGCACCTCCCACGTATGAAGAAGTAGCTGCTAAAATGAAAGGAATCAATGGCACGGTTTTCCCGATTGGAACCTATAATACGGCGTATGCTCCTTATTTTACGGGTCATACTTATCTTGCTTCCATCACCAAAGACGGCGTGCCCATTTCTAATGTAACCTTTATTGACGGAGCTCATACGTTCTGGCATAAACATCACGGTACCTGTCAGATTCTGGTCGCTGAATCCGGCCATGGGTATTACCAAATCTGGGGCGAGGAACCTCACAAACTGGAACCGGGCATGACAGTGACTATCCCGGAAGGCGTGAAACATTGGCATGGCGGTGCTCCAAACTCTATGTTCCAGCATTTGTCCATCATGGAACCGAAGCAGTCTTCCACGGAATGGCTGGAACCGGTTTCTGATGCGGACTTCCAGAAGTTAGCGGAATAAGGGTCATAAAAAACCTGTGCCGGTAAGGAGGAAACTATGAAATCCTTGAAGAGCTTTGCAGGACTTTTGATTGTGATGGTACTAGTTCTTGTGGGATGTGGTGCGGCGGTCTCTAAGGAGGGAGCTGCCGAAAAGGGCAGTTCCGCTTCTGCGAGTGATACCGGAAAGGACGTGAAATCCATGAAGATTGAAGTGAACGATGGTACACACAAGGTAGTCTTTTCTCTGAACGGCAGCAATGCATCCAAATCCCTTCTTGAGCAGCTTCCGCTGTCGATCACAGTAGAAAATTACAGCAGCGAGGAGAAAATTTTCTATCCGAAAAAATTATCGACTTCAGGGACCCCAAGATCGGATGCGAAAGCAGGAAAGCTGGCTTATTATGCTCCCTGGGGAGATGTGGTCATGTTTTACCAGGATGGACCCAGTGGTGCCAGCGGACTGTATGAACTAGGCGAAGCCGTGGAAGGAAAGGAACAGATAAAACAGCTGTCAGGAACTATCACTGTCAAGGCGCTGTCTGAGTGAAAAGTGTTTTTAAGGTGCGTTTCCCATAAGCGTTCCTAAGAAGAATATAACGTCTGAAAATCAAAAAGCACGAACCATTGGAATGTAAGATTCCTATGGCTCGTGCTTTTTTGTGGGTTTGTCAAGTTAAGTGTGTAAGTTTTTTTAGGTATCATAAAAGAAGATGCGTTACCAGTGATTGCTGGCTTTAAAATTTCTCGTATTTCAGGATACGAGCTTGCAGCTTATCATCCATAGCCAACTGGTTTCTGACCATCGCCCAGTTCTGGATATGATGCCCTTCCCACTTGGCATAGAGTTCCTTTACCCTGAGATAGAGAACCTTGAAGACAGATTCCTCGCTGGAGAACGAGCCCTTCTTGGTGACTTTTCGGAAGCTGGAATTCACGCTCTCTATCGCATTGGTGGTATACATCACCTTCCTTACGGCACTGCCATAGTTGAATAGTTGCTGGACATGCTGCCAGTTCCGCTTCCATGTTTCTACTGCACCGGGGTACTGGCTCCAGGCCTGCTTGAACCGCTCGAATTCGGTCTCAGCACTCTTCAGGTTCACGGCTCCATAGACCTTCCTGAGCTGGGTCGTGTAGGCCTTGTAATCCTTGGATGGGATGTACTTGATGGAGTTGCGGATCAGATGGACGATGCAGCGCTGCACGACCACCTGGGGGAAGATGGACTTTGCTCCCTCTTCCAAACCGGAGACACCATCCATGCAGATGAATCCGACATCTTCAACGCCACGGGCCTTCAGCTCATCGAATATCTGCATCCAGTTATGTTTGCCCTCCGTCTCGTTCATCCAAAGGCCCAGGACATCCTTCGAGCCATTGATGTCATAGCCGAGGATGACGTAGACAGCGTGGTTCTTGGTCTCATAATCCTTGCGTACAGAGACGTACAGGCAGTCTACGAACAAGAAGGGGTAGAAGGGGTTCAGAGGACGTGTCTGCCAATGCTGGACTTCGTCCATCACTCGGTCTGTGATGTTCGAGATGCTCTCTGCGGACAGCTCGAATCCATAGATGTCATCAATCGTCTTGGCAATATCCCGCTGGCTCATGCCGCGTGCATACATGGCCAGTACCTTGCTCTCGATCCCTGTGACATCCTTGGTGCGTTTGGGGACTACCTGGGGCTCGAAGGTAGATTCGCGGTCCCGTGGGACGCGGATGGGGACCTCGCCGACCGAAGTCTGGATGGTTTTCTCCGTATAGCCATTCCGACGGTTGGAGGTTTCCTTCTTGCTATGATCATTGGAGCTATACCCGAGATGGTTATCTATCTCGCCCTGCAGCATAGCTTCGAAGATAGGACCGAACACGTCCTTCAGCGCTATCTGCATGTCTTCCTGCGTCTTCGGCTGGTATTGTTCCATGATGAGCTTGGCGATTGCCTGGCCTTTCTCACTCGGGTTTCTACGTTTCTTCATCAGTGCTGTACTCAATTCCTTTCAACCTGCTTTCTGATAGTGTACCGCACCTCGACAAAAAAATGAAGTGCGTAAGTTAGTAAATTGGTTACCGGTAACTTACACACTTCATTTTACACTCCCTTTTTTGTTGTTTATGGCATATATACAGCCAAAACAAATTGTCTTTATGCGGGTGGTGCCGGATAATTTGCGGCTATCTTTCTACCACAACGGTCAGGAGAACCAGGTCTTCCGTTCCCGTATTGACCAGTTGATGCGCATGCCCCTTGGGACAAATATGGCATACACCACCGGTCAATTCTTCCTTTACACCATCACTGTACGCGATGCCTTTTCCTGAAATGACGTAATTGATGTCATCGCTTGTCTGATGCAGATGCATGCCAATAGATCCTCCGGGATGAATCCGTGACAGAATCACTTTCCCATTTTTATCCATGTACATTTTTGCACTCATCGTTCCGGTTCCCTTGTTCATTCCAGGGAAAACTTTATCTTGCATTTCATTAAAGTCAATTCGCATATTTTCCTCCTTTACAGTTAATAGCTCTACATTGACGTAAAAGCAGCCCTTTTATTTTACGGACAGTGCTTTTTGGTTCTTCCGGGACATCCATACGACTGTCTCGACATGGTACGAGCCTTAGAAATGGCTGTCGGATGAGTTTTCGTTTACTGAAAGAAGTCGTTTCCTTGTTTGCAAAACGGGTCTAAATGAAAATCGGAGCAAAATGGCTGTAGTTTTGGTTCGGACCGTTTGTAATAACTGGTCTATGAGCGGGTTTCTTCTAAATTCTATGATGAGTACCGACAATTCTGCTAATCATCTCAAAGGTACGGTATGATGGAAAAAGTTCAACAATCCATAATCCATCGTCTCAACATCCACTTCGTGGAAAACTCGTGTATCCGATTCATATCAGCCACTGCGATTACTTCCAGACGTAATACCTATAATACCTGCGATTTAAATAATACTTTTTGTAATTCTGCTTTTAATAAATCTCTTCTCTGTTTAATAAATTTTGGGAAATTAGCATATGTATAGTCTATATCTGGCAAATAATTCAGAGTACGATATTGATATTTATCATTATTTGTTGGAAATTGCGAATTGAACCAGACATCAAAGTCGGTTGACAGTTTTTCTTCATTGAGCTGTGCTGGTATTAACTGTAGATTAGATATTTCATTTACTGTATTTATATACCAATCCAATTTGTCATCCGAGATTCCTTGCTTCCGGAGATATGATTTTGTGAATTTACCCTTAGGATACATATGATCCATATGAAATTTATTACTAAAATCAAGCGACGGATAAAGAAGCATGAGGGTAGAAAGGGTGTCGCTCTTTCCATATTTCAAGTTTAGTAAAAAATCATCAATGTCATCAACCGTAAATTGGATTGATTTGATTGTACCTTTAAATCTTTCAATAATTTCATCCAACGGGTATTCATTTGAACCGTTCGCTTTAATAATTTCTCGTATTGGTCTCAGAACATTATCTGGCTGTCCACTGAATACTTTCTTCAGCAAAGAAAGAATAAGCCACTTTTTGATTTTTTCTCTATTTGCCTTTGATTTCCCGGAAGTTACAAAGTTATCAGGCATATGATTAATAAAAAGATAGTATGCAATTGGAATCAATGCATTATTTGATGACAATGTATCACCGGAATACCCGAACGAAGATACCAGTAGTACCGCTTGTCTAATTGCATGTTTGATATCATCCCATCGAGACTCTATTTTCATCATATTTTTCTTGTTGAAATTATCAACTTTGAATGCAATGTTAGGAAGGTCACTTAATACAAGTGATGTTTTCAATACAAAATCTTTGTTGATTCTAAAACCATCGCCGATTGCATTTATATCATCTACGAAATTGATGATTTCTTCTCTTGCATCATGGTTTTCCCACTGGGCAGACGCAATGGATAAAAGCAAATCAGAATAGCTGAGCTTTGTGCCTCCACTGTTAACTCTTATAAAAATATTCAGCACTTTATCTAATTCAACTGCTTTTTCTCGATAGTAGCTAATTGTACCGGATTTATTAATTACGTTATAGAGCCTGGATAGGGCGTTGATAGCAAATTTCGACTGCTCTTTAGTATAATCATATTTATCCGAATAGCTAATATTCTCATTTACATACATGAATACATCGCCATCTTCATGCATTTCAAGAATCTTCCCTATTTCAAACCAGTATGTGTTTTGGTCATTTTGTACTTCCTTTTCAGAAAGAAATCTGAAATCATATTCATTATCGCCATCTGGTGGCGAAGATAACAGGTTCAAATATAATTTCCTGACAGGATACGCATTTTGGTTGTTCCTAGCCATATATTTTAGTTTATATGCATAAGTGCCTTTTAATCCTAAATAAATAGAAGTAAGACGCTGTTGGCCATCGAGCACTGCAGTAACTCCATTCGATCCCTTAAGATCCAATTTTTGATTATGGACATTTTTGTTCTCATGATAATTTCTGATAAATCCATAGAAATCATAATCTTTTACGTGATCCTTATTGATTTCCCAAAACAGAAAGGTGCCAATTGGGTAATCCCTCATAAGAGAATCGAATAAAGTCTCTATTTGCTCTGTGCTCCATACATATTCTCTTTGAATCGACGGAAGGACATATTTGTTTGCTGAAATATCATTCATAACCTCTGCAATTGTAAGTGGTGTTTCATAAGCCATGTTAAAGAATCCTCCTAACTTTTATCTCCGTTAAACCAGATTGTTTGCCCTCTTCAAAGTAATTCTGTTTTCCTTATAGCTATAGCTGTCTAATCCGCCCCTGTTATTTTAAGTCCCTTTTTATATATGTCAGTTCGATGTCGTATCCTATCTTCTCTGTCATCTGGATGAAGGTTCAGTTGACAATCTTGCCTAGATTTGTGATGAAACTGCTGACATACGACGCGGAAGTTTCAAACTTTCTCACAAGAGTTGCCTGCGTAGTCTGTTCTTCCAGACATTTTACTTTTACATCGATTCCGGTATTATTCTTAAGTGTAACTATAACCTCATTGGTTCAATTGAATTTCTCTTACGGCTAAATTTATTGTACTACATTCAGGTAATCTATACATTCCTATTTGAAAAAAGCATAAGAAAATGGCATAAAAAACAGCAGACAGATCATTTCCGACTACCTCACGGCTTTATCCTATCGATTGTTCCATTTAATTTTGCCAAAAATGTCACCGCAGTGCTCGCAGATGATAACGTTGGATAAGGCGTATTTTGAATTGTAGACTCGTTTTTTGCCATCTTTGATGATATTTGTTCGTTTGTTAATCTTGGCATGTACTCAGAGGAATACATCCCCGTCAATGATTGTTTCATTACTTTTCCACATGGTACATCGGCACTAACCTTCGTTTTTGATGTACCTATTTTTCAGAACATTCACCGTGTAGATTTTCTGCAGAAGTACATCCTCGATATACTTTCTCATATGAGATATTTCTGACCATAATCTTTGCTGTCCGCATAGAAAAATACCTCCTACCAGGTAGCCTCGGCAGGAGGTATTTTTCTTAGACTTTTATATAAAAGTCGCAAATACAACTATCAGCCCGAAGAATCAGTCTACTGGCTCTTCGGGAACTTTCACATAAGTTTGCAGATTGTTTCAAGACTTTCTCTCGGATCTGTTTCAATATTCAGTTCATCAAATCCCTTTATCTCAGGCTTCTCAGCCTCTTATTTACTTATTCCTCGACATCCAAACGACCGTCTCGACATGGGCCGTTTGCGGGAACATGTCAACAGGCTGTACCTGCCGAATCTTATAGCCGCCTTCATGCAGGATAGCGGCATCCCGGGCAAGGGAAGCAGGGCCGCAGGATACGTAGACGACACGCTGCGGTTTAACAGCAAGAATTGCTTTCAGCACTTTCGGGTCGCAGCCGGCACGGGGCGGGTCAAGAACGATCACGTCGGGACGAATCCCTTCCTTGACGAGGCGCGGCAGTTCTTTTGCTGCATCGCCGCAGATAAATTCACTGTTTTTAATGTTATTTTGCTGCGCGTTTTTCCAGGCGTCTTTGATAGCGGGAGCTACAATTTCAATGCCGAGAGCGTGGCTGGCTTTTTGCGCCAGGAAAAGGGTAATGGTACCCGTACCGCAGTAGAGATCGATGACGTTTTCTTTTCCCGTCAGGGATGCGTAATGCAGTGCAGTTTCGTACAGGACTTCTGCCTGTCTGGTATTGACTTGGAAGAAAGAAAGAGGCGAGATGGCAAAAGTCAGGTTTCCCAGCCGGTCATGAATGAAACCGGGGCCGTAAATAATCTTGCTCTTTGGCCCCATGATGACGTTGGTGTGACGCGTGTTGATATTCTGAACCAGCGTGACAAAGCCGGGAATTTCTTTCTTGAGCATGGCGGCTAACTGTTTCAGATGGGGAACACGATCCGTATTTGTGATGAGAACTGCCATGACTTCACCCGTATTGACGCCGACACGGCCCATGACATGGCGGACAATCCCCGTGCGGGCATCTTCATCAAGCGCCGGGATATGATACTGCTGCATCCATCTGCGGACAACTGACGCGATGCGATTATTGTTTTCGTCCTGGATTTGGCAGGTTTCTACGTTGATGACACGGTGCGTGCCTTGGGCAAAGCACCCGATGAGCAGCTCATGTTTTCGCCCTTCAGCCGCAGGGACCTGCATCTTATTGCGGTAATTCCATGGCGTTTTGGCTCCAAGCGTCGGGTTGACATTGATTCCTTTGAAATGACCGATGCGTTCCAGTGCGTCAATGACAGTCTGGCGTTTCAGTTTCAGCTGTGCTTCGTAAGAAAGATGCTGTAGCTGGCAGCCGCCGCAGGCCTTATACACGGGGCAGGGCGGATTGACCCGATCCGGCGATGGAACCAGAATTTTATCCAGATGGGCCTGACCATAGGACTTCTTTACGACTGTTACGGCAGCAGACACACGCTCGCCGGGGAGCGCTCCGGGGACAAAAAAGGTAAATCCTTTCACTTTACCGACACCCTCGCCGGAACTGCCAAGACCCGTAATCGTGACTTCTATATGTTGTTTAGGTGTGAACTTTACTTTTTCCGTATTCATAACATAAACATTATACAAAGGAAGCTGGGGGAGCGCAAGAATACCAGGAGCGGGTCCGATGCTATATGCCAAATGCCAAAAGCTGCTAAATTCGCTTTTCTTTCTGCTAACGGCGAGCTGCCGTCTGTCTTGGGTTTCACCCTAACAAGCTGTCTGTACCATGGTACTATCCACTATTTGCTAACTATTATCCACTACTTATTTTTATACAATTTCCCATTGACAGAAATCCCTTTTATCCTCTACCATATACATATAAGAGAAGACGCGACCTGCTGGCCAGCGCCTTTTTTCAGATACTCTTATGATACAAAAATAACTAATTCATGTATAAAAAATAAAAGAGTAGTAAACATACCTCGAAGGGAGATGCGGATGGGAAACCTGAAATTATTGGCATATGTGGCGATAGGAGGGGCGTTGGGCTCGGTAGCCCGATATCTGGTAGCCGGTTTCATTAAAGAGACGGGCGGAGGAACATTCCCCTGGCATATGATTTTTGTGAATACGTTCGGCTGTCTGTTAGTTGGCTTTTTTGCTTCTTTTTTGTATGTCAAACTACCGCATCCGCGTTGGGTTTCCTTGATTTATTGGGGTATTATTGGTGGTTTTACTGCCTTTTCCTCTTTTATTGGGGAGGGTATGCATTTCTTCCTGTCCGGGAAACATGTGACTGGATTTGCTTATTTGCTGTTACAGAATACATTGGGCCTTGCCGCGGCAGTGGCCGCATTTTGGCTTGGCCGGATGCTCCTGTAAATTTGTTTTGAAAATTCATGGATAGCCGTAGTATGTCCATGAAGTTGTGAGAGAAGGCGATTTTCCGTGATGCCATATCGTATGTTTTTCCTGGTCTGCACCTGTATCGGGGCAGTCGGGACGGCACTCGTCTGGCTGATGTATCGAACCGGTCTTGATGTCTTGAAGCCCTATTGGACTCTGGCGATTTGTATGATTGCACCGGTTCTTTTTGGCGTTTCGAATATTTATCTGAATTCACTTCCGGTCAAAGTCATTCGATATATGGCCTGGATCGGCGGCGTGTGGATGGGCTTTATTTTTTTCTCCTTTCTGCTGCTTGCTGTTTTTATTGTGCTTTATATACTTGGAAGGATCACCGGCTGGTCCGGTCTTGCGCCGATAGCCTCGCAGGTTTTGCTGGCAGTGGCTGTTGTTGCCACGAGTCTGGGCGTATGGCAGACCCTTCATCCTAACGTACGGCGCTATACTTTCCGTACCTATAAGAGCATTAGCCAGCCCTATCGGATTGCTTTCGTCTCCGATCTTCACTTTGGTGCTTTGTTCGGCAATGACCATGGCAATAAACTGGCAGCATTGGTCAATCAGGAAGACCCTGAATTGATTATTCTCGGCGGAGATATCATTGATCGGGATCTTTACTTTGCTCTTCGGGAAGGCAGTTTGAAGACGCTTCGGAAAATGAAGGCTCCGCAGGGAATTTTTGCTGTTATGGGGAACCATGATCTTGCAGGCGGAACGAGCGGGGAAGAACGAGCTTATCTGGAAAACATGGGCATTCATTTCTTGATTAATGATTCCCTTCCTATCAATAAGGATATTTGGATGACAGGGCTTGATGATTATCGGCTGGGCAACAGGAATTATACATTTCATGTGAGTGAACCGGACAAATTGAACATTTTTGTGGAACATGAACCGGTTCATATCACGGAGGCCTCTAAAAAGGGCTTTGATATTTACCTGGCCGGTCATACTCATGGCGGGCAGACAGTACCGCTGAATCTTGTCATCCAACGGATGTTCATGCAGATTTATGGTACCCAGGCGAGAGGAAACATGCTGACAACGGTAACGAGTGGATTTGGGCTTTCCGGGATGCCGCTGCGGCTGGGCGTGCCGCCGGAAATCATCATCATCACTGTAGAGCCGGGCCCGATTAAAAAAGGAAATAAAATATAGTAAATAAAAAAATGGGGCAGTGAAATAATAAAAAGCGCTTTTGGCTTTTAGCCTATGGTATTTAGCCTCGTCTGCAGCAGTGTGTTAAAGCTTTTAATTCAAGTGAAATATGATATAAAACTTGGAGTTTAGCACTTAACCTAAATTTTAGGTTTTATTTTTATAAGTTCAAAGAAAAATGCCCTGGCAATTTTTCTTCCACGGGCGGGATGCGGACGGCGGGCTGCGGAAAGCGTAAAAAAGGGACTGTGCAATAATGCACACGCATAATTTTACAGTCCCTTTATTTTTTTGTTAGTCTACTGAATTCTGTGACTGGATAATACAATGCCCGGCTTGTACTCGGTGCTGATTAAAAACTTTCATCTCGTCAGCTTAACCTGTTATTGCATATCAATATCTAAAGCTTCCTTGGGACAATAGTCTGTACAGAGACCGCAGCCGACACATAGTGATGGATTTACAACTGCGTGGTGATCTTTGAGCGAAAGGGCTTTATGAGGACATTTCTTGACACAAGTTCCGCAGCCTATACAAAGATTCAAGTCAATTTTTACCACGATTTTCACTCCTCTTCTTCCAGCTCATGACAATATTTAGCCGCTTCCTGTCCTGCCACATATCCGGAGTAGACAGAAGAAGCGTAGGCAGTTCCGTCAAGAGCTCCAAGTCCTTGAGAGCCGATGAAGCCGCTTACGCCGATGCCGGCAGCATACAGTCCTTCAAAAGGATAACCGCTTTCATGGATAACTCGCATCTTGTCATCAATCCGGATGCCGCCGAAAATGGAATCAAGAAAAATTTCCTTACTCTTGATGACATAGTAAGGGGGTGTCCGGAATGGGTAGAGAAAGCGTTTATTTTTCAAAAATTCCTCATCATATTGCTTGTCGTAATGGTCATTGATTCGATTGATTTGATCCTTGAAGTCTTTGGGATTGCACCCGATAAAATCGGCGATTTCGTCAAGGGAGTCGGTCTTTTTTACAATTTCCGGGTGATCCTTTGCCATTCCGTCCAGGTCACTTTCCAAATGATCAAGCCAGGCTGCGCCGTTGCCGGCATTTTTTTCATCCGAAATGAGGCCGTCGACACGCGTATTTGCCGCCTTGTTGTATATGTCATCATCGACGCCCTGACCAAACATTGCTTCGAAATTGCTCAGGACTTCATGCTTACTGACCATATCCCGCAGAGAAGCGGTATCGATGAGCCCGAAACACATATGCTTGGGCTGCCGGTCCAGTGCGGAGCCAATCATGGAGTGGTCATCGTTTGTAATCATAAGATCTTCATTGACAAAACGCTTTCCATACAAATTGACTAAGTGGATGTAGGGCCGGCTGAGTATCATCTGACCGACCATGTGTCCCGCGATGCAGGCACCGATGTAGAGCGTGGTCATAATGGGATCTCCCAGACAATTGACTTCTTTTGCCATCAAGTAACCATCGCCGTTGATCCATGGGTGAGACGCGGTAATTTCGGTATTGGAAAAATCTTTTTCGGGGTAAAATTTCTTTCTCAGGGCTGGGTTTGCAGTAATGGATCCTGTTGCGATAATGACAGCCTTTGCCCCAATTCGGATTTCTTTCCCCTTGGAAGAAACTACAATTCCGCAAATCTTTTTCTCCCCATCTCTGATGAGGTGCATAGCCCGCGTTCCCATTAAGAAATGCACGCCGGCCTTTTTGCACTCCCGGGTCAGAACATTGGCGATGACTCGCCCTGTAACCGGAATATTGTTGCCTTCCCGGATAGCATGACTTGTCTTATAGGTAGTTCCTGAAGTGGCACTGATATGATTGAAGGTGATTCCTTCTTTGCTTTCAAGCCAATCAATCATACTGGCCGATGCATTGATAAAATCACGGGCAAGCCTTGCATCACAGGCCCAGTGGGCGCTTTCCATATGTCTTTGGAAAACTTGATCCTTGGTTACGGTGATACCCCGTTCTTTCATGGGACGACTTTCGACAGCAAACATATGCCCGATAATGGCACCGGTTCCGCCGGTTAGTTTGCGTCGTTCTACGATAGTAACGTCCCTTGCTCCCGCCTCTTTGGCGGATAAGGCTGCAGGCAGCCCTGAACCGCCCGCTCCGATTACAACCACGTCAGTAGTAATGTCAAATTCCTCCATAAGTAAGCCTCCTTTTATAATAGCATGCTATCATAATGTGAAAAAAGAAAAGGGATTAAAAAATCCCTGATGGATGAACTTATTCTTTGCAGGCGGCAATTTTCATCAATAATTTCTTGAATATTACCCGTTCTTTTTCAGAAAGGGGAGCAAGTAAATTTATTTCAGTAGCATTACGGCATGCGGCAGCTTTTTTTAATTCTTTTAGTCCTTTATCGGTCAGAGACGCCATTTTTGCTTTGCTCCTGGGCACGGGATCCACTTTGATCAGTCCCTTTTTACTGAGGCGCGAAAGAATGCCGACTACAGTTGGCTGGCTGACGTGAAAGTGTTGTTCGAACTCTTTAAATAGGATGGCTGATTCTTTTTTGCTCGCCAGATATTCCAAATAACGAAGTTGAGAGAGTGTAAGTTGATTCTCTTTCAAGGAACTGTTTGCTTGTCGGGCAATACGATCATTGATTTCTTTAAGCAGGATTCCGCAGTCAATTGAGCCCATCTTACACCTCCATAATAGCATGCTATCATTATATACTTTCATTGTCCTAAAATCAATCAATGTTTTCTGTCAGCAGGGTGAATTTATTTTTGTGGTAGGATATTAACTGCTCTTTTTGCATTTTACTGAGTTCGGCACTTAAAGCGGAACGGTCTACACCGAGATAATCGGCCATTTCCTGACGGTCAAAAGGAACGATCAACGTTTTCTTCTTTTGCTTGGCAGCAAGAAATGAAAGGTAGGCCAGGACACGTCCGCGAATTGTTTTTGGTGCTGTATGCAGCATGCGGCGGTAAAGAGCCAGGTTTTTCTGGGCCATGATGCGCAGCAGGTTGCTGGCCACCATCTGATGCTGAGGACAAGCGTGCGGGCAGACCGTCAGCACTTTGTGCAGGTCCATCATGAGCACTTCTGTGTCTTCGGCTGCCAGTACATTGATAAGCAGTGGCTCATTTTCGGCACAGGCATAAGCTTCGGCAAACAGGTCGCCGGGGCCGGCACGGCCGATAAGCATCCTGTTGCCCCAGTAATCAATATTTTCGATGAGGACACTGCCGGAAAGTACGAGACTGACCGTATGAACGATATCGCCGGCACGGTGAATGTAGGTTCCTTTTGAAAAGGCCTTGGCACGGGCACCGAGGCAGGTAAGGCGTTCCTTTATGGCGGCAGGTTCAACGTTCTTAAAAAAGTCGGTTTGAGAAAGAAAAGAAAAATCCATATTTTTCTCCTTTTGTTGGTAAAACAACGTTTTTATCATTGCTCCTATCGTATAATGCAAATAACAGAAATGCAAGAGCAAAGATAATAGTCATTGACTACGGTCAGACTGACGTGAATTGATAATTTCGAGGAGGAAATAGTGATGAAAAGAAAAATTATTCATATCGATCAGGATAAATGCAATGGCTGCGGACTTTGTGCCGCTGCGTGCCATGAAGGCGCCATTGCCATGGTAAATGGGAAGGCAAAACTGATGCGTGACGATTACTGCGACGGACTGGGCGATTGTCTGCCGCATTGCCCGACAGGCGCCATCTCTTTTGAGGAACGCGAGGCTGCCGCTTATGACCGGGCTGCGGTGGAAGCCCATCTTGAAAAACAGGGTAAGAAACCGGCTCCGGCGGGCTGCCCCGGAACGCGGGTCAAAATGATGCATCCTGCCGGAGGGTGCCCCGGCAGCAGAGTTCGGATGATGCATCCTGCTGCGGCTGTTGAATCGCCGCAATCTGCCCCTGTATTTCGGAGTCAGCTTGCTCAGTGGCCCTGCCAGATTAAACTGGTACCGGTCAAGGCACCTTTCTTTGCCGGAGCAAAGCTTCTTATTGCTGCAGACTGCACTGCTTATGCGTACGCCAACATGCATCAGGAATTTATGAAAGATCACGTGACAATCATTGGCTGCCCGAAGCTTGATGCTGTAGATTATGCCGAGAAGCTGACAGCTATTCTGGAGAATAATGATATTCGCAGCATCACGCTGACTCGTATGGAAGTACCTTGCTGCGGCGGACTGGAACAGGCTCTTGTACGTGCTTTGAAAGCAAGCGGCAAGATGATTCCCTGGAGTGTAGTGACCATTTCAACGGACGGAAAAATCCTTGACAGAAGTTAAATAAAACAGGGGCCGTGAAAAAATGAACTCATTTTTTCACGGCCCCTGTTTTATGCTTTCCACCGTCCGCAGCCCGCCCGTGGAAGAAAAATGACCTAGGCATTTTTCTTCAAACCTATAAAAATAAAACCTGAAATTTAGGTTAACCGCTAAATTTCAGGTTTTATTTCTTCTTCTATACTGGTTAAATGCTGCCTCATCCTGTTGCAGGTGGAGCTATGTGGAGCTATGTACTGCATGCCAAATGCCGTTATGAAGCGCTTTTTCGCTGTCGGCTAACTGCTACAGGCTATCTGTCTTGGGCTTTTAAAAACAATCTGCCCGCACGGATGTACTAGCCACTAGACACTAGCCACTACCCACTCTACCGAAGGCCATGCCAAAAGCGCCTTTTACTTTTTCACGTTTTCCGTTCAGAGTGAAAAGACCACACCGATAGCCGCGGAAACGGCGATGTAGAGGATAGGGTGGAACTTCCATTTACGGTAGCAGATCCAAACGACCGCGGCCAGTAAAATCAGCTTCCAGCTAAAGAGGTCGGATATACTGCCGGTTGCTTTCCAGAGACTTGTCCGCAGGAGGGCAATTTCTGCAACACTAAGGCCGGCCGCCATAATCAGGGCCGTAGAAGCGGGACGAAGACCATAGAAAACTTTTTTAACGGTTTTGGATTCTTTGAACCGCTGGAGAATTCTTGCAATGATGAGGATAATAATGACGGACGGTGTAACCAGACCGAGTGTTGCGACGAGGCCGCCCTCAAGTCCGGCTGTTTTAAAACCGACATAGGTGGCCATGTTCACTCCAAGCGGACCCGGAGTCGACTCGGAAACTGCGACCATGTCTGCTACATCCATCATGGTGAACCAGTGGGTTACCTGTCCCATTTCCTGAAGGAAAGGCAGTGTGGCAAGACCGCCGCCAACCGCAAAAAGACCGGTCTTGAAAAATTGCCAAAATAGCTGAAAATCAAGTAACAGCTCTTCCATCATTGCACTTCCTTTCTTGCAGATTCGGTACCTTTCAGACTCGCGGAATCATTTGGTTTAGCGGATTTACTGCGAAAATCCGGGCAGACAAAATATCCTGTCACACCAGCCAGTACGATAAGCAGTACAGTCGGAACGTCTGTAAAAAGTGCAAATGCCAGCACTACAAAAAAGATAACCCGGCAGATGTTGTCTTTAAGAGATTTTTTGCCTAACTTTATGGCCGAATCAAAAATCAGAACCGTGACACAGGCACGGATTCCATTGAATGCATGCTTTACAATCGCAAGTGATGCAAAATTTACGAGAAAGACCGCAATGGCTGTGATGATAAGTATCGATGGAAAAATGACTCCAAGGGTTGCAATGATACCGCCGGATATTCCATACAGCTTGGATCCGATAAAAGTTGCTGTGTTGATTGCAATAACACCCGGTGTACACTGACCAATTGCGTAGTAGTCCATCAGTTCTTCTTCGGAAGCCCAATGGCGTTTCTCGACAATCTCGCGCTGCAGAATCGACAGCATCGCGTAGCCGCCGCCGAATGTGGTGACGCCGACCTGTGCAAAAACCCAGAACAGGTTCCATAGCTTTTTTAATTCTTCCATTTTTATGCCCCTTTCTCTCCTCGTACGGGAGAACACGCGGAGATATTGCCTTGCTGAAATATTTCAATAAAAATTGTGTGTTATTTTTCTACGACATAGAGTATCATAGAAGCAGATATATGAATAATATTTATTTCCTAACGAGGTATACGATATGGATATACGTCAGCTGCAATATTTCATCGCCGTAATCGAAGAGGGGACTATCTCTGCAGCCGCAAGAAAGCTTAACATTTCGCAGCCTCCTCTTTCGACGCAGATCCGCTTGCTCGAAACCGAGGTGGGTACCCAGCTTTTTATGCGCGGAGCACGCCAGATTACACTGACGCCGGCCGGACGCAGACTATACCAGTATGCACTTGAAATGACCGATATTGAGCGGCAGGCACTGGAAGAAATCCGTGAGATGAGCCGAGGCGGAACGGGTACCCTGCGTATCGGTTGTATCTCCTCTTCTCATGTGCCTGAGGCGTATGATGGACTTATTCGTTTTCACGAGCAATATCCTCTTGTCCGTTTCAGAATTGCAGAAGGAAATACTTATGAGCTGGAAGAACAGCTTGCGAGGAATGAACTGGAAATAGCCTTTGTCCGCACGCCCGAGAACTTTAAAAATGTGCGGCGTCTCGTCATCCGTCACGACCCGATGATGGCCGCCGGGAAGACAGATTTATTCGTAGATATTCCCTCCCGGAAAAAACTTACAGTCCGGGAGTTGGCTGATTATCCCATCATTCTTTATAAACGCTGGGAACGTAAGATACGCAATACCTTTGAGTTCTTTAAGATTAATCCGCAAATCGTCTATGTGGCTGATGACATCCGCACGTGTCTCTTGTCAGCAGAACATGGCCTGGGAATCTGCATTTCCCCTTTGCATGATCTTCACGGTTATCCAGGCCTCACGCGCCGTATAATCGCTGAACCTGCGCTCGAGTCGACACTCGAACTTGTGATTCGGGAGGACGAATACATTTCTTCAAATGCAAAGATATTTTTCGATATCTTTGAGAAACTATACGGAAAAGATAAACCGGAAGGGAACCAAAGAACCTGACGACAGGCGGGAGTGCGGATTTTCCTACACAACGCCAGCTAATTGTCTTATACTTATTGGAAAGGGGAGTGATGGAATGCAGCATCTGGCTTCTCCGGAAGATAGAAAATTTATGCTTGAGGCACTTGCAGAAGCTTGTCTGGCCGCTCGGGAAGGAGAAATCCCTGTAGGGGCCGTGTTGGTGCAGGACGGAGCCATCATTGCCCGCAATCACAACCGGCGGGAACAGAATCACGATGCAACCGCCCATGCAGAGATTCTGGTGATTCAGGAGGCCTGTCGGAAACTCAAAAAATGGCGTCTCACGGATACGACGCTTTATGTAACGTTGGAACCGTGTCCGATGTGCAGCGGCGCTATCTGGAATGCCCGCATCGGGCGTCTGGTGTATGGCGCTTTTGACAGTGCGGCCGGTGCGTGCGGCAGCCTGTTTCAAATCCCTCTCAATCCGGCGCTTCACGGCAAAACAGAAATTGTTGCAGGAGTCGAAGAGGCCGCCTGTAAAAAAATCTTGCAAGATTTTTTGAAAGAGCGGCGTTAATATGGTATAATCAGCGAGTATGCGGATGGGTGTCCGAGTGGTCGAAGGTGCTTGACTCGAAATCAAGTATACCGCAAGGTATCGTGGGTTCGAATCCCACCCCATCCGCCAATTCTTTTGACTTGCTCAAGGCATGGCACGGTATCAAGACAGCCGCGCTGTGCCTTTATTTTTTGCTTTTTATTAAGCGCACTTGTTAACACAACGTATCACAAGATGAATAAAAATTTCCCTATTTTGCCCCTATTTGATTTTAGGGAATTTCATTTTTAAGAAAATAGGGACAACCCTGTCGGAAGCATTGATACCATGCACCCGGCAGGGCTTTTTTTATTTTGCGTTTAGACATAAAAAAAGAACCGTCCCTATCGACATCGGGAACCGGTTCGGGCTGATTACCATATTTAATTATACTCGCTATTTAAATTGTGTTCAACGCTTTAACAACGTCGTTTTCCATTTTTTCGGAAACGTGACTGTAAACGGCTAAAGTAGTCGCTGGGTCATTGTGCCCGACTCTTTGCATTATCGCTTTTAACGGTACGCCTTTTTCGGCTAACATTGAAATGTGCGTATGCCGGAAAATATGAGTAGACAATTTCTTTTTATAGTTTAGCTTCCGGAGCTGCCGATTGACGTAAGAAATGTCAACGGGTCCTCCGTCGCGGTTAGTAAAGATAAACTTTTCTTTTCTTCTGTCGTGAATTGTTGGTTCCCAAGCGCGCCTCATTTTGTTACGGATAACAAATTTATCAATGATCTTTTTTGCTTTTGCGTCTAACTTTACCTTCCGGACGGAGTAAGCGTTTTTCGGCGTACCTCTTTCCGGGACCTCTCCGCGTTTCCTAGACCATACTAGCGTACCATTTACAAAGACGCTTTCACCGTCGTAGTCCTCATCACGCAGGGCGGCAAGCTCTCCGTATCGTAGGCCGGTCAATGAAAGAAATTCGCAAATGTCGGCGACTCTTTCATCCTTCTTTCTCAGGAGACTAATGACTTCTTTCAATTCGTCTACTGTCAGGAATTTTTGCGCGTGGCTCTCAACTTTTTTAAGAGACTGTTGCTCCCGGCCGACGACAACACAACGCACGGCGTCGGCGGATTTAATCAAGCCTAGACGTTCTCCCAACAAATACGTGCCGCGTAGCATGACTAACATTTTTACCGCGTAATTCCGGCTCTGACGCTTTTTCAAGTCGTCCAGTATAAACTGTATATCTACCGGCTTTAATCGCTCCGCAAGGGCATCCTCGTCAACGTAGCGGGCTAAACGTTTCTTTAATCTCAAATAGTTTAGCATTGTACCGCTCTTGATGGTATCTTCCTTGCTTTTTAAGAAACGGTCTATCAAGTCGAAAAGTTTAACGTCTGACTGCCGCTCCGTCTTTTCTTTAATGAGTGCCGCCAGTTTTTCCTCCGCTGCCTTTTTCTGCGCGCGGTTTTTACCTGGCATACTGACAGAAACTTTTTTCCTCTTGCCGGTCAGCGGGTCTTTATACATTTCCCGGAATGCGTAACCTGTTTTAGTTTTCTCTATCCACATTGTTACCTTCCTTTCTCCACATTGCAAGGATAACAAAGATTATCACGTGGACTACATAGAGACGAATAGGAAGAATGAATACAGGGAAAGAATATAAAATCGGATGCTTTACTTCAATGTCCCGTAGGCGCTTTGCAACTAGCACCCATTCAGCGACATCAAACAGGAAATAGACGATAAACGCGGGCAACAACTGACTAGCATTAAATAGCTGCGTCCGGTAGGCATTGTCTATACAATACAGAATAAAAACATACACGACATTTTGCACTAAAAATCCTATTCCCGGCTTACGTCTCAATTTAAAATTAAATGGCGAAAACAGTGTATCAAAAGTTTCCTTTGCTCCTTTATTCATTTTTCCTCCTATTAATCAAAAGGTGATATAATAATCACGTAGACTGCATCCGTTAATTCGGGGACTGATCTATGCGGCCTTCCTGTAAAGGCGGACTGTCTTAGACGTGTTGCTGACGAGCAATGCGTCTTTTTTTATTTCAGTAACTTTAATACCCTTCCTTCCATATCGTTCTGAGATAGACGTAAAGTACAACTGTATAAAATACTGCTTCCCATACATAGAAAACACGGAAGAAGATATACGGAATGTTCCTGATAAAAACAGAAATTAAAATCGCTACACCGTTTTTAAAAGCTACATCAACAATGGGGTGATTCTTTATTCTTATAAATATCGTACAGCTCCATAAACCGGCCGAACACGCCAAAATAAGACGGCCTCGCGGTGGACTGTAATTCATAGCTCCGTACAGCCAGATGAAAGGTATAGCTATTTGTGAGAGAAGCAGAACAGCTAACATAAATTTTCCCCACAAGTCTTTCATAGCTCCTCCTAAATAACCTTGTAAAAGAAATCGATCCCTTTTAATGAGACACTTTTTGTATTTTCCCGGACGTCTTTTTCAATCTTAGTAGCATCTGTTTTTTCTGTTGTGAAGTCGGCACGGATAATATGGGCTAGTTCGTGGACAACGGCAGCTTGTTTTTTGACTGGTGATAATGATGCACGGACAACTATTGTAATACTGTCGTCCGCGTTCAATACAGATAAAGCATCGATACCGCCAGGGAGCTTGGATGATTGTAGAACATTAACGGTCAAGACTTATCCTTCTCTCTTTGTTTTAAGTAGATAATGTAATTGTATGCTTCTTTCATACTTTCTGGGGGTAAATCTTGGGACGCTTTAAAAAGCATTCTCAATCCTTCGTTGGTCCTTAGCTTTTCAGCAAGCGCGGCTGTATCGTCGTTTGTATAGTAGTGCTTCCCTTCGTGGGCTTCGACTAAATCCGCTTTATTAATGCCAAAGTATTTAGCCATCTTTTCAATCTTATCAATACGCGGGTAAGCATGACCGTTTACCCAATCCGAAAAAGTCGAATACTTGAAGCCTAGATCATCACAGATTTTATGCCTGTCTATTCCTTTCAATGCCATATAGTATTGAATGTTCTTAGCCATTATCGTTTTATTACCTAAACCGCCCATTTTAACGCCTCCTTCTGTACCAAAATTATACGGTAAATCCGTAAAATTTTCAACGGGCCAGACAAAAAAATACGGTTTAACCGTTGACATTACGATTTAATCGCACTAGAATAGGGAGCATAGGAGGTGAAAAACATGGAAGGATATACGTTGAAAGCATTACGTGTTATGAAAAACTTGACTCAATATGAAGCGGGAAAACTAGTCGGAGTCTCGGAGGACACGTGGTCTAACTGGGAACGGAAGAAGACTTTCCCGGATGTACCGCACATCAAGGCTATCGAAAAAGCATTTAACGTGCCGTACAACAATATTATTTTTTTACCCTAATATTACGGTTTAATCGTAAAAAAGGAGCGGAGCCAATGAAAGGAAAAATGAAGCGGATTATATGCACTGACGGAACTTACATCAATCCAAAGACAATATTAGAACTGCGAAGAGAACCCTCGAAAAGGAAATTCGGTTATCGGATTGTTGCGGTGCTAGATGATGTAACCGTTAAAGACGGTTTTAATCGTAAAATACCGTGGGTCGCACGGAAATCTACGCCTGTGGAGAGAGTGTAAGTCGTCGCAACTCTTCGGAGTCAGAGGTGCTGTTCTCGTTGAAACAGGAAGCTCCCGCCTCTATAGGCGGGGGTACGTTCACATAGTGCTGAATACGTGAAAACTTCCGTACACGCTCATACTTTGGATATGAGAAGGTTTAGCTAATTATGCTAAGAACTTATCACAAATAAAAATAAAACGGCTCATATCTAAAATATGAAGGCCGTTTTTCTCTCAAAATACGCTAAAAAGTTTTCCTCGATTTGTCAGAAAACAATTTTGATAATGATTGTAGATTAACACAATTTTTTGTGCTATGATTAGGGACGTGTTATAATTTTAGATGCAAAGACCTTCTAAAATATTTTCTATTCCCTATGAACAGCTTTGTAAGTTTTCCCTATTATTCCCCTATTTCTTATAGGACAAAACTCTACAAGCGCTTATCAGGCGGATTGAAAGGAAAAATCCCACCCCATCCGCCAATTTTATAAAAGAACGGTGGCAAAGCATATGAGAGCAAGAAATGTCTGGGCAGAAGTTGATTTGTCCGCTATTGCCCATAACGTTCAGGTGACGCGAAAGGTACTGAAGCCGGATACCAAGATTTGTGCCGTCGTCAAGGCGGATGCTTATGGTCATGGGGCCGTTCCTGTGGCTACAGCGGCGCTGGCGGCCGGGGTCAATTATCTGGCAGTCTCTATGACCCAGGAGGCCATTGAGCTGCGCGAAGCCGGTATTATGGCACCAATCCTGATTCTGGGGACGATGACGGAAGAACATGAAAAAGCTCTTGTTGACTATAACATCACGCAGACCGTCTATGACCTTGCTGTGGCGAAGGAACTTTCCGCTGCGGCCTTGCAGGAAAATAAGGTTGCCAAGGTTCATCTGGCCGTTGATACGGGCATGAACCGTATCGGCTGCCGTCCGGAAGAAGCTGCCGATTTGGCAGAAGCCATCAGCCGTCTTCCTCATGTGGAACTGGAAGGCATGTTCTCTCATTTTGCCAGTGCCGATGAAGCCGATAAAAGTTTTGCCAACCTGCAGTACTCCCGTTTTAAACAGGCCTATGATGATATCAAGGCGCGGGGAATCAATATTCCGCTTGCGCATCTCGATAATAGTGCCGGCATTACGGAAATGCCCGGTTCCGAATTCAACATGGTGCGTCAGGGCATAACGCTGTATGGATTGTGGCCTTCCGATGAAGTACATAGGAACCTCGATATTCGTCCGGCCCTCAGCCTGAAGGCAGAAGTTGTCTTTGTCAAGGACGTACCGGCCGGTGAAAAGATTGGCTACGGCTGCACCTATGAAACCAAAAAGCCGAGAAAGATTGCCACGCTGCCTTTGGGTTATGCCGATGGCTACAGCCGCGCTCTTTCCAATAAGGGATATATTACTATTCGCGGCTACAAGGCTCCTATTGTTGGTCGTATCTGCATGGACCAGTTTATGGCTGATGTGACCGATGTTCCCAATGTGCATAAGGGGGATGAAGCGGTTATCTTTGGACCGGGTGGTGTTTCTCTGGAGACCATTGCCAAGTGGACGAATACGATTCCTTACGAGCTGATGTGTCTTCTCAGCACGCGCGTTCCGAGAAAATATACGTATCAATATACGATCCGGCACTATGTCGATAATCGTTTTCAATCATAAGATTCATAGCAGAAAGGTAGTAGAGAAGTATGGAAAAGTACAATCCGGTGACTCCGGAGATTATCGCAAAACTGAAGGAAATTGTAGGAGAGAAGAACGTCATTACCGACCCCAACGGTCTGGAAACCTATAAGACGGATCAGGAAACCGATCCGCATCTGTTCCATACGCCGGAAGCGGTTGTTTCTCCCGAAACGACCGAGCAGGTGTCTGCCATTATGAAACTGGCTAATGCCTGTGGCTTCTCCGTAACGCCTCGCAGCGGCGGTACGAGCGTATCTGACGGTGCCATTGCTGTCTATGGCGGCATCGTTATGCTGATGGAACGCATGAACAAGATTGAAAAAGTGGATTCCAAGGGCATGTACATGGTTGTACAGGCCGGCGTCCGTACGCTTGATGTCCAGCAGGCCGCCAAAAAAGAAGGCATGTTCTATGCAGGCGATCCCTGCAGTGCTGACAGCTGTCTGATTGGCGGAAACCTGGCTACCAATGCCGGCGGTGACAAAGCGGTTCGTTATGGAACGACCCGCAATCAGGTTTATGCCATCGAAGTCGTGCTTCCGACGGGTGAGATTGCCCATTTGGGTGCCCGTACCAAGAAGAATACAACAGGTTACTGCCTGGACCAGCTTGTTCTTGGCAGCGAAGGTACCCTCGGAATTATTACCCGCGCTACACTGAAGCTGCTTCCTTTGGCTCCTTATCGTTCCGATGTACTTCTGGTATTTACGGATTCCCGCAAAGCAACAAGTATCGTGCCGGTTCTTTTAAAGGCTGGACTGAATCCTACGAGCGTTGAATTTATGGACAATGGTTTTGTCCGTGCTTCCAGTGATTATTCCAAGTTCCGTCTGACTCACTATGATGACGGCTCTTACGTCATTTTGACCATCGAAACATTCGATGAGGACGAAATGGATAAAAAACTGGTGAAGGTGGACGAACTGGCCCGTGAAAACGGGGCTGTCGAAGTCTCTATGGCCGATGACCGCGTGTGGACGCTGCGTAAGAACTGCCTTGAGGGTACGCGGGTATTGAGCCGTGTCAGCACATCGGACGACTTTGTGGTGCCTCTCGATAAGATTGCGGATACGATTATGGACCTGTCTACGCTGGCCCAGGATTATCCGTTCCGTATCTTTACGCTGGCCCATGCCGGTGACGGCAACCTTCACTTCAATATCCTGAAGGGTGACCTGTCCGATGAAGAATGGGAAAACAGCCTCAATGACTTCCATGCAAAAGCCTATCGGTATGTGTATGACCAGGGTGGTCTTCTGAGCGGCGAACACGGTATCGGTGCGAAGAAGATTCGCCAGCTTCAGGCAATGACCGACCCGGGACAGATGCTGATGATGAAGACGATTAAGCGGGCATTGGATCCGCTGGATGTGCTCAATCCGGGCAAGGTAATAGCAAGATACTAAAAAATTGGGGACTGTGAAAAAATGATTTCATTTTTTCACAGTCCCTTTTTCGCATTCCGCTGCTCGCCGTCCGCAGTCCGCCCGTGGATGCAAAATTGGCCGGGCAATTTTGCCCTGAACTTATGAAAATAGTTCTTGAATTTCGTACAAAAGTTGGAACGGAGCTAAATGCCATATGCCATATGCCAAAAGCGCCTTTTTAACTTCTCACTTTATGCTGAAAAGACCATAAAAAAAGCACCGCCAGCGCGGTGCTTTTGCCTTATTTTCTCAGCGGGCTGCAGCAGCAGGCGTCCCTGCGGCACACAAGGTTATCTGCTTATTGCTGCTTCCTTCCGGACCTGACAAGGTTCACAGGACCTCATTGCGCAGGACCTCCCGCTGCAGTCCGCTGAGAAAATAAAGAAGTTAAAATAAAAGCCGCTTTCGCGGCGGAAATTCATGGCGGAGAGTGAGGGATTCGAACCCTCGATACGGTAACCCGTATACACGCTTTCCAGGCGTGCTCCTTCAACCACTCGGACAACTCTCCAGGTTAAAGAAATTAGTAAAACATGTTCAATTTTGTACAGTCTTTGAAAAACAACTGCGAGAACTAGTATATAGGATAATTCGCCCTCTGTCAAGTAAAAATATTATTTTTATAAGGAGCATACTGCTTGGTTATAAAATTTGGTCTGACTATGCTGCTAATACTGCAAGTTGAATTTTCCTATATAAACACGGTATAATACCAAAGTAAAGCTCAATCAAACGTTAGATACTTTGATGTAAGATATTTTAAAAAGAAGGGATGGGGTCCATGGCATACGTAGCACTATATCGAACTTGGCGGCCGCAGGATTTTTCTGAAATCGTCGGGCAGGACCACATCAAGACGGCATTGACAAATGCCCTGGAAACTGGCAAAATTTCTCATGCCTACTTGTTTACAGGACCGCGTGGTACCGGTAAGACGAGTACAGCCAGGATTCTTGCCAAAGCACTGAACTGCGAAAAGGGACCAACGATTCATCCCTGCAACGAGTGCGAACAGTGCCGGGAAATCTCCGAAGGAAATTCAGCCGACGTTATTGAAATCGATGCGGCGAGTAACCGTGGTATCGATGAAATCAGGCAGCTGCGGGATCAGGTCCATTTTGCACCGGTCTCCGGACGCTACAAGATCTATATCATCGACGAAGTCCATATGATTACGACGGAAGCCTTTAACGCCTTGTTAAAGACGCTGGAGGAACCGCCCGAACATGTCGTCTTCATCATGGCTACGACGGAACCGCAGAAGGTGCCGATTACCATTCAGTCCCGTGTGCAGCGGTATGATTTTCGGCGGGTAACGGTGGATGAAATCACAGCCCACCTTGAGAAAGTGGCCAGGGGCAGCGACATCAAGGCTGAGCCCGATGCACTGCGGCTCATTGCCATTCAGTCTGACGGAGGACTGCGTGATGCTGTCAGCCTGCTTGATCAGTGCAGCGTAATGGCAAGTCCGATTACTGCCCAGACCGTGCGTCAGGTACTTGGCAGCGTAGGCCGTGAAATACTGCGGAAACTTGTGGCTGCGATCGGTCAGCGGGACCTGTCGGCAGCACTCAATCTCCTGACGCAGCTTACCAATGAAGGTAAAGATGTCACTCAAATCTTGACAGAACTGTTGGAGTATTTGCGGGCACTCCTGTTGTTTCAGGCTGACCCTGCCTATCAGGAAATTTACCTGACGGATACGAAAGAAAACCTGGAACCGCTGGCAAAGCTTTATTCCCGTGAAAGGATTATCGGGGCAACCCGGCGCATCCACGATGCAATTCAGGCTGTAAAAAATTCGACGCGGCGGAAAATCGTCACAGAGCTTTGTTTGTTTGATCTTTGCCGTGAAGAAGAGCCTTCTGTCGATGCGCTCGTAAACCGTGTCAAGGAATTGGAACAGGAAGTACAGAATCTCAGCGGGGGTATGCCGCCGCTGCAGACGTATACGCCTCCTGTGCGTCAGACTCCGGTTTACACACCGCCTGAGCCGGCACCACGGCCCTTTGTGACGTCTGCTCCTAAAGCAGCTTCGGCAGCACCGGCGCCTGCTTCAGGTGCAAGTATATCCCCAAAAGATGTGGCTGGTGCTGAGGCAGAAAAGAAACCGAAGCCGGCACCCGTGCCAGGTAACCCGCAGCATGCCGCACAGCCTGCTCCAATCGTACCCGGAGATTTGGCACATGGCCAGCAGCTGTGGCGCTATGTGTATGAGGGACTTAAGAAAAGGCGGAAACGCACTTTCCTTGTGTATGCCGAGATGGCTCGCGTGCTTGCTTTTGATGGTACTACCCTGACGGTGGGCGTGACCACTCATACGTCCAAGGAGCGGATTGAAGAAATCGATTTTCGGAATCTGCTTCTTGAAATTTTAAAGGAAGGTGCCGGACGGGATATTGAGCTTTCCGTCGTACTTACAGATGGCTCCACACCGACGCCTGTCGTATCGCGCCCGCGGCCGCAGGCCGCACCTAAGGCAGCACCTGCCGCGGTAAAAAAAGCACCGCAGCCGGCTCCTCAGACAGAAACGAAGCCGGCACCGAAAGCAGCCCCGAAGGCAGAGGTGCCCGAGGCGCAGAAGAAATCAGAGGTACAAACCGACTATCCTGAGCTGGTCAAAAAGGCCCAGCAGGTTTTTGGCGGTACAGTTAAAGAAGAATCAGAATCATAAGGAGGAAATTACAATGTATAGAGGCGGAATGGGAATGAATAACATGCAGGGAATGCTGAAAAAGGTTCAAAAAATGCAGAACCAGATGCTCAAACTGCAGGAAGAATTAAAGGAAAGAACTGTGGAAGCTACGGCCGGCGGCGAAGCCGTAAAGGTTGTCGTGAACGGCAGCAAGAATATTGTCAGCCTGACTATCGCTCCGGACGCGGTTGATCCTGACGATGTGGAAATGCTGCAGGATATGCTCGTTACGGCTATCAATGATGCCATGAAGAAAGTGGATGAAATGACCGAATCGGAAATGAGCAAGGTTACGGGCGGCATGAAGCTGCCGGGAATGTTCTGATTCCGTCATGCGTATGGTCAAATCCCTGGCCCGGCTGCATGAACAGCTGCGCAAGCTGCCGGGTATCGGGTCTAAAACAGCGCTGCGGCTGGCTTACCACGTCCTCGATATGGATGAGAGAGATGTGGAGCAGCTGGCCCAGGCCTTGCTGGATGTAAAGAAACGTGTCCATTTATGCGAAACGTGCTTCAATCTCTGCGAGGGCTCACAGTGTGAGATTTGTGAAGATAAGGAGCGGGACCGCAGCCTGGTCTGTGTGGTTGAACAGCCGCAGGATGTAGCGGCAATGGAACGTACCAAAGGGTATAACGGACTTTATCACGTCCTGCACGGCGTTCTTTCACCGCTCGATGGGGTAGGTCCGGATCAGCTGAAAATCAAGGAACTCATGCGGCGGCTCCAGAGCGGGGAAATCAAGGAAGTCATTTTGGCTACCAATTCCGACGTGGAAGGGGAAGCAACCGCGGCTTATCTGGCAGGTCTCATTCGTCCGACAGGTGTTAAAGTCAGCCGTATTGCTCACGGTCTTCCCATGGGTGGGGATCTTGAGTATGCCGACGAACTGACCTTGTATAAAGCGCTGGAGAATCGGCGGGAGCTGTGAGCGATTATCCGCAATGGATGTTCGTGTCAGCTGCACTCTCCGGGCCCACTTTACTTATGCTTTACGATAAGCTAAAATATCATGATTAGACACGTCTGATTTTTTTATTGACAGAAAGGCAGAAAAACATGGAAGTATGGCTTTTTGGAGTGCTGGCGCTCGTCGGTCTCTTCATCGTAATTAACTTTTTTTCTTTGTCGATTAAACTGCTTTGGAACGGCATTGTCGGCATGATCTTGCTGTGGCTCTTCAACATGGTAGGTTCACTTGCCGGACTGCACCTTGAAATCAACGCGGTTACGGCCTTGGTAGCGGGCTTTTTTGGCGTTCCCGGTGTAATTTTTATGCTGCTTTACCAGATGTTGATGCAATAAATGATTCATTTTAAAAAATCTGACAGTGAACGTGTCCGCATCCTCTGCTACCTGATGATTGGAGGAACGGCAGCGCTTTTTGAATGGAGTCTGGTTTATCTCTTTGCCGTTGTACTGGCCTGGAATTATTTGTTTTCAACGGCGCTGGCATACTTGTGTTCTACGGTTTGCCATTACATAGCCACCAATATTTTTGTATTTGACAGCGGAGTCCGTTATGGAAAGAAGAAGGAATTTTCCCTGGTTCTTCTTGTTTCCACAATGGGCCTCGTTTTTAATGTGCTGCTCATGCGCATTTTTGTCGGAGCCATGGGGTTTGGCGTCATGCCTTCAAAAATCGCGGCATCTGCCATTGTGACAGTATGGAATTACTGCTCCAGGAAAAAATGGATTTATTAAAGGAGTCGTATTAGTGCATTATGCTTCGCAAGAGAGTAGACATCAAAAAATTCAATAAAGTATATCTTGTACATAACCACAGTGCGGGGAAACAAAGTTTTTTTGCTGGTCTGCAAAATAACGTGATGCATCTTGTTGACGAATGTACCGAATTATATGGACCAACCCGGTTTGAATACTCAAGGATTCATACGTTTCGGGAAGCACAGGAAGTGGCCCGCAAGATTTGTGCCGAAAAGGCAGATTGGGTGATTGTGGCAGGCGGCGACGGGACGCTGCGGGCTATTGCGGAGGTCATGATTGAGGAAAATTACATGCCGTATATCAGCGTATACCCGTCCGGTACTGTGAACCTCGTCGCCAAGGAACTGGCCCAGAAGACCGATGTCGATCAGTGGATGTTTCATGTCAGTAAGGGAGTGACAGTGCCCGTCTGGCTGGGAAAGGCCAATGACCGCATTTTCCTGACAGTTGCCGGAATCGGTGTCGATTCCATGGTGGTCGATAATGTTACGCCCGAGGAAAAAAAATATCTTTCAACCTTGGCTTATGTCAGACAAAGCGGGAAGGTGGCAGGCAATGAAATGCTGCTGCATTCCTGGAAATACAAGTTTAAAGTCATGATTGACAATGATGGAATCTGGCGTGAGGCCAGTTCTGTCATCGTTACGAAAAGCCGCTATTATGCAGGTCGTTTTTCTCTTGTCAACGGCGGTTCTCTTTCAAATCCTGCCCTCTATGTATGTCTCTTTAAGAAAAATCGCTGCGTCGACTTTCTGCGTTACACAGCGCTCATAGCAGCCGATATGCTGTCATTGGATAAAACTGTTGAAATTTGCAAGGCCAAGGAAGTTCAGATCCGCTGCAACGTCAAAAATTTTGCCGCCGAGCTGGACGGAGATTCAGTTGTGACATCCCCGCTTTCGATTTCCCTGCTGCCGACGCCGCTCAATTTTATCTCTTAAAGAATAGAGGTTTGCTGTGAAGATTAAGCTTATTGCTGCGCTTCTCGTACTGATTTGTTTTGGCGTGGAGTACGGGATGGCCTGGAATTTTCTGCAGGAGATTGTTCCTTTCCCCTGGTCGGAATTTTGGTATAAGACGCTGAATGCTTTTTTGCGGGACGTCTTGCTGATTGGGGTAGGGCTGCTGCTGTATTCCAGAAGAGGCCGGATTCGTGACCGGGCAAAACGCTATTTCCCGGTCGTCGTCATCGGCATTATGTACCTGCTGGATGCCTGGTTCATGGTGACGTACATCGAGATGGACTGGGGTTTTATGACAACTTTGTCCGTCCTGGCCGGGCTTTTTAATAATATCGTTATTGTCCTTGTTACGGCGATGTGTTATCATCACTGGCCCAACAAGGGGATGAAGGTTCTTTATTTCCTGATTTATTTCGCAACCGGTTTCATTATGCTTGGTGATGCGGTCTATTTCTGGAATACATCCATGCACATTGAAAGTGTGCTCTTTGAGAATCTGAATTATTACGCGGCTAAGGGAATTCTGTCTACAACGGAGCCTTGGAAAATAGGTCTCTTCGCTGTGCTGCTTGTCGTGCTGGCCGCTCTTTTCCGGGTTACGCGGCCGCACAAGAAGAAACCAAACTTGCCATGGTCCCTCTTGTGTGTCGTGATGTTCGGATTGGGACTGAACCTGACATATCTTCTCTGCCGTGAGGCTGTGTATCAGGCGCTGATTACCGCACCGGATATTGATATCGAAGGCGAACTTGAAAAGACCCGTAAAGTGACTCGCGACGGCATTGTTTACCCGATTAACGTGAACTTTGTGCAGAAGGCTCTTTTTAAGACAGATAAAGTTGTCCATGATCCGAGCGAATACAAGAAGCGGGAACTCACGGAGAAAGATGTCCGTGTGCTGACCAGACTCGGTATCCTGCCGAAACAGGAAGCCGTTCTTCGGAAAAAGCCGGCCTATGACCGTGTGGTTATGCTGATCCTCGAATCAGTGCACCGTGACTATATCCATTACTACAATCCGGTGATTCCGGCGGAAACAACGCCTTATCTTGACTCCCTCGTGGCAAAGTATCCTCACATGGATCACTATTATTCGTCGGCTGTCCCGACAACACAGGGCCTCAATGCGACTTTCCGTTCCCAGCTTATTTACGACGGAGATTTGCCGGGCGAGCATCAGCCTTCCTTGTTCCGTTCTTTGTCCCTGTTTGATTATCCGGGAACTTTTCTCAGTGCTTCGAGCCGGTATTATAACAACGAGTATCGGGAATATCCGAAACAATTCGGCATGGATACGTACCTTGCAAAGGAAGACCTGGGGAAGATGGGATATACGGGAGCCAGCGGATGGGGTTTCCATAATGATGTGATGTACGACGCGACACTGAAATTCCTTGAAGCAAATCGCGGAAGTAAATTTTTCCTCGTGACCAAGACGCTGGATATGCACCAGCCGTACCCGTATTATGGCATCGGCTATGAAGATATGCCTGAGAAAGTGCGTGACCAGGGAACCGCGACAGTCTGCGGTATGTACTGGGTAGACCAGACATTGAAGCACTTCTTTGAGGAAGCTGAAAAAGAGGGCTTTATGGATGAGCGTACCTTGTTTATTATCACGAGTGACCACAATCCGCATTCCGGCGGCGAATATAAAAAGCTGGTGGAAAAAGCGCAGGATAAACAAAGTGTTGCACCTATCCCTCTGATTTTTGTCAGCAAAAACCTGGAGCCTCTGAAAACGCTTGAAAGTACCGATTACGCCAGCCAGGAAGACCTGGCGCCGACATTGCTTGCCCTGCTGTCGCTTCCGGTTCCGGAAGAGTTCATGGGGCGCAACTTGCTGCAGCCGGCAGAGCACCCATATGCTCTGGGGTATTTTGGCGGAAAAGCCTATTATTATTCCGCCGACTTGAATGTAATTTCAACGCTTGATGAAGCAGTACCCGATATGGAAGAAAAGGATGCAATTGCCAACTATATCATGTATAATTACATCGAGCGTCATCTGAAGTATACACCGCCCCGTTAAGGGCGACATCTTGTAAAGAGGAAAAATCTCATTTGTTTTTCCGTTGATTCATAACGATATAAGGGAGGAGCCGTTCTGGTGGGACCACCCATCGGAAGGGCTTCTTTTTTTTTGCGTGAGAAAGAAAGGAGATCCTTCATGCCATTAACTCAGCCACAAACTTTCAAGGGACGCCTGAAACGCATCCTCCGCGTCATGGTGCCTGTACTTATTACCCAACTTGCCATTAATGGAATGAATCTGTCTGATACAATTATGTCCGGACATGCCGGCACTGCCGACCTTGCCGGTGTGGCTATCGGAGCCAATATCTGGATGCCTATTTTTACAGGACTGAATGGAATTTTGCAGGCATTGACTCCCATCGTTGCCAATTATCGCGGTGCCAAAGCTTTTTCGAAAATATCCGGCGCTGTCTTCAGCGGTCTTGTGATGGCCGTGTGTCTGGCCGTTTTTACGATTATGGCAGGTATCCTGAAACTTGACGATGTGCTGTCTTTGATGAGCCTGGCCCCGGACGTGCACGAAATCGCTTTCACGTATTTAAGCTATGTGGCGTGCGGCATTTTGCCCCTTTTTGGTGCCAGTATCCTGCGTTCTTTCGTGGATACAATGGGATACACGCACATTACAATGCGGCTCTTTTTGCTGACAATGCCGGTAAACTGCTTCTTGAATTATCTCTTTATCTTTGGCAAACTGGGCCTTCCGCAGATGGGCGGCGCCGGAGCGGGCGTGGGCACGGCGATTACGTGCTGGCTGCTCTTTTTAAGCTTTGCTTATTTAGTCAATCGGCTTTCCGTTTTTAAAGCTTTTCATGTGTTTCGCAGCAGCGGTTTTTCCCTGAGTCACATTCATGAGCATTTGCGGGTCGGCATTCCGATGGGTGTTTCCATTTTTCTCGAAACCAGCATCTTCGGTGTGGAGTGTCTTTTTGTTTCCAAATTCGGAACCATCGCCGTGGCAGCCAATCAGGCAGCTATGAGCTTTACGAACCTGCTCTACATGGTACCGCTTAGTTTCTCCCTGTCCCTGACGATTATTGTGGGGGCATTTGTAGGAGCAAAGGATTATGCGTCAGCCCGGCTGTACGCCCGGACCGGCAGAATTACCAACTTTATGATCGGCTTTTCCTTTGCCGTGTTTTTGTACTTGTGCCGGCCGCTTATCGCTCTCTTATATACCCATGATCCTGTCATGATGCAGCCCATTCAGCATTTCCTGACGTTTGCCGTCTGCTTCCAGTTGTGCGACAGTGCAGCGGCTCCTATCCAGGGCACGCTCCGCGGCTACAAGGATGTTAAAGCTACCTTCTACTCTTCTCTTGCCGCGTACTGGCTCATTTCCCTGCCTTGCGGGCTGATGCTGGACAATATCTTTCACTTTGGACCGGACGGATACTGGGTGGGTCTTATTGTCGGTATCTTCTTTTCAGCCCTGTTCCTGACGCTGCGGCTGCGGTATATCGAAAGAAAATATCGGTAATTTGCTAAAAATACTTGAATTTTTCGCCTTGATTTGTTACGCTAAATTACAAATGCAGGATGATATATATACGAAAAACAAGAAACTGTAATGTATATTACAAATCCTGCAAAATGTAGTGTAGAAGCAAGGGAGGAAAGTTTTATGAAATTGAACTGGAAGAAATGTGGAACGGCAGTCGTATTATCGGCAGTCATGATGCTCGGAACGATGGGCTCGGCCTTTGCCGGCAAGTTGGAGGATATTGCGGCACGCGGAACCATCCGGGTCGGTACAACCGGGGACTATCGCCCGATGTCCTATAAGAATAAGGACACAGGCAAGTACGAAGGCTTTGATGCGGAGCTTGCTGAAAAGCTGGCTGATTCCCTGCATGTAAAAGTAGAGTACGTTCCAACGACGTGGAAGACGCTCTCCCAGGATACAAAAGACGGCAAGTTTGATTTGGCCCTGTGCGGAATCACCCGCACCTTTGACCGCGAACGGACTCTAACGATGTCCGACGGTTATCTGCTCTTTGGTAAGACCATTCTCTGCCGGGCCAAGGACGCAGGTAAATTCAAGAGCCTTGCTGATATCAATAAACCGGAAGTCAAAGTCATGGTAAACCCCGGCGGTACGAATGAAAAATTCGCCCGGGCCAACCTGCCGAAGGCAACGCTTCTTGTTCATGAGCAAAATGCCGAGATTCCGGGGCTTGTCGGGGACGGTAAAGCGGACATCATGATCACGGAAACGATGGAAGCCCGGAAATACGTGAAACTCAATGATAAACTGGCAGCACCGCTGGTTGACAGTCCTTTCACAAAGAGCCGCTTCGGTGCGCTGATGGCCAAAGGCGACCAGGACTTCCTGAACTATGTGAACTTCTTCATGGCCGAAATGGAAACAAATGGCACCATGGATCAGCTCGAAAAGAAATATATTGATTAATAACAGTCTTTGCTGCAAGGCTGAATAAAAAATACCGTTGAAACATTGCTGAAAAGCTTGTTTCAACGGTATTTTTATTTCATTTCTGGTCATCTGAAATAGAGAATAGTGTTAAAACAGGTCGAACTCATCTATTTGTCCTACTTTAAACGACAGAGGAGATTTTCTGTTATTAAGTACAATACGACTAGGAAGAAGCATTCTATGTTCAATATTTTAAATAGAAAATTATAAATCAGTTAATAAACTGAAAAAGAAAAAATATGTATCTATTTAACAATTAATGAACTAAAAGAAATGAGAAAAACAATAAAGTGTAAAAATATATTTGGATAAGAGAAAAAATAGTAGGAAAAGTCTAAAAACTTTATATTGACGACAAAATAATATAGTAGTACAATTCAAATGTAGGATGTTTGAACAAATAAACAACAAGCACTAATAAAGGCAGGCGAGACCGATGATGAAGTTTGGCATCGAAACAGAAATTGTTCATTTGCTTTTCCAAAATAAACGGATTGATGCAAAGGGCTTTATTAAGAAAGCTGCTGAATTTGGATATGATGGTGTCATTCTTAATACGGTAGAGAAAAAGAACCTTCGCGAAGGGTTGGGAACTATCGGTAAGGATACAACAGAAAATCTGACAGAAATTAGAGATCTCTTAAGAAAGTACCATTTGTACGTGGAAATCGATACGCGGGGAACTGATTATGACCACATTTGTCATATTCTCTCTGTAGCAGAGTTTTTAGGGGCAGAACGGATTCGGACTTTTATTATGGGTGATGCCTCTACCTACAGTGACAGTAAATTGGGCGGTGATTTTTCTATAGAAAATATCCGGCATGGAATCGAGGATATCAAGAAAATCATTCCTGAATTGAAGAAAAGAAGGATCTTTCTTCAATTGGAGAACCACGAACTTGAAACTGCAGAAGAAATGAAGGCTATTATGGATGAAATTAATAGCCCTTGGGTGGGCATCTTATTTGATCCCGGCAATTATTTGAATGCGTGGCAAGATCCTCTTGATGCGTTAAATGTGATTGCACCGTATGTCAATGCAACTCATATGAAGGACGTACTGGTTTGCATGAATGGGGATGAGCCTGTAATTACCGGCGCAATGACTGGTAAAGGCAGTGTGAATCAGAAGGCAATCCTTCGCAAACTGCTGCAGGATACCTGCATCCAGCGGTTAAATATTGAAGGCGGTTACTTATATACCGGCGGATTTAGCAGACCAAGAGGGACTGGCGGCACAAGTGAATTTAAGGGAACTTTTGCTGTTAAGGAACCGCCTGTACCGGCTGATGAGGTTCTGCCAAATGATTATTATTTATATGATGGACCGCTGCTGGATAAACTGATGCAGGAGCAAATGGAAAATATGAGAATGAGTATTTTGTATTATAAAAATTTGATTCGAGAACTTGAAAAAGAAAAGGAGAGGATGTAAATGAAAAAATTTGCAATCAATGATGAGGAGCATCTGGGTCCCGCTTATGGCCCTTACTCCGAAGCCCTTGTAGTAGATAAGTTCTTCTATACGGGCATGATCGGTTCCTGTGGCAAGGAAGGAAAACTTCCGGAGTCTGTGTATGAACAGACAAAACAAATCTTTGCTAATACGGAACTCCTTTTGAAAAAAGCTGGTGGTTCTCTGGCCGATCTTGTTAATGTCACTGTGTTTATGGCTGACCTTTCCGAATTCGACGAGATGAATCGAGCTTACAAGGAATGCCTGACGCAGAAGCCGTTTCCGGCACGTGCGACTGTGGCTGCAAAAGAACTTCTTCCTGGCGTGAAGGTTGAGATGATTCTTACTGCCTACATAGATGAGTGAATGCTAAAGGAGAAAGAATATGTTTACAGGTTTGGATTACATAGTCATAGCCCTATATGTAGTTGCTCTCGCAGCTGTAGGCTGGTACGCAGCAAGCAAGGTTAAAAATGCCAGCGATTTTTTGACCGCAAATCATGGGCTTGGACTGATCGTAATGATTGGTTCACTGGCTGGTGCGGCTATCGGAGCCGTAGGAACTATTGGCCTTGCCTCTGATGTATATACGATTGGCGTCAGCGGGTATTGGCAGATTATTGGTTGGAATGCTGGTTGGCTGCTCCTGGCTATCATGGCCAAGCGAGTATGGGAAACGGGTGCTTCCAGTATTGCCGATATTTTCGGAAAAGCTTGCGGACGTACTACCCGTCTTGTGGCTTCTCTGGCCTGCCTGGGATTTTCTGTCCCGGCTCTGGCTTCTCAGCTCGTTGGTCTGGGCAATATGTTTAATACCGTTTTTACAACGGTTGGAATCAATCTTGATTATAAGGTAGCGGTTATCATTCTTTCCATCGTGATGATTATCGCAGTATTCCGTGGCGGTCTTTATTCTTCAGCCTATAGCGGAACCTTCAACTTTTTCATTCTGGGAATTGTGTTTGTCATTTGTTTGCCGCTGTTTACTTGTAAGGCAGCAGGAGGTGTGGAGCAGGCATTTAACAACATTTCAGTATTACCCCCCAAGGCATTGAGCTTATTTACGGGAATTTCAGCATCGGCTATTATAGGAATGTTTGTTAAGTTTGCTTTTGTGGCATCTACCAATATTGCATATGTAGGAAATACGTTAGCGGCAAAAGACGCAAAGACTGCAAGGAATGGATCGTATGGGGGAATTATTTCATACTTCGTAATTCCTGGGATTATCGTGTTTTCCATATTGGCATTAAGAAGCGTTTTTCCAGGTGTTGAGAATACGGATGGAATTTTAACTTATGTATTTGTTCAGATTTTTCCATCCGGTATCCGTGGACTTTCTATCGTAGCTCTGATTGCTGTAGTACTTTCAACAGCAGTAATCTGGGTACAAAACTCAGGAAAGATTACGGGCAGCGATATATACACTTACTTTAAGCCTGATGCTTCTGATCACGAAGTCTTGATGGTTTCCCGTGTATTCACGATTATCTGGAGTATTGCAGCCATCATTATGGCAATGTACGTTCCCAAAATCATGGTAATGTATAGTTACACTTCTACCTTGTATGGTTCCAGTATGTTTTTCCCTCTCGTGTTTTTGTTGTACTGGAAAGGCGTTACAAAATACGGTCTTATGGCGGGCATGGTGGTCGGAATGGTTTCTTCCATTCTGGATATGTTCCTGCACTTCGGCGGGACCATTGACCCGGTTATAGTTGGGAGCTGTTTAAACGGAATTACGGTAGTCATTGTAAGTTTGCTGACACGTGGCAGCGGGACTGTTGGAGAAACGTCCGCTGTAGAATCTAAGTAAATTGTTTTTTTTACATTAAATTGTAGGACATTAGAATAATAGTATGATAGACATAATTATAACTAAGGAGGTTTTCTGTCATGGCAAAAGCAACAACCAATACGGAATTGTGCAAGGGATGCAGATTATGTGTGGGTGTATGCCCAAGAAAGGCCATTATCCCTTTGACGACTGTCAACAAGAAGGGCTACGAAATCATTAAAGTAGACCAGGAATTGTGCATTGGCTGCGGCATGTGCTACAAAATGTGCCCGGACAACGTATTTACGATCGAGTGAGTTGAAAGGAGAAAAACGAGATGAGTAAAGACTACGTATTGATGAAAGGCAATGAGGCGATTGCTGAGGCCGCCCTGCGTGCTGGCTGCCGTTTCTATGCCGGTTACCCAATTACTCCGCAAAGTGAAATCCTTGAATACATGTCTGATCACATGGAAGAACGCGGCGGCATCTTTATTCAGGGAGAAAATGAAATTGCCAGTATGAGCATGTTATTCGGAGCTTCTGCTGCTGGTGCACGCGTTATGTCCAGTTCTTCCGGGCCAGGCTTTGATCTGAAACAGGAAGAAATTTCTTATTTGCAGTCCAACTGCCTGCCTGCTGTTCTGGTGAACGCTATGCGTTATGGCACTGGTGATGGTGAAATTACTGCCGGTCAGGATTCCTACTGGGTTTCTACTCGGGGCGGCGGACATGGCGACAGCCGCCAAATTGTATTGGCACCGGCTTCTGTTAATGAATGTGCCCAGTTGACCTATGAAGCTTTTGATCTTGCCGAAAAGTACCGCACCGTTGTTGAAATTCTGAGTGATGGTGCTATTAGCCAGATGATTGAAAAATGCACGCTGCCTGAACCGAAGGAACACGACATTAACCAATATGATGAATGGACGCTGCAAGGCAGACCATTAAATGGCAGACATGTAAAACATAACAATTACACGAACCGAATTGGTCATCCTGCTTATACGAAGATGATGAGAGAAAAGTATAAGGCAATGTTTGAAAACGAACAGCGTTGGGAAGAAGTAGAAACGAAAGATGCGGAACTGGTTCTCGTTGCCTATGGCATTTCTTCTCGCGTCTGCAAATCCGCCGTTCGTGAAGCTCGTAAGAACGGAATGAAGATTGGTCTTATCCGTCCGATTTCTGTATGGCCTTATCCGAGAAAAGCATTTGAAAAAATGCCAGATTCCGTTAAGGGATACGTTACCGTTGAAATGAGTATTTCTTCCCAGATGGGTGAAGATATTCTTCTTGCGATGAAGCACAGCAAACCTTTGTATGGTTATCTGACGGCCGTGAATATTCCTACTACGGAAGGCATTGTTGATTTTTGTAAGGATGTCCTGGCGGGTAAAGTTGAAGCGATGGAGGTAATGTAAAGTGGCTACTTATAAGAAACCGGAAGCAATCGTCAAATCTGTCGGATATTGCGGGGGCTGCGGCCACGGGATTATCCAACGCCTGATTGCTGAATCCATTCAAGAACTTGGACTGCAGGATCAGGTCATTGAATGCTGTGATATTGCTTGTTCCGAATGGTCTCTTGATGCTTTGAACTATGATGCGATTGCTGGCCCTCATGGCAGAGTTGTATCGGTGGCAACGGGCATTAAAAAGGTCCGTCCCGATAAGACCGTTTATGTTCATGCCGGTGATGGCAGCTCCTATGTTATTGGCCTGACTGAGACGACATATGCAGCTGTTCGTGATATTCCGATTACGGTCATTGTTGTCAATAATGGCATTTTTGGTATGACCGGCGGCCAGATGAACCTCGCTACGACCCTTGTTGGTGACCGTACCGTCAGCAGCAAGAAGGGCCGTAAACTTGAAACAATGGGGCATCCGGTAGATATGCTGAAATCTTTCCAAAACTATGATGTGGAATTCCTGGCTCGTGGTGCTCTGTATGATGTGAAGCACATCGAGGAGACCAAGAAATATATCAAACACGGTTTTGAAAATCAGATGCAGAACAAGGGCTTTTCAATGATTGAAGTACTTTCTCCGTGCCCGACCAACTGGAAGCTTTCTCCGGTCGACGCCATGAAGAAAATTAAAGAAGAAAATGAAAAGGTATTCCCACTGGGTATCTATACTGATCGCGGAGGTAAGAAATAATGGCTGACATTATTTTAGCTGGATTCGGCGGACAAGGTATTTTGACGGCTGGCAAGATTTTAATCAACGTAGCCGCTGAACATGGTAAAAACATTTGCTGGACTTCTTCATATGGCGCAGAGATGCGTGGTGGTACTGCCAGCTGCAGCATTGTCATCTCAGATGAAGAAATTGGTAGTCCCTATCCTTCCAAACTGGACATCCTGTTTGCAATGAATGAACCTTCTTATCATAAGTTCATTGGTCAGGTGCGTGATGGCGGATATGTCATCGTCAATTCTTCCCTTATGGCAAAAGATATCGAATATCCGAAGAACGTAAAAGTCTTTACGGTAGATGCTACGGATATTGCCAATGAAGTCGGTAACACCAGAGGCGCTAACTTGGTTATGCTGGGCACCATGATGAAAGCAACCAAGCTGCTTGATCCGAAGAGCTTTGGTGAAGGTCTGAACGCTTACTTTGAAAAGAAGAAGAGAAATACCCCGTCCAACCTTCAATGCTACAACCTGGGTATTGAAAAATCTGTTGAAAAATAAAAGGAAAGATATCCTATGGCTGAAGTGAAGAATCAATCCAAAACCAATCTTTATATCAGGGAAGTGGCTTACCTTTTGGTAGGGTGCGCCCTCTACGCCTTATCAGTTGTGCTGTTTATGGACCGAATCCATCTTATTCCTGGCAGTGTAACGGGAATTGCTGTTATCGTCAAAGCCCTTTTCCATTTTCCCATTGGGGCCGTAAACGTAGCTATTAACGTCCCCCTTATCTTAGTAGCTATGTTTTTTCTCGGTAAAAAGATGTTGGTCTACACGGTGATTACGATTTTGAGCACTTCAGCCATGATGGATTATCTGGCCTTTCTTCCTCCAATGACCACTGATTTTATGCTGGCAAGCATTTTCGGTGGAATCCTGATGGGCATTGGGCTCGGAATGATCCTGAAGGTGGGAGCCACCACGGGTGGAACTACCGTCATTGGTAGATTGATTGTACGCAAACACCCTCACATACAAATTGGTTACATCCTGATGGCTGGTGATTTCATCATTATCACGGTTGGCTCCTTCCTCCTCAGGGATTGGAATCTGATGCTCTACTCCTTAATTAACCTTTATATTTGCTCGATTATCAATAACAAAGTCATTTATGCATCAAATCAGAAAATCATATCTTTCATCCACTCCGAAAGATATGAAGAAGTTGCAGGTCGACTGAAAGACGAACTGCATTGCAAAATAGACTTAATTCCCAGAAATAAAGATTTTGTCTGCTACATAGACCGGTCGGAATACGACAAGATGAAAAAAATAGTTAGTGCAGCAGATGAAAATGCCGTCTGTGCTGCGGTCAATGTAGACTATTCATTCGGAGCACTCGGCAAACCATTTACTTTTGGTGTCGGGAAATAGATAGCAGCACTTAGGGGGATCTCTTTTCCTTCTAAGTGCTTTCTTTTAGAAATCAATCATTTTTATTTCCTCAGGAGGAAAAATTATGAATTTACAAGATAAACCCCTTTCTGGTGTGCGTGTTTTGGATTTAACCCATGCTTACAGCGGTCCATTCTGTACTATGCATTTGGCTGATCAAGGGGCAGAGGTTATTAAAGTTGAAGTCCCCGGCAAGGGAGATCAAAGCAGGTTCTGGGCTCCTTTTAAAAACGGTGCCAGCGGTTATTACGCATACATCAATCGGAATAAGTATGGTATTTCCTTGAACCTGAAAACACCTGAAGGCAAGGAAATTTTTAAGAAGCTGGTCGCAAAGGTTGATGTTGTTGTAGAAAATTTTCGGGTCGGAACTATGGAAAAACTGGGACTTGGGTATGACGTCCTGAAGCAAATTAACCCCGGGCTGATTTATGCCTCTATTTCCGGCTTTGGGCTGAAAGGGGAGATGGCTTCCCGTCCTGCTTATGACATCATCGCCCAGGCCATGGGCGGCATGATGAGTATGACTGGCTTCGGCGAAAAATTCACCAAAGTAGGCCCTGCAATTGCCGATAACTATTCCGGCACTTACCTGTCACTTGGGATTGTGATGGCTTTGTATCAGAAGAGCCGTACCGGACTTGGCAGGCGTGTAGACGTATCCATGTTAGATACGATTTTCTCCATTTTGGAAACGGGTGTTGTCGAATATACCTTGAACGGCCATGTATCAGAGCCGATGGGCAACCGGGATCCTGGCATTGCTCCTTTTGATTCGTTCGAAGCTAAGGACGGTGGCTTTGTAATGGCGTGTGGAACCGACCGTTTTTGGAATGCCCTTTGTGACATTATGGAAAATCCGGAACTGAAAGCGGATTCGCGGTTTACGACAAATCAGGGCCGGTTCGACAATTATGCAGAATTAAAGCCGATTATTACGGCATGGACAACCCGGTTTACCGTCGATGAATTGGAACCAAAGTTCATTGGAGCCAATATTCCTTTTGGACGGATTCTGAGAATGGATGCTGTCTGCAAACAGCAGGTTCTGCGCGACCGCAATATGCTCTGGAAGGTCCACGATCCAGGGATCGGGGAGGATATTGAAATCCCGGGAACTCCTATCAAGATGCATGGCTGCATCGATGCCCCCGAAAGACCGGCGCCGGCAGTAGGAGAACATACAGAGAAGATTCTGAAGGAATATCTTCAAATGTCAACTGACGAAATTGAAGCTGTTCGCGAAAGAGGAGCAATTTAACGAGCATTCTGTTGAGAGAGGAAGGAAAATTACATGGTCAATATTATGTTATTGCTGATAGCTTTCCTGTCATCTGTCATCGGAAACATTTGCGGCGTAGGCGGCGGGGTTTTCATGAAACCTGTGGTGGATCTTTCAGGGATAGCAAGCGTATCTCTGGCAAGTTTTTTGTCTGGTGTGACTGTCCTTGCTATGACTGGTTACTCTACATTTAAAAATTTAAGCGCGAAAAACAATACGGTTAATGTTTCGGCTGTCGCTCCACTTTCATTAGGTGCGGCTGTTGGCGGTGTAGTTGGAAAATACCTGTTTGAAATGATTAAAAGCCAAAGTGCCTTTCCTGACAGGGTTGGAGCGGTGCAGGCGGTTTGTCTTGGACTTGTGGTTCTTGGTACTGCACTTTATACGCTCTGCAAAAAAAATATTCGGACTCTTCATTTGCAGAATCGCATAACATCTGTAATTATAGGTGTTGTCCTCGGAATCTTTTCCAGTTTTCTCGGTATTGGCGGCGGACCTATTGACTTGGTAGTTCTCCAGTTTTTCTTTTCCATGCCAACAAAAATGGCTGTTCAGAATTCTTTGTTCACGATTTTGTTCAGCCAGATTTTCAGTTTGATTTATACAGTAGCTTCTGGAAATGTACCAGAATTTCAGGTCGCCGCGTTAGTGCTGATGATTGCCGGAGGCATTGCTGGTGGTGCAGCAGGAAGAAAGATATCCAAAGATCTTAGCGGTGAGGTCATTGACAAACTTTTTATCGGACTTCTTGCTGTGATCTTATTAATATGTGTCCGCAATTTCTTTAAATATGTTTGACACAGTAGCTGCTCTATAAATTTTCTATTTGGTTTTAAAAATCTGTAGATAGCATCCGAGTACAGTCAGCCTGTTTTAGACTGAATACGTCTAAAGTGTGTATCTGTACGATACACATCACCATAAAGATATACTAATAACCTTTGTTCGGATTGTAGAACATTATGTTATAATGTGAGAAATATAATGTACGAGGTGTGAAATGGTACAGCTAAAGAAACCAAGACGTTCTACGCTGCCGGCGCAGATTGTCTCTCAAATGGAAAATTTAATCAAGACTGGAGCCTGGCCTGTTGGAGAAAAAATTCCCAGTGAGATGGAATTAATGGAAACCCTTGGCGTCAGCCGCAATACAGTCAGGGAAGCAACTTTGTCTCTGGTTCACTCAGGGTTATTAAGAGCAATTCCGGGAGACGGAACTTACGTAATTGCAGCTGACCGCCTGGACGCCGCGCTGCAGTCACGGTTTCGTGATGCCAAATTTCGAGATGTTATTGAAGTGCGGTATGCTCTCGAAGTGACTACGGTTCAGCTTGCGGCTGAATTTTCCGAAGAAGAGGATATTCAAAAGTTAGCAGAAATAAAAGAGAGATGGAACAGTGCCAATCCGACTTCTCCGGAATTTGTTGAATGCGATATGGAGTTTCATACGCAGATTGCTAAGATGTCTCACAATAAATTGATGTTTGATTTGTATAACTCATGTGACAGCTTTATTAGAGATGCGATTAAGGCTTATCAGGTAAAAGCCAGTAATTACTGGCAAAAAGATGAGCATACTGAATTGTATGAGGGTATCCGTCATCATGATGTGCCTAGAGCAGTCAAGGCCATACGTATGATTTTGGATGAAGAACGTGCACTTTTTAAAAAATTTGATTTATTTGATTGAATTTTAAGCCGTGTTGTATTTGTGAACAAAAAGGAGGATGGCAGTTATGCCACATATCAGTTTGACATTATATAAGGGGCGTAAAGAAGAAGATTTAAAAGCAATTGCAAATGAATTAAGGGATAGTTTGAAGAAATGGTGGCCTGATCCGGAAGAAGCTGTTTCCGTTTCCATTGCAGAAACCACAAAGGAAGATTTTGTAAAAGACGTGAAAATGAAAACGAAGAATGATAAGCTTATTCTTCGTTCGAGCGTAATAAAGTAAAGTAGAAACAGTGGAAGGGATACCCTTGCCACTGTTTTTATTTTAGATTGGGGAGTAAAGAGAAATGTTATTACTGTCGAAAAAGGATATGCAGCAAGTCTTCAGCATGCGTGATGCCATCAAAGCCAATAAGAAAGCATTTGCTATGATTTCAACTGGTCAATTTCAGATGCCTCTCCGTACGCAGATTACAGCAAGGGAAATTTATTGTCGTGCTGCAGGAATTGGAACAATTTGGAGTTAAATTTCAATATGAAAACTCCCTTCTAAACGACCTCGATTTGGTCGGTTTAGAAGGGAGTCCTTTTCGTAAGAAATCAATAATCTGTCAGGGAATTAATATTAAAAAATTATTCAATTTTTATTATTTCTCAGCTGCCGAAGTGAAAAACAACACCCACAACTGCAGCCATGGCTAACCACGCTACAGGGTGCACTTTTTTAAATTTGGTGGTTAAGAATAACAAGATGATGGCAAGAAGAATTCGAGGCCAGATCAGGGCAGACGTAATTGAATGGCTTGCCTGCCAGATTTCAGGCTGGATCAGGGTGACTCTGCCTACGAGTACACATGCTGCGGCAATCAGTCCGCAGGAAGCGGCCCGCAGTCCATACATTCCGGATTTTACATAGAAGTTATCGCCAAACTTTTTAAGCACAGAATAGACCATGATGATGACAATCACAGAAGGGGTGACGAGCCCGATGGTTGCACTCAGTACCCCCGGAATGCCCTGGATGTGGTAACCGACGTAAGTAGCCGTGTTGATTCCTATCGGTCCCGGCGTGGATTCAGAAACGGCAATCATATTCAGCAGATCATTCTGAGTGAACCAACCGGTTCTTTCCGCCAGCTTGGAAAGGAACGGAATCGTGGCCATACCGCCGCCAATGGCAAAAAGGCCGATTTTAAAATACTCATAAAAAAGGGAAAACAGCATTACTGTTCACCTCCGAGTTTTTTTGTCAGAACTCCGATAACGCCGGCCAGCACTACGAGCCAGGCAGGGGAAATATCCGTCAGCATATTGATGAACATGACGGCCAGGAAAATAAGAAAGGTGATTTTATCTATGACTGCTTTTTTGAGAAGCTTGATCACGGCTTGCAGAATCAAAATGCAGACGCAGACGCGGATGCCTGCAAAAGCGTCTTTGACAAGCGTGTACTCTGCAAAATTCGTCAGAAAAGCAGCGATAACGGTAATGATAACCATGGAGGGAAAAATGACTCCCAGTGTGGCAGCAATTCCCCCGGGAATTCCCTTTTCCTTGAGACCGATAAAAGTGGCTGTATTTACGGCAATGATTCCCGGTGTACATTGCCCCACCGCGTAGTAGTCAGCCAGTTCTTCATCGGTTGCCCAGTGATATTTATTAACGACTTCCGCCTGCAGAATGGGGAGCATGGCGTATCCTCCGCCGAAGGTAACGGCTCCCATACGGGCAAAGACGGTAAAAAGCTGTACATATTTGTTCAATCAAAACACCTCCACAATGGCTAATATAACACGGGTGTAAAACTCTTTGACATCCTCCCACGAATAAATTCGAGGGATTCCTGAGTGACTAACGCCCTCTGCTACCTTGCGATAGTCTTACGAGGACTCCTGCAGATGGACGATGCCCCGCCCAGTATTGTTTACTTCAGGCCGATTCAAGTATTCGCAGGCCTTCCTGATGGATATTACGGGCAGCATTCCTGTCCCTGTCATGATGCGAACCACAGGCAGGGCAAACCCATTCGCGAATTCGGAGATTTTTCATCTCAGGATTCTTATAGCTGCATTCCGAGCAGAGTTGGCTGGACGGGAAGTATGGATCTACTTTAACGATTCTTGTACCAACCTGCCTGCCTACATAAGCGAGGATATTCTCGAACTCAGAAAGCCCGTAGTCCATAACCTTTTTCCCGTGGCCTTTCTGCATGAACTTCATATTCAAGTCCTCAAGACAGATGACTGCGTAGCGGGAGCATAATTCTCTTGCCAACTGCCAGTGAAAAGCATTACGCTGATTCGCAATCCTACGATGCAGACGAGCCAATTCCTGGCGAGCCCTGCACCGATTGTTTGACTGCATACGTTTCCTGGACAGCTTGCGACTGGCACGGGCAATTTCGTTCCTGGCTTTGCGGAAAAATCCTGGTTCCCGGATATCTTCCTCCGGATTTTCAGCTATGAGCATTTTGCCATTGAAACCGAAATCGAAGCCGACGCTTTTACCTGTTCGTGCTCCTACTTCGACATCCGGCAATTCGCAGGTGAAATAGAGATAGATATCACCAAGACTGTCCCGTTTGATAGTCAATGTCTTAATCTTGCCTTCGATGGTACGGCTTTTCGCATAGCGGTATTTCTGTTTTGCGATATAGACAATACCATGTTCCTGATCCAGTTTCCAGCCAGCCTGTTTGAGCGTATAGGATTTATACTTTCGCACCTTGCGGAATCCTGGTGGTGCCGTCTTCCGCTCCCGCTTCAGGTTTTCCCAGAAAAGCTTATAGCCCCTGTCAATGCGTTGAGTAACGTCTTGCAAGGCTTGCGAGCCTATCTCTTTCAGATAAGCAAAACGCGGTATTTTCTTAAGCTTCGTGAGATGCTTCTGGAGCGCATAGAGGTTCAAGGACTTATGGTACAGTTTCCAATATCTCTTATGCAGGGCGATGCAATGGTTATAGGCCATTCCGGCAGCATTAATCTGCCGATGCAGCTTTTTGTTCCGCTTAGCACGGAACAGCTTGAACCCGAATGTCCTGACCATTGCTTTTCACCCCCTGGTTTTTTGAGTATCCACATAGCGTTTAATCGTTTCGCTGCTAACATTGCCGGCCGTCGAAACAAAATAGCTCCTGGTCCATAATGACGACATACCACTCAGTTGAGGAAATTCATCTCGAAGCCGATGAGAGGAAGCTCCTTTCACCTTCCTCATAATTTCGGCAGGGGATTGCTTCGGCCAGCACCTTAAAAACAAATACACATGGTCGATATGGCATTCCATGGCAAGGATTTCAATTTTGAGTTCCTCGCATATCTGCCGTGTCAGCTCCTTGAATCTCTCCTCGACATGAGGAATCAAGAATATCTTGCGGCGGTATTTGGGACAGAATACAAAATGATAGTTGATGAAAGATACTGTTGTTTTTGTCCTGAAATATTTATTTTCCATGATATTAATATAACACGTTAGTAGATAAAAGCAATTAAACATCTACGAGCATGCAAAATATCATTTCGTTTTTAGTGGACGAGTTTCATCCCATGGTTAAAACCAAGGACTTTCACTCGCTGGGGATTTGTAAATCTGTAAAATAGTAGTGAATTTTTTGCATGAAATATACTTTGATATGTTACACTTGATAGATAGAAAATAAAAGGGGAGGGAACTATATGCAAAAGGAACTTCCTTATTTTTCCATAGAAGGTGCATTTGGCGGCAGTCAGGCGTGGTTTATCAATGATAATTGGATGAAAATTGGCGGCTGTGCCGCCGTAACGGCCTGCGACTGCAGTATTTATTTCTCTTTATATAAGAATCGCCCTTTGGCATATCCTGGTGCCCGGAAAGAAATGACTCGCCGGGAGTATATTGCCCTGGGCATGAAAATGAAACCCTATCTTCGGCCTCGTTTCATGGGTATCGATCGCCTGGAAATCTATGAAGAAGGTTTTTCGCATTATTTGGAGGATCAGGGCGTAAGGGACATCGTTATCACAGGATTTGACGGCAGCCGTCCTTACGAAGATGCGCTTGCCGTCGTAAAAAAGCAGATTGATGCCGGGTGGCCGGTACCTGTGCTGACGCTTAAACACAGGGAACCTTCCTTTGCTAACCTTGTCTGGCATTGGTATCTGTTGACGGGCTACGACAATTTTGAAGACGTGTGCGCTGTCAAAGTGACGACCTATGGTACCTGGCGCTGGCTGGATCTGAAGGAACTATGGCATACCGGTCACCGGAGAAAAGGCGGATTAATTTTATTTACCGAAAAAGATTTCTGAGGGCATACGTTTTGAGTTAGGAGCAAGGGGATTCAGGTATGATTCTGTCAGTCAAAAATGGCTCGTCACTACTGATTATTTTTGTACACTTTTCTTTTGTATTTCTGGTTGAATTTACCCCCAATATGCTATAATGTAGTATATTGTGCAATAAAATAAAATATCTGCGCGGAAATTTCCGCAGAAGGGGATTTTTGTGAAACCATATCTTGTGGCTTTAGGGCTGTCCCTGCTCATCAGCTGGGCCCTGACGCCGGCCGTAAAAAGACTGGCGTTTCGGCTGGGAGCGGTAGACAGGCCGAATGCCCGTAAAGTACATCATAGAATTATGCCCCGCATGGGCGGTCTTGCTATTGTAATAGGATTTATGGCTGCTGCCCTGACCACGATGGAACTTACCAAGGATGTGATTGGTATTTTACTGGGAGGCTGCGCTATTGCCGCTGTCGGCATTGCAGACGATATGTTCCAGCTTTCGGCAAAGGTCAAGCTCGTGGGGCAGATCGTGGCAGCCTTGATACCGGTCTTGTTCGGCATACGGATTGAATGGCTGAACAATCCGTGGGGCGGCTATTTTTATTTAGATTATTTGTCGGTGCCTTTTACTATTTTCTGGATTGTCAGCTTTACTAACGTTGTCAACCTGATTGATGGGTTGGATGGGCTGGCAGCCGGTGTTTCTGTCATTGCTTCCGTTACCATTATTATGGTCGCCCTGCAGCAGGGACTGTACTCTGTGGCGATTATTACGGCTTCACTTGCCGGCGGAATTATCGGTTTTATCCGTTATAATTTCAATCCGGCTACCATTTTTATGGGAGATACGGGCAGTCTGTTCCTGGGTTATATGCTGGGAGCCATCTCTATTTTTGGTGCCGTCAAGAGTGCCGCGACGATTGCACTTCTGGTTCCGGCCATTGCCCTGGGACTTCCTATCATGGATACGGCTTTTGCCATTGTTCGTCGTTATAAAAATAACCGGCCGATTTTTCAGCCCGATAAAGGACATATTCATCACCGCCTGCTGGCCATGGGATTCAGCCAGCGCCAGGCCGTGATATTCATGTATTTGATCAGTGCCGGACTTTGCCTGACTGCCGTTTTGCTGACGGAAGTCGATGGCGTCTATGCCATCATTTTACTGGTCGTCCTGGTTGCTTTCATCTTTATTGGAGCTAAAAAAATTGGCATTTTGAAAGATCGTTGATAAATTTTAGAAACGGGGAGAAAAGTATGAGTAAACTCAAAGTCATGACAATTTTTGGGACGCGTCCTGAAGCCATCAAGATGTGCCCGCTTGTCCTGGAAATGAGAAAATTTCCGGAGTATTTGGAACCGATTGTAGCGGTTACTGCGCAGCATCGGGAAATGCTGGACCAGGTACTCAATCTTTTTGATATCAAGCCGGATTATGACCTGAATATCATGACGGCCGGCCAGACCCTGTATGATGTGACCTGCCGTGCCCTGATGGGACTTAAAGATGTATTGGAACAGGCCAAACCGGATATTGTTCTGGTTCATGGTGATACCACTACTACTTTTGTGGGAGCACTGGCTTCCTTCTATAAGCAGATTCCTGTCGGCCACGTGGAAGCAGGACTGCGTACGGGCAACAAATATTCTCCCTTCCCCGAGGAGATGAACCGGAAGCTGACTGCATCGCTTACGGATTTTCATTTTTCCCCGACTTCTACAGCCAAGGCCAATCTGTTAAGAGAAAATGTGCCGGAAGAAAATATTTATGTAACGGGCAATACGGTCATTGATGCCCTGCAGACAACGGTGAAAGAAAACTTTGACTTCCATAACCCGAAACTGGAAGCGGCCATTCGTTCCGACCATAAGCTGATCCTGATGACGACACACCGCCGTGAGAACCTGGGTGCCCCGATGCGCCACGTCTATCAGGCACTTAAGGAAGTATTGAAAGATAATCCGACGGTGGAAGCAATTTTCCCGATGCATAAGAATCCTAAGGTACGGGAAGTAGCTGAAGCGGTTCTTGGCAAGATGGATCGTGTTCATCTTCTGGAACCGATGGATTATGAACCGTTTGTCAATTTGATGGCCAGAGTCGATATTGTTCTGACGGATTCCGGCGGAATCCAGGAAGAAGCTCCGGCCCTGGGCAAACCGGTTCTGGTACTGAGAAATACGACGGAGCGCCCGGAGGCGGTCACGGCCGGTACTGTTAAATTGATAGGAACCGGCAAGGAAGATGTCTATGCCGCTACGTGTCGTCTCCTTAATGATGAAAAATATTATCGGGCTATGTCCGAAGCCGTGAACCCTTACGGCGACGGTAAAGCTTCCCGGAGGATTGTCAGTTATCTGCTGCATTCCCACGGATTCCCGGTGGAACAGATGCCCGAATTTAACGGCGGAAAATAAAGCGGATGAAAGCGCTTTTTACTGGTGGAAGGACGAAAGAAGACAGGGGTAAGTCAGGACTAAAATCTCAGCTGACCAGGCTTTTTAAGCGTCAGCTGATCGTTGCGGCCGTGGTCACAGTGGTGCTGGCAGCTGTCTTCCGGAGTCATCTTCTTACAATTGTACTTGCTGTAGGCGCCGGCGTATGTGATAATTTTCTGTTTCTCTCCGGCATTGACAGGGGAATGCAGCTGGTGCCGGCAAAATCGGCGGCTTATATGCGCTGGGTCATGGTAAAGCGTATTGCTATGCTGCTTGCTTTTACGCTGCTGGCTCTTTTTTTGAAGGCAGGGCCGGCGTATGTGTTAGTCACCTATCTTGTTTTTTATGTATGCCTGATTATCCATATGGCCGCATTGGGCATTCATGTGAAAAGTAAAAATTGAAGGGTAAAAATTGAAAGGAGTGATTGTATGGGTATTGCGGAAGCCGCAGGTTCCGAAATCATCCACTATGGAACTACCGAAGTCATGCCTGATGTAGTCGTCAACATGCAGACCATCTACATGTCCTGGCTGACGATGCTGATTGTTGCGGTTGTTGTCTTTGCTGCAACGCGCCGCGTCGAGCTGATTCCTCACGGGATTCAGAACTTTGTGGAAATGTTTATCGAATGGCTGGATAAACTGATGGATGCAAACCTGGGCATCGAAGGACGGCGTATGGCAACACCGTTTGTGATCACCTTGTTCTTATACATCTTTGTTGGTAATGAGCTCGGTATGCTGCCGTCTATTTTCGTGCATTTGTCTTCTCCGACAAATGACATCAACGTAGCCCTGGGACTTTCCATTACAGTGGCAGTTGCCGCCTACATTTTCGGCTGCATCAAACAGGGACCAAGATATTTTAAACATTTGATTTCCCCGTTTGCCCTGATGCTGCCGCTGAATATCCTGGAGGAACTGGCCAAGCCTCTGACCATGGCGCTGCGTCTTTTCGGTAATATTCTGGCCGGAGAAATCCTGCTCGGCGTGCTGTACCAACTGGTGCCGTTTGTAGTGCCGAATATCTGGATTGGTTTCAGCTTGATTATCGGATTCCTGCAGGCATTTATCTTCACGATGCTGACGATTATTGCCCTGGCTCCGATTTTCAAGACGAAATATTAATTTGAATCTACTCCTGTTGAGAGGAAAGGAAAAGAAAAAATGATTGACAACAATACTTTGATTATCATTGTTTCCATTATTGGCGCTGCCGCTATCGGCGTAGGCGCCTCCATTGCCGCAACCCGCGGTGACTCCAACGTAGCCCAGAAGGCTTTGGAATGCATGGCCCGTCAGCCTGAGCAGGCTGGTAACTTCCAGGTCAACATGCTGATTGCTATCGGCCTTGTTGAATCTATTCCTATCATTGCTTCCGTTATTGCCATTGTGCTGATTTTTGCAAACCCCTTTACAAAGTAAGGTTTCCGGAAGGGAAGGAAAGGAAGTGTAAGGCTTGGTAAGTATCAACTACACGTTAATTGCGCAGATTGTCAATTTCTTGATTCTTTTATGGATCCTGGCAAAATTTGCTTATAAACCGTTGCTGAAAGCGATGGATGACCGCCGTATGCGGATTGTCAAGGATATGGACAATGCCGAGAATGCCAGAAAAGATGCCGAAGCTTTGAAACAGCAGTATGTCGATAAGATGAAAGACGCCAAGAAAGAGGCTAATGCAATCATTGCCAAGGCAAATGCCCAGGCTCAGCAGATTCATGACGAAATGCTGGCTCAGGCCCAGAAAGAACGGGAAGAAATTTTAAACTCCGGACGTGACCGCGTGGAAGCGGAAAGAAAGAAAGCGCTTCTGGATGTGCGTGAACAAGTCATTGCTCTCAGTACGGAAATTGCCGGGCGCGTGCTGGAACAGAAACTGACCAGTCAGGCCGATCAAGATTTAGTGGCCCGCGTGACGGATAAAACTCTGGCGGAGAAAAATAAATAAGGGCTTTTGACAGCTCTTTGGAGGCAGTTGGATAAACAAATGGAAACGACGGATAGAAGAGAACTCTGGAAACAGATCCTGGAGCGTCTGCATATAACGGATGATGACCGGAAGCTGTTTCCTGCGGGACCTGATTTGCCTGTGTCCATTACGACGGCCAGACCGCTTGAAGAAGGAGAGGAAAGTCTCCTGCTGAGCCTTTTGAACGAAAAATTCGGCAAAAAGGTTGTTGTCACAAAGCAGGAAGTGGATGCTTCTCTCGTTGGCGGTATTATTGTCCGCTATGGAGATCATGTTTTTGACGCCTCGATGAAGCGTCAGCTGGAAAAAATGGACCAACTGATGCAGCAGATTCATCTGGATGCCGGGAACACCGCAGGAACTGAAGGCCTCACTGAAGCTCTTACCAAAGGGCTCCAGCAATATGATAATCATGTAAATCTGGAAGAAATCGGTGTCGTTCGTACCGTCGGTGACGGTATCTGTACCGCAACGGGTCTCGGCGGCGCTATGTCGGGAGAACTTGTCGCCCTTCGTGACGGTGTCTACGGTATGGTGCAGAACCTGTGGCCTGAAGAAGTGGGTATCGTACTTTTGGGCGGTGCCGATAAGATTAAAGAAGGCGACATCGTCCGGCGCACGGACAGAGTTATGAGTATCCCTGTTGGCGAGGAAATGCTGGGACGAATTGTCGATCCTTTGGGCAAACCTCTGGATGGCCGCGGTGCAATTAAAGCCACTGAATACAGACCGATTGAACATCAGGCTCCGGGCATTGCCGCACGTGAACCTGTAAAGGTGCCGCTGCAGACCGGTATCAAAGCTGTTGATGCCCTGGTTCCTATCGGGCGGGGCCAGCGTGAATTGATTATCGGCGACAGAGGTACCGGTAAAACGGCTATTGCCGTGGATACCATCCTCAATCAGAAAGATCAAAATGTAATTTGTATTTATGTTGCCATCGGGCAAAAGGCTTCTTCCGTAGCCCGGCTGGCACGTACCTTTGAAAAGTATGGAGCTGCTTCATACACGATTGTCATCGCTGCGACGGCAGCCGATACGGCTCCTATGCAGTATCTGGCACCGTATGCCGGTGCTGCTGTGGGAGAATTTTTCATGGATCAGGGCAAGGATGTCCTGATCGTGTATGATGATTTGAGCAAACATGCCGTGGCCTATCGTGCCATGAGCCTGCTGCTGCGCCGTCCGCCCGGACGTGAAGCGTATCCTGGCGACGTGTTCTACCTGCATTCCCGTCTGTTGGAACGGGCCTGCCGGAGAAATAAGGCACACGGCGGCGGGTCCATGACGGCATTGCCGATTATTGAGACTCAGGCCGGCGACGTCAGCGGATACATTCCGACAAACGTAATTTCCATTACGGACGGCCAGATTTATCTGGAAACGGATCTCTTTAACTCTGGTGTACGGCCTGCTATCAATGCCGGACTTTCCGTATCCCGTGTCGGCGGTTCTGCCCAGACCAAGGCTATGAAGTCCGTGGCAGGCACGCTGCGTCTGACCCTGGCTCAGTACCGTGAACTGGCAGCCTTTGCCCAGTTTGGATCTGACCTCGACAAAATGACGAAGATGCAGCTCGATCGCGGCGCCCGCGTGACGGAAATGCTTAAACAGCCGCAGTATCAGCCGCTTTCCATGGAGGAACAGGTCATCAGCCTCTATGCTGTGACCAATGGATTCCTGGATGCGTTCCCGCAGGAAGACGTGACGCGCTATGAAAAGGAAATGCTGAATTACATCAATGCTCATTACGGAGCTATTCCTGTGGCAATTAAGCGGGATGGAAAGCTGACGGATGAAACCAAGGCTTCCCTTGAAGAAGCTTTGAACGAATTCTCCAAGCTGTTTGAACCGACCGATACGGACGAGTTGAAGAAGGGATAAACAAATGGCAAACACGAGTGGAATTCGGGCCCACATGAAAAGTGTAGGCAGTATTGGGAAAATTACCGGAGCTATGCAGATGGTTGCTTCCGCAAGAATGCACCAGGCAGAACAGCGCGCCAATGCCAGTCTGCCTTTTGCCGTTAAACTGAAGGAACTGCTGCAGGAAGCAATCAGTGACCCTTCCGTACTGGCCCACTTGGATCCGGTTAAAAACCCGCTGCTTGAACAGCGTCCTGTCTACAAGACGGCGTATATTGTGATTGGTTCTGACAAGGGACTTGCCGGAGCTTACAACAGCAATGTGGTGAAACATACGGCAATCGAACTGAGAGGCCGGGAGAATTCTCCCCTCATTGCTGTCGGGAAGCAGATGCGTATCGGCCTGGAACATCGCGCATTCAATGTAGTTCGGACGTGGAATGGTTTTTCCGAAAAGCCGACTTTCGAGGCGGCAGAGGAAGTGGCCGATTACGTTTCGAGTATGTACATTCATCATGAAGTGGATGAAGTCGATATTATTTATACGTATTTTAAATCCCCGATGGTGCAGATTCCGCGCACGGTGACGCTCCTTCCCATCAAAGCAAAATTCGGCGAAGAAGATGAGGAAGAAAGAGCACAGATGGTGTGGGATACCAAGGACAGTACGGACTTTACGACCATTATCTATGAACCGGCTGCGGGGGAAATGCTTCCTTACCTGGCTCAATATTATCTGCGGAGCCAGATTTTTACCGCGTTCATCCAGAGTGCTGCCAGTGAACTGGCGGCCCGTATGACGGCCATGACTACGGCTACGGATAACGCAAATACGCTTTTGGGCAAGCTGCGCATTCATTATCAGAAAGTGCGGCAGTCCAGTATCACAACAGAAATCAATGAAATTGTAGGCGGTGCTGAGGCGCTGAAGTAAGCAATCGATGAGCAAGCTGCTGTCCTGTTTTTTTCTTCGGGAGCTGAGCAGGACGTAAATGCCGAATCAGTTGGGAGCAGCAAAGCATCGGTTCTGTAAGAGGAGGCACACACAGTGTCTGATTTGGACGAAAAGAGAAAAATTGACGAGGTGGTAGCGAACCTCTCGGCGAGAAAGCAAGGTCATATAGGGAAAATCGTGCAGGTCATGGGGCCTGTCGTCGATATCCGGTTCCCTGATAAACACCTGCCCGCTATTTATAATGCTATAAAGATTGACGCTATGGCCACCCCTCAGATCCATATCCATCTGACGACGGAAGTCGTACAGCATATTGGGGACGATGTTGTTCGCACCGTATCCATGAGCTCTACGGATGGTTTGGTTCGCGGCATGGAAGCCTTTGATACGGGCAAACCGATTAAGGTGCCCGTAGGCAAGGGCTGCCTGGGCCGTGTGTTTAATGTGCTGGGTGAGACTGTGGACGATGATCCGACGCCGGTTGACGCGGAGGATTATTGGCCGATTCACCGTCCTGCTCCGTCACTTGCGGAGCAGTCGACGGAAACGAAAATCATGGAAACCGGCATTAAAGTCGTTGACCTGATTGCCCCGTATGCACTGGGCGGTAAGATTGGCTTGTTCGGCGGTGCCGGTGTCGGTAAGACCGTGCTGATTATGGAATTGATCCATAACGTGGCCACGAACCACGGCGGTTATTCCGTATTTACCGGTGTCGGTGAAAGAACCCGTGAAGGGAATGACCTTTGGGGCGAAATGAAAGAATCCGGCGTTATCGATAAGACCGCCCTGGTTTACGGCCAGATGAATGAACCGCCGGGAGCTCGTATGCGCGTCGGCCTGACGGGCCTTACGATGGCAGAGTACTTCCGTGATGTCGGAGGGCAGGATGTACTGCTCTTTATCGATAATATCTTCCGGTTCATCCAGGCCGGTTCTGAAGTGTCCGCCCTTCTGGGGCGTATGCCTTCGGCCGTAGGGTATCAGCCGACACTGGCTAATGAACTGGGCGCGTTGGAAGAGCGTATCACGTCGACGAAGAATGGATCCATCACTTCTGTTCAGGCCGTTTACGTACCGGCCGATGACTTGACGGACCCGGCGCCGGCAGCTACTTTCTCGCACCTTGACGCAACCACGGTACTTTCCCGTGAAATCGTGGAACTTGGTATTTATCCGGCTGTAGATCCTCTTGCTTCGACAAGCCGTATCCTTGATCCTCTGATCATCGGGGAAGAACATTATAAAGTGGCGCGGGGCGTACAGGAAATTTTACAGCGGTACAAGGAACTGCAGGACATCATTGCCATTCTGGGCATGGAAGAACTGGGTGAACAGGATAAAATCATAGTTTCCCGTGCTCGTAAAGTACAGCGCTTCCTGAGTCAGCCATTCTTTGTAGCAGAACAATTTACGGGCCAGTCCGGTAAATATGTGCCGCTTTCCGAAACCATCCGCGGTTTCAGGGAAATTCTTGAAGGGAAGCATGATGACTTGCCTGAAAGTGCTTTCTTTATGGTAGGAACCATTGATGAAGCCGTAGAAAAGGGCAAGAAATTGAAAGGCGAATGATATGGCAAAACTAATGAGTCTTGAAGTGCTGACTCCGGATCGTTATTTGGTACAGCGTAAAGATATTTCCTATGTGTTGCTGAATACGGTAACCGGGGGTGTCGGTATCCTGGCCAATCATGGTCCGATGGTTGCGGTACTGAGTGAAGGCACATTAAAGTTGCAGGATAAGGATAACCATGTTATTCTAGTATACGTAGAAGGTGGATTCGCGGAAGTGAAGGATAACAAGGTCGTTATCCTGACCCCGAGAGCCCAGAAGGCGGAGAATATCGACGTTGCAAAATATGAGGGCATCCGGGACGAAGCTCTGCGGAGACTGGAGCATCCTGATGCATTGACGGATATTGAACATACGGAAAAGGTGTTGAGGCGGGCGCAGGCCAGGCTGAAGACGGCTTCACTGTTGAACAAAGTGGAACCGTTCCAGATTCCCTGAGATGAGGGAAAGAGCCGGGTGGCATGGGCTCGAAAAGGGGGACAGCCGCCATGGATTTCATCAGCAAAATGGCTGTCAGTAAGATGGGACAGCTGCGAGCTGAACTTGTAGAGCTCAACGAGCGGCTGCTCGTTGCAACGACAGAAGAACAAAAAAGAACGCTTAAAAAGACGATTCAGGAAAAGGAAACCTATTACAATATTCTTGCGGATCGAATTCGGGTTCATTCGTCATTTTGAGCCAAAGTGACCACAATAGAGGAGCTGTGGGGAAATGGATATCATTTCCCCGCAGCTCTTTCTTTACATAGGCAAACCGACACAGGAGGTTTGCTATTCTTCTATAACCTCCTTTCACGCTACGCAGTGGCGTCGAAAGGGACCACGAAGTGGTGGAGGATAGCCGGGAACTAGGGCAAACTGACGCAGGAGTGCGGAAAAGCTGCCAGCGGCGGCGCAGACCGAGGGACGCGGCCTGCCACAGCCATCTTTTTCACCTTATTTTCAAGCACTCCCAACTATGGTATAATTATCAAGATATAGCTAAAAGCAATAAAGAAATACCCGTAAACTTTGGGGGAGAGGGGGCCGTCCAGGTTGCAAGGGTTTTTAAGTGTTGCCGTGCTGTGTGTACTTGTCGCGTTTGTGATTCATGATACGAAGAAAATTGGAATCCGGCATCGAAACTTCTGGATTGTTTCGACCGCGTTGTTTTTTCCGACGATTTTCTTGTATTTGATCCGCCGTTATCAGTTTATTCACCAGGGACCGCTTTCTAAGCGGCAGATTCGTGAAATCCTGAAGAGGAAAAGGTCAAGAATTCGGCGGGAGAGGGCTGAAAATCAGCGGCGTACCTGGGAAAAGCAGCAGCACGCAAAGAAAAAAGAAAATCCGCAGGCTTATCTGGAAGAAAAAGAAAAAATCCGTCGTTCACGGGAAGAGATGCGTCAGAAGTTGGATGCTGAGCTTCAGAGCCAACAGCAGCGTCATCAAAAACGGATAGGCCTGACAAATGAAAAACGTAAATGAGCAGTGAAAGGTGTGGAAATAGCGTGGAAAAACTGATCGTAAAGGGAGGGCATCGCCTCAAGGGGACGGTGCGGGTAAGCGGCGCTAAAAACGCAGTGCTGCCGATTATTGCAGCCTCCGTGCTTGGAACCGAGGGCAGCAAGATTAACGAAGTTCCCGAATTGGATGATGTAAGCACGATCTGTAAAGTGTTGGAATGTCTGGGGTTGAAAGTAGATCGCTCCGAACCCCATGTCCTTAAAATCGATAGTCATAATGTAACGGGGTGGGAAGCTCCTTATGATCTTGTAAGCACCATGCGTGCTTCTTTTTTGGTAATGGGTTCCCTTCTTGCCCGCGTGGGCAGAGCGAAAATTTCGCTTCCCGGCGGCTGCGCCATCGGGACGCGTCCGATTGATATCCACTTGAAAGGTTTTGAAGCCCTGGGTGCCAAAATAAAACAAGAGTATGGCAGTGTGGAAGCATCAGCTCCGCATGGTCTCACCGGCACGACCATCTATCTTGATTTCCCGAGCGTAGGTGCGACGGAAAACCTTATGATGGCAGCTTCGATGGCAAAGGGTACAACGATTATTGAAAATGCGGCACAGGAGCCGGAAATTGTCGACCTGGCCAACTACATCAATGTCATGGGCGGCAAGGTCAGAGGTGCCGGTACAACGGCCATCCGCATCGATGGCGTGGAAAGTATGAAGGGCGGAGAACATACCGTTATTCCCGACCGGATTGAAGCCGGAACCTTTATGGTTGCCGGTGCCATGACGCAGGGGGATATCGTCGTTGAAAATGTTCTCTGCGAACACTTGAAACCGCTGATTGCCAAGCTGCGCGAAGCAGGCTGCACCGTAGAGGAAGGCATTGATGATGTTCATGTGATCGGGCCGCGTGAACTGAAACCGATTATTATCAAGACGATGCCGTATCCTGGCTTCCCGACAGATATGCAGGCCCAGGTCATGGCGATGATGTGCATTGCCAAGGGACAGAGTTCCGTATTGGAAACGGTTTTTGAAAATCGCTTCATGCATGTGGATGAGCTGCTCCGTATGGGTGCAAATATCAAGACGAGCGGCGGTCGTGCGGCTTTGATTGAAGGTGTACCTAAACTGTATGGCTGTCAGGTTCGGGCCACGGACCTGCGGGCCGGTGCGGCGATGGTGCTTGCCGGACTCGTGGCTGACGGAACCACTGAAATTACGGATATTTATCATATTGACCGTGGTTATGAAAACCTTGTCAGTAAGTTTACAAAGCTGGGCGCCGATATCCAGCGTGTAGGGTAAGCAGGTATGAAACTTTTTGAAAATGGCTTTTTAAGTCAGCTGTTCACGAATGTGGACGTGGGAATTGACTTGGGAACGGCTAACTTGCTTCTTTTTCTCAAAGAAAAAGGAATCGTATTCAATGAACCTTCTGTCGTAGCAATCGATAAAAGTAACGGTAAGGTTGTGGCAGTCGGACGCAAGGCTCATGAGATGCTTGGCAAGACACCGGATAACATTAAAGTGATTCATCCGCTCTCCGGCGGGGTAGTCGCCGATTATGAAGCTACACAGGGAATGCTGAGCAGTGTGCTGACAAAAATTGTCGGGCGCAATCTGTTCTTCAAGCCGCGGGTGATGGTCTGTGTGCCGACGGGGATTACCAATGTAGAACGCCGGGCCGTCAAAGAGGCCTGCATCCAGGCCGGGGCCGCAAAGGCGTTTCTTATCGAAGAACCGCTGGCTGCTGCCATCGGGGCAGGCATTGATGTCCAGGAACCGATGGGCCATATGGTCGTCAATATCGGTGGGGGCACGACGGATGCTGCCGTGATCAGTTTGGGCAGTATTGTTGCTTCCAGTGCCCTTCGGATAGGCGGAAGCCGGTTTGATGAAGCAATCGTACGCTATATGAAAAAAGACCTGAATATCCAGGTCGGGGAAGATATGGCGGAAGATATCAAGAAAAGGATTGGCACGGTAAGCCGTCTGGGGCGGCATGGTGATATGGCGATCCGAGGACGTGATATGATTACGGGCCTTCCGACGACGTTGCGGATGACGAGCCGGGATACCATGCGGGCTATGACTGAGCCGGTCGGTATGATTTTGGGGTGTATCCAGTCCGTCTTTGAAAAAACGCCTCCGCAGCTGGCTGCGGACATCCTGGAAACCGGGATTATCCTGACCGGAGGAGGGGCTCTTCTGGAAGGACTGGCCGATGTCATCCAATCGGATATGCATGTGCGGACCAAGGTGGCCGAAAATCCTCTCGAATGTGTAGTCAGAGGGGCAGGACAGGCGCTGGACAATCCGCTCGTCATGGAAATGCTCTTGGAAGAAAACTAAAAAATTACGGGGACGCGCTCTAAGGAACCAATGCTGAGGCAGCTTGGATTTGCGCGAGATGCGTGAAGACAAGTCGCCGGAAGATTTTCACGATTGGCTCTTCGACGTGCGTCCTTTTTATGTGTAGGAGTGAGAAAATTGCAGTTGCGAGTGCAAAAATGGCTGAATCGGGCGATTTTGACAGCCGTTTTGTGCGGATTGCCTTTTACTTCCGTACAAGCTGCTAAAATCAGTCAGATGCGCGGCGGTGTCAAAGATACGCGCGCCCGTATCGTCATGAATATCGATGAGCCGATTACATATAAGGCTGAAACTTCAGGAAAAAAATTAACGGTATTGTTTAATGGCAGCACGGATCGTACGCGCACCGTACGGCTGCGGGACAAACGGATTCGTCAAGCTGTGCTGGAGCCTGCAGGGAAGAAGAGCCGCCTGGTGATCACATTTCGGGTTCCTGTACCGGAATATAAAATTTTTCTGCTGAAGAAGCCACATAGAATTGTCATCGATTTTCCGAAATCAGGCAGTCAGTCCACTTCGGCTGGAAACGCTGTTCTCAAGGGAGTCTATTATAAAGAGGATTCTGTCAACATGGGAGCCGGTAATGTCAACACCTATGTCCTTACTGTCACGCCAAAGAGCGCATACCGTCTGGATTTTATTCCCGGATATGGGCATACCATCCAAAAGGGTACTCTGACCAGGATTGCCCGCCGTTCCGGGGCCAAGGCCCTAATCAACGCATCCTATTTTGATAGTGATATCTGGGTCGTCGGCAATCTCAAAATCAAGAATAAATGGCTGGGAATGGAATCCACTCCGAGAACGGGACTTGTAATTCGCAAGAACGGAACGGTTACGATTCTTCCGAAACTTGCTTTTTCAGGGACTGTGACCCGGAAAGACGGTCAGTCCATGGAAATCAACGGACTTAACCGGATGCGGCTGGAAAATGAACTCATCTATTTTAATAACGGATATGATGATTCCACTGATACAAATCAGTACGGAACCGAAGTGGCAGTCCGTAATGGCAAAGCCATCAACAAGGGCAAAGGGAATATGAAGATGTTCTGGAACATGGTGGTACTTTCCGGCAACGGACCGGCGGCTTCCTTCTTAAATGGTATCAATATCAATGATCCCGTAAAGATTGTTACGACGCTGGGCAATGCTGAGGCAGATGCCGCACCTTCTGTCGGGACGGCAGGCCCGATGCTGGTCTATGACGGGGCCGTTCATGTCACAAGCGCAGAGGAAGAAATCGCATCTGATATTGCCTATGGAAGAGCACCGCGCACAGGAGTCGGTGTGAAACGCGACGGGACAGTTCTTCTCGTGGTAGCAGATGGCCGCTCGAGTTCGAGTGCCGGTATGACGTTAAATGAATTTGCACGTTATTTCGTAAGACTTGGGGCTGATCGGGCAATGAACTTTGACGGCGGAGGATCCAGTGAAATGGTCGTGAAAGGCATCGTCATGAATTCTCCTTCCGACGGCAAAGAAAGACCGGTGCGGGTCGCACTGGGCTTATTGCCAAAATAAAAGACGCAGGTCGCCGGCCGCTCATTCTGCAGCCCGCCTGTGGAAGCAAAATTGCTGACGCAATTTTACATCGACCATTTGATTGTGCAAGCCGGTTAAAAATATCATCACGACTGTACTAACTTCTAACCACTCACCACTAATCACTCTGACTGTTTTTTGCCGCTTGCATCACGTGCAAGCTTCGATATATAATAAACTAATAGGGAAATCATGGAGGAGGGAAATGACCATGATGGAGAGAATTAGAAAATATCATAAAAAAATTTGGGCGGGAGCCCTTTTAATTGCAGCCTTGGCGGTGGGAATTTGTTCGGCAGCCGGCAAAGCTCAGACAAGCAGTCTGTCCGGACAAGTTGTGTCAGTTGTTTCCGTGGGTACGACAGTATCTGAAGGAACTGTGCTCGTCTCCGTTAAGACACTGGCAGGCAGTGCTCCGGCCGCTCGTGCCAACTGCAGCGGTAAAGTTGTTTCCGTAAAGGTAACACCGGGCAGCCAGGTACAGGCTGGTCAAGTCGTAGCGGAAATTCAGTAAGTTGAAGGTAAAAAAGGGCTGCAGCAGAGCTAATTTGTTGCAGCTCTTTGTATGTTGTAAGGAATAACAGGAGGACAAGAACGTGCGTTACTGGAAAAGGATCCTCATTATGGCCGCCGCACTTGTTATGCTTGCTATGGCAGTATGCTCTGCGGCGATTCCGACGATTGCCGTAGAGGAATTGCAGGCCGGTATGAAAGGATACGGCAAAACTGTTTTTAAGGGGAACACCATTGAGACCTTTGATGTCGAAGTGTTGGGCGTGACCGGGTCGGAAACGGGCGGCTACAATATACTGATCAAGGCATCGGGAGACAATCTCGAAAAAAATGGCGGTATTTCCCAGGGCATGAGCGGCAGCCCCGTCTTTATCGATGGAAGGCTTGCCGGGGCCGTAGCTTATGGGCAGGCTTTTTCCGATCCTAACTATTGCTTTTTGACACCGATCAATGAAATGCTGAAGATGCTTGATGAAACAGATCCGCGCCCTTCCGTATTTCTGCCAAAGAGTACGCCGCTGATGGTCAGCGGGTTTTCGGCGGATGGTCTGGCCCATCTGAACGAGCGTCTGGCCCCGTTTGGTCTGACGTCATATGCGGTACCGACGGGTACCCAGAACCTGGACCAGACAACACTGGAACCGGGCAGCTCCGTCGGTGTTTCGCTGGTGCGCGGGGATATGACAATCGGTGCCATCGGAACCGTGACATGGACCGATGATGAAGGTCATGTCCTGGCGTTCGGGCATCCGTTCCTGCAGCATGGTACGTCCGACTATTTTATGACAAATGCCTGGATTTACGCGGCAGTCCCGAATATTCAGAGTGCATTCAAAGTAGGCTCCCTGGGAGCTACGATTGGCAGAATCTGTGAAGATCGGCTGACCGGTGTGGCCGGTATCGAGGGCGAAAATGCTAAAATCATCCCCATGTACGTTTCGGCTACGGATAATGACCGGGGCATTCATAAATCGACCAATGTGCAGCTTGTGACGGATGAAGATCTGGTGCCGACCCTTGTGGACGGCGTCGCTTATAATGCCGTCAGCATTGCTAAGGACAGAAAGGGAGGCGGCACCAGCCGCGTCCGCTTTACAGTCACTGCACAGGGCGAAAAGCAGGGGCCAATCCGTCTGCGCCGTGAAAACATGTTCTACAGCAGCAAGGATATCGGCAAAGTAACGAATTCGGAATTGAATCTGGCCATGGATATGCTGATGAATAATCGGTTTGATACGGTCAAAATTTTTGATATCAATGTCGATGTGGAAACCTCTTCCAATTGTCAGGTTGCCGAACTGGTCGGTGCTTCTATTCCGCGAAAAGCGGTAGTACAGGGCGGTGATCTGCCAATCAAGCTGACTTTCAAGCCCTATCGTTCAGACGAGATTACGCGCATCATTCACTTTAAAGTGCCGGATAAACAACCGCCCGGAAAGATGCGTCTCATTGTCCGCAGCGGCAATGCGACCAAGTGGATTCAGAGTGCGATTTCCAAGCAGAATAAGGGATCCGGCTCGGATAACGGGGGAAATTCGGATCTGCAGGATGAAGAAGAAAGTATGAGTACGGGTTCCCAAAAAGAACTCAAGGATTTTCTTGACGATTTCAATGCGATGGACGCCAACAACGAAATTGTTGTGGATTTGGCCCAGGATATTGACTCAATGTCAAGGGATGGTCTCAATTCAAAGAGCCTTGCAGCCGGTCTTTCTTCTCTTTTGAAGGGCAGTGCCAACAAACAAAAATATACGATGGACTTTATCATTTCCGGTGAAACCAGTATCACGGCAAATGTAAAAGCAAAGTAAATAAAAATGAGCTATGAAACAACGAATAATTGTTGTCTCATAGCTCATTTTTCGCATTCCGTCGTCCTCCGTCCGCATCCCTCTGCCGAAGGCCAACGAACTGCCAGATGCAATTTATCTCAAGAATTCCGTTAAGAAAAATGCCCGCACTAGCGTACTAACCACCACTCACTAACCACCAACCACTCTTGGCTGTTGGCCGGCCAAATGCCATATGCGATTTTGCTGCTAACAGCAGCTGCCTGCAATCTGCTAACGGCTAGTTGTTGCTCTTCTTCATGAAATATTCCTTTTTCTGATGTACAATTCCCTATGTGCTGGGGCTGATTGTACTGCTAACTGAATGTTTTTGAATTGATTTTAGCAAGATTTCAAGAAAATTTCACCAAAATGCGGTATAATAGCAAACATAAGTACTTATGGAAGCGGAATCTGGCCTTACGATATGTTTTATTTAGTGGATATTCTTTCCGCGTCCATTAAAAGGAGTCATGCTATGAGTTTGAATCAGCTCTGCCGCTGGATGGGGAAAAGGGTCAATTATGCCTGTGTTTCTACCGGCCGCATTATGAACTTGTTCCTGGATACGTGTTCCGTGGCAGCACGGGCGAATCCTCGGGAAATTTTGCGCCAGATGTCAAAACTGGGCGCTGATTCTCTGCCCATTGTCAGTATGACGAGTATGTGTACCGGAATGGTACTTTCCGTACAGACTGCCAAGGAGTTTGTCCGCTTTGGTGCAGCCGATTCGGTAGGCGGTATCGTAGCGATTGCCATGGGACGCGAACTGGCCCCGATTCTGGCCGGTGTTGTCGTGGCCGGGCGTATCGGAGCTGCTATCGCGGCTGAAATCGGTACGATGAAGGTGACGGAACAAATTGACGCGCTGCGCGTCATGGCGACAAGTCCGACTCAGTATCTTGTAGCACCGCGCTTCATTGCAATTGTACTGATGATGCCGATTCTGGTCATTTACGCCAACCTGGTCGGAGATATTGGCGGCGGCCTCGTGGCGATGAACTACGCAGGTATCGGTTCTCATATGTTTATAGAATCTATCCGCGGTTTCATTGAGGCATGGGATATTATCGGCGGCCTGATTAAGGGAGCCGTTTTCGGCGCTATTATTGCCATTATCGGCTGTCATAAAGGACTCAACGCCCAGCAGGGTGCCGAAGGTGTAGGTAAGGCAACAACGGCGTCCGTGGTGCTTTCCATTATTTTGATTTTTATTTTTAACTATTTCTTGTCCGTAATTTTGTATGTAAATGGAGGCTGACATGGCAGATCCTGTGATTGAATTCAAGGAAGTTGACATGAGATTCGGCCCCAAGATTATTCTTGACCACGTCAGTTTTTCCGTGAATCCCGGCGAAACGGTTGCGATTATCGGTCCCAGCGGTACGGGCAAAAGTACGACACTGAAACTCATTATCGGGCTTTTGAAGCCGCAGGGCGGAGACGTAATCATTGAGGGTCAGAAGGTCAACGACTTTAACGAAAAGCAGTGGAATGAACTGCGCCGGCACATGGGTATGGTCTTTCAGTATTCGGCACTGTTTGATTTCCTTGATGTAGAAGAAAACGTGGCCTTCGGGCTGCGTCAGCATACAAATATGAGCGATGATATGATTCGCCTGCGTGTAAGGAAACTGCTTTCCCAGGTAGGGATGGAAGGCAGTGAGAGACTGTATCCTGCGGAACTTTCCGGCGGTATGAAGAAACGGGTCGGACTGGCAAGGGCACTTGCCCTTGATCCGGACATTATCTTGTATGATGAACCGACGGCAGGCCTTGATCCCATCATGGCTTCCAATATCAGTCAATTGATTCTGGATACTAAAAAAGAACGCGGCATTGCTTCTATTCTTGTTACCCACGACATGGCTTCGGCCTTTCTTTGTGCTGACAGGATCTTGCTCCTGAACGAGGGGAAAATCGTGTTCAGCGGCAGCGTAGAAGAAGCAAAACATACAAAACAACCGCTCGTCAGAGCGTTTATCCGCAGTGACCTTTTTGAAGATCAACCGGCGAAAGGATGAGGGAGTATAAGATGAAAGCAGATGAAGCAAAAGTAGGTGCGGTGACATTAGGCGGTTTTGTCATTCTGGCACTGATGCTGACGTTTCTTGGAATATTTAGTTTCACAAAGGGAAGCTATACGCTGAATGTAATATTTGATAATGTCAATGGCCTCAAAACGGGCAATGAAGTTCGTTTTGCCGGTGTGCCGATTGGAAAGGTCTCTGATATTCTTGTGGACGGTTCCAAGGTCAAAGTCATTATGAAAATTGACGAGAAGCAAAAGGTGCCTCGTAATTCCCAGTTTGGTATCGGGATGGACGGCGTCATGGGTACGAAGTTTGTAACGATTTCGCCTCCTGAGATTGCCACGGGCATCAGCTTCCGCGATGGTGAGACCATCACGGGACAATCCACTTCCGACGTGGATAAAATGATGCAGACCACAGAAAAAGTCATGGAAAAGCTGGGTGATGTCGCCGATGCTTTCAGCAATGTGTTCGGGGACAAGGATGTACAGCTTGCGATGCGGCAGGGATTCATCCAGACCGGTGAAGTGACAAAGAACCTGAATGCATTCACGAAGGCACTTGCCCAGATGGCTCAGGATAACCAGGGCGATATCAAGACCATGGTCAGCCAGATGAAGGACATGACGGTGCATATGAACAGCATCGTAACCCAGGCTGATGCCAATGGAGCTACCGGCCAGAACGTAGCAGCCATGGCTGCGAATATGAAGGACGCCAGCGAGAAAATCAAAAATACGGCTGAATCTCTTCAGAACGTCGTAACCGATGCTTCTGTTCAAAAAGATTTGAAAGATACGATCCACAACGCGGCAGAGACGAGTGACAAGGCCAATCGGATCATGGGTGCCTTCACCGACGCAAAGCTGCGCACGGATATCATGTATAACGATAAGGAAAGCAAGTGGCGCGCTGACGTAGGGGCCGAGATGCCGCTGCGCAACGATGATTTTATTTACTTGGGCATTTCCGATGTCGGCGATGATGACGATCTGGATCTGAGTTATAACAAACGACTGAGCCATTCCCTCTGGGGACGTGTCGGTGTCATTGAAGGCGACTTCGGCGTTGGTGCTGATTGGTGGGTTTCTCCTAAGGTGAAACTCTTTACGGATTATTATGATTTCAATGACGGTAAACTGAAAGTAGGTGCGGAGTGGGCATTCAGTCCCAAAATTTCCCTGATTGGGGAAAGCATGGACGTGCTGGATGATGCTTCCAACCATACTTACGTTGGTTTACGGGCACGTTTCTAAATTTAAATTCTGTGTGAGTTTGGTTGACTTTAGCATGTTGAATGTTTATAATGATTTATACTGACTAAGCAGTCAGATTCATAGGAGGGTATAAAACCGTGAAGTGGATTCCTAAGAAAAAGACGATTTTGAGCACGCTTGTGTTAAGTGCATTAACGTTAAATGCGGTATGGGCAGCTACTCCGAATACCGTAAGTTTGGATCTCAATAAAGCAGTCCGGATGGCGTTGGAAAATAACTCCGATGTCAAGATTTCCGGACGCGAACTGGAAGCCGCAGAGGCTGAAGTGGATCAGGCCAAGGGCGCTCGCTGGGGCACGATCGATTTTGCTCACAGCACGGGCCGGAATATGACCTACCGCGAGCTGGGAGGTGCTTCCTACAGGTCTCCGGTGAGCAAGAACTCCAGCATTAACACCGTAAGCATCCAGGTACCTATCTATACCGGCGGGCAGCTCGAAGGTCAGATTGAACGGGCTGAACGGAATCTGGATTACTACAAATACGGGATGAGCAGTTCTTATCAGACGGCTCGTTATAATGCAGTCAAGGGCTATTATGACGTCCTGGAAGCTGCGAATACAGTTCAGCTTGATAAGGAAACCGTGGACCGTCTCGCTGAGCACTTAAAGAATACAGAAGCACAATTCAATGTAGGTGTTTCTGCAAAAGTAGATGTGCTGCGTTCCCAGGTGGAACTGGTAGATGCACAGCAGACGCTGACCCAGGATCAGAACAGCTACGAGGTAGCCGTTGCAACCTTGAATAATGTCATCGGACTGCCGACGGAAACCCGTCTTAACTTGAGCCAGGGTCTTGAATACAAGCCTAATGATTATACATTGGATAACTGCCTGACGTATGCAATGATGAATCGTCCGGAAATCCATCAGGCTGAAGCTTCCGTGAAGATGGCTGAAGCTGACCAGAAGATTGCAAACGGTGCTACGCTGCCGAGCATTTACTTTGATGCTGATAACCGGTGGGGCGATGATCACTTCCCCGGGAAAGATAAGTACGACTGGTCCATTGGAGTCACGTTGAACTTCAATATCTGGGACTACGGCGTGAATGCGGCTAAGATTCGCGAAGCCAAGGCCAACGTTGAAAAGGCTCAGGAAAGCTATCGCCAGATTTCCGATCAGGTGAGACTGGCTGTTCGTACGAACTACCTCAGCATGCGCGAAGCTGAAAAGCGCATCAAGACAACGGAAGTTGCTGTTGCGGAAGCTGAAGAAGATTACCGTATCGCTCAGCTCCGTTATCAGGCCGGCGTGGGCACGAACACCGACGTTATCGATGCTTCGGTTGCCCTGACTACCGCAAAGAACAACTACATTACAGCTCTCTATGACTACAATACCTCCTGGGCACTGCTTGAACAGTCCATGGGTGTTCCGACGGACATGGAAGAGTAATAAAAAGAATTCGAGCATATCGACTTTGTGTCGATATGCTCTTTTTTGTGTGGCAAACCGGGAGGCTGCCATCCTACCCTTTATGAATGATTTCTTTCATTGTTTCTTCATTTTTATGCGTTATTCTGTTATAAAAAAGTATAATCATAAAAAACCGGCACGGTTTACATTTTCTTTATCTTTGTGAAAAAATCGTGTTTTACTGTATTTTTATTTTTTAATTGCTCTGAGTCTGATATACTATGATTAATTGATTGGAAGTTGTTTAAACCAAAAAATCAGTGTTTCCACGAATGGGGAGGACACAGATGCGGTTCCGAATGAAAAAATGGCTGCCTGTCTGTGCAATCGTTCTTGTCAGTGCTCATTTGGTTGTGTGGAAGGTCGTACTTCCCAAGGGACTTGAGCAGGCAAAACCGTTTATCGAGCAGACGGCTGAAGCATATATCAACGGAAAACTGCATATTGAAAAGATTGAAGCCAGCCCTGACTTAAGCTTTACGGTGAGGGAGGCTTCTTTGCGCGATGAAAACGGTACACTCATTGCCCATGTGCCTGCTCTGTCTTTTTACGTGAATCCCCTGCGCCTTTTGACCGGCGGAGGGGCTTTTGGCACGGTCTCCACAATTACCCTTGACCATCCCAGTGTCAATATGGTCATGGATGATCAGGATAAATGGAATGTGGAGCATTTGCTGAAGGATACGGGCAGCAGCAACACGGACTTCAAGGGACGCGTCTACATAAAAGAAGGAACGCTGAATCTTTTAACGCCCTTTGGCAGCTGGCAGGTCGGTGCAGACGGCAGTATTGATCTTGCGAGGAACCCCGACTATGGCCTGAATATCGACGTTTCCTACAAAGATCAATCCATCAGGCTGGCAGGCCTCATTAACAGCAAGGGACAAGGAGAAGTCACGGCTTCTTCCGATGCGCTGACGGTAGATGATTTCTCCGCACTGGTCGGCCATTATGTACCGCTTACGGAGACTCGCGGGAATATTCGCGGGCTTACCCTGACCTGGACCAATAATGATGAAGGCAGTCGTCTTTCAGGTAAAGTCGAGGCAGATCCATTGGAAACGCATTACAGCTACCAGGGAAATGATTTGCCGATTCGTCTTTCCGGCGGTATTTCTTTTGATAATGCGGACCTGACCTTTGACCAGATGCAGGCTGCACTGGCCGGGCAGAACGTAACACTCAACGGGGAACTGAATATCAATGATACGAAGAATCCTGTAATGAAAGCTTTCAAAGTCACGCTTCATGACTTTGATCCGGGCGCCCTGCTGCTGGATATTCCTGTGAGCGGAGCTTTAAATGGTTCGCTGGTTCTTAATGGTTCCAGGGATGATTTGAAGGCGGACGGCGAGATTACCTCGGATGTACTGACAGTCAAAGACTGGGAGTTTGAGCGAGTTCGTATCCCTATTGGAACGGCACCTCATACTTTTGTGATTACAAACGGTTCGGCGGATACGGCCGGCGGCCACGCTGTTATTTCTGCAACCTATGACTGGGAAAATCACGCGGCTGCGGCTTCCCTGAATTTAGATACCGTTAATATCGGTACTTTTGTGCCTAAGGCCGGAAATCTGATGGCGAGCGGCTCGCTCTATGCGGCGGGAACTTATGAAAATGAAGCCCTGTCCCTTGAAGCAATCGGGGATGACCTGACGCTTTCCTGGAACGGGCTGACGCTGCAAAATCTGAGGGCCCAGGCTGTGATTGAAAAAGACCAGATGACGGTAAACCATCTTTCCGCTTATACGAAGGACGGCGGCATCATTACGGCACAGGGAAGTCTTGCCGGTGACGCTTTGACCGGGGATGCTTATTTGACGGATATACCGATTTCTCCGTTCCTGGCCTACGCAGGCCAGGAAGGCGACGGGCTTTTGTCGGCGCACGTGATGGCCGGCGGCACGCTGGACGATCCGGAAGGCAAAGTTGCCTTTTCCCTGCGGGATGCGTCTTTTAAGGGCGTCATTACCCGGGAGGCCCACGGCATGGTCGGATGGAAAAACCATGTAGCAACCTTCATGAACGTAGAATTTAATCCGCCTCAGGGACGGCATCATCTCGATGGTACTATAGACCTTTCAGGGTCTGAGCCCATCCTTGATATGACGCTTGTTACGACAGGCGTTCGTCTTGAACCGTTCAGTGAAGCTTTCCATTCGCCGTATCCGGTGACAGGCAATCTGACGAATACCATCCAGGTGCAGGGCCCGCTGTCGAACCCGACCTTTAACGGTCATGTCCGTGCCTATGATGGTTCTTTCAATAAATTCCTGGTCGATGAAATCGCCGGGGACTATACGTATGACGGGTCGGTGCTTCAGCTTAAAAACTTCAAGATGAAGGCCCTGACTGCGGAAGCCACATTCTCCGGGCAGATTGGGCGCGATGGGCGCCTGAATCTCGGTGTGGACGCCCAGGGTGTACGGCTGCAGCGCCTGCCTTGGTTCAAGGAATATGTCGATCTGGCGGGCAGTGTCAATTTCAGCGGTGCTGTAAGCGGCACGGTTGGGAGACCTCTTTTCAACGGTGTTCTTTCTTCTGATTCGGTTTTTGTCAACGGAGAAGAATTTACCGGTGTGGCACTCAGCCTTTCCAGCAGCGGCGGCCATGTTAACGATTTTGAAGGTTCTTTCCAGCAGAAAGCCGGAGGGGATTATTTCCTGACACTGCACTTTGATTTTGACCAGAAATTATTCCAGTGGACAGCCGATGTCGAAAAGGGAAATATTCGTTCTCTCCTCAAAATTGGCGGTCTCGATTGGAATGTAGATGGTCTCTTGTCCGGCCGGATTGAACTGAATAAAGAGGGCCGGGGAACCGGTATGACTATTATCGGCAAGGTCGAAGACGGCGTTGTGAGCGGAGTTCCGTTCTCGTCTGCTGATTTTGACCTGTTCACGAGACGTGGTTACTGGGAAATTCGCAAACTTGAAGCCCATGAGACCGGCGGCGGTATGCTGGCCGCACAAGGCAATTTCGATGTGCGCAAGAAGACGATGAATCTCGAAGTAGCCGCTAACCAGATTAATCCAAAGCTGTTGACGGTGACGATGAAGGATCCCCCGGAAGTCGGTGGTAAGATGAATGTTGCCGCACAGCTGAAGGGCACCTTTGATGATCCGCAGGGCAACTTCTCCCTGGAAGTGAATAACGGTTCTGTCAGCGGAGTTTCCTTCGATGATATTTACGGTATGGCTACGCTGAGAAACGGCATGTTCAAGGTGGATCAGCTGCTCGCTCAGCGGGATGTCTATAAAATCTCCGCTTACGGAACTTTCCCTCTGGATCTGCTGCGCAGAGAAAGCGAGAGAAGGAATCCGGGCGCACGGATGGATCTTGAATTCCATCTGGATAATGCTAACCTGGATATCCTGCCGACCATGACGAAGTATGTGCAGTGGGCTTCCGGTCCGCTGAAGGGTAATGTCTCACTGACGGGTACGCTTGAAAATTATGCGCTCGACGGGTCTGTGGATCTCGATGACGGAACGATTAAATTCCGCGGTATCAATAATACCTTTGATCACATCAAGCTCCATACTTCTTTTGAAGGCGATAAGATTTTACTCAAGGAATTTTCGGCTGTAACCGGAGATAACGGCAAAGGGTCGATTACTGCATCCGGCAACTATCAGCTGCACGGCGGTGACATGCCTTACAGTCTGGTTATGAATGTAAAGGATGTCGAGCTGGATTCCAAGCTCATCGGCGGTAAATTTAACGGCAACTTCTCCGTTACCCAAAAAGACAGTATGCCGTTTATTTCCGGGAATGCAAAGGCGGAAGATCTCTATATCGGAATTACTTCCATTCCGGACTTTGGGCCGGGCGGTTCTCCGAAAGGACTGGATCTTAATATTGATTTGGGCGACGACATCCATTTGCACTCTTCTTCGTTCTACGATATCTGGGCCAAAGGGAAACTTCATGTCCTGGGTACGACATCCTATCCGGAAATTGACGGCGCCATCCAGGTGACGAAGGGGAATCTCAATTATCTCAATACACCTTTCAATATCGGGTACGGCCTGGTTTCCTGGCCGAAAGCAGGAACCTTTGTTCCTTTCCTTGATATGAAGGCAATGGCACGGCTTGGTCAGTACGCCATCTTTGCTACGGCCGAAGGTCCTCTTTCCCTGGATAAACTTCATATCAGGCTCACCAGTGATCCGCCGCAGAATGAAGATACGCTGAAGCGTTTCCTGACATTGAAAACAGATAGTGAAGACTTGACGTCGGATAACTGGATGACACTGGTGGATGCCGGCATTCAGCTGAGTTATCTTTCCGATGTGGAAGATATTATCAAACAAGCTCTGCAGCTTGATGAGCTGCGTGTGTACAGCGGCAGCCTCCAGAGCGGCATTGGCTTCTCTATCAGTTCCAATCGGGCAAGCGAGGTCGTCGGTGAAGACCGGCGGCAGTACAACTGGCTGGCAGCCCGGTATTTCGGGCGCAACCTGCGGATTGGTTACACAGCCAGCTTCGATGGACAGGATACGAGCATTTTTGCCGAATACAATCTGGGCCGGAATTGGAATTTCAGTATTTCGGAAGACGAAGATCAGAATAAATGGTATGGGCTTCAGTATCATACAAAGTTCTGATGATAATCATTGTCCGGATGAGGTTGTTTTCGAAGCGGCACTGCCGTTGCCCCATGGGGGCACTGCTGGTTCTGTGTCGGATTTTCTTTGATTCGCAGACAGCAAGATGCCAAATCAGGGTCAATGGTTTGTGCCTGCTTCTTGAAAAATAAATATCAATATAATGTGACCTGCTTCTGCAGCTGGCCGCTTTCACAAATCCAAAGGAAGTGTTGTGGAATGATTTTTTGATTTTCTCTTTTTGTCTTGGAAAAGCCTGTTTCTTTGAATCAGAGCAAGAAACAATTGCAAAGTTTTTGTAAATATTCCGTTAAATTTCCCACCTCTTTCCGAGCGTTGACTAGTAATTTTGAGGGAGAGAGGGTATAATTAGAAGGTATAACTTGACCGGGCCGGGGATGCCCGGTCAGCAGGAATACTGATTTAACATTCAAAAACAAAAATCAGTAGCTCCTCCCGGGAATCGCGGATGAGTCCATCGGTTCTCAATTTTAACCGTTAAGCAGGGGGTTATGTATGAATACAAATTTGCATTGGCGCCGGCTTTCCTTAGCTGTCGCAGCGTCCTTGGTACTGGCGGCACCGGCTTATGCTGAAGTGTCCCATAGTCAGGATATTACGCTTGCTGGCCGTAAAACGACTGAAAATGCTCAAGCTCCGACTGGAACGATTACGGTTTCCCCGGAGGAAAAGGCAGCATTGGAAGCGCCGGCTACTTCGCAGGTACAAGGTACAACTACAACGACTACGAGTACCACAAGTACCGCTCAGACGAGTACTGATGCATCTCAAGCCACGGAGTCCACTTCTCAGGAAAATGGGGAGAATAAACCTGTTTACCGTGAAGTGCGCCGCAATGGTATTACCTATATCGAAAAGGTCGGTAAGGAACAACTTGAGAAGGAACATAAGGAGCAAGTTGTTGAGGATGAACAGATGCTGGCCCGTCTGCAGCAGCAGAAGGAAATCGCCGAAGCACAGCAGAAACAGGAACCTGGTCTCAGTGCCATGAACCCCGGTTCTGATGCGGCGGTTGTCAATGAATATGAAAAGCTGGCCAAGCAGGTCGCTCCGTATGAAAATCTGACAATCACAAAGATTACATTCGAAGGCAACAAGAATGAAGAAACGAGCGGTCTCAATGATGCACTCAAGATGACTGCCGGAACCAAGTTCACTTCGGCGGGCCTGCAGGATGATATCCGGTCGCTTTATGAGACGGGCTGGTTCTATGATATTGTCCCGACTTTTAACCGCGTGCCGGAAGGTCTCCAGATTGTCTATCACGTAGCCGAAAACCCGATCTTGACGGAACTGGAAGTCGAGGGCAATACCAAGATTTCCACCCACGATATCAAAAAAGCTATGAACCTGAAAGAAGGTCAGGTCGTTAACGCCCGTGACGTCAACATCGGCGCGCGCAAAGTCGAAAATCTTTATGCTGAGCAGGGCTATATTCTTGCTAAAGTAGCCGATGTTCGTATGCTGCCGGATGGTCATCTGATCCTGGAAGTAGCTGAAGGCGTGATTGAAGACTTCCGCGTCAAAGGCAACACGAAGACGAAGGATTATGTAGTGATTCGTGAAATGCGCATGAAGAAGGGTGATCCTTTCAATGCCAAGCTGGCTCGCCGTTCCATGCAGAAGATTTACAACCTGGGCTTCTTTGAAGATGTAAACATTCGTCTGAACCCGGGCCAGATGCCGAATACGGTATCGGTCGAAATTTCCGTAGTAGAACAGAGTACCGGTACGTTTGGTATCGGTGCCGGCTACAGTGATGCTGATGGTTTCCTCGGTATGGTGACCATCGGTGATAAGAACTTCCGCGGCACCGGCGACAGCCTTAATGCCCGTTGGGAATTCGGCGGAGACGATGAAACCAATACGAACTTCGAAGTTTCTTACATCAAACCGTGGATTGACGATAAAGAAACCACGATGGCGCTCTCCTTCTATAACATGACGAACGAGTACGCCGACTATGACCGCGACGGCGACGAAATTGCCCGTTACTATAAGAAGAGAATCGGTGAAGAAATCACCTTCAGCCGCGTGACGGACAACGAATTCATTACGAACCAGATTACGTTGAAAAACCGTGATGATAAATATAAGGACACGGTCGACGGATATAACTACAACCAGTACTTTGAAGGCGTCGATGACGGCGTGTTCAAGGGCGATGATGTAGCTCACAAGAGAAGAGAGAAAAACTTCGGTACGACTCGCAGTATTACCTTTGCCCGTATCCTCGATACGCGTGACAACATCTTTGATCCGCGCGAAGGTAAGAGAACTGCTTACTCCGTAGAATGGGCAAGCTTCGGCGGCGACTTTACCTTCGAAAAATATCAGGCTGACTACCGGTACTATTATCGTATGGGTAAGGATAATGTCTGGGCCCTCAACCTCGGTATCGGGTATGCAAACGGCGATATGCCTTTGTCCCAGCGCTTTGCTGTCGGCGGCAGTGAATTCCTCCGCGGCTATCGTGATGACCAGTTCAAAGGCAACAGTATGCTGAAAGGCTCGCTGGAATACCGCTTCCCGATCTTCAAACAGGTACAGGGCGTTACCTTCACGGATGCCGGTTACGCCTGGAGTAAGGATTATGACGAAACCGACTTCGATCTGAGCGATTTGAAGTATACGGTTGGTCTGGGCCTGCGCATCAATTCTCCGCTCGGCCCGATTCGCCTGGATTACGGTTATCGTCTGGATGGTTCTGACCGCGGCGGCCGGTTCCACTTCAGCTTTGGCGGTCAGTTCTAATAAGATTACGAGGAAGTAGGGATAAAGAAAATGATAGAGTTTGCCAAGAAAAAGAATGTAAAAGTTGTTTCATTGGCAATTGCAGCAATTTTTGTCATTGGTGCTTTTGCTATTGCCGTAAGAGGAGCCGCTCTGACTGGTTCCGCCGGCGATGCAAACAACTCTGCCATTGGCAAAATAAACTATTCTGCCGCACTGGCAGGCGCACCTGGTATGGATGAAGCCCGTACCAAGATTCAGCAGGCCGGCGAAGACGGCAGAAAAGAATATGAAGAGAAAAGTAAGGATATGAGCGATGCCGATAAGCAGCAGCTCTATACCGACATCCAAAAGAAAATCCTGGATACGCAGGAAGAAGCCATCGCACCACTGAAAAAACAAGTGGATGAAGCGATTGTATCTGTCAGCAAGACAAAGGGCCTTATCGTAGTCGTTTCCGATAAGGCAGTTGTCTATGGCGGTACGGATGTGACACAGGATGTGCTGGCCGCTATGAAGAAACAGAAATAAGGACGGCGGCAGGGGGAGGCGCCTATGCGAAAGCTTAAGCTTGTTTGCCTCATTATGGCAGCGGCGCTTTTTCTTGGCGGGTGCGGTGCTTTGAGCCGTTACTTGCCATTTGGGCGCCAGCCGGTCAAATTTGCTGTAGTAGATTGGGACCGCCTGGTGAAAGAACACCCGAATTACAAAAAGTGGCAGGCTAAGCAGCAAACCTTGGAATCCGCAAAGAAAATGCGGGATAAGCAGCTTCAAAATGGGCGTCAGCAGCTTGCCATCCTGAGCAAAATGAAAAGTCTGAACACGGCCGGGAAGAATCAGTTTGCCCGTGCCAAGTTCGCGGCTCAGATTGCTGAAAAGCAGGCGCAGGAGCAGGATGCCTTGAATAAAAAACAGGAATCTTTGATGGCTGCGGCCGAAGAAAAGGTCAAGGCTGACCGGGAAGCTCTGGAAGAGGAGTACCGGGTTCCGCTCTTTAATCTCCGTCTGAAACTTGGCACACTGAAGATGACCAAGGAGTCCCAGCAGGCACTTCTGCAGGAACAATCCGAACTGCTTGAAAAAAGGCGGCAGGCAATCGAGGCGATTGAAGCTAAAAAAAGAGCCTATATTGCAGAGCAAATGGCAGACGATGTGGCTGCCAGCAGGGCTCGTATTGCTGCCTATGGACAGTCGCTTGCCGAGGCCCAGGCAGAAAAGGATACAGGTCTCAGCCTGAAAGACGGAAAGGGATTCCAGCCCGGTGAAAAAGAGCTGGATCAGCTGATTCAGTCTATGGATAACCAAATCCAGAAGCAGGCAGAAGAAGAACAGAAGCTGCGTGATGAAATCGACAGTGATATTCTGAGCGCCATCAAGAAAGTAAATCTGACCCGGAAATACACCTTGATATTCCGGAATCCCCGTGCCAATATCAGTGCGGACGATATTACGGATGAGGTTAGTCTCGAGGTCAAAAAAATAGTATACTAAGAGGGATTACAAACATGAAAAAAATTTTAGCAGTTGGCATGATTGTTACCGCTTTATTTGCATTTGGCTGCGGCCGCAACCCACAGTTCGGTGTCGTGGATATGCAAAAAGTAGAAACCGAAAGTGAAGTCTTCAAGAACGCAACCAAGGAACTGCAGGAAAAAGGTAAGGCTGCAGAAGAATCCTTCAAGCAGGAAATCCAGGGTAAGAGTGAAGACGAGCAAAAGAAGATTTACACGCAGAAGAACAACGAAATGATGACTGCCAAAGCGGAAGCTCAGAACAAGGTAAAAGCAAGCTTTGAATCGGCTGTGTCTGAAGTCGCAAAGCAAAAGAACCTGAGTGCTGTCCTGATTAAGGAAGCTGTTCCTCAGGGCGGTGTTGATGTAACGGACGACGTAATCAAAGCAATGAAATAAAGAATGGAAGGGCGAACAGGGGGTTCGCCTTTTTCCAATTCCAAAATGAGAAAGGATGCTGAATATGGAAAAAACGCTGCAGGAACTGGCCACACTACTACATGGTACCATTGTACAGGGGGATCCGAAGATGGTAATCAGCGGAGTAAACGGCCTCGAGGAAGCACGTCCCGGAGAAATCTCTTTTGCGGTTCCTCCGTATCTGGAAGTTGCCGGACAATCAAAGGCAGGTGCTATTCTCATTCCTGAAGATGGGGAACTTAAAGGTCCGCAGGCACTGATTCGGGTAGCTAACCCGCGTGCTGCCTTTGCCGACCTGCTGACGCTGTTCCGTCCGCCTGAATCGATCGAACGGAAAGTCAGTCCCTACGCTTTTGTCCATCCTACGGCAAAAGTTGGCAGCAATGTGGCCATCATGCCTTTTGCCTATGTGGCGGAAGATGCTGAGATTGGTGATAATACCGTCATTTATCCGCACGTGTACGTAGGCCGCCACGTCAAAGTCGGCAAAGACTGCACGCTCTATCCGAGTGCTGTTGTGCGTGAAGACTGCGTACTGGGCGACCGTGTCATTCTGCAGGCAGGCTGCTCCATCGGCGGTGATGGGTTCGGTTACATTACGACGAACGGGAAGCATACCAAAGTACTGCAGACCGGTAACGTAGTATTGGAAGATGATGTGGAAATTGGCTGCAATACCTGCGTCGACCGGGCTACCGTGGACAGTACAATTGTTGGTAAGGGTACCAAAATTGATAATCTTGTTCACATTGGTCATAATGACATTATCGGCGAAAATTGTATCCTTGTAGCTCATGTCGGTATTTCCGGCAGCGTGACCATCGGTCATAATACGACTTTTGGCGGTCAGGCTGCTACGGCAGGCCATTTGAAAGTAGGCAGTAACTGCACGCTGGCGGCTCGTTCGGGTGTCATCAGCGACATTCCGGATAATATGGTTATGGCCGGATTTCCGGCGCAGCCGCATCTGGAATGGCTGCGCATGATGGCTAACCAGCGTAAAATCGGTGACCTTGTTAAAAAAGTCCGCAAGCTCGAAAAAGCAATCAGCGAGCTGCAGCTGGAAGAAAAGTAAAAGAGGTTTTCTTATGAACAAAAAAATGATGATCGTCATGGCAGCCGCCCTTACAGCGGCTTTGCCTTATGCGGCAGAAGCAAAAACGACTCCGTCGGGGGTTAGTGGCGTCATCAATACTCCTTCCGCGTACACGGGACATGTCGGCCGGTTATCCATCGGTTATGATATGACGAAGGATGAACAAAATCTGCGCGGAAACGTGACGCTGCCGCTGGGACTGCAGGTAGCAGGCAGTCGTGTGGATCCGAAGCACGGAGATATCTACAGTACGGTAAGTGCCAAGTGGAATCTGATCAAGGAAACTCCCATCACGCCGGCGATCGCAGTCGGCGGAGATGATCTCGGCGATGAAAAAGACCGGCGCGGGTACATCGTTGCCAGCAAGGCGCTGCCTTATGGTATCAAAATTCATGGCGGTATTGGGACGGACCAATACAAGCATGGATTCGGAGCTCTCGAAAAAGATATCAAACTGGGCAGTCAGACGATGACGCTTATGGGTGAATATGACGGCAGTCATTTCAACTATGGCGCGTCGCTGCCGCTTGCTAAATTCACTACGGCTGAAATCGGCGTTCGTACACATCACCTCTACGGGAATTTGAATTTTACTTTTTGAAAAAAATAGCAAAGTGCCCGGTGGTGAGTGCTTGGCCGCTCGTCACCGGTTTTTTATGAAGGGGTCTGACAAATCCTGAAAAGCGAATCTGTAAGACCTGCAATGCACAGGCATGGTTCAAGGGGCTTTTCAATGATCTGATAGCTTTCAGATTGCCTGTCAATTTGATAAGGGAGGGGACGCAATGCTTGCGTATAACCTCGTAAAAATGATAAGCCGAATTGTGTGCGCTCAGCCGCAGTGCCTTAACAGGGCACTTGCTTCCGCTGTCGGTGAGCTTGGCTGGCATGTGGTTCCGGCGTGGCGGCAGTATATGGCCGTTCAGAACATTAAGGAATGTCTTGGTGTACCAGAAGCAGAAGCCCGGCGTATTGCCAAGGAAAGTGTGACCCGTTTCGGACGGATGCTGGTGGAAGTACTTCGGTATCCCCTTATTACCAAGGACAATTTCCGCGAGCTTGTTCATTTTGAAGGATTGGAATATCTGGAGCAGGCTTATGCCGAAGGACACGGCGTCATCATGTGTACGGCACATTATGGCAACTGGGAGATGCTGGGCGCGTCGATGGCGCTCCTTGGTTATCCGATTTTGTCCATCACCCGTAAACAAAATAACGGGGACATGGACCGCTTCATCAATGACTACCGGCAGATGGTCGGTCAGCACGTGACGTATAATCACGGTAATAACAGCATGCTGACTATCGGACGGTATCTCAAGGAAAAACATCTGGTAGGAATTTTGTATGACCAGGATTCGGCCCATACAGGCGAACACCTTGAATTTTTTGGCAAGCCTTCCCGCGTACCTGACGGGGCGGCACATCTGGCGAGAGTCTTTAAAGCGCCGATTGTGCCTCTTTTTATGCACAACAATGACGACGGCACACTGACCGCTGTCATCCATCCTCCTCTCCATGCTGTAAAGACAGCTGACCGCAAAGAGAATGTTCATGTTATAATGAGAGAGTTGATAGCGATTGCGGAAGATGAAATCCGCCGTGACCCTGCCATGTGGTTTTGGGTTCACGATCGTTGGAAGGATGGACGGGAGAGATATAAAAAATATAAGGAAGGTGTCTGACCCTGATGATTACAGAAAAACAACACACTTTGCTGGGGCCGGTATCTTGTGACGGGGTAGGTCTTCATTCGGGAAAACTCGTGAAGATGACATTGGTTCCGGCACCGGTGGATACAGGTATTGTATTTGTCAGAACAGATTTGGACGGAAGGCCGACAGTCAAGGCGTCGGCTGAGAATGTTTCCGATACGACACGAGCGACTACGCTCTCGCAGAATGGTGCCAAAGTAACCACTATCGAACACGTCATGGCAGCGCTTGCTATCCTGAAAATCGATAACTGTTACATTGAAATGGACAGCGCAGAGCCTCCCGTAGGGGATGGCAGTGCCAAGGGATTTATCGATCCTATCCTCAAGGTTGGGATAAAGGAACAGGAAAAGGCCCGATGCGTTTATGATATCGACCACGCCTTTAGTCACTATGATGGGGACCGCTCCATTGTCGTGCTTCCGTACAACGGGTTCCGCATTACCTTTACTTCCATCAATCCTCATCCGCTTTTGGGAACTCAGGTGATGGACATTGAGGATCAGGGCGATGCCCTCGCCAAAGAAGTGGGACCGGCACGGACCGTGGCCTTTGAAGAAGAAATTGCCCAGCTTCAAAAAATGGGACTGGGTTTGGGCGGCAACCTGGATAATGTGGTAGTCTTCAGTAAAGATGGCATCCTTTCCAAGCCGCGCTTTAAAGATGAACTGATTCGCCATAAGATTCTGGATGTAATCGGTGATATGTATCTGCTTGGACCGATTCACGCGCATATCATCTGCATGAAATCCGGTCATGCTTTTAATGACAACGTTTCGCGGCAGATTGCCGCTTACAGAAAAAAGCAGGAACACAAATCTCGTCATACCGTGTGTTCCCAGGAGATTAAGACAAGGAGTAAGAACATGATTACGTTAGGCATTCAAGAAATTCAAAAAATCCTTCCCCATCGTTACCCGATGCTGCTCGTTGACCGCATTGTCGAACTGGAACCGATGAAACGTGCCGTCGGCATCAAAAATATCACCTTCAATGAACCGCAGTTTATGGGACATTTCCCAAACAACCCGATTATGCCGGGCGTGCTGCTGATTGAAGCTATGGCTCAGGTCGGCGGCGTTACGCTGCTGTATCCGGAAGAAAACCGCGGCAAGATTGCTGTTTTCGGCAAGATTGACAAAGTTCGTTTCCGCCGTCCGATCAAACCGGGCGATCAGCTGGTAACGACGGCAATCATTACCAAAATCAAAGGAACTATGGGTGTAGCTCATTGTGAAGGTACTGTAGATGGAGAACCTGCCTGCGAGGGAGATTTCTTCTTTGCACTCACGGACAATAAGTAAGGGGGAGTGATTTGAATGGCAGATTCTAGTATGATACATGATACGGCAATCATCGCACCTGGTGCTGAGATAGGTCCTAATGTAAAAATCGGCCCATATGCCATTATTGGCGAACACGTTAAAATCGGGGAAGGTACAATCATTCACCCGCACGTTGTCATTACGGGACGTACGACGATTGGTAAGCATTGTGAGTTTTTTCAGGGCGCAAGTATCGGCGAAGTCCCGCAGGATTTGAAATACCGCGGTGAAGATACGGCCACCATCATCGGTGACAATACGACGATTCGTGAATGCGCAACGGTCCACCGTGCCGTAGGGGAAGGCAATGAAACCCGTATCGGCAATAACGTGCTCATGATGGCTTATACCCATGTAGCCCATAACTGCATCGTCGGCAACAACGTGATTATGAGTAACGTGGCAACCCTTGCCGGACACGTCATTGTCGAAGACCGTGCCGTAATCGGCGGCCTGACAGCTGTTCATCAGTTCACCAAAATCGGACGCAACTGCATGTGCGGCGGCATGAGCCGGATCAATCAGGACGTACCTCCTTTTGTTATCGTAGCCGGCAACCCTGCTTACGTGGCAGGCCTCAACAGTGTCGGTATTTCCCGTGCCGGAATTTCCCTGGAAGTTCGCCGGGAACTGAAGAAAGCTTACAAGATTCTTTATAAACGCGGCCTTTCCCTGGCTGATGCTATCTCCACGATGGAACAGGAACTCAACAGCTACGAAGAAGTAGAGCATTTTATGCGCTTCCTGCGTTCCGTGGAACGTGGTATCTGCCGCGCTACGTCTCAGCACAGCAAGGAATGGTGATGGCATGACGAAGACCTTGGGAGTTCTGGCCGGCGTCGGGCACCTGCCTGTGGACGTCGTCCTGGGAGCCAAAAAAAGCGGGTACCGCACGGTCGTAATCGGGCTGGTACCGGGCACCCATGAAGAGCTGCCTCACGTGGCCGATGTCTTTTATGCCATCAATATTGGTAAGGTCGGTAAAATCTTTAAAACCCTGCAGAAGGAAGACGTTACTGAAGTCACGATGATTGGCAAAGTGACGAAAGAAATCCTGTATTCGGGCGGTGTGCTTGTCCCGGACTGGCAGGCACTGAAGATTTTAATGTCACTGCCTGACCGTCATGATGATACAATCATGAATGCCCTGGTAGCCAAACTTGAGAGCATGAACATCCACGTGATGGATCAGACGCTCTTTTTGAAGGATATCATGCCTAAGCCCGGCGTCCTGAGTAAGCGGAAACCGACGCAGGAAGAATGGGAAGACATGAAATATGGCTTTGCCATGGCAAAGAAAATCGGCGGTCTTGATATCGGACAGACTGTTGTCGTGAAAAATAAGGCGATTATGGCTGTAGAAGCGATAGAAGGCACGGACGCGTGCATTTTGCGCGGCGGTAAGCTGGGTAAAAAGGCGATTGTGGCAAAGACGGCCAAACCGGCTCAGGATCATCGTTTTGATGTGCCCGGAGTGGGAGTTAAGACGATGGAGTCCATGATTGCATCCGGCTGTGCCGGTATCGTCATGGAAGCAGGGCGGACTCTTTTTGTAGAAAGGGAAAAAGCCTTGAAAATGGCCGATGAACATGGCCTTGTCGTCGTAGCCATGAGCGAAGATGAATTGAACTGAATAAGGGGACTGTGAAAAAGACGAATCGTTTTTTCATGGTCCCTATTGTTTTTCCCGGTAAACCGGAGCAAAAAACACGGGTCGCGTGCTGATATGCCGCAGATTGCTGGTCGCCCGTGGAGGCAAAATTCCAAGTCAATTTTTGCTCTGAAGTTTGATTAGATATCAGAGGCTGAAAACTAAATCTAAGGCGTCATTATTTCTTCACTGCCAGTTATAATCTTCTTCAAGAATTGGTCAAAGTTACTGCTTGCACGATTGTACTATCCACTTTTTCACTAACCACCAGCCACTTTTACTATTCTGTTGAAGGTGAAGCTATCTGTAACTGCCAACTGCTTTTATTTTTGACAAACAATGATTGTACCAACCACTTTTGCCCCTTTTTCTTTCTCAAAATCCCCACTTATGGTATAATAAACTGATATTTTGTGAGTGAAAGAAGAGTATCAATCAGACCGGGAGGTGTCAATGCCATGCGCATTTTCATATCGGCCGGGGAAGCCTCCGGCGACATGCACGCAGCTGCACTGACCAGGGAGATTCTTGCAATGCGGCCCGATGCCGAGGTGTTCGGCATGGGCGGGGATGCCCTCAGGGCTGCAGGCGGTGAAGTTATTTTTGATTACAAAGATCACAGTGTCATGGGGTTTGTGGAGGTACTGCGCAAACTGCCCGACCTGTTTGCACTCCGGGACGCTTTCCGCCGCGTTATGGTGGACTGGAAACCGGATATTTTTGTGACAGTCGATTACCCGGATTTTAATATGCGGGTTGCAAAAATTGCAAAATCCCTTGGTATTCCTGTCTTTTCCTATATTCCGCCGTCGGCCTGGGCCTGGCGGAGAGGCAGGGCCAAAATGGTGGCACAGCTGGCCGCCAAGGTAGCTTGCATCTATCCTTTTGCTTATGAGGTTTATAAAGAAGCGGGTGCCCCCGTGGAATTTGTCGGGAATCCGCTGGTGGATATAGTCAAACCGACGCTTTCTCGGGAGGAAGCCGAAAAACTGGTCGGGAAAAAAGCCGGCCATCCACTTATTCTGCTGCTTCCCGGAAGCCGTGCCAAGGAACTGGAGGGCGTCCTTCCGGTGATGCTGGAGGCTCTGCCTCTCATTCTGGAGAAGGAACCGGAAGCCGAGTTTGTACTGGAGCAGGCCCCTTCTGTGGATCCGCAGCAGCTCTCTGCCATTTTGTCTCAGACAGATATCCCCATCCGTGTGATTAAAGGTCACGGGTACGATGTCATGAGTGTCTGTGACGCGGCTCTTGCCACAAGCGGCACGGTGATTCTTGAATGCGCACTTTGCGGGCTGCCAAGCGTCATCTGCTACAAGGCCAGCCCAATCAGTATCGCCATTGCCAAGGCCTTGGTGAAAGTCAAGTATATTGGACTGCCGAACCTTTTGGCAGGAAAGGAAATTTTGCCGGAACTGATTCAGGAAAAAATGACGCCGCAGAACATGGCGTCCTGGATTCTTCGTTTCCTGGAGCCGGACTATTCAAAAAAAGTCCATCAGGACATCAGGGAAGCTGTTGCCCGGCTGGGAGAACCGGGAGCTGTCCGTCGTACAAGTGCGTTAATCATCAAAACTGCTGAGGAGAACAAATGAGCCTATACCTTCGAATTCTTAAATTTATCCGACCTTACCTGTTTCGCCTTCTTTGCGCCGGTTTTTGTACCGTCATGTGTGCGGCTGCCAATCTGTACGTGCCATGGATTGTCCGTGACGTCATCGATAAAGTCTTTGAAAACAAGGACGGCGATTTGCTGAACCTCATTGCTCTTGGCATTGTCGTGATTTTCTTTGCCAGAGGTATTTTCTATTATGGACAGAGTTACCTGATGAACTACGTCGGCGAGAGTATCGTCATCGACGTACGCAGCATCGTCTTCCGCAAACTGATGACGCTGAGTACCCATTTCTTTGATAAGAATAAACTTGGTACTGTCATGAGCTACGTGACAAACGACGTAGCTGCACTCCAGGGAGCCATGGTTTCCAACAGTATCGAAATCATTACCGAATCGAGTGTCCTTATCGGATCCGTAGGGGCTATGGTGTATTTGGACTGGAAACTGACACTCTTTACTTTCTGTACTTTCCCGATAGTGCTGTTCTTTATGGATTTCTTCGGAAAGAAAATCCGCCGTTCCGGACACCGTATTCAGCAAGCTTCTGCTGATATTACCTCCGTGCTGCAGGAAACCCTGTCGGCTACGCGTGTGGTGAAATCCTTTGTCCGTGAACCTTTTGAAATCGATCGTTTTAACAAACAGAACAAGGCAAACTTCTACGCCAATATGAAGAGTGCCAAGCTGATGGGAACGCTTTCCCCTGTCATTGAATTTATTGCTGCTCTCGGGGTAACGGCTATCATCTGGTTTGGCGGCCGGAGCGTTATTGCCGGGGATATTACAGCCGGTTCTTTGATTGCTTTCCTGGTATATGCAATCAACATTTCCAACCCGATCAAGAGAATTGCCCGCGTTATGGGGAGTATCCAGAAAGCCCTGGCGGCCGCAGAACGTGTCTTCTATATTCTCGACCTCAAAGATGTGATCCCGGAAAAGCCGGACGCGATTGAACTTCCGGCGGTAACCGGCAAGGTCGAATTCAAGCATGTTTCCTTTGCCTATAACCCCGGGGAAATGATCCTGCACGATGTGAGCTTTTCGGCAGAACCGGGCCAGGCCGTTGCCCTTGTCGGCCCGAGCGGTGCCGGTAAATCGACGATTGCCAGTCTGCTGCCGCGTTTTTATGACGTGACGGAAGGATGTATTTTGGTTGACGGTATTGATATCCGTGACGTGACCGTGGCTTCGCTGCGTGAACAGGTCGGTATTGTACCGCAGGAAACCGTACTCTTTAACGATACGGTGTATAACAACATCCTGTATGGACGCCTTGACGCAACCCGGGAAGAAATTATTGCTGCTGCCAAAGCAGCTAATGCCCATGATTTTATTATGCAGCTGCCTCACGGGTATGAAACCCACCTCGGTGACCGCGGTATCAACGTATCCGGCGGTCAGCGGCAGCGTATTTCCATCGCCCGCGCAATCTTAAAGAACCCTCGTATCCTGATTCTGGACGAAGCCACGTCTGCCCTTGATACGGAAAGTGAACGCATTGTACAGGAAGCCCTGGACCGCCTGATGGTCGGCAGAACCTCTTTTGTTATCGCTCACCGTCTTTCGACCATTCAGAATGCAGATAAGATTCTGGTACTTGATAAGGGCCGCATCGTAGAAGAAGGTAACCATGAGGAACTGATGGCAAAGCACGGACTCTACGCACACCTGCATGATATCCAGTTCCGCGAAAATGAAGTAGATGAAACCGAGAATGCTGATGATCCGGCAAATGCTGACAAAACTTTGGAAGCTTCCAAGGATAGCCAGAGCCTTCAGTAAGCCGCGCGTCGGCAGGAAGCGAGACGAGAATGATGTATTATCTGTATAATTTTCTGGCAGTGGTGATTTGTATTTTTATCGTCCTGCCCTATTATACCTGGCGGTATTTCCGGGAAAAAGGGTTTCCCCGTCGTTTCCGGCAAAGCATGGGATTTGTCCGGGATGAGGAAATTGCCGCTGTCGCTCACCAAAATTGTATATGGATTCACGGAGCTTCCGTGGGCGAAATTGTAGCTACGAGCCCGCTGGTCAAGGAAATCCGCAAATCGATGCCGGATGCTAAGATCTTGGTGTCGGCAGTTACGACAGGCGGATATAATATGGCTCATCAGATTATTCCGGAGGCGGATGCGATTATCTACTTCCCACTGGATATGCCTTTTATTGCCGAATCTCTGGTCAAACGGATTATGCCGCGTATTTTCATGCCGGTAGAAACGGAACTTTGGCCAAACTTTTTGAGGGCGGTCAAGCTCCGCAGAATTCCTGTCATGATGGTCAACGGCCGTATTTCCGATAAATCTGTGAAAAGCTACCGTTACCTCTTTGGCATTTTGGCCGATATGATGGGCAGCGTGACACGTTTTTGCATGCAGTCTTCTATCGACGCCGAATATATCGCCCACCTGGGCGCCGAAAAACGTCGTATTTTTGTGACCGGCAATACCAAGTTCGATCAGACTTATGCGGAAGTTACATCGAAAGATCTGGCACAGTATAAAGCCGAACTGGGGCTGGGCGATGACTATCCTGTCATCGTGGCAGGCAGCACTCATCCGACGGAAGAAGAATCACTTTTTAAGAGTTTTGATGTCATCCGTAAGGAATTCCCGCATGCACGTCTTATTATTGCTCCGAGAAAACCGGGACGGACCAATGAAATAACCCGTGCTGCCGAAAAACACGGCCTTACGGTGGGACTTCGCTCTCAATTGAAAGCGCTGCCGAATCCACGTCCTTTTTACAACGTAGTTCTCATTGATACCATCGGTGAACTGGGCCGCATTTATGCGGTCGGCGATGCTGTCTTTGTCGGTGGCAGCCTCATCCGTCACGGCGGCCATAACGTATTGGAACCGGCAGCGCATGGTAAACCGATCATCGTAGGACCGAGCATGTCAAACTTTAAGGATTCCTTCGCCCTCCTCAGCAAAGTCGGTGCTTGCGTACAGATTAAAGATGTTCCGGAAATGACGGATATGTTCCTGAAAATCTTCCGGGATGATGAGCTGCGCAAAAAAATGGGCGAGGCGTCTCTTCAGGTAATCCGCGAAAATCGCGGTGCCGCTGTCCGTACTATCAAGTATCTGGAAGAACTCCTGAGGCTGACGGCTACGGAAAGTATGGTGAATACGCACTACAAAATTAATACACGTAATATTAATGACGAAGTTTCGCCGAAAATGCGGCCCGGCGATGCCGTGACCCAGTATCTGATGCAGCTTTCTCATGGCGAAGACAATGGAGTAATCGACTGGCTTGTCCTTGCTTTTTTGAGAGTGCTTTCAGTGCTTTATGAAGCAGGCGTGCGACTGAAACTTGCTGCCTATACGTATCATATTCTTCCAAAGACGAAACTTGATTGCTGTGTTATCAGTATCGGTAACATTACTGTTGGTGGCACGGGCAAGACGCCTACGGCTCAGAAGGTAGCTCTCATGATCCAGAAAATGGGTTATAATGTAGTTATCCTGAACCGTGGTTATCGTTCCCATTGGAAAGAAAAAATTGGCGTTGTTTCTGATGGTAAGAAAATTTATATGACGGCTTATGAAGCTGGTGACGAAGCTTTCCTGATGGCCAAGCAATTGCCTGGAATTCCGGTTGTTATCGGTAAGGAACGTGCGATTACCGGCCAATTTGCCGTGGATAAATTTAATGCCGAAGTGATTATCCTCGATGACGGCTATCAGCATTGGCAGCTGGTTCGTGACCTTGATGTGGTGCTTATCGATACCCTGAATATGTTCGGCAACGGCAGCATCTTACCGCGTGGTACGCTGCGTGAGCCGCTGAAGAACTTGAAACGTGCCAGCTTGTTCCTTTTGACGAAGTGTGACCAGAGTTCCCCGATTTCCAGAGCAACGCTCTGCGATGCCCTGCATCGGTATAAACCAGGCGCTCCTATTGTGGAAAGTATCCACAAACCTTGTGACTTTATTGAAATTGCCGATTGGTATAAGAGCGATTCTTCGAAGGCACTGCCGCTTACTGCCTTGAAAGGGCAGCAGGTGATGGTATTCTCGGCTATCGGCAATCCATCTTCTTTCGAACAAACAATGGCGGCCGAAGGCCTCGATATCATCGAAGCTATCCGCTATCCGGACCATCATGATTACGGCATGGTGGAAATGCAGTATATTATGGAAAGAGCCATCAGCAAGAAGGTGAAGGCTCTTGTAACAACGGGGAAGGATGCTGTCAAGATTCCAACAGAATTCATTTATCTGCACAGAGAAGTACCTCTGTACATCCTGGACATGGAAATCCAAATTACAAGCGGACAGAAAGAATTTGAAGACACTATTACTGCCGCAATTAAAAAGGAGCAACCAGAGAAATGAAAATCTTATGTGTGATTCCGGCCAGATATAGTTCTACCCGCCTGCCCGGAAAACCGTTGGCCATGATAGCGGGTAAGACGATGATTCAGCGCGTTTATGAACGAGCTGCGCAGGCTACGAAACCGGACGAAGTCCTTGTAGCGACCGACGATGAAAGAATTAAGGAGGCCGTAGAAGGATTTGGCGGCAAGGCCATGATGACAGCTGCCACTCATCCCAGCGGGACGGATCGCCTTGCAGAAGTAGCTCTGAGCTATGATCAGATGGATGTCATTATCAATGTACAGGGGGATGAACCGATGATTCCTCCGACTTTGATTGATGAACTTTGCCAGGCTTTTGAAGACAATCCTCAGTTGCAGATGGCAACGGCAAAGACATTGATGCAGCCTGAGGACTATAACAATCCGAATGCGGTCAAAGTTGTGACGGATCAAAGTGGGTATGCGCTGTATTTTTCACGCAGCCTCATGCCGTATCCGCGCTATAAGACCGCTGATTATAAGGTGTATAAACATATCGGCATTTACGCTTACCGTCGTGATTTTTTGCTCAAATTTGCCGCACTCCTGCCGACGACGCTTGAACAAATCGAAGGCCTGGAGCAACTCAGAGCACTCGAGAACGGTACGCGCATCAAGGTGCTGACAACTGATTTCCAAGGTATTGGCATTGATACTCAGGATGATCTGGATAGAGCCAATAAAGTGTTCGCTGAGATGGAAGCGGAAAAAGCAGCCAAGGAAGCCGCTGCCGAGAAAGCTGCTCAGGGCGGCACAGAAAAGGAGTAATTGCATGAAAACTGTTACGATTGGTTCCTACGAAGTGGGGCAGGGCCATCCGCTCCTCATTATTGCAGGTCCTTGTGTACTGGAAGGGTACGAACGCAGCCTTGCCATTGGTAAAAGAGCTAAGGCTATCTGTGAAAAATTGGGACTGCCGTATGTCTTTAAAGCTTCTTATGATAAGGCCAACCGGTCTGCGTTGGATTCTTACCGCGGACCCGGTATTGAAGAAGGACTGCAGATTCTGGCGCAGATCAAAAAGGATTTGAATGTACCTGTGATCAGTGATGTGCACGAAACCTGGCAGGTTGAAAAAGCTGCAGAAGTCCTGGATATCATCCAGATTCCGGCTTTCTTGTGCCGCCAGACGGATTTGCTCGTGGCTGCGGCGCATACGGGACGCGTGGTGAACGTCAAAAAAGGACAGTTCCTTGCACCCTGGGATATGAAAAATGTTGTCAATAAACTCGTCGGCTCCGGCACAGAAAAAATCATGCTGACCGAACGGGGCGCCAGCTTCGGTTACAATACGCTCGTGACGGATATGCGGTCTCTGCCGATCATGCGCGGCTTAGGTTATCCGGTCATTATGGATGTAACCCATTCCGTCCAGGTCCCGGGCGGCCAAGGTACGTCTTCCGGCGGACAGAGCCAGTTTGCACCGCATATGGCACGGGCTGCTGTTGCTGTCGGTGTAGATGGGCTCTTTATGGAAGTTCATGATAATCCGGCGGAAGCCCTTTCGGACGGACCGAACATGATTGCTTTGGATAAATTGGAAAAAGTATTGAGCGACGCGAAGGCCATTGACAAGATTGCCCGCGGTACCATTTACTGATTGATGGGAGTGACGGTAATGCTGGAAAAAGCAAAAGAAACATTGAAAACGGAAGCGGATTCCATTCTGGAGCTGCTTCCGCGGATAGATGAACACTTCCAGGCAGCGCTGGATATGATTTTGGCCTGCCCAGGCCGTATTGTAGTTACCGGCATGGGAAAATCTGGAATCATTGGCCGCAAGATTTCCGCGACGCTCGCCAGTACGGGTACCCCTTCGTTCTATCTTCATCCAGCCGAAGGCATTCACGGAGATTTGGGAATGGTCACGGCGAACGACGTAGTTCTTGCCCTTTCCAACAGCGGTGAAACGGGGGAAGTATTGCACCTCCTGCCATCTCTGCGCCGTATTGGGGCTAAGATTATTGCCATGGTCGGCAACCCGGAATCAACGCTGGCCAAGAATGCAGATATTGTTCTCAATGTCGGTATTACAAAAGAAGCCTGCCCGCTGGGGCTCGCTCCGACAAGCAGCACGACGGCTGCCCTCGCTTTTGGTGATGCCCTGGCGATGGAGCTACTGAGTGCACGCAAATTCACGGCCAACCAGTTTGCTATTTTCCACCCGGGCGGCAGTCTGGGACGCAAATTGCTCCTGACCGTCAACGATATAATGCATAAGGGCGATGAAAATCCCCTTGTGCCGGCTGATATGAGCGTCAAAGATGCCCTTTTTGTAATCACGGATAAGGGCCTTGGTGCCGTTTCCGTCGTCGACAAAGAACATCATTTGGTCGGGCTCCTGACAGATGGTGATATCCGCCGCGGTTTCTCACGCAGTCTGGAATGCATGAATCGTCCTGTCAGGGAACTGATGACAAAGCATCCGAAGACAATTACCAGTAACAAGCTCGCTGCTGAGGCACTGCACCTCATGGAAAGCAACAAGCCGCGTCCGATTACGGTACTGCCCGTCATCGACGAGGAAAAGCGCGTAATCGGTCTGCTGCATATGACCGATTTGGTCCATCAAGGAGTGGTATAAATGGGAACGTCCGGTGTAGTCCGTAACAACGAAATAGAGAGATTTCTGAACCGGGATGATAAACTGGCCAGTATTGAACTTTTGGCCCTCGATGTGGACGGGGTCATGACGGATGGCAGTATTATCATCGGCCAGGAAGGTGAACTGAGCAAGCATTTTGACGCTCATGACGGCATGGGACTCAGCCTTGCCATGCGTCACGGTATACAGGTAGCCCTTGTTACCGGACGACACAGCGAAATCGTGCTGCACCGCGCTATGGAACTGGGAATCAGCAACGTTTATGAGAATGTGGCTTATAAAGGCAAGATGCTGGAAGAGATTGCTCAGCAGCTGCATATTCCTATGGGACATGTTGCCTTTATGGGTGATGACCTTAATGATTTACCGGCTTTCATGAAAGCAGCTATCAGTTTTGCTCCCTCGGATGCAGTCCCGGAAGTCCGGGAACGGGCCTATTACGTAACGGAACATGAAGGAGGACACGGCGCGGTACGTGAAGTGTGCGAGAAGATTTTAAAAGCTAAGGGCGTCTGGAATGAGATTGTCAAAGGCTATTTGGAGCATGGCGTTGGAGATAAACAATAATGCTGTATAGTGTATTAAAAGGCATGAGCACATTTATTTCCTGGCTCCCTTATAAATTGGTCGTCCGGCTGGGAAGGAATTGTGGTAAAATATACTGGCGCGTTGCTAAAAAGCAACGCATCCGGGCGGAAGAAACTATAGTGGAGCGCATGGGTGTTACGCCGCAGGAAGGACACGATATTATCTATCGTCTGTTCCTGAACCTGGGCATGACTTTCATGGAAATGCTCTATATGCCTGCTTTGAACAAAGATAATATTCGCGGGCTTGTCAAGTTTGATCGGCCTGATGTATTATGGGAGGCACTGGCCCAGAAAAAAGGCGTTGTCATGTTGGCCTGCCATATGGATAACTGGGAATGGCTGGGGGCGGCTCTGGCGCTTAACGGGTTCCCGCTCAGCGCGGTGGAAAAACCGCAGCCGAATCCCGTATACAGTGACTTTATGAACGAATTACGGCGCGGCGTCGGTCAGGAAATCTTTGCCCGCGGGACGAATGAAATCCTGGGTTGTGCCCGCGCTATGAAAAAAGGCCGTATGCTGGGCCTCATCGCAGACCAGGACGGCGGTCCCAGAGGAATTTTTGTTCCTTTTTTTGGAAAAATGGCTTCGACGCCGGAAGGACCGGCTTACTTTGCCCGTAAATTCAATGCACCTGTGATTCCGATATTTATTGTTCGGAGACCGGGCGGATACGGTCATCAGGTCTTTGTGAAGGATCCGATTTATTACGAAAATACGGGAGACCAGAAGCACGACGATTACGTCATCACACTGAAGATGACTCAGGAAGTAGAAAAAATTATTCGACAGTATCCTGATAACTGGATTTGGTTCCAGCATCGCTGGAATACGCCTTACGAGGGATGAGGAAAGGAACGGTCTGCATGCGCGAAAAACGTACAATTTTGGTCATTCTTGGGGCCATTTTGCTCATGGGCGGCGTGATCGGCTGGCTGCTCAGCAGTAAGCCGACGACGGGCACCGTGAAGGAAGTTAAGCAGACGGATCCCCATCAGGTGACGGGTTCTACCATAGAGGAAGCTAAAGATGGCAAGACAGTATGGACGCTCACCGTGGATTCCATGGTATACGACAAGGATACGATGATTGACCATATGAAGGGCATCAAGGGCACCTTCTATGACAAAGATGGTACGACGATGACGGTCACTGCCGATGAAGGACAGGTCAACGTCAAAACGAAAAACGTCGTACTGACTAAGAATCCTGTAGGGACTACTTCCACGAATGGCAGAGTCACTGCGGATAAAATCACCTGGATGAATGAGAAGCAGATTGTCGTGGCAGAAGGGAATGCCCGGCTGGTGAAAGATGATATTGTAGCTACCGGGGATAAGGCAACGTTCAACGTACCCATGGAACGTGCTAAGCTTGAAGGAAACGGAAAGGTACAGAAGGGAGAATCGGAACAGTGAAAATCAAGGCAATGCTTGTAATGGGTCTCGTAGCCGGTCTTCTGTCCGTGGGTGCCACTGCGTTTGCGGCCTCTTCTGTGAGCGGAGACGTAGTTGATTATGATTTTCGGAGCGGCCAGGCGGTCGTAAAGGGAAATGTTCAAATCACGCACGATAAAGGCACGGCTTCCTGCCGGGAGGCAGAGTATAATACAAAAACCGGTGAAGGAAAATTGACGGGCAACGTGGTTGCCGACCAGGAAGATGCCCATCTGACGTGCTCGACCCTCGTCATTAAGAAAAAAGGAAATTATCTTTCGGCAATAGGGGATGCTGTCCTTAAAAAGGCAGATAAGACGCTGCGTGCAGCTCAGGTAAACTATGATTCGGATGCGCAATATGCCGAGACGATCGGTGATTGGGCTCAGATGACCATGGATGATGGTTCCTCTCTTGATGCGGCGGAAATGAAATACAACATGGCCTCCGGAGTGGCAAATGCCGAAGGTAACGTGCGGCTTATCAGTCCGCCCCGGAACCTGACGGCTCGCTCCGACAGGGCGATTTATAACACCAATGAAGAAGAAGGTACAATTTATCTGATTGGCAACGCTACGGCTACGCAGGATGGCAATACGGTCAGCGGTGATCAGCTGGTCGTTCGCGGTGCCGGCGGTAAGGTTGCTGCAGCTGACGGCAATGTAAAGATGATTATCGTTCCGCAGCAGCAGAATAATGATGAAAATTCGGAAACGCTCATTTGCGACGTCGTCGGAGATGAAAATATACCGGAAGAAGTTTATAAGTTCTATAACTGGCCCGGAGAACCTGCGGAAGTGGGTGTAACGCAGCTGGAAGAAGTGCAAATGGCGTAAAGGAGCAGTAAGCAGAGTGAAGATACGCACAGAAAATCTCGTGAAGGAATACGGCGGCCGGCGGGTTGTCGATCATATTTCCCTGGAAGTAGAGCAGGGAACCATTGTCGGCCTTCTGGGCAAAAACGGCGCCGGTAAAACCACGACCTTCTATATGATAGTCGGGCTCGAGCATCCGGATGGCGGTCATGTCTATCTGGATGACCGGGATATAACCCATCTCCCTATGTATAAAAGAGCTCTTGCCGGTGTTGGGTACCTTCCCCAGGAAGCTTCAGTCTTTCGGAAGCTGACGGTGGAGCAAAATCTTTTAGCTATTTTGGAGCAGGTTGAATCGGATAAGAAGAAGCAGCAGGAAAAGATGGAATCCCTTATTGAGGAATTCCATATCGGCCATATCCGTAAGAGCATCGGCACGGCCCTTTCGGGCGGTGAGCGCCGCCGTGTCGAAATTGCTCGGGCACTTGCCATGGACCCTGCATTTATCCTTTTGGATGAACCTTTTGCCGGTATCGACCCGATTGCTGTAGCAGACATTCAGCAGATGGTCTACCATCTGGCAAAGCGCGGTATCGGAGTGCTGATTACGGACCATAACGTCCGTGAGACCCTGAGTATCGTAGACAAAGCCTATATTGTCAACGAAGGCAAAATCATGGTAGAAGGCACGAGTGAGAAAGTCGCAGCCGACCCGATCGCTCGTAAATACTACCTTGGTGATAATTTCCGGCTGTAAGGAGAGGCATCTTATGAAAATTTTAGACAAATACATACTCAAACAGATGCTGCAGCCTTTTGTCTTCGGTGTTGCTGCCTTTTCGACGATTTTTGTGGCAAGCTCCTTTCTGTTTCGCGTGACACAATATATTACGCAATACGGCGCTTCTTATTCTTCGCTGTTTCGCCTTTTTCTGTGCCTTATGCCGGAAGTCATCAACTATACATTTCCAATGTCTATGCTGCTGGCTTCCCTGCTTACGATGGGACAGCTTTCCGGTAATAGTGAAATTACGGCAATGCGCAGCGGCGGCTTAAGCTTCCGTCGTATTGCCGCTCCGATCCTGACTGCCGGTTTTATCGTCAGTCTTTTTTCAGTCGTTTGGGCTGAAAAGGTCGTCCCTCCGGCTAAAGCCGAATACGAACGGATTATCCAGCAGGAAATTAAGAATAATACCAAACCCCGTACCCAGAATCACGTTCTGATCAAGAATATTCATAACGGACAGCTGGAACGCTTGACCTATGCCCGTACTTTTGATGAAAATGCGGGCGAGATGAAGGATATTACCATCGAGGAATGGAATAACGGGCGCGTGGTTCGCATTCAGCGTACGCCGTCCGCCAAGTGGGAAAACGGTACCTGGATTATGGAGAAGGGAACCGTTACGGAACTTACCGGTGAGGAAGGCCTGACGAGAACGATGACCTTCGATAAGCAGGTGCTTCCGATTTCCGAAACACCGAAGGCTATTACCCTGGATCAAAAAGACCCGGATGAAATGACCATCGGTGAACTGAAGATGTATATCGGCATTTTGGAACGGCAGTATCAGCCGACCAGTAAATATGTCATGGAAATCTACAGCCGGTTTACCGTACCTCTGGCCAGCTTCTTCTTTGCGCTCATCGGTGTGCCTCTTGGCGTGCAGAGCCAGCGCAGTGGTACCTCTATGGGGCTTGGCTTCAGTGTGGTTATTATCTTCATTTACTACTCCATTATGACCTTTATGACAGGTCTTGGTCAGGGCGGTGTCATTCCGCCGCTGATTGCTGCGGCTACCCCGAACGTGCTCTGCGGGGCATTAGGGTGCTGGATGATTTGGAAGAAAGATAAAGCATAAAAAGAACCGTGAAACAATGATCTATTGTTTCACGGTTCTTTTTATGCCGCGGGTCGCAGGTCGCAGGCCGCCGGTCGCCCGTGGAAGCCAAATTGCATTAGCAATTTGGCCATGAATAAACAAAAATATATGCATCAGCCCTCAGCCCTCTTGTTTTCCTTCGGAAAATAAGAGGGGGAACCGCTTGCGGTGGGTGTTCAGTCGGATAACAGGAATTGGTTCGATAAAGTACCTGTTAAATTCAAACCAAATTGAAATTTATCACACCTGAGACCTTCTTCCACGCCGCTGTGCGGCGTCGGAGGAAGGGGGACCGCTTTGCGGTGGATGGTAGTTTCTTTTGGTTTTGCAGCTTTCGTTTCTACCTCGCTGCCGCAGGCGAGGCCAAATGCCAAAAGCGCTTTTCAGCCAGCTGCAGCTATCTGCTAACTGCTAACTGCCAACTGCCATCTGCCTTGGGTTTCAGCCGCCAAAATAGCTGCCCGCACGGGTGTACTATCCACTTTTCACTATCCACTTCCCACTTGACCAGACGAAGCCAAAGGCGCTTTTCGGCTAACTGCAGCTATCTGCTACCTGCTAACTGCCATCTGCCTATTTAGAATCAGCCAAAGTAGCTGCTCACTCGGGTGTACTAACCACTTACCACTAGCCACTGTTTCTTCTGCCACATTGCTTTTTCCCCCAATCTAGTGTATTCTTAAAAAGTAAACTTTACCTAAATTTTACAATTTAATACCCGGTCTTGGGGGAGCGCCCTGGACCGGCAGTCGTCATGCGAGGGAGCCTGTGAGCCAGGCTGAGAGGGTGCCAGAGCCGCCGACCGTTATTTTGGACATTGGTCCCTCTGCATGCTTTTTGCGCTTTGTGAGGGACTGTGGTTCCTCATTTTTTTATGTAAGGAGAGCGCGTATTATGAAGATGAAAAAATGGATGATAGGGGCACTTACTATTTGTACTGCTGCCACACTGTTTTCAGGCTGCGGGGGTGAAAAACAGTCCTCCGGCAAGAAGGCTGTCCCGGAACTGAAAATTGCCATTTCCCCTTATCAGGACGCGGATACGCTGAAGACAAAGACGGAACCGCTTGGGAAAATGCTGCAGGACAAAATGAAAGTAAAGGGCTATCCCATCGATAAAGTGACGATTAATGTGGGTACCTCCTATAGTGCAGTAGGGGAAGCACTCAGTTCCGGCAGTGCCGATGTCGGATTTATTTCCGGGGCTACTTACGTGATGTATGACTCGGATGTCGATGTACTGCTCACCGCACTGCGGGAAGGCATTGATAAAGATACGACCGATTTGTCGGTCTGGAATAACGGAAAGCCGGACGTCTTTACGAAGAATCTGGTTAAATATTACCGGTCTGCCATTGTAGTCGGACCCAGTGAAAAAGGAAAGGCAATCCTTGACAAAGTAAAGCGCGGTGAAAAACCGACATGGGAAGAACTTAATAATCTTACCTGGGCTGTCATGAGCCCGGCTTCGGCATCCGGTTATCTTTATCCTTCCCTTTGGCTGAAACAGAATTACGGGAAAAAGATTTCCGACCTGTCCCATGTGGTGCAGTCTGATTCTTACACAACATCCACGGCGCGTCTTGCGACCGGCCAGGTAGATGTCATGGTCGCTTATTCCCATATTCGGGCTAAAATGGCTAATGACTGGTCGACAAAGCTCGGCGGTACGGGAGATATCTGGTCTCAGACGGGTGTGATCGGTGTGACGGATAAGATCTTTAACGATACGGTAAGTATCAGTAAGACCAGCAAAGTCATGCAGGATGAAGGATTCCGCAAGGCCCTTGGAGAGTCTCTGATCGAGATTGGCAAGACGGAAGACGGTCTCGCTGTACTGAAAACAATCGGCCATAAAGGATATGACTGGGCTGATGCGCACGATTATGACGGAGAAAGAACGGTGCGCAAAGAAGTGAAGTAAATTATCAGGGTGAATCATGCTGGAACTAAGACATGTCTATCATAAGTACAAGGACAAAGATATATTGCAGGATATCAGCTTTGTCATCCCGGAGGGTCAGTTTGTTTCGGTCATCGGACCGAGCGGAGCGGGGAAGACAACCTTGCTGCGTCTTTTTAACCATATGACCAAACCAAGAAGCGGCGAAGTTTATGTGGGCAAAGAGAGAATTGATACACTGCACGGGGCTAAGCTGCGTAAGGTACAGCAGAGAGTAGGCATGATTTACCAGGATTTTTGTCTCGTAGAGGAACTTTCATGTGTAGAGAACGTATTAAACGGCTGCCTTGCCAGAATACCGTTTTGGCGTGCTTTGAGCGGCCGTTTCCCGGAAAACGAACGGACAGCGGCCCAAAAAGCCCTGCAGGAAGTTCATTTGGAAACCTATGCTGACCAGCCTGTGTATGCATTGAGCGGCGGTCAAAAGCAGCGTGTTGCCATTGCCCGTACGCTGCTGCAGGATGCTGATATTCTTCTTGCAGACGAGCCGGTGGCTTCCCTGGATCCTCTCACGGCAGAGCAAATCCTTGGACTTTTGCGGCAGCTTCAGCAAGTCTCAGGAATGACTATTTTGATGAGCAGTCATAATGTGGAACAGGCCAGAAAGTGGTCTGACCGCATTCTTGGTTTAAAGGACGGCAAGCTTTTCTTTGACGGCCCTCCGGAAGCATGGACACACGAGCGGCTGGCAGCACTGTACGGGAGCCGGTTATCATGAAAAAATCAGCATCACTTCGCTGCGGATTCCTTTTTGTGCTCATCACGGCCATTTCTCTTTGGAAAGTACAGTTTTCCCTGCCGCTTTTGTGGGAGCGGGGCAGCAGGTTCTTTGACATTGCCCGCGCCATGGTGCCGCCTGATTTATCTTATGTACCTGTTGTTTTAAGGCCTTTGTGGGCTACGGTGCAGATGTCAGTGGCAGGAACCGTCCTCGGTGCGATTGCAGGCTTTTTGGGCGCTGTTTTTGCCAATTCATATACGAATCCCTTACCGTACCTTCGCATTCCCTTTAAAGCTGTTGTTCATCTTATCAGGACGGTGCCTGCCTTGATTCTGGCACTCGTATGTACTTTTTTTGTAGGTATCGGGAGTCTTGCAGGAACAATCGCTTTGTTTCTTTCTACGACTGTTGTAATGACGCGGATCGGCTATGAAGATATGGAAAATGCGAATCTGAAGGTTCCTCGCTGTCTTGAAGTTGCAGGCTGCAGCCGGCTGCGGGCCTTCATCCGTACTGTATTGCCTCATGTGCTGCCCGGGTATCTGACCAATGTACTTTACCTTTTTGAAAGCAACGTTCGTCATGCTTCGATTTTGGGCTACGTCGGAGCCGGTGGGATTGGGCTTTTGCTGAATGAACGGATTGCCTGGCGGCAGTATCACGAAGTGGGAGCTATCCTGATGCTTTTATATGGGATTGTACTCATGACAGAAGGCGTAAGTGAATGGCTGCGTAAGGTACTCGAAGGAAAAAGAACGCTTGGAAAAAATGGAAAATTAGCGGTGGCAGCCATAGTAACGACTCTCTTTACCGCCTCTCTTGTGACACTTGAATGGCCGACCGAATGGGGCAGAGGAAATGCAGCGGCATCTGCGATTTTTGCCGGTATCTGTCACCCCGATACCGCTATGCTCTTTTCTTTGTCCCATAACGATGTGCCCTATCTTTTGGTGGAAACTTTTTGTATTGCTTTTCTGGGTACTCTGGGCGGCACGTTGATTGCAGTCTGGCTGTCATTCTTTGCCAGTTTTCGGATTCTTCCGTTCCCTGTGGCACTGGTTTCAAGAATGGGACTTCTTTTGATTCGTACGGTTCCGGCTTTTGTATACGGCCTCATGTGGATTCGAGTGACGGGACCGGGACCTTTTGCAGGAGCACTCACCTTGGCGCTTTGCAGTATTGGCCTTTTGGCAAAACGGTTCCTCATTGCGATTGATGAAATCCAGCTCGGTCCGTATGCAGCGTCACGCGCCATGGGTGTGCCTTCTGTGCGGGCCTTCTGGCGTACTGTCCGGCCGCAGCTTTCCGGAAGATATGCGGCGGCCATTCTTTACCGTATGGATGTGAACATCCGGGAGGCGGCGATTCTCGGTGTGGTAGGTGCCGGTGGTATAGGAACACCGCTCATCCTGGCCATGATGCATTATGAGTGGCCGCAGGTAGGGGCGCTGTTCTGGGGTATGGTGCTGCTAGTTACAATTGTGGATGTGTTGTCGGAGTTGTGGAGAAAGAAAAATAGAAAATCATAAAAAAGGCAGATAGCAGGCAGCAGATAGCCGATAACTGCAGATGGCGAAAAGCGCCTATGGCCTTCAGTAGAGTGAATAGTGGATAGTAGTTAGTGCACCCGGGGCAGCCACATTGGCGGATTCTTGACGAAGATTGCTATTAGCAGTTAGTTCCAGCCTTCGGCAGAAATGTCCATCACCCACCGCAAGCGGTCCCCCCCCCTAATCAACTTTCTTCCCCCACTTCGTGGTCCTTCCTCCTTCCGAACGGACAGAGGTGGCAGAGGAATTCCAAACCTTACGGTTTGGCTTAACTTGGGCGGCGTCGAAGAGGGTCTCCTTTGCAATTTTTCTTCCACAGTGGCTAGCGACCTGTGTAAAATGGAAGAGACAGTGAAAAAATTCCTATTTTTTCACTGTCTCTTCCATTTTCTCTCAAAATTTCTTATAATAATTTATACTCAATCAATTTAATACGAAGGGGGTGGACCGATATGCTTGGCATTCGATTGATTCTGATTCTTGCAGTAATGGGCGGCCTCATTGCCTTTTTAGGCGATAAACTTGGCAGTAAAATTGGTAAAAAGAGACTACGGCTGTTCGGTCTGCGTCCTCATGATACGTCAGTAGTAATGACGATAGTGAGCGGGGTCCTGATTGCCTCTGTGACAATGGGAGTCCTGACTGTTACTTCCAAATCTGTCCGGACGGCGCTGTTTGGTATGAAACAGCTCCAGCAGGATTTGGAGAATCTGACTGAGTCGCGGGACAAGGCGCAAAAAGAACTTTCTGCCCAGAGCCAGACCATCAAGGAACTGGATGATCAGATTGACCAGGCGAAGGAAGAACTGGTTCGTGCCGAAGGGGAGAAGAAGGCTGCTCAGGCCCAGATGGAAGCGGCAAAGCAGGATCTTTCCAAAATGCAGGCTCAGTATGACGAAGCAAGCCGCCGGCTGAAAGACGCCGAACAGCAGGCGCGGCAGGCTGAAGCAGCCAAAGACAAGCTGCAGAAGGATGTCAGCGAGCTGGAAAACCAGGCTGCTCAGCTTAAAAAAGGTATCATAGCGATGCGTGAAGGCGACATCGTCTTCCGCAGCGGTGAAATTTTGTATACGGGTACGCTGCGTGCCGGTCTTGACACAGCAAAGACGAGAGAAGAACTGGAATCCTTCCTCAATGCGGCCAATGCGGCAATCGGGGAGAGACTGGGTGTCCAGCCGAATACGCCGGTCATCTGGCTGAGTAAAGAGGTTGTGGAGCAGGAAGCAGCTAAGCTTTCTGCGGCCAAAGGGCTTGCCTACGTGCGCCTCTGCGCGGCCGGCAATATTCTTCATGGGGAAGTCGTCGTCTGCCGTCTTGAAATGACGGAAGACCGTGTCGTTTACCCTGAAGGCACTACGATTCTTGAACAGAACATCACAGTAAAACCGAATACGGACGAAGTAGACCTGGCGCTCATGGCTTTCCTCAAGGACGTGAACCATGTAGCTCAGGGCGAGGGTGTCATCCCGGATCCTCTGACGGGTAAAGTCGGCGCCATTTCAAGCGGCGATTTGGTGGAAGCCAGTGAAAAGATTTCGAAATTGGGCGGTCACGTCAAGATTACCGCTAAAGCGAAACGCGATGTTACCGTGGCCGGCCCTGTGACGCTGCGTCTTGAAATTCGCGGTCTCGGAGAAAGTCTGTAATGGAACCTCTCATTCTCGCCGTTGATCCCGGCAAGGACAAAACAGGGGTAGCCCTTGTGGATAGGGAAGGACGTATTGAGGCGTTTACCGTGATCCTCATGCAGAATTTTGATCAAGAGTTTGCCGCGTTTGTAAAAGACAGACCTATTGAGCAGTGCGTCCTGGGGAACGGTACGACCTCGGCTGCGATGAAGCAGTACCTGGTGACAGCGCATCCGGAGTGGCCGCTTACGGTCATTGACGAAGCCTTCAGTACAGATGAAGCGCGTCATCTGTACTGGGAACTGTATCCGCCCAAAGGGCTGAAGAAGCTGCTGCCATTAAGCCTCCTTACGCCGCCGGGCAATATGGATGGCCTTGCGGCGGTTGTTCTGGCAAGACGCTTTTTGAAAAACACCGGCCGGCAGGCAGGGAGCAAGTCGTAAAAGGTTCAAAAGAATCACAAACAGAGTGAAGCGATAAAAAGTCGTTTCACTCTGTTTTTTATTAACCGCTGGTCGCGGTTCGCAGGTTGCCGGTCGCTTCATAGGCGGCAAACTGACAAGCAGTTTGCCCCAAAATAAAAATGGACATCAACTGCAATCTTCCTCAAAAATCCGCAAAGTCGTTGTCCGCACGGGTGCACTAACCACTACGCACTAGCCACTATCCACTTCGTACAGCCAATGCCACATGCCAAAAGCGCTTTCATCCTACGATATAAATAAAATATATCGTTTAATATACAATAGCAATAAGATAAATAAATACTTTTTTAAGCTATTAACAGAAAAATCAGACTATAATAGCAGAAATAAATTTTTAAGATTGAAATTATAGTAAAATCAATAAAAAACAGATATGACTAATCAGTCGAAAATTCTCCAATTTAGAAAAAGTTTATGCTATAATAGCGGTGCAAGCAAACGGCTTGCCGGACAGGCCGTTAGAAGAAATATCTTGACGGATAAAGAACCCGGATGTAGAGGAAACAAGGTCACTCGCACGGGAAAGGCTCTTTACACGGAAAGAAATTTCTCCGAATCGGTCAATATGATTCCTAAAGGAGGAATTTATTATGAAAAAGAGTCTCGTATTTGCCATGGCTATGGCACTGGGTGTAAGCGCAACTGCTTTTGCTGCTAACCCGTTCTCCGATGTACCTGCCGGCCACTGGGCTTATGCAGCTGTTGCTAAACTGGCTGCTGCAGGTATTGTTGATGGTTATCCTGATGGCACCTTCAAAGGTGACCGCACCATGACCCGTTATGAAATGGCTCAGATTGTTGCTAAGGCACTGGCTAAAGGTGCTATCGGCGCTGATGACAAGCTGGTCAGCGAATTCGCTGATGAACTGGACAACCTGGGTGTTCGTGTTGCCAGACTCGAAAAGAACGCTGACAACGTAAAGATTACCGGTACCGTTAAGGCCAGCTACTCCGATAACAGCGGCGGCGCTCTGGACGGTGAAGGTGACAAGTCTATGGCCAGACTTCGTACCGATATCTACTTCACCGGTGAAGTAAATGACAACTGGCATTATGTAGCCATGCTCCGTAACCAGCAATTCTTCGAAGGCGAAAATGAAGAGGGCGATGACGATACCGATTTCCAGAGAGCTTATCTGACCGGTAACATCGGTGTAGTTAACCTGCAGGGCGGCCGTTACAACGATTTCATTGCTGATGGTAACATCTACGATAACCGTGTTGATGGTATCAAAGCCAGTGTTCCTTTCGGCGATGCATACTTCACTGCTGAATACGGCAAGATGGCTGATGTAGGTCAAAGATGGGATGTTACCCACGGCGACGGTGATTCTGTAGCTGATACCTTCTGGATGACCGAACTGGGCGGCACCTGGGGCAACTGGGATCTCGCTGCTAACTACATCCAGGCTGATAACGATGTCGCTATGGGCCTGAATGGCGATGACAACCACATCTGGACCGTTGGCGCTACTTACCATACCGGCAAGTTCTATCTGGGTGGTATGTACCTGATGGGCGATGATGATACGCTGGACGGCGCTGTTGACCGTGAAGGCCATGACGCTTCCGATTATGATGATGACGGCTTCGTAATCAAGATGGGCTGGGCTGGTGCTCAGAAGTCCGATCCTGGTTCTTGGGGCCTGTATGCTAAGTACTACGATCAGGGTGCTCCTACCACCATTTCTCACACGATGGATGGTCTGTATGATTCCTTCCCGGGCGAAGGCTTCAAGGGTTATCTGGTCGGCGGCAACGTAACGATTGCTAAGAACATGGTAGCTCAAGTCGACTACTATGATCTGAAGGGCAAGGAAACCGATGCTCATGCTCGTACCCTGTGGTCTCAGCTGATTGTTTCCTTCTAATTCAGTTAGAAGAAATACTCAAGAGCAGCGCGAATGCGCTGCTCTTGTTTTTTATGTGAAAAAGGACAGTGAAAATGAAATTTCATTTTCACTGTCCCTTTTCACATATTTTTTGAGATGTATCGGCCCTCTTGTTCGCGTGCTTTTTGCGAATAAGAGGGGGGACCGCTTGCGGTGGGTGTTCAGTCGGATAACAGGAATTAGTCCGATAAAGCACCTGTTAAATTCAAACCAAATTGAAATTTATTCCACCTGAGACCTTTGGAAGACCTTATGCCAGGCCTTCCGAATCAGTGGTAGATAATGGACAACTCTGCCGAAGGCAAAATACGAATTGCCAGATATAATCCTCATAAAGAATCCACCAAAGCAAATGCCCGCACAAGTGTACTATCCACTTTCCACTATCCACTTTGCCAGACAAAGCTAAATGCGCTTTCCGGCTATCGGCTGCGATCTGCTAACTGCAAGCTGCTGACTGCCTCAACAATCTGCTCGCACTACAGTACTAACCATTTTTCACAAATTGTTCATAAATTTATAGAAAAGCAGAAATTATTCATTGATTTTTAAAAATCAATTAAAATTACTCATACTAAACCTTAAAGTTAAAACGAAAAAATGAAAGTGATGTAACAAATTTTAGATAAAATGTAACAATCGTTTAAATCTATCGTAAATAACGTAATATAATTTAAATAACAAATTTCTAAAATTATAGAAATAAGTTAAAACTTTCTTTAAACACAATTAGACAAAAAGAAAAAGCTATGGTAAGATATAGGAGCAATCCGGTTGGGATGTCATTGAAATAGACAAATCAATACGCAGACCGAGGAAACTAGGCAACTCTGGCAAGCGCGTAGAGACGAGGATATGGAGATGAGATTCCGACCGAGATTAAATTTAAAGGAGGAATTTCTCATGAAAAAGTCTCTGGTATTTGCCATGGCTATGGCACTGGGTGTAAGCGCAACTGCTTTTGCTGCTAACCCCTTCTCCGATGTTCCTGCCGGCCACTGGGCTTATGCAGCCGTTGCTAAACTGGCTGCTGCAGGTATTGTTGATGGTTATCCTGATGGCACCTACAAAGGTGACCGCACCATGACCCGTTATGAAATGGCTCAGATCGTAGCTAAAGCACTGGCTAAGGGTGCTATCGGCGCCGATGACAAGCTGGTCAGCGAATTCGCTGATGAATTGGACAACTTGGGTGTTCGCGTTGCCAGACTGGAAAAGAACGCTGACAACGTAAAGATCACTGGTACCGTAAAGGCTACCTACGCTGATCACAGCGGCGGTGCTGTAGACGGCGACGATGCTGGCAACTCCATGGCTAGACTCCGTACTGATATCACCTTCACCGGTGAAGTCAACGACAACTGGCATTATGTAGCAATGCTCCGTAACCAGCAATTCTTCGAAGGCCAGAATGAAAACGGTGACAGTGACACCGATTTCCAGAGAGCTTATCTGACCGGTAACATCGGTGTTGTTAAGCTGCAGGCTGGTCGTTACAACGACTTCATTGCTGATGGTAACATCTATGATAATCGTGTAGATGCTGTTAAGGCTACCGTTCCTTTCGGCGATGCATACTTCACTGCTGAATACGGCAAGATGGCTAGCCAGAGCACCTATGGCTGGCAGAAAAAATACACGTTTAAGGATGATAGTACCAGCGGCGATGTGACGGTTGATCTGAGCAAAGATTCTGCTGCTGATAAGTTCTGGATGGCAGAACTGGGCGGTACCTGGGGCAACTGGGATCTCGCTGCTAACTACATCCAGGCTGATGATGTAGTTGTTATGGGTATGGACGGCGACGACAAGATTTGGACCGTTGGCGCTACTTACCATACCGGTAAGTTCTACCTGGGTGGTATGTACCTGAAGGGCGACGATGATGCTTTTGCCGCTAAATATGCTGACAAGGATTATGATGATGACGGCTTCGTAATCAAGATGGGCTGGGCCGGCGCTCAGAAGTCCGATCCTGGTTCTTGGGGCCTGTATGCTAAGTACTATGATCAGGGTGCTCCTACCACGATTTCTCATACCATGGATGGTCTGTATGATTCCTTCCCGGGCGAAGGCTTCAAGGGCTATCAAGTTGGTGGTAACCTGACCGTTGCTAAGAACATGGTAGCTCAAGTCGACTACTATGATCTGAAGGGTAAGGAAAGCGACGTTCATGGTCGTACCCTGTGGTCTCAGCTGATTGTTTCCTTCTAATTCGATTAGAAGAAATACTCAAGAGCAGCGCATTGCGCTGCTCTTGTTTTTTATGCGAAAAAGGAGGCTGTGAAGAAATGCTGTTGCATTTCTTCACAGCCTCCTTTTTTCGTAGGGATGGACCTTCTTCCACGCCCTAGTTAAGCCAAACCGTAAGGTTTGGAATTCTTCTACAACCTCCTTCCGTTCGGAAGGAGGGCGGACCACGAAGTGGTGGAGGAAGGTAACAAGAGGGGAACCGCTTGCGGTGGAGGGATAGTTATATATTTTTGCACACTGAAGTGAAAATAGCAGCACCAGCCCTCTTGTTCGCGCTAATTAAGCCAAACCGAAAGGTTTGGAATACCTCTGCCACCTCCGTCCGTAGGAAGGAGGAAGGACCACGAAGTGGGGGAGGAAAGTAAGTTAAGGGGACCGCTTGCGGTGGGTGTTCAGTAGGATAACAAGAATTGGGTCGATAAAGCGTCTGTTAAATTCAAACCAAACCGAAATATAGCACCACCTGAGACCTTCCTTCACGCCGCTGTGCGGCGTCGGAGGAAGGAGAACCGCTTTGCGGTGGACGGTAGCTATTTCTGCCAAAAGTTTTTATAAATTCTGGGCAAAATTGCGTTGGCAATTTTGCGTCCACGAGCGGACAGCGGACGGCGGGTGGCGGAAAGCGAAAAGGGGCTGTCGCAAGTGACCGATTTTTAATCCCTGAAATAACTTGCTAAAGGCCCCAATTTGCCTTACTTTTTAGTTGGATATGTTTTGAGATGAAAAAAGGGCGCACGAAATTAAGCAACCCTAAGTTGCTTTTTTTCGAGCGCTCTTTTTGTATCTTTTAGGCCTCTTTTTTCAGCGGATATAAGTGCAAATCCTCTTTGCCGTCTTGAACTTTGTGATGGACCTTCAGGACATTCCGTGCCATGGCACATATTCCCACTGTTACCAGGGCATTTCCTTTGCCTCGGGTTTCTAATCTTCTGACGTTTAATGAATCCTTGAGATCCGCAAAGGCTCCTTCTGCCTGTATACTGCGGTTCATCCTCAGTTCCTTACCATATTCGGAAGTAATGTTCTTCAGGGATTCTGCCCTCAATGCAGCAAAATTCTTCGAGACCACTAATTTCTTGTTTCTTTTCTCCATAGGTGTCCTGCAATTGTTCCCATGGATGCACTGTTCCTTGTAGGGACAACCGCTGCAGTCCTTACATTCGTAATATGTTTTCTCTGACACATATCCCGACCGGTTCTTTACCTGGGTTACTTTGCTGACTTTCAGCAGTCTCCTACCTTTACAGATATACATGTCTTGATCAGGCAAATATGTCATGTTTTCTGCTTTGCCGATGTCGTTCTTATACTTTTTCCTCTTGCTTCTTTCATAATTGTTAGGCTTGATATATGAAGTATACTGATTCTTCTTCAGCCAGACCAAGTTCTCTTCGCTTTCATAGCCTGCATCGGCTACAATGTTTGCAAATTTCTGACCGAAGTGGGCTTCAAATCCTTCAAGAAAAGGAATGAGTGTCCGCATATCTGTGGGATGTGCACTCACATCTGCAAACAAGGTAAAACCGGAATTGTTTGCATATTGGACATTGTATCCCGGCTTTAAGGCGCCATTAAGCATGGCATCTTCTTTCATCCTCATAAAGGTAGCATCCGGGTCTGTTTTGGCAAAGCTGTTCCGTTCCCCACAGATGTGAAGCTGCTTCGTATACACCTTAAGCCGTTTGAGATAGTTAGCTAAAATCTCATAGTACTTCTGTAGAATGGTCTTTCTTTTCCCACATCCGTGAACAAACTCGATTCCCTCAGCCCGCTTTATGACAAGCAGTTTTTTTAGGAGCTTCTTTAAATGACGGATGTGGAAAGTGTTTCCGTAACAGACCTTGATTCCGAAACGTTCCTCGATTTCGGGAACCAGTTGCTCCAGTTTCTCTATGAGTTTGTTCTGGCTGCCTAAGACTCTGTTTTTCCAAACAAATTTGTACTTGTTTGCCACAGATTCAATTTTTGTCCCATCGATGAACAGGCTATCCAGAGTGATGAAACCGCGAGCCAGCAGCCATTTATCCATCTGAATCATGAGTTTCTTGATACATGGTTTTAGATGGAGGGAACAAAATCTTGCAATGGTTGCATTATCCGGAGCTTTTTTCCCATCTAAGAGAAACATGAAATGAGTGTCTCTTTTACAGGATTGCTCTATCTTACGCGAACCACGAATTCCTTCCATACATGCATAAATGACGATTTCCAGCAGCTGAATTGGTGACGTTAATTTATTCTCGACATGAGAATACGTGTCATACAATGCCTTTACATCCATCCCTTCTACCATGGCACGCACCAAGCGAACAGGATCGTCATTAGGGATTTGTACTTCAAAATTTAGAGGAAGAAAAAGTTGATAAGAACTACCAATTTTTGTATAATCCTTTTGTGTAGGTTTGTTTTTTTGCATATTTAAATTCTACACCAAGGCGCGGTCTCATTCAATGAGGCCGCGCCTTGCTTTTGATACAAAAGAGGCCGTCGCAAAATGCGACAGCCCCTTTTTCACCGATATACATTCACCTTCGTCAGTTGCTCCGCCAGCGATTTCCCGCTGCGGCCTAAAAGATCCACCTTGCTTACAACAACTTCGAGCACGTAATTAGCTTTCACCTTATTTCCCGTACGTTCGCCATAAGAACCGAGAGCATGGATCATGTAGGGTGTGCCGTTCTTCTCTCCCAGATAGATCATCACGTGCCCCGGCTTAAAGAGCAGGGCACCGGCCGGCAGTGTATCGATGTACTTCAGTTTTTGCGGCAGCGTCATGGCGCGGACATCTTTGCCGGGGAAAGAACGGGCCTGCTCGCCGCTGTTACGGGGGAGCTGTATACCTACCGTCTTATACACGTCCTGGGAAAAAGCGGAGCAGTCCACGCTGTTTTTGAGGCCACCCCAGCCGTAGGGAGCTCCCAAGTGGCGGAAGGCCATAGTCACAATATTGTTGGCTGTATAGGGCAGATATCCTTTGTGAAGGGAATCGTTGTAGTTAGGTTTTTGACGGATGATTTTGAGGGTTCCTTTGTCATCTCTTACAGGGAGAAGCAGATTGCCTTTTTCGGTCGGAATGGCCGTTCCCATCTGGTAGAGTTGGTCTTCCGTACCGGCTTTAAGGGTGAGGAGTCTTCCTGTTACGACGGCAGGGTCAGCCGGTTCCACAAATTTCTTCCAGGTGGCACGGTCTGTGAGCGCCACATAACGCGAAGGCACCCAGCCCCGGTAATCCGGCGTGCGAACGTAGTAAAAAGATCCTGTTTTATCGGCTACATAGATGCGGACCGGCGTTGTCGGGTCAGCAGCGGAACACTGCCAGTCATCAAAATTTGTATCGGCCGGCGTTTCAAAGGCCTGTGCCTCCGTAGGGAACACGCGGACATTGGCGCGACTTGTCAGGACACCGTATTTGACATTATTTTGGTCTTTGATGAGGGCGACGGCATTTTCCCTGAGTCGTGCGGCTAAGTCTTTGGTCACTGGTTTGCCTCTCACGTAGAGCTTCATATTTACAGGGGCCTCTGTGACGTAGGCACGCAGCGTTTTCCCGTCAATGGTGTCCTTTTCTTCACGGATGTCACCGTAGATTGATTTTTTCATTTGTGCATTCATGGCCGCAATACGGGCCGGGGAGGCCATGACTACGTCACCATTCTTTTCCTTCCAGGTCAAGGCTTCCGTATAGGCGGCCGGCGTGTCCGGCATCTTTGCCATTGTAAGGCCCCAGTGGGGCAGTAAAGTCAGCACCGACACCGTCAGTGCCACACAGGAAAATTGTTTAAATCGCATGGATAAAATCTCCTTTCGAGCGGGGAAAGTGGTTGGTGGTTAGTGGAAAGAGTGGTTAGTACACCCGTGCGGGTATATTTTTTGGCTGCAGCCAAAGGCAGACAGCAGTCAGCCGTTAGCCGATAGCTGCAGACGGCCCGAAGGCCTCAAAGGCGCTTTTGGCTTTTGGCATCACCTGAGGCAGTGAGAAAAAGCGGCAGGTGATGACACTTAAACTCTTTTATGTCATTCGTGCAATGCGTCAATCAAAGACCTTCTTTCACGCCGCTTTGCGGCGTCGAAAGAAGGGGAACCGCTTGCGGGGGATGATAGAATGCTTTTACTTATTCAAAGCAAAATTGCCATGACAATTTTGCTTCCACGGGCGCCCAGCGACCGGCGGCTTTTAACTTTTCGTGTCTAATTTGTAAAGATTTTTAAAAGTTCCCTGTTTTTTTCTTTTTCAATGCTATAATGATACCATATTATGAAAGGATAGAGCATGGACCAATATATTATCTCAAAACCTGTGCGGACAGAAATCGTGGTAGAAAAATCACGTTTTATTTGTACACTGGCGCGCGTTGCCAGTGAGCAGGAAGCACAGGATTTTATCAAAAAGACACGCAAGGAATTCTGGGATGCCACGCATAACTGCACGGCGTATATTATCGGCGGCGTGCCGCGGGCAGAACGCTCCAGTGATGATGGGGAGCCATCCGGAACAGCAGGATCTCCTATGCTGGAAGTGCTGCGTAAAAAGGAACTCTACAATACAGCTGCCGTGGTGACGCGTTATTTCGGAGGCATTAAACTCGGTGCGGGAGGACTTACCCGCACGTACGGCAAAGCCGTAACGGAAGCCGTTAAAGCAGCAGGTCTTTCAAAGATGGTTCCCATGGGGCACTACGCGTTTACCTGGTCTCTTGATGATGTGGGCCGGGTGCTCAATCTGCTGTACCGGCAGTCACTTTTTGCGGTGCACGATGTTGAGTACGGCAGCCGGGCTGAGATTATTCTCGAAATGAAACAGGCACAAGTGCCGGAAGCGGAAGCCTGGCTTACGGAAACACTGAGCAAGCCGGTGACGCTCGAGGAAAAGCATCTTTTTGAAGCGGAGCAGCCTGTGGCGGCGGGCGTGTAAAAGCTGTCGATATGCAGGGACTATTAATCGCCTGCTTATGCTGTTCTGAAGAAAAAAGGGGACAGAGCGCAGTAAATGACAGCCTGCAATAAGGAACGTTCCTTGACGTTTGACCTTGAAATAAAGTAAACTAATAGAGTGTGCTTTTATGAGGGTACACGTTGAGTTTATGGATAATTGTTCAATGAAAAATTATCTTTCCTTTGAACAAGTAGGAGTGTAAAGTATGCTGAAAAAATCAATTGCAGTGTTGGCGAGCTGCCTGATTTTGGGCAGTTCGGTACCGGTTTGGGCGGCCGATGTGCCGGTCAAGACGATTACGCGGACGGAAAAATCCGTTTCCGTGGAATGCCCTGAGGTAACGGGCGGCAATTCTTCAGCCACGGAAAAAATAAACAGGGCTTTGAGCAGCCAGGTGTCTTCCTTCGTGAGTGAAGCTTCGACACTGGGCGGCGGCAAGGTTCACTACGATGTACATCGCGCCGATGATGACGTGATCAGTCTTACGATTATGATGACGCCTCAGATGGGCGTCGAAGAGACGCAGGGAATGACTTTTGACCGCCGGACCGGAGAGCAGCGTCCCCTGAGCTACTATTATAACGATGCCCAGGTCAAGGCCCGGGCTGAAAACGGTCTGCAGTATCTTTACGATGTAGAACCGGATAAAGCTGCGGTTATGCCCGATACGTACTATATTGATGAAGATAAAAGTGTGATTGGTTTGTATCATGCCGGCAGCGTTCTCGATAAGAACGAGGGAGAAATTGAAGTCAATCTGTCCGCAGCGGATATCAATGACGGCCAGGGATTCGAGTCGGAAGCTGAGAATGCAGCCACAACGGCAGCAGCACAGCCCGTCAAGTCCACTTCGGAAACGGCAGCTCCTAAAACGGAGACCACGAAGACCGAGACAGTAAAGAAAGAAGAAACAAAACCGGCTGCCAAGGAAACACCGAAAGCAGAAACTACCAAACCGGCTGAAACGGTAACAAAGGAAACCCCGGCTCCGGCTGCTCCCAAGGCAGAGGAAAAACAGGCGGCTGCAGAGACGCAGACACCTGCTCCGGTGGAAACTCCGAAACAGGAAACCCCAGTGCCTGAACCTCAGCCCGCACCTCAAGCCGAAACTCCGTCGGTGCTCCACTACAGCGGAAATTATCCGAAGGGTACGGTAGTCGGAACGGAAGTCCGGATGCGTGCCGGCGCCGGTACGGATCAGGATATCATCGGATACTATGAGAATGGGGAAGTCGTCGGTGTCATGAGCAGTGACGTCGCTACGGGCCGCAAATGGTACCAGGTGACGCGCGGAGACGGCACTGTCGGCTGGATTGCCGCGGACTACCTGAGCGTGGAAGAAGGCAGTTACGTGAGAGCCGATGCCGTCCTGGAAAACCGCAAGGGCACTATTACGGGTACAGAAGTGCGGATGCGCGGGGATCCCAGTCTGAACGGCGATGTCCTTGATTTCTTTGAAAAAGGCGAGGTCGTCACGATTCTTGATGCCGCCGAAGGCGATGGCATGCAGTGGATCAAGGTAAGACGCGATAACGGCGCAGTCGGCTGGGTAGCAGCCGCTTATTGCGCGCAAGAGTAGTCAATCCCTCGTTTTTATGATAAAATAATTCAAGACTGAGCAGTCACTCAGTAAAAAATAGTTGGAGAAAATTAAACAGGAGGCTTGTTCACATGAATAAAATTTTAAAGATGCTTGCCGCTGCCTTGTTCTGCGCAGCCTTTGCTGTTCCTGGTTTCAGTAAGGCTGACGCATCTACGAAACTGGCAGTGGTACCGCTGATCATCGGGGAAGAAGTCGAAGATGATGCCGGTATTAAACCGATTGCGTACAGCTCTGTCGTAGGTGAACTTTTCCAGTATCCGGAATATGATATTGTCGATGCAGCACCGGTTCGTAAGGCAGCATTGGAACAGCAGGATAAACTCTTTACCAAAGAAGGTCTTGCCGCAGTAGCAAAAGCAACCGGCGCCGATATGGTTGTGGCCATGAGCGTCGATAAGTTTGAAGTCACGGAAGATTATGTTCGCCGTGAGCCGGAAACAAAATTGAATTTTGTCGGCAACTTTGCCTGCATCAATGTAAAGACCGGTAAATACGATGAAGATCGGTATCGCTTCCGTGATTCCAGAGAAACTGAAGCAATTCCTCCGAAGTATGATTACCCGCATCAGCGCTTCCGTTTCCTCTGCAAACGCGAACTGAACAAAGCAGTGAAAATGAACAAATAGTCTTAGAGAAATGAAAAGGCGGTCCGCGTTGACCGCCTTTTTTCACAGAGAGGGAGATTCATGAACTGGGCGGATTTAGAGAGAACAGGTCATGCCTGCTATAATTGTAAACATTTAAAAGAACGAAAACGTTATATTGTTTTTCTGGCGCGCTGCCTGCTGCACAGCAGCTCGGTAACGGGGCTGCAAACTTTTTTTGCTTCCGATCCGGTATGGAAAGATGTCTATGAGGGAATGCCCTGCCTGTTGGAACAGGCAACTCGGGCCTTCTTTTACAAGGGAGCGCAGTGGGACGAGAGAGTCAAACTGGTTAAGGATCATCTGACCTTGCTGAGGCAAGTGATGACGGATGATTTTCTGCGGCGGATTTATCACGACCACGAAACGGTGACGCTCTGGCGTGATGAATTCCAGGAAAAACCGTTGACCATGGAAATACTTTTCCACCCGGGACAGCGCAAGGAAGGCTGCCTTTCCCTGGTACTGCGGTGGGGAGAAATCGATTTTTACCAGATTATGTTCTGGCTTTCTCCGGCGCCGGATACAGGGAAACCGTGCATCTTTGTCGGTGCCCTTCAGGGAACAACGCTCGGCAATGATGCCGTGAAGGCAATGACAAAGAAATTTTTCGGGTATCGGACAAAGAACCTGATTTTTTACGGACTGCGTACGTTAGCGGACCTCATGGGCTGCGAAAAGATTTATGCCGTGACGAATGAAGGTTATTATGCCATGAACCATGTGCGTATGGATCGGAAACTCAAAACGAATTTTGGAGATTTCTGGGCGGAATGCGGCGGAGCGCCGGACAAAGATCCGCGTTTTTATGTCATTCCGCTGGAAGAACGGCGCCGTGACCTATCTGAGCTGAAACCTTCCAAACGCGCCAACCATCGCCGCCGATATGCGCTCATGGATGATATGAGTGCCGCGATGGCAGAAGCCCTGCGCCCCTGGAAAAGAGTGTAAAACCCGGAAAAAGTGCCTGAGAACGGCCGAACACTAGTCACTTGCCGCTCTTTATGTTAAAATAAATGTTAGACAAATCTGACGGAGGTGTACGTCGTGAATAAAAAACTTATCAGTATGTTAATGGCAGCGCTGCTATGCCTGACCTGTCTGACACCGGCTTTTGCCGAGGAATCGCTGACAGCATCGACAGTAGCAGACAAGCTGGCTGCGACAGAAACTTTTCTGTACGGTCAGGAACAGGCGGGTTCCCTGATTACCCGTGTTGACAAAGTGGAAAAGGATCTGTACGGACAAAAATCCAGCGGTTCCGTAATGAGCCGCGTAGATCGTGTTTATAACCGTGTGGAAGGAACTCCGAGCGGAAAGCAGCTTTCGATAGCAGCTCAGATGAATGCGATTGAATGGCAGTTCTCCGACCGGATGTCTACGGATGGTGCCAAAGACAGAATCGGTGCTCTGGAAAACCAGATTTTCGGATCCCAGTACACGAATGATACGATTCTTTCCCGTCTGAACCGCCTGAACAAAGCTGCCTTCCCATCCGGAAGCCTGACTCGTCAGGCTGTGACGCTGCCGAAAGATTCCCTGATCAAGATTAAGTTCATGGAAGATCTCAGCAGTAAGCAAAATGTAGCCGGCGATAAGGTTGACATCGCTGTGGATGACAACGTGTATGTCGGTGAAGCCCTGGTGCTTCCGAAAGGCGCCAAGGGCACGGCGACGATTGCTAAAGTCGTACAGCCGAGAATCTTCGGACGTGATGCCCGCATCGATATCAACTTTACGGATGTGACGGGTGTCAGCGGCGAGAAGATTCCTGTCACGATGGGTGAACTGGCTAAACAGCAGGCCAAGACGGCTGCCGGTGCAGCCGGTGCCTCTATCGGCGGCATGATTCTCTTCGGGCCTGTCGGCGTAGTCGGCGGTGCTTTTGTGAAAGGCTCTTCCGTAACGATTCCGGCCGGCAGCAATACGTACGTGCAGGTGCAGGAAGATACGCCGGTACAGGGCATTATCCTGGCAGGCGTTCCGCAAAGCGGCCAGCAGGCTGTCAGCGCTTCCGAAGAAGAGCTGAAGAAGATTAACACGGTAGAAAAACCGGATGAAGTTGAAACCGATACCAATACCGATGAAACTGCCGTCAAGGAAGATACCACCAAGACGGACCGTGCGGATGACGAAACGGAAGCTACCCTTGCTGCGGATGAAAAGAAGCAGGAAGAAGCCAGTAAGAAAGAAACCAGCAAATCCGACAGTAATACGGATACATCCGAGGACGATGAAGATATGGACATCGACCTGGATCTGGCAGAAGAATAAAATTCAAAAATCGGGGCTGCTGCGGCAGCCCCGATTTTTTTGTATCAGAAAAACGCCGGTCGCGGATTGCCCGTGGAAACATTCTACCATCCACCGCAAGCGGTTCCCCTTCCTTCGACGCCGCGTAGCGGCGTGAAAGAAGGTCTTTTGGTAGCAGCTTTTCGGTATATTTAAATAATAAAAAAGCAAAAGAAAAATTGTTGCACCTGCCCTCTTGTTTTCCCTAGTTAAGCCAAACCGTAAGGTTTGGAATTCCTCTACAACCTCCGTCCAGTGGAAGGAGGGAGCCCGCTTTGCGGGGGAGGAAAGTAAGTTATGGCGGGACCGCTTGCGGTGGGTATTCAGTCGGACAACAAGAATTGGTGCGATAGAAACGCTGTAAAATCCAAACCAACACCCAATCGGGGCAGTAGTGACCCTCTTCGACGTCGCTACGCGACATTGAAGAGGGGGGACCGCAGGAAGGCCTGATGGCATCAGGCCTTCCGAAAAGCGGTGGGTGATGTCCCTTTCTGCCGAAGGCTGATTACTTACTACCCGTTTCTTTCTTCCTCAAGAATCCGCTATGAAAAATACCCACACTAGTGTACTAACCACTTGCCATCTAACCACTAGCCACTTTTTCTTTTCACCAAAAGCCAAAGCCTAAAGGCACTTTTTATTTTTCATCTAAAGCAATACAGTTTATAATTTAAAAGACATAATGTCCGTTTTCCGGGGGTGCTGATTTTTCACCATCCCCATTATTGTGGTATAATTACCATGGTATATTCTTTATTGCATTATATTCAGCCCGACAGGGTGAGCCAACGAGTGGAGGAACTCATCGATGAACAATAAAGTGCTTACATTAGGCACCATGCTGGTTCTGCTTCTGCCTGCGACGGCGTGGGCGGAAAAAACATATGAAGGCGGTCCTCTTTTTACGAAAAATGGGCCTGTATATGTGCCTCAGACTTTGGAAGATGTGGCTCGTAACGCACGCCGTGCGGAAAGCGTCAAACGGCTTCAGGATGAGCCGGACGCCGAGACAGAAAAAATTATCATTGCCCAGGGTGAAACAGCCCAGCAAAAGAGAGAACGGGAAGCCCGGGGAGAAGAAAGCCCGGCCGGCGCCATTTCATCACTGCCGATTACCATTTACGGTGATCACGTAATCTACGATTCCGAAACGGGGGATTTCACGGCAACGGGCAATGTCCGCATGTATCAGGGCGACCAGAAGCTCTATACGACGGAAGCACGCGGCAACGCCATTACGGGAGATACGTATCTGCTCGAAGGCGGCCGTATGATCGATCCGCCGAGCACGACGGATGCCAAATGGGGCTACTATAACTTCAAGACAAAGACCGGTACGGTCAAGAATATGAAGGGCACCAGCGGGACGGAAATCTATCACGCAGACAGCGCTACGATTTATCCGGACCGGACGGAACTCGACGAAGGCGGCCAGGTGACGCGCTGCCCGGCTGTCAAGCATCCGCCTTGTGCCGAAGTGCGGGCCAATAAGGTCGTGATTTATCCTAACGATAAAATCATCGCTTACGACGTTAAGGTGTACCTCAGAGGAAAGCACATTTATTCCCGTGACCGCTGGATCAATGATCTGACGGCGCAGGATTCGGGCGAGAGCATGGTTCCTCATATCGGTTATGATGATGATCAGGGCTGGAAGTTCCGCTTCAACCTGGCCTATCCTCTCAGCGATTCGAATACGGTGCGTGCCGACATCAAGTATTATTCGAAGGTTGGCTGGCGCCCTATGGTCTCGGATACGCAGGACTTTAAGAACTTCTATCTGCGCCTCAGTGAAGGCTATGATGAAGATGATGATAACAACTGGATCCGCAAAGAGCATGATATCAAGCTTGTCTATAAAGACCATTATTTCAGCGATTATATTCCAATTTCCTATTCCGCTTACGCCAGCAACGGTTACTGGAAGGAAGATTCAAGAAGAAGCTGGCACACGGAATATGCCGCGTTCCTGAAGCACGATCCAATCCATCTGACGCATGGTGACAGACCGGTTAATTTGAATCTTCGTATGGGCCATAAGTGGATTGATGAAAATGCGCGCGATAAGAGGCAGAGAACGTGGGTTTATTCTGCTGTAGCAAACCGTGATATGGGAGCAGGCTTCTATACCTGGCTCGGATATTACTGGGAGAAGCGGCGCGCTTCTATCTTCGATTACGGCGCTCCTGATATGGACCGTGAAGTTCAGTGGGGCATTGTCAAGAATTTTGGCAGCCGGGATCATCTTACCTTTATTACGCGGTATGATGAAGCGCAGCACAATATCTATGAATATATCTGGCGTTGGGACCACGATTTCTGCTGCTTCCGTCTGGGATTTGAATACCGCGATAAGCGCTATGACGGCGGCGACGATGAATGGAGTGTGAACTATGACCTCTTCCGTTGGTAATGTACAGGAAGTAATCAATGCTCGTTTTTTGGAACATGAAAAATTGATTCACCGTGTCATGGGCAGCAAGAGACTGATGAAGAATCTCGAGGATGCGGCAGGTCTGATGAAGATGACGCTTGCTTCGGGACGCAAGATTATGTTTTGCGGCAACGGTGGCTCAGCTGCCGACGCCCAGCACTGGGCTGCTGAAATTGTCGGCCGTTTTAAGAAGGAACGGGAAGGCATGGCAGGACTTGCTCTGACCACGGATACGTCGATTCTGACGGCCGTTGGCAACGATTACGGGTTTGACCGCATTTTTGCCCGTCAGGTGGAAGGCCTGGGACAGGAAGGCGACCTGCTGCTTGCTATTTCGACATCCGGCAACAGTGCCAATGTAATTCAGGCTATCGAAGCTGCTCGTAAAAAGGGCATCCGTGTCATCGGTTTTACGGCTCGTACGGGCGGTAAGATGGCAGAAATGTGCGATATCCTGCTTAACATACCGGAAGATAATACAGCACGGGTGCAGGAAATTCATGAACTCATGGGTCATATCCTTTGTGAATTGGTGGAAGCGTAATGAGCAACGATCAAGTAATTGAATTTTTGACAGATAAGTTATCGAAGATGCGTATTGCCGTTATCGGCGATATTATGCTGGATCAATACTATTATGGGGAAGTCAAACGGATTTCCCCGGAAGCACCGGTGCCGGTCAACCGGGTCCGCCGCATGACGAGCGTACTCGGCGGGGCGGGCAACGTGGCTGCTAACCTTGCAGGACTCGGTGCCCATGTCTATGCCTGCGGCGTGACGGGGCACGATGCTCACCGCACGATTCTTGAGACGAAACTGCAGGCTGCAGGAATTGATTTTTCGGGTCTTTATCCTTCACCGGACCGCAGCACGATTACTAAATTGCGCGTTATCGGTTCCCGGCAGCAGATGCTGCGCCTTGATTTTGAGGAGCCGGGGGATTTGTCGGCGGAGGAGGAGAGAACCCTCCTTAAATGGTATGAAAAGCGGCTTGCTGAAGGCCTTGACGGGATTGTGCTGTCAGACTATGCCAAAGGCGTCTGCTCAGATCATTTCTGTCAGGAAGTGATCCGGCTGGCTCACGGGGCTGACGTGCCCGTGCTGGTTGATCCGAAAGGCTCCAACTGGAACAAGTACCGCGGCTGTGACTTTATCACACCGAATGTCAAGGAAATGTGCGAGGAGGCAGGCGTCCAGGTTCCTAACGAAACAGAACCGCTGGTAAGGCTGGCACGCCGTGCTCATGACGAATTTGATATTGCCAATGTCGTGGTGACGCGCTCCGAAAAGGGCGTGACGCTGGTCAACGACCACGAAGTGATTACAGAAGCGGCTACGGCGCAGGAAGTCTTTGATGTGTCCGGTGCCGGCGATACGGTCGCTTCCGTGCTGCTTGCTGCGGCAGCAGGCCATTTGCCGCTTGCCGATGCACTGGAACTTTCTAACAAGGCAGCAGGAATTGTCGTATCCAAAGTCGGTACATATGCGGTGCACCGCGATGAACTGCTCAAGGAAGTACTGTCCGATCACGAACGGGCCGGGCATGAATATGAACCGATGAGCTGGGAAGAAGCCCAGCGCCTGGTTAAAACGTGGCAGGTGGCAGGAGAAACGGTCGTCTTTACGAATGGCTGCTTTGACATCCTCCATACGGGACATATTTCCTATCTGGAAGAAGCAGCCCGCCTGGGAGATCATTTGATTGTTGGTGTCAATACGGATGCGTCCGTCAAGCGCCTCAAGGGGGAGACTCGTCCGCTTAACGGGGAAGTCGACCGGGCAAGAATCCTGTCCGCACTGCGCTGCGTGGATGGTGTCGTACTCTTCGGGGAAGATACGCCGACCGAACTTGTGCGTACGCTGCGTCCTGACCTCATCGTCAAGGGCGGCGATTACAAGCCGGAAGAAGTGGCCGGCCGTGAATATGCCGGAGGCGTGCAGATTCTCCCGTTCAAGGATGGGTATTCCACGACGGGACTGATTCAAAAAATTGTGAACCTGGTGAAGGAGGGCAAATTATGATCATTGTAACCGGTGGTGCCGGGTTTATCGGCAGCAATATCGTCAAGGGACTGAATGACCGCGGCCGCGACGATATCCTTGTTGTAGATAACCTCACCAACATGGTGAAATTCAAGAATATCCAGGGCCTCAAGGTCATGGATTATCTGGATAAAGGCGATTTTCTGAATCGTATCAGAGAAGGTAAGTTCAATCACGAAAAGATTGACATCATCTTCCATGAAGGTGCCTGCTCCGATACGATGGAATATAACGGCAAATACATGATGGACAATAACTTCGAATATACGAAGACGCTGTTCCATTTTGCGGTTGACCGCAAGATCCAGTTCCTTTATGCTTCCTCTGCCTCGACCTATGGCAGCGGCAAGCATGGATTCCGTGAAGAACCGGCCTGCGAAGAAGCACTCAATGTCTACGCTTTTTCCAAACTGTTCTTTGATAATTATGTCCGCCGCTATATGGATTCCCTCGAGAGCCAGGTAGCCGGGTTCCGTTACTTCAACGTCTTTGGACCGCAGGAGAACCACAAAGGTAAGATGGCTTCCATGGTCCGGCAGATGTTCCTGCAGTGGCAGAAGGACAAGCAGGTCAAGCTCTTTGAAGGCTATGACGGCTATGGCCCGGGCGAACAGACCCGTGACTTTGTCTATGTCAAGGACGTCGTCAAGGTGCTTTTCTACTTCATGGATCATCCGGAATTAAAGGGTATCTATAACTGCGGTACGGGCCACGCCCATACGTTTAACGATATGGCGAAAGCCGTATTGGAATTCTTCGGCAGCGGGGAGCTCGTCTATGTGCCGTTCCCGGAAGTGCTGAAGGGTAAGTATCAGAGCTATACCCAGGCCGATACGACGAAACTGCTTGCGGCCGGCTATGACGGTGGCTTTACGGACTTTGCCCAGGCAGTGAAGGAATATTGCCAGGTGCTGAAGGATTCTGACGGTTATTATAAATAAGGAGACGCTGCTGTGAGTCAACGTGCAGTATTTTTAGATCGGGACGGTGTCCTGGATATTGATACAGGCTACATCAGTAAACCGGAAGAAATACGGTGGGTCGACGGCGCGCGGGAGGCTGTAGCCCTGCTGAAAGAGCAGGGCTTTCTCGTTTTTGTCACCACTAACCAGAGCGGTATTGCCCGCGGCTATTTTACGGTGAAAGATATGCAGGCACTGCATGCCTGGATGGAGAAGGAAATCGAGAAAAAGGGCGGCCGCATTGACCGTTTTTACTATTGCCCGCACCATCCGACCAAGGGAATCATTCCCGAACTGACCCATCCGTGTAACTGCAGGAAACCTCGTCCGGGGATGATTCTGCAGGCATTTAAGGACTATGATATTGATAAGAAGGGTTCTTTCATGATCGGGGACCGGATGTCCGATGTGGATGCAGGACTTAATGCCGGTATTCCGGGATATCTTTTTTCGGAAACGAATCTATTAACGTTTGTAAAACGAGTTTTGGCAAGGCAGGCGAAGGGCTGTGGAGTATAAAAATATTCTGATTATCAAAATGAGCTCCCTGGGGGACGTCATTCATGCCCTGCCGTTTGCGGGGGCGCTGCGGGAACGGTTTCCGCACAGCCGGATTACGTGGCTGGTGCATCCGCAGTTTGGTGCTTTTGTACCGGATCCGCCTGTCGTGGATGAAGTCTTGTATTTTGACAAGAAAGCTTATCTCAAGATGAACTGGAAGGATAAGCTGAGGAAACTTCGGGAAATGAAGCATCTGCTGCACTCCTGTCATTTTGATCTTGTCATTGATCTGCAGGGACTTTTTAAGAGTGCAGTCATGGCGTATCTGACGGGTTGCCCCAATCGCATCGGATACGGTGAAATGCGGGAAGGCAGCGGCCTGATTTCGAAGGCGATTGTCGGCCCTCATATTCATGACCATGTGATTGAGCGTTATCTGGATGTGGCACGCTATCTGGGAGCTAAGGTGGATAAAATCAGTTATCCTATGCCGGCTCTGAAGGAACAATGCGAATCCATCAAGCAGCGGTTAATCGAGGCCGGCATGCCGGACAAGAACCCGCTGCCATACGTTGTGATGGCGCCGGGAGCCCGCTGGGAGACAAAGCAGTGGCCGGTAGAGCACTATGCCGAACTGGCACTGAAATTTGCCAAAGATGACTGGTACGTCGTACTTGCCGGAGGACCGGACGACTGTAAAAAAGGTGAGCGTATCTGGGAACTGACCGGGTACAATCCTCACATCATTGATTTTATCGGTCACACAAATCTCCGGGAACTCGGTGCACTCATTAAAATGTGCCGATTCTACGTGAGCGGCGATACAGGCCCGCTTCATATTGCGGCAGCCTACGGAAAGAACCTGATTGCGATTTACGGACCGACGAGGCCAGATCGTACCGGTCCTTACGGAGATCTGGGTGCTGTGATTCTGACGAGTCCCGAGTCGTGTGCCGGCTGTCTTAAAAAACATTGTGATCACTGGACGTGTATGGGGCATGTAACCCCCGACGACGTTTACCGAATCTTTCAGGAAAAGGAGGCCGAATCGCATGATTGAACTTGCACATAAGAAAATCATCGTGACTTTTTTGATGCACCTGGGCGATTTGGTGCTCACGACGCCTTTTTTGCATGCGCTCCGCAGCGCAGCACCGGGGGCAGAGATTACATACCTCGTCGATGAAAAACTGCGGGATATCGTAGATTACAACCCTAATATCGACCACGTATGGACGATTGATAAAAAGGGAAAGGACGATAATCTGAAATCACTTCTCGCCATGAGCCGCCGCATTTCGGAAGCTCATTTCGATGTGCTGATCAACCTGCACCCGAATGAACGCTGTTCCTTTATCGACGCCATGGCTTCTGTGCCCGTGAAGGTGGGGGCAAGTCACTTCATTTTCCGTCCTTTCTTCCATCCGTTTATCAAACTCAATCGGACCATTCACGCGGCTGATATGTACCTGGATGTGCTGACGCGGCTGGGCGTAAAAAATCTTGTCCATAATGGTCTGGAAGTCTTTCCCGGACCGGAGCATCAGGAAAAAGCCCGCCTTTTCTGGGAAGATCAGGGACTCATGCCGGGGCAGCTGCTTGTCGGTTTTAATATCGGAAGTGCTGTCGTGACAAAGCGCTGGGCACCGCAGCGCTTTGCCCAGGTCGCTGATACACTGGCGTCGGAAGGGTACCGTACCGTCTTTTTCGGCGGGACTATGGATGAAGCAATGGTCAAAGAGGCTGTGAGCTACATGAAAACGCAGCCGATTATTGCGACCGGAAAATTCCGTTTGGGAGAACTGGCTGCTGCCATGGGCCGCTGCAAACTTATCATTACTAATGACAGCGGACCTATGCACGTAGCCATCAGTCAGAAAGTACCGATTGTGGCGATGTACGGCCCGAGTCATCCGGATTTGTACGGACCTTATACCAAGGATGCTATTATCGTACGGGCTATTCCGCCTTGTGACGGCTGCCACAAACGCATGCGCCATCAGTGCGATGATATGCGGTGCATGAAGAATTTGACGGTAGAGCAGGTGCTGGAAGCGGCGCACAAGTTTTTGAGGGTTTAAAGGCACCTCTGCTCATCTGGTACTCGGCAAGCCTCGCACGCAGCTGAGCAGAGAGTTCTTTCCAAGGAAACTTTTTAAGTCCGACGCCGAATATGGGCGCATCTGCTTTGTCAGACCGGGCTGTGACCACTCGTGCGGCCTTCGGCCGAAAAGGAAACTCACGCAGCTCCTTCTCGTCGCTGCTTCTGAGAAACTTCGCGTCAACAACTCCCACGGCGCTTCGCTTGTGTATCGTTGGCGCTCAGTTCCGACTTCGTGGCCCCAACCCGGTCTTTTGGGGAACCGATGACTAAATGAGATGTGTCAGATTCATGTAGATACGCTGCATCTCTCTAGGAGACAAAGCGATGATTTACCGGGTGTAAGTCGAGCTTTTGTCGACAACGGGAGAACAGCGTAGATGCATGAAGATGGCGCGTTGAATTAGTCATCGGTTCCCTGACATCTGCACCCATCTTCGGTATCGTCCATAAAAAGAAAAACAAAATAAAAAACACTGCTTAAACGTTAAGAAGGAAAAGACATGCCTGAAATTCAGCAAAGGTAATACTATTTCTTTTAGCAGTGGTTTTGCGGCTATACGAGTTTTGTAAAAATCTGTTAAAAATTTTTCAACTTTTTTCAAAAAAACACTTGCATTCTTTTGGTAAATCTAGTATTATATTCGAGTAGTCACTCAACGGAGTTGACTGACGTGGTCCGCTAGCTCAGCTGGTAGAGCACCTGACTCTTAATCAGGGTGTCCAGAGTTCGATCCTCTGGCGGATCACCATTTTTTTTTGGCCGGGTGGTCAAGCGGTTAAGACACCGCCCTTTCACGGCGGTATCGGGGGTTCGATTCCCCCCCCGGTCACCATATTTTTTCATGGGCGCTTAGCTCAGCTGGGAGAGCGTCTGCCTTACAAGCAGAATGTCAGCAGTTCGATCCTGTTAGCGCCCACCATGGAAAGCACAGACAGTCTCATTTGTGAGGCTGTCTTTTTTATTAGTAGCGAACCTTCGGTTTGCTGATCCTCTGCTACCTCCTTCCACGGAGTCGGAAGGATGGACCACGAAGTGGGGGGAGGAAAGCAATAGGAGGGGCTGTGCAATAATGCGCATGCATTATTGCACAGCCCCTTTTACGCAGGTCGCCGGTCGCTGGCCGCGGTTCGCCCGTGGAAGCAAAATGACCAAAGCATTTTGCTTTAAACTTATAAAAATAAACCCTGAAATTTAAGTTAACTTCTAAATTTCAGGGTTTATATCATATTTTACTTGTGCCAAAAGCATCTTTTTATTTTTCACAGTCCCAATCCTTATAAAATCGACGAAGGAGATTTGCTAATCTTCTTCTGTCCTGTACGGATTCCATTATAGTTTGGCGCGTGAAAATCCAAAAAAAGAACTGCTGCCTGAAGAGGCAACAGTTCTTTACGTCTAAGAAAGCTGCTTATTTCGAGGTGTTTTCCATCGCTTCTTTTTCTCTTTCCCGTTTGGCCAGGGTCGGGAAAATCAAGCCGATACCGAGCAATACGACCGGCGTGATGATGTTCATAGCGAACTGGAAGTACCAGCCGCTTGTGTAGGCAGCAACGCCGCGCGGGAACATACCCATGATGCAGGCAAAAGCGGTAAAGGCAAAGCACCAGAACCCGGCGAACATCCCGATTCCTTTGCTCTTGACGAAGTGGTAATCCGAGGTGAAGCGGCCCGTACCGGTGTATTTCTTCAGCGCCATGTAGGCGAAGAATACCCACAGATAACGCAGCGGCATGCATACAGCGTTCAAACGAATCAGCCAGTTGTACAGGCTGGTCATATCGCCGATACCCAGAGCCGGCACGATGAGCAGGATGCTGACGAGCGTAGCCGTCATCTTATAACCCGTAACCGGTACGCCTTTGCTGTTGATTTTAAGGAAGGATTTAGGAACGAACTGCGGATCTACATCAGAAAGCAGAATCTTAATCGGTGCGTCAATGGAAATAGCGAGCGTTGCCGACTGTCCGAGGACGTTGCAGATAGCGTAGATGATGACAAAGGTCTGACCGATGCCATAATACTGACCCAGTTTGGAGAAGCTGTAATAAGCACCGTTCATCATCAGGTCTTTAGGAATGTTGTTCGGGTCAAACATCAGGCCCATGGCAAACGTGCCGAGCAAAGCCGTAACAGCAACCATGGTAGCCATGAAAATCATGGCTTTCGGGAATTCACTGGACGGTTTCTTCAGGTTGTTGACGTACGGGGACAGACGTTCGCAGCCGCCGACGGCAAATACCAGGATGGCAAGGGTGGTCATGTAGTCGAAGTTGAAGTTCGGCATCAAGGTTTCCCAATCCAGGTTATACGTGAAGGTCTTGGCCGTTGTCAGATGCGGAGCGGCCAGCGCCAGCAGGATATATAACAGGGACATGATGAACATGGAAGAACCGGCCATAGCACCAATTTTCTTCAAGGCGCCTACACCTTTGGATGCATACCAGAGGAAAATAAAGAAAATAACGAGTGCCAGGCACTGGATGACGATAGGCGGCATCATTTTAGTCAATTTGCCGTTCTGGAAGAAGGCCCAGCCAAAGGCAATCATGATGTTCTGCGGTTTTTGTGCCAGGTAGGGCATATGGACGATCCAATAGGTCCAGCCCGCCAGATACGCTAGTTTGGTGTTCGTCGTGTTGCGGATCCAGGTGGATACACCACCGGAAGAATCCTTAAAGGTGGAGCCCATTTCACCAACCATAAGGACGTAAGGGATGAAGTACAAAGCAAACATCAGAATCCACGATACAACGGCTTTTAAGCCCTGCGTGGCATAACCGTTAACGATGTTGCCGAAGCCCCATACCGAGGTGAAGGTCATAAGTCCCAGGGCTTTTCAGGAGAGTACTTTATTGCCTTCGCTGCTAACATTGTTCTTGTCCATTGCATTGCCTCCATTTCACTTAAAGTGTTAAATATATTGCAGTGACAAGTCCTTTTACTGTAATATTTTAACATAAAAGAAAATAAAAAAATAGAATCTTTTCAGATAATTTAGACTTGAGACAATTGTGCGAAAAGTGTTAGACTATACAAGACAAGTCCTGCATCTGATTCAAGAATGCACTTAGTTCAATTCATTAAGAAGGAGTCTGATCCCATGACAAATACTATCGATGACCTGCTTACCTTTATTCAAAACAGTCCTTCTCCGTATCATACGGTCCTGTCCGCAAAGGCACTCCTTGAAGCTTCCGGCTTTACGGGGCTGGATTTGAAAGATACCTGGCAGTTGGAACCGGAGAAAGCCTATTATGTAACGGTATATGATTCGGCCCTCATTGCGTTCCGGACAGGGCGGAAGGGCAGCCGCGGCCTTAAAATGGCGGCAGCTCATACGGATTTCCCGTGCTTCAGGATCAAACCTCATGCGGAAGTCCTGAAAGAAGGTTATGGAACACTGAACGTTGAAGCGTATGGCGGCATGATCGTCAGCACCTGGATGGACCGTCCTCTTTCGCTGGCAGGTAAAGTGGTACTGAAATCACAGGATGTTTATGCTCCTCAAACACGCATCATTGACCTGAAAAGACCGCTCTTTACGATGGCGAGCCTGGCAATCCACATGAACCGTGAAGTCAATGACGGCTATAAATGGAATAAACAGAAAGATGTACTGCCTCTGGCCGCTCTGGCAGGAAAGGAAAAGGATTTCTTCCTGTCCTTCCTTGCAAAGGAACTGAACTGTGCTGCGAGCGACATCCTTTCCTTTGATCTGTCGCTGTATCCGGCAGAACCGGGCTGCGTGCTGGGCCTGAACGGTGAATTTGCTTCTTCTGCCAGATTGGATAACCTGACTTCCGTGAAGGGCTGCCTGGCCGGAATTATCCATGGCACAGGTAAGGACGGACTGCGCGTGGCGGCTCTCTTCGACAACGAAGAAGTCGGCAGTACGACGAAGCAGGGCGCCAACTCCCTGGTCTTGAATAATTTGCTGCGCCGTATTTACCTGAACCTGGGATACGATGAAGAGGCCCTTTATGCCGATATTGCCGGCGGATTCATGTATTCTGTCGATGTGGCCCATGCTTATCATCCCAACTATGGGGATAAATGCGATCCTACGAATAAACCCGTGCTGGGCGGCGGCGTCGTGCTGAAACAGGCCAGCAGCCAGTCTTATGCCGGAGATGCGGAAGCTGTCGCTATTACCCGCGGCATCTGCGAAACTCACGGAATCCCCTGTCAGGATTTTGTGAACCGCGGAGATATCAAGGGTGGTTCTACACTGGGCTCCATGGCTTCGGCCCTGACGCCTATCCGTACGATGGATATCGGGGTACCGCTCCTGGCGATGCATTCCGCCCGTGAAACGATGGGCGTCAAAGACCAGACTGCATTGGAAAATCTGCTGACCGCGTTTTTTGATTAACCGTGTCAGGTATTAGCAGCAAACCAAAGATTTGCTGATCCCCTGTCACCTCCTTCTATGTAGCCGAAATGAGGGACCACGAAGTGGGGGAGGAAAGCCCTTGTCGCTTTCCGCTGTCCGCAGCCCGCATTCTGCCTGTGGATGAAAAATGACAAAGCATTTTTCTACAAACTTATAAGAATAAAAGCTGAAATTTAGGTTATCTGCTAAATTTCAGCTTTTATATTATATTTTACTTAAATCAAAAACTTTAACATACTGTTTCAGATGAGACCAAATGCTATATGCAAAATGCCAAAAGCGCTTTTTTATTTTTTCCCGGCCGATAGGCCGTACCATTCTGCCGAAGGCTGAAACAAACTGTCAGCAGTCATCTTCTTCAGCAATCCACCAAGGCAGCGGTTTGCACGGGTGCACTAACCACTTTTCCACTACACACTAATCGCTTTTCCTCGGCCAGCAGCGATTTTACAAAGTTTAGAGTAAGTTTATTCTTTTTTTACTCAACACGCACATGCTTTTTACAAATCCCATACATGCACTTTTTACAATGAGCTTACTTAGACAAGTAGAAAAGGAGTGTGTAGATGATGTGGCGTAAGAAGTTTTCTTTGATTGCGGCAGTCATGCTTGCCGCCTCTGCTTTTGTACCGGCAGGTCTGGAAGCCAATCAGGTTTTTGCGGCGGAAAAGAGCAAACGTGTTGTCGTCCTGAGTGATGTTCATTACGGGAGCAAGGAACATAAGGACAAGGCCCTGCGTCAAAAACTGATGCAGAATAAAGAAAAGGCCGTACAGGACATCAATAGCTGGAACGATGTGGATCTTTGTGTATTCACCGGGGATATGACCGAGCTGGCCGCAAGCGAAGATGAATATAAACTGGCTCACAGCCTGACCGACAAAGTAACGCATCCGAAAATCTTTCTTGCCGGCAACCATGAAGTCGTATACAGCGAAGTTCCGGCTGTGAAGGGAAAAAATCAGCCGGCGGGACCGTTTGAACGTGTGCAGCATATCGACCGCTATATCAAGAATTACGGCCCTCTGTATCAGGCAAAGGAATTGGGCGGATATCTGCTTCTGACGCTCTCTCCCGATGTTATCGAAGGTCATATTCCTTCTACGAAACCGTATGCCGTGGAACTGTCCAAGGCTCAGCTGACCTGGCTCAAAGCTGAACTCAAGGCAAATCAAGATAAGCCGACCATTATCTTCTGCCATACTCCTCTTAAAGGAACGATTTTACCCGATAACAGTGAAAACGAAGAACGTAACTTCACGTATCCGGACCATGATATCAAAGATATTCTGGTAAAGAATCCTCAGGTCCTTATCTGGACTTCCGGCCATACTCATACGCCTCCTACGGATCCGAGCTTTGATAACCCGATTAACAAAGTCCCGGGAACTAACGTTCTGGACGTTTATAACCCAGCATGGGAAGGCGACCAGGTCTGGACGAATTCCTTCTATCTCTATCCTGACAGAATTGTAGTTCGCACGTACAGCCACAAAGATCATAAATGGCTGACTCAGTTTGACCGTACTATCCAGGTACCGTCCTCTCTGCGAGCTGCTGCTTCTAAAGCTGCCTGAGTTTATCTAAGCCTACAAGTGACCCTCTTGTATATGGAGGCTGTGAAACAATGAAATTCATTGCTTCACAGCCTCTTTTTCACGCATTCCGCCCTACCGAAGGCCATATGCAAAATGCCAAAAGCGCTCTTTCAATAGTTGTAATTTAGAAGGATTTTCCAAATCAAAGTAGAATAATATGAGTAAGTCGCATATTCCATCATTTCGCAAAGGAGGGGCGCCATGTTTCTCAATCTGCTCATTGTGGGCCTGATTCTTTTGGCCATTGAAATGATGATTCCGGGATTTGGAATTTTTGGGATGTCCGGTCTGGCTTGTCTGTTAGCTGCCCTGTATTTTTATCTGGGAGCTACGATAGAAGCTGCCGTTATCGTAGGCACCGTACTGTTCTTTACGGTGCTTCTCGGAATCTGGTTCTTCCGCAAGGGACCTCACAGCCGCTTGGGAAGAAAAATTACCCTGATGTTTAAAAATACTTCGGAAGAGGGGTATATTGGTGCGGAACTGCCGAAGGATTTGCTGGGGAAGACCGGAATTGCCCAAACTCCGCTGCATCCGGCAGGGAGGGCTTTAATTGACGGCAAGCCCGTTGATGTCATTTCCCAGGGTGAATTTTATGAGCCCGGAACGAAGCTTAAAGTCATCGAAGTCAGCGGAAGGCGTGTTGTAGTTACCGAAAATAAGGAGGTTCGTCCATGATTGCTTTGCTCAGCAGTGGTTTTGTGATTTTCCTGCTTTTTGTTGTGATTATCCTGTTCCTGCATTTTGTCCCGTTGGGACTCTGGGTCTCGGCCATGGCCGCCGGTGTTAATGTAGGTATCTTTAATCTGGTTGGCATGCGGCTGCGCCGCGTCATTCCTTCCAAGATTGTTCTGCCGCTTGTCAAAGCGAATAAGGCCGGTCTGGATCTCAATGTCGATCAGCTCGAAGCGCACTATCTGGCCGGTGGTGATGTCGACCGCGTGGTTGATGCCCTCATTGCCGCGGAACGCGCTGCCATTCCTCTGACCTTTGAAAGAGCTGCAGCTATCGACCTGGCGGGCCGTGACGTGCTGGAAGCCGTGCAGATGAGCGTCAATCCGAAAGTCATTGAAACACCGCTCATTTCTGCCGTGGCTAAAAATGGTATCGAACTTAAAGTACGCGCCCGTGTGACGGTGCGTGCCAATATTGACCGCCTCGTCGGCGGTGCCGGTGAATCAACGATTATCGCCCGTGTCGGCGAAGGGATTGTTACGACAGTCGGTTCCTCCGAAGAGCATACAGACGTTCTGGAAAATCCGGACCATATTTCTCGTACTGTGCTGAATAAAGGCCTGGATGCCGGGTCTGCTTTCGAGATTCTTTCCATTGATATTGCCGACGTCGATGTCGGACGCAACATTGGTGCCCAGCTGATGACGGACCAGGCTGAAGCGGATAAGAACATTGCTCAGGCAAAGGCTGAAGAGCGTCGTGCCATGGCTGTCGCCAAGGAACAGGAAATGAAAGCGTACACGCAGGAAATGCGGGCCAAAGTGGTCGAAGCGCAGGCTCAGGTGCCGGCCGCTCTTGCACAGGCTCTGCGGGACGGACATCTCGGCGTCATGGATTACTACCGCATGAAGAATATCAATGCGGATACGCTGATGCGGGAGAATATTGCCGGTGACAGTTTGCCGGGGAGTGACGCGCCGACGGATAAGTAAGGAGTAAAATTATGGATCTTTTTACTTTCCTTTTCATTGCAGTTATCCTCATGATGATACAAAGCAGCACTCAGAAAAAGAAGAAACGGGTGCCGCCGAAACCGCAGCAGCCGATTCCGCAAAAAACAGCAAAAAAACAGCCGCTCAATCCTCATATCAGAGAGGCGCTGGAGCGATTCGAAAACCGGATGAAGTCTCAGTCCCAGCCTCAATCTCAGTCGGAACCTTCCTGCGCCGGACCGACGATTTCCGATGAGCCGCTGCATACAACGGAAAAGGATGAAATTCATCCTATCAATCCGACTGTAAAAGAAGATCTGACAACGCTCAGCACTTCCGTAAAGGAAGATTTGAAACCGCAGGTGGCGGAAGCTCCGGAACCGGGTGAAAGTTCCGAAACTAAGCCTCGGACGCGCAGCAGACGAAGCAAAGTTCGTGAAGGTATTATTTGGAGTGTTATCCTGGAGCGCAAATATTAAAGGCATTTGGCCACATAGAGTCCTCAATTTGTCTTGGGCGTCTATGTGGCCTGAGTTTTTTTTAGAAAAGCGGCTGGTTCATATTAGGCTTTGATTCCTTGCGGCTCCTTTGCAGCAAATTTTCTGTGAAAAATGAAAATAGTGACGGAGCGAAAAAGGTATACTGCTGAATGCTTAGTTTATCATCTTTGGAATGCAGTAGGCGAGGCTAGATGCTAAAAGCTAACTGCCAAAAAGCGCTTTTTCATAACTCATAACTCATAACTCATAACTCATAACCTTTCCCTTTTATGTTATAATGTCCCTTATCAAGGAACCCATAACAGGAGGACACTAGGGCAATGTCTATTGAAAAAGCACGGGCCTATTTGGAGGCCGTGGGATATGCGGACCGAATCATCGAAACCGAAGCCAGCAGTGCTACGGTAGAACTGGCGGCTCAGGCAATCGGCTGCAAACCGGCTGAAATTGTCAAAACGCTTTCTTTCCTGCTGAAGGACCAGCCTATACTGATTCTCGCGGAAGGGGACGCCCGCATTGATAACCATAAATTCAAAATGACGTTTCATACCAAAGCAAAAATGATACCGGCTAACCAGGTTGAGTCTCTTGTCGGCCATGCACCGGGCGGTGTTTGTCCTTTTGGCATCAATGAGGATGTTGACGTGTATCTCGATGAAAGTCTGCGAAAATTTTCTTATGTCTATCCCGCGGCAGGCAACGATCACAGCGGCGTCAAACTGACTCCGGAAGAATTGGAAAAGCTCTCCCGTGCCAAGGGCTGGGTAGATGTATGCAAGGAAAAAACTGAATACGTAAACTCATGATTTGACAGGGGTGTTATAATAAAAGCGCTTGGACGAAGTAAGCATGTCCGGCGCTTTTTTATGTAAATGGGGAAATCTTGAAATTTTCATACGAAGTCAGGAAGGATGGAGAACGATGCTTTACACGATGTTTCACGGGAAGATTCACAGAGCCATTGTAACGGAAGCTAATCTGAACTACATGGGCAGCATTACCATCGATCAGGATCTGATGGATGCAGCTGGAATCCTGCCGGGTGAACGCGTACAGATTGTGAATAATAATAACGGCGAGCGTCTGGAGACGTACACCATTGCCGGCAAGCGCGGCAGCGGGATGATTTGCCTCAACGGGGCCGCAGCAAGAAAGGCCCAGATTGGGGATATGGTGATTATCATCGCCTATGCCCAGATGGACGAAAAAGAAGCTCGCAGCTTTGTACCGAAAGTCGTCATGGTGGACGAACACAATCGTATCATCAGTGACATCGGCCGTGAAAAAGCAGGCCAGACTGTGGATAAAGCAGTCAAGAAAGCTGAAAAACGCAAGAAAAAATAAAGAGGTACTTCAATCATCCTCTTTGACGTCATCGCCAGGGAGGATGATTTTTTGTATCTCCGCAGAAAAGGATAGAAAATGAAACAAGCTCTGTTATTTGATTTGGATGGCACGCTGACAAAGTCGGAAGAAGGCATCCTGCGCAGTGTGCAGTATGCACTCAGGCAGATGGGCAGACCGATACCGCCCAAAGAAGAACTCATTCCTTTTATCGGACCGCCTCTCATCGATTCCTTTATGCATTTTTCGGGAATGAACCGGGAAGAGGGCGTGAAGGCTACCACATTTTACCGTGAACGGTTTTCCAGGGTAGGTATTTTCGAAAATGAATTGTATCCCGGTGTCATGGAGATGCTGCAGCATCTTTCCAAGGCAGGATTTCTGCTGGCGACCGCGTCTTCCAAGCCGGAACCGTTCGTACGGCGCATCGTGGAACATTTTAAAATTGCCCCTTACTTTACGCAAGTTGTGGGGGCTACCTTTGACGGACGCATCAGTTCCAAGGCGACTGTCGTGGCTGAAGTGCTGCGGCGCCTTAAAATGGAAACACAGCGTGACGAAGCACTGCTTGTCGGAGATACCCATTTTGACGTGGACGGCGCCCGTGCTGAAGGCGTGGACTGCGCAGCTGTTTCCTATGGATACGGCACGCGGCAGGAACTGGAAAAAGCGCAGCCCAAAGTCATTTTGTCATCGGTGAAAGAATTGGAAGCGTATTTACTGGCGCAAAAATAAGTGGGTAGAGTTTAGTGGAGAAGTGGCTAGTACCATAGTGCAAACATAATGTTTGGAAAATTTAACTCGCATTTGGCTCTGCTTGTAGTTGCCAGTAGTGTAAAATGAATCTTAGATAACTATAAAGGAGCAATGAAGAAATAAACAATCATTTCTTCATTGTTCCTTAATTGTTTTTTACTTTAGCTTTTCAACTACAGCCAGAGGCGATTTTGGCCGCCAGAGGCGGCTCTATTTGTTTCTGGTGGACTCTGCTGCAAGACAGCTGCAGATGCGCGAAAGACCGGATTGGGGCCATGAAGTCGTACAAAAGACGTACGTCGAATGGTCACAATCCGGTCTGACAAAGCAGATGCAGTTGGATTCTGCAGAGGACAACTGAAACGTCTCTAGAAAAGCTCTGCGCCAATAGGCGTCCGAGACATGTCGAGGACTCTATTGGCGCAGGTGCCTTTTTATCAGGATTCGCTGCAGTATTGCTCTTTAAGTGCCTCAAGGACCGGCAGTAAACGTCGATCCTTAATTTGGTAAAATACATTAAGCCCTCGTTTTTCTGCCTCCAGAATTCCTGCCATGCGAAGCTGGGCGAGGTGCTGGGACAGAGCAGAAAGCGAAATGTTGGGAACCTTACTGTGAATTTCTCCTACGGTCAGGCTTCCATCCATGAGGGCACAAATAATCAAAAGGCGGTACTGATTGGCCAGTAATTTTAAGAGTTCAGCGATTTCCTTTGCTTGTTCTTCCATGAGAGGATCCTCCTTTCAGTACGCAAATAGCCTGGGTCATGGTTCCCATGGGGCAGTAGACACACCAGGAACGAGGACGGAACAGGACCATCGTGATGAAACCAAGCGTGCTTGAAGTCAGCATGACACTGAAAAATCCGTATGCGAACTGGGCCATCCAGGGAGAGACCCAGCTGACGTCAGCCCACTGCCAGGGCAGACGGAAGGTCCAGAGCAGGGTGACTGTCTGACTGAGAGGAGCACCCATAAAAACCTGATAGGTAGCGTAAAGCATGCGCAGAAACATCACCATAAAAAATGCAAGAAATGCCAGACGGAACCAGCGGCGGTGCAGAAAAGCAGGCGGCGCTGTGTTGCGGGAAAGAGAGAACTTTTTGCCCAGAAGGCGGAGCAGCTGGCTGCGGCCGCAATAGCGGTTGCAGTAAGCTTTCCCATAGCCCAGTATGGAAAGAAGGAGGGGCAGGGTAAAGAAAATCAGTCCGAACCAGGCAAAAAGGATATTACAGACACCTAAAAAATCGTAAAGCAGTTCAACAACCCAGAGGTAGTCGTACCAATGCTTTTGTTTAGTCATGGCAGGCCTCCCTTGGAACAATGGTAATGATGGCGGCCGGACATTCACGGGCACAGGTACCGCAGCCGACGCAGAGCGCAGCGTCTACGACAGCTTTGATCCCGGAGGGAACCGTAATGGCACCGCGTGGACAAACAGCGGCACAGGAGCCGCAGGCTACACAGTCGGCACCGACAGAAGCAATATTTTTGGATGCCATAGAGAGGACCTCCTTTAATTTAATAATTTAGATATTTCTAAAATACTAAATTAAAGGACATCTGTCAAGAGGGAAATAAAAAAGGCCTGTGAAAAAAATGAAATTTCATTTTTCACAGGTCTTTTTCGCCTTCCGCCCATGGAAGCAAAATTGTTGAGACAATTTTGCTCTGATCTTGTAAAAAGCAGCGCTCGAATTAGTATCTAAAAACAATGTTTGTATTCTCTTTTTATATTTGCCGCCAAGGGCGGCTTTATCTGTTTCTGATGGACTCTGATGCAAGACAACCGCAGGGACGCGAAGAACCGGGCTGAGGCCAGGAAGTCGTACAAAAAACGTACGTCGAGTGGTCGCAGACCGGTTCGACAAAGTCCATGCGGTTGGATTCTTCAGAGGACAGCGGAAACTTCACTGAAGAGAGCTCTGCCTCGAAATGCGTGCGAGGCCAGCCGAGCACCAGAGAGAGGCAGGTGCTTTTCCTTTAGATTACACGTGAAATACAGTAGTACTCCCATGGTCGGATCCAATTACTTCTAACTGCGCAGGAATTCGTTCTTTCAGATCGGCCACGTGGGAGATGATACCAACGAGACGGCCGCCCTTTTGCAGGTCAATTAACGTATCCATGGCATTGTCGAGGGTCTCCGGATCGAGGGAACCGAAACCTTCGTCGACAAGGATGGTATCAAGGTGCAGTCCGCCGGCATAAGATTCGAGCACATCGGAAAGTCCCAGTGCCAGTGAAAGGGACGTAAAGAAACTTTCGCCGCCGGAAAGTGTGGTCACGGAACGGGCCTGTCCTGTGTAAGCATCAAGGATTTCCAGGTCGAGTCCCTGTTCCTTACGGGCATCGTGGATGCCCTGACGGCGGTACAGGGTATAGCGGCCCTGACTGATCTTGGAAAGTCTCAGGTTGGCAGTTTGCAGGACATCATCAAGAACGGCCTGCAGGACATATGTGGAAAATGACAGATTCTGGCTGTTGTCCCCGCGGGCGGTGGAGGCAAGGAGTCCGATAGGACCGTAAGCGTCCTGAAGGGATGTAAGTTGATTTTCCAAAGCTTCCAATTGACCGAGCTGCTTTTTCTGAAGTTCGATTCTTTCCTTGAGACCGCCGACTTCACGGGCCAGTTCCTGATAGGCTGCTCTTGCTTCGGCGTCGGCTTTTTCCAGGGGCTGCGTATCCGGTTTACTGCGGTCCTTGATTTCATTGGCAAGGACTTTCAGCTCTCCTGCCGTACTTGCCTTCCGGGTTTCAAAATCTTTCAATTCTTTTTCCCACGCACTCTTTTGTCCTAATTGTCCGTGAATCGTAAGGAATGCTTTTTGGTCGGGGAACGGAGAGGCTTCGAGCGCCGTTTTAAAGTCGGCCGCATCAGTTTTTTGCTGTGCGGAGGCCTTGTTGGCATTGGCCTTGGCAGTAGCCAGACTGCCTTCCAGTTGTTTCAGTTTGTTTTGCGCCTGTTCCAGTTCGCGCTGTTTTTTCTGCAGTTCCTGAATCTGTTTTTCTAATTTCTTCTGCTGCGCCAGCAGTCTTTCTTTCTCCTGTTTTGTCTGGGTAGCCGGATGCGGATGTTCCGTTGCGCCGCAGACAGGGCAGGGCTCCCCGGGCTTCAGGCTTCCGGCAAGCCGTACGGTTTCCGTCGAGACGGCGGTCATGCGGGCCAGTTCCTCCCGGGCTTTGGCAGCAGCCTCCTGCAGCACCTGCGTATTGGCGTCTGTCGCATTCTTTGTCTTAGCCGCAATATCCTTGAGAGCTGCGTCGTATTGCTTTGTCGTTGTCTCCACGGTATTTTCCGCTTGTTTCCACTGCATTGTGGAACGGCGGGCACGGTCATAGACGGGGTGGAGCTTCAGTGCTTCCTCAAGGTGCCCGATGGCGGCAGCCAGTTTATCCATAGCAGGCTGCTGCGCCGTGAGTGCTTCCTGCCGTTTTGTAACATTGTCGAAAGATGTGAAAAGACTGAGCAGTTTTTTTGCTTCCTGCAGGGCTGCAGCCGTTTCTCGTGCCGTTTTATCGGCAGCGGCCAGTGCTTTTTCCTTGGCTGCAAGAAGCAGCTGATTTTGCTCTCTGGATTTTTTCAGCGCCTCTGCAGAGTCGGTACCGGCCTGTCCGAGGAGCAGTGTCTTTTTGGCTTTGACATCTTCGTATTGCTGCTTCAGGGATTTAGCGCGTTCTGTCAGGGCTTCTTCCAGTTCCCGGTATTGGCTGGTACGGAAAAGGGTTTCCAGGATTTGCCGGCGATTTTTGGAGTCAGCCATGAGGAAGCGGCGGAACTCGCCCTGCGGCAGCACCATGAGCTGACGGAACTGGATTGCCTTGAAACCGATGATAGATTCGATTTCTTTTGTGACGGAACCATAGGCAGATGCCTTGATAGTGCGGCTGCCGTCCGGTTCAATTTCGACAAGGGATGCACCGGCAGGCACAGATCTTGTTCCTTCACCGCGCTGTTTTTGCAGGATCTGTTCCGGCGTGCGCGTTACTTCATAGGTATGACCATGATTGGTAAAAGTGAGTGTGACTTCGGTTTTGAGGGTAGGAGGGGCATAGTCACTTCGAAGCGAACGGTTTTCACGCAGGTCACCGCTTGCCGTTCCGTAGAGTGCGAATGTGATAGCATCCAGAATGGTGGTCTTGCCGCTGCCTGTCGGGCCGGTAATCAAAAAGAGACGCTGCTCTCCCAGACGGGTAAAATCGATTTCTTCTCGCTGCGCGTATGGACCGAAAGCCTGCATTGTCAGTGTAAGCGGTTTCATCAGGCATTCCTCCCTTCGGTCAGCATTTCGTTCATGACATCTTGGAACAGGGCGCGTTCCTTATCGTTCATCGGACGCTTCTGAATTTCTTCGAAAAAGGCTTCGAAGAGTTCGGACTGGGTCAGACCTTTACGTTTTGCCGTGGCTTCTGCTTCCGGCTGGGCACCGAGCCCTTCATAGCCCAGCTGAAGGATATTCGGATAAATCTGTTCCAGACGGTTCTTGGGGTCGAGGACCGGTGTCTTATCGGTCAGGACAATCTGCAGATAATCATTGAAGTGTTCTTTTTGCGGATGGTTCAGCAGTTCTTCAAAGGTGCCCTTTAAAACAGCCAGTTCGTGAGGTGCCTTGAGTGGAATCGCTTCCGTTTCGATATGTCCGGACCCGTCCATGTCTACCAGAATAGCGCTCTTTTTCTGTCCGGTTTCACTGAAGGAATATTTCATCAGCGAACCGCAGTAGCGGACGGTGTCACTGCATTTTTGCAGGGCGTGGAGGTGGCCCAGTGCCGTGTAGTTAAAAGCGTCAAAGCAATCAAGTCCCACGGAGGTACTGCCGCCTGCGGCAAGGGGACGTTCACTGTCGGGCGTCAGAATGGCCCCCGTCACAAAGGCATGAGCAAGCGCTACTTTACGAGTGTTTTTCGGAATTTGTTTCAGCATGCAGTCAATCTGCCAGCGCAGGGCTGCATCGTGTGAAGGCTGCCTGGTACCACTGAGTTCCGTAGCGGTAAGCGGTTCACAGTAGGTCAGGGGTGCAAAGTAGACGGGACCATCCGCGTCTTCCAGCACAACCGGCTTGGTATCCGCAGAGACCGGGCCTGTAATAAAGAGCTTTTCGGACGCAAAAAGAGCCTGACCGAAATTTAACCGGTCAGGGTTATCATGGTTCCCAGCAATGAGAATTACGGGAATATGCAGTTCCATAATGAGCCGCCGAAGCGTTTCGTCAAGTACGCGCACGGCTTCCGTCGGAGGTACGGAGCGGTCGTAGACGTCACCTGCAAGCAGCAGGGCGTCGATCTTGCTGTCCTTAGCAAGCTTCAACAAGTCCTCCAGGACAGCTTCCTGGTCATCAAGCAGATGAAGCCCGTGAAAAATACGGCCCAGATGCCAATCCGAGGTGTGAAGAAATCTCATGGAAATACGCTCACTTTCTGTATAGTGGTGTACTTATCTCAGTGTTTTTCGTCTGTTTCCGCGAGTTTCTTCCCGATGGCCTGGATGAACGGAGTCTTCAGCAGGATACCTGCCAGGATGACACCGCCGCCGCTGCTCAGGAGGAAAGGTGCCACAAAGAAGTAGAAAGGCACGTCCTTACCCAGCAGATAAGAAGAGATAAAGGCGGAAATCCAGGCACCGATAATGCCCGTACCGAAGAGTTCACCGAACATAGCTGCCGGAATCTTGCGGAAGCGCTTATACAGGATGCCGGCGAGGAATGCACCAATCATGCTGCCTGGAAAGGCGAGCGGTGAGCCTGTTCCCAAAAGGTTGCGCAGCAGCGAAATGAGAAAGGCAATAATGGTGGCGTTGGCCGGTCCCATGAGAGCACCCGTCAGGGCATCAATCATGTTCTGCATCGGAAAACATTTGGAGACACCGACGGGAATGTAGAACAGATTGGCCGTCAGCGTTCCGATGGCAATAAAAATTGCGGATAACGTCAAACGATAAGTACTCATTGATAAGACTTCCTTTCAATAAAATACAGATTCAATGTTGAAAGAATGTCTCATCGATTTTCATTATACCATGTGAATGCGCGAATTGAGTCTGAAAAACAGGATAGCTGTGATGAGCTGCGGGCAGTGATAAGCCATCAGATTCAGTGCATCAAAAAAAGGTCCACGAAAAGCGGCACCCGCGGTGGTGCCCCCCCTTCGTGAACCTTGTTCACTCACTTGGTAAAACGTATGCGATTGTGATTCTTTCAACTTTCGATTTGAGTGTAGACCTTAAAGATCATATTGTCAAGAGAGAGGCACCTACCATAAGCTGTGCTGTGAAACTTTGACTCCAAGGATTGTAAAATGGAACTATTTTTATACTTAAAATCTGAGCTTCCACAAAACGTTTAAACTTTATTCCGCCAAAGTAGTGTATAATGACAGGAAGGATTACTATAGCCGCCGGCCGCATGTCGCCGGCCGCACTGCAGGAAGCAAAATTGCCAGGCCAATTTTGCTTTAAAGGAATAAAACAAGTTTTTGAATCCAGACCAGGCTAAAAGCCGAATGCTATATGCTAAAAAAGCGCTTTTCCGCTATCTGCTGTCTGCAATCGGCTATCTGCCGTTTTTTATGAAGGAGTTCATTATGAAATTTTCCATTATAAAATTCTTATGTATGCTTTTTACAATACTGTTTTGTGCACTGCCGCTGCCTCATGCCGAGGCTGCCATGATTAGTCAGCAGCAGGAAATTTCCATGGGTGAGAGCGTGGCTAAGCAGCTCGAAAATCAATATGGCCTTTATCAGGACGATGAGGTACAGGCGCGTATCGACCGCATTGGCCGGAATCTCATTGCTAATGCATCCCGTAAGGATCTGCCTTATACTTTTAAGGTGCTGAATACGCAGGATGTCAACGCGTTGGCCTGCCCCGGCGGGTTTATTTACGTGTACAAAGGACTCGTTGATTTTATGACAAGTGATGATGAACTGGCAGCCGTGCTGGGACACGAAATCGGGCATATTGAAAAACGCCACACGGTTCACCAGATCGAAAAACAGATGGCTCTGTCCCTTTTAACGATTCTTGCGGGAGCCGCTTCCGGGGATCCGGGAGCCGGCATGGTGCTTGCCACTACGGCTTCGCAGGCATTGATGGCAAGCTACAGCCGCGGCGATGAACAAGAAGCCGATGCTGAAGGATTCGTCCTCGCACAGAAGGCCGGTTATAATCCTTACGGTTCTTTCGTGACGATGGCCAAATTGGAAGATATGACAAAAGATATGGGAAACCCGGGTTACGGTCTGTTTTCATCCCACCCGGATCCGGAATCCCGTATGAAAAAGGCTATGGACGCAGCTGCGAAACTGCATATGGCTGAAACGGTCAGTGTGGATAAGGACGGAACCGCGACGGTAAAAGATGGGAACTGGTCCTATACGTTCCGGCAAACTGTCGGCTACGATAAACCCGAATACAGGGCAAGACTGATGGCAGGGGCTTTGTATCTGGCTGAAACGCGCGGCCCTGTCGATGAAAGCCATTTTATTACCGTAGACGGAGATAACTGGTCCGATGTCTATTATGAGGATATCCGGATCATGCGGGTATATCCTCAGGATGTACTTGATGGGAACGTGTCCGGAGCGGCCGCCAGGATGGCAGAAAGTCTGCAGCATTGGGCAGCGGAACAGAAAAAGAGAACGGCTGGTAAAACTGCGTCAAGTCCTGCCAAAATGCAGAAACCGGCGGTACAGAGAGCAAAAACGACCCAGACCGTTCCGGCTTCCAAGGCGGCCTGAGAATAGCAATATACTTAATAACAGCTAATATAATGAAACGAGGGGTAAGACATGGAGCTGCGGGAAAGAGAAACACTATGGCAGCATTTACAGCAGACAAAGAAACCAATCGTGCTCTATGGCATGGGGAATGGCGCTGACGAGATTCTGGACCGATGCGAGCTGCTGGGAATTCCGGTAGCTGGTGTTTTTGCCAGCGATGACTTTGCAAGGCATCAGACGTTTCGAGGCTTCACGGTTTGTCGCTATGATGAAATCGTAAAAAAGTATCCGGATTGTCTGGTGCTTATTGCTTTTGCCAGCGAGCGCCCGGAAATTCTGGAGCGATTTTTCCGTATTGCCGCGGAGCGCGAAACTTATGCACCGCATCTTCCGCTTTTTGGGGACTTATCCGTTGTTTCTCCATCCTGGCTGCTGGATCATGAAACGCAGCTGCAGGATACATGGGAACTTCTGGCTGACCAGCAGAGCCGACGCGTCATGGAGGATATTCTTGACTACAAACTGAGCGGCAAACTCGACTATCTGGAGGCTGTATCGCAGCGCCGGGAAGACCTGGAGACACTATTTATGTTCTCGGACAAAGAAACTTATCTTGACCTCGGCGCGTACCGCGGAGATACGGTGGAAGAATTCCTTTCCCTGACGGAAGGACGCTACGACCATATCTATGCCGTGGAACCGGACCCAAAGAATTTTCAGAAACTGCAGCGCTTTGTGGAAGAAAATCAGATCAGCAAATGTTCCCTGATTCACAGTGGTATATGGAAAGAGGAAGGACGCCTCTCTTTTGCGGAAAAAGGCGGCCGCATGTCTTTTCTCGATGCGCAGGCAGAGACGGACATACCGGTAACGACGATTGACCGGATTCTTGATGGACATCCTGTTTCCTACATTAAAATGGACGTGGAAGGCGCAGAAATGGAAGCACTTGCAGGCGGCGCCGAGGCTATCAAAAACTATCGGCCCAAGCTGCTCATTGCGGGGTATCATCACGACGATGATTTGTGGAAAATTCCTTTGTGTTTAAAGCGGCTTTGCCCGGAATATCGCATTTACCTGCGGCGGCATCCCTATGTGCCGTGTTGGGAAATTAATTTTTTTGCTTCCTTATAATGGAATGATTGAAAAAATCAAAACAAAATTTGATAATTTCAAACATATAATATTGCTCAGTGTAAACGAATATGATAAAATTGGAAAATAGATTGTAACAGTTGTTCAAGTGATTCAACTACAAGCAGGAAAGAAGGACGGAAGAATGATGAAAAATTGGAAAAAAGCATTAGTAGTATTGATGGCGTTAACCGTTGGTGTCACCGCCGGATGCGGCGGTAAAAAACAGGAAACCGGCGCCAAGAAAGATAAGGCTAAGATTGGTGTTGTACAGCTTGTACAGCATGCGGCACTGGATGCGGCCAATAAGGGCTTTATCGATGCGCTGGAAGCTAATGGTTACAAAGTCGGTCAGAATCTTGAAGTCGATCAGCAGAATGCACAGGGTGACCAGTCCAATTTGCAGACGATTGCCCAGCGTTTTGTCAACAATAAGGTAGATATGATTTATGCGATTGCTACGCCGGCAGCGCAGACGATGGCAAATGCCACAAAGAAGATTCCGATTGTGGGATCTGCTATCACGGACTATAAAGAAGCAAAGCTGATCAAGGATAACAACAAACCAGGTACAAACGTAACCGGTACGACGGATATGAACCCGATTGACCGTCAGGTAGCACTTCTGCAGACGATTTTCCCGAAAGCGAAGACGATAGGCGTCATCTATAATTCCAGTGAAGTCAATTCTCAGCTGCAGGTCAGTATCCTGAAAAAAGAAGCAGAGAAAAAGGGTCTTACGGTGAAGGAAGCTACCGTAACGTCTGTCAATGATATTCAGCAGGCTGCTCAGAGCCTTGTCTCCCAGAAGGTAGATGTTATCTACATTCCGACGGATAACGTCATGGCTTCTGCTGTGCCCGTGCTGACGAAAGTTACGAATGAAGCCAAGATTCCTGTTATTGCCGGTGAAGAAAATGAAGTCAAGAAGGGCTGCCTTGCTACAATCGGTATTGACTATTACAAACTTGGTTACCAGACGGGCCTGATGGCTGTCAAAATCCTGAGAGGCGAGGCAAAGCCTCAGGATATGCCTATTGAGACCCAGAAAGACATGAAAGTAACCGTCAACGAGACGACCGCAAAAACGTTGGGAGTTACGATTCCTGACTCCGTTCTGAAGGGAGCAGAAATCGCCAAATAGGAAATGATGTACTTCTTTCGGGCAGAAGAGTCCAGATTGCGGGCTTTTCTGCCCGAGGAGTTTCACAGTAAGGAGATTACACAGTTATGATCGATTTGATTATTCCTACCATATCCCAGGGCCTTTTGTGGTCCATGCTGGCCTTGGGTGTATACATTACCTTTCGTGTACTTGATATAGCCGATATGACAGTAGAAGGGTCGTTTCCGCTGGGGGCGGCCGTGGCAGTCGCTTGTCTTGTCAAAGACATGAACCCGATTGTTGCTATTTTAGCTGCTGCCGTAGCCGGCGGTATTGCCGGCGTGGTGACGGGCCTCTTAAATACAAAACTTAAGATTCCTTCTCTTCTGGCTGGTATCCTGAGCATGATTGCTCTCTATTCCATCAACCTCAGAATCATGGGAAAAGCAAACGTTTCCCTTCTTGGCAAGGAAACTGCTTTTTCTATTGTAGAGTCCTGGGGCCTGGATTATACGACGGGTGTCTTTGTCGTAGGTCTTGCAGCTACGCTGATTATTTCTGCCTTTATTTATTGGTTCTTTGGCACGGAACTCGGAGCCGCTATTCGTGCTACCGGTTTTAACCCGCAGATGATTCGGGCACAGGGCGTCGATACGAACGTGATGCTGCTCTTCGGTCTTTTCATGAGTAATGCCCTGACAGCAGTGGCCGGTGCACTCATTGCCCAGAACAACGGCTTTTTTGATGTAGGCATGGGTGTCGGGACCATCGTTATCGGCCTTGCCTCTGTTATTATCGGGGAAGTGCTCTTTGGTACCCGGAGTTTTAAAAACAGCCTGATTTCTGTGGTGCTCGGATCCATCGTATATCGTTTTGTCATCGCGATTGTGCTGCAGATGGGTATGCCGCCAAACGATCTGAAGCTCTTTACTTCTGTCCTTGTCGCCATTGCGCTGGCAATGCCGATTGTAAAGAACAAGCTGCAGGCGAGAAAGGCGGGCTGACCATGCTGGAATTAAAAAATGTAAATAAGACCTTTTTTCCCGGGACCATCAATGAGAAAAAAGCGTTAATCGATATTAATCTGCACGTAGAGACAGGGGATTTCATTACGATTATCGGCGGTAACGGCGCCGGTAAATCGACACTCCTCAATTCCATCGCCGGTGTATTTTCAGTGGATACAGGCAGCATCACCATTGATGATGTGGACCTGACCAAGATGCCGGAACATAAGAGAGCCCGCTATATCGGACGTGTCTTCCAGGATCCGATGCTGGGTACGGCAGCCGGGATGATGATTGAGGAAAATCTTGCCATTGCCAGTCGGCGCGGCAAGACACCGGGACTTTCCTGGGCTCTGAAAGACAGCGAACGCGCCCACTTCAAGGAACTTTTGAAAGAACTGGATCTGGGACTGGAAACTCGTCTCACAGCCCGTGTAGGACTGCTTTCCGGCGGCCAGCGGCAGGCGCTGACACTGCTTATGGCGGCAATGAATCATCCGAAATTACTGCTTCTGGATGAACACACGGCGGCCCTTGATCCGAAAACCGCGGAAAAAGTGCTTGGTCTGACTCAGAAAGTCATCGCAAGGGATCATCTGACATCGCTCATGATTACCCATAATATGCGTGATGCCCTGCGTTTCGGCAACCGGCTGATTATGATGAACGCCGGCCGTATCGTAGTCGATGTCAGCGGCGAAGAAAAGAAAAAACTGACCATTCCGGATCTGCTTGCGCTCTTTGAAAAAGCGGCCGGGGAAGAATTGGTTAACGACCGGATGATGCTCAGCTGAAATGCTCGGTACTCCGTTTGAATTATGATTATTTTTTGGAGGGGATTGTTGAAATGAAGAAGGTTCCATTTGTTACCAGGGAACAAGTTGTAGAAATTGCAAAGAAGTATCCGACACCGTTTTATATTTATGATGAAAAAGGAATTCGGGAAACTGCCCGCAGCATTTATAAAGCTTTCAGCTGGAACAAAGGATACAGAGAATATTTTGCCGTCAAGGCCACTCCGAATCCGTTTATCCTGCAAATCCTGAAAGAAGAAGGCTGCGGTACGGACTGCTCTTCCGCTACGGAATTGATGATGAGTAAAGTCTGCGGCTTCAAGGGAGAAGAAATCATGTTTTCTTCGAACGACACGCCGCCTGAAGAATATGCGCTTGCTGCCAGATTAGGCGCTATCATCAATCTGGATGATTTCACGATGATTGATGTGGTCGAAAAGACACTGGGCAAGATTCCGGAAACTATCTGCTGCCGTTATAACCCGGGCGGGAAATTTGCCCTCGGCAACGATATCATGGACGATCCCGGTGATTCCAAGTATGGCATGACGAAAGAGCAGCTGCTGGAAGCCTTCAAGATTTTAAAAGCCAAGGGTGCCAAGCATTTTGGTATCCATGCATTTCTTGCCAGCAATACGGTAACCAATGAATACTATCCGGAACTGGCACGGCAGCTCTTCAGCCTGGCCGTGGAAGTAAAGCACAAGACCGGTGTTGCCGTTGAGTTCATTAATCTTTCCGGCGGCGTAGGTATCCCTTACCGCCCGGATCAGACTCCGAATGATATCATGGCTATCGGTGCCGGCGTCCATAAAGTATATGATGAAATCTTTGGGCCGGAAGGCATGACGAATGTCCGCCTGATGACGGAAATGGGCCGTTTCGTGACGGGACCTTACGGTGCTCTCGTTTCCAAGGTTATCAACTTCAAACATATTTATAAGGAATATGTTGGTATGGATGCCTGCGCGGCTAACCTGATTCGTCCGGCTATGTACGGTGCTTATCATCACATTACGGTGCTCGGTAAGGAAAATGAACCGTGTGACCATAAGTATGATGTAACGGGCAGCCTCTGCGAAAATAACGATAAGTTTGCCGTGGATCGCATGCTTCCGAAAATCGAACTGGGCGATTATCTGTTTATGCACGATGCCGGGGCTCATTGCTATGCCATGGGCTACAACTACAACGGCAAACTGTGGTGCGCTGAACTGCTGCTGTGCGAAGACGGCAGTGTCAAGATGATCCGTCGTGCCCAGACGCCGAAGGATTATTTTGCAACCTTGGATTTTACGGGATTGTTTGATCATGTCGACGAAATCTGAAGAAGATAAAGTGGTGCAGGGTCTCATCCATATTCCGACTCTGCGCCTGAAACTGGCGGCACAGGGAGTTATCGTCGGTATTACGGCGGGACTTTCTATCGTCGTCCTGCGTTCCTGTCTGGAAATGGTTTCGGAAAGCCGAAACAGGATGGTCGCTTTCCTGCAGGGACTGCCTCCGTACCTTGTGCTCGTCTGGGCTGCCGGATTGGTGCTGACAGCCTTTATCATTGCCGGTCTCTGCCGGCGTGTGCCGAGCGCGGCCGGCGGCGGTATTCCCCAGGTGCGTGCCATTATGCTGGGGCTTGCCAAGGATGATAACTGGTTTACCATCCTCATTACGAAACTGGTAACAACCATTATGGGTATCGGGGCCGGACTATCCATGGGGCGTGAGGGACCTTCCGTCCAGATTGGGGCCATGGCAGCCGAAGGCGTGAGCCGCGCTTTTAAGAATACAAACGTTGAGGAACGGGCGCTCATCAGCAGCGGCGTGGGAGCAGGCCTTGCCGCCGCGTTCAATGCACCGCTGGGCGGGTTCATGTTTACCATGGAAGTCATGCAGAAGAACTTCTCCACGCTTGTGATTGCACCGACGCTGGTGGCCAGTGTGACGGCCGGTGTCATTGCTCATACGTTCTTCGGTATGGATACGGTTTTTCTGATCAAGCCGATGCCGCTGCTGCATCAGGGCTTCCTGCCGCACCTCATTTTACTGGGACTTTTCTCCGGCTTTATGGGTGTGCTCTTCAACAAAGTGTTTTTCGGAATCGGGGCTTTTTATAAACTGCCGATTTTTAAAAATTCCGTGATGAAGATTGCTTTTCCGCTGCTCCTGACGATTCCTCTGACGTATCTGCTGCCGCAGGTATTGGGGGCCGGCGATGGCATTATCGGAGCCATGCTTAATTTAAAAGGCTCCATCAGCATGATTTTGCTGCTCCTTCTGGGGAAGTATCTGTTTACTGTGCTGAGTACCGGATCCGGTGCGCCGGGCGGCTGCCTGCAGCCGATGCTGGTACTGGGTTCCCTGACAGGCGGCCTCTTTGGCAGCGTGGCTTGTGCGCTGGGCTTTATGCCTCCGGAATATCGGCTCCATATGGTAGTCTTCGGTATGGCCGGTTTCTTCGCCGGGTCTGTGCGGACGCCGGTAACGGCCATTTTGCTGCTGCTCGAACTGACCGGCCGTTTTTATCACATTGTTCCGCTCAGTATTGTGTCACTGTGTGCGTATGCAGCAGGCGAGCTGCTGCGCGATAAGCCGATGTTTGACAGGGCAATGGAAGGCATTTTTGCCAAGCTGGATGGTCCTAAACCGCTGCCGATAAAGCAGAACCAGCACCTTATGGAAGCCTCCGTGGAGGAAGGATCCAAAGCGGAAGGGCACTCCCTGAGTGAGCTGCGTCTCCCGGGCAAGGCACTCGTCATCTTTGTGCGCCGCGGGAATCAGACCTTTGTTCCCGATGGCAGTGTACGCTTTATGGCGGGGGATTTTGTCTACCTCGTGCCGAACCAGGCTAAATTGACAGAACTGGCGGATGTCTTTAAGAGCTCCGCTTATTCAGACAACTAAGCTGACAGCCTGACCGATATTGCTGATACCTTTAGGCAAGGTATCATGCAGCAGCGGTCAGGCTTTTGTGTGTGTAAGAAATTTCGTTTTGTTGCGCCAGAGCAGCAGATACGGTATACTGAATTTGCTTTCTATAGATTTTTGGGGAAAAATTATAATGGCTGCAGGCCATTTAGAGAGGATGTTGGCATAGTTGAAGATTCTATTGGTACATCGGGAATCTAAAATAGACACCGCAGGAGGAGCGGCTAAAGTTTTTTTCTTAATGGCGAATGAGCTGGCTAAGCGGCATCATGAAGTCAGCGCCCTTGCGTTAACGAAAACGCAGGGAAAGACTTTTTATACTATGTCGCCGCAGGTTCATTTTATTAACCTGAACTATAGCAGTGAAACACATAAGAGTCTGCATCAAAAATTCTGCCGTGCCTTTCATTTCGGTAAAACGGCACGTCACCGCTATGATCAGCAAGTGCAAGATCCGCTGTGGGCAGCCAAAATCAAGCCCGTCATTGAAAAGGTACAGCCAGATGTCATTATTGCTTATACACTGGATTTGGCTCGTATCCTGCTGCTTTCCGTGAAAGTTGCCTGTCCCCTGGTCATTATGTTTCATCGATCTGCCGATTATATTATGACTAACCTGACTCCGGAAAATAAAGAGGCCCTTGAACAAGCATCTTGTGTGCAAGTGCTGATGCCGGCTGATATTGACCGGGTAAAAGCAAAAGTACACTGCCGCCGTCTGATTCGGATTCCAAACGCCGTTCGGAGCTTAGGGATGCGCAGCTTACTCGAAAATAAACAGATTATCCATGTGGGCCGTTTTGACAGGCGGCAAAAGCGGCAGCATCTCCTCATTGAAGCCTTTCACCAGCTGCAGCCGGAATTTGCAGACTGGAAAGTGGATTTCTGGGGAGAAGGGGATGTGAACCAAGACCCTTATGCGAAATATTGTCATGATCTTGTCCTCAAGTATGGAATGGACAAGCAAATTACGTTTTGTGGTACCGGCAGTCAAATCCCGGCAAAAATGAAAGACGCTTCTATCTTTGCTTTTCCCAGCTCGAATGAAGGGATGAGTCTTGCCCTGGCGGAAGCGATGGAAGTGGGACTTCCCGTTGTTGCGTATAAAAACTGTAATTCTGTGAATGAAATGATCCAGGACGGAAGCAATGGCTTTTTGTGCGATGATGGGGTTGAACCTTTTGCGGAAGCTCTTCGTCAATTAATGTCAGATAAAGAGCTGCGCAGAAAGTTTGGCGCAAAGGCGCATGAGAGTGTACGTCCTTACCGTCCGGAAACTGTATGGAACCAATGGGAAAGTCTGCTGCATGAAATAACGGGCAAATGATAAATAACATAAAACAGGGGGCTGTGAAATATGATTTCATTTTTTCACAGCCCCTTTTACGCAAGTCGCTGGTCGCTGGCCCGGGTCGCCCATGGAAGAAAAATTGCCAGGGCATTTTTCTGCGAAATTATAAAAATAAAACCTGAAATTTAGGTTCTTTGTCAAATGTTGGGGTGCCCCACAACTAAATCGCCTTTTAGGAACTCGGCAAGGCATTTGCCGAGTTCCTTTTTTGCCAATTCACATAGAGAATCCGGTTCCTAAATCTGTTGAAATCACGCATTCCAAATGCAACTCTCTTAACCGTCTTAATCAGGTTGTTACAGCCTTCTGTGAATCCATTGGAGTATGGCTGGATAATTGCTTGAATAATTGCAGCCTCCCAATCTTTAAAAGATCTTAAAATCCCTTTAAAAGCATCTAAGTTGTAGCCCATTACCATAGCTAACCATTTGTTTAGCTCCCGCTTCGCAGCCAATTCAGTCTTCTGCCTCAATACTTTGTGAAATGCTTCTTTGAGTATATATGCACGCCTCAGTTCATCAGATTGAGAGAGGATGCAGCGCAGCTTTACCAGCTCTTCTCCACTTAGTGTTGTTCCCCTCTTTTGGAGAATCCTCTTATTATGTTTCAAATAAGGTGAGGTCTTTGGAAACGTATTTTGAATGTCTTTCCTTACTCTTTCCATAGCCCAGAGAACAAGTCGCTGTACATGGAATCTATCGGCTATCAGTGTGGCATTCGGGAACATTGTTTTATAGACAGAACGAAAAAGGGCAGACATGTCCATTACAACATAGCGAACCCTTCTTCGCTCCGCTTTAGGATAGCGAAGAAAATAACGTATAATCCAGTCTGCATCACGTCTTGGCAGAATGTCGATGAGCTCATTGTGTTCTACGTCTGTAATGCTGACCTGATACTTTTGTCCATGAGCATTGCCCCGGAATTCATCCATGGCCAGGACTTGGGGAAGGTGTTGGGGATGAGGGAAATGAAGGCGGTCAAAGTAACGTATGACCGTTGTAGTAGATGTGTGGAAGTCAGCCGCTATATCTGTGAAGCTGCGCTTTTGAAAACACGACACCATAATCTGCATCTGCAGATCTTTTGATTTGCGTTGATAACGCTGCAGGAACGGGACGGTTTCAAAGAATGTACGACCGCAGCAAGGGCAAACGTATCTTCTTTTATGTAATCGGACAAAAGCCTGTTGGTGCAAAATGGATCCGATAGCAATCCTTTGCCAACGGTAATCCTTGATTCTATCGGTCTTCGCATGACAATTAGGGCATTGGACAACAGCTCGATTCAGTTCCATAATAAATTCAATTTGTTGCTCACTGTGGATGCATTTTTTTATTACGTTACCTTTGACATTCAAGGAATTTGCTATATAATCAAATGTGGACATAGGCCATCTTCCTTTCATTTAGGTTTGGCGATTTAATTGTAAGAGTGGATGCCGTCTATGTCCACTTTTTTATGCAAAAATGGGGTGAGGAAAGAATATTTCCTCACCCCAACATTTATTATAGAACCGAAATTTAGGTTAACTGCTAAATTTCAGGTTTTATTTTATATTTTATTTAAATGAAAGCTTTCTCACACTGCTGCGGGCGACGCTAAAAACCATATGCCGTAAGCCAAATGCGGTCTTGGTGCTGACAGCAGCTATTCGCTGTCCACTACGGCTCACGAGAAATGACGCACGCGCAGTTTGATGCCGCAGGATTCGGCGACTTTGCGGCTGGCTTCAATCTGTTCCGGCGTCAGTACGTCGACGACGGTCATGCGGGTATCCGGAATTTTTTCCTTGCATTCTTTGGCAAAGGTGAGCATGGCCTGATACGCTCCGGGCAGCGTGGGACGCGTTACTTTGTTGTAATCCTCTTCATCGGGGGCGTTCAGGCTGATGGAAACGGCATCCAGGTGGGAGGCTAGTTCGGGAACGATATCTCGTCCGTTTTCCAGACTGCCCAGGCCATTCGTGTTGACGCGGAGTTTCAGTTCAGGGTGCGTCTGGCGTACATACTTTGCTGTTTTCAGCATTAAGTCCAGTGCGCAGGTCGGTTCCCCATACCCGCAGAAAACGAGCTCTTGATAGCCCGTGAAATCAAAGGCATCCACGGCTGCTTTGACTTCTTTCCAGGTGGGATTGACTTTATGCCAGAGCGTCGGGGCGTCACCGATGCCTTTGTGCTGAAAGCGTACGCAAAACGTACAGCGGCAGTTGCATAGATTTGTCAAATTGACGTAGACACCGTCTTTATAAGTATAGAGAATCTGAGCCATGATATTTTGTCGTCCTTTCTGTATCTGCACCAAAAATTTTTGACTTAATGGACTGTTTATCAAGAACGCCGGCAATGAGGTAATAGAACAGCAGGCTGCCGCCGGATTGGATGGAACTGCCAAGGAAAGATGTAATTAACGCTACCTCGGTGCCAAATATCAATTTTTCAGCAAGAAAATAGCCGGTCGCGGAAATAATCCAGGACAGGAAGGGTGCAATCCGGTTCCGTCTGCATAAAAGTTTCGGCACCTTAGAAGTAAAGGGCAGGGTAATCAGCGCCTTGATGACAATAGTGGCCGGCGCCCACATGGGAGCGGTCAAAAGATCCGCCAGGCCGCCGCCGATAGCGGCAGCAATCAGGGCATATGGCTGTGGGAGCAGGGATGCTGCTACGTAAATCAGGGAATCTCCGAAATGGAGATAACCACCGTTAGGCCCCATGGGGATGTGACAGATGTAGGCGGTAAAAAGGCAGACCAGCGCCGCAAAAAGTCCAGTCAGGACCAGCAGGCGGTCTCGTTTCAATTTTGACTGCATTACAATCATTCCTTTCTTTATTGCTGAACCTGTTTGCCTGGGGAAAGGAGGAGCAAATAGGGTTCATAGTTGATACCATCATTAAAGGGAACAGCTTCTTTTTGGGCATCGGTGATGCTGCGTAAAATAAAATCTCCGGCAAGACGAGTGCTCTGCACCAGATCCCGATGCTGCAGACGGCTGCCCATCAGCACGGCGGCAAAAAGGTCTCCTGTGCCGGAATACGTCCCGTTCAGGCGGGGAAAATAAATCGGCATTTCTCTACCTTTCTGCAGAACGAGATTGGCGATAAGGGGCCGGCCCTCTTTGCCGCGGCAGTGAATGCCCGTAATCACAAGCGACGGGTTATGAAGAATGGATGCTTTTTCGATGAGTTCCCGAAATAAAGATTCCGGCTCTTTTTCGCCCAGTTTTTTCAAGGGTTCCATGGCAGTACCGGTAAGGATACAGAACTCCGTAAAGTTCGGCGTCACTAAATCGGCTTCTTCTGCAAGCTTTCTCATGGAATCGATGGAGGCGTCTGTGAACCCCCGGTAGGTGTGTCCGTTATCTCCCAGTACGGGATCACAGAGATAAAACGCCCCTTTCCGGTGAAAAACCTGTAAAAACTCAGCGGTTTCCCGGACAGTTTCCGGCGTGCGGAGGTAGCCGGAAAGAATTCCGTCAAAAGAAACACCGAGCGCCTTCCAGTGACGCGTATAGTTTGGCATTTCTTCAGTAAAGGACACATTGTGAAATCCCGGATAGCCTGTCTGTGAAGTGAGAACGGCTGTCGGGAGCGGGCAGGCTTCGATTCCCATCGCGGCCAGTACTGCAATGTCCGCCGTGAGGGAACAGCGCCCGAGCCCGGACAAATCATTGATAGCTGCAACACGTTGGTGCATTATTAAAACTCCCTTAAAGCAAATTGTAATGGTAAGGCTGTTATCGTTATAGCATAGAAGGACAAAGAATAAAATGAACGGTTTGCAGAAGATTCATATAAAACTGTGATGGTAGGGGAAGGAAAGCTTCGGTTTTTTGACATGCGTTCGAATGACAGCAACTGTGTGCACAGCCTGCGGATGAGCGTCTGCTTTCACTAAGTGTCTATTCCATGGTATAATAAAATACTACATTGTATACAAAGGAGGTTCGTCATGGACGAAGGCAGTTTATTTGAAAATCATGCAGAAGAACCACTGGCTGAGCGGCTGCGTCCTCGTACGCTCGATGAGTTTGTAGGGCAGGACCATCTTCTCGGACCGGGAAAACTGCTGCGGCGGCTCATTGAAGCAGACCGGATTTCTTCCATGATTTTCTGGGGACCTCCGGGTGTAGGGAAAACGACACTTGCCAGAATCATTGCCCATCAGACGAAGGCAGGCTTCATTACCTTTTCCGCGGTGACAAGCGGTATCAAGGAAATTCGTGCTGTCATGCAGCGGGCGGATGATGCCCATCGTTTTGGCAGCCGGACCATCGTTTTTATCGACGAAATCCATCGTTTTAACCGGGCGCAGCAAGACGCTTTCCTGCCTTTTGTGGAGAAGGGCAGTATCATTCTCATCGGTGCTACGACGGAAAATCCTTCTTTTGAGGTCAACGGCGCTCTGCTTTCCCGGTGCAAAGTATTTGTGCTGAAGGCACTGACAACGGATGATATTGTGAAAATTTTGAAGCATGCTCTTGACGACCCGCGGGGATTTGGCAATGAGCATGTCCAAATGTCAGATGAGATGCTGCGAATCGTAGCTGAATTCAGCAACGGGGATGCCCGGAGTGCGCTTACGACGCTCGAGATGGTTGTCCTGAACGGCACTCCGACGGCTGACGGCATAGAAGTAACCATGGATACGTTGGAGCAGTGCACTTCCAAAAAGTCGCTCCTCTATGATAAAAGTGGGGAAGAGCATTACAATTTAATTTCTGCTCTGCATAAATCCATGCGTAATTCCGATCCTGACGCGGCGGTCTATTGGCTGGCCCGGATGCTGGAAGCAGGTGAAGACCCGCTTTATATTGCGCGCCGTGTCGTGCGGTTTGCCAGCGAGGATGTGGGCCTTGCCGATTCCAAGGCACTTGAAATCGCCGTAGCTGCCTATCAGGCCTGCCATTTCATCGGGATGCCGGAGTGCTCCGTGAATTTAACCCACGCTGTGATTTATATGGCTATGGCACCGAAATCCAACGCCATGGAGCTAGCTTATAACGAAGCTAAGGCAGATGCCCTGACGCATATGGCAGAACCGGTGCCGCTGCAGATCCGCAATGCACCGACGAAGCTTATGAAAGAACTGGACTACGGAAAAGGCTACGTCTATGCTCATGATACGAAAGAGAAGATGGCGGCCATGCAGTGTCTGCCGGACTCACTGAAAGAAAAGCATTATTACCATCCGACAGAACAGGGACTTGAAATCCGCTATAAGCAGCGGCTTGAACAAATCCTCGCCTGGAAAAAGGAACATGGTATGCCATAATTCATAGATTTGCCTCATTTTTTTAGTACAATATTCTAACAGCGATTGGAAAGAAGGTTTCCGGATGATCAAGGGAATTGGCATTGATATCGTAGAGGTGGCACGCATTGCCGAGAGCCTGAAAAAAGAAGGCTTCAAGGAAAAAGTGTTCACGGAAGACGAAATTACATACTGCGAAAGTAAAAAAGCCCATGCAGTGGAATCTTATGCAGCCCGGTTTGCCGCCAAGGAAGCGCTTGGAAAGGCGCTTGGAACCGGTGTTGCACCCGGTAATCTGACCGAGATTGAAACACTGCCGGATGAAGCGGGCGTACCGCAGATCCATCTTCACGGGGAGATGCTGCGCCGTGCCTATTTCTGGAATGCGGGTGCGATTTTTGTGTCGCTCAGCCATACGAGTCAGATGGCGGCAGCACAGGTGATTGTGGAGGCAAAATATCAATGAAACTTGTAAGAGCCGGAGCCATGAGAGCTACCGATCAGCTGCTTATCGGCACGCTGGGATTTCCTGAAGCCGTGCTGATTGAAAATGCCGGACGGGCTGTGGCAAAGGAAACCATAAATTTCTTAAAAGATGCTGCAGAAAAGAAAATTGTTGTACTGGCCGGTAAGGGTAATAATGGCGGCGACGGCCTGGCGGCGGCCCGTTTTTTGGAAAAAAAGGGGGCCAGGGTGACGGTCGTTATGGCTGCCGAACCGGAGCAGCTCGGCAAGGGCTGTGCCCTGCAGCTAAAACTCTGTACGGCTTTTGAAATGGAAGTCCTTTCCTGGCAAAAGGATCAGACCGGTGCTTTGGCGCGCTGCGCCGAGGCGGACGTAGTGCTCGACGCTCTGCTTGGCACGAGCTTTCATGGATCACTTCGGGAACCGGTCCGGAGCCTTATTGAAGCCGTTCAAAAAATTCCGGTGCCGGTCATTGCTGTTGATATTCCTTCCGGCGTTGAGGCAGATACGGGCCGCTGTGAAGAAGCACTGCCTGCTTCTGTGACGGTAACCATGATTGCACCGAAGACGGGTCTTTATTTCTATCCCGGCGCTTTTTTCACCGGAAAGATTGTGGTTGCTGATCTTAACACACCGGCTGCTGTACTGCGGGATGTGGAAAGTCAGGAGACACTGCTCACTGCGGACTACGTAAAGCGGAATTTCCCGCTGCGCGCCCGCAATGCTCATAAGGGTACGAATGGAAAAATTGCGGTGCTGGCAGGCAGTCCAGGCTACCTGGGGGCTGCGGAAATGGCTTCTCAGGCAGCGGTTCGGGCAGGAGGCGGACTGGTGACGCTTTATACGCACCCTGAGGTGTGGGCACCAATGACCATTAAATCGACAGAAGTCATGGTGCGGAAAATGCTTCTGGAAGATGTCCCTTCCGAGGCAGATCGCCTGAAGGACTATACAGTGGCAGCCGCCGGACCCGGCATCGGCAAATCCCCGGAAATGGTATCTTATATCCGTGACTTGCTGCCGCGGCTCACTATGCCGCTGGTGCTTGACGCGGATGCCTTGAATGCTCTTGACGGACAGGACGCACTGCTACTTGGACTGCACTCAAAGGTGCTGACGCCGCATCCGGGGGAAATGGCGAGACTGCTGGGTAAGTCCCTGCGTGAAGTCATGCAGGATCCCATGGCGGCAGCAAGAGAAGGCGCTGCCCGCTGGCAGGCCGTAGTGGTACTGAAATGTGCACCGGCAATTATTGCCACTCCGGAAGGCCGTGTTTATGTCAATTCGACGGGGAACGAAGGCATGGCGACAGGCGGCAGCGGTGATGTGCTGACAGGAACAATTGCTGCCCTCATCGGGCAGGGACTGCTGCCGGTACAGGCTGCCTGCTGCGGAGTCTATCTGCACGGCCTCGCGGGAGATTTGGCTGCTCAAAAAGGTAAGATTGGTATGAAGGCAGGAGATATTCTGGAGTATCTGCCTTCGGCTATTGCCCGGGTTTTAGGTGACGGGGACCGGACGTTGTTTGCATGTCTTCCCTGAACGTGGTAAAATTTTCGGGTATACGGAGGAGGTACTTGCGTGTTTAAAAAGATATTTATATTGTGTGCCTGCCTGATCTGCGCACTCGGAACCGCAGTCGCTCAGGCCAGACCTAGAATTACAAAAGTTGCTTATGGCGTCAGTCCGGACAGACAGCTTCGGGTCGTCCTGGAAACAACGTCGTATGCCAAAATGAGTACCGAAGTGCTTGACAGGGAACTTCGCGTAACGGTAAACGGACGGCTTAGTTCCAGTGTTCCCAAGTCCTATGTGCCGAAGAACGCGCCTTATGTCAGAAAAGTGCTCATCGAGCCGAAGGGCAGCAAGACGCTTGTCCGCGTGCAGATGAAGAAGAAACTGAAATCCAGCGATTATAAAACCTTTAATCTGAAAAAGGATAAGGTGAACAGACGGCCCACGCGTGCCGTAATCGATGTTTATGCCGGACCTTCTACGAAGACTTTCAAGACGTCTCGTCCGAAGTCTTCCCTGGAACGTAAACCCTGGAGACCTTCCACGTCGGGAGCCGGATATTCTGTTGTCGGTGGTATCGATGGTAAGCGGATTACCCTTGACGCCGGACACGGCGGCACCGACCCCGGTACCCATGGATTGGCAACCGGCGTGCAGGAGAAGAACCTTACCCTGTCGATTACGAAAAAGGTAAAGCAGTATCTGGAGAAAAAAGGCGCTATCGTCTATATGACGCGCACGACGGATGTGGACGTATACGGACCTGATGCTACGGATCGTCAGGAACTTCAGGCACGTGTCGACGTAGCTGAGCAAAATAAGTCTGATATGTTTATCAGCCTGCATATCAATGCCAGTGAAAACACAAGTGTTGGTGGATTCTCTACTTACTACCATCCGAAAACTAAGTATGATATTCAGGTTGCCCAATGCATTCAGGATCGCATCATGAAGACGGCCAATGTAGATGACCTCGGTGTTCGTTATGCCAACTTCTACGTCAATAAGCGCAGTTCCATGCCGGGTGCTCTCGTAGAGATGCTTTTCCTGACTAACCGCAGGGAAGAAAAATTGCTGATGAATAGCTGGTTCCAAAACAAGCTGGCAAAAGCCATTGCTGATGGTATCGAAGACTTTTACAATATGCACAAGGGAGGCTGATGATGATGATGAACATGAAGCACCTTTGTGCAGCACTCTTGGCTGCGGTGTTGACGGTATCTCTGGCAGCAGGATGTGCTCCTGATGTGAAAGAAAAGATTGCCGAGAATGTGCCAATCGTTAAGCAGCAGGAAAAGAAGAATCAGAAACCGGCACAGGTCGAAAAAGTCATTTACCGGGCCCTGAATAAGAGCAGTCAGAAGCTGACTCCCGTCAAGATTAAACTGGATGCCGGCATCAAGGAAAAAGACCAGCCTCTCGCTGTGATGAAGGAACTGGTTGAGAAAGTACCGTCCGGTGACACGACATTCCCCAAGGATACGAAGGTCAATAAGGTGACGGTGAAAGACGGATTGGCTACGGTTGATTTCAACAAGGCATTTGTTTCCCGTAAAAACAACGAGTTTGACAACATGCTGATGATTTACGCGGTAGTCAATACCCTGACGGAGTTTCCGGACATCAAGCAGGTGACCTTCTCCGTGGAAGGCAAGAAGCTGGATATGCTCGGACAGATGGACATGGAAGAACCCTTCAAACGGGAACCGCTGATTATTAAGAAGGATAAATAACTTCTGAAAACTGCGAGTAATAACAAAAGGACTGAAACGCTGTAGTGTGGCGTTTCAGTCCTTTTGTTGATTTCATAAAGTTATGAGGCTGTGAGTTATGAGTTGTGAGTTATTAGTGTGAATAGTAAAAAGGCCGTGAACCAATGATTTTCCATTGCTTCACGACCTTTTTTCTGTCTGCGAGTCGCACGCTGAAAAGTAAAAAGATAACTTGTTTATCTATTCTTTCTCAGGAATCCGCCAAAGTAGATGTTCTCACGGGTGTACTAACCACTTTTTCCACTAGCCACTCTGCCACTGGCTAGACCAAAAGCTAAATGCACCTTTTTGCCGAATTTCTGCTATCTGCAGCCAGCTGCTAACTGCTGCCTGCTATCTGCCTAAAAAACTGGCCAAACAGGTATCCGACAGAAGTCGAGAATCCTATTTGGCCAGTTTTTTATTTAAGCAATGTCATTCTTATAAGCCTCTACAGCCTTATCATAGCCTTCCAGAATCATCTTATCCGGCTGCTTATCCATCAAGCTGACAATGGCGATGGCAGCAAGGGAAAGGAAGAAACCGGGGATAATTTCGTAGATACCTGTAAAGGACAGGAAATTCTTCCAGATGAGGACGGTCGTACCGCCGACAATAATACCTGCCAGCGCTCCGTTTGTCGTCATGCGGCGCCAGTAGAGGGAGAGCAGAACCAGCGGACCGAAGGCAGCACCAAAGCCGGCCCAGGCGTAGGAGACGATGGAGAGAATCAGGCTGTCCGGGTCAAGTGCCAGGAGAAGTGACAGCCCGGATACGACGATGATCATGATGCGGCTGACTCTTACCAGTTCTTTCGGGGAAGCATCCTTGCGAATCAGTGTCTTATAAAAATCCGTCGTAAAGGAGGAAGCCGCGACAAGCAGCTGACTGTCAGACGTACTCATGATAGCGCCGAGGATACCGGAAGTGATGATTCCGGCAAGCAGCGGATGGAAGAACAGCCCGCTCATTTTGATAAAAACGGTTTCCGAGGCTGAGCCCTTCAATACGTCACCCAGTACAACACGGCCGGTCAAACCGACGAGCACTGCCATGGCCAGGGAAATAATGACCCAGGTAACAGCGATGTGCGTAGCTTGTTTGATGCTCTTGGAAGATTTGATGGCCATGAACCGGACCAGGATGTGCGGCTGACCGAAATAACCGAAGCCCCAGCCGAGCAGGGAGATAATGGCCGTGAAGGTCATGACACTGCCGTCCGCTCCGAAAATCATGCTGAAATAATTCGGACTGATGGCTTCCAGCCGGGAAATCGTGGCGCCGACACCGCCGATGTAATACATGGCGGTTACCGGTACAATCAGGATAGAGAAGAACATCAGGAATCCCTGAAACAAGTCCGTCCAGCAGACAGCGGAAAAACCGCCCATCAGCGTGTAGAACACGACAATACCAGCTGTCAGGAACAGGGACTTATGATAATCCAGCCCGAAGGCCGTATTAAAGAGTTTGCCGCCGGCCACAAAACTGGACGACGTATAGATCAAGAAGAAAATAAAGATAAATACGGCAGAAGCGATGCGCAGCTTTTTACTGCTGTCGCAGAAACGGTTATCGAAGTATTCCGGCAGGGTGATGGAATTCTTCATAACTTGTGTGAAGACACGCAGTCTTCTCGCAGTGATGAGCCAGTTGGCCCAGGTACCGATAATGAGCCCGATAGCAATCCAGAAAGCTGAAATACCCGCTACGTAAGCGTAACCGGGAAGCCCCATCAGCATCCAGCCGCTCATGTCGGAGGTTTCCGCACTCATTGACGTGACCCATGGTCCCAGGGCGCGTCCGCCAAGTGCATAGCCTTCCATGTCTTCATCACGTTTATAAGTGACAAGTCCGATTGTAATCAAAATCAAAAAATAAATGCATATTGCAGCAATGACATACCAGTCAACCTTCATGAAAACAGCCACTTCCTCCCTTATATATGAAATTCATTATACATGAAGGAAAGAAGGGACGCAAGAAAAAGGCAGCAGGGAATCGCACTGCTCGGAAAAATTTTTCAGCCTTTTCAGGAGTGAAAACTCCTAATGCTTGCTGCGGCAGCCACAGCATAGTAATTGCCGCTGGTCTTTTTTTCTCTATTCTCTTGTTTCTCGGCCGTAATTATATTATAATGTCATATATTTGTTTGTGAGGGACTGGTGTGCTGAGCCGTTTTCTTAACAGGGCTTTTTCATGTCCAAAATAAGAAAATACCCTTTTGGAATGGATTTTCCATTCTTACATTTTGATATGGTTATATTACGAGGGATTGCTCTTGGAGTTTAGCGGCGCCAACCGGACCCGGGAAGCAATCTCTCTCTTATTGTGCATTCGGAGGCGTTATGGTTCCAGTTAAGATTACTATTCACAGTTTGACCAAGGGAACAGAGGAAGGACCTATGACCTTTGTGTCTTACGGAACGCTTACCGAAAAAAATAATACCGTTTACGTGCGGTACGAAGAAAGTGCTGTCACCGGCATGGAGGGAACGAAAACGACCCTGAAATGGGACGCTGACAGTCTTACAGTGATTCGTCATGGGAAGTATGAGCATCGTCAGCATTACGAAAGAGGACGCAATACTTCCTTTAACTATGTAACGCCGTATTTGACCGTGCCTATGGTTGTATTTACGCGGCTCATGACGTTTGAAAAAGGAGACGGCCGATGGGATCTGGCACTTGACTATGATGTCGATATTGACCAGAAATCCAACGGCAGTATCAGTTTGAAGATTGAAATTGAGGAGGAAAAAGTCAGTGGACATTAAGAAAGTATTGGCTGACGCGGTTACTGCTGCAGTCAAAAAGGCAATCGCGGCCGGAACGCTCAAGGAAGGTGAGCTGGATCCCGTCGTGTTGACTGTGCCCCCGCAGAAAGCTTTTGGTGATTTCGCGACAAACTTTGCCCTGCAGGCTGCTAAAAAACTGCATTGTGCACCTCGCGTGATTGCCGGGGCCATTCGGGATAACCTGAAATGTTCTGTTGTGGATAAGGTGGAAATCGCGGGACCAGGCTTCTTAAACTTTTATCTGCGTCCCGACTGGCTGTATCAGGCTCTTGCTGATATTTTGAAGCGCGGTGCCGACTACGGCAACCTGCCGAAGAAAAATGGCGAGAAGATTCAGATTGAATTCGTCAGTGCCAATCCAACGGGCCCGCTGCATGTAGGTCATGGCCGCGGCGCTGCCGTGGGAAGTGCGCTTGCCAACCTGATGAAGGCAGCCGGCTATGATGTGACGCGTGAATATTACATCAACGATGCAGGTAACCAGATGCATAACCTGGCAGCTTCCGTCAATGCCCGTTATCTGGAACTTTTCGGGATTCCCTGTGAGTTCCCGGAAAACGGCTACCACGGTGAAGATATCATCGATACGGCAAAGCGCATCAAGGCGAAGTACGGCGATAAATTTATTTCTATGCCGGAACCGGAACGCCTGGAAAAGTTCCAGACAATTGCCAAGGATGAGAAGCTGGCAGCCCTGCGGGAAGATCTGCAGGCATTTAACTGCGAGTTTGATGTCTGGTTCAGCGAACAAACCCTGCATGATTCCGGAAAAATCAAAGCGGCCGTTGAAACCCTGAAAGAGAAGGGGTATATTTATGAGAAGGACGGAGCCCTGTGGTTCAAGTCTACCGAATTTGGCGATGACAAGGACCGCGTCGTAATCCGTGATACCGGTGTTTCTACGTATTTTGCGGCAGATATTGCCTACCATCAGAACAAGTTCCAGAGAGGATTTGACCGAGTCATCAATCTCTGGGGTGCCGATCATCACGGTTACATCCCGAGAATGAAAGCCGCCATGCAGGCTCTGGGTTACAAGCCGGAACAGCTTGAAATCCTGATTCTCCAGATGGTCAGCCTGTACCGCAACGGCGAGCTGGTCAAGATGAGCAAACGTACGGGCAAGGCCGTGACGCTGAATGAATTGATTGAAGAAGTCGGTACCGATGCGGCCCGGTTCTTCTTCATCATGCGCAGCATCGACAGCCAGCTTGATTTTGACCTGACGCTTGCTACGGAACATTCCAATGACAACCCTGTGTATTATGTCCAGTACGCACATGCCCGCATCTGCAGCATCATGCGTCAGATGGAAGAAGAAAAAATTACCCTTCAGCCGGAGTGTGATCTTACGATCCTCAAGGAACCGGTGGAAGTGGATTTGATCAAGAAACTGAACTCGTACGAAGAACTGATTGAAACGGCAGCGGCCGAACGGGCCCCTCATAAGATTGCCCATTATGTCTATGAACTGGCCGGCCTTTTCCATTCTTTCTATAATCAGTGCCGTGTCCTGGGCGTCGATCCTGCTCTCCAGCAGGCACGTCTGGCACTTATTTCCGCAGTGGGGTATACGCTGCGTCATGGTTTGATGATCCTCGGTGTAAGCGCACCGGAACATATGTGATTTTGATTTAAGTACAAGGGAGGAACAAAATGACCAAGTATATTTTCGTAACGGGCGGTGTGGTATCGTCTTTGGGCAAGGGGATTACGGCAGCTTCTCTGGGCCGTCTGCTGAAAAGCAGAGGTTACAAGGTAACTATCCAGAAATTTGATCCGTATATCAATATTGACCCGGGTACGATGAGCCCTTATCAGCACGGTGAAGTTTTTGTTACCGATGACGGCGCGGAAACGGATCTGGATCTGGGCCACTATGAACGTTTTATTGATATCAATCTGACCCGTAACTCCAACGTAACGGCAGGCCGCATTTATCAATCTGTCATTGATAAGGAACGCCGCGGCGATTATCTGGGCCGTACGGTACAGGTCATTCCTCATATTACGAACGAAATCAAGGAACGTGTTTATCGCGTAGGCCGTCTTGAGAACGCTGACTTTGTCATTACCGAAATCGGCGGTACGGTCGGCGATATCGAAAGTGAACCGTTCATGGAAGCTATCCGCCAGGTCAAGAAAGACGTGGGCCGCGATGATGTGCTGTACATCCATGTAACGCTTGTTCCGTACATTGCGGCTGCCGGCGAACTGAAGACCAAACCGACCCAGCACAGTGTCAAGCAGCTGCGCAGTATCGGTATTACGCCGGATATCCTCGTTTGCCGCAGCGAACGTGAAATCAGCAAGGAAATGCGCGAAAAGATTTCCATGTTCTGCGATGTGGATACGGACGCCGTATTCCAGTCCATTACGGCAAAGAGCATTTATGAAGTACCTCTGCTGCTGCAGGAACAGGGACTGGACCGCGTTGTCCTGAGAAAGCTGGGCATGGAAGACAGACCGGCCGATATGGATGGCTGGCGCGAAATGGTCAAGAAGATCCTGGCTCCTCATGCCAAGAAATCCAAGATTGCCATCGTCGGCAAGTATGTAGAATTGCAGGATGCCTATATCAGCATTGTGGAAGCCCTGAAACATGCAAGCTTCAACAGTGACGCCGATGTGGACATCGAATATATCAATGCCAGCGACCTCGAAGATCAGGATGCAGATCTTGATGCCATCTTTGCAGGTGTCGATGGTATCCTGGTTCCGGGCGGTTTCGGCGACCGCGGTATCGAAGGCATGATTCGTGCCGTACAGTATGCCAGAGAAAAGAAGATTCCGTTCTTCGGTATCTGCCTCGGCATGCAGTGCGCTGTCATTGAGTATGCCCGCGATGTCTGCGGCATGAAGAAGGCCAACAGCACCGAATTTAATGAGGCAACTCCGTACCCTGTCATCTATCTGATGCCGGAACAGGTCAGCATCGAAATCAAGGGCGGTACGATGAGACTGGGCAAGTATCCCTGCAAGCTGAAGGAAGGCACGCATGCCTTTGAAGCTTACGGCACGGATATGATCAGTGAACGCCATCGTCATCGCTATGAAGTCAATAACGAATTGAAGGAAGAACTCTTCTCCCATGGCTTGATTGAAGCCGGCACGCTGCCTAACGGCAAGCTGACTGAAATTGTCGAACTGCCTGAGAGCGAACATCCTTGGTTCGTCGGCGTACAGTTCCATCCTGAACTGAAATCCCGTCCGACTCATCCGCATCCTCTTTTCAAGGCCTTTATCGCAGCCGCATTGGCCAACCAAAAGCATTGAAGGAATTTCCCGGAACAGGTATAATAAGAAGTAAGCTGACAAATTGGGAGGCGCAAAGATGAACAGAGAATTGTCTATGGAATTTGTAAGAGTTACAGAAGCAGCTGCCATGGCCAGCGGCCGTGGCGTGGGCCGCGGAGATAAGAACGGCATTGACCAGCTCGCCGTAGATGCAATGCGCAAGATGTTTGATACGGTTAACATCAGCGGTACGGTTGTCATCGGCGAAGGCGAAATGGATGAAGCTCCGATGCTCTATATCGGAGAACACGTTGGTGCCGGCGGTCCGGAAGTGGATATCGCTGTTGACCCGGTAGAAGGCACGAACCTGGTTGCAAAAGGCCAGAACGGCGCTATTGCCGTTATTGCAATTGCTCCGAAGGGCTGCCTGCTGCATGCTCCTGATATGTACATGGATAAGATTGCTGTAGGCCCGAGAGCCAAGGGCTGCATCAATATTGATGATCCGGTTGCTGTCAACCTGGAACGCGTAGCTAAGGCCATGGACCGTAAAGTATCCGACCTGACTGTTGTGGCTTTGGATCGTCCGCGTCATCGCAGCATCATTGAAGAAGTAAGAGCTGCCGGCGCTCGTATCCGTCTCATCTCTGACGGCGACGTAGACCCGATTATCAACGCAGGTATTGAAGGCACCGGTGTTCATATGTACATCGGCCGCGGCGGTGCTCCGGAAGGCGTTATCGCAGCTACCGGCCTGAAGTGCCTGGGCGGCGATATGCAGGCTCGCCTGTGCCCGGAAAATGAAGAACAGGTAGAACGCTGCCACAAGATGGGCATCACTGACCTGAAGAAAGTCCTCACCCTGGATGACCTTGTCAAAGGTGATGACTGCATGTTCACGGCATCGGCTATTACCAACTGCGATCTGCTGAGAGGCGTTAACTACTTCGGCAACGGCTGCCGTACCCATACGATTTCCATGCGTTATTCCACGGGCACGGTACGTTTCGTAGATGCTGTTCATACGTATGACCGCAGCAACATCAACGTAAAACTGTAATGAAATTTCAGGAAGCAGCCGTGGGGCTGTTTCCACAGGCTGCGGCAGATGCATATTGCATTTGGCCGCAGCTCTTCTTTTTGTGTGAAAATCATATATGGAACAAGAATTAATCAAGCTTTTACTGAAAGAAAAGAATATTCGCAAAGGGATCGATACGTGGAGAAGGACCTCCGGGCCCCTGACCTTCACCGGCTTGACAGGATCTGTCAAAGCCGGCTTTTTGGCTGCCATGATGACGGGCACCAGGGCGGAAGGCCCGCTTGTGATTTTGACGGCGAACCGGGAAAATGTCCGGAATCTTCGCCGGGAATTGACGTATTTTTACCCGGATCTTGCTATGCGGGAACTGTATCCGGCAAGTCTGGTTCACGGGCAGGTCGATACGCGCAACGAGGAAGTCATGGCGGAACGGGCCGCTTCTCTTGAAATGATTGCCAAGGAAGAACCGGGAATCATCTTTGTGACAGCCGAAGCGGCTATCCAGAAACTCCCCAGTCCGGAAAACTTTTTTCGCAAAAATATTACCGTGACGAGCGGCGCTGAAATTGACCGTGACGAACTGATTGAAAAACTGGTCAAGGAAGGATATGAAAGGACGGATCAGGTAGATACCATCGGTCAGATTTCTGTGCGCGGTGACATTCTCGATATCTTCCCGATTAACCAGAAAGACCCCATTCGTATGGAATGGTTCGATAACACGGTGGATGCTATCCGGCGTTTTAATCTGGCAGATCAGCGCAGCATCGGCGGTTTGACCCGGGTGGACATCATGCCGATTGCCCAGCCGGAAAACGAAGCTTCTTCCGATATTTTTGCCTACGTAAAGGAAGAACAGTTCTTTGTGCTCGACGAACCGGCTGCTTTCTTTGAAGAAGCTAAAAAGAGCTATAACGATAACCGGGAATTTGCGGACCAGCTCTTTACGGAAAAAGAACTGGAAGAGCGGGGAATCAAGGGACATGTAATTGTGGTGAGTGACTTGGGTCACAAATTTGCTCCCAAGGCTCCCAATATCCACATCCAGGTGCGTTCCATGGCACCTTATAACAAAAATACGGAACTGCTTGTCAAGGATCTCAAGGGCTGGATTGCTGACGGCGTGCATCCTCTCATTATGATGGGCACGCGGGATAAGGCGTTCGGTGTGGCCCAGGAACTGAAAAATCAGGGCGTACCCATGCAGTTTGTGCGCACCGGCACGCTTCTTCCGGAAACGGGCGGAGCTGTCTTCGAAGGCAGTCTGTCACGAGGCTTTAACTTTTGGGACGAAAACTGGCTCCTTCTGACGGAAGCTGATATTTTCGGCATGCAGAAACAGCGCCGCCAGAGAAAGCAGCGCGGAAAAGGCCCGTCTATCAATTATTTCTCCGATATCAAGGTCGGCGATTATGTCGTTCATGATACCCAGGGTATCGGCCGGTATCTGGGCGTCGAAACGATTGTCATCGACGGCGTTCACAGAGACTATCTCAAACTCCAGTATGCCAAGGGCGACAAACTCCACGTGCCGATTGAACAAGTCGGTCTGCTCCACAAATACGTCGGGAGCGAAGGGACGCCGCCGCGTCTTTCCAATATGGGACGCTCGGATTGGCAGCGTACGAAGAAAAAGGCCAAGAAGGCTATTACGCTTCTTGCGTCTGAATTGCTGCGCCTCTATGCCCAGCGTAAGATTACCAAAGGGCACGCTTTTTCGCCGGATACGCCCTGGCAGAAAGAATTTGAAGCGCAATTCCCTTACGAGGAAACACCGGATCAGCTGCAGGCTATCCGGGAAATTAAGGCGGATATGGAAAAACCGGTGCCCATGGATCGTCTGCTGTGCGGGGACGTTGGTTACGGCAAGACAGAAGTCGCCATCCGTGCTGCTTTTAAAGCTGTCATGGACGGCAAACAGGTTGCCGTGATGGCGCCGACGACAGTATTGGCCCAGCAGCACCTCCTGACCTTCCGGCAGCGCATGGAAAATTTCGGCGTCCGTATTGATATGCTGAGTCGTTTCCGTACTCCGAAGGAACAAAAAGCTATTCTTAAAAAACTGGAAGAGGGGCAGCTCGATATCATTATCGGGACGCATCGCCTTTTGCAGCCCGATGTACATTTCAAGGATATTGGTCTCCTCGTTATCGATGAAGAACAGCGCTTTGGCGTGGCGCAGAAAGAAAAAATCAAACAGTGGAGTGCCGGCATCGATGTACTGACCCTGTCAGCTACCCCGATTCCACGTACGCTCCACTTGGCGCTCGTCAAGGGCCGCGATATGAGTGTCATCGAGTCGCCTCCGGAAGATCGTCTGCCGGTAGAAACATATGTGGCAGAATATGACGAAGGCATGGTGAAGGAAGCCATCGAACGCGAAATTCGCCGCGGCGGCCGTGTTTACTATGTCCACAACCGGATTGAAGGACTGAGCTCCATCGCTGCCCGTCTGCGTGAACTGGTGCCCGGCATTACCATCGGCATCGGACACGGACGCATGACGGAAGACGAATTGGAAGATGTGATGATGGGCTTCTATCAGGGCGATTTCGATGTACTCCTCTGCACGACAATCATCGAAAACGGCCTTGACGTGCCTCTTGCCAATACGATTATCATCGACGGCGCAGAAAACTTCGGCCTGTCCCAGCTTTATCAGATGCGCGGCCGCGTGGGCCGTTCGTCCCGCTTGGCTTACGCGTATTTCCTCTACAAGAAAGACCGGGCCCTCACCGAAATCGCACAGAAACGTCTGCAGGCTATCCGCGACTTTACGGAACTCGGTGCCGGTTTCAAGATTGCTATGCGGGATCTGGAAATCCGCGGTGCCGGAAACCTTTTGGGACCGGAACAGCACGGACAGATTGCGGGTGTCGGCTTTGACCTCTACTGCCGCCTGCTCGAAGATACAATCAATGCCCTGCAGAGCGGAAAAACGGCGGAAGAACAGGTGCCGGATCCTGTTATCGATATGAAACTCGATGCCTACATCCCGGATGATTATATCGATAATCCCCGGTACAAGCTGGAAATTTACCATCGCCTGGCCGACATGAAGTACGAAGAAAGCAAGGATTTCATGGACGAAATCATCGACCGGTTCGGCACGCCGCCGGAGCAGATGGTGCTTTTGTGGCGTGTTGCTGCGCTGCGGGATCTCTGCCGGAAACTGCGCATTATCGGTATCTCTGTGCGTCCGGGAGCCATCCGCATTACTTTCGACCAGCATAGTACGGCCAATCCGGATGTGCTGAAGGACATGCTTCGCGAATATGTGCCCCGTGCAACGCTGAAAATGGGCAGTCAGCCGCTTTTTACACTTATTACGACTGGAATGAAGATCGAGCCTCTTACGTGGCTTGAAAAGAATATTCCGCGTCTTCTCTAAGAAAAGGGAGTTTTCCCTGGTCTTGAATAAAGCATCAGATGTCACCAGGAAGGGAGAAATCTATGGCTGACAAATTTGTCAAAGGAACATTGATCCTGACCGGAGCAGGGCTCATGGTCAAGATATTTGCATCCGTCAACCGGATTCTTTTATCCCGCCTTCTTGGCGGAGAGGGTATCGGGCTCTACCAGATTGCCTATCCTCTCTATAATTTCTTCGTCGGATTGTCGGCGGCCGGAATACCGGCGGCTATGTCCATCCTGATTTCCCGCCGGGCAGCCAGGAAAGAATGGGGAACGGCAAAGAGAACCTTTACGCTGTCTCTGGGTTTTCTGATTCTTGTTGGACTTTTGTTTGCACTCCTGGCCTATATGCTGGTGCCGCAGCTTATCGGGCATCATCTCATCAAGGACAGTCGGGCTTATCTGCCCATGATGGCCATGATACCTGCCATCGCCCTTGAAGTCCCGCTCTATGGGATGCGCGGCTATTTCCAGGGATTCCAGGAAATGGTACCGCCGGCCGCCTCGCAGATTTTTGAGCAGTTCGTCCGGGTTGTCGTGATGATCACCCTGGCTTTTCTGCTCGTACCGAGGGGACTTGCCTACGGCGCGGCAGGAGCTATCTTCGGAGCCGTTCCGGGGGCAGCTGCAGGAATTGCCCTGCTGATTTATTTTTATCACCGTCAGCAGCAAAAGTGGCATGCCGAGGCAAGGGAACTGAGCTGCCCGGGGGAAGTGCCTACAGCGCTCAGTACGGCCCGGGATCTGACGCTCCTTGCCGTACCTGTTGCCTGTGCGAATTTGATGGTGCCGCTGGTCAATCTGATTGAAATCATCCTGGTGCCGGACCGCCTTCTTGTCGCTGGTTTTACCATTGCCGAGTCGACAACGGCTCTGGGATATCTTTCGGGCATGGCGCTGCCTCTCGTCAACATGGGGACGATACCGACCAATTCCCTGGCCCTTTCGACGGTGCCTGCGATTTCTGAAGGTAAAGCGCTGGGCCGTAAGGATATTATTGCCGATAAGACCCGCCAGGCTTTCCGCTTTTTTATCCTGCTTAATCTGCCGGCCGCGGTGGGCGTAGCCGTGCTTGGGACCCCGCTGGCCAAGATGCTTTATAATGCGGGGCAGGCAGGCCCTGTGGTAACGGCCCTGGCACCTGCTATTTTCCTTCTGGGGCTGCATCAGGTGTCGGCTGCTGTCCTGCAGGGACTTGGATATACCAAGGCGCCTATGATCAATATGCTGCTCAGCCTCATCGTAAAGGTCGGGATTTTGTGGGTGCTGGTGGCAAATCCGCTGTACCATATCCTCGGAGCGGCCTGGGCCACGGACTTGAACTTGCTGACAGCCAGTATTTTGAATCTTTTGTTCCTGTATTCCAAAACGCGGCTGTCGCTTCCGTGGAAGACGCTTGCCCGGACTGCCGTCAGCAGTCTTTTGATGGGGGCTGCTGCGTGGGCAGCGTGGGGTTTGCTGCGCCCTGTCTGCGGCGGGACGGCAGGAACACTTCTTGCTGTGCTGGCTGGAGCCATCGTTTATGCTTTACTTATTGTCGTGACAGGTGAAATTCGTATAAGCGAAGTCCGGAACATGATCCGGAGGAGGAGAAAACATGGCTGAGAAAAAAGGAGAAGGGGTCATGGACATTAAGCCCCTCGATAAAGTAATAAAAACTCTCAGGGCGCCTCACGGCTGTCCCTGGGACCGGATCCAGACCCATCGCAGCATGCGGCGGGAGCTTGTGGAAGAAGTCTACGAACTGCTGGAAGCTATTGACGAAGAGGATACGGACGGAATGCGCGAAGAACTGGGCGACGTGATGATGCAGGTCGTCTTTCATGCCCGCCTTGCCGAGGAAGAAGGCCTCTTTACGATGCAGGACGTCATTGATGATGTCGTTAAAAAGCTGATTCACCGTCATCCTCATGTCTATGGCACTATCGAAGTCAGCGACACGGGAGAAGTCCTGAAAAACTGGGAAGCCATCAAAGCGGGTGAGAAAAAAGAGCGGACGAGTGCTCTTGACGGCATTGCCAGGGGACTGCCTGCTTTGATGCGCGCTTATAAACTAAGTGCCCGGGCTGCAGGAAAAGGTTTTGCCTGGCCCGAAGCTGAAGACGCCCGAAAAAAGGTGATGGAAGAACTGAATGAGTTAGAGGCTGCTAAGCAGGCAAAAAATATGGACGCTATGGAAGATGAACTTGGTGACGTATTTTTTGCCCTCTCTGTGTATGCAAGGATGCTTGGACTTGAACCGGAAACGGCTTTAAACAGGGCAAATAACAAGTTTGAAAAAAGATTTCGCTCTATGGAAAAAATTCTGAAATCCGAACATCGGGACATGGAAAAACTGTCAATTTCGGAACTTTTACAGCTTTGGAAGCGTGCAAAAGCGGAAAATCTCTAGGAAAATTAAAAAAAAACGTGCATTTTTATTTAGATTGTGATACCATAACGATAGCCAAGCGCCATAAGGCGCAATTAGTTTTTAGGAGGAACTTAGTTATGAACAAAAGTGAACTGATTTCTGAAGTTGCGTCTAAGACTGCTCTGCCTAAGAAAGACGCTGAAAAGGCTGTAAATGCTTTCATTGATACCGTGAAGGAAGCAATCGCTAAGAAGGATAAAGTTCAGCTGATTGGCTTTGGTACTTTCGAAGCTCGCGTTCGCGAAGCTCGTACCGGCAAGAACCCTCGTACTCATGAACCTATCAAGATTCCGAAGGCCACTGTTCCTGCTTTCAAAGCTGGCAAAGCTTTCAAGGATGCTGTCAACAAATAATGCGTTTGGAAAACAACCTGATGCCTTCGGTATCGGGTTGTTTTTTTCATGGTACCGCAAACAGGGAGAGAGGTTATGATGGTTACCGGAAAACGAAAGAAAGCGGAAAGCAGGAAGCGGTCACTTGGGACGTTCGTTTTCTGCCTGGTTATGGCACTTCTTATGGTTCGTGCCGGTTATCGAGTCTATACCCTGTTTCAGGTTCACCAGGAAACGGTAAAGACCGAGCAGAAGATCGAACAGCTGAAGGCTGAAAATGCCAAGCTTGAGCAAGAAAGAGATAATCTGAGCGATCCGCAGTATATCGAAAAGGTTGCCCGTGACGAGCATAATATGGTCGGGAAGAAAGAAATTCCTTTATTCCTGGTGGATGATAGTAAAAAGAACGAGCAGACCAAGGACGCTGCCGGGAAAAAATAAATAAAGAGCTGCCGCTTAAAGCGGTGGCTCTTTGTTTATAACGGAACGGATCGCAGGCCGCCTTAATTAAGCCAAACCGTAAGGTTTGGAATTCCTCTAGGACCTCCTTTCAAGCCGCTTCGCGGCTTCGAAAGGGGGGAACCGCAGTCAGCACTGACGGTAGGAAGCGCTGACGATAGCGGTGGAGGATAGCTTCTTTTCCTTCCGCTCGGAAGGAAAAAAGTGGGGGGGGAGGAAAGTAAGGCAATGGAAACAGCCTGCGGCAAGTGGTGAACCACTCTGCCGAAGGCCGGGCTGCCGGCCATCTGCCAAAGGCTGAAGGCGCTTTTTTATCGCTTTTCCTCTGTCTGCAGCTATCGGCTGCCGGCTTGACTGCCATCTGCCATATTTTGATTGTAAAAAATCTCCAAAAAGTTTGAAAATACGCATCACTGGGGACTTGACGACGAATCGGCGACAAATGTATAATTGTTAACGTAACACGAATTTAAAGGAGGATGTCTTTGACCTATGGCTTTGGAAAAAGGCGCAATTGTAGAAGGTGTTGTCACTGGAATCACTAATTTTGGGGCGTTCGTTCAACTCCCTGAAAACAAGGTAGGCTTGATACATATTTCCGAGGTATCCAATGTCTTCGTCAAAGATGTACATGACTTCCTGAAAGTGAAAGACAAGGTAAGGGTAAAGGTCGTATCCATCGACGATAAAGGCAAAATCGGTCTGTCTATCAAGGCCCTTATGCCTCCGGCACCGCATCGTCAGTATGGCGATAAACCCTTTGAAAATCGCCATGGCGGCGAAAAACATTTTGGGGACAGAAAACCCGGAGAAAAGCATTTTGGTGACCGCAAGTTCGGTGACCGCGCCGGCGGAGCTCCCAGAAACTCCGGACCGATGAGCTTCGAAGATAAGCTTTCCCGTTTCCTGAAGGAAAGCGATGACCGCCTGCTGGATCTAAAAAGGAATACCGAGTCCAAACGGGGCGGCCGGGGTGCCCGCAGAGGAGATTAATCAAACGCAAAGGTACTTCTGCGGAAGTACCTTTCTCTTTATTGAGGTGAAAATATGGGATTGTTGGAAGAAAGCCTGATCGGGCTGGTGCGGCGGTCTGCCCTGTGGAAACCGGGTACGCCCGCGGTGGCTGCCTGTTCCGGCGGGGCGGATTCCCTCGCCCTCACCGACGTGATGGCCAAGGCGGCCGAGGCGGATGATGTCCAGGTGATTGTAGCTCATGTGCAGCACCATCTGCGCGGCGAAGAGGCAGAAGCAGATGCCGCTTTTGTGGCAGACTACGCCCGGGAACGCGGCCTTGAGTTTTACCGGGCCGATGTGGAACCGGCAGAGCTGGCTGATGCCGAAGGTCTTTCCCTAGAGGACGCAGCGCGCCGCCTGCGTTATGAAGCACTGGAAGCCTGCCGCAGTAAATATGATGCATCCGGCATTTTCCTGGCTCATCATCGCGATGATCAGGCAGAGACCGTGCTGCTCAATCTGCTCCGCGGCGCCGGAACGAGAGGACTGCGGGGTATGCTTGCAGTCAGTGGTTATCTGGCCCGGCCTTTCCTGGAGATTTCCCGCAAAGATACGGAGCTGTACTGCGAGGAAGAAGGCCTTGCCTACAGAACCGACAGTACGAACTCCGATGAAACTTTGAAACGCAACTGGATCCGGAGACAGCTGCTGCCGCTTCTGGAAACCCAGAATCCCCAGATTAAGAAGCATCTTGCCCAGCTGGCCGATGTCGCCGCCGAGGATGAGGCTTATCTGGAACGTCAGGCACTGCGGTACCTGAACGCCTATGGCCGTGATGTGTTTGGCACGTACGACGTAGGTGTAGGATCTGATTTTGAAGTACTTCCGCTGGCACTTAAACGCAGCATTATTCGCGTGATGGTGCGCCGTGTGGGCGGCGGGGAACTTTCTTATGACCATGTCAAAAAAATACTTGAACTCATTGCCAGGGGTACCAGCGGCAAGGCGCTGGATGTGCCCGGGCATGTCCGTCTCATTTATTTGAACGGACGGTTGATGGCGGGAAAAAATGAACGGTCCCGGGAAGAAGAAAGGGCCGCCAAGCTTGCAAAAAAGGAGCAACAGAGAAATGCATCCCAATCTTGAAAAGATTTTGATTGACGAAAAGACCCTGAAGACGAGAATTGCCGAAATGGCAAAGGAAATCAGTGAGGACTACAAGGGGGAAGAAGTGCTGGTCATCGGCCTCCTGAAAGGGGCTGCTTATTTCCTGACAGAACTGACCCAGCATATGACCGTACCGACGCAAATCGATTTTATCAAAGCGTCTTCCTACGGTTCCGGTACGTCTACGACGGGCAAGGTCAATATTCAGTTTGATACTTCCCGTAACCTTGCGGGCAAGAATGTCCTGATTGTGGATGATGTAGTAGATTCCGGCCTGACGCTGAAGGCTGTGAGAGAACTTTTTGCTCAGCGCAATTGCAAGAGCATTAAGCTGGCGGCCATGCTTGACAAGAAGGAACGCCGTCTCGTAAAGATGGTTCCTGATTATTACGGATTCATCATCCCTGATGAATTTGTAGTCGGCTTTGGCCTTGATTATGCGGAAGATTACCGGACGCTGCCGTATATCGGCGTTTTAAAGCGTTCCGTCTATGAAAAATGATATTAAAAATATAAATCCTATTCGATAAGGATGGGAGGTAGGAGGAAACAGTGACAAAATTTTTTCGCAATTTGCTTTTCTACCTGCTCATTCTGATTCTCGGTCTGTGGATTTTTGAATATTACAATTCTCCCAGTACGCCGAAGAATGAAATGAGCTATTCAACGTTCATGAGGGAAGTCGAGGATGATGACGTCACCACGGTGACCATCATCGATAATACGACAATCAGAGGCAAACTCAAGAACGGTACCGAATTCACGACTATCGCTCCGCGGGATGACAAAATGGTAGAAACCCTGCGGAATAAGAACGTAGAAATCAATGCGCAGCTGCCGCCTCAGCCGTCGCTTCTGAGCAATATCCTGACGTCGATTCTGCCCATGATCATCATTGTGGTGCTGTGGTTCTTCATGATGAACAACGCCCAGGGCGGAGGCAGCCGTGTCATGTCCTTTGGCAAGAGTAAAGCCAAACTGTACGGGGACGGTAAGAGCAAGGTGACGTTCCGTGATGTGGCCGGTGCAGATGAAGCCAAGCAGGAACTGGAAGAAGTCGTGGAATTCCTGCGGGCTCCGCAGAAATATAATCAGCTGGGTGCCAAGATTCCAAAGGGCGTGCTGCTCTACGGACCTCCTGGTACCGGTAAGACGCTGCTGGCAAGAGCCGTAGCCGGTGAAGCCGGCGTGCCTTTCTTCAGCATCAGTGGTTCCGACTTCGTGGAAATGTTCGTCGGTGTCGGTGCTTCCCGCGTCCGTGACCTCTTTGATCAGGCGAAGAAGAACGCGCCCTGCATCGTCTTCATCGATGAAATCGATGCTGTCGGGCGCCAGAGAGGTGCCGGACTTGGCGGAGGCCACGATGAACGTGAACAGACGCTGAACCAGCTCCTCGTGGAGATGGATGGCTTTAGTGCTAATGAAGGCATTATTATGATTGCCGCGACCAACCGTCCGGATATTCTTGATCCGGCGCTTCTGCGTCCGGGCCGTTTCGACCGTCAGATTGTCGTCGACAAGCCTGATATTCGCGGACGTAAGGCAATTTTGAAGGTTCATACGAAGGGTAAACCAATCGATTCGACGGTAGACCTCGATGTCATTGCCCGCCGTACGCCGGGCTTTACGGGCGCGGACCTGGCAAACCTTGTCAACGAAGGTGCCCTGCTGGCGGCCCGTCATAATCAGATGACAATTACGATGAGTGATATGGAAGAAGCTGCCGAACGCGTCATGATGGGGCCGGAAAGAAAAAGCCGTGTCATGAGTGATGAGGAAAAACGTCTGACCGCTTACCATGAAGGCGGTCACGCTCTTGTCGGTATGCTCCTTGACCACACGGACCCCGTGCATAAGGTTACGATTATCCCTCGCGGCCGTGCCGGCGGTTATACGCTCAGCCTCCCGAAGGAAGATCGTTACTATGCAACTCGCAGCGAACTTCTGGATGAGCTGAAAGTGCTTTTGGGCGGCCGTGTCGCTGAGGCACTGGTACTGCACGAAATTTCGAGCGGAGCCAGCAACGATCTGCAGCGTGCTACGGAGCTTGCCCGGGATATGACGTGCGAATATGGTATGAGTGAAGTGCTCGGTGCCGTTACGTTCGGCCACCGCAATAAACAGGTCTTCCTCGGACGGGATATGGGTCAGCAGAACCAGGTCAGCGAGGAAGTAGCTGCCACGGTGGACCGTGAAATCCGCCGCTTTATTGATGAAGCTTACGAAGGCACCGTCAAGGTCATTTCCGAGAACATCGATAAACTCCATTTGATCGCCAAGAATCTGATGGAACGGGAAACTCTGGAAGAGCATGAATTGCAGGAACTTATGAAATACGGCCATATCCTTGAAAAGGGAGAGCTGCCGCCGGAAGCAGATACCACTTCGGAACCGAAGCCGGTAACTGAAACTCCTGAACCGGCAGAAGACGCCGGAACTGCAGACAAAGCACCCGAAACGGCTTTGAACGATATTCCTCAAGTATAGAATAAATAAAGGGCGCTTTGGCGCCCTTTATTTATAGGCAAACCGACGAAGGAGGTTTGCCCATTCCTCTGTAACCTCCTTCCACGCAGTCGGAAGGAGGAGGCCGCTGTGCGGCGGAGGATAGCTATTTGGCAAGCGAACCGAAGGCTTGACGTTTTTCTGTAACCTCCTTCCACGCAGTCGGAAGGAGGAGGCCGCTGTGCGGCGGAGGATAGCTATTTGTCAAGCAAACCGAAGGTTTGCCATTCCTCTACAACATCCTTCCACGCAGTCGGAAGGAAAACTATAGTTAGAGGTTACATTGATGTACGAAGTTGGGATAAGAGGAAACGAAATCATAGGGGATGACATGATATGCGGACAGAAATCTTGAAAATTTTACGGGAAAAGGCTCCGGAACCTGTATCCGGTCAGGAATTGGCGGATAAGCTCGGAATCACGAGAACCGCGGTGTGGAAACATATCCAAAGCCTTAAAAAAATGGGATATGAAATTGAAGCCCATACGAAGAAGGGGTATATCTTCATTTCAGCACCGGATAAGCTGCTTCCGGAAGAAATCGGGCGCGTACTGCATACAAAGTTTGTCGGCCGCCATATTTGTTATCAGGATACGGTGCGTTCAACCAACGAAATTCTGAAGCAGCTGGCTGGCAATGGCGCTGAAGATGGTACCCTTTGCGTAGCAGAAGAACAGACCGGCGGGAAGGGCCGTCTGTCTCGCGGCTGGTTCAGTCCTTACGGAAAAGGACTGTGGTTTTCTTTACTTCTCAAACCGTCCTTCCTGCCGCAGGAAGCTCCCAAAATGACGCTCCTTGCTGCCGTAGCCGTTGTACGTGCTATTCGGGAATGCTGCGGTGTTGACGCCATGATCAAATGGCCGAACGATGTCCTGCTTGACGGCCGCAAACTCGTAGGTATCCTGACAGAAATGAGTGCCGAATTCGGACATATCAATTTCCTTGTTGTTGGTATTGGCATCAATGTCTGCGTGCCGAAGGAAATGGTTCCGGAAAACTTGCGGGATTCCGCTGTTTCCATTGCGGATATTGCGGGTCATCCGATTGACAGAGTAGCTCTTCTTGGCAAAGTGCTTGATTATTTCGAAGAGTACTATGAACGGGTTCTCAAGGAAGGATTCCAGCCTGTTTTTGATAAATGGCGTGAATATTCGACGACACTTGGCCGCATGGTCAAAGTTGTTTCACCGGATAAGACCTACCTCGGTACGGCTATAGATATCGACCCTGATGGAGCACTTCTGGTCCGCAAGGAAGATGGTGTTGTGGAGAAAGTGCTGGCTGGGGATGTTTCCATTCGCCCGGCATCAGGCAAAGGGAAATATAATTTTAATTGAACGAGTTAGGGGTTGTGAAAAATAAAAAGCGCTTTTGGCTTTTTGCCTATGGCGTTTAGCCTAGGCGCTGGAAGATGACAAAGTGGCTGGTGGCTAGCCAATAGTGGTTAGTACCAAAGTGTTGGAAGTAATTCATTTAGCGGATTCTGAAAGAAGAATTACAGCAGCAGTTAATTTAGCCTTCGGTAAAGAAGTCACCCGCAAGTGGCCCCTCTTCAAGGCCGCGCTGTGGCGTCGGAGAGGGTCTCCTTGGTCATTTTTCTTCCACGGGCGACATGCGGCCAGCGACCGGCGACCTGCGTAAAAGGGATTGTGAAATAGTGCGTATGCATTATTTCACAGTCCCTTTTTCTTTAAAAAAGGTTGCACCTTTGTTTAATTTTGGTATAATAGAAACGTTTATGGGCCTAGTTCAAGAGGCGGCAGACCCGAATATACGGAATAGATCCTGTATTTTTGGAGGAAAGTCGAAATGTTAATGGTAATGGATGTCGGCAATACGAACATTGTAGTAGGTGTCCACGACGGCAAAGAGTGGCTCGCTCACTGGCGGCTGTCCAGCAGTCGTTCTCGTACGTCCGACGAATTCGGAATCTTACTTGGCAGCATGTTTAACTATACGGGTGTGGAGATGGGTGATGTTACGCACATCATTATTTCTACGGTTGTGCCGCCGCTGCTTGTTCCTTTGTGCAACATGTGCAAGCGTTACTTCCATGTTACGCCTTTTGTTGTAACAAGCGAAATCAACACCGGCCTGAAGCTCGATTATGATCATCCTAATGAAATCGGTGCTGACCGCATTGTTAACGCTGTGGCAGCTCACCATATGTACGGGGACAAGGGCAATCTGATCATCATCGATTTCGGTACGGCAACTACATTCTGCGCGCTGCGTCCGGATGGGGAATACCTGGGCGGTGCGATTGCCCCGGGCATCGGGATTTCTACGGAAGCCCTCTTCCAGAAAGCTGCAAAATTGCCGCGTATTGAACTGATTAAACCACCTAAGACCATTTGTCATGATACGATTCATGCAATGCGTTCCGGCGTGATTTTCGGGTTTGTCGGCCAGATGGACGGCATCATCACCCGCATGAAAGAAGAATTGGGCGGACAGGCCTTCGTCGTTGTAACGGGTGGGTTTGGCCGGCTGATGGCTTCTGAATCCAAACTCGTTGATGTAGTCGAACCGAACCTGACGCTCGAAGGGCTGCGCATCCTGCATGAGATGAACAGCTGATTGGAAGCAAAGCAGATTCCCGTTTTTGAATTAGTTCGGAAATGGGAATCTTTTTTATTGACTTCTCAGGTGCATGTCGCTGGCCGCGGGTCGCATTGTGGGAAGCAAAATTGCTGCAGCAATTTTGCAATTATCATAATAAAACAGGCTCTTAAATAGGGGCTAAACTAAATGCTAAATGCGCTTTTTATCCTTGCTATCGGCTAACTGCCAACAGCTTGCTTTTCCAGGAAGGAGAAACCATGTTCAATCAATTGGTACTGGCAAAGATTCCGGTCGTGCTTGCCCCCATGGCAGGGGTTACGGATTTACCGTTCCGGGTTATCTGTCGGGAAGAGGGAGCCGATTATACGGTGTCCGAAATGGTAAGTGCCAAGGCACTTCTGTTCCGCAACCAAAAGACCTTTGCCATGCTGCGTATCGATCCGCATGAGCACCCGACAGCCATTCAGCTCTTTGGTTCCGTGCCGGCGGAGATGGCTGCGGCAGGCAAGATTGTTGAGGAAAGCGGCGCTGATATCATCGATGTGAATATGGGTTGTCCTGTACACAAAATTGTAGCTAACGGAGAGGGTTCAGCCTTGATGAAAGATCCGCAGCGGGCTTATGCGATTCTGGCCGCTCTTGTCGATGCCGTGAGCGTTCCCGTGACCGTAAAAATTCGGGCCGGATGGGACGATGCTCATCAAAATGCTGCTGAAATTGCACAGCTTGCGGAAAAAGCGGGCTGCGCCGCCGTAGCGGTTCATGGCAGGACACGCTCTCAGTTTTATCAGGGCAAGGCCGATTGGAAAATCATCCGGACCGTCAAGGAAAGCGTTTCCATTCCGGTTTTTGGCAACGGTGACATCTTTTCTGCTGATGACGCTCTGCGCATGAAGAAAGAAACGGGCTGTGACGGCGTTATGATTGCCCGCGGGGCACAAGGGAATCCCTGGATTTTTCGGGAAGTGAAGGCGGCTTTTGAGGGCCGTCCTGTTCCAGCCGTTACTCTTGAGGAACGCTTCGCCATGATTCGACGCCATCTCCGCGACCTTATCGCATTTAAAGGTGAACGGATTGCGGTCAGGGAAATGCGTCATCATGGGGCATGCTACTTATCAGGGCTGCCGCACAGCGCCTATTACCGCAATGCAATCAACCAAACTCAGACACAGGAAGGCCTCCTGGCCGTCCTCGATGAATATGAACAAAAACTCCTGTTGGATTAAACCGACAGGAGTTTTTAATAGTAGAAATTTCAAAAATAAAAGCACCAGTCCTCTTATTCGCCCAAGTTAAGCCAAACCGTAAGGTTTGGAATTCCTCTGCCACCTCCGTCCTTTAGGAAGGAGGGTGGACCACGAAGTGGTGGAGGAAGGTAAGAGGAGAACCGCAGTCAGCACTGACGGGAGGAAGCACTGACGCGTGTGGTGGAGGATCGTTTTTTCTTTCGACTCCGCCTTTGCGGCCGCAGCCTGTTCATTTGATCCCTTGCTGCCGCAGGCGAGCTTGTACTAACCACGATTTCACTGACTACTTTCTTTTACGAATTTATAGTAAAAAACTATGATTTTCCCATTGACAAATGAAACTCATTCGGTTAATATAAGCATAAAGACAATACCTAGGTAGGGTATTAGCGATAGAGCTTTCGAAGGAGGTATCCTCTTATGAAACAATTTAAGGTCGAGGGTATGACATGTGCATCGTGTCAGGCCCACGTTGAAAAGGCCGTAGCGTCTGTTCCGGGCGTCAAGTCCGTTTCTGTTTCCCTGCTGACGAACAGCATGGGTGTGGAAGGAACCGCTGCGGATGAAGCTATTATCAAAGCTGTAGAAGATGCCGGGTATGGCGCCGCTCCTAAGGATGGGACAGCTGTATCCAAGAAGGCGGCTGAAGAAGACGCCCTGAAGGATACGGAGACGCCGAAACTGAAGCGTCGTCTCGCTTATTCTATAGGTTTCCTGCTCGTATTGATGTACCTCACCATGGGGCACAACATGTTGAATTTCCCTCTCCCGGCGTTCCTCGAAGGAAATCTCTTCGGAATGGGCATTACACAGATGCTCCTGGCCCTCATTGTGATGTTCATCAATAGAGCATTCTTCGTCAGCGGTTTCAAGAGCTTGCGTCACCTGGCTCCGAACATGGATACGCTCGTCGCTCTGGGCAGCGGGGTTTCTTTCCTCTGGAGTCTTTACGTACTCTATAATCTGACGTATCTGAGCAGTCAGGGCTGGGCCTACAGCGAACTCTTCCCGATTTATCGGTCGGATCTGTATTTTGAATCGGCAGCCATGATCCCTGCTCTTATCACTGTCGGCAAGACACTCGAATCAATTTCCAAGGGCCGTACGACGGATGCCCTCAAAGGGCTCATGAAGCTGTCCCCAAAGACAGCTGTCCTTCTCATTGACGGCAAGGAACAGACCGTTCCTATCGAGACGGTCAAAGCGGGAGATATCTTCGTTGTCCGTCCCGGTGAAAATATCCCTGTCGACGGCGAAGTCATCAAAGGTGAAAGTGCTGTCAATGAAGCGGCTCTGACAGGCGAAAGCCTGCCGGTTGATAAGAAGCCGGGCGACAAGGTCCAGACGGCTACGACGAACCAGTCCGGATACCTGGAATGCCGCGCAACCCGCGTCGGCGAGGACACGACCCTTTCGCAGATTATTAAACTTGTCAGCGATGCTTCGGCAACGAAGGCCCCGATTGCCCGTATTGCCGATAAGGTTTCCATGTACTTTGTTCCGACCATCATCGGTCTGGCTGTCATCGCAACCATCGGCTGGCTTGTGGCAGGGGCTACCGTAGGACAGGCTATTGCCCGCGGTATTGCTATCCTCGTCATTGCCTGCCCGTGCGCTCTGGGTCTCGCAACACCGGTTGCTATCATGGTTGGCAACGGCGTCGGTGCTAAAAACGGCATCCTCTTTAAGACGTCCGAATCCCTTGAAGTGGCAGGGAAGGTCAGCATTGTAGCACTTGATAAGACGGGAACCATCACTAAAGGGGAACCGAAGGTGACGGACATTGTTCCTGCTGCCGGCGTCTCCGAAGCAGAGCTCCTGGAAGCTGCTAATGATCTTGAACAAAAATCCGAGCATCCTCTGGCTCGTGCTATCGTTGAAGAGGCAGAAAATCGGAATCTTACGGCTCACCCCGTGGATCAGTTCTCCATCCTGCCGGGCAACGGCCTGACAGCGCAGCGGGAAGGGAGCAAGCTGATCGGCGGCAGCCTTTCTTATATCAAATCTGTGACGGCTCTTGATAAGAGCCTTGAAGAAAAGGCGGAAGAACTGGCCGGCCGCGGCCGTACGCCGCTTCTCTTTGCCCGCGATGGTTCTCCTTTGGGTATCATTGCCGTCGCTGATGTTATCAAGGAAGATTCTCCGAAGGCCATTAAGGAACTGCAGAATATGGGCATCACGGTTGTTATGCTGACCGGCGATAATGAAAAGACCGCTGCAAGCATTGGCCGTGAAGCCGGTGTGGACCGCGTCATTGCCGGTGTCCTCCCTGATGGGAAGGAATCTGTCATCCGTGAGCTCCAGAAATACGGAAAAGTTGCTATGGTCGGTGACGGTATCAACGATGCACCTGCTCTTACGCGGGCTGATATCGGCATTGCCATTGGAGCCGGTGCCGATGTAGCCATTGATTCAGCCGATATCGTCCTCATGAACAGCAAACTTACCGATGTTTCGGCTGCCGTTCGCCTCAGCCGGAGTACCGTCAGAAATATCCATGAAAACCTCTTCTGGGCGTTCTTCTATAACATGATCTGCATTCCTCTTGCCGCCGGTCTTGTCGCCGGTATCAAGATGAACCCGATGGTAGGTGCCGCGGCGATGAGTCTTTCAAGCTTCACGGTATGCATGAATGCACTGCGTCTTAACCTTACGAAGGTTCATGATCCCAGTGGGGATAAGAAGCGTCAGGGCGTGACTATTGGTGAAGTCAAAGTCGCAAGACCGGCCGTCAAGGCAGTTCCTCAGGCCGCAAAAGCTGTAGAGGAGGCAGACCTTGTCGTAACGGGTATGACTTGCGAACACTGCGAAGCTCACGTGAAAAAAGCCTTGGAAGACCTCTCCGGTATTGAAAGTGCCAAGGCAGATCACACGACGAATAACGTTCACGTAGCGCTGAGTGCACCACTTGATGAAAAGGCTGTAAAGGAAGCCATTACGAATGCCGGCTACACCTATGAAGGCGTGAAGGCTAAAGCCGAACCGAAGACGGAAGAAGCTGACCTCGTTGTGACGGGTATGATGTGCGCCCACTGCGAAGGTACCGTGAAAAAGGCCCTGGAGGGACTTTCCGGTATCGTAAGCGCCCAGGCGGATCATACGAAGAATAATGTTCACGTGACGTTCAGTGCGCCTCTTGATGAAAAGACTGTCAAAGAAGCTGTTGCCAAGGCGGGTTATACCTATGAAGGTATGGCCCCTGCGGCAAAGGGCGCCGGCGAATCGGCCCTGACTCTCCACGTGACGGGTATGATGTGTGCCCACTGCGAAGGCCGTGTCAAGAAGGCTCTCGAAAGTCTTCCTGAAATCAAGGAAGCTGTCCCTAATCATGAAACGGGAGAAGTAGCTGTGACATTGACGGGACCGTTCCCGAAGGAAGCCGCTCAGAAAGCAATTGAGAAGGCGGGGTATGAACTCGTCTCTTAAAAAAGAACGCGAGTCGCAGGCCGCTGGCCGCACTGTAGGAAACAAACCGTAAACGGTTAAAAAATGAAAACAGAGTGAAGCGATGAAAAGTCGTTCCACTCTGTTTTTTTGTGTGTGTAAAAATTTACTAGCTGCGGGGCACCGTTTGCTGAGGCATGAGTCAGGGTTTTTAGACACGCTCCGTAAAGAAAAATTCAGGTTTGAGAACAAATAAATCCGGGTTGAGGACAGTAATGAATTGTGAATTTTTTGTGAACTCGTGTACACGAAAAATAAGTCAAAGGAAAAAATCCAAGGTTTTTATCAGAATAGGAATTGTTATTAAAACAGAATATCCAATATTTTAAGAGTATTTTTTTGTACTTTAAAAATAAAGAAAACGTTAAATTCCATTTGCAGAGTTGAATATGGCAGACGATGTTACCCTTGACGGCATTATTGAGGCTGACGAAACTTTTTTCGCCATCTCGTACAAGGGCAATCATAGCAAGAGTAAGACATTTGCTATGCCACGCAAGGCTCATAAGCGTGGTCATTCTACACATATCAGAGGCTTGTCCCAAGAAAAGGTATGTGTTCCTTGTGCGGTTAATAGGAATGGCTTGTCTATCTCCAAGATTACGAATACTGGTAGAGTTTCTACAAGAGATTTACATCATATTTATGATGGTAGGATTAAGACCAATTCCACTCTTGTTACGGACAAGATGAACTCCTATGTGAGATTTACAAATGCCAATGGCATTGACCTTGTGCAGTTAAAGACTGGCAAAGCCAAGAAAGGCATTTATAATATCCAACATATCAATAGCTACCATAGCCAGCTAAAGAGGTTTATGCGTGGCTTTAACGGTGTTTCTACCAAGTATCTGAACAACTATCTTGTGTGGAATAACCTTGTAAATTACGCCAAAGAAAGCGACATGGAGAAAAGGAACATCTTCTTAACTTTTGTTTTGGCAACATTGAAAACTGCTAAATGCAGAGATTTATCAAACAGACCAGCAGTTCCTCTGGTCGCCTAATTAGAATTTGTGGAGATGATAAGATGGTCAATATAACAGATGTAAAACAGATTCTTCAATTTGCAATAGATGCGGAGATTAAAGTCTTTCTTGATGGTGGCTGGGGTGTAGATGCTCTTCTTGGATATCAGTCAAGAGCCCATAATGATATTGACATTTTTGTAGAAAAGAACGATTATCAGAACTTTATAGAAATAATGAAAGCTAATGGCTTTTATGAGATTAAGATGGAATATACAACATTGAACCATACTGTATGGGAAGATTTGAAAAACAGAATTATTGATTTGCATTGTTTTGAATATACGGACGAAGGTGAAATTCTTTATGATGGGGATTGTTTTCCGGTAGAAACTTTTTCGGGTAAAGGAAGAATTGAGGAAATAGAGGTTTCCTGTATTGAACCATATAGTCAAGTAATGTTCCATCTGGGATACGAGTTTGATGAAAATGATGCACATGATGTGAAGTTATTGTGTGAGACACTTCATATCGAAATTCCAAATGAGTATAGATAACTGCAAATAACAGTTTGTAGGGGAGTTCTGATACTCCCCTATAAAAATGGCTATTTATCAACTGTTTGTTGTGACATAGCCATAAAATTAAACAGATAAGAAATGATAAAAAGAATTTTTTATAATAAATGAATAGTTTTTAAGAATGCTTACAATTAGTAAAAACCTTGATTTATCCATATTTGAAAGGCAAGAATTTCCCTGTTATTGCCAAGTTTCCTGTCCTTCATGTATAATATGATGTAATTGTTTTATATTAAAAGAAAAGTTAAGATAAATAAAATCAGAATTGTTTTTCATGGCATTCCATGGAAGGAGAAACGGGGGGAAGAATAGCAGCATGGCAGCGCAGAATCACATATGGTCACGGAATGGTGTCGCAATTGACAAAGACTTCATCCATGACGACGTAATCAATCCCGAAGAAGCTTTCCAGCAGCTGATGTTTCAATTCAGCCAGCATTTTGGCGGGAAGAGCATTTATATACTCGAAAAAATAGGTCCCGATAACTTTACCATGACTCATGAATGGAAAGTTGCTTCGAATACGGCGCAGGAGCTTCACAGTGTTTTCTCTTCCGATGAAGTAGGAAAACGCTTTCCCGGTATCTGGGAAAAAGAAGTTGTTGAGACTTCGGAAGCCTATGCAGCGCTTCTCAAGCGATATGACAACGTGGTTGGCCTCATCGTTTTTGAAAAGGAAGAAAAGAAAGATTCCCGGAATCTCCTGCAGACGGTTCGTCTTATGGGCTTTTTCGTTTCCACCCTGCTGTACTACTGGAAGCTTATTGAACGGCTCCATACTTTGGGCTATATAGATGTGCTCACAGGAGTCGGAAATTTCAACAGTCTTTTGTCAGCGTTGGACCATTTGCCCGATGAGGAGAGTCTTGGTGTGATTTTTGCCGATGTGTCGGGGCTTAAGCAAGTCAACGATAATTACGGACATGAAGCAGGCAATGAACTCCTGAAAAAAGTGACAGGAAGTTCGATACGAGTCTTCCCTAAGCAGCATGTGTTCCGCGTCGGCGGCGATGAATTCATTATTCTCGAGGGAGGCATAAAGGAAGACGAATTCTCCAGGAAGGTACGGGAACTTCGCCTTCTCATGAAATCCCGCAAAATCGATATTGCATTGGGATCCGTATGGGTGCCTGAGTTTACCATGGATTTTTCGGTCCTCAAGAATCAGGCGGATTGGAAAATGTATGAAGAAAAGCGTTCCTTCTACCAGAAGAAAGGGAAGGAACTGCCCATTTATCAGCCCAGCAGTCCGGAGGAAATCGGTTTGCGCGTCAATTGCGATATTGTACCTTCACCTTTCTTCATTTTTGAAGTGGAACGGGATAAGACGGATGCCATTACAGATATCCGCATCGAGGCCGTGAACAAGGCCTTTGCGGACTTGTTTGATATGAGACCGGACGAGTGGACCAATCGCTCCATTTTACCGCTCCTTAATGCAGCGGATCAGCCGGTTTGGAGCTACATTCACAAGATGGCCAACGAGAAGGAAAACGTGACATTCCGTATCAATAGCCGGTGCCTCAAGCAGGAAATGATGGCTTCCATGAAGATGACGTCCCGACGTTATGGAACTTTTGTTATGATGCCTGTCGGGGACGCAAGCGCAACGATGTCATAACCTGTGAGCAAAGAAGGACTTCCTATGAAAAATCATATAGAAGAACTAGCAAAGTTAAATGAAGAGAGAGGCAATCGCCTGGATAGTACCAGTGATTTCTGGATGCAGGCTGAGGCGCTTCAGAAGGAACTGCTGCAGGAAGGAAAGAAAGCCTATTATATTTTCCTCGACCTTGAAAACTTCCGCTTTATCAATATGCGCGGGGATATCAGTGAAGGGGCTCACCTTCTTCAGGAAGTCTCTGTCTTGATTCATAAGGCTTTTCCTGATGCCCTCATTACGAGAGGGGATTCCATCCAGTTTGCCGTGGTGACCGGTGTACCTGACGTGAAAGAACGCCTCGTGGCGCTGCATAAAAAGGCTCTTGAACTGCGCAGCAACAACCAGATCGACCTTAAGGTCGGCATCTATGCCGTCACGAGTCCCGATGTCAGCCCGATTACAGCATCGGACTACGCCAAGGCGGCCTGCGCCCATATGAAGCAGGATTACCAGGCTGTATATCGTGAGTATGACGCCGAACTTCATGAGCAGCTTACGATTGATAACTATGTCGTTACTCATCTGGACGATGCCATCAGGCATCACGATAGCAAGGTCTTTTTTCAGCCCATCGTAAGAACACTTACGTGCAGAGCCTGTGCTGCCGAAGCACTTGCCCGCTGGGAGGATCCTGTCTATGGACTCCTGGTCCCGGGTGTTTTTATCGAACCGCTGGAATCAACGCAGCTTATCACCAAATTAGACCTCTATATTGCGGAAGAAGTCTGCCGCATGTACCACAATCTCCAGATACATCGGGACATTGACCTGCCTATTTCTCTTAATTTTTCCCGTACAGATTTTCAGCGCTGCCATGTCCGTCAAAGATTAGATCAGCTCCGGGCCCGCTACGGCGTGCCGGAGCATGCCATTTGCGTTGAAATTACAGAACGGGATTTTGGCGGGGATGACGTTGATGCTTTGAGAAAACAGATTAAGGATCTCCGTGATCATGGCTACGAAGTCTGGATGGACGATTTCGGAAGCGGTTTCTCGTCTCTGAGCCTCCTTAAGGATCTTGATGTGGATCTTGTGAAGTTTGACCTGCGCTTCCTTGTCGGAAGCGGCAATATCAACCGGGGCAATTTTATCATCGGTGCTCTTATTGCCATGGTAAAGCAGCTCGGTATGAAGACCCTTGTCGAAGGGGTCGAAACGGAGGAACAGCTGGAATATCTTCAGAGTGTAGGCTGCGAACGGATGCAGGGCTACCTCTACAGCAAACCGATTCCCTTTGCTGAACTTATGAAGCTCGCCATCTGGGATACGGATGAAACGGCTGAAAATAAACGTTATTACAATGCGGTCGGCTGCTGCAACATGGTTCAGGCTATGCCTGAATCCGTGACCCGGGGCTGGAACGACAAACAGGTTTTGCCTTCTTTGCCGGCTTGTGTCGTTGAATATCGTGAAGGTCAGTTGTGCCTTCTGGGGTCGAATGCGGCGTTTAATGCCCGTGAGGGACTGCAGAAATTCCGTGACCCTGAGGCTTTCAATGAATTCCTGGGGCGGGCCGGAGCTCTGTTCCGCTGGAATCTGCTCCGCGGAATCAAGCAGTGCGAGAAAAATCACGGCAGCGCAACGATTGAAGTCTTCACTCATAATGAATTCTGCACGCTGCGCCTTGATCCGATTGCCCGCAACGAAAGTAACGGTGCCAGAGCTTTTCTGATGATTCTTACGAGTGTCCGCAGTTCGGCCTTCAAGGAAAGACAAGCAGCTGTCCAAAGTATTATGAACGGGATATTTTCTATCTTTGACAGTTTCTTTGAACTCAATCTTACAAACCAGACCGTTCACCGAATCAAGAATGGCATGAGCCTTACGAGTGAACTCGAACGGCTCCCATTGCCCCTTTTTCTTCGGGAATGGGCACAGCAGCATGTTTATACGGAAGATTGGAAACGCTTTCTCGAGTTTTATGATGTGGCGACACTGGTACCGCGCATCAATCAGTCCGGATGTGGTTATTTGTCGACGCTTTTCCGCGTGACCCACAGCGAACGAAGTGAAAGCAACGGATGGCAGCTCCATCTGCTCTGGCTTTCCGGAGAATCTTCCGACATTGAGGTTCACTGCGGAACCATTGATTTGCGGCAGCCCGTAGGCGTCGTCATGCCCAGTTACGCAGGAATCCCTGGGGAGCGGGAAAGCTCCGGCATTGAGGATAAAGGGGCAGCGATTGCACCGGATGTACTGTGAGACGCACTCATCCATCTGCCCAATATGATTGTGTATTGGAAGGATACGAAAGGCCGTTTTGTCGGGGCCAACGACACATTCCTCCGCTATTTCAATCTTTCTTCAATCGAGGATATCCGGGGAAAAACGGAAGAAGAAGTAGGGTGGAGCGTAGAATTTGATCCTACCGATGATGAACAGAATATGCTTCTTGGTAAATTTTCCTTTGTGGCAGAAAAGAAAATGCATTCTATGACCAAGGGTATGATCCGTACGATTATGATGAATAAGATTTCTCTCATTCAAGAGGGAAAAATTGTCGGCATCCTTTCCTGGTTCCACGATGTGACTGAATCCACAGTGGCCCAGGAACAGCTGAAGAAGCAGAGCTATATTGATGCTTTGACGGGCGCCCTGAACTACCAGGGCTTCAAGGAAGCGCAAAGACAATTTAGGGAAAGTTATCAAAAATGGGGAATTGATTTTGCCCTTTTCTATACGGATCTCGACGACTTTAAGCAGTGCAATGATGAGTACGGTCACAGTTTCGGAAACCTGGTCCTGCAGGAAGTTGTAAAGCGCCTGCAGAAGATTTTCTGCCATAACGGTGTCGTCGGCCGCATGGGAGGCGATGAATTCGTTGCCCTTTTGCCTGTCGTGGACGCAGCGGAAGGTAAACGTATGGTAAAAGAAATCCGGCACGCCATCGACGCTCCCCTGACTATCAATGGAAAGACTTATTTTGGAGGAATCTCCGTGGGTGTAGCCTATTATTCTGAGGCCGGCGACATGGAAAAAATGATGAAGATTTCTGACCACCGCATGTATGAAGATAAGACAAGTCATAAAGAAGCACGGGGATTCAAGCCTGCTTATGGGTACACGTCCACCGTGGAAGGAAGTTGAAATGATATTGCACCACAAACTCTGTCAAAAGATTCTCTGGAGTCTGACGCTTGCAGCACTGCCGCTGTATGCGTCAGGAATCGCTTACGCCGGCGCTTCCCGGGAGGATGAGGCTCGCCGCGTGGGTTTGGCACTTTCCAAAGACGACGCACCTGAGATGCAGGAACGCCTCCGGGAAAATCTTGACCAGTTTACGAATCTTTCAAGAATTACAGTACGGGAGTCCGCTATGGTGAGCGTCCTTGAAAAGGAGTACAAGAGGGCCCTTGCAACCTATAACAGTGCCCAAAAGGCACTGGAGGAAACGGAAAAAAAGAAAATCTATGCGTCCCTTCAGGGCGGAGATGAAACGACCATGGCTTCGCTTGAACGAGAGGCGGCCAAACGGGACAAGACACTTGCTGAAGCAAGCGTGCGCCTTGCCCTTATTAAGAGGCGTCTCGAACCGGCCCGTGCCCAGCTTCAGGCCCTGACGCAAAAGCGGGATGCCCTGCTCGATTCCATGGCAGGACTCGTTCCAGCTGCTTCAGGAGCAAGCAGCAGTTCGATTCTCATCAAAGAACAGAAGGAAAACCACAAGGATAATGTATCTACTGCATCCAATGCATCGCCGGCAGTGGCTGCGGGCCCTGTGCCTACGGAGGAACTGAAGGAACTCTCTAAGCAGCAGGCAAATTATACGCAGGAATTGGCGGATCTTGGGTATTACGAGGAAAAACGGGCTAATGATATGGCCGTTCTCGAAACGCCGGATCCTGCTGTCGATGTATCGAAAAAATTCAAGATTGACGGGGAAATCCGGATTGATAACAACGATACGTCGAATCACAGTGCCATTGATCCGGAGCGGCATACAAAGCAATTCCCGGACGACAGGCTGCGCGCCCGTGCCCGGATTTATATGGATTACAACATTGATGATAACTGGCACGCTGTGGGAATGCTCGAAAGCGAGAAGGCTTTCCATGGTGATGACAGCATGGACGGCACCATTGATCTTGACCGCTATTATCTCAAGGGATCCATTGGCAAGGTCATCGTGACGGTCGGCGCCTTCGGGAAGACCATTGCGGACGGCAATATCTACGACAGCCGTTTCAAGGGCGTCCAGCTTGCCTATGGGGATAAGAAACCCTGGTACTATGAAGGGGCCTTTGGTGAGGTCAATGAGGCTGATGAAGTGTCGGCCATTACGGCTTCGTACCACGCTCCGGGTGATCAGACGCTTGAAGCAGGCGTTTACGGATTCCGTATGGATGCCGGCAATAACCGCAATATCGGAATGCTCGGGTATAAGACACCGCTTGGCGGCTGGCTCCATTTCGGGGCTCAGTACCTGTATGGGCACGATGAGACAGAACCCGGCGGCAGCGGTTATGTCTTCAGCCTGAGCCGCGGCGAGGAAAACAGCTGGGCCAAGGGCAATCTCTACGCCTATGCCAAGTATTACTATCAGCCTCGGGCTACTTATGTGGAACACACCATGAACGGGGCAGCGGACTATATGCATGGCTTCAAAGGCTATGGCCTGGGTCTTTCTTACACGCTGACTCGGGACTGGGTGCTGAGCCTTGAATATGATGACCTGGAAGATCTGCGGTACGGAACACGTAACCGTACTTTGTGGACCGGACTGTCCTATTATTTCAAGAATTACGGGGATGACGAACCTGAAGACGAGGAGAAGACGCAGGGAACCAAATAGGATTTTTCCGGCATTGTAAAAATTGGATCTCAGGTACACAGAAAAAAGGGGAAGTAAAATGAAAGGTTTGGATGTTTGTGAAAAGCTCGCTTCCAAAGAAACGAAGCTGGCTGTCGTAGGTCTGGGTTATGTAGGCCTGCCTCTGGCAGTGCAGTTTTCTCACCACTACGACGTGGTTGGCTTTGATACGAACGAGGCAAAGATCGGCCGCTATAAGGCGGGGCATGATGTAACGGAGGAAGCAGGAGACGAAGCGCTTCGGGCTTCATCCGTGGAATTTACATCGGATGAGAAAAAACTTGACGAAGCCTGCTTCTTTGTCATTTCTGTCCCGACGCCGCTTAACGGGGACAACACGCCGGATCTTACGGCAGTCCGGGAAGCAACGGCTTCGGTAGGACGCCATCTTACAAAAGGCAGCATCGTCGTATATGAATCGACGGTCTATCCCGGTGTGACGGAAGATATCTGCTGCCCCATCCTGGAGAAAGAAAGCGGCTTGTCCTGCGGAAGCGATTTCAAGATTGGCTACTCACCGGAACGTATCAATCCTGGGGACCGCAAACATCGCCTTTTTAATATTGTAAAGATTGTTTCCGGTATGGATGAAGAGACACTGGAAACCATTGCGACAGTGTACGAGTCCATCATCGAAGCCGGTGTGTACCGGGCTCCGACAATCAAGGTGGCTGAAGCCGCCAAGCTCGTCGAAAATTCCCAGCGCGATATCAATATTGCGCTCCTCAATGAATTTGCCATGGTCTTCAGCCGTATGGGCATCGAGACAAAGGAAGTCATCAAGGCGATGAATACCAAGTGGAACGCCCTGGGCTTTTATCCGGGTCTTGTCGGCGGACACTGCATCGGCATCGATCCTTATTATTTCGTGTACAAGGCGGAGACCCTGGGCTACCATTCCCAAGTAGTTTCGGCCGGGCGCCGTATCAACAATGGTATGGCAGGTTTTGTGGCCCGCCAGGTTCTGACCATGCTGCTTAAGGCCAAAATTGACGTGTGCCGGGCCAATATTTTCCTTCTGGGTATGACTTTTAAGGAAGACTGCCCTGATGTCCGCAATTCCCGTTCCTATGATGTGTATGAGGAATTTAATAAGTGCGGCCTTTCGCCGCGTATTGTCGACCCCTGCGCCGATGCGGAGGAAGTGGAGCGTCTCTATGGCCTTAAGCTGACTCCTATGGAAGAAGTGCACGATGCCGATTGTCTCGTATTCCTCGTAAGACATGAAGCTTTCCGTAAGCTTACGCCGGAACAGGTCGATGCCTTCTTCCGTTCGCCGAAGGCGGGACAGCAGAAAGTCCTTGTCGATGTCAAGGGCATGTACGAACGGAAGGACTTCGAGCAGAAGCACTTCCTCTATTGGAGCTTGTAAAGAGTATTTAAGATGAAAAGTGAAACTAAATTAAAACTTGGCCTGGGAGCTGTCCTGACGCTCTTCGTTTTTGCCGCTGCCTATGTCATTTATGGTATGGCAAAGGATCTGGGGGCCCGGGGCGTTTCCCATTTTATGGCGGATCCTGCCGCGGCGTATGAATCGGATGAAGCGATTGGTGAAGCGCTTGCACGGTACCACAGCGGAGCCGCACCGGCCCGTCTTCTGGCGGCACCTCCGTCTGACGCCGTTATTCTCGTTTTTGACGGACTGCCGCCCAAAACGGATACACAGCGGCTTCTTTCTGTTCTCCGCGCTAAACATGTAAAGGCTTTCTTCTTTGTGGAAGGGGAAAACGCGGCTATGGAGGCAGACCTCATTCGTAAAATCAAGCGGGATGGCCATACGGTGGGCAACTTTACGTTCTACGGACAAGGTGCGGCCGGTAAGCTCCCCATTGAAAAATTTATGAAAGAAGCAGTCTGGACGCAGACGGCCCTGACAGATATCCTCGGCTCGGCTCCGCAGTATATGCGGGCTCCGGGAACACCTGTTTCCCAGGAGCTGCTCCTGCGCGTCGGCGCGGCCGGTATCCCCACGTATGTTGATACGCCTCATTTGTTTTTGCCGGGACAAATGAAGACGGAAGCGGCTGTCAAGACATTCGCTGCAAGTGTAGGCGGAGGAACTATCCTTGCGGTGGTAAGCGGGCATCCTGTCGTGGGAGGCCCCAGAAAGCCTAAGATTCAAACGGGGAAAAATGGTCCCATTGAGCACAAGCCTACCGTGAAGGATAGTGCTTATACCAGTCCTTCTGAAGAAGTTACGATGTCTGAAAAAGTCGAAATCCTCCTTCAGGAACTCAGTGCAAAGGGCCTTCGTATTGTAGGAGAAGAATTGTGAAAGAAAATCGTGATATCCTGACCAGGGAGAAGTCAGACCGTCGTCTCTTGTCCCATGTGCCGGATGCATCAGGAGTGCGCAGTCACCGGGACCGCCGCGGCGGATCAAGCAGCGGGACGGGATTGCAGGACTTTGGTACTTATATCAAGGAAGACGAGGCCGGCGGCCGCTACCTTGTCGATTACGACGTGACCGTGAGCGCCGGCAAAGAAAAAGTAAAGGCGCGGGCCATCGATATTTCGACGACAGGCATGCTCCTTCATTTCGGAAAAGATGCTGACGAGTCTCTCTATGCTGAGGGCCGGGAGTTTCTTCTTAATTTTGAAATCACACCGGGCAGTTTGCCGGAAGGCTATGAAATGAAAATCAAAGACCTTGCGGCTGTTTCCGTGAGAACTTTCCGCAAAGAAGGGGAAAAAGGCTTTTTTGTCGGCGTCCAGTTCAAGGAAAGTCTTGCTGAATATGCAAACAGAAAACGGGGCCGCTACATGCTGGCCGCGGCCTCTTTCTTCCTTTTTGTCGTTGTTTTTGTCATCATTATGATGAGGGCGGAGTCTGTACTGTATTTCCGTTTCAACAAGACACTCTATCTGTACAGTATTATCGCCGCTACGCTGCTTTTGTCGCGTTACTTATACGGAGCCCTTTATCGGCCCATGAAGGTAGATCCCAACTTTACGCCGGGGGTCACCATCATTATCCCCTGCTTTAACGAAGAAAAATGGATTGACAGGACTATTAAATGTGCTATCAACCAGGACTATCCGCCGCAGCAGCTGGAAGTCATTGTTGTTGATGACCATTCGTCGGATCGTTCCTGCGAAGTGATTCAGAAGACCATCGAATCCCTGACTGAGTCGGATCACCTGTTTCATACGGATCAGCGCATCCGCTGGGTGCGTCAGCCCAAAAATATGGGTAAGCGCGAGGCTATGGCCCTGGGAGCCAGCTTGTCGACGAAGGAACTGCTGGTATTCGTCGATTCCGATAGTTTCCTCGACCCCTATGCCGTGAGAAACCTTGTGCAGCCCTTCAAAGACGAGAAAATGGGCGGTGTATCGGGAAGAACCGACGTGGCGAATACGTACACAAATTCCCTGACCAAGATGCAGTCCGTCCGTTACTATATTGCTTTCCGGATCATGAAGGCGGCCGAAGGCTACTTTGATGCCGTTACGTGTCTTTCGGGACCTTTGTCCTGTTATCGTAAGGATCTGGTTCTGAAATACAAGGATGCCTGGCTGCATCAGACTTTCCTCGGTCAGCGCGCTACTTTCGGTGACGACCGGAGTATGACCAACTTCATCCTTCGCGGACATCGGACGACCTATCAGGATACTGCTATCTGTTCGACCATTGTCCCTAACTCGCACCGCATGTTCCTGCGCCAGCAGATGCGCTGGAAGCGTTCATGGCTCCGGGAATCCCTGATTGCGGCCCGCTACATGTGGAAAAAGGAACCCTTCGCGGCTATCTTCTTCTATATGGGTTTTCTGGTGCCGATTATCGCACCGATTATCGTCCTGTATAACGTATTCTACGTTCCTATTATGTATCGTATCTTTCCTTTGGGCTTCTTTGTGGGTATGTTCCTCATGGCAGCCCTCATGAGCCTGGCTCAGCTCTTCCTGCGGCGCAGTACGACCTGGGTCTATGGGATGTGGTTCTGTATCTACTATGAACTGGTCCTCCTCTGGCAGATGCCCGTGGCTTGGTTCACGTTCTGGAAATCAAATTGGGGCACCCGGCCAACACCGGCTGATGTGGGTCCTGAGAAAGGGGAGAAAGTCCAGCCATGATTGGAGATCATGCCTATACACAACAAAAGGATCGCCGGAAAAGACGGCGCGTTGCCTTTCAGCTCGTCGTTCTCTCCTTTGTAGCCGCAGCAGTCATTTATGCCTTTTTCTTCCTGCAGTCTTACAGCCCATACAGTGAGGATGAAGTGAGTCCGACCCTGAGCACCGGATTCATTGCTATTTCCTACGGCGGTGTTGACCGGACGGGGCGGACCAAGGAGCTCATCGGGGAACCTCTCCTCAATGATCACCTGGCGGCTCTGCGTAAGGCAGGCTATGTGACGATTACCAATAAGGATGTCGAGGCCTATTACAATGAGGACAAGCCTCTTCCCAGAAAGGCCCTGTATCTCATGTTTGAGGACGGACGGCGTGATACAGCCATCTTTGCCCAGAAGAGCCTCGAAAAGTATAATTTTCATGCTACCATGTTTTCCTATGCGGAAAAACTTGAAGACAAGGATCCTAAATTCCTGAGCAAACGGGACATGAAATCCCTGCTGGATTCTTCGTTCTGGGACATGGGAAGCGACGGCTACCGGCTGCGTTTCATCAATGTTTATGACCGCTATCATAATTACCTGGGTGAACTTTCTCCTCTGCAGTTTTCTATGCTGCGTTCGAGCCTTGGACGCAACTATAACCATTATTTGATGGATTATCTGCGCGACAAGGACGGCCTCGCACGGGAAAGTTACCATCATATGGTAAGCCGCATCGACTACGATTATGAAAATCTTCGTGACATCTATCAGCGTGAACTGGGCTTTGTACCGCAGGCTTATGCCATTATGCACGCCAATACGACCCAGTTCGGGAACTCCGATGATGTGAGTGCCGTCAATGAAAAGTGGATTCGCCGGCTCTTTACCATCAATTTTAACCGGGAAGGATCCTCCTTTAATGCACATAACAGCAGTCCTTACGACCTGACCCGTATGGAACCGGGCACCCATTGGCCGGTAAACCATCTGCTTATGCGCATCGCTGCGGATACGAAGAACATGGGAAAGATTCCTTTTGAAAAGGGGGATGCCAAAAGGCAGGAAGCATGGAAACTTCACTCGGGCGCTTCGGAAATCACGGGCAATTCCCTGATTCTCACGACTGTTCCCTACGGAACGGCTCTCACCGAACTCACGGGCAGCAAGGCTTACCAGAACTTTACTCTTTCGACTCGCCTGACGGGGAATACCTTTGGGCGGCAGCAGATTTACCTGCGGGCCGGTAAAGACCTCAAGCGCTGCCTCATTGTGGAGCTGAGCGGAGGTCGGCTCATCGTGACGGAACGGCGCCATGGAAAGGATACGGAACTGCTGCGGGAAAATATTGATGCGCTCCTGGGCAAAAAGATTCCTTCCGTCGAGGAAGCTAAGCGCGATGCCGAGGTGCGTGACTATGAATCGCTGGCACGTTATGCGCCGACGAGGAAGCAGGCGGCCTTCTACGCACAGAAGGCTGTGGAAAGAAAAGCGGAAAATGCCCGCACTGTAGAGGAAGGGGCGGCTCCTTATGAGCGCCGGATTGACCGTAACGAATGGGAAAGTCATGATCTCGTGCTGTCCCTCAAAGATGAAAACCTGACCATTACCCTTGACGGGAATACGCTTGAACCGCTGACTACTTTGGTTCTTGAACCGGGAAGCCTCTATCTGGGAGCAGACATGGGGAAAAACGAAAGCTGGAGCCAGAAGAATTTGTCGGAGAGCGTTTATGACGGTACTTTTGAGAACCTTGAAATCAGGTCTCAGACGGGGCGCGCCCTCAAGGACGAACAGCTGCTGTACTCCTTGAAACTCACGGGCTTTGACCGTGTCCGCTATGAAGTGCAGGAACGCTGGGAGGACATCCTGAACTGGTTCCTGCGCTATATCTAATGAGAAAGGGGAGATCATCCCTATGATCAAATCTTTTCGGCCAAGATGGATTCCCATGCTGGCCGTCATCGCGGCTATCAGCCTCATCGGACCGACCCGGGAGGGCATCAGTGCCAACTTGTCGCTGTCGGCCTGGATTACGTACTGGGACAGTGCCCGGGGCAGGGAAGAAGCACAAGACCTGAAAGACCGTTTTGAGGATCTGTCCTATTTTGCTGCTTATTTTAATGACGAGGGAGAGCTGATTTTCCCTGAATCGCTTACCAAAAGCAAAGTGAGCAGGAAACGCGCGTATCTTACCATCGTAAACGACGTCGTGCCTCGCAAGGGAGAGCCGCGCCTCAAAGATACGGAATTTCTTGTTCCGCTCCTTACTACGAGAACCGGGCGGGAACGTCATGCCGAAAAAATCCTGAACCTTGCGGAGAAAAAGGACTTTACCGGAGTGGAAATTGACTACGAGAATATCTGGAAAAAAGGAGACGCGCGTCTGCAGGAAAAGTTCCTGTCCTTCCTCACAATCCTGGAAGAAAAGGCGAAAGCGCGTCATATCAAAGTCCGCGCTATTCTGGAACCTTCCGTTCCCTTTAGTGATACATTTCCGCAAGGCATCGAATATGTTGTGATGGCCTATAACCTTTACGGACCTCATAGTGGGCCCGGGCCCAAGGCTGATCTTGCTTTTATCCGCAAGACGTGCCGGAAGATGGACGTCCTGAAAGGAGATACGGCTCTTGCCTTTTCTGTCGGGGGAGCCGTCTGGAAGGATGGAAAAGAAGGCCGCTTTATTACGCAGCAAGAGGCCATGGCCCTTAGCAAAAATCATGGCGTGACGCCTGAGCGCGATGCAGCAAGCGGTGCCCTTTCCTTTACCTATGAGGAGGACGGGCACACCATGACTGTGTGGTATGCCGATGCATCTACATTAAACGCCTGGATCAAGGAAGCTATGAATGCAGGCTACCCGCACATCTTTCTCTGGGCCCTTGGCGGCAACGAAGATCTTTCTTCCCTGACACGGGGAAAGGTCGAGGAACTAAAGGAGTAACACTATGAAAAAAATTGTGCTCTTGGTTCTTTTCTGTGCCTTCTTTGCTTTTTTGCCTCAAAGTGAAGCCGGAAAAGCCATGAACATCATCCCTACGACCAAAAAAGCGGTTGTTTTCACTTTCGGAGGGCTCAGAAATCCGCAGACGGTGGAAGACGTGCTGGAACGTATGGAGAAGGAAAAGATTCGCGGCACTTTTTTTGTTACGGAGCGGGAACTTCGGGAAAATTCGGCCACGATTCATAATATCGTAAACCATGGCCAGGAAATTGGTATCGGACTCCGCCCGGGTGATACGCCTACAAAGGATGCCATCAGAAAGCAGATTGAGCGGATCAGGCAGCGCCTGTCCCGCGAGTATGGCGTGAATCCGACCGTGGTGCGTCAGATGTATGGCGCTGAGAATGAGGCTGTTTCGAGCGTCCTCGATGAACTGCACCTTCCCCTCATCGGGCAGACCCGCAACGTGGTGCTCACGAGACTTAAGGACGCTAACACATCCGATGACATTATGAACGCCATTTTTAAGAAATGGGACTTTTCTCTCGGACGGGGGCAGATTATGTATTTCCGTCTGGATTTTCTAAAGAATCCTGCCCTTATCGGGGAAGTCATGACACGGATTCATAAGGAAAAAGTCGATGCCAATACGTACCGGACCTTCCGTGACCAGCCGGAGACCAATCCGAAAAACGATTCCGCTTATGCGATCCTTTCCGTCGGGGATGTTCTTGCAGACAAGGCTAAGCTTTGGGAATATCCAGTTCCTATGGAGAAAGTTCCGACAAAGCTTCAGCCTGACACCATCGCCTATCCGGTGGATGACAGCAACTTTTCAAAAGTTTTCCTGTCCCATTACATCGGGGCACCTGAAGTCGATGAAGAAGACCGTATGTACGGGCTCGACCAGGACGTCATTCGCAAGGCCGATAAGGGCGGTGTTGTAAAGACTGCGCCGGATCGGATGATTTTTCTGACCTTTGATGACTGGGGCACGGATAATACCATCAATAAGCTGCTCTACGTGCTCCGCAAGCACAATGCTACGGGAACGTTCTTTATCATTACGCGGTACATGCCGAGCAATCCTAATCTTCTCCGTGCCATTGCCGAAGAAGGCAATACGATTGGAAGCCATACGGACCGTCATGGTGCCATGGCTATTCGGAATAAGAAAGGACATATTGAGGAAAGCGAGACGCCCGAAGCCTATTCTGAAAATGTGAAGACTGCTTACAGAAAGTTGGCAGAGACGGTCGGCGATGTAGAAGTGAATGGCCATTACAGCCTTTCCCGCCTTTTCAGACCGCCTACGCTTACAATCAGTGAAAATGGGGCAAAAGCTCTCTTTAACGCGGGATATACATTCCTCGTGTCGGGCTATGAAAGTACGGAAGACTATGCAGCGCATAATCTTGCGCAGCTCGTCGGAGCCATTAAAGCCGGCATCTATACGCCGGAACATCGGGTGCGCACGGGGTCCATCATTATTATGCACATGAGTGCTTCGGCCAAATTCACGCCGGAAGCCCTCGATATCGTCCTTACGCAGAACGAACTCCTACGGGATGATGATCCCCGTAAATTTACGGTCGGCCGTCTGACAGATTATTTGATAGATGGATATGATCAAAGGGCGGAGCAGAAAAATAGCAGATAGCTTCGCACAGTATGGCTTGCGGTTAAAACGAAAAAGAAAACCATTCCTGTATCAGTTCACTAAAAAGGGGCTGTCGCAAGTGACCGATTTTTAATCCCTGAAATAACTTGCTAAAGGCCCCAATTTGCCTTACTTTTTAGTTGAATATGTTTTGAGATGAAAAAAGGGCGCACGAAATTAAGCAACTCTAAGTTGCTTTTTTTCGTGCGCTCTTTTTGTATCTTTTAGGCCTCTTTTTTCAGCGGATATAAGTGCAAATCCTCTTTGCCGTCTTGAACTTTGTGATGGACCTTCAGGACATTCCGTGCCATGGCACATATTCCCACTGTTACCAGGGCATTTCCTTTGCCTCGGGTTTCTAGTCTTCTGACGTTTAATGAATCCTTGAGATCCGCAAAGGCTCCTTCTGCCTGTATACTGCGGTTCATCCTCAGTTCCTTACCATATTCGGAAGTAATGTTCTTCAGGGATTCTGCCCTCAATGCAGCAAAATTCTTCGAGACCACTAATTTCTTGTTTCTTTTCTCCATGGGTGTCCTGCAATTGTTCCCATGGATGCACTGTTCCTTGTAGGGACAACCGCTGCAGTCCTTACATTCGTAATATGTTTTCTCTGACACATATCCTGACCGGTTCTTTACCTGGGTTACTTTACTGACTTTCAGCAGTCTCCTACCTTTACAGATATACATGTCTTGATCAGGCAAATATGTCATGTTTTCTGCTTTGCCGATGTCGTTCTTATACTTTTTCCTCTTGCTTCTTTCATAATTGTTAGGCTTGATATATGAAGTATACTGATTCTTCTTCAGCCAGACCAAGTTCTCTTCGCTTTCATAGCCTGCATCGGCTACAATGTTTGCAAATTTCTGACCGAAGTGGGCTTCAAATCCTTCAAGAAAAGGAATGAGTGTCCGCATATCTGTTGGATGTGCACTCACATCTGCAAACAAGGTAAAACCGGAATTGTTGGCATATTGGACATTGTATCCCGGCTTTAAGGCGCCATTAAGCATGGCGTCTTCTTTCATCCTCATAAAGGTAGCATCCGGGTCTGTTTTGGCAAAGCTGTTCCGTTCCCCACAGATGTGAAGCTGCTTCGTATACACCTTAAGCCGTTTGAGATAGTTAGCTAAAATCTCATAGTACTTCTGTAGAATGGTCTTTCTTTTCCCACATCCGTGAACAAACTCGATCCCTTCAGCCCGCTTTATGACAAGCAGTTTTTTTAGGAGCTTCTTTAAATGACGGATGTGGAAAGTGTTTCCGTAACAGACCTTGATTCCGAAACGTTCCTCGATTTCGGGAACCAGTTGCTCCAGTTTCTCTATGAGTTTGTTCTGGCTGCCTAAGACTCTGTTTTTCCAAACAAATTTGTATTTGTTTGCCACAGATTCAATTTTTGTCCCATCGATGAACAGGCTATCCAGCGTGATGAAACCGCGAGCCAGCAGCCATTTATCCATCTGAATCATGAGCTCCTTGATACATGGTTTTAGATGGAGGGAACAAAATCTTGCAATGGTTGCATTATCCGGAGCTTTTTTCCCATCTAAGAGGAACATGAAATGAGTGTCTCTTTTACAGGATTGCTCTATCTTACGCGAACCACGAATTCCTTCCATACATGCATAAATGACGATCTCCAGCAGCTGAATTGGTGACGTTAATTTATTCTCGACATGAGAATACGTGTCATACAATGCCTTTACATCCATCCCTTCTACCATGGCACGCACCAAGCGAACAGGATCGTCATTAGGGATTTGTACTTCAAAATTTAGAGGAAGAAAAAGTTGATAAGAACTGCCAATTTTTGTATAATCCTTTTGTGTAGGTTTGTTTTTTGGCATATTTAAATTCTACACCAAGGCGCGGTCTCATTCAATGAGGCCGCGCCTTGCTTTTACCTTGTTTTTGATACAAAAGGGGCCGTCGCAAAATGCGACAGCCCCTTTACGCTGGTCGTCGGTCGCTGGCCGCGGGTCGCTCGTGGAAGAAAAATTGCGAGGGCATTTTTCTACGAACTTATAAAAATAAAACTTAAAAATTAGGTTAAGTGCTAAATTTCAGGTTTTATATCATATCTTATTTGAATCAAAAGCTTTAACACTCTGCTGCGGGCTAGGCTAAATGCCATATGCTAAAAGCCAAAAGCGCTTTTTATTTTTTCACAGCTCCTTTTGCATATCATCACTTATTTGGTTGGAAAGCCTTAAAACTCAAAACTCAAAACTCAAAACTCAAAACTCATAATTTTTCCCCAGTCTCCGCTTCCTCTTCTGCGGCAAAATGGGCACGGACGATATCCTCGAAACACTGTATGACGGGATTGTCTTCGGCTTCTTTGCGGCGGACCAGAATGGCTGTCATTTCTTTTTGCTCCATCTCAACAGGTATCTCCTTCATCGTGCCTTCCTGCAGCTCACGGTGTACGACAAATTCCGGGAGAAAGGCAATGCCAATGTTGCTTAAGATGCACTGTTTGATGGCTTCGAGGCTCCATACGTCCATTTCCTGGGCGAGGGTGATGCATTTTTCCCGCAGATAACTGTGGAAGAAGGTCAGATACAGGGCCCGGGCATCGTTCAAAAGCAAACAGAGCGGCTTTGTCTGGTTTGGCGTGATAAAATCACTGTCCTCTTCCGAGAGTTTGGGGGAGGCAACGAGCACGAGCGGATACTTGCGCAGCGGCTGGACAGAAAAGGATGGCGGATAATTCCCGACACCGTAGTGCAGCGCGACATCCGCCTGCCCCAGACGCATTTTGTCGTAAATGGAAAAGCAGTTTTCTACTTGCAGGGAAAGCCGCACAGCAGGGGCCTTTTTGCGAAATTCTTCCAGAATCGGCTGCAAATGGTATGTTAATAACGACTCAGGAAGCAGGACGGTCAGACTACCAGTGAGTGCGTCTGACTGGCAAAAGGAGAGCAGTTTGTCGGAGGCAGCGAGAACATTTTCAATGTAAGGCTGGACAGATGCACCGACTGAGGAGAGCTGCTGCTGATGGCCGCGCCGCTCGAACAAGGGAACACCTAATTCTTTTTCCAATTGCTTCATCTGAAAGGTGACAGTGGAGGGAGCGTAGGACAGTGCCTGAGCTGCCTTTTGAAAGCTGCCCGTCCGTGTAATGGCCTGGAACGTACGCAGGTATTTAAGATCCATGATATCCTCACCTTCTCAAATTTTATAATATTAAAGTTTAAATGCAATATATTCAATTTGATTGCAATATTATTCTCCATTATAATAACAGAGGTATCAACGGTTGACAAGGAGGTTTTGAAGTGAAATTTGATACGAAAATCAAGATTGTTTTGTGGGATGGACTTGAGACTTGGCAGGCTCTGAATGTGAATGCATTTTTGATGAGCGGGATTGCCGGTACGCAGAATATTATCGGCAAACCGTATATGGATGCGGACGGCCAGGAATATCTGCCCATGTCACAGCAGCCTGTCATGATTCATAGCGCCAGTAAAGAAGAGCTGCAGGAATTACTGCAGAAAACCATAGCCAGAGGAGATATCGCAGTCGCCATCTATCCGGAAGAATTGTTCGAAACCTTTGATGATGAGGCTAATCGCGCGGCCGTAGCCCGTTTTGCCACGGAAGACCTGAATCTTGTCGGCATCGGTTTAAGAGGAAAGAAGAACGCGATTGATCGGCTGACGAAAGGGCTGCCGCTGCATAAGTAAAATGCGCGGGGCGTTGGTAGCTAGCCACAGGTCGGACTGACGGAAGCAAATCGATAAGCGGTTTGCTGAGAATAAATGAAAAATGAGTCAATGAAAAATCGGATTCCTTAGGAAATCCGATTTTTTGTTTACTGCCAAAAGCTAACTGATTCCCTGCTGAAATCTTTCTCCAGGAATTTGTCAAAGAGCTGCCCACACGATAGGATTTATCCGTTCTGTCGAAAGTTTTGTCAAAGGCCGTATGCTAAATGCTGTTTTTTTTTATACCCTTCGTGCCGAGGCCGCACCACGCTGCCGAAACGTCACAGCTTTTTTTGCACGTAAGCGCCAAAGCTTTAACCTATAGCAAATGTAACAAACAACTCATAAAATAAGCTTATGTTCTTTAAACTTATCAAAATCTATTGATTATTAAAATAAGTTATATTACAATTAGCTCGTAACTAGGAATTCATATTATATTTGATTCGTTTTGTATTAAATGTCCACGTAGTATGTTTTCCTAAAAATAAAAAATAGGATAGTAAAGCGTTCGCAGGGGGGAACGTCATTTTCAGGAGGAGATAGGGATTTCTGCACGCTACTTGTCCGGGTAGGAGATGAGTAGTATGTCAAAGGTGAAATTCAACAGGAAGTTATTCAATGGAAAGTCAGTTGGGAAAAATGCTCTGCTGACTTTATTTGTGTTGTTGTCTTTATCTTCAGGACGCGCATATGCTGCCATTAATTACGGACAAGTCTATGCAGATGGTGGTAGAGCAACTATTCAAGGCAACGGAACGATTATTTTTAGCTCAACCAGTGACAGCGATAGTGCCATTTATGCCAATAATGGGGCTGTAGTTGCCGTTGGGTCTACAGATACCACTTCCACGTATGAAAACATTACAGCTAATGGGGAAGTTCTTGCTGATAATAGCAGTAAAATTAGTCTCTATGCGGATACCGTGACCCTTAACAGGTCAGCCAGTGACGCTGCCGTGACGGCCTCGGATGGGTCGACTATCACGATTGGTAGTTCGAAAACTACGTCTATTACGACGACAGGGGAAGTCCTTGCTACCGATGATAACGGATCAGCCTCAACCATAACGCTGACGGCAGACGATATTACGATGAATTACAGCCCGAATTCCTATTATTCGACTGAATATGGCGGTGATGAGGATCATACGCTCTATGCCGACGGAGGCAGCAGTATTACCGTTACGGCAACGGATGATGTTGATATTAACGGACCGATTGGCGCTGTTGGCTCCGGAAGCAGCATCAACGTCGACGGATCGGACATTTCTATTACCCATAATACAGTTGGGACAGGGAACTATGAATTAGAAACAGAAGGCATTCATGTAGAAAGTGGTGCTTCTATTCGCATCGGCAGTGACAGCACGGAGAGTTTAACTATTGATGTGGAAAATGGCAGTGGCGATTCTACCATTGTAGTAGATGGCAATGCTTCAACGCTGAACCTTTATGGCAATACTATCTCTGTCACAACGACTGATGGTATTCTCAATGGCGATCTTAGCTCAACGAGTACTCTTGAGATGGGATACGCCGGCGGTACGCTCAATATCGGAACGGAAAATACCGAATCCATTACGATTAGTGGTGTTCTTCGGACCGTTGGCTCGGGAGCCGCGACGACTCTTCTGGGATCTTCCATTACAACAGGCGATGTTGCGACATATCATAGCGGTACAACGACCATTGGGTCGGCAAGTACAGACACGGTTATCATGGAATCTTTGATGGCCCTTTATAATTCTACGGCGACAGTTCTTGGTGATTTGATTACGCTTGAAGCTGAAACTTATGAATGGAATGGACGTGAGCTTACCAATGGTTACTCTGTTTATTCTGCTGACGGCAGTACGATAACTATCGGCAGTGATGATACGTCCAAAGTTACAGTTGAAGGCCACGTGGAAGTGGACGGTGCAGACCTTACCATCAAGGGCAATGAAATTGTAATCGGCACGACGGGAACCTCAGATCTCGCTATTGAGCAAACCGATGGAGGGACGGTTACCATTGGTGACGATGCAACCGAGTCAGTTCTTATTAACAGTGCCATTTTAATAGAGGGTGACGACGGCGATAATGTGATGAAGATTACCGGGGATGCAGTTACCTTGAATGGCATGATAAATATGTATGGGAGTGATGCTTTCCTTTCGGTAGATGGGACGAATATTACTCTCACAGAAGATGAGTCTATAGATCCCAGTGATATGCCATACGCTGTCTCGGCTATGTGGGGCAGTGTCCTGTCTTTAGGCAGCAGTCGGACCGAATCTCTTTCAATTGTTGGACAGGTAGTATCCTGGTCACTGGAAGATGGGGTGGATACGGAAGTTAATCTCGATGGACAGACTATTACTTTGGAAAACGGCGCTCTTGCTACAGGAAATGGGGCCGTCGTTACTATAGGTGGTGCAGGAGTCACGGAAACGCTTACCGGTGACCTTACGGCTACGGACGAAGGTGTCCTTACAGCTACCTTATCCGGCACTTATACGGGTGATGCTGTGGCTTCGGATGCCGGTTCTTTAACCCTGACAGCCGGTTCTGTAACAGGCAATCTTACATCAACGGAATCCGGCAGTACACTTACGGCAGATGTGTCCGGAACTTTGACGGGCGATGCAGCGGCGACGGACAGCGGCACGCTGACGCTCTCCGCGGACTCTATTATCGGAGACATTTCTACCTCCGATAGTGGTGTGCTTACTGCTACTGTAAGCAGTACCTTTACAGGTGCGGCGACGGACGACGCCGATACGATGACACTGAATCTTGAAAGCGGCTCCACGTGGAACCTGACGGATTCTTCTACCGTAAACACGCTGAATGCCGACGGGGCCGCCGTAAATCTCATGGATGGTACGCTGGGTCAAACTCTGACGATGGATACCTTTGCCGGTGATGGAGCGACAGTCTATCTCGATGCCGATGGTTCGACCAATACGGGCAACGACCACGTATACGTCACGGGGACTCACACGGGCACGACATATCTGCATCTGAGCAGCACGTCCAATACCTGGTCGGGCGCGTTGGGCACTGTTCTTGCAAGCGTCGGTGATGAACAGGGTTCCTTTGTAAGTGATGGGGAGACAGAAGCGGCTCTCTACTACTATGACCTGAAACTTATGAGTACGACGGATAACGTGACGGACGGCTACAATACGGATTGGTATCTTGGCAGGTACACGAAAAATGCCACGAACAGCGAGGGGCATCACACGACAGTAGTCCGCAACCTCGGCGGCATTGCGGGATCGAACTACCTCCTCTGGAGAAGTGACATGGATACGCTCTTCCGCCGCCTCGGCGAAGCCGATGGTACGCTTACTCCTAATACGGATAATGGCATCTGGGCAAGAGCCAAAGGCAAGAAGTTCAGCCGCGTGAGTGATTTCCTCGTGAACTCGAAATACAATGAGTATGAAGTGGGTTATGACTGGCTTCATGAGGAGACGGATAAGAAGGAACACGTCATGGGTGTCGGCTTTGCTTACCTCGACGGTGATTCAACGTACGTCACAGGGAAGGGAGACCTTACGGGCTACACCCTCGGACTCTACGATACGCAGGTCTGGAAAGACGGTCAGTATCTCGACATTACCCTTAAGGGATCGCGGTACGAGAATGAATTCGATTACACGGCGCTTGGACGTGGTATTGAGGGAGAGTCGACCAGTACGGGCTTCTCACTGGGCGCCGAATACGGCTACAAGAGAAAGTCTTCGAACGGCTGGTTCGTGGAACCGCAGGCTCAGTTTGTACTGGGACATTTCAGCAATGACTCCTTCACCGACTCGAACGGCGTCCATGTAGATGGCGAAACCATCCGTACGGCACTGGGACGTATCGGCGCGCGTGTCGGCTACGAAAGCCCGAAGTTCTCTGTCTACGCTAAGGCAAACTGGTACCATGACTTTGGCGGCAACCATGTAACGACTATGTCTGTTGACACGGATTCGCTCCGCGTCCATGAGGACTATGGCGACACCTGGTTCTCCTACGGCCTTGGTGCTGCGTACAAGATTAATGACAAGACGCAGGCTTATTTCGACCTGGAACGGGGCGATGGGTCGACGTATGATGAGAATTGGAGCTGGGATGTCGGCCTTAAATTTAACTTCTGATGTTATTAAAGGCACCTGCCTCTCCCTGGTGCTCGGCTGACCTCGCACGCATTTCGAGGCAGAGCTCTTTTTAGGGAAACTTTTTCTGCCCGGCGCAGAACGGGGAGCCATTGATTCATTCGCAACTTCATCTACTTACGTTTGTGCCAGTTACGCTGTGTCGACAATTCCTTGAGTTACACCCGGTAACCCTTCGGATTGTCTTCTTGCGTAACTGGCACATCCGCATGTATCTGAAGCTGTTCATTGAATCAATGGCTCCCTTGGGCGCATCTGCTGTGTCAGGCGTCCTTAGGAACCACTCGATATACTATTTTTGTATTATCTCGGGTCCCTAAGGACGCCTTCCTTGCAGCTGCACCCATCTTCTGTGCCGTTCATAAAAAGAAAATGAAAAACAGGTATGATATTAGGACATATGCTCCTAAATGGGGTGTATGTCTTGTTATTTTTGTTAAAAGAAGTTATCTTTCCCGCCGGTTGTTTTTCCGACTTTCGAAGCCGCTGGAGAGGCGACTGGCGTAAAAAGGGAAGGGGCTGTGAAAAAATGCGTTAGCATTTCTTCACAGCCTCTTTTTGCACTTGGTACCTTTAGTGAAAGGTGACCTATTCGCTCTTACCGTCTTCTGCTGCATCGCTTCTCCAGGAATGAGAGGAAAGATATCTCACAAGGAAAATAGCTATACGGGATACGATATAGCCGATGAACATTCCTGCAAGCACGTCAGTGGGGTAGTGAACGCCGAGATAGAGCCTGGAAAAGGCAATGGCAGCGGCGACGAGAAGGGCGGGAATGCTTAATTTTTTGGGCAGCAGTTCAAAGAAGACGAAGGCGACAGCAAAGGAACTCGTCGTGTGTCCGGACGGGAAGGAAAAATCTGTCGGAGGGGGAATGAGGGGCATGATATCTTCATATGTAATGAAGGGACGCGGGCGAGCCATCCAATGTTTGAGAACGCCGTTAGTCAGAAAGGCATCTATCACGAAAGCCGCCAGTGCCGAAAGACCGACGAGCCTCGTTTTTTTGAAGAGGCAAAGGGAGACGGAGAGAAGTATCCACATGAGCCCGACGTTTCCAAGGTCCGTAACTTCTTCCCAGAAATGTGTACCGATATCGGTGCGCAGGGTCTCATGGATCCATAGGAGTATTGCATGGTCGATGCTTGTAATCAGTGCTTCCATCTTCCTTCATCTCCTTTCCTTCTTACAATGCTATCATAGACTAAATTATTAAACAAAAAGTAAAGCACAGATTAAAGATGCTGAAAGGATTTCTTCAAAAGAATTTCAGGCAGAAATCCGGGCAATGCGCTTCAAGCTCTGCCAGAAATAACGATAGACTTCCTCCTGAGTATCTTTTTGTCCCCGCTCTATCCAGGTCATGATGGCAATGGGCATGAGGTAACTGAGAAAATTGACAAAATAATCCTTTTCAGCCTCGCTCGTGCTCTCGGGAACGTCCCACAGGGAGCTGATTTCACGGAAATAGCGCTGATGGTTTTTAGCAAGGGCATCGAGACGATTGCATTTTTCAAGGGCTGCAAGAAGATCGGCATGCTTCATGATGAGACCTAAAAAAGAATAGAGGGTGGCACGGGGATGGTTTTTATCGGATGGGCGTGCGACAAAATCATCAAAGAGCCGGTCTGCCTGGTAGAGCAGGACATCGACTGGCGTGTCAAAAAGCCGGTAAAAAGTACTGCGGCTGACTGAAGATATGCGCTGGATGGATGCGATGGAAATCCGATTCGCCGGGGTGGTCTTTGCGAGAGCCAAGACAACATCTACAATAAGCTGAGCCGATTTTTGAGCCCTGGGGTCTTTTGCAATGTGATACATTTTTTCCCTTTCTGTTGTATTTCCTTGAAGAGAAGTCATAAAGCCATTTACTTATGCTACAATTGTATCATAAGTAAAACAGCTCAACAAGAAAGGCGGTTATCTATATGTTCAACCAACCAGGAAAAAAGGTAGGCGTCAGCAAGGAAGAAAAGGCACTTCCTTACTATAAATATTTTGAAGGCCCCATGGCTCCTGTACCCGTGGAAAAATTTCGTCTGGTCGATGCACCGTCAAAAGTCCGCAGCGTTCCCTTTGAAGAAAAGAATGCATTTCTGCGGGGAGAAGACAAGGCGTATTGCCAGCTGGGTTATGGCGTTGCGCCCGATGGAACCGGGTTTGTCTGCAATGATACGTATATGCCGGGCGTCACGGTAGAGATGATGGACTGGTGGTTCCCATGGCATAGTGTGGGTTCTGATCTGCGCTACAAGATGTGGGATCCGGAGGACCATTATTTTGCCCGTGCCAATCGTGCCGATTACGTCTGCGACCCGCAGGTTCCCGTCAATCAGAAGACGTGGGGCGTGGACCACTACATCCTGGAAGACATTGGCTTTGGCCCTTCCTTTATTCATCTTCAGTTCAAGAGACCCCGGGATTTCGGCTACGATGAATCCATCATCGGCTCGAAGACCTGTGCTTCTCTAGTCTGCGCTGTCGGAGAGGGTGGAGATTCGTCGGCTATGACTCACAAGTGGATTCCTTATAAGGATGGCATTCTCTTCTCATCCCGTTTCTGGATTGGTTATGCCATCAGGGATGGAAAAATTGTAAAAGCTGTGCCGAAAGGAGCTTCGGTGCCTATGGAAGCCGCACGGGGCCTTTTTGCTCACAATATCAAAGAATTTACAAACCTTGCCAGGATCCTTCCCGGTGTCTATGCCGAGAATAAGGATAATTTTTGATGACGCTGAACGCAGGTCGCTGGTTGCCTTATATTGAAATATTAAAAAATCGGATCCCTTGCGGGGGTCCGATTTTTTGTTATCGCAGCGGAAAATTTACTGCGGTAATTTTAGCTTGAACTTATAAAAGCAGTTCCTTAAATGTTGGCTGAATGCAACTTTTATTTTTCACAGTTCTCATGAGTACATCGTACAGTACTCATTTAAGTTTAGGTAAGTTTTTATTCTCGGACTATGTTTCCATGGCAAAAACCCATTTTTACATGAAACATTTTTAGCATTTTATTTAATTATAAAAAATAACTCATACTAAACTACTAATAATTCGGCCATTTTTATTTTCTGTGCTATAATTTCTACTAAAATACTATGAAATAAAAAGGGAGTGTTCAGAAATGTATTGAAAAAGTTCTAGGAGGTTTTGGCCATTAGTCTACTACTGTATTCAGGCATTTTTCATGAATAGAAAAATGGGCTTCTTTCTGGTGTCAGCATCGATTGTGAAGGAGGGATAAATGCAGCCGATAAAGCTCGGCTTTGTTACAGAAACCGAAATTGTGCATATCTCTAATAATAGTACAAAGTAATGGTAAATAACGAAATATAATTTAATAATTGTAATTTTTATATAAATACTGTATTATTGATAGAAACAAATGATTATCTTAAAAATGCAAAGGGGGAGAATGCAATGAGTAAAGAGGAAATTGATGAGTTCATGAAAAAGAGCCGTGTCAGTGAGCCGGCTTCTCCGGAGGAATTTCGCCAGGTAGTGCTGGATGCGTATAAAGACAGGACGCGTCAGGTTTATTTTATCTGGAAAAAATTAAAGGAACTTTATCCTGAAGTCGATGCGAACAGAGTCATCCGGGAAGGCAGCTGGGATTTTGGCCTGTACCAGGGCAAGAAAATCGCGGCTAAGTATGGCGCGGAAAATATTGGCCCTAAGGAAGCTCTGCTGGGACAGACTTCGCGGGGCGGGCTGCAGGTATTTGAGCAGGAAATTACGGAACTTGAGGATGACCGTGCTGTAAAGATTTTCCATCATTGTCCGCACGTAGAAGCACTGACGGAGCTGGGGCTTTCTCCTGAAGAAATCAAGATGTTTTGCCGTGATATGCTGGGACAGTGTGATTATGCGATTTGTGCAGCTTTTCCAAATGTGGAAATTGATTTTCCGACAACGGTTGCCGATGGGGAAGGCAAGGGCTGCGCAATGACGATTACGAGAAAGAAGGGGTAATGATGAAGCGTAAGCCGACTTTTGGCGAGGCAATGATCCCGCTTGTAGGCATGGTTCTTTTGTTGGGGATTGGTTATGGGAAGTTTGGCTTTCCCATTCAGGCACTTTTGATTGCTGCAGCTTTTATTGCCGCGCTTGTGGCAAAAAAGCTCGGATACACGTGGGAAGATATGATTAATGGTATCAGCGAGAGAATTTCCAGCAGTCTCGGCTCCCTTTTTGTTATGGTGTGCGTCGGCGGCATGATTGCCAGCTGGATGGTTTCCGGAACGATTCCTTTGCTGATTTACTATGGCATAAAAATTATCGACCCGCATTATCTTTTTGTAACGGCATTTTTTGTCACTGCTATTATTTCTACTTTTACCGGTACCTCTTTTGGCTCCGCCGGTACGGCCGGTGTTGCCATTATGGGTGTTGCTATTGCCCTTGGTTTACCGCTTGATATCACGGCAGGTGCGGTAATTTCCGGTGCAGTTTTTGGCGATAAATTATCTCCGCTGTCTGATACGACGATTTTGGCGCCGATTGCTGCCGGCACGACTCTTTATAAGCACATTCGGCACATGCTTTATACTACGGGAGCTGCTTCCATTTGCTGCATTATTGTCTATACGATTTTAGGCATGAATATTTCAGTTGAAAATGTTGCACGTCCGGAACAAGTCACTGTCATGCTGTCGAATTTGGAGAGCCTGTATCAGCTGAGTCCCGTTCTTTTGATACCGCCCATCGTTGTCTTCCTTGGCGCTTATACCAAGAAACCTACGATTCCGATGCTGCTTTTATCTTCGGTAATTGCAATTGCATTGGGTATGATTTTCCAGGGCTTTACGCTGAAAACAGCACTGAATGCATTTGTAAAGGGATTTAATGTTTCTATGCTGCCGACCGTCGCTGCGGGAGCAAAATCCATCAAGGTTATTAACACGCTTTTGAACCGTGGTGGATTGATGGGCATGATGGGTACGGTGCTCCTGGTATTTTGTGCATTTGCCTTTGCCGGGATCTTCAGCAAGATTGGCTGCATCGAAGTCGTTCTGGAACGGGTAAAGGATTCCATTACTTCTGTGGGCAACCTGATTGCTGCAACTGTGGGATCTACGCTCTTTATGAGTATCGTTACCGGCAGTTCCTATTTAGCTATCCTGATTCCTGGCGAAATGTTCCAGCCGCTCTTTAAAAAATTCCATCTGGCTTCAGAAAATCTTTCGCGGACACTGGAAGACGCCGGTACCTGTGCAGTGCCCCTGGTGCCCTGGTCTGTGGCAGGAACATATATGGCCCATACCCTGGGCGTTCCGACTGTCTCTTACTTGCCATACGCAGTATTGTGCTACGGAAGTATGATTTTTGCCCTGATTTTCGGGTATACAGGGCTGTTCATTAAGAAGGAAGAATAGTAGGAATTTAACCGCCATTTTTACTTTTTAAGCAGATGGCGTCAATGGAAATAAAAAGAGTACCTCTCGATTCACAGGTCGAAAGGTACTCTTTTTATTATTATCAAACTGACAAGCGATTCAAATAATGCCGCCGGTTAGCCAATCGCTTACCTTTTCTAAGCGTTGCTATCTTCCTTCTCTGAATGTCACCATCTCAATGACTGTTCCCCAGGGGGTTCTCCCATAGAGCCAGCCTGCTCGTGGACTGGTGCCATGTTTGACATCTTCCACGTAGTCTGGATCCGCAAAAAGGGTGCCGCCTGCTTTCATGAATCGGTACGCTGTTTCCTGCAGGTCATCCACGAGAATAGCCACATGCTGCAGCCCATAGTCATAGGTACGGCTTGCTGTGCGAGGTTTTACGTTGTCAAAGGCAAACAGTTCAATATGAGCACCGCTGCCAAGACCGAGAACACGCCTTGCAGTCACTCTTCCTTTGGGAGAGAGACCAAAAACAGTTTCCACGTCGGGTCCATGCCACGGCGGCTCTGTTTCTTGTAATCCTTCCATTACAATCCTGGCCTGAAATACATCTTCAAAGAATCGTGTGGCCTGATTGATATCGGGCACGGTGATGGCTACATGATCGATTCCGGGCATTTCCTTATTCTCTCCTGTTATTTCTGGTTATCGTTTCTTTTGATGAAATTGGTGACAGCAGTATTTTCCGTGGCAGGATAAGGAACACCGGCTTTCTTGCCGGCTTCGAAGCACTGCATCATCCAAATCATGTTGCGGGCGAGGTTGCGCATGGTCTGCATGCCTTCTTCATCCTGCGGGGCTTCATCTGCAAAAAGGCCATGCACCTGGTTCCAGTAAGTGGACCCGGCAACCGGCATCTGAGCAATACCGAAATATTTGTTCAGAGCATCGAGAGAAGCTGTTGTACCGCCGCGGCGTGCGACAGCAACGGCTGCACCCGGCTTGAACTTGAATGCATCGTAGATTTCATCCTTGCAGCTTGCGTAAAAAGCTCTGTCAAGGAAGGCAAAGATTCTGCCGCTCGGATGAGCGAAATACGTAGGCGTAGCAAAGACAAACCCGTCTGCCTGTTCAGCCTTCTTGATAAATTCGTTGACGCCGTCATTGAATACACATTTGCCGGTCTTCTGGCACTGGTTGCACTGCAGGCAGTCCGCAATGGGCTTTCCGCCTAATTGGATTACTTCAGTTTCTACGCCGGCGGCCTCAAATACCTTTATCATTTCTTCCAGGGCACGCATCGTTGTGCCATGAACATGGGAACTTCCATTAACCATTAATACCTTCATGTTGATATCCCTCCATTGCTTTTGATTCAGCGAGAATTATATAATAGTACGGTAAAGAAAGGAAGAACGCACTATTATGAAAGATACTAACCAAAAAGTGAGTAAGGAAAATAAAGCGATGGTCCCCATTAATATTGTGCCCTTTAATTATGCGGTTTCACTGATTGGCGGGAAGTGGAAGATGCAAATCCTCTTTTGGTTATGGAAGAATGACATCCTGCGCTACAGTGAATTGAAAAGGAACTTGGGCAATGTTACGCACAAGATGCTGTCATCGAAACTCAAAGATCTGGAAAGCGACGGCCTTATCGTGCGTCACGAATACCCCGGCGTTCCTCCCAAGGTGGAGTACTATCTTTCCAATCTTGGGAAATCCCTGATGCCGGTACTTCAGGCTATCTGTAACTGGGGTTATCAGCATATTCCGGAAAATCTTGATCCTCGTAACTATAATGAATAAATTTCTTTACTGGGGGATAAAAAGCATATTTTGCTTTTGCCTATGGCATATAGCCTCGTCTGCAACGGTGTGTTAAAGCTTTAGACTCGAGTAAAATATGATATAAACCCTGAAATTTAGAAGTCAACTTAAATTTCAGGGTTTATTTTTATAGTTCAAAGCAAAATGCCTTGGTCATTTTGCATCCACGGGCGGTAAGCGGACAGCGGGCTGCGGAAAGCGTGAAAAAGGGGCTGTGAAATAATGCACTTACATCATTTCACAGCCCCTTCTTTTCGCTGGTGCGGATGACAGGACTTGAACCTGCACGTCAAAGACACCAGATCCTAAGTCTGGCGCGTCTGCCAATTCCGCCACATCCGCATATGGTCCCTCGCTGGAGGGTACAGAGCGAATTATAGTATAGAATCTTGAATTTTGCAAATCAAAATGAATGGCAGTACGAGGCCGTACTTACTTTCTTTTTCTTTCATTACTTGCAATGAAGAGGGAAATTGTTTATCCTATTTCTAAACACATACATCTGTTACATCCCTGGAGGATAGTTCTGAATTAAACCGTCCGTTTTTCGGGCGGTATTGATTTTATATGAAATGAAGAAGGGAAGGATGGTTATGGCACTTGATGCTTCCATCATCAATGAACTAAAAAAAGCTGTCCGTGACCGTTTGCCGGCGATTAAAGAAAATGCGGACTGGCTGCTTCGTCATCCGGAAACCGGATTCAAGGAATACGAAACGCAGGCGCACTGCGTTGAAATTTTGGCAAAGCATGGTTTTAAAGCAAAGACGTTTTCCGATGTGACGGGTTTTACCTGCACGTATGATACAGGAAGGCCCGGCCCTTCTATCATGCTGATGGGGGAGATGGATGCGCTCATTAACCGTGACCATCCTTTCTGTAATCCGCAGACAGGAGCGGCTCATGCCTGCGGCCATTTTATCCAGGTGGCTACGACCATGGGAGCCTTCCTGACGCTGGCAGAAGGCGGGTTTATGGATAAAGTCGGGGGCAGGCTCATGCTGATGGGAGTACCTGCCGAAGAATGCATTGAACAGGAATGGCGTCTTGGAGAAATCAAGAAGGGACGGCTTCATTTTCTCGGGGGTAAACCGGAGCTTATGTACCGCGGCGCTTTTGATGACGCCGATCTTGTCATTGGAATGCATGCCGGGTTCGGTAATGATGGGAAGATTGCGGCATTCGGGAACCATAACGGTTTCATGGTGGAATCGGTCACCTTTAAGGGCCGCTCTGCCCATGCTGCCGGCAGCCCCGAAAAAGGAATCAACGCACTTTATATGGTAAATACGGCACTGACGGCCCTCAACGGGCTGCGCGAAACATTCCGCGATGAAGACCGTGTCCGCGTGCATCCTATCGTGACTTCAGCCGGTTCAGTGCCGAATGTCATTCCTGAAGAGGCTCATATGGAATGCCAGTGCCGCGCCAATAATATGGAAGCCGTGTATGCGGCCGATGCCAAGTTTGAGCGGGCCGTCGGTGCAGGAGCCTACGCTTTCGGAGGCAAGGCTGTCATCCGAAAGCAGCCGGGATACCTGCCATACCGTCCGACTCCTGAATTCGACGATATTGCAGTGTCCGTAGCTGATGAAGTGCTTGGCAGGGGAAGAGGCACTAAGGCTGACCCTGTTGCCGGCTCCGAGGATCTGGGAGATCTTAACAGCGTCATGCCGGCCATGATGGTTTTTGCCAACTACATGAACGGCTATCCGCATAGTGCCGGTTATGTCGTGGCTAACCCGCAAATTTATGAGGATACCGTGTTGTTTCTGGCAGCGCTCACTTTGACACTGGCAGCTGACGGCGGCCGTCTTGCTAAAAAGGTTATGGCCAGTCACAAACCATTGTTTAACAGTATGAAAGCGTACTGCGATACCGTCAGCGAGCTTTTTACCGAAAAAACAGTGCCTTGAGAGCAGAGGAGACGAACCATGGAAATGGCTTATATGCTCTTTCAAGAGTTGATTGTACTTTTATTGATAGGCGGCATCGGCTTTGCTATTGTGCGGCTGGGCGTTCTCAAAGAGGAAGACTGCAAACCGCTTTCTTCGCTCGTCCTCTATGTGTTTACGCCTTGTGCCATTATCAAGTCGTTTCAGCTGCCCATTGATGACCAGCACGTACATGGACTTGCTCTTGCCATCGGGTTTGCAGTGGCTGTAAATCTGATCTGGATCTTTGTGAACTTTCTTCTCAAAAAGAAAGTGCCGCTGACGAGCGTGGATGAACTGACGCTTATGTATACGAACTCGGGCAATCTGGTCTATCCGCTGGTGGCAATGATTTTCGGGAAGGAATACCTCTTTTATGCGGCACCTTATAATGCGGTCATGACGTGCTTTGTCTGGACCCATGGCAAAGCAATTATTCAGGAATCATCGAATCTGGATCTCAAAAGGGTCATTAAAAATGTCAATATCCTTTCCATCATTATCGGTATCGTGCTGTTCTTCCTGCAGATTAAACTGCCGGTGTTAATTGAAACAACCATGGATCTTTTGGGAAGTATGCTTGGCCCGGCGAGCATGATTGTTATTGGAATGATTATGGCGGGAACGGACCTCAAAAAGGTTTTTACGACGGCCAAGCTTTATGTGGTCTGTATGGGGCGTCTGATTGTTTATCCGCTGATTATCATTTTGCTCCTGGCCCTGACGGGTTATACCAGGGCACATCCGGAAGACATTTTTATTTTTCAGATTGCCATGATTGCCGTGACGGCACCGCCTGCAAACATTATCGCTCAGTTTGCTGTCATGTATAATAAAGATACTTTTATGGCGGGCGCTTATAACGCGCTCGGCATGCTGCTGTGTATGGTGACGATGCCGCTTATGATGCTGCTCTTCAATATACTCATCGGCTGATACTATCAGGAAAGAAAGGGATTCTTTTTGTGGAATTTACGCTGTGCTGAGAAAACAGATGTGCCGCAGATTGCAGCACTCGAAAGGACGTGTTTCCCTGCCGCCGAAGCGGCAACGGAGGCTTCCGTACGCGACCGTGTAGCTGTTTATCCGACTCATTTCTATCTTCTTTTCGACGGAAATCACCTGGTTTCTTTTGTAAATGGCCTTGTTACGGACGAACCGGATTTGACAGATGAGATGTATGAGAAGGCTTCCATGCATAACGAAAAGGGAGCCTGGCAGATGATTTTCGGGGTCGATACGGACCCTGCTTACCAGAAAAAAGGCTGCGCTGCCAGAGTGCTGCAGCGTTTTATCGAAGATGCTCAAAAGCAGGGCCGCAAAGGCGTCGTTCTGACCTGTAAAGATAAACTGATCCACTATTATGCGAAATTTGGTTTTGTGGATGAGGGTGTGTCGGAATCGACGCATGGGGACGTCGTGTGGCACCAGATGAGATTGAAGTTTTAAGGGCACAATAGTGCTGAAGAAATGCACCTGGGCAAAGCGTGTCCTCGACAGGTCTCGGACGCCGTTTTACCCAGAGTTTTTTGTAAGGAAGTTTCTATCGTCCTCTGCAGAATCCAGCCACATCTACTTTGTCAGACCGGGTTGTGGCCCCTTGACGTACGTTTCTTTGTACGACTTCGGGGCCCCAACCCGGTCTTTCGCGTATCTGCGGCTGTCTTGCAGCAGAGTTCGTTAGAAACAAATTAAAAAAGAGGTATGAAATTAGGGTACACGTTTCTTTGTACGACTTCGGGGGCTCCAAGCCTGCCTTTCGCGCATCTGGAGCTCTTTGACGCACATATCTATAATGCAATGTATAAAAAGAGCTGAATAAGGAAACAAATTTTGCGGTTATGATAATGGAAATAAAAGAAGCTACCATTCTCCGCAAGCGGTTCCCCTTTCGATGCCGTGCAGCGGCGTGAAGGAAGGTCCCAAGGTAGCCAAGGCTTCACCTTACCTTACAAATAAAAAGAAAAAATCAAAGCACCAGCCCTCTTGTTTTTCGTAAAAAAATAAGAGGAGCGAACCGCAGTGACTGTCGATTGCACTGCAATCGCGGTCACGTCGCGGTGGGGGGTTACCCCGATAACAGGAAACCGAACACTGCTGCATTTCTCTGGCAACAGTATTCTGTAAAAGAGCATATTTTATATTTCTACCAATCTGCCGAAGGCCGGGCCAAAAGCCAAATGCTAAATGCGGTTTTGAGAAAGCCGAAGGCCACTATCGGTTCTCGGCTTTCGGCTTCCTTTTTCCGCCATCTGCAGCTAACTGCTATCTGCGGCTAACTGCCTTGTTCTTTTCACTAGGCACCGGCCCTTCGCCATGCTATACTTAATACCAAAAGATTTTGGGAGGTTTTTGCAATGAAAAACCGTTTGCTCATTGTGGTAGATATGCAGAACGATTTTGTTGATGGCAGTCTGGGAACAAAGGAAGCTCAGGCCATCGTGCCGAAGGTGGTGGAATGCGTCAAAAATTTTGACGGGCGCATCTTTTTTACGCTCGATACACATGGTGAAAACTATTTGGAGACGCAGGAAGGAAAAAATCTTCCAGTGCCGCACTGCATCAAAGGAAGTGAGGGATGGGAACTCATTCCTCAGCTCGAAAAGCTGCAGCGAGAAAAACACTGTCCGGTTTATCTGAAAGAGACGTTCGGCTCATTTCAGTTGGCGGAAGACTTGAAAAATATGAATGATGAGCAGCCCATTGATGAAATCGAGCTGATTGGATTGTGCACAGACATCTGTGTTGTTTCCAACGTTCTTCTAATTAAGGCCGCTTTGCCGCAGGTTCCTATTGTTGTTGATAGTGCCTGCTGCGCCGGTGTAACGCCGGAAAGTCACAAGGCTGCCCTGGCTACGATGAAGAGCTGTCAGGTCAAAGTACTGTAAAGTATACGGTTGTTAAATACACAGAAAATTAGATATACGAAAAATTCCCGTAAAGGGGAGCAAGAAATTGTAAAAAGTGATATAATGTGGACTTAGAAACAGGACGTCGTGTCCTGTACCCAATTTAAAGAAATAGGAGTGGTTAGGAATGCCTTTTATCGATCATCTGAAATCCCGTGTAAAACCGATGCAGAAGAGAATCGTTCTGCCGGAAAATAACTCCGACAGAGCTCTGAAAGCAGCTGCTACCGTTGCTAGAGAAGGATTTGCCAAAATTATCCTGGTGGGTGACCCCAAGGAACTCGACAGAGATGCTAAGAGACTGGGTGTCTCCTTCGAAGGCATTCAGATCATTAACCCTGCTACTTATGAACGCATGGATGAACTGTGCGAATACTTTGCTAAACGCAGAGAAAAGAAGGGCATGACTAAGGAAAAAGCTCGCGAAATCATGCTGAAGGACACCACGTTCTTTGGTGCCGGCCTGGTTGCTATGGGCGATGCTGACGGCTGCGTTTCCGGTTCCATGAGAACTTCCGCAGACGTTATCAAAGCTGGTCTGCAGGTTATCGGCGTACGTCCCGGCAACAAGACTGTATGCTCCGGCTTCATTATTCTGAGTAACACCAACCTCGGCGAAGGCGGCAAGCTCGTATTCGGCGACTGCGGCGTTATCATTGACCCGACTGCTGAACAGCTGGCTGATATTGCAGTAAGCTGCGCAAACCGTGCTCGCTACACCCTGGGCATCAAAGATGTCAAGGTTGCTCTGCTGTCCTATTCCACTAAGGGATCCGGTTCCGGCGAAGGCCCTGAAAAGGTTCAGGCTGCTACCGAAATCCTGAAGGAAAGAAACGTAGACTTTGCTTTCGACGGCGAACTGCAGGCAGATGCTGCTCTGGTTCCTGAAGTCGGCGAAAGAAAGGCTCCTGGTTCCAAAGTTGCCGGCCATGCTAACGTTCTCGTATTCCCGAACCTGGCTTCTGCCAACATCGGCTACAAGCTGGTTGAACGCTTCAGCGGCGCTACCTGCCTTGGTCCTCTGGTTCAGGGCCTGGCTAAACCGGTTCTTGACCTGTCCCGCGGCTGCTCCGCTAAGGATATCGTTGACGTAGTAGCTGTCTGCGCAAGCGATGCTATCTTCGCAGAAAACATGAAGAACACTGCAAAATAAGCTTGTTTCTTCAAACTGCCTGGAATGATTTCATTCCGGGCAGTTTTTTTATATGCAGGAAAAAGTATAATGCTTTGAAGCTATGGCGCATATTTTGTAATGCTCCGCCGGCAGTTTATTACTTCCTCATTGAGGGGTGGTCCCAACCCGCATGTTTTCTACACTATTAAATTTATTAGTTTCTCATTAATTTCTTAATATATTGTTTCATTCGTGCCACTTTCCTATAATGAGTGCGTAAGAAAGAACGGTAATGGATACCGCTCGGTTATGATTGCATGTATGATCAGGAGGGACTAAAATGCTGAATGAAAAGGTTATCAATTTACTGAAAGAGAGCATGTGGGATCTTGCTACCTGCGCTGATGGCGAACCGAACGTGGTTCCTGTTGCCTTTAAGGATGTAACTGACGATGGTAAACTGGTAGTAGGGGATGTTTTCCTGCAAACGACCCTGGCAAACATTAAAGCCAATAACGGACGAATCGCTATTTCCGCATATAACCCGAAGACCTTTGAAGGCTATCAGATCAAAGGCAAGGCAGAATACGTGACGGAAGGCGACCTTGTGAATACCTTCAAGAAAATGGTAGAAGATATGTTTAAAGGTGCCGCTACCGCGAAAGGCGCTCTTATCATCACACCGGAAAGAGTCATCGTGACCACGCCGGGCGCTGACAACAAGAAAGAACTCTGATTGACTGCCTGCTGCTTTTCAAGTACGGCTCTTTTGAGTACAATAGGGGAGAAAGGAGGACGGTTCATGTATCACAAGAAACTGGAAGCAGATATTCGCTGCCCTCTGGAATACGGGCTTGAAATTTTCGGCGGAAAATGGAAATCCCGCATAATATGCGTACTGGCGGCGCAGAAAACGCTCCGCTACAGCGGTATTCGCAAGGAAATGTGCAATATTACTGACGCCGTCCTGGCTGCCACCCTGAAGGAACTTATCACAAGCGGCATGGTGGAACGGCATAGTTATGATGAAATCCCGCCCCGCGTGGAATATTCGCTGACGGAGAAAGGAAAGTCCGTAGTCCCGATTTTGCAGAGCATCTGCCGCTGGGCCGGAATTTTCTATAAAGATGACAGCGAATGTGTCATGACGCAGTGCCAAAAATGTGATTACAGGTAAACTTATAAAAAGGGGCTGTCGCATTTTGCGACGGCCCCTTTTGTATCAAAAACAAGGTAAAAGCAAGGCGCGGCCTCATTGAATGAGACCGCGCCTTGGTGTAGAATTTAAATATGCCAAAAAACAAACCTACACAAAAGGATTATACAAAAATTGGCAGTTCTTATCAACTTTTTCTTCCTCTAAATTTTGAAGTACAAATCCCTAATGACGATCCTGTTCGCTTGGTGCGTGCCATGGTAGAAGGGATGGATGTAAAGGCATTGTATGACACGTATTCTCATGTCGAGAATAAATTAACGTCACCAATTCAGCTGCTGGAGATCGTCATTTATGCATGTATGGAAGGAATTCGTGGTTCGCGTAAGATAGAGCAATCCTGTAAAAGAGACACTCATTTCATGTTCCTCTTAGATGGGAAAAAAGCTCCGGATAATGCAACCATTGCAAGATTTTGTTCCCTCCATCTAAAACCATGTATCAAGGAGCTCATGATTCAGATGGATAAATGGCTGCTGGCTCGCGGTTTCATCACGCTGGATAGCCTGTTCATCGATGGGACAAAAATTGAATCTGTGGCAAACAAATACAAATTTGTTTGGAAAAACAGAGTCTTAGGCAGCCAGAACAAACTCATAGAGAAACTGGAGCAACTGGTTCCCGAAATCGAGGAACGTTTCGGAATCAAGGTCTGTTACGGAAACACTTTCCACATCCGTCATTTAAAGAAGCTCCTAAAAAAACTGCTTGTCATAAAGCGGGCTGAAGGGATCGAGTTTGTTCACGGATGTGGGAAAAGAAAGACCATTCTACAGAAGTACTATGAGATTTTAGCTAACTATCTCAAACGGCTTAAGGTGTATACGAAGCAGCTTCACATCTGTGGGGAACGGAACAGCTTTGCCAAAACAGACCCGGATGCTACCTTTATGAGGATGAAAGAAGACGCCATGCTTAATGGCGCCTTAAAGCCGGGATACAATGTCCAATATGCCAACAATTCCGGTTTTACCTTGTTTGCAGATGTGAGTGCACATCCAACAGATATGCGGACACTCATTCCTTTTCTTGAAGGATTTGAAGCCCACTTCGGTCAGAAATTTGCAAACATTGTAGCCGATGCAGGCTATGAAAGCGAAGAGAACTTGGTCTGGCTGAAGAAGAATCAGTATACTTCATATATCAAGCCTAACAATTATGAAAGAAGCAAGAGGAAAAAGTATAAGAACGACATCGGCAAAGCAGAAAACATGACATATTTGCCTGATCAAGACATGTATATCTGTAAAGGTAGGAGACTGCTGAAAGTCAGTAAAGTAACCCAGGTAAAGAACCGGTCAGGATATGTGTCAGAGAAAACATATTACGAATGTAAGGACTGCAGCGGTTGTCCCTACAAGGAACAGTGCATCCATGGGAACAATTGCAGGACACCCATGGAGAAAAGAAACAAGAAATTAGTGGTCTCGAAGAATTTTGCTGCATTGAGGGCAGAATCCCTGAAGAACATTACTTCCGAATATGGTAAGGAACTGAGGATGAACCGCAGTATACAGGCAGAAGGAGCCTTTGCGGATCTCAAGGATTCATTAAACGTCAGAAGACTAGAAACCCGAGGCAAAGGAAATGCCCTGGTAACAGTGGGAATATGTGCCATGGCACGGAATGTCCTGAAGGTCCATCACAAAGTTCAAGACGGCAAAGAGGATTTGCACTTATATCCGCTGAAAAAAGAGGCCTAAAAGATACAAAAAGAGCGCACGAAAAAAAGCAACTTAGAGTTGCTTAATTTCGTGCGCCCTTTTTTCATCTCAAAACATATTCAACTAAAAAGTAAGGCAATTTGGGGTCTTTAGCAAGTTATTTCAGGGATTAAAAATCGGTCACTTGCGACAGCCCCTTTTTATAAGACGCGGGCCGCGGGCCGCAGGTCAACCGGGTATGAGGCTGTGAAATAATAAAAAGTGCTTTTGGCTTATGGCATTTAGCCACGTCTGCGACAGTGTGTTAAAGCTTTTGATTCAAGTGAAATATAATATAAAACCTGAAATTTAGCAGTTAATCTAAATTTCAGGTTTTATTTTTATAAGTTCAAAGAAAAATACCTTGGTTATTTTTCTTCTACGGGCGGGATGCGGACGGCAGGCTGCGGAAAGCGGAAAAAAAGGCTGTGAAATAGTGCACATGCATTGTTTCACAGTCTTTTTTTATAATTATTAAAATTTGTAATCATTCGTAAATAATAAGTAAATTACAAAACCTTTACTGCTTTTTTGAATCCTTTTTACATGGTTTCAGTACACTGTAGCCGATTTAATAAGCATCGCTTTTCATAGTCTCACGTAATTGAAAGGAGAGGTTTTACGTGCTTGAGCTGCAGCATATTGTAAAAAAATACGATGAAAAAGTGATTTTAAACGATATTTCCCTTGTCATTAAGGATGGGGAAATTATTTCTATTTTAGGACCTTCCGGCGGAGGCAAGACGACGCTGCTGAACTGTATTCTCGGCATTACCCCTTTGACTGGCGGAAAAATTATCTGCGATGGCAAGGATGTCAGTACGGTGCCGATGAAGAAAAGGGGCTTCAACATCGTATTCCAGGATTATGCCCTCTTTCCGAATCTGACGGCGTATGAAAATATCGTGTACGGACTGCGTAACTATCCGAATATTTCCTCTAAGGAAGAAGTTAAAAACTTGATTATCCTGCTGGACCTGCAGGACCACCTGAATCAATATCCCGACCAGCTTTCGGGCGGCCAGAAACAGCGTGTGGCCCTTGCCAGAACGCTGGTAATGAAACCGAAGATCCTGCTTCTTGATGAGCCGCTCAGCGCGCTTGACGGGGTCATCAAGGAATCAATCAAGGCAAAAATCCGGCAGATTGCTGACCAGTACCATCTGACAACCATTATCGTCACGCACGATCCGGAGGAAGCTTTGACGATGTCTGACCGGGTGCTTATCCTGAATCAGGGAAAAATCGCCCGTTTCGCGACGCCGAGTGAAATTATTCACCAGCCGGGGAATGAGTTTGTTAAGAGATTTATTCTTTCCCAGCTTGAAATCAAACGCGGCAATATTGTACGTCTTTTCGCCTAAGATAGTCAGGAAGGTGCTTCATGGAACAGGGAAATTCAGAGTTAAAAATACTTTTCGGTATTGTTTGTTTTGTATTTGCTGCGGCGGTATTGCTGCCCGTTGTCATCTTGTTCAGCCGTTCTTTTATGGAAGCAGGCGGGGGATTGGGCCTGGCCAACTATGCCGCTATCCTGCATGATGCTAAGTTTATGACGGCACTGCGCCACAGCTTTACTGTTTCCGGGCTGGATGCCCTGATTACAGTCATTCTTGCATTTTTCCTCGCTTATGGATTTTATTTTACGAAATTGCCGGGGAAGTTTAAGAAAACGGCACAGCTTTTCATTATGCTGCCAATGTTCCTGCCGACGCTGACTTACGGGTTCGCCGTGATTTATTCACTGGGCAAGCAGGGACTGATTACGCGGCTCCTCGGGCATACACTTTTTCCGATTTATGGATTCTGGGGGCTGCTCATCGCGTACATTGTTTACACACTGCCGCCGGCATTCATCCTGATTTATACAGCCTTCGCCTATGTCGACAAGCATTTTATTGTAGTTTCGGAACTCATGGGTGATCACTGGTTTCGGTCGTTTTATACGACAGCAGTGCGTCCCATGATTGGTACGATTACGTGTGCTTTTATACTGTCCTTCTTCCTTTCCTTTACCGACTTTGGGATTCCGGCGTCTATTGGCGGCAAGTATGATGTCGTGGCAACACAGCTTTATCTTGTCATGATGGGCTCTGTACCGGATTTTCGTTCCGGTTCGGCTATTGCCATGATTATGCTTATTCCTTCCATTGCCGCGCTTGCCATGATGCGGTTTGCAGAGCGGTTCAATTTCCATTACAGCAAGATCAGCACTTTTGAACCGCTGGAAAACAAGACACGCGATGGAATCTTTGCCTGCCTCTATATAGGCGTCATGCTGCTCATTGTTTCACTCTTCGCGATTATGTTCATTGTGCCGTTTATCAAAAGCTGGCCGTACCAGATTGAATTCACGCTGGATACGCTGCGCCACGTCCTGGGTGATCAGTCGGTTCGTACAGTTTACATGAACTCCGTCATGGTAGCCGTCGCAACGGCTGTATGTGCTGCAGTGCTCGCCTACATGGGAGCGCTCGTTAACACGCGCTCGCATCTGCCTGCCATTTGCAAAATACTGATGGATGCCTGTGCGGCAGTCACGAATACGATTCCGGGCATGGTACTCGGTATCGCTTATCTGTTCACTTTTCGCGGCACACCTATCCAAAACACCTTTTTCATCATTATTATGCTGAACTCGGTACGCGGTTTCACGACGCCGTACATGATGATCCAGTCCTCACTTTCCAAGATAAATCCATCCTGGGAGACAACCGGGGCATTGATGGGAGATTCCTGGCGGAAGACCATTTGCCGTATCGTAATACCGAATACGCTGCCGACAATTTTTCAGATGCTGGGTTATATCTTCGTCCAGGCCATGGTGACCATCAGTGCTATCATCTTCGTCACGGGGGCTCACACGATGGTCATGACGACCAAGATTACGCAGGCACAGTACTTTGAAAAATATGATGAAGTCTTCGTTCTGTCGCTGCTCATTTTCCTTACCAACTGTGTGGGTAAGAACCTGCTGGACTGGCTTTCCAAAAAGGAAACGCTCTTCCGGCTGAAGATGAAGTGGCATGCCCTGAGAGGGCGCCGCGGAGTCGATATCGGCTCTGTGGTTGGTTCCGGTCAAGGTTCGGCGATGCCGACTGAATATAAATCCTGAGGGAATAGGTTCGTGCAGCCGTGCATACTATTCCATCCAACAATTGAGGAGGTATTCTGATGAAGAAAAAATGGTATTCATGTTTGTTGGCAGGCTGCCTGATGCTTTCGGCAGCTCTGGGCCTGTCTGGCTGCGGCGGCAGCGGTACGCAGCAGAGCGGGGACGATAAGGTAGTCATTTATACCAATGCTGACCCGGAAGCACAAGACGCATTTAAACATGCTCTGGATAATCACGGCTTTGAAGGCAAGTACATCATGCAGACGTTTGGTACGTCCGAATTGGGCGGCAAGCTGATTGCCGAAGGAAAGAACCTCGAAGCCGATATGATTACCATGAGTACGTTTTACATTGATTCCGTCCAGCAGCAGCACCATATGTTCGCGGATATTACCTTTAAAGATCCGAAACCGCTGCAGGAAACACCGTTTTATTACCGCCCGACGACAGGCCAATTCGGGTCCATCTTTGTGAATACCGAAGTCATGAAGAAGGAAAATTTACCCATGCCGACGTCTATCAAGGATTTGACGAAACCAATTTACAAGGATAAGATTTCCATCCCGGATATCATGGGGTCTTCAACTTCCTGGCTTCTGGCACAGGCTGTGTTCGACGCCTACGGAGAAAAGGAAGGTGCCCAAATCATGAAGCAGCTTGAAGCCAATGCCGGTCCTCACCTGGAAAAATCCGGCTCCGGGCCACTGAAGAAAGTCAAGGCCGGGGAAGTGGCCGTAGGATTCGGTCTGCGTCATCAGGGTTTGATGGAGCAGCAAAAAGGGCTCCCTATTAAAGTCATTGATCCTAAAGAAGGTAACTTCTTCCTGACGGAAGGCGTAGCCGTACTGAATAAGGGAAATGCGAAGAAGCAGGAAATGGCAATGAAGATGGCTGAATGCCTGATTAAAAATGCCCGTAAAGAACTGCTGAAATATTACCCGATGGCTCTTTACGAAGGAGAAGGCGTTGATCCTTCCTTCAAACCGGCTTATCCGAAACAGTTCAAAGAAAAACTGACGGTAGAACTTTTGAAAAAACATCAAGACTTGATTAAGAAGTGAGGGTATGCAGCATGGATAGAAATATTTATAAACTCCTGACGCCGGGGCCGCTTACGACGACGGAAACGGTCAAGGAACGGATGCTCGTCGATATGTGCACCTGGGACGAGGACTATAAAAAGATGACGCAGGAAATACGGCATGAACTTTTGAATCTGGCTCATGCTGATCCCAGTGAGTACACGACTGTACTCATGCAGGGGAGCGGTACGTTTGGGGTAGAATCGGTCCTCTCGAGTGTCATCCGGAATACGGAAAAAGTTCTGATTCTGGTCAACGGCGCTTATTCGAAACGCATGTGCTCTATATGTGAATATCACCACATCCCGTATACAGCCATGCCTGTACCGTATGATAAAGTGCCCAGCGCGGCCGATACGGAAGCGATGCTGGCCAAGGATCCGGCTATTACGCATATTGCCATGGTTCACAGCGAAACGACAACGGGTATCCTGAATGACTTACCCGCAATTGCAGACGTCGCCATGAAACATGGGAAAAAACTGATAGTAGACGCCATGAGCAGCTTTGGCGGCGTAGACATCGACGTTCCCGGACTGGGCATTACCTACCTTGTGAGCAGTGCCAACAAGTGTATCCAGGGTGTGCCGGGATTCTCCTTCATCATCGCCCGGACGGAAGAACTGAAGCAGACGAAGGGTATAGCCCGCAGCCTGTCCCTTGATTTGTACGATCAGTGGAATACGATGGAAAAAGACGGCGGGAAGTGGCGCTTTACTTCTCCGACGCACGTAGCGGCCGCTTTTCATCAGGCTTTGAAGGAACTAAAGGCAGAAGGCGGGATTCCTGCCCGCAATGCCCGCTACACGCGCATGAACCACTTGCTTCGCAAAGGGATGGAAGCTTTGGGCTTTACGGCATATATTTCAGAAAAGTGGCAGGGACCTATTATTACGACGTTCTTCTATCCGGAACACACGAAATTTGTTTTTAAAGATATGTATCAGTTCCTTAAAGATCATGGCTACGTCATTTATCCCGGCAAGCTGACGGAACGCGACACATTCCGCCTCGGCAATATCGGGGAAATCTACGAGGACGATGTGAATAAGATTCTGGCGATTTTCGAAGAATACATGAAGAAGGTGCGCTGACGTGAAAATTCAAGGGGTTATTTTTGACTGGGCAGGAACGACGATTGACTTTGGCTGCATGGCACCGGTCCGTGCTTTTATGGATAGTTTTGCCGATCAGGGCATTGTAGTCACCGAAGCAGAGACGCGGAAGCCTATGGGTCTTTTGAAACGGGATCATATCCGGACGATGCTCGGGATGGAACGGATTGCCGATGCCTGGCGTGGAAATTTTGGGAAGCCTTCAAATGATAAGGATATCGAAAAAATTTACACTGACTTCGAGAAAAGACTTTTGGGAGCCCTGAAAGAAAGTGCCAAAGTGAAACCGGGCGTTCTGGAGACGGTGGCTTATCTGCGGAGTCATGGATACAAAATCGGATCGACGACCGGGTATACGGATAAGATGATGGAAATTGTCGTGCCGGCTGCCGAAGCGGCAGGCTACAAGCCTGATTTTTATCTGACACCTGATGCGGTGGGCGGCAAGGGACGGCCTTATCCCTACATGATTTTCCATAATATGGAAGTACTGGGCCTCGATAATGTCCGCAGCGTCGTGAAAGTGGGAGATACGGTAGCGGATATCCGGGAAGGCAAGGCGGCCGGGGTGTGGAGCGTCGGCGTCGTAGACGGCAGTTCCGTCATGGGCCTTAGCGAAGAAGGCTTCAAATCCCGGAGTGAGCAGGAATTGGATGCAATTCGTGCCGAAGCTAAGAAGACATTCCTGGAAGCCGGTGCCGATTATGTGATCAAAGATATGACCGAACTGCCGGCACTGCTTGCCAAGATAGAACAGCAGTTGGCCTGAATTCAGGAGTCCGCTTTAATAAGTTTAAGACAAAATTGCTGCAGCAATTTTATTTCCAGTGGCGGAATGCTGACTGCGGGTTGCGGAAAGCAAAACAGGGGTCGTGAGATAATGAATTCGTTTTCTCACGGCCTCTGTTTTTTCGCCATTAAACATACTGTCCTTTTCAGGGACAGTTATGATTCAGTTAAGGTATTTCTCTTTTCTTCAATATGCATGTACAATAGAAATGATATGATTGAAGGAGGGAATCAGCTATGGATAATTCGTTTCCTGAAATGAAAAAATTCCTGGGCTTTGGCTGCATGCGTCTGCCGCTGAAGGATGGAAAGGTCAATATCGAAGAAACAAAGGCGATGGTCGATCTTTTCCTGGAGAAGGGATTTAATTATTTTGACACGGCTCATCCTTATCTGAACGGGCTTTCGGAACTTGCTGTACGGGAGTGCCTGACTAGTCGTTATCCGCGGGAAAAGTATCTGCTTGCCGATAAGCTTACGGAACCGTACTTTCAAAAGGAAGAAGATATTCGTCCGTTTTTTGAAAATCAACTGAAATGGTGCGGTGTCAACTATTTTGATTTTTATCTGATGCATGCCCAGGGGGCGGAAAATTACGATAAATTTCAGCGCTGCCATGCTTACGAAACGGCCTTCGCCCTGAAGCGTGAAGGAAAGATTCGTCATGTCGGACTGTCCTTTCACGATAAACCGGAAATGCTCGAACGGATTCTGACAGATCATCCTGACGTGGAATTCGTGCAGATCCAGTTCAACTATATAGATTATGACAATCTTTCGGTAGAGAGCCGCCGTGTCTATGAAGTTTGCCGTAAATTCCACAAACCGGTCATCGTCATGGAACCGGTAAAGGGCGGCAGTCTTGTCAGACTTCCGGAAAAAGCACAGGCTGCACTGGATGCGCTAAACGCCAAACGCGGCCGGAAGATGTCCAATGCCAGCTACGCTATCCGCTTTGCCGCAGGATTTGAAGGCATTCGCATGGTGCTGTCCGGTATGAGTAATCTCAAACAAATGCAGGATAACCTTTCGTATATGCAGAATTTCCAGCCGCTCGATGCGGAGGAAAAAGCGGCTATTGATCAAGTGGTCAAGGTCTTCCGCGGTCTTGACGTGATTCCCTGCACGTCCTGCCATTACTGCATTGAAGAAAACCATTGCCCGAAAGGTATCTTGATTCCGGATATTTTTGCAGCGTACAATTCCAAAAAGGCATTTCATAACTGGAACGCTGACTTTTACTACAACTCTGTTCTGACACACGGACACGGCAAAGCCAGTGACTGTGTCCGCTGCGGCGGTTGTGAAAAAGTGTGCCCGCAGCATCTGCCGATTCGGAACCTTTTGAAGGATGCCGCTGCTGAGTTTGAAAAAGAAGAAAAAGAAAAATAAAAATTGAGGTCCGATAGGTACAAAAAAAGCTGCCGCCTGAAAAGCGACAGCTTTTATCATTTGTTTTTTGAAAGATAAATCCCTTACAGAAGGCTTTCAAAGTAGCTGAAACGCCAGCCTTTGGCCGTGCGGACGTACGGAAATTCGACGGTCTGGGTTTTCGCCAGCGTCTTATGAGAGGAGTCCGTATAAATGGGTGTTTCGGCCGTTACCACAAATTTATCTTTGTTGATTTTCTTGATGGTAAGCGTAGAAGTTCCTTTTTTAGGATCCTTTCTCTTGGGGGTCGGAGCTACATAAAGTTGTTTCTCGCTCTGACGATACATTTTGTTTTCACTGATGATAAAACTGGAAAGGGAATCCGTGAATGTGTCATGGACTTCTTTTTTCAAATCTGCCATTGTTTGAATCTTTGGGTCAGATACGGAGTAGTACAGCATGTAACCACTGTCGAGACGCTGCTTGCCATCGGTAGGCAGGGGGTCATGTTCAAACCATTCATATACAGTGACAGCATGATTGTAAGCTTTCATGACTTCATCCGTCGTAGGATTTTCGGGGGACGCCAGGACGGTGCTGCCCAGTGCCATGACGAGGGCGGCTGCCACGGCCAGAGAACGCAATAATTTCATAGTCATCGCTCCTTTTTTGGAAGTACACTATATTATAGCATAAATGAAAGAGATGGTGGGGAAGAAGAAAATAAAAAGAAAGTGAACCATCTGTGGAAAAGATAACGCTGATTCTGTAATTCAGGGTTAGTGATATGATTCTCTGGTCACGCATCCTTCTTTGTTTTATAATATCCTTGTTGTGAAAATATAGGAAATCAGAGGAGATAGGATATGCCTACTTATAAAGCGGTGATTTTTGATTTAGATGGGACGCTGCTCAACACCCTGACGGACCTTGCCAATGCGGTCAATTATGTACTGACAAAACACGGCTACGAGGCACAGCCTCAAAAGCAGATCCGCGCATTCCTGGGAAACGGGATTGAACGGCTCTGCCGTCTGGCCTTGCCAAAGGGAATTTCGGAGCAAGAGTTCCAAAGCGTTTTCCAGGATTTTAAAGCATTCTATACCGAACATTGCCATATTGCTACAAAGCCGTATGACGGCATTGCGGAAGTGCTGGAGACTTTGAAGCAAAAGGGACGCCTGACCGCGGTCGTATCCAATAAAAACGAGGCCGCCGTGATGGCACTGAAACAGGAATTTTTCCCGCAGATTTCCGTGGTCATCGGACAAAATGGGGCTATGAGGCGCAAACCGGCACCGGATATGGTGAACGCGGCTCTCGAAAAACTGGGCGTTTCCGCAGAGGAAGCAGTCTACGTCGGTGATTCCGAAGTCGATAAGGCAACCGCAGACAATGTGGGTATGGACTGTATCCTTGTTACGTGGGGCTTCCGTGATCCGGACGTGGTGGAAAAACTCGGGGCCAAATTCGTTATTCATGCACCGGAAGAACTGCTGGATTATGTGTAAAAAAATTCATGTTCTCTGAGGCAGTTGGCAGATAGCCGTTAGCAGCTGGCTTAGTTTTTGAGAAAGGTACGCTCGGAGCCCGGAATAAAATAAAAACAGGATTGCCGCATTTTTGCGGTAATCCTGTTTTTTACATCAAAAAGCGGGCAACAGCACTGGCTGCCGGTTACTTCTTATAGACGCTCTCCAATTCTTCAGAACTGAATTTGGTATTTTCCAGAACGGCACCGTGCAGGTTCGCATCATCAAGGTTGGCGTTTGTGAGTTCAGCCTTGGTGAGGTCAGCCGATTCCAGCGTGGCACTCGTGAGGTTGGCATTGCGGAAATTTACTTCCACAAGGTTGGCACTGCGCATGCGGACATCGTACAGGTTGGCCGAACTTAAGTTGGCACCGCGCATTTCCGTATTAAAGAACCAGCTGCGTGCCAGGTTGGCAGAATAGAAGTTTGCCATGGACGCGTTGGCATAGTCAAAGTTGCTTTCACGGAGATCCGCCGTATAAAGGTTTGCGAACGTAAGATAGGCGTGGGCAAAATTGGAACGGTAACCGTGAATACCCGTCATGGAGCTGCGGTTCATGATGGCATGGGAAAGGTTGGCTCCCTCCAGATTTGCCTGATCCAGATCCGCTCTCACCAGGTAAGCCCTGCGCAGGTTGGCTTTTTCGAGCGTAGCACCTTCCAGGTTTGCGTTCTCGAGTACCGCCCCGGAAAGGTTGGCATAACTCAAATCCGCTCCGGCAAGATTGGCGTCTGTCAAGTCCTCGTTTCGCAGCATCGCACCGCGCAGGTTACCGCCCGGGCAGGATTTCGTGGTAAGCAGCTGATTTACATCAGCCTGGTTATAAGCCAGTGCCGTGCCGGTCACACTGAGGGCCAGTACAACCATTGAAATTATTTTCTTCATTTTCATTGTATTCATCCTCAACGTACAAATAACGCCTGGCAGTCTTCCGGGCTGGAGGGCAGTTCCTCTATCATCTTCCACGGATGGGAGGCAATCAGATCCTCTTCTTTATAGACGGATCCATTTTTTACAAGCAAGCAGCGGGCTCCGATGGCCGCGGCGCATTCCGCGTCGTGAGGTGTATCGCCGATAATCAGCAGGTCGTCCAGGGAAGCTTTTGTATCGGCTTCCTGGATTTTTTGCCACAAAAGGCGGGAAAGATCGGAACGCTGCTCACTGAGTTCCCCGAAGGCACTCAGTTTAAAATCAAAATATTTTTCGATGCCAAAATGGGTTACTTTTGCGTGCGCAGCCGGCTCACAGTTGCCCGTCAGCAGTACAGACTTGCAGGCAGGAGAAGCATCGGCCCAGGCAAGGCATTCCTTGACATGGGGAAGCAGGTGGCCGTGCTTTGCTGTCATGGAAGCAGGGAGCAATCCGGCATAGACTTCGATGAACCGGTCAATATCTTTTTGAGAACAAGAACCGGTGAGCTGCTCCACGGCTCTGCGTGTGATGTACTTATCTGTGCGGCCGCTCATTCCGTAAGTGAAGGTGAATTCGGGAACACCATACAGTGTTTCTACCGTTTGCTTCATAGCGGCGACGCCGGCAAAATTGGTCAGCATGAGCGTGCCGTCAATATCCCAAAGTAAATAGTTCATTTTTTCCTCATTCTGCAAAAAGAAGAGGCTTTTTACAGCCTCTTGGGTATGGTCAGTTGTTCGTGTTTGTGGTCTTCAGTACCAGCTTTTTGAGCGTAGCTCCGGCGTTCTTGGCCCGGCGGATCGGCTTTACCATCTTTTTGCGGCGGGGCTTCATATCGGCGATAGAACCGAAATCACCGCGCTGCAGGACGGTTAACTTGGATTGATCCGGACTGAATTTCTTGCGGATATAAATTGCTACTTCTTCCGGTCTGGATTCATCCAGCTGACTGAAGACATCAGCGGCTGCGTATCCATAATCGGGAAATACGTGCAGGAAAATATGACCGCCATCGAAGAGTACCACGAAAGTAAAATTATCTTCGTCTTCTTTGTCATTCAGGTATAGTGCATCCTCCCTCATGGCAAAGCGAGTCATTGTATCCTTCAGGATTTCCAGAATTCTGTCTTTATCATATACGACTTCTTCGTCGCAGCGGTACATATCCATTGCGACCTGTGTCCCTTGTCCTATCACGAGGCAGCACATCCTTGTTTTAAAATTATACTTCAGCCTTTTAATTATAGACCATGAGTCAAGCAAGTGTAAAGGGAAAATAGAAGCCTGGAGTGCAGGGCGGAAGGAGGTAAAACCATATAAAGATGCGTTAATGGGAAGGTATGCCCCTGTTTTTGGACTGCACCTGCAGCTGTTTTGTGTTTCCATCTTAACAATGTTATAATATTTCTCATATGAGGTGACTTATGGCAGAGTTAGAGAGCATTCAGGTGACAATTAAAAATATCGTGTTCCAGTCCAATAACGGAGAATTCAGCGTATTTCGTGCTGAAAACCGGGAACTGGGTTCCATCACGGCCGTATACCGCGGACAGGCTCCATTTGCCGGCGAACAGGTCAAACTGACCGGTACGTGGACACAGCATCCCCGCTTTGGGAAGCAGTTCAATGCCAATTACTGGGAAGCCATGAAACCATCCGGCAAGGAAGCTCTCATTAAGATGCTGGGCGGAGGTGCGCTGAAGGGCGTAGGTCCGGCCATGGCCGAACGGATTGTGCTCCATTTCGGGGAGGATACACTGTCAGTGCTTGAGAATGCGCCGGAACGACTCTGCGAAGTCTCGGGTATCGGCAAGAAAAAGGCCAAGGATATCATTGATTCGTACGGGGAACTGACGGGCTCGCGGGAGCTCATTTTGTTCCTTGAACAGAACGGCATCAGTGGGAATTTTGCTCCCCGTATCCAGAGTCTTTACGGCGCTACGGCAATTACGCGGATTACGAATAATCCCTATTGCCTCGCTGAGGACGTGGAAGGCATCGGTTTCCGGACTGCGGACCGGCTTGCACACTCCCTCGGTATTGAGATGAACAGCGAGGAACGCATCCAGGCAGGCATCCGGTTTGCCCTGATGTCGAGTGCGACGCAGGGACATACTTGTGTGCCTGACGAGTGGCTGATCAACGCTACGGCCAGAGTACTGCAGCTTACTCCGCTCGAGGTACGGAACGTCTATACCCATCTTCTTGAAAAGAAAATTCTTCGGACGGAAGATATGGGGAACCAGACCTGTGTCTATGCGGAATACCTCTATAAAGCGGAAACAGGTGTCGCAAAACGGCTGCTGACGCTGCGCGATAAAGTCAATAACCTTTGGAAAGTGGATTATGAATCCATTATCAAAGAATGGGAAGCTGATGAGAATATCCAACTGGCGCCGGAACAGATTGAAGCTATCCGGGCCTCGGTCAAACACGGCGTCTTTGTATTGACGGGCGGTCCCGGTACCGGTAAAACGACGGTTATCAAAGGCATCTTGTCCGTACTACAAAAAGCGGGCTGCCGCATCCAGCTCGCCGCACCGACCGGAAGAGCGGCGAAGCGGCTTGCCGAATCGGCAGGGGAACCGGCGCTTACGGTGCACCGCCTGCTGGAATATTCACCGGCTGCGGATGATGCTGATTCGCTTTGGGGACGCAACGAAGATAATCCGGTGGAGGCTGATGCCGTTATCGTCGATGAAGCTTCCATGATGGATATCGTTCTCATGTACAATTTGCTGCGGGCCTTGCCGCTTGGTTGTCGTTTGGTCCTTGTCGGCGATATCAATCAGCTGCCTTCTGTAGGGCCGGGCTCTGTGCTCAAGGACATTATCCGGAGCGGGACGATGCCTATTGTGCGCCTTGAAAACGTGTTCCGTCAGGCGCAGCTCAGCCCGATTGTCCGCAATGCGCACCGCATCAACCAGGGTCTCATGCCGGAGTGGGAAGGGGAGAAGGACTTTGTTTTTACACCTTTTGCTTCGGAAGAGGAGACTATGCGGTATGTGGTCGATCTCTATGCAAAAATCGGCCAAAAGCTCTCCTGGGAAAATGTGCAGGTCCTGACGCCGATGCATAAGAATCTCTGCGGTGTGGAAAATTTAAACCAGCAGATTCAGGCACGGGTTAACCCGCCTCGTCCGGGGAAGCCGGAGCTTAAAGTAGGGTTTACGGTCATGCGGGTCGGTGACAAAGTCATGCAGATCCGGAATAATTATGATAAGAATATCTTTAACGGAGACATCGGGACCATCCGGAATATTGCCGGCAATCATATCGTCGTTTCTTTCCCGGACCGGACGGAAGGATCGGAAGTCGAATATGAGGGGGCGGAAGCAGAGGAACTGCGCCTGGCTTACGCTATGAGCGTTCATAAATCCCAAGGCAGCGAATATGCTGTAGTCATCATGCCGCTGGTACCGAGTCACTATATCATGCTGCAGCGGAATCTTTTCTATACGGCCGTGACGCGCGCCCGCAAGCAGGTCTATCTGGCAGGAAGCCGCAAGGCGATGCAGATAGCTGTCAACAACGATAAGACCCGGAAGCGCTATTCTCTCCTGGCAGAGCGGCTGAAGCAGGAATTTTTCAGTTAAACCAAAACGTCAGGTTTGGCATTCCTCTGTCACCTTCTTCCACGTAGTCGGAAGGAAGATGAATCACGAAGTGGAGGAAGCTAAGTTAAGAACCGTAGGCACATCGTTCTGCCGAAGGCTTCGCCACCTGCAGCTATCTGCAAGCTGCTAACTGCTATCTGTCTATTAAATTTTAACTAACAATCTGCGCGCACGATTGTACTAACCACTCTAAGTCACTAATCACTATCCACCAACTTTACCACCCCGGATCGGAGTTTATATGCTGCAAGAAATCAAAGAACTGCTGCTTGATTTGTTATATCCTTGCACTTGCCCCGGCTGTGGAACGCCCGTTCCCGGCCGGGAACTTTTGTGTGAGGATTGTTTTCGATTTGTCTATGCACCTCATATTTTGGTGCCTGAACTTTCCTGGCGTTTTACCGCTTTCAAGGTATTTCGCTACGAAGGAGGCATCAAAACGGCTTTGCATGGCGCTAAATTTTCCGGGAGGGAAGAGTACCTGCCGCGCCTTGCTATGGCTTTGAAAAAAGGCATGGAACCGCTAAAGGATTTACCCTGGAGAGAAGAAAATGTGCTGCCGGCTGTCATACCAATCCCGACAGATCCAAAGCGCAGGAAAGCGCGCGGCTATGACATACCGGAAGAAATTTTTCGCCCCTGGACCGTGGCAAACGGTATGAACTTTATGCCGGTACTTGAACGTACCCGTCCTACGACGCCGCAATACGGTCTTACCCGTAAAGAGCGGGAAGAGAATCTGAAAGACTGTTTTGCCGTGAAGAAGGGCGCCGCACTTCCGCGGGCCGTCATCCTTGTAGATGACATCCTGACGACGGGAAGCACTCTCGAAAGTGCGGCCCGGACCTTAAGAAGGGCCGGCGTGAAGCGCATCTATGCACTGGTGCTTGCCAGTGGTCATGACTAAAAAAGCCATGGTGGGAACATAAAATTCCCATCATGACTCTTTTTTTATTTTTATTAAAAGATATGACCTAACGAGAACATTGAGATGGTGAAGGAATTATTTTATCTTCTCTATTTCTATCTCATCAATCTTGCCATTTTCGATTTCAAATTTCATACCAATATCGGGTGTACCCGTAACGGTATAGATGAATTTATCCCCACGAGTCATATCGGGAACTCCATAGGTTTTTTGCACGACAGAAGCATCCATCCCTACGTGCACCCCTTCTGGTGTCTGCCAGCCATTATTAGCCGAAACTTCTACTCGGTACACCTTTCCATCCGCTACATGAATGGATACGGAATCGCCGTATTCATATTCATATGCCACTCCCGAAGAAATAGATGAAGTATGTTTCCGCTCTACCTCTGATGGTGAACCGTATAACTGCTGTACGTATGAACTATCCGTACCATACCCGATACCACCTAGCTTCGCCGAATCCTGATGCACAGATGCAAATGCGACAGAAGCAATCAGCGTTAACAGAGTTGTCAGAACAATCATTGTCCATTTTTTCATTCTGATTCACACTCCTTTTTTGACTTGTATATCATAATTTTACTTTACGCAGCTTGTAAGGTTAAGTTTAACATGTAATATAAAAAAGTCCATTAAGATTCTTTCCAGTAGCATGAATAAACTCTTTTAGATAGGTATCGATATGATAAAAGGAGGTGCGGATATGTGGCACTTTATCCAAAATCAAGTCTTTGGGATGCAGTGGCTCAATGCGCTTTTTGCTGCACTGCTTGGGCGGCTGAGTGTAGACGTAACGAGCCGATTAGGCGGCAACCTCTTATTTTTCCTGTATGACGTCAGTAAGATTACGATTTTACTGTGCGTGCTGATTTTTAGCATTTCCTTTATTCAGAGCTTCTTTCCTCCCGAACGGAGCAAGAAAATACTGGGGCACTTTCATGGCATCGGAGCCAATATGATGGGGGCCCTCTTGGGAACGGTGACACCCTTTTGTTCCTGTTCTTCTATTCCTTTGTTTATGGGATTTACCAGTGCCGGCCTTCCTTTGGGCGTAACCTTTTCCTTTTTGATTTCTTCGCCCATGGTTGACTTAGGAAGCCTTGTGCTGCTGATGGGCATCTTCGGTGCAAAGATTGCAGTGGCTTATGTGCTGATGGGGCTTGTCATTGCCGTCATCGGAGACACGCTGATCGAACATCTCCATATGGAAGATGAGGTGGCGGATTTTATTCGTAACGCCGCGGCGGGTCCGGATATTGATTCACCGGAAATGACCGTAGAGGACCGGTTGGACTTTGCCAGGGAACAGATGGTGATGACCTTTCGGAAAGTCTTTCCTTATATCCTGATTGGTGTAGGTATCGGGGCCTTGATCCACAACTGGATACCGGAAGCTATGGTGGAAAAAGTTCTGGGGAGTCAAAATCCGGCCGGTGTGGTTCTCGCCGTACTTGTAGGCGTACCGATGTATGCGGATATCTTTGGTACGATTCCGATTGCGGAAGCATTGCTCGGAAAAGGGGCTCTCCTGGGGCCTGTCCTCAGCTTCATGATGGCAGTTACGACGCTGAGCCTTCCGTCCCTGATTCTCTTGCGTCAGGCCGTCAAGCCGCGGCTTTTGGGCACTTTTGTTTTGATTTGTACGATCGGCATTATCATCGTGGGATATGCTTTCAATATGCTTCAGTCTTTCCTGATGTGAGGTGATTTCGTGAACGCTATCGACGTTTCTTTGATTTGCAGAGCTTTAGGCGACTCCAATCGGCTGCAGATTGTACAGCTGCTGACGGGCGGGGAAATGTGTGCCTGTAAGCTTCTTGAACATTTTCAGATTACGCAGCCGACCTTGTCGCACCATATGAAAATTCTAACAGAGTGCGGCCTCGTGAAGAGCCGGAAGGAATGGAAAAATACGTATTATTCCCTGAACTGCGACACCATGACTGCCTTTAGGGATTTTATCGCGACACTGAAATGTGGTTCACCGGGGTGCCGGTGCGGTGGGGCGTCCGGTGCAGAAGCGTGCACGGATGAAACATAACAAACCCGCAGTCATTTTTGTTTGTACCCATAACGCCTGTCGCAGTCAGATTGCCGAAGCAATGGGGAAACGTCTGGCCGGAGATGTTTTTGACAGCTATTCGGCAGGAACCCACATCAAGGCAGCGGTTAATCCGGATGCGGTGCGTTTGATGCGTGAAACGTATGGCATCGACATGATTGCAGGCGGACAAAGGCCGAAGCTGCTTTCAGAATGCCCCAAGGCAGACTGGGTGATTACGATGGGCTGCGGGGTAAGGTGTCCCGCTGTTCCGGGTGCTCATCATGAAGATTGGGAACTGGAAGACCCTACCGGAAAAAGCGACGCTGATTTTCTTGCTGTCATGGAGCAAATAGAAAAGCATATCAATGTTTTGAAAGAAAAAATCGCAAAGGAGGAACTCGAATCATGAATATCAAAGTAATGGGAGGCGGCTGCAGCCGTTGTGAGGCACTTTTAAGCGCAGCGAAGGAAGCTGTAAAGAATCTGGGAATCGATGCGGAAGTCGAATACATTACGGATTTTGCGCAGATTGCCAAATATGGCATTATGAGTACCCCAGCCCTTGTAGTAGACGGAAAGGTTGTGTCTTCCGGCCGCGTTCTCAAGGCAAAACAAATCGAAGCGTATTTGAAATAAGTGGAAAGGGTGGTTTTCTATCAGCGCAGAAAAGCCCGAAGAGAGCTGTGAAATCATGATTTCTCGCAGCTCTTTTTTTTATGAGTCTGATTAATAGTAGACAATAGTCTTTATATAAAGTACGAACAATATATAGTAAAATAAAATAAATATTAAGAATAAACGATTTACTTTGATTATATGCTGTAAAAAAGAAGCATCGAAAAATAAAATGAAAAGAATAAAACAAACATAAAATATAAATAAGATTACAATATCAAAGTAAATATACAATAAAATATAAAATAGTGTTGAATTTAATAAAACTTTATACTAAAATAAAAACCATAAATAAGCTGAAATGCATTTCAATCGCTTGTTTCCGTATTTATTGTTCATATTTTTTACAGAGGGGCTGTTAATATGGGCGTTCCGGTCGAATTGGATTTGCTGAAGCATGCAGATCAGGTAAACCAGCTGCTCGCAAGGTATGGCGTGAAATTCAGTATTTATAAAAACAATGAATTCAAGGAGCAGCTTTTCCCTTTCGATCCGATTCCAAGGATAATTTCTGCGGAAGAATTTGTTTACCTGGAGCGTGGACTGAAGCAGCGCGCCAAAGCATTGAATGAATTTCTTAAAGATGTGTATGGGGAGAAAAAGATTGTCAGGGACAAGGTAATTCCGGAGGAGTTTCTATTTATTTCGAAAGGCTATATGGCTGAGTGTGAAGGGGTTGTGCCTCCCCGGGGCATCTACAATCATATTTCCGGCATCGATCTGGTAAAAGGAAAGGACGGAACCTGGTATATCCTGGAAGACAATCTGCGTGTACCGAGCGGTGCTTCCTATCCATTGATTGCCCGGGAAATCTGCCGTATCTGCTGTCCTGAAGCGTTCCATAAGGTGCGTATCGATGATAACCGCAATTATGCCGAACTCTTGAAAAAGACCATGGACTATGTGAGCTGCGGCGGCATGTCAGTTGTTCTTACGCCCGGACGCTACAACGTGGCCTATTTTGAGCATTCGTATCTGGCCGAAAAGATGGATGCCAACCTGGTTACGGGCGAAGACCTTGTGGTGGAAAATAATATTGTCTATTACAAAAACTACGACGGCCGCAAGGATCGCGTAGGGGCAATCTACCGCCGTATTTCCGACGAATACCTGGATCCTATGAATTTCTGCTCGGAATCTCTGATCGGTGTTCCGCATTTGTATGATGCTTTCCGGGCCGGCAATGTGGCGGTGCTGAATGCTGTCGGCAATGGCGTGGCTGACGATAAAGGTATTTATTATTTTGTGCCCAGAATGATCAAGTATTATCTGGGTGAAGAGCCGATCCTGAATAATGCACCGACGTATCTTCCGTTCTACGAGAAGGACAGAAAATACTGCATGGATCATTTTGATGAACTTGTCTGGAAAGATGTCGCCGAAGCCGGCGGCTACGGGGTTGTCTTTGCCAGCAAGATGACGGCAGAGCAGAAGGCGGACTTCAAGCGTCTTTTGAAGGAAAATCCGCGCCGGTTTATTGCCCAGAATGTTATCGATTTCCAGGATCTCGATATTATGGATGGAGAAAAACGGGTTCCCCGCAAAGCGGATCTGCGTGCCTTTGTGCTGATGGCCGATGAGCCGATGGTATGGCACAGCGGTTTGACGCGGTTTACGACGAATCCTGATTCGTTTATTGTTAATTCGTCTCAAGGAGGAGGCTTCAAGGACACATGGGTATTATCACAGTGAATCAGTCCGACTGCCTGTTATGGCTCGGACGTTACTTGGAAAGAGTCTATACGACAGTGCGGATGTATGCAAAGGAATATGACCATATGATCGACGAGATGCAGGACAGCTATGAAGAGTACTGCAGGCGTATGGAAATTCCGAACATCTATAAAGATAAAGCCGATTTTATCAAACGCTATCCCTTTGATCCGTCTAATCCGGATTCAATCCGCAGCAACTTGACAAGAGCATATGATAATGCTATTCTGCTGCGCGGGCAGCTGAGCAGTCAGTGTCAGGCTTACATTCAACTGGCCATGTATGATATCGATAAAGCGGAGCAAAGCGATTCTCCCTTTATTCCCATTCGTGATTTGATGGATCATGTGCTGGCCTTTTGGGGCATTGTGGACGATGTCGTCGATGCGGAGGAGGTGCGCAGTATTTTAAAAACAGGCAAACGCATCGAACGCATCGATATGTATGCCCGAATCCATTATGAACCCAAGGAAGTATCGCATGAAATCCGGCGCCTGGCCGGGCGTATCCCCAAAACGGGACTCAAGTACGATACGGCAAAAATTGACCGCCTGATGGAGCTCGGACGGGCAGATGAACTTGATTATGATGCAATTTTACATCTCGTAGACGAAATAGGGGCCTCTTTATGAGCCGTTTGAAATTTGACTATACGATGAAAATCTCATATTCGGTACCGGTGGAGGGAAATACGTTCACTCTGCGTACCATTCCGCAAAGCAGTGCTGTGCAGCGTGTCACTACACTGACAACGGAGCTGATTCCGGGAACCTGCCAGTGGGAAGGAGCGGACGCGTTCGGCAATCGTCTCCTGTGCGGACGGGATGCCGTCAGGATGAGTCAATTCTATTTCCATGAAACGGGAACTGTCATTACGGGACTGGCGGACAGTGAACCGTCCGAACCGTTCGGGCAGTTGCTGAAATACAAGTATGGAGGCACTCTCGTTACACCGGGTCCGGGAGCGGCAAGCCTCTTTTCTGCGTTCCGGGGAAACAGGATGCAGGATACGCTGTCTTATGCTACGGAACTCATGCATTTTCTCTATAGTCAATTTTCTTATGTCAAAGGGGTTACGAACGTCAGGACAACAGCTGAAGAAGCTATTGCGCAGCGTTCCGGCGTTTGTCAGGATTATGCCCATGCCATGATTGCGCTGTGCCGCGTAGCCGGTATTACGGCGCGGTATGTATCCGGCTTTTTGATTGGTGAAGGGGAAAGCCATGCCTGGGTAGAGGTGCTGCATGAACACCGCTGGTATGGCCTTGATCCTACGAACAATATCCCTGCGGGTCCCAGACATATCCGCGTGGCCGTAGGCCGGGATGCCTCGGACTGTGCCATGAACCGCGGAATTATTTATGCGGACCGGACGGCGGCGCAGCAAATCAACGTTAAAATTCGTGTGTGGGAATAAAATAAATATAGGGCTGTGAAAAAGGAAACTTCGTTTTGAGTTCCTATTTTCACAGCCCTTTTTTCAGTTGTGAATCTTTTCTTATGACGGAGCGGCATGAGACAAAGACGAGAGTACCGAGGCCTTTGTGACGATACCCCGAAACACCTTATTGGAGTCGACGACGGCAAGGGGAAACTGGGTCCTTGCTGCTAAAGGGACAATTTTTGCTATGGGTGTTTCCAAATCGGTAATTTGGGGAATGTCCCGGATAATGACTTCATCGAAGTTCTTTTTCCCATCTCTCACGGACAGGGCCCCATCCAGCGTAATGATGCCGTCGAAATGCATGTTTTCGCTGACGACGTAAGCACTGGAGACGCCTCCTGTTTTCATACTTTTAAGGGCTACATGGGCTCCTTCCGTATTCTTGACTACAGCGGCCGGGACGGTCATGATGTTCCGTACGGTCAGGACTTTTGTCGTATCGACGCTGTCAATGAAGCGGCGGACGTAATCATTTTTGGGGTGGGCCAGCATATTTTCCGGGGTATCGAGTTGAACCATCCGGCCGTCGCGCAGGATGCCCACACGGTCTCCGAGTTTAAAGGCTTCGTTGATATCGTGGGTAATGAAGATAATGGTCTTTCCCGTCTGTTCTTTGATGCGAAGAAGTTCAAACTGTAAATCATTCTTTACTAGGGGATCGAGAGCCGAAAAAGCCTCGTCCATCAGAAGAATGTCGCAGGGGGTTGCGAGAGCTCTCGCAATGCCGACCCGCTGACGCATTCCTCCGGAAAGACTCTTCAGGGAATCGTGTTCATGACCTTCGAGTCCCACCATTTGAATCATTTCCATAGCCTTTTCTTCCCGTTCTTTCTTGGGCACGCCTTGGATTTCCAGACCATATGCGACGTTGCTGAGCACGTCGCGGTGGGCCAGAAGGCCGCCGTTTTGGAAGACCATAGAGATTTTTGTGCGCCTCAATTGTCGCAGCTGGGCCTCGTCATATTGGGTAATGTCTTCGCCTTCGATGAGAACGGAACCACGGCTCGGGCGATGCAGCCGGTTGAGGCAGCGGATCAGGGTTGATTTACCGCTTCCCGACAAACCGATCAGAACGAAAAGTTCTCCTCTTTTGACGGTAAAGGATACATCGATGACGGCCGCTGTCATGCCGGTTGCTTCCCACACATCGCGGCGCGTTGCCCCGAGTTCAAGCAGTTTATAGGTTGTTTTCCTGCTGCCCCGGAGTTCGTGGGGCGCAAAGATCTTGTAAAGATTTCGGACTTCCAAAATCGGAGTGGATTCTTTCATTTCTATTCCTCCTTTCGCACGAGGCTCTGCGTCAGCCGGTCCAGCAGGATGGCAATGATGACGATACTAAGTCCTGCCGAGAGACCGCGGCCTGCTTCCATGCGGTTGATCGCAATGAGGACTTCCATGCCGAGACCATTGGCACCGATCATGGAGCTTGTGACGACCATGGCAACTGCCATCATCATCGTTTGGTTGATTCCGGTCATGATGGTAGGGAGGGCCTGGGGAAGCTGAACTGTCCACAGAACTTGCCAGCGCGACGCTCCGAAGGAGTGCGAAGCTTCTACCACTTCGGGATCGACTTGCCGGATGCCGTGGCTGGTCAGTCTGATGACCGGTACAATAGCATAGACTACGGTTGCAAGGACTGCCGGAACTTTACCGGGCCCCAGGAGCATGACGGCAGGGATCATATACACAAAAGTGGGCATCGTCTGCATCGCATCAAGGAAAGGTGTCAGTATGGATTCGGCACCTTTCAAAGAGGCAAGGAGAATGCCGATCGGAATCCCCATGAGGAGGGAAAAAAGTACAGCCGAAAGAACGATGGCGAGGGTTTCGCACATCATATCCCAGTAACCCAAAAGTCCCACGAAAAAAAGCAGGAATCCAAAGAGTGCTCCTTTTCCGTAACTCTTCCATAGGCGGCTGCCGCCAAGGACTACAAGAAGAATCAAGATCCACCAGGGGACTCCTTGAAGAATATCCTGAAGTCCTCCGATAAAAGAACCCAGCATACGCTTCATTGACACAAACAAAATACCGTAATGAATGTTGATATAGCGAACAAGTGCATCGATGGGTCCGGCAATATCAACGCGGAGTGTTGGGAATTGGGTAAGCCATATCATGGGGAAATCTCCTTTCTCTCATGTCATAATGCGTGGTTGAGTTTTTCGGCCTCTTCCGGAGAAAGCCAGGTCTTGACGAGTTCTCCGTGATTTTTCAGAAACCATTGAGCCGTTTCCTTGTAGGAGGCTTTATGATCAGCCATATAGGCCAGGGCTTCTGCTGTTAGAGCACTGGATGAATGGTATCGTTTGAGGAATGCCGCAAATTCCGGTTCACGTGAAGGAAAACGGGGATTAGCAGCGATGACGACCTTGACGGAAGGAGCTGCCGTAAGCCCTTGTTCAAAGAGCTCTTTTTCGTAAGGCTCATCCTCCAGGAGGATCAGGTCAAGTTTTCCCGAGAGCCAGGTCGGTTCCCATTGATAGCCTACGATAGGAAGCCCTTTTTCGTAGGCCGTGAGGAAGGCTGTGTTAAGCGTCGCTTCACTGCCGGGACGAAAATAGACATAGTTCTTGTCCAGACCGTAGGCCTTATATTTTTTGTAGAGGATTTCATCGATACTCCAGCCCGGGATTGCCCCGTAGATTCTTCCTCGTTCCGGATTCTCCTCGTCTTTGAAGAGAGCGGCATATCTCGCGAGGTCCTTGACCGTTTTCAGGTCCGGTGCCATGGGGGCAATACCACGTTTGGGGTCTCCTTCTATGACGTAGCGCGGGACGTAAAATCCCTGACGGTTGTCATTGTAGTTTACGGATAGGTCTATGATTCCTCCTGCAGCCTTATCCGCTTCGTAAGTCGGCACGTTATCCGTCCATAGTTCCATATGGACATCAACATCTCCTCTTAACAGAGCTGCCTGCATGATAGGGGTTGATCCATAAAGGGTCTCCGTCTTGAGACCATAGACTTTTTCGGCAATGAGCTGGGCAACAGCGTTATGGAATCGGACACTGTCCCAACCGGGGTCGGCAAAGATGACGGTTCGTTCGGAAGTGGCCCCGCATCCTGCCATGAGTACTGTGAAGCCTGCAGCAAAGAGTGCTATCATCAGCTTACGGAATTTCATGGGTCTCCTCCTTTCTCGTAAGGGGGGGGTAGAATGTCGACAAATTTATTTTACGTATTACTAAATAGTGCGTCAATTAATTTACAATTTTTTCATAAAATTGTAAATTTTTATGTAACATCGAAAATTGATGAAAAATTTTGATTCTTGGCTTCAACGCGTTGAGTTTCAAAAGTAAAATGTGGGCAGGGAGAAAAAAAGAGGCTGTGAAAAAATAAAAAACGCATTTGTTCTTTTGTCTTTGTAAGATTGCATCAAGCCCGAATACTATGGGAAACTTTGCTTTGACGCGTACTTTTTTCCTGAACTACGGCGGCAAAGAAGGCTCTTACGACTTCCGGATCGAAGAGGATGCCGGCGTTATCTTTGATGCTCTGCACGGACTGAGCGCCAAGACGCTGCCAGTTCCGGATGCAGGGTTTGCATTTGCGGTCATAATAGTTGCAGACGGCGATGATGCGGGAACCGATAGGAATATTTACGCCTTTCAGGCGCTTCGGGTATCCCGTCCCATCCCAGTTCTCGTGGTGATGCAGGATAATCTTGGCCACGTGATCGAGATCCGAGATATTTTCCAGCATACTGGCACCCATCTGGCAGTGCCGCCGATAAGCCGCTTTTTCACGTACGTTGAAATACGGATATTTAATCAGTGTAGCGTTAGGAACGCTCAGCTGACCGATATCATGAAGCAGGGCAGCCATTTTGACCTGCGCAATTTCGTTGACGGACAGCCCCATCTTTACTGCCGTACACACTGCGTAATTGGCTACTTGCTGACTATGCAGAAACAAGTCCTTATTCTTTTTTTCCAGCAGCTTCAAAAAGAAGCTGACAATCTCTTTCGTATCCGGATCCATAGGGAAATCCAGAAATTGAGGAATTGTAAGCATTTGTCCCCGACCTTTGCTTTCTGTTTGGTTACGTACCCTAGTATACTATAAAATTTCTTACTTGAAAATAGTCCCGAACCGGGGGGAATTTAAACAATGTATAACTTTTGTCCTTTTTTTGGCACAGAAAAGGGCGTCATTCAGGGACTTTTGACGTTTTTGTATAAAAAAATTAAAAATATTTATTCTTAAAAATGAATATAAATTCATATAAATGCAGTTGCATGATTGTTCCCCATGTTACAAAAAACATGTGTATACAAGAATTGATGCAGAAAGTTAAAATTTTTGTTGACAATGTTAAAAAGTTTGCTAATATAAATAAATATACAACTCAGGTCTGTGGTTGCAAGTCGATGCCAGTTGCGGGCAAAGCGATCCACGTAAGCAGTGTAAATACGCTGTGAGCACGGCGCAGCTTAGAAGTAAGTCCTGCCGCCCAAAATTGAGCGAGAGAAGCAGTAGTGGGGAGCCGGAGATGCTTAGGAGCGAAACTTCCAGCAGGCGAGTGTGGGGGCGAAAACCAGGTCAGCTGGGTTGTATCTTCCTATTTTTTTATATTTTATATATGTTGAGGGGTGTGACAAAAATGCTGAAGTGGAGAAAGACAGCAGGTATGATTGGGGCTTTTCTGATTGCTGCCAGTGTAGTTATGACCGGCTGCGGCGGTAAGGAGACGGCCAAGCAGGATGGAGCCGCGAAAAAAGCGCCTGCCAAAGAAGAATTGATTGTAGGCACGGAACCATCTTTTGCTCCTTTTGAATTTCCTGACGGGAAAGAGGGCAAAATTATCGGTTTTGATATTGATTTGATCAATGCGATAGGCAAGAAGATGGGGTACAAGACTATTACGGTCAAGAGCATGGGTTTTGATGCCCTGATTCCTGCCATTAACTCGGGCAACATTGATGTAGCTATTGCCGGCATGACGATTACCGATGCAAGAAAGAAACAAGTTCTTTTTTCCGACCCTTATTATGAATCCGGCCTGATGACTATCGTTCGGAAGGAAAATGATACGATTCACTCCATGGCGGACCTGAAAGGTAAGAGAATCGGTGTTCAGCTCGGGACCACGGGTGCCCTGGAAGCTGAAAAGATTGAAGGCGCCAAAGTGACCAACTTCGATACGTCGGACCTGGCCTGCATCGAGCTGAAAAATGGCAACGTAGATGCTGTCATCAGTGATCTGCCTGTGCTGCAGTATTTCCTGAAACAAAAGGGCTCTTCCTATGCGAAAGCCGTCGGTGAACCGAAAAAAGGCGAAATGTATGGTATTGCCGCCGCTAAAGATAAACAGGACCTGATTGACGGTATCAACAAGTCCCTGAAAGAGCTCAAAGACAGCGGAGAATATCAGAAAATCTACGACAAGTGGTTTGCTGAAGACAAGAAATAAAAATGAAATGGCGCAGTGGGCAGAGCTTTATCCGCTGCGCTTTTGTTATTGGAGGGAATAAGGGTTGTCAGCGGCACGCTGCCGCGAAAAAACAATTTGCCTTCTCCTATTGTATAAAAATACAGAACGCTATATAATATTTCCATTCTAAGATATTTTCGGTTGGGAGGAAGAAATGATGAAAAAGATGTCCTTAGTTATGTGTCTATTTGCAGCACTTGTGATGGCTGTATCCGGCTGCGGTGGTTCTCAGCAGTCCAGCAGCTCCAGCAGCGGAAAATCTGAAGCCAAGGTACTGAAAGTCGGGACGGAACCGACGTTTGCTCCTTTTGAATTCCAGAAGAAGGATTCTTCGGAGTTTGATGGGTTTGATATGGATCTTGTTCGTGCCATCGGCAAGCAGATGGGCAGAAAAGTAGAAATTCAGAACATGGGCTTTGATGCTTTGATTCCTGCGCTGAAATCCGGCAATATTGATGTGGCTATGTCCGGCATGAGCATTACGGATGAACGGAAAAAGGCTGTCGACATGTCCGATCCGTACTACACTTCCGGTCTTACCATCGTGGTGAGACAAGACGATAATTCCATCAAGAGCCTGAATGACCTTAAAGGCAAGACCATTGCCGTCCAGATCGGTACCACCGGTGCCGCTAAAGCCGGCAAAGTACCGAATGCGGTAGTCAAGACTTTTGATACGAACTCTGCTGTATTCCTTGAACTGAACAACAAGAACGCAGACGCTGTTATTATTGACGCTCCGGTTGCTGCTTATTACCTGAACTCCGAAGGCAAGGGCAAGGCTAAGATGGTCGGCGAAAAGATGGAAGCCGAAGATTACGGTGCCGCTTTTGCCAAGGGCAGCAAGCTGACAGCTGAATTCAACAAGGCTCTGGCTGAATTGAAGAAGAATGGTGAATATGACAAGATTTATGCAAAGTGGTTCGGCGCTAAGAAATAATGCAGCCTCTTTGTACTGAAAGTAAGGAATAGATGATATGGATTTTCAGATTATTAAAGAATCCCTGCCTCTATTGATCGCCGGGGCAGGCATTACCATTGAGATTACGGCTCTCAGTGTGGGCTTTGGTATGGCTATCGGCGTTATCGTATCGCTGATTCGTCTGTGCCGCGTAAAAGCGCTGAGGCTGCTCGGGGATGTGTACGTACATTTCTTAAGAGGTACGCCGCTTCTGGTTCAGATTTTCCTCGTGTACTTCGCACTTCCTGCACTCATCCATCATAAGGTGGATGCGTTCTTTGCAGCAATCTTTGCCTGCTCCATCAACAGTGGTGCTTATGTAGCCGAAATTTTCCGCGGCGGCATCGAATCCATTGATAAGGGGCAGATGGAAGCCGGCCGCAGCCTTGGTATGTCCTGGTGGCAGACGATGCGCTACATCATTCTGCCGCAGGCCTTTAAGCGGATTATCCCGCCTCTGGGCAACGAATTCATTGCCATGCTGAAGGATTCTTCCCTGGTATCTGTCATCGGTTTTGAAGAATTGACTCGCCGCGGGCAGCTCATCATCGCCCGTACGTACGCGTCCTTCGAAATCTGGCTGACCGTCGCCCTGATTTACCTTGTAATGACCTTTGCGGTTTCCCGCCTCGTGGCCATGATGGAAAGGCGGTATAAAAAGAATGAACAATGAAATGATTAAAATTACAGGGCTGAAGAAAAGCTACGGCAGCAACGAAGTCCTGAAGGGGATTGATGTAAGTATTGCCGAAGAAGAAGTGGTCGTTGTTATCGGTCCTTCCGGCGGCGGGAAGAGTACGTTCCTGCGCTGCATCAATTATCTGGAAGTCCCGACTGCGGGCTCCATTGTCTTTGACGGGATTCCTCTGAACGGGCAGAGCAACATCAACGAAGTCCGTAAGGAAATCGGCATGGTGTTCCAGCGCTTCAACCTGTTCCCGCACATGACGGTCATGGAGAACCTGATCCTGGCACCGATGAAGGTGCGCGGCATCAAAAAAGAGGAAGCTGTGGCAAAGGCAGAGGACTACTTGAAGAAAGTGGGTCTTTTGAATAAAGCCGATGCCTATCCGGATTCTTTGAGCGGCGGACAGCAGCAGCGTGTGGCGATTGCGCGGGCCCTCTGCATGAGCCCGAAGGCTATGCTTTTTGATGAGCCGACATCTGCCCTTGATCCTGAAATGATTAAGGAAGTGCTCGACGTTATGAAGGACCTGGCCGACGGCGGCATGACCATGGTGGTCGTTACCCACGAAATGGGATTTGCAAGAGAAGTGGGCGACCGTGTGCTGTTCCTTGATCAGGGAAAGATTCTGGAGCAGGCAAAGCCGGACGATTTCTTTACGCATCCTCAGCATGAACGCGCCAAGGAATTCCTTTCCAAGATTTTATAATTTGGCCTGAAAAGGTGGAGCCGTGAAAAAAGGACAGTTTTTCGCGGCTCTTTCTTTATCTGGGATTATTTTACTGATGTTTACCTGCGTCAGGAGCATGTCGGGAGCGTCTGCACGCGGGTTTCAGCCGTTATCCCGGGGCGTTTAAACAATTTTATAAACTTTTTTCATAAAAAAGAAGGAAATCGCAAACTTATGGAGAATTGAATAGATAACAACAAACAGGAATCGTCCTGTTGGTGAGGAGGTCGTTATTATGGCAGTAAAAGTTCGCGGAAAAAATATTGAAGTTACCCCCGCATTAAAAGACTATGTAGAAAAGAGAATTGTTGCCATCACAAAGCAGTTCAAGACCGTTGGTGAAATTACGGCTGTGATGCGCGTAGAACACAATAAACACATTGTCGAAATCACCGTTCCGGCAAAGGGCATCGTCCTGCGTGCTCAGGAAGCAACGGATAATATGTACGCTTCCATCGATAACTGCGTAGAAAAGATTGAAAGGCAGGTTCATAAATATAAAACTCGTTTGATGAAGAGAAAATACAACAACTTCCAGGAAAATGTCCCGGAACCGCCTGAAGTGGCTGATGAAGCCGTGGCAGATGCCGGCGATTTCAAGGTTGTCAGAAACAAGACGTATGTCATGAGACCGATGAACGTCCAGGAAGCCATTATGCAGATGAACATGCTGAACCACGATTTCTTCATCTTCTTCAACGATGAAACCGAAAAAATGGCTGTGGTTTACCGTCGTAATGACGGGGATTATGGCCTCATCAATCCGGAACTTGCATAAGTTCATCAAATTGTCACCGAGAGTCAGGGCTTTTGGCCCTGGCTCTTTTTGACTTTCATATACCTATTTGTTAAAATAAATGGATAAGTTTATAGGGACTTTTATGCGCTTTTATAAGGAGTGATTTTTGTTGCTGGAAAAGCTGATGAAAATGGTTTTCGGGGATCCGAACGCCAAGGAGCTGAAGATCTGCCGGGAATATGTTGATAAAATAAATGCCCTGGAGCCTGATATGCAGGCCCTGAGCGATGTCCGTCTGCGGGGAAAGACGGATGAATTCAGACTGCGTCTGTCTAAGGGGGAAACCCTGGATGACCTGCTGCCGGAAGCTTTTGCAGTTGTCCGGGAAGCAGCCAAGAGAGTTCTCGGACTCCGTCATTTTGATGTACAGCTCATCGGCGGCTGCATTCTGCACCGCGGAAATATCGCCGAAATGGCTACCGGCGAAGGCAAAACCCTCGTGGCAACGCTGCCGGCTTATTTGAACGCTTTGGAAGGTAAGGGCGTTCACGTCGTTACGGTCAACGATTATCTGGCTAAACGTGACAGTGAGGAAATGGGCCGTGTGTACCGCTTCCTAGGCCTGAGCGTCGGCCTGATTACCCATGAAATGGATTTTCCGGCTCGTAAGGCTGCTTACGCTGCGGATATCACCTATGGTACGAACAACGAATTCGGTTTTGACTACCTGCGTGATAACATGGTAGTTTCCATGGATCAGATGGTACAGCGTCCGCTGCACTACGCCATCGTCGACGAAGTGGACTCCATCCTCATCGATGAAGCTCGTACGCCGCTTATTATTTCCGGCCCGGGCGAAAAATCCACGAATCTGTATAATGTATTGGCCGATGTCGTTTCCCACTTCAAGGAAGGGGAAGATTACACGGTTGATGAAAAGCAGAAAACGGTTGCCCCGACAGAAAAAGGTATTGCCAAGGCAGAAAAACTGCTGGGCGTCAAGAATATGTACGATGGGGATGCCGGCATCGACTACTCCCATCAGCTCATGGCAGCCCTGAAGGCCAAGGCCCTCATGATCCGTGACCGTGATTACGTCGTCAAGGACGGCGAAGTCATCATCGTCGATGAATTTACCGGCCGTCTGATGTTCGGCCGCCGTTATTCCGAAGGCCTGCATCAGGCTATCGAAGCGAAGGAACACGTGAAGGTAGAGCGCGAAAGCCAGACGCTCGCTACGATTACCTTCCAAAATTACTTCCGTATGTATGATAAGCTCGCCGGTATGACCGGTACGGCAAAGACGGAAGAACAGGAATTCCAGAAGATTTACAACCTCAGTGTCTACGTGGTACCGACGAACAAGCCGAATATCCGTAAAGACCTTCCGGATGTCATCTATAAGACGAAGCGCGCCAAGTACCGCGCGGTCGTAAAAGAAATCGAAAAACTGCATGCCCAGGGCCGTCCTGTCCTCGTCGGCACGACGTCCATTTCCCAGTCCGAAGAACTTTCGGATATGCTGAAGAAAAAGGGCATTGCTCATAACGTACTGAACGCAAAGCACCATGAACAGGAAGCTGCCATCGTTGCAGACGCCGGTCAGATGGGCGCCGTAACGATTGCTACCAACATGGCCGGCCGTGGTACGGATATTGTACTGGGCGAAGGCGTAGCCGCACTCGGCGGTCTCCATATCATCGGTACTGAACGGCATGAATCCCGCCGTATTGATAACCAGCTGCGCGGCCGCTGCGCTCGTCAGGGCGACCCCGGCTCCACTCAGTTCTACCTGTCCCTGGAAGATGATCTGATGCGTCTGTTCGGATCCGACAACATCTCCGGCATGATGGATAAGTTGGGCATGGATGAGGACGAACCGATCGAGCATAAGCTCGTAACACGCTCCATTGAATCAGCTCAGAAGAAAGTGGAAGCGCGCAACTTTGATATTCGTAAACAGGTACTGGAATATGACGATGTCATGAACCAGCAGAGAGAAGTTATTTACGATCAGAGACGCAAGATTCTGGAACGGGCTGACCTCAAGAGCACGGTGCTCGATATGGCAAGCCACATCGTCGACCGTTCTCTCGATATGTATGCACCTAAGGAAGCGTACAGCGAAGACTGGGATATCAAGTCCCTGATCAAATACGCAGAGGAATTCTATGCGCCGCAGGGCCTGCTTAAGGAAGATAAGCTGGCTGAAATGAGCCGTGACGAACTGGAAAAATACATGCATAAAGTGGCAGAAGATGCCTATAATGCACGTGAAGAAAAGAACGGTTCCGAAATCATGCGGGAATTAGAAAACCTCGTTATGCTGAAGGTCGTGGACAGCCACTGGATGGAACACCTCGACGCTATGGATGCCCTGCGTGAAGGTATCGGCCTCCGTGCGTACGGCCAGAGAGATCCGCTGGTAGAATACAAGTTTGAAGCCTACGACATGTTCGAAGCGATGAAAGAAGCCATCGTGGATGACGTCGTCAAATACATGTACCGCGTCAATGTAGTGACGCAGCCGGTTGTGGAAGACCATCTTTCCAATGCCTCCGTCAATAACCCGAACGTCGATGGTTCGGATGAACGCGTACGCGAACCGGTCAAGTCAAAACCGACTGTAGGGCGCAATGATCCGTGCCCGTGCGGAAGCGGTAAAAAGTATAAGAACTGCTGTGGTAAAAACAGCTGATAACCCTATGAAGCTGGAACCTTTTCCAGCTTCTTTTAGGCTGCGATGATTTTGAGAGGATTTTGTAAAAAGGAGTTTGAGTACGGTGTTACTTGAAGAATTACGCCCGCAAATCAATGAATTGAAATCTCATTTGGGAGAATTAAAAGAAGGACTGGGCATTGCCAGGAAGGAAGAACGCATCCAGAATCTGGACTATCAGATGGCAGCCCCCGGTTTCTGGGATGACCCCGATAAAGCTCAGAAAGTAGCTCAGGAGACGAATAACCTGAAGGCAGAAGTAGATACTTTCCACAAACTGAGCCAGAAATTGGACGATATGGAAACGCTGTGGGAAATGGCCATGGAAGATGGTGATGACAGCGTCCATGAAGAAATTGAAAAAGAATTGGAAGAATGCCGCCAGAAGCTGGCCGATCTGGAACTGGGCATGCTGCTGTGTGACGAATATGATGCCAATAATGCCATCATGAACCTGCATGCCGGTGCCGGCGGCACCGAGGCCCAGGACTGGACGAGTATGCTTATGCGCATGTTCACGCGGTATGCGGAACGTAAAGGTTTTCAAGTGGAAATGCTTGATGTGCTTCCCGGTGAAGAAGCAGGCATCAAGAGCGCAACCCTTTCCATTACGGGCCACAATGCTTATGGCTATCTGAAGAGTGAGAAGGGAGTACATCGTCTGGTGCGGATTTCTCCTTTTGACGCCAATGCCAGAAGACATACTTCTTTTTCCGCAGTGGATGTTATGCCTGAAATTGATAACACCGTACACGTTGACATCAATATGGACGATGTCCGCGTCGACTATTACCGCGCCAGCGGTGCCGGCGGGCAGCACGTCAACAAGACAAGTTCGGCTGTCCGTATGACCCATATTCCGACGGGCATTGTGGTGCAGTGCCAGAATGAACGTTCCCAGCTGCAAAATAAGGAAAAATGCCTGCAGCTGCTCCGTGCAAAATTGTATCAGTATGAAAAGGCAATTCAGGACAAGAAAATCAGTGATATTGCCGGCGATTACCAGTCGATTGAATGGGGCAGCCAGATTCGCTCCTACGTGTTCCAGCCGTACACTATGGTCAAGGATCACCGGACGGGAGCAGAAACGGGCAATGTACAGGCCGTGATGGACGGTGATCTGGACTTGTTCGTTGAAAGCTACCTCAGGAGTTTAAAACACAACTGAGTTAAAGAAGGGCACTTAGATGAAAACTTATAAGAAAATATTCTGCCTTTGCGTCGCCTTGGGGCTGATCTGCTCTCTGATTCTGAACTACCAGAGAATGCAGGTTGAGGACGCCAATAAGCAGATTGAAACGGTCATGGAATCAGAAGCCATGTACCGGATTGCTCAGGAAGACGGCGTCCCTGTGCAGGATGTCTACAAAGCTTTTCGTGATATCGGTGTGACGACCATGTCCGTTTCTGATGAGTCCCTGCTGCAGATGTCTGCCCGCGGCCGTATCGTGATGTATACGGGTGAGCAGCTGCTGCACCAATATCGGGCTTCCGGTCTGACGGCAGCCTGGCAGGCAGTAGTGAACAGCCCCGATTTCACCGTCAATGCCCTGTACTTGACAGATGGCCGCAGCCCCCGTGCTTTGGATGAAACGGTAGAAGCCCTGAAGATGCGTTTTGGCAGCAAGCGGCTGCGTCAGATAAGCACCCAGCCGCGGATTTACTGCATAGACGCTGTTACCGAAACGAATAACAACCCATTTTCCACGGATATGCTTGCTATGCAGCAGCTTCCTCTGACCATCCTGACGGAGCGTATTGAGGAAGTCAAAAACGCCGGTTTCTATGTATGCGTACGTCCGGTGGACTATGTGGAACGCCCTTACGAAGGGTCACCTTCTGCTGAAGAGGCCATTCGTGCGTTCTTTACTCATCTCGACAAGAGCGGAGCTGAGATTTCTCTGCTCATTCCGTCCGGCAAGACCATGCTCGGGTATCCCGATGTGGAACCGGTTGTAGCGGAAGAAATGCGTAAGCGCAACATCACGCTCGGCATGGTGGAAAATGATATTCAGCTGCAGTTTGTTAAAATGAAAGGCCTGACCGACATGGCGCCGCTTATGGACTACCAGGTAGCCCGTACGTACGTCATTACCGTGGATGAGCAGCGCAAGATGTCTATCTACGATGCTTTCCGCCGCTGGCCGCTTTCCGATTCGGAACGCAATATCCGGGTACATCTCATCCGGACGTTCCTTACTCCGCGGGAAGGGAAGACTCTGCTGCAGACAAACCTGGACTATGTCAAGAGAATCAACGATTTCGTGGCATCCAAAGGCTACACGAGCGGCCGTGCGGATATTTATAAAGTCTACTGGCCGTCCCGGCTCTACTATGTGCCGATGGCTTTCTCCCTGGCTGCTGCCTGGTGCCTCTATATTCTGCAGCTCGGCGTGTTGAAGGAAAAGTACTATGGCCGTGCCGTGGCCGTTCTGGGAATTTTGATTGCTGCTTCCCTCTGCCTGTTGAAGGGTCATTCGCTTGTCTTCCGTCAGGCAGCGGCACTTGGGGCTGCTGTTATCTTCCCGGTGCTCGCCATGCAGCAGATGATCCGGGTCTGGGAAAACGGAAAACAAGGCGGCTCGCTGCCCGGGCTTTTAGGCCGTACGGTAGTGTACTTGTTCCTTGCTATGCTGTTTTCGCTGATTGGCGCTTCCTACCTCGGAGCCGTCCTGAGCGATATTCGTTTCCTGCTTGAACTCGATATCTACCGCGGCGTCAAGCTGACCTTCATGCTCCCGGCACTGCTTGTGCTGCTGCACTATGTAGTGCACCACGGACTCTGGCATCCGGGTGAAGGCCCGATGGTGGTCGTGCGGCGTATCCGGAAATTCATGAATCATCCTCTGACTTTCAATGTGCTCGCCATCCTCGCTGTGGCTGCCGTTGTGCTTTGGATCTTTATCGGGCGCAGCGGTCATACGGCGGGCGTGCCGGTGCCGGCCATTGAAACAAAGATGCGCTATTTCCTTGAAGAAGCCATGTATGCAAGACCGCGTGAGAAAGAATTCCTTATCGGTCATCCGGCTTTCTTCCTGGCTGCGTGGGCCTATTGGCGCAAGCTGCCAAACTGGTTCTGCGGACTTTTCGTGGTGGCTGCCACGATTGGTCAGGGCTCGCTGGTGCAGACCTTTGCCCACATGAGAACTCCGATTTTTATGTCCTATGTCCGTGCCCTTGACGGGTATGCACTGGGTATTGTGGGCGGCATTATTGCTGTCCTTATCTTCGAAGCCATTTATCGTTTTACCTTAAAGCATATTCCCGGGAGGCGTGACATTGAATAAGATCCTGATTTCCGGGTACTATGGATTTTCCAATGCCGGTGACGAGGCGATGCTGACGGCGATTCTGACTTCTCTTCGCAAGGCGGATCCGGATGTAGAGCTGACCGTGATTTCCGGCCACCCTCATGTGACCGAAAGAATCCATCAGGTTCGTGCCATCCATCGTTTCGATTTCATCAAGATCCTGCGGGAAATGAAAAAGACCGACATGCTGCTTTCGGGCGGCGGCAGTCTGCTGCAGAACGTGACAAGTTACGTCAGCCTTTTCTACTATCTGAGTATTATCGGTCTGGCTGCCCTGATGCATCGGAAAATCATGCTGTTTGCTCAGGGCATCGGGCCCATCCGGGGTGCTTTTTCCCGGTTTTTGACCCATCAGATATGCCGTCATGCCGATCTCATTACGGTGCGTGACGATGGTTCTCTGGAGGATCTCTGTGCGATGGGATTTGCCAGAGAGGAAGTCCACGTGACTTCAGATGCTGTATTTTCCCTTCCTCCCGGAAGGAAGGAAGCGGGACAGCTTGAACTTGAAGCCATCGGCATGAATCGCAGCCGTCCGGTCATCGGATTTGCGCTGCGTCACTGGAAGGGTGAAGACCGGTTTATCAAAGAGTTTGCCGCCGCGGCCGACGCGCTGAAAAAGGCTTTCGGTTGTCAGATTCTTTTCATTCCGCTGCAGTTTCCGGCTGATCAGGAACTATCGAAAGCCGTTAAGCATGAAATGCAGAACGCGGATGATGTCTACATCCTTGACCGCAAACTTTCTACGCAGTCTTATCAGGATCTCATCAGCAGCCTTAGTATGCTGATCGGGATGCGTCTTCATGCGCTCGTTTTTGCAGCATTGAATGACGTGCCTTTTATGGCTGTTTCTTATGACCCCAAAGTGGATCGCTTTGTCAGCGGTATGAAGGGTCATGTTGTCAATACGATTGACCGCGTCACGGCCGGCGAAATTGTTTCACTGGCGCAGACGCTCAGCCACAGCGACGGCAGGCAGGAAAAGGAACAGATTGCTGCCCTGCGGCAGGAGGCGCGGGCCAATATTGACCGTGCTATCGCGTTATTACACAAGTAAGTGGAGGTGTTTCCTTTGCTGGTCATGAATCATGCCTGTAAATCTTATCCCGGCGGGGCTACGGCCCTCCAGGATGTATGCGTGCATATCAAGCCGGGGGAATTTGTGTTCCTCGTAGGCCCGAGCGGTGCCGGCAAATCGACATTTATCAAGGCCATATCCCGGGAAATCGAACTGACGAGCGGCCAGGTCCTGGTCGACGGAGTCGATGTCATGAAACTTCGTTCCAGCGAGATTCCTTATCTGCGGCGTCAGCTGGGCATTGTATTCCAGGATTACCGGCTGCTCAATGACCGCACGGTATTTGAAAATGTGGCTTTTGCCATGCAGGTCATTGAAACACCTTCCCGTAAAATCAAGGAACGCGTTCATGAAGTACTGGATCTCGTCGGGCTGGACGACCGTGCGGATGACTATCCCGGGGAAATGAGCGGCGGCGAGCAGCAGCGCGTTGCCATTGCAAGAGCGATTGTCAATGATCCGCTGCTTGTGATTGCCGACGAACCAACGGGCAACCTGGACCCGGAGACCAGTATGGAAATCATGAATATCTTTACGGAAATCAATCGCCGCGGGACGACCATTATCATGGCCACCCATGACAAGACGATGGTTGACTACATGCAGAAACGTGTCATTGCCATAGAGGACGGCCGCGTTGTCCGGGACGAGATCAAGGGAGTTTACGGGTATGAGATTTAGTACAAAGTGGTATTACTTAAAAGAAACTTTTAAATCCATCAAACGCAATTCCCTGATGAGTATTGCTTCCATCTCGACGGTCGCGCTTTCTATCCTCGTGCTGGGACTCTTCCTTGTCATGGTGCTGAACGTCAATAACATTGCCCGGTATCTGGAAAACCAGGTACAGGTAACGGTATATATGGAAGATTCGGCGAATGCGGCACAGCGCAGGCAGGTGGAGCAAAAGCTGAAACTGACACAGGGTGTTATGGAAGTCAAGGCTGTAACCAAGGAGCAGGCACTCAAGAAATTCAAGGAGCGTCTGCGAGAACAGCAGAAACTGCTTGATGCCCTGGGTGAGGAAAACCCGTTCCCTTATTCCTTTGAGGTAAAGGTCGATAAGCCGGAAAGGATTCAGCAGATTGTACCTGAAATCGAAAATATGCCCGGTGTAGAAACGGCAAAATTCGGTCAGGAAGTGGTGAAACACATATTCCAGTTGACACGAATTTTGCGCCTGGGCGGCATTTTACTTATTGTGATGCTGGCCATTGCCACGCTCTTTATCATCTCCAATACCATTCGGATTACCGTCTTTGCACGGCGCAGGGAAGTCAGTATCATGAAATTTGTCGGCGCAACGAACTGGTTTATCCGCTGGCCGTTCCTTCTGGAAGGGATGATTATGGGATTTATCGGGGCACTCATTGCGTCGGCAGCCCTTTATGAGATTTATGAGACCGTACAGGCTAAGATTTATGCCACACTGGCATTTTTCCCGCTCCTGCCGCTCTGGCCTTTCATGGGGTATCTCTGTGCATGCCTGGTTCTCGTCGGTACGTTTATCGGCGCCGCAGGCAGTGCTATTTCGCTGCGGAAATTCCTGGATGTATAAGGAGGCGCTTGGATGAAGAAAGAAGCAGCTGTGCTTTGTGCACTCCTCCTGATGGTAAATTTTGCCTCGCCGGTGACCTGGGCTGAAACCATCGAAGATAAAAAAGCGGAACTCGAAGAAGTACAGCGCCAGATGGACAGTAAGGATGCCGAACGGGAATCCAACCAGCGCCGTATCAATAATGCCGTGGAAGCATTGATGGAAGCCCGCAGACAGCTAGCCGAGGCCCAGCGTGAGCTGGCGGTTGTCGAAGCGCAGCAGGAAGTATTGGAAGCAAAGATTCGCGGCAACGAACGGGCACTTTCCATTAAACAGAAAGAATTTGATAATACGCGCGAAATCTACAAAAAGAGACTGCGCGATATTTATGAAAATGGTCAGGTCAATTATCTGGACGTGCTGCTGGGGTCTGTGGATTTCAGCGATTTTGCCTCCCGTATGTATCTGCTGCAGCGAATCATTCGTCAGGATACACGCCTCATTGATACGCTGACAAAGCAAAAAGAAGAACTGCAGGCAAGACAGGCTGAACTCGAAGAAAATAAGAGACAGCTCGATGCGAACCACGAGCAGGTCGTGGCAAAGCAGGAACTTGTAGCGCAAAAACAGCAGGAACAGCAGGCACTGTATGAACAGGCGATGGCTGATAAGGCGCGCCTGGATGCCGAATATGAAGAGCTGCAGGAAAACAGCCGTCAGATTACGGCCATGATCAAACAGATGGAAGAAGCAGGCCGCATGGCCGCGCATGGTCACGGCACGGGTCAATTCAGCTGGCCGGTTTACGGCGAGATTACGTCTCCTTTTGGCTGGCGTATCCATCCAATCTGGCATTCGTCTATTTTCCATGCCGGCATTGATATTGGTGCCGACTATGGTGACCCCGTATCTGCCGCAGATTCCGGTACGGTCATTTATGCCGGCTGGATGGGCGGTTACGGCTACGCTGTCATGATCGATCACGGCGGCGGGCTGGTTACACTTTACGGACATAATTCGTCGCTTACGGTAGGCGTAGGCGAAAATGTCGCGAAGGGGCAGACTATTGCCCTGGCCGGCAGTACGGGCAACTCGACGGGTCCGCACTGTCATTTTGAGGTGCGTGTCCACGGTGAAGTGGTCCAGCCTCTGGATTATTTACCATAAAAAGAAGGGGTGTCTATGGGCAAAAAAAGATTTGGCATAGGCGCGCTCATCCTGACCTTCGTCCTTTCTTTCGCCGCCTTTGGCGCGGCAGCTTACTTTTTGCTCACCCGCTGGGTGAGTTCTCCTGTCGGCTTTGTTCAGCTCGGCCGGACGCTGCACTTGATTCAGTCTTATTATGTGGATGAAAGTAATTCGGATGATCTTTACGCCGGTGCTATCCGCGGTATGGTCAAGGAATTGAATGACCCATATTCGGAGTACCTGGACAGCAAAGACTTTGAAGCGCTGTCCAATATGACGGAAGGTCATTTTGGCGGGGTAGGGCTCGTCATGGGTATGAAAGATCAGCAATTTATCGTTGTATCCCCGATTGAAGATACCCCGGCGTACCGTGCCGGAATCAAAGCAGGTGATATCATTACCCGCGTCGATGATACGGATCTTGCCGGGATGACGCTGACCGATGTTGTAAAACTGCTGCGTGGGGCCGACGGTACGACCGTTCGCGTGACCTATAAACGCGGCGATGATGAGAAGGAAACGACAATTACGCGTTCCGAGATCAAGATTCGGAGCGTCTACGGAAAGATGGAGGACGACCACATTGGTTATATCCGCATCACCAACTTTAACGCGGATACGGCAAAGGACTTTGAAAGCGAGCTGAAGAAACTGGAAGACCAGGGAATGCAGGCGCTTGTCCTCGACCTTAGGGATAATCCCGGCGGACTCCTCGAAAGCGGAGTCGATGTGGCACGTCACCTTGTGCCGAAAGGCCCGATTGTTTCGCTGAAGGACCGTAACGGTCATACCGAAGTGGAGACCTCGGACCTTGAAGCGGTCAAGTATCCGCTTGCCGTGCTGGTGAACCACGGGACGGCGAGCGCTTCCGAAATTGTGTCCGGAGCCATCCAGGATACGAAAGCCGGCCGCTTGTTCGGAACGAAGACGTTTGGTAAAGGAGTAGTCCAGAATGTCTTTATGCTTTCTCCGAATACGGCTGTAAAGCTGACGATAGCGAAGTATTACACACCGAGCGGACGCAGTATCCATAAGGTGGGTATTGAGCCGGATGAAGTCGTGGAAGCAAAGGACGAACAGGGAAAGAACCAGCTGGAGGCGGCCGAAGCATATCTGCGGGAACAGCTCAAGGCTGGCAAGGAATAAACGGGGAGGCACGAAACCATGAGTACAATTCAAAATTGGTACCGCGGCTTTACGGCGTACGCGGCCACGGATGCAGGGAAAATCGGTCTCTGGAATTATGCAGTCATACTGATCTGTGCTCTCGTTATCTGTGTGCTGATTCTGCTGATACTGTATTCTTTCCGTACCAGGCAGATGCGGCGTGAACGCGGTATCAAGTACCGTATTTCCAAATTGATTTCTTATCTGTGCACTGCCTATGAGTCCGTCCAGGAAGTGGACTGGAAACACCAGACGACGTCCCGCTTTTTCTGTGATGGGACAAAGGTGCTGGTAGAACAGCGTAAATTCGGCTCTGTTGCAGATCTTCTGGGCGAGTTTCATCCCGGCGATCTGGTGCGCTATTCTCCGGAAAACCTGCGCGTCGAATTTGAAAAAGCGATGAAGACATGCGGTATGTTCGAATTCTCCGCCCGCATTAAGGGCAAGGATGGAAACTATCAATGGATGTCTTTCCTCGTGCAGGGTGTCCGCAAGGACAAGACCCACAACCGGAATTTCCTTCTCCTGGAACACCGCATTGATGATCAAAAGAGCCAGGAAATGGAACGGCGCGCACAGCTGAGTGTGGCAATGAGTCAGGCCCGCGATGACGCGGAAGCCAAGGGCCAGTTTATGGCCCGCATCAGCCGCGATACGAAGGAAGCCTTGAATTCCATTATGGGCTATCTGACCCTGGCCGGTGAAGAAGAAAATGTTGACCAGCGCAAGGGTTATGTCCGGGACTGCCAGGAACAGGTTCGCTATCTGCTGAATGTCCTTGGGGATGTCATTGATCTTTCCGCTATGGAAAATGGCACACTGGCCCTGCAGAAAGAACCGTTTGAACTGGATACTGTACTGGAACGACTGCGTTCTCTCTTTAGTCAGGAAGCACAGAGCCGCGGCATTACCTTTGAGTTTAAGACGGAAGAGGCTGAGCATCTGACGCTCATCGGTGACCGGCTTCGCTTCGAACAGGTCATGATGAATCTGCTTTCCAATGCGATGCTTTTCACTGAGAAAGGCTCTCGTGTGGGCTGCACCCTGCGCCATAAAGATCAAAAGGGACGGAAAACCATTCTGGAGATTGCTGTGGAATGCGATGGAAAAGCGATTCCGGAAGATATGCTCAACAAGGTGTTCCTGCCCTTTGAAATGGCTTCGCAGTTCGAAAAATCTTCTGTTCACGGCGGACTGGGCCTCATGGTTACGCACAACCTTGTCCATGTGCTCGGCGGCCTGATTAAGGCTGACAACAATGAGGGCAAAGGAATTCGCTTCCTCGTGGAACTGCCTTTTGGCAGACAGAAGAAAAAGAGCGGTGCCGCAGGCGGAAAAGATTTTACGAGCGGCAAGCGCCTGCTCGTGGCTGAAGATAATGACCTGAGTGCACAGGTCATCGAAAAACTGCTGGATTCGACAGGCTTTATCCTGGACCGCGCAAACGACGGCAAAGAAGCCTGTGAGAAATTTGGCAGCAAACCAGCTGGCTATTATAGTGCTATCCTGATGGATCTGGATATGCCGAACGTCGATGGCTGCGAAGCGACGAGGCTGATTCGTCTTTCCGACCACGCTGATGCCAAGAAGATTCCAATCCTTGCCATGACGGAAAACGTACTCTCCGAAGATGTGGCCAAGGCAATTGAAAGCGGCATGAACGGTCAGGTGACAAAGCCAATCGATAAAGCGCAGCTTTTGCAGACGCTGAAAGGGTTTGTGGAATAAGAGACGCAGGTCGCGTCACAGAAAATAAATAACAGGAGTTGTGAGGAATTTACGATGCGTATTTTCTTCACAGCTCCTGTTTTTTATTACTTTATACCGCTCTGCCGAATACAGGACTAAATGCCATACGCCAGATGCTAAAGGCGCTTTAATAATAACGATATTATTTATGAAAATTTTTGATTGACAAATTATACTAAAGTGCTATGATATAGGACATAAACTTAAATCATAGAAAAATTATAGGAATTAAAAGGAGTGAACAAGATGAGTTTTGCAAAAGATCCTGAAATTGCAGCGGAATGGAAAAAGGTAACGGTCAAGAAAGCCATGAACCCTTGCCCCATTGATTTTTCCGAGTTTCATTCCAGTAATCCCCGTGCCCATACGGTTCAAAAGGAATATGAAGGACAGGACCATTCCAACTTCAATCGCCGTCAAAAATATGCTGACGACGAGGAGCCGCAGTTTACAACGCCCTTTGGTGAAGGACCGGGTTTTCTTCCCGTGGAAGCCGGACGTTATCGGTTGATTTGGTCCCGCCATTGTCCGTGGGCTCACAGGATTGCCATTGCTATCGATCTTTTGGGTCTGGATCACGTGATTTCCAAAGGGGTTGTCGATCCGCTGCGTCCTGCTGGTGTCGTTGGGGATTGGTTCTTTACCCTTGACCCCGATGGGGTTGACCCTGTTTTGAAGGTCCACTCCCTGGGGGAATGCTATCGTAAAGGCAACCCTCATTATGATCAGCGCAGTACCGTTCCTGCCATTGTTGATATTACAACGGGCGCTGTTGTCAATAACGACTATCACGATTTGACGACGGAACTGGAAACGGCTTGGAAAAAATTCTTTCGTCCCGACGCACCGGATCTCTATCCAGAAGCCCTCCGTGACGATATTGATGCCCTCAATGACATCATTTATGCCGACGTCAATCTTGCAGTAAATCTGGCAGCTCTTGTTACAAGCCAGAAGGATTATGAATTCTATTACAATAAAGTCTTTGACCGTCTGGACTGGTTGGAAAAACGGCTCAGTACGCGGCGCTATCTGTTTGGAGATACCATTACCGATTCTGATATCCGTCTTTATGTTACACTTGCCCGTTTCGATCTTGTGTTCTATCAAAAATATTATGTGAACAAAAAACGGCTCGTGGATTACCCCAATCTTTGGAACTATGCAAAGGATCTTTATTCCATTCCGGCCTTTGGAAAGACTACGGATTTTGATTCCATGCGCAAGCGCTTTTATTATGTAGACCACACGCCTTTTGAAGATTTTCCGCGCATTGTTCCTAAGGGACCGGATATGTCAATTTGGGAAGAACCCAATGACCGGGCGGCCAAATTCGCCAAGTAAAAGCTGCAGGAGAGGAAACCATGGATGAAATTACGGAAACTATTGTCCGACTCATCAAGGAAACGGACCTGACCCATCGGGAAGATCTTTTGCTGGAAGCAAAAAGAGCTTTTTTGGACTACCTTGCTTCCCTTTATCGGGCGGCGGGGCGGCAAAAAGTAAAAGCTGCGGCGCACTGGGCCCAAGGGTTCCCCGGAAAAGGTCTTATGGTGGGGCAGAAGGGAACCAGTCACCCCATCTTTGCAGCATTCTATAACGGATTTGCTTCCCATTACCTTGATCTTGATGATGCCCAGTCAAACATTGCCGGCCATTTCAGTACCGTTCTTTTTTCCGTACTCCTTTCCGTCATAGCGCCGCAGCAGCCCGTCAAAGCGTTCTTAACCGCTTATGTTGTGGGTGCTGAATTGGAAGGTCTTTTGGGGAGTCTTGTCAATCCCGAACATAAATGGCAGGGCTGGCATTCCACAGGGACCTTGGGCCCTCTGGGCGGGGCCTGTGCCCTTGCCAAATGGGCTGATCTTGACCTTCATGAAACAGCGCAGCTCTTATCCCTCTGCGCCAGCCAGTCCGGAGGTCTGGGTCTTCAGGCAGGCAGTGACGGCAAACCGCTTCATTCAGGCTTTGCCGCAAGAAATGCGGTCTTTGCTTATGACCTTGTGACAACTGTCGGACTTTCTGCCAGGGAAACACCTTTCAATCCCCAAACGGGGTGGCTGAAGACATTTTCGGCACCGACGGCAAGTGCTGAATTTTTTGAGTCGGCCTGGCTCAAAAAAGGGCAGCTCCTCGATCCCGGATTATGGATGAAGACACATCCTTACTGCAGTGCCGCCATTTGCGGAGAAGCCGCCTGTAAGAAGCTATGGCAGCAAGGCATCCGGCTGGATGACTTGCAGGAAATCGTCTTTCACTTTCCGCCTGGCGCGGATAAAGCGCTTCGCTATGAAGCACCTGAGACGGGGACGGAAGGAAAGTTTTCCATGGAATACGTGGCTTATCAAGTTTTAACCCAAGGGTGCGTAGAAGACGGATTCTTTGATTTAGAAAAGGTACCGGAAGCCTTCACAAAAACCTTACCCCGAATGATACGGAGCCGTGACCTGCCGCGTGTCCCAAAGAGTGTGCGCAGGATTGTTGTAACGGCCCGGACAAAATCGGGAGAGGTTATCACTGCGGAAGAATCAGCGCCGCCAGGATCGCCCAACCGGCCCTTTACTGAGGAAGAATTATTTGAAAAATTGGCCCTATCAAAGGATGAAAAGTGGGCTAACGCCATTATGAACCAAACGAGGAATTGGCCTAATGGGACCATGGAGCCCCTCTGGCCGCTCCTGAGTGTGGAATAAGGAGAGGAAGTATCATGAATACAAATCGAGTAAAAAAGTGGATTGCTGCCTTGACCATCATCGCTGCTGCAGGCGCATTGGCTGGCTGCGGAAGTGATAAAAAGGAAGGGAGTGTCCCTCAAAAGGAGGCCCAAAAGATTGTGGTAGCTACCCGTGGAACGGCAAAGCCGTTCACCTATACGGATGATAAGGGAAACCTCACCGGTTATGATGTGGAAATCCTTAAGGAAGTGGAACGCCGCGATCCAAGCCTGCAATTTGAATTTAAGGCCATGGCTGTCGACGCCGCCATTGTTGCCATGAACTCCAAACAAGTCGATGTCATCGCTAATCAGATGCGGCGCAATCCGGCTCGGGAAGGAAAGTACCTTTATACGAATGTCCCCAATAACTATACGGCTCGGAAACTCGTTGTCAAGGAAGGCCGCACGGACATCAAGACCCTCGATGACCTTAAAGGAAAGAAAGTGGCCATCACGGCAAATTCTGAGTTCCGTGATCTCATTAACGACCTTAACAAGAAAAATGGCAATGCCATTGAAGCCATTTACAGCGATAAGGGATCAGCCGAAAACCTGAATCTCGTAGCGACGGGAAGGGCAGATGCTGCCGGAGAATATGAATATGTCGTGGATGCGGCCCGAAAGGACAAGAATCTCCCGGTTGTCTCTGTTGGCCCTGTCATCCAGTCCGTTCCGACCTACTTCATGTTTCGCAAGGATCCGAAGCTTGAAACGGCCATCCAAAAGATTGATAAGGTGCTAAAGGAAATGCAGGCAGATGGCACCTTGAAAAAGCTCTCGGAGCAGTACCTTGGCAAGGACTATACCGTTCAACCAAAATAAAGAAATAAGGAAAGGAGTGAAACAAAAATGGGAAGTTATTTCAGTTCAGCCTATATGCTTGCCTCGCTGCCCAAATTGGCAGGATACCTTTCCGTAACGCTCTTTGTGACGCTCCTATCCGTTGTTCCAGGACTCATTTTGGCAGCACTTCTGGCAGTATTGAAGGATCAGGGATCGCGAATCGTGAGCGGCTGCTATCGGGTCTTTATTTCCTTTATTCGCAGTACGCCCTTTATCGTCCAGCTTTTTGTAGTCTATTTTGGCGTTCCTCAGCTCCTTGCCGGTGTGGGAGTGGATGTGTCCAATCTGCCGCCCCTGCTTTTTGTTTTGGTAATTTTTGCCCTCCATGTTGCCGGCTATGGAGCGGAAATCCTGCGTGGGAGCCTGGCGGCCATCCAACCGGGGGAAAAAGAAGCGGCTGCCAGTTTGGGTATGACCAATGCCCAGATTTATCGGCGCATTGTTCTTCCCCAGGCTTTTGTGCTTTCCATTCCGCCCCTTGTGAATGAAGTTATCAGTACTCTTAAGGGTACTGCCTTGATTTTTAATGTAGGCATTGTAGATGTCATGCGTCAAGCTGAACTCATGGGCGGTAATTCCCAGCGGTATCTGGAACTTTACGTGGATGTAGCCATTCTCTATGGTGCGATGATCTTTGCCATTACCTTGATGGGACGGGCCCTTGAACGTCATTTTCGGATTTCGGAAGACGCCTTGGCAGTGATAGGAGACTAACTATCATATGTCAAGTGCAAAATCCTGTGAATCGGAGCCAGTATTTATCTGCCTTTGAAGCATTAATTGAGCAGGTGTTTTGTATGGGATTCCTCTCGTTTGAAGTGCATAGATTAGACGTACTAACTTTTTAACTACGTGAGAGATTGCTATATAGAAATGTTTTCCTTCGCTTAATTTCTTTGCCAAATATTCTTTGTAAGCTGGTTCATTTTGGCAGACGAATCTTGCCGCATTGAAGAGAGCATGACGTAGATATCGTGATCCTCTTTTCTCCATATGGGCACTCGGTCCTATTCCACTCCGCCGGCCTGACTGGTTCTTAGAGGGCGCAAATCCGGCATAGGCCAGTATCTTGTCGGGGGAGGAAAATCTGGAGAAATCCCCAATTTCTCCTAAAATTGCGGACCCTGTAGCAATACTAATCCCAGGGATTGTAAGTAACGGTTCTTTACGTTCCTCTAACAGTTTTTTAATTCTGGACTCAACTTTTTGAATTTGTTCGTTTTTTACCTCAATATCGTGTATTGTTTCCACTACATTAATTTCAGTAGATATATCGCTTTTGCCCAGACCTACGGAATGCCTTGCAGCGTTACGAATCTGCTCAGCCAGATCCATACTTAACCTGCCTTTGGATGTTTTGTAGATAATTTCTTTCATGTGTTTCAAATTTGCGTTCGCCATTTTCTCGGGAGTGGGATACTCCTTAAGGAGAGCGTGAGCGGTAGCAGAATCCAGGTTTATGTACTGTGGAAGTTCAGAAAAGCTAGTATCAATTATACGGGTAAGGGTTTGCTTTTTTAGAGACCGTTCATGAACCCATCCAAAGCGAGTCCTGGTTAGTGACTTCAAGACTTTATTGTGGTATTCTTGGGGTACGTAGGGCTTGAGGTCTAAATCGGACATAAGTATGCAAGCAATGAAGTGTGCGTCAATGCGATCGGTTTTAGTTTTGCGAAGGCTATGACTCTTTCTGTATTGATCCGTCAGCAGAGGATTGAGAACGCAGGTTGCTAGGCCATTGTTCAACAGGAATCTGGTGATGTTCACACTATACTCTCCGGTGGCCTCCAGCCCTGCTTTTATATTTTTTACCGATTGATTGTAGGAAAAAATTCGCTTTAGCAGGTGGTCATAACCATTCCGGGTATTGGGGATCGTGAATTCCTCGTAGTCGTCCTTATGCTCAGAATCAAGGATGCAGCAGTCGTGTTTGCTCTTAGATACATCAATTCCAACGTAGATCATAAAAAGACCTCCTCAAAGATAAAGATATGATGCTGAGTCCACAAACTCTTTGCCATGTATCCTTGTTCTATATAAACCGTCTGGCGGTATCTAACTTATTAACATCGCTGCAAAGAGCTGTGGTCGGAATCTCCATAAAACCGTTTATCGGTAGGAGGACATTAACCAATCCACAGCATCTTTTACAGTGTAGCACTTTATCCCCAAAAGGAGGTAAAGTCCTTATTCATATGATACAAGGAGAACATGAATAGTACAGCCTTTTTTGATCCATCCTATATTGTCTCAGGCCTTATCTATATTTTTCCTTATCTCAAAGTGACCTTGGGCCTGACCGTCAGCAGTGTTTGCCTAGGGGCCCTATTAGCCCTGTTGTGTGCTTTTTTTGAAATCCGCCGGGTCCCTTTCCTTAAGGAACTATCCGCTCTTTATGTCCTGATCTGCCGCAGCTTGCCGAATATGGTCCTGCTCTATCTTGTCTATTATGGACTGCCCATTTTTGTCATGGCCATGGACCAGGAAGGGGTATTCCATTTTCCTGTGGAAAAAGTGACGGCTCTCCAAGTAGCTGTTTTGGGGCTCACACTCCATACCGGAGCGTATCTGACGGAAATTTTCCGGGCAGCCTATGAGTCGGTCCCGGAAGGACAGAAAGAGGCAGCTAAATCCATTGGGATGACAGGGTTTCAGGCCTTTTTCCGGGTCATCTTTCCTCAAGCTGTGACGGTGGCACTGCCCATGTTTGCCAACCAGTTTCTTTCGACAATGAAAAGTACAAGTATCGTCTTTGTCATCACCGTGGTTGAGCTCTTTGGAGCGGCCAAACTGTTCAGCGAAGACAGTATGCGCTATTTTGAAGCCTATGTAGCAGTGGCCATCCTTTATTGGATTATGGGCATCGGATTTGAATGTCTTTTTGGGAAGATGGAAGTCAGAAGCAATCGGTTTAGAAAGGGGAATCCAGCATGATCCGCGTTGAACACGTTGAAAAAAGCTACGGAAACCGGCCGGGCCTAAAAGATGTCAGCCTTGAGGTTCCAACAGGCAGTGTGACAGTCATCATAGGTCCTTCGGGGAGCGGGAAAACGACCTTCTTGAGAACTATCAACTTTTTGGGTCCAGCCGATAAAGGAACCCTTCAGCTCGATGAGGAACCTATCATTGATATGAAGCGGGCCAGCAAAAAAGAAATCCTTCATGTCCGCCGCAATACGGCCATGGTCTTTCAGCTCTACAATCTTTTTTCCAACATGACTGTTCTCCAAAACGTCATGGAAGGGCTTGTGACAGTCCAGAAAATAGCTAAAAAAGAAGCTCGCGAAAAAGCTATCGCCTGCTTAAAACAAGTTGACATGGAAGAATACCTGAACGCCTATCCCATCCAGCTTTCCGGCGGCCAGCAGCAGCGCGTCGGCATTGCCCGCGCCCTTGCCATGAATCCCAAGGTCATCTTGTTTGATGAACCGACGAGCGCCCTGGATCCTGAAATCGTGGGAGAAGTACTTTCCGTGATTCGAAAGATTGCCTCAAAACTTAAGATTACCATGATCATTGTGACACACGAGATTGCCTTTGCGCGGGAAGTGGCCGATCAAGTCGTCTTTATGGAAAATGGCTATATCGTGGAACGGGGAAGTGCCCAGGAAGTTCTTGCCCATCCAAAGGAAAAAAGAACCCGTCAGTTTCTTAGCCGGTTCCTGGCGCCTCAGTGCCTTTCCTGTGGGGAAATGGAAGCCAAAAAGGAGGCATCCCTATGGACGAATACCGCCTCTTAAATAAAGAAGATGGGGACGCTTATTTTGATGTACTCCATCGAAGCTATGAAACCGACAGACCTTATCAGCTTTCCTTTGACGCTATGGATGAAACGCGGGAAGAGGCGGCACAATGGCTTCAGGAAGAGCCGACCTTCGGCCTTTTTGTGGACCATAAGCTTGTGAGTGCCATTTCCCTGCGTATGCCTTGGGGGCATCATCCAGGCCCCTTTGGTGTGCCCCATATTGGACACTTCATTACAGACCCTGAAAAGGCGCATCAAGGAAACGCCACAAAACTCCTTCATTATGTAGAAACGGAAATTTTAAAAAAACTGCTTCGTGTGCCTGCTGTGACCCTTGGCACGGCCAAGAGCCATCCTTGGCTCGCAGCGATGTACCGCCATCTCGGTTTTACGGAAATAGGCGAAAAACAGCTCCCTGGGAAAAAGCATGTGACCGTCTATTTCAAAAAAGAACTGTAAGGACCCAGTCCTTGCAGTCTTTTTTTATGCCCTCATTCAAATTGTCATTTGCCATTCTCTTAAAGAAGGTAGCTGCTTGCACGATTGTACTGTCCACTTCCTATTGAGTTTGGTATAATAAAATAATGTGCGAAATTTATATCCTCATGTAGAAAGGAATTTTAATATGCTTCATATCGGATGTCATTTATCTTCTTCCAAAGGCTTTGCGGCAATGGGCAAGACCGCACAGTCCATCGGTGCAGATACTTTTGCCTTTTTTACCCGCAATCCCCGCGGCAGTAAGGCTAAACCCATTGATCCCAAAGACGTGGAGGCGTTTAAGACGCTTTGGACAAGTCCTGTGCCCCTCGTGGCCCATGCGCCTTATACGCTGAATGCTTGCTCTACTAAGGAAGAGGTGCGCACTTTTGCCAGAGAGACCATCGCGGATGATTTGCATAAAATGGAAGCGGTACCCGGAAATTATTACAACATGCATCCGGGCAATCATCTGCAGCAGGGAGCGGAGACGGGTATCGCGTTCATCGCAGACTGTCTGAATCAGGTGATGTGGGAAGAACAGTCCACGATTCTGCTGCTTGAAACGATGGCCGGCAAGGGAACGGAAGTAGGGCGTACTTTTGAAGAAATCGCTGAACTGCTGTCCCGCCTTAAGGTACAGGAGAAGGTCGGCGTCTGCCTTGATACGTGCCATATCTGGGACGGCGGTTACGATATTGTGCATGACCTTGACGGAGTGCTTACCAAGTTTGACCAGGTAATTGGCCTGAAGCGCCTCAAAGCGGTGCATTTGAATGACAGTAAAAATGTGCTGGGTGCCCATAAGGACAGACACGAAAAAATCGGGGAAGGGCAGATTGGATTCGCGGCACTGAGCCGTGTCACAAATCACCCGGCCCTGAGAAATCTGCCGTTTATCCTGGAAACACCGAATGAACTGTCCGGGTATGCCGCAGAAATCAAACGGCTGCGGGATGCTTTTGAGGAGTAATTATAATGGAAAAAATTTTTGCGGGACTGGCGGCACTGTCAGCCCATCCGACGGCACTCATTTCTATTCTGGCAGTTCTCTTTTTGCTTCTCGCCCTCCTGAAAATGAGAAAAATCCGCCTCACGCCTTATCAAATGGCTTGTGCCGGTATCATGCTGGCTCTCTCGGTGCTTTTGACGGCTTTCCCTTTTTACCAGATGCCGAACGGAGGCAGCGTGACCCTTGGCGGGATGCTGCCGCTGATGCTCATCGGTTTCGCCTACGGGCCGGAGGTGGGGATGTTTACAGGTTTTACCTACAGCATGATCAACCTCATGATGCATCCCTTTATTCTGCATCCGATTCAGGTGCTGCTCGATTACCCGCTGCCCTTCATGGCACTTGGACTAACAGGATATTTCAGGCAGCGTAAACTGACTGGTATGGTTTTTGCCGTGGCCGTGCGTCTTTTGTGTCACTTTCTTTCGGGTGTCATTTTCTTTGGCTCGTACGCACCGGCCGGAACGAGTGTCTATGTCTATTCTCTCGTGACCAATCTGACCTATCTGGCACCGAACCTTGTCATCTGTCTGGTGCTCTATAAACTGCTTCCCATGGACCGGTTTGTCGGCATTATGAGAAGGCAGTAAAGAAGGGGAATGAAGAAAGATAAAAAGGCGCTTTTTTCATTTGGCATTTCGCATTTAGCCGTGCCTTTGGCAGAACGGTTAGTGGGATAGTGTGCAGTGGTTAGTACAATGGGCGACCCGCGGACGGCGGGAAGAAGTCGATTTTTCTTGAGAACTTCTTCCATTTATGCTATAATACTATCCGTTCAGTAATACGCCTGTAGCCCAGTGGATAGGGCAACGGCCTCCGGAGCCGTGTGCGGCGGTTCGATTCCGCCCAGGCGTACCATATTGGAATTGACCCCATGAATCGCTGCTGCGTTTTATGGGGATTATTATTGTACAGATAAAGATAAAAGTTGCTTTTGCAGTCTTTTTCATGAATGACTTTTTTCTTTTTAGAAACGTGCTATAATGAGAAGGCTGCAAACTATACGTAAGGAGTATTTCAGATGGTCACATTGACGGAGCGGGTACGCTTCTATGAAACGGATCTGATGGGTGTGGTTTATCATGCCAATTATTTCCATTGGTTCGAAATGGGCAGAATCGCTTATCTGCGTCATGGAGGAATCGATCTTAATAAAATGATGGAAGATGGGTTCGTCTTTCCGGTAGTGGACGTATCCTGTCATTATCGCCAGTCGGCCCGCTTTGATGATGAAATCATCATTGAAACCACGCTTCTGTCGTGCAGCAAAGTGAAGGTCGTTTTTTCGTATGTGCTGCGCCGCAAGGCAGACAACGCGGTACTCGCCGAAGGCAGGAGTACCAACGCCTTTACTACGCCGGAAGGCAAGGTAGAGCGGCTCAGTGAAAAGTATTATCAGAAGTTACAAAATTTGATGGAAGAGGAGAGGAACAAAGAGGCATGCTGAATTTTATTTACCTGATTCTGGGGCTGTGTGTGCTGGGAGCTATCGTTACAATCGTATATGCTTTCCTGGTGCCGACCGACAATACGCACGTTTGTGTGGAGGAAAAGACACCGCTGCAGCTGGAATCGATGGACAGTGAAAAAGCAATATTTTCTTTCACGGTTCCTGTACGCAATACGAGCAATCAGATTGCTGCCGTGACCGATGCGTTCGTGAGACCCTACCTGCCGCAGGAACAATTTCCTAACGCATATTGCACGGGCAATCTGGAAAGATCCAATGCCCGTCGTGATGACCACTATTTCGAAGCTTACATTATGAATCCGAATACGGTGGCGACCCTTGTCGTTACGCTGACGTTTATGGCACGCAACGGCAAGAGAATCCAGGACGTACTCCGCCATATGGTGGATATGGACGCCTGCATTTATATTACCGGTGTCGGCCGCAAGGCTCATTATGTAAGAAAAGCTTTTGTCACGATTTATGGCGATGAGGTCGCAAAACTTGTAGGAGGTGCTTACAATGGCTGAGAAGTATGAAATTCTTCCGATTCCTACAAGAATTCTGACCGTGCATGATAATATTGTCGATGCTATCAAGGAATTTGGCGGCGACAAGATTGGCCCGCGCGATGTGGTATGCGTCGCAGAAAGTGTGGTAGCTATCACGCAGAATCGTGCTATCCGTCCTGAAACGCTGAAAATCGGCTTTGTCGCCAAGGTACTTTCTCAGCTCTTCCCTGGCTGGGGCAGTATTTCCAACTGGAGCGCGATGCAGTCCCTGATCAACGAAGAAGGTACTCCCCGCATTCTCTTTGCTTTCGTCGTGGGTGCCGTTATGAAAATCTTCCACAAGCCGGGCTGGTTCTACCGTCTGGGCGGCGAACAGGCACGTCTGGTAGATGATATTACGGGTACGATGCCTCCGTATGATAAACATATCGTGCTGGGACCGAAAAATCCAAACCGTGTGGCTCAGGCCATCAAAGAAGGTACCGGCTGCTTCGGAGCTACCGTTGCCGACGTCAATGACCTGAAACGGTCCTGCGTCATCGGCTGCACGAAAGGCGTTGACCCTCGCCTCGTAGAAAAGATCCTGATTGACAATCCGTTCGGGAATGCCAGCCAGAAGACGCCGATCTGCGTTATCAAAGATTATATCCGCTAAGTGAAGAGCTAAGAGCTGCTGCAATTTTTGCGGCAGCTTTTTTTGTTTATGCCGTCGTCTACTTGACAGGAGCAAACCGAGGACGATTTGGAGTAAGCAGAAAACTGGCTGTTGTTTGTATCCTATCTCAAGAATCCGCCAATGCAGATGCCCGCACGACGGTACTAACCACTTTTTCACTACCCACTGTCCACTTTTCTTTCTATACAGCAGAGCTAAATGCTAAAGGCCGAATGCTAAAAGCGCATTTTTATCCTGTCCTGCCATCAGCCTTCAACGATTTATGACTGGATTTATTCCCTATAAATGGGGTACAATATAGATTATGAAAGTTGGTGAATAGAAACATGCAGGAAGTGGAAGTCGTTATTGCTACCCACAATCAGGGAAAAATGGAAGAATTCAAGACCCTGATGCAATCCCTGGGTTTGTCATTTACATGTTTGAACGATTATCCTCATATCGAGGAACCGGAAGAAACAGGCCGTACGTTTGCGGCCAATGCCCGTCTGAAGGCTGTCTATTATGCCAAGGCACTGAACAAGATTTGCCTCGCTGATGATTCCGGTCTGGAAGTCCTGAGCCTTAAAGGCGCCCCCGGGGTTCGCTCCGCCCGTTATGCCGGCGAAGAAGCAACCGCGGAAGAAAATAATGAAAAACTGCTCAATGCTATGAAAATGCAGGTAAGAAGAAACTGCCGTTTCTTCTGTGCCCTTGCCGTGGCCACGCCGGAAGGAAAGATTATGGCGGAATCGGCCGGTATTTGTGAAGGTATTCTGCTTCACGAGCCTCACGGCACGAACGGCTTTGGTTATGATCCGCTGTTTTGGTCAACGGAACTGCACAAACCGCTCGGCGAAGCGACCATGGAAGAAAAGAATGGAATCAGCCACCGCGCGAAAGCTATCCGGAAGCTGGTCAATCAGTGGAGAAAGAAAAGATGAGAATCGGTGTCATCAGTGATACGCATGGCAGTATGAAAGCCATTGACCGGGTGGTAGAGGCGGCCGGTAAAGTAGACCTTTGGTTTCATGCCGGGGACTACAGCCAGGATGCCCCATATCTCGAGGAAAAGGCCGGGGTGCCTGTGTATACGGTCTGCGGAAACTGCGATATCTATGAAGGCCGCGGTCCGGTAGAACTAGTCACGAAATTGGAAGACTTTACAATTGCCATGGTTCATGGCAACCGCTACGCCTATGGGTCTCATTTTGACCGGCTGATTTACTGGGCCGAGGAGAAAAAGGCCGATGTGGTCATTTTTGGCCATATTCACGTGCCAGTTAATATGGAAACGGACGGCATCCTGGTAGTTAATCCGGGCAGCGCTGCCCGTCCCCGCAATAAGATCCCGACTTATGGGATCCTGACGCTGCTTAAAGGCAGGAAACCTGCTTTTGAGGTTTGTACAATCGAAAAATAAAAGTCTTTGACTGCGGATGGAGGAGGAAATACAATGGCAGATACTCAAAAATTAAATGAAGAGGCCTTAAAGATGCATGCCGCCAATCACGGCAAGCTGGAAACTCACTGCAAAGTACCTCTGGAAGATGGTCATGATCTGGCTATCGCTTATACGCCCGGCGTCGCCGCACCGTGCCTGAAAATTAAAGATGATCCGAAACTGTCCTTCGAATACACCTGGCGGGGCAATGTAGTCGCCGTCATCACCGACGGTACCCGTGTCCTCGGTATGGGAGATATCGGACCGGAAGCGGCAATGCCTGTCATGGAAGGCAAGTCCGTCCTGTATAAGAAATTTGGTGACATTGACTCTATTCCTATCTGCATTGATACCAAAGATCCCGACGAATTCGTAAATATCGTTGAAAAACTGCAGCCTTCCTTCGGCGGCGTCAACCTGGAAGATATTTCTTCCCCGAAATGCTATCAGATTGAAGCTGAACTGATTAAGCGCTGCCATATTCCTATTTTCCACGATGACCAGCATGGTACGGCTATTATTGCCTGCGCCGCCGTGATGGGAGCCCTGCGCTATGTCAAGAAGGACATTACTTCTGTGAAGTGTGTCGTAAACGGCTGCGGTGCTGCCGGCTCTGCCATTGGCAAACTGTTGTATCATCTCGGTGTCAAAGATTTGATTATGATCGACAGTAAAGGCGCAATCTACGAAGGACGTCCTGGCAGTATGGATATGGCCAAGACCTATCTTGCCGGCGTGACCAATAAGGGAATGTACAAAGGCGACCTGGCCGGTGCTGTAAAGGGTGCTGACGTACTCATCGGCGTTTCCAAGCCCGGTGCCATTACGCAGGATATGATCCGTTCCATGGCAGATAAAGCCATTGTCTTTGCCATTGCTAACCCGGTCCCTGAAATTTCCTATGAGGATGCCAAAGCTGCCGGTGCTGCTGTCGTAGGTACGGGCCGCAGTGATGCACCGAACCAGGTCAATAACGTCTGCGTCTTCCCGGGTATGTTCCGCGGCGCACTAGACGTTCGTTCTTCCGCAATCACGGAAGAAATGAAAGTGGCTGCTGTTCATGCCATTGCCGGTTTGATTGAGGACAAAGACCTGCGTGAGGATTATGTGGTTCCTGATGCCTTTGACCGCCGTATTGTACCGGAAGTAGCTGCTGCGGTAGCTAAAGTTGCTATGGATCAGGGCATTGCCCGTGTAAAACGCGATCCGGAAGATATTAAGAGGGAAGCGGCTGCGAGGATTGATAGGAACTGGAATGCATGAGTTTTGAAGAATTGAATATGTAACTTTTACGCCGTCGAAACTTGAACCTATGAGAGGTGGTTTCGACGGCGTTTTTTTCGTACGACAGACTGCTTCACGGTTAGTTTGGGTTGACGCCTCAGCCCCTATGTTCGTCGGCTGGCCTCCTCAGCGCCGGGGCTGAGCTCACATTAAGGAACTCGATTCCGTGTCTTGCAGAATCCAAGCCCAATCACTGTGTCAGAAAGGTTTGCAAGCTGGTCGACGTACCCAAAACCGTACGCCTCCCAGCTGCAGGCCTTTCTTCCTTGTGCTTGGACTCGTCTTGCAGCAATCCACAAAATCGAGAATGAAAGCTGTTCTTAAAACGTAGAAACTACTACTCATAAGAAGATAGATTCAGAAAATGTAGCTATTACGCTTAAGCATAAAGGCTGGCATACCACCATGCATTCTCCCTGCGTCACGAATACTTTGGGGTGACGCCTCAGCCCCTATGTTCGTCGGCTGGCCTCCTCATCGCCGGGGCTGAGCTCACATTAAGGAACTCGATTCCGTGTCTTGCAGAATCCAAGCCCAATCACTGTGTCAGAAAGGTCTGCAAGCTGGTCGACGTACCCAAAACCGTACGCCTCCCAGCTGCAGGCCTTTCTTCCTTGTGCTTGGACTCGTCTTGCAGCAATCCACAAAATCGAGAATGAAAACTGCTTTTGAAATATAGAAAGTACTGCTCACGAGAACGAGAGCATAATTTCAGAAATTAGTTATTACGTTTCGGCAGAGCTAAGTAATATACAGAGGCACGAAGTTTGGTCGGGGTATCAAGTGTGGTTTCCTCTGTAGTGTCAATGCGTCACGATTACCTCAGGTTGACGCCTCAGCCCCTATGTTCGTCGGCTGGCCTCACGAACGCCGGGGCTGAGCTCACATTAAGGAACTCGATTCCGTGTCTTGCAGAATCCAAGCCCAATCACTGTGTCAGAAAGGTCTGTGAGCTGGTCGACGTACCCAAAACCTTAAAAACCGCTGGTCGCCGGTCGCTTGTCGCAAGTCGCTCGTGGAAGTCAAATTGACATGACAATTTGGCCTGAATAAAAAACATCTGCAGTCCAGATTGGTGAACTGCAGATTTTTGTATGTGCACTTCTGGCTGTACTATGCAGACGCGGATCGCTGGTCAAACGATAGGAGGCAAACCATAAATATTTTGCATTGAATGAAAATCTAACTATTATCTGTAATCTATATTCAAGAATCCGCCAAGGCTGATGCTCGCAAGATTGTACTAGCCACTGCCCACTAATCACCAGCCACTTCTAGTTTTCAACCATACTCCCCTCCAGGTAATCTTTCAAAATTTGCAGTCCTTTCTTTAGTCGGTGCACATTTCCGGCAGAGCAGAGGGCGACACGGAGATATTTTTCACCGTTTTCGCGTGTCACGGCAAAGCGTTCGGAATGATAGATCCTGACACCTCGGTCAAGCAGCTCCTTTTCTGTTTTGAGGAAGGGACGGTTCGTACCGATGGGAAGCCAGCGATAGTAGCAGGGCGCTGTTTCGAACCCCGGGAAAAACTCGGTGAAAAGGCGGCTGGCTTCGACGGCCCACGCGGCCTTTTTGCGGGCAATTTCATAGGCACTGCCGTTTAAGATGAGCTCGCTGATGATTTCCGCATCAAGGGAGGAGGTTTTGATGTTGATATTGGAGATACCGTGGCTGATGGCTCCTTTGAGTGCCGGCGGAAAGGACATGAAGGCAATCCGCAGCCCCGGACACAAACTTTTTGTCATACCGCAGATATAGACAGAATCGCCTTTTAGAAGGTCATGAAATGAGGGCAGAACGGGCAGGCCGGACGCCGCAAAGAGCCAGGTGGAAATATCGTCCTCGATGAGTATCAGCTTCTGCCGTTTGATGACGGCGGCCAGCTCTTTTCGCCGCGCTTCAGAGATGGTTATCGTCGTCGGATTTGCACAGGTCGGGATGAGATAGATCCCCTTGAGCGCGTGCAGGCGGCAGCTTCTTTCCAGGGCATCGGGCCGCATCCCTTCCTTGTCGCCGGGAATGGGGACGAGGACGAGATGGAACATGTGGGCGAGCTCGATAAAATTAGAATACGTATAGGGATCGACGGCGATTTCATCACCCGGTGAAAAAAGCGAAAGCAAAGCGACGGTGAGCGCATTCTGGGCGCCTGCACAGATGGCCATGTGCGTTGGGTCGCTGTATACTTTGAGCTGCTCTATCCAGCGGGCACCGGCAGCAAGCTGGTGAGGATGCCCGAGCGGGTAGGAATACTCGTAGAGGCTTCTCAGATAGCCGCGTTCGATGACGGTACGTGTCGCTTCTTCCACAGGAAGACTGTACTCGCTGAAGCCGTTGACGGAACCCATTTCAATGGTGTCCTGCCGGCTTTCGGGAACGGCTATTGTCACATCTTCTGCCGGATGCGCGGCGACGAACGTTCCCTTGCCGGTCACGCCGTAGATGAGGCCCTTCTTGCGGCAAAGATCGTAAACCCGTGTTATTGTCGTATAGTTGAGATCCAGATAGTCGGCGATTTCGCGCTGGGGCGGCAGTTTTGTTCCGGCTTTGAGCTCGCCGCTGTGGATTTTCTCCTCGAGGTCAAGGGAAAGCGATTTATAATAAGGAACCGTGAGTTTTGTCTTGTCCGGTTTCCAACTGAGAGGGTAGTGGTCAAAAGAATTGACAGGCATGGAAAAGTCCTTTCTATACTCATGAGTGACCCGATATACACTCGTCATGAAATTGTTGTACATACAATTTTAATATTGTATGTATTATGGCATACGGGTACAATAGAGTCAAGTGAAGGACAGGAGGTTTTACCCATGAAAAAAATCATCAAACAATATAACGTCGATGCTTTTTCGGATACCGTGTTTGCCGGCAATCAGGCTGCCGTCTGCATTCTTGATGAATGGCTCCCGGAAGATATCATGAAGAAAATGACTGCTGAAAATAATTTCTCCGAAACTGCTTTCGCCGTATGTGAGGGCGGAGACCGCTACCATCTGCGCTGGTTTACGCCGGCTGCGGAGATTGAGCTTTGCGGCCATGCCACACTGGCCACGGCTTTCGTGATTATGACAATCCTGAAACCGGAATGCAGTAAAGTCGAATTTGACACTTTGAGCGGTCTTTTGACGGTAACCAAAGACGGAGACCTCTTTACGCTGGACTTCCCGTCCAATACGCTGAAGCCCGTGGAAATCACGGAAGATTTCGTAAAGGCTATCGGCGTAAAGCCGAAGGAAGTGTACCTTGGTGATGATATGCTCTGCGTTCTCGATAATGAAGACGAGGTGCGCAGCGTAGTACCGAACCAGGAAGTGATTGCCAAACTGGACGGCGTCTGTTTCCATATCACCGCTCCAGGTAAGGACTATGACTGCGTGACGAGAACCTTTGCTCCAAAGTGCGGCGTTTACGAAGATCCGGTCTGCGGCCGGGCGCACTGTCACGTCATTCCTTACTGGGCAAAGAAGATGGGCAAAAATGATATTAAAGCCTTCCAGGCTTCCAAGCGCGGCGGTGAACTGTACTGCCGTTATGCCGGTGACCGTACCTACATCAGCGGCAAAGCGACCCTCTTTGCAGAAGTGACCGTTCATTTGGAAACGGTATTATAAAATCACTGAGCCATTTATGAGCATACTTTGAAATAGAGCTGATAAGCTGTCGAAACTTTAACCTTTAACAGGCTGGTTTCGGCAGCTTTTTTTCCTACCCGGAGGTTCGCTATCTGCTGCTAACGGCTATCTGCTGCCTGCAAACTGCCTCAGGTTTTACCTGATAATCTGGCCGCACGATTGTACTAACTACTTCTCACTAACCACTTTTGCTTCTATTTTTATTTTCTTGTAAAATTTACCATCTCTTAAGTGAATAATAGCCTTTGGTATGGTACAATAATTACATATTTGAGAAATCATAAAGGAAGAGCATCATGCGTGAATATACAAGAGCAACTATCACGAAAAAAGGCGAAAAAATGGCCCGCGGCGGTCATCCATGGGTATTTGCCGACGAAGTGGAACAGCTCGACGGTCCCTATGCAAACGGGGATCTGGTCGATGTGGTCAGTGAAAAGGGCAAATACATCGGCACCGGTTTTATCAACGATCATTCCAAGATTCGCATCCGCATTATTTCGATGAACGCTAACGATAAGTTTGACGCGGCGTTTTTTGAAAGACGGCTGCGCTACGCCGTCGATTACCGGAAAACGGTAATGCCCGGACCGGATTTTCGCTGCTGCCGCCTGATCTTTGGCGAAGCGGACGGATTCCCGGGTCTTACGGTGGACCGCTTTGAAGATGTGCTGGTGGCCCAGGTCCTGAGCCTTGGTATCGAGCAGCGCAAAGAAGAGATTTTTACGCTGCTTCTCAAGATTCTGCGCGAAATGGGCGAGAACATCAAAGGCATCTACGAACGCAACGATGTTAAAATCCGTGAGCTCGAGGGCATGACGGAAAATAAGGGTATTGCCGCGGTGGAAGGCAGCTCGCTGACGGAAAAAGACCTTCACCCGACGATTGTGGAAAATGGCCTGAAGTATCACGTCAATGTCGTGGATGGACAGAAAACGGGGTATTTCCTCGACCAGAAATATAATCGCCTGGCTGTGGCACGCATTGCAGCGGGCAAAAAGGTGCTCGACTGCTTCACCCATACGGGTGCCTTTGCCCTCAACGCGGCAAAGGGTGGGGCAGCTTCCGTGACGGCTGTCGATATTTCCGAGGAGGCCCTGCGCCAGGCAAAGGAAAATATTGCTCTGAACGGTTTTGAAAAGGTGATTACAACGGTCAAGGCAAATGTGTTTGATTACCTGACTGATCTCGAAAGCAAAAAGCAGCATCCTTTTGATTTTATCATTCTGGATCCGCCTGCTTTTACCAAATCCGGTCAGACCGTGAAAAACGCATTCCGCGGTTATAAGGACATCAACTTCCGGGCCATGAAACTGCTGCCGCGCGGCGGCTATCTGGCTACTTGTTCCTGCTCGCACTTTATGCGCGAAGACCTTTTTGTCAAGATGCTCAAAGAAGCAGCACACGATGCTTCCGTATCGCTGCGTCAAATTGAAGGAAGGCAGCAGGCACCGGATCATCCGATCCTTTATTCCGTGCCCGAAACGGATTACTTGAAATTTTATCTGTTCCAGATTGTTTAATAAAAGTGAGGGAATAAAAAATGACAATGAAAAAATTGTTTACTATGCTGGCAGCAGCCCTTGTGGCAGGCCAGACTCTGAGCTTTACCCTGGGATCTCATCCGGCTGACGCTATGTCGACGGAACAGCGGTATCATGAATCCCGCATCGTCATGTCTACGGTTCACGATAACACGCCTTTTTATGCTGAACCGAACAAAGGTGCACTGACGCTGGGATTCTATCCGAAAGGAACCCTGTTTGTGCCTATCAACCAGTCCCGCAATTTGGAGGAAGCCAAGACCTACAACCTCGTCATTCGTTTTGACGGTGCTGTCGGCTGGGTCTCCTCGGATGATGTCGTGCTCAGCAAGCGCTGATTGTCCCGGAAAATATAGCTGTTATCGTCGTTCCGTCCGGAGGAGCGGCCGGGACGAGGTGAGTATCACTTATTTTCCCTATACGAAAGATTTCCGTCCGGGAAAATAAAATATCAAGGGAAGCGCAGTAAAGAAAGCTGCCGGAGGCAGGTGTGTTTCCTGGAAGAAAGGGGAGGGCTTCGCATGGAAGAAGAAAAAGAAATCAAGGCCCAGGATGAAGAAAAGCAGGAACAGCTCGAAGAACAAGTCGAAAATGAACTGACATCTGCTCTGGGACGGCGTGACGAGAAAGCTGTTTCAGAACTCTTGGAGGAAGCCCACCCGATAGATATTGCTATTGCCCTGGAAGAAGTGACAGACAGCGATATCCTCTTCCTCAACCAGCTTATTTCTGCCGAGCAGATGGCTGACATCATCGAACAGGCCGATGAAGACCTTCAGGTCCGCATCATGAATCTCCTCGATATCGACCGTATCCTCGGTGTGTTCCAGCACATGTCCAAGGACGATATCGTCGATATCCTCGGCAATATGCCGGCTAACCGCCGCAAAGACCTGGTCCGTCTGATGAAGACGAGTGACCAGACAGTCATCCGGAACCTCTTAGGCTATCCGGAGACGAGCGCCGGCGGTATCATGACCACCGAATATATTTCGATGCGCAGCACCCTGACGGTCAGCCAGGCTCTGGAAAAAGTAAAGGAAATTGCACCGCGCACGGAAGAAATCAACATCCTTTATATTACGAACGAAAAGAAGCAGCTCATCGGAACGGTGTCCCTGCGGGAACTGCTTGTTGCCAAGAACTATGACAAGCTCCAGGATATCATGGAAGATAACGTCATTTCCGTGGAACCGGAGACGGACCAGGAAGACGTTGCCCGTATCGTATCTAAATACGACCTGCACGCCATTCCTGTTGTCAACAAGAGAAAAGGTATCATTGGTATTATTACGGTCGACGATATCATCGATGTCATCGAAGAAGAAAATACCGAAGATATCTTAAAATTAGGCGGTGTCAATAAGGAAGAAGACGTCGACAGCACCATTGTCGAGTCCGTTAAGATGCGTCTTCCGTGGCTCCTGATCAATCTGGTCACTGCTTTCCTTGCTTCCGCTACGGTTTCCATGTTTGAAGATACGATTTCCCAGGTTGTAGCCTTGGCAGCAGCCATGCCGATTGTAGCCGGCATGGGCGGCAACGCGGCGACCCAGACGTTATCCGTCGTCATCCGCGGTATTGCCATGGGGGATATTACTCTGAAGGATAATAAAAAGCGGATTATCAAAAACGTTTGTGTCGGCTGTATCAACGGCATCATCAACGGCTGTATCGCCGGGGCCGTGGTGACAGTCATGTATCACAATGTGTATCTTGGTATCATCATCTTTATCGCAATGATCTGCAACTTGATGATCGCTGCCTTCGTCGGTTACGTAGTGCCGGTAGTCCTCAAGGCCCTCCATGCGGATCCGGCCGTGGCTTCCAGCATTTTCATCACGACCTTTACGGATGTCTGTGGTTTCTTCATCTTCCTGGGGCTTGCTAAACTCTGCCTGCCTCTCCTGCTTACGCAAGGATAATTTTTATGAAAGAGATTTCCAAAGAGCCCTCCACGACCGAATTTGATCTGGCAGCGGGCTCTTTTTGTTCGAAAATTGGTATTAAAACGTAACTCTTTTGGCAAATTCACTTCGTAAATTCTACAAAAATGTTACAAAATAAGATTAACTTTCTTTGAAGTGTGAAATAATCCATGTTATAATATTCCCATATGTGAAGAAGGGAGAGACTTATTGTTGAAAAAAGAGATTTTGGGACTGACCACAAAAGAAGCGGAAGCTTCCGGTAAGCGGTTTGGCTATAATGAACTTTCTAAGCCGGCGCAGGAGACGCTGTGGGATAAGTTCAAGGACAATTTGAAAGATCCTATGATCCGCATCTTGATTGTAGCGCTGCTCATCAATGTGGTGTTTGCTGCTACGGGCAATGCGGATTGGCTTGAAACCATCGGCATTTTTCTTGCTATTATGGTCGCAACATTGGTCAGTACGTACTCGGAGTATTCCAATGAGTCTGCTTTCCAGAAATTACAGGAAGAGGCATCGCGCATCGTCTGCAAGGTCATCCGTGACGGTAAGCCACAGGAAATCGGAATCCAGGAAATCGTGCGCGGCGATGCCGTGATTCTGCAGGCTGGGGACCGTATTCCTGCCGATGGTTTTCTGCTCGATGGCTATATTAAAGTGGACCAGTCCGTGCTGAACGGTGAAAGTGAAGAAGCCACTAAACGGCCGCCGGAAGAAGGCCAGATCCTTGATATGGCCAAGGTGGATTTCCTCAATCCTCATTTTGTGTACCGCGGTTCCGTGGTGCTCGAAGGGGAAGGTGTCATGCACGTAGAAGCGGTCGGCGACCATTCTGTGTATGGCAAGCTGACGCAGGAACTCAAGAGCAACGAGCGGCCGAGCCCGCTGAAGCATAAACTTTCTGTTCTTGCTGCGATCATCAGCCGTCTTGGTTATACCGGCGGTGTTCTGATTGCCCTGGCGCTCATGCTGCACAAGATCCTTATGGCACCGAGCTTTGAGTTTTACATGTCAAACGGTACGCTGGTGCTGCACGACTTGATGGAAAGTATCATTCTCGGCGTCATCATTATTGTCATGGCAGTGCCGGAAGGACTTCCGCTCATGGTGGCACTTGTTTCTTCTCTCAATATGAAGAAAATGCTGCACGATAACGTCCTCGTCCGGAAGCTTGTCGGTATCGAAACAGCCGGCAGTTTGAACATCCTCTTTACGGATAAGACAGGAACCATTACCAAGGGCAAGCTGGAAGTCACGACGTTCGTGACCGGTGACGGCAAGGTGTATACGAATTTTACCGATTTGCCGGAACCGATTCGGAACGTGACCTACGCCAACTGCCTGATGAATACGTCTGCCACGGTGAGTGACGGTCGGATTATCGGCGGCAATATGACGGAAACTGCTCTCAGCCGTTATCTGGGTGATTTTACGATGGACCTGCCGCTGACGCGGGAGTATTTCGTGCCGTTTAATAGTACCAACAAGTACTCCTGGGCTCATGTGGTCGGGGATGACGTAGATTTATGTCTTATCAAGGGGGCTCCGGAAAAACTGCTTCCGGCAACAGAAACTTATTATGACAATGCAGGTAAAAAGCAGCCTTTTACGGCAGATATGAAGCGTTCCCTTGATGCTACGATGCTGGGCTTTGCCGAAAAGTCCATCCGCATGCTCGGGTTATTTTCCCGTGCCGGCATGATTGCCGGGGATAAGGTTCCGGGCAACGGTCTCACGCTGATCGGTATCCTGGGCATCCGCGACGATGTCCGTCCGGAGTCGGTGAAAGCGATTGCAGAGGTGCACCGCGCCGGTATCCAGGTTGTTATGATTACGGGCGACCGGAGAGAAACGGCCATGGCAATTGCCAAGGACGCAGGAATCCTGAGGGAACCCGATGATATCGTATGGACGAGCGATGAACTTTCCCAGATGAGTGACGGTGACATCAAAAAGCAGATCAGTCACCTTCGTGTGGTTGCCAGAGCCCTTCCGACGGATAAATCGCGCCTCGTGCGCATTGCCCAGGAGATGGGCCTTGTCGTCGGCATGACCGGCGACGGTGTCAATGATTCGCCGGCCCTCAAGAAAGCCGATGTCGGCTTTGCTATGGGCAGCGGTACGGAAGTCGCGAAAGAAGCCGGGGACATTGTCATCCTGGATGATAACTTCCTCAGCATCAAACAGGCCATTCTGTACGGCCGTACGATTTACAATTCCATCTGCAAGTTCATCGTCTTCCAGCTGAGCATCAACTTCTCGGCGGTTGCGGTTAACCTCATTGCACCTTTCATTGGTATTGAGCATCCGCTGACAGTGATCCAGATCCTGTGGATCAACCTCATCATGGATACGCTGGCAGCCCTGGCGTTCGGCGGCGAACCGGCCCTTCCCGAATACTTGAACGAAGCGCCGAAGAGCCGCAGTGCTCCGATTGTCAGCCGTCCTATGTTCATCAAGATTCTGATAGGCGGCGGTTATATGACGTTCCTCAGCCTGCTATTCTTCCTGTGGGAACCGTTGTGGCACTTGTTTCGTCCGGGACCCCATCATATTTACCTCTACACAGGTTATTTCTGCACTTACGTATTTATGGCTGTCTTCAATGCCTTTAACGTTCGTGTGGATTCCATCAATATCTTTGAACATCTAGGTGCCAACAAAGGCTTCCTGCAGATCAATATCATGATCATCGTCATTCAGGTTATCATGACACTGATTGGCGGCAGAATCCTGCGGGTACGTCCGCTGCTTCCCAGGGAGTGGATGGCAGTACTGCTCATTTCCCTGTCCATCATCGTGGTGGGGACTATTTTCAAGGCAATTCTGCGCGGAGAAAGAAAATAATTGGAAAAATGGCTGCTGCACCACGCAGCGGCCTTTTTCACGATTATACGGTTTCGCACTGCACAGGAGCCTGCGGCGGGCTTCTATTTTTGCAGCAATCTGAAGGGAAACCGTTTTTTTAAGGAGTAATGAAAGTATATGAATGATTTTCACATATCGTCGGGCCTTTTGACCGTGATTCTCGTTGTCTTTGTCTCGTTGTCTGCCTTTTTCTCCGCTTCGGAGACGGCACTTACGGGCAGCAACAAGCTGCGCCTCAAGAATCTTGCCAAGAACGGCGAGAAGCGGGCTAATACCGTGCTGCGGCTTCTGAGTCGTTTTGATAAGGCGCTGACGACGATTCTTGTGGGCAACAACATTGTCAATATCGCTACGGCATCGCTTGCCACAGCCGTGTGTACCGTGTATATGGGCACGTCCGGGCTTGCGGTGGCGACGGCCGTAACGACGGTCATTATCCTGATTTTCGGCGAAATCCTGCCGAAGAGCCTGGCTAAGGATCAGCCGGAAAAATTTGCTATGGCTTGTTCCTCTTTCCTGTCTGCTCTTGTTTTCCTGCTGACGCCGCTTACCGTCTTCTTCCAACTCATTCGCAAGGTCATGGACCATTTGGGCAAAAAGAAGCTGGCTCGTACGGCCAATGAGGAAGAGCTGCTGCTCATGGTGGACGAAGTCGAAAAAGGCGGCGATATCAAAAAGCGCGACAGCCAGCGCATCAAATCGGCTATTGAATTCAGCGATATCCGCGTCCGCGAAATCATGACGCCCCGCGTGGCTATTCGCGGCATTGACATTGCCGAAGGCAATAAGGCTGCGCTTGCTGTTTTTTCGACGCAGGGATTTTCGCGTCTGCCTGTCTTTAAGGATGATTACAACGAGGTCATCGGAGCGCTGCATGCAAAGGATTTTTATGCGGCCTATCTGAAAGATCCGGATTTTGATTTGCAGACGGTGCTTAAAAAAGTCGTGTTCGTGCATACTTCCACAAAGATTGCCAAAGTGCTGGAATCTCTGCAGGAATCCAAGGTGGAAATGGCTATCGTGGTGGACAGCTACGGTACCATTGACGGTCTTGTCACGACGGAAGATATCGTGGAAGAGCTGGTCGGTGAAATCTGGGATGAACACGATAAATTTACGTCGTCTTTCCAGAAAATTGCTCAGAATACGTATGTCGTCAACTGCAGTTCCAATTCGCAGAATGCCAATCTGTTTGATCTGTTTAAATTCCTCGACCTCGATATTACCGACTATCACCTGGAAAATGATTCCATCAGCGGCTGGGTGCTCGATTCCCTGGGAGACATTCCGCAGAAGGGGGCCACCTTTGACTGCGGCAACCTCCACGTGACGGTTACGAAGGCCAATGCGCACAGAGTCGAAGAAATTGTCATTGAAGTCAAACCTCGCGGTGATGAAAATAAGGCCGAAGATAAAGAGCAGATTAACGAATAGGGACAGTCATCGCTCGCTTGTGTCGTTCTCACTTTTTTCACATTCTCACAATCAATATGATATAATAATACCGTTATGTTAAAAATTGACCAGCTGATCCGGACAAGGCGCCGGACACTTTCACTAGAAATCAATAAAGATGCCGAACTGATTGTCAGAGCTCCGCTCTACATGCCGCAAATCCAGATTGACCATTTTGTAGCGGAAAAAGCGCAGTGGATCCTGACTCATCAGGAACGGGTGCGCCGGGAGAAAAAACGCTTATCTCCCATTACTTTGACAGAAGGGTTCACGTTCCCGCTCCTGGGGCGTCCCTGCTCGCTGCATTTTGCCAATGTCGGTTCGATTCAGCTTGTAGGGGACAGTCTCTGTATTCCCCGAGGGGCGACATTGAACTCCCTTGCTCAGTGGCTGGGGAGGTATCTTCTTGTGCTGCTTGAGGACCGGGTCAAATTTTACGCGGCCCGTCTGCAGCTGCCGGTACCGCCGATTAAACTGGCTAACGGCAAGTCGCGCTGGGGGTACTGCAACTATAAAAACGAGCTCGGTTTTAACTGGCGTCTTGTTTTTTGCAGCGTGGAGGCCGTGGATTACGTAGTGGTCCATGAGCTGTGCCATATTCAAAATAAATCCCATAATCGCCTTTTCTGGAAGGCTGTGGAATCCATATTGCCGGACCGCAAAGAGCGGGAACGGTGGCTTAGAATCAATCGGAGGGTTATGGATATTTTATGAGCATCAACAAACGAATTCTCCTGTTCCTGACAATTCTGCTTCTGGTAGGGGGCGTCTCTTTCCACTTGCTTCATACAAGTCCGAAGTACATTGCCCAGCAGAAACAAATAGAGGAATCAAAGATTGTGCACGATAAGGACACGAAGCTGCCTTATGCCTTCTTGAATAACGTGATTGCCCAGTCAGGGGCTTCCTGTTCTGTGTACTACAAGTCCCTGGATACAGGTGAGGTCTTCTATAACTTTTCCGGTAAGATGCCGGCCGGGGGTCTCATCCGTCCGTACGTTGCCGCTGCCGTATTGCAGCAGGTCAAGGATGGAGAGCTGAAACTGACGGATACGGAGACGGTAAAGGAAAGTGAAAAACTGCCCGCCAGCCCTGTCATGTCAAAAATGGCCGAAGGCAGCAAGGTGACCATCCAGCGTCTTCTGGAAGCCATGATGCTGCAGAATGACCAGACGGCCATGAGCAAACTGGTGGCCCTTGCCGGGCGCGACGTGATCAACAAGTACCTTTTGGATAAGGGATTTGCTGATACGTACCTTAGCAGCAAGGATTTTGAAAATACGGATGAAGTACTGCCCAGAGGGATTCCCGAAAATCCTGAAGGTGACAAAGAGAAAAAGCCGGAAGCTAAAAAGGATAAAGAGCCGGAAAAGGAACCTGAAATCAGTTATACTTCCGTCAACGATACAGTAGCTCTTTTAAGTAAACTTTATGCAGGTCAGCTGATAGATCAGAAGCAGGATCTTTATCTGCTTTCTCTTTTTGAACAGCAGGATGACCGTCATCTCATGGGGGCGCTGCTGCCAAGGAACCTGAAGCTGGCCCAGCTTTCTGTCGATCACGGCCGTGTTCTTAATGCGGCGGGGATTGTGTATGGCAATGAAAAATATATCCTTGTGATGATGACGGATAAGGCACTGCGTCCGGAAGAGACGCGCAAGACCATGAATCAGATTTCCTCGATTATTTTCAATACGGTGAACGACAAAGAGGTGTTCAAGAAGTGAGCAAAAATGTAGATGTAGCAATTATCGGCGGAGGTCCGGCCGCAATTTACGCGGCTTACGAATTCGCTTTGAAATATCCCGATGTAAAAGTCATGATCATTGAAGAAGGACATTCCATTGAGTTCCGGAACTGCCCGATTATTGCCGGTAAAGTCAAACAATGTGTGAGCTGTGTACCCTGCAGCATTATGCGCGGGTTTGGCGGTGCCGGTGCCTTCTCTGACGGTAAATACAACTTTACGACAGAGTTTGGCGGCTGGCTGAGCGACTATCTGCCGCGGCAGACGGTCATGGATTTGATCGATTATGTGGACCAGATCAACTGCCGTCACGGGGCGCCGGGGGAAGTATTTTCTACAAAGAACTGCCGCATCGGAAAAATTGCCCTGGGGCATGACCTGCACCTCTTGAACGCCAAGGTTCGTCATCTGGGGACGGACAACAACCGGAAACTGATGGCAAGCATTTACCACTTCCTCCTGGAACACGGCATTGAAATTGCCTGCGATACCCAGGTGGAATCGATTGAGAAAAACGGCGATGAATATGACCTCACTATCAAGGGACAGGATGAAAAAATCCATTGTACTTATTTGATTGCCGCTCCGGGCCGTGCCGGTGCCGAATGGTTCTCGGATCAATGCAAGCAGCTGGGGCTGTCTCTTAAGAACAACCAGGTCGATATCGGTGTCCGCGTCGAAGTACCGGCCCAGGTCTTCGAACACATTACCGACGAAGTGTATGAAGCAAAGCTGGTCTATACGACAAAACAGTATGGGGATCGCGTCCGCACCTTCTGCATGAACCCGAATGGCTATGTCGTCGCCGAAAATACGGACGGCATCATTACGGTAAACGGCCACAGCTTCAGTGACCCGGCTAAGAACAGCGGCAATACGAACTTTGCTCTGCTTGTCAGCAACCGCTTTACCGAACCGTTCAAGGAACCGCATAAATACGGCAAACACATTGCGTCCTTGTCCAATATGCTGGGCGGCGGCGTACTCGTACAGCGCTTCGGGGACCTTATCAAGGGCCGCCGCACGAATGCGCATCGTCTGAGCAAGAGTTTCCTGCGTCCTACGCTGAACGCTGTACCGGGTGACTTGAGCCTGGTGCTGCCGAAACGTCATCTTGACAACATCATTGAAATGATTTACGCCCTGGATAAGGTGGCTCCGGGAACGGCAAACGACGACACGCTGCTTTACGGTGTGGAAGTCAAATTTTACAGTTCCCGTCTGGAACTGGACGGCAATCTCGAAACGCAGCTGCCGAACTTCTTTGCCATCGGCGACGGCGCCGGCATTACGCGCGGTTTGTCCCAGGCCAGTGCGTCCGGGGTCTATGCGGCCCGCGTAATCGGCGAGAGAATCAAGAACGCGCAGAACTGACGGGGACAAAACAATGGATTTTGTAAATTCTAATTTATTTATTTACTACTTACTTGCAGTCAACGTCGTGGCTTTCTTTTTGTACGGTATCGATAAGTACAAGGCTGCCCATCATCTGTGGCGGATTCCGGAAAGCATGCTGCTTCTCACTGTAGTCATCGGCGGCGGTCTTGGCGCCATGACAGGAATGAAATATTTTCGTCATAAGACGCAGCATCTGAAATTCCGGGTAGGCGTCCCGCTGATTGTGCTGTGTCAGGTAGGATTAATTCTATACTTAAGGTAAAAAAACAGGCTGTGAAATAATGCGTGTGCATTATTTCACAGCCTGTTTTTGGCAGATAGCAGTTGGCAGGCAGCCGATAGCTGCAGTTGGCCAAAGTAATAAAAGTGGACAGTGGTTAGTGGCTGGTGGTTAGTACAATCGTGCGGGCAGCCACCTTGTACGGATTCTTGAGATAGATCATAGAAAACAGTGAGTCAGCTTGCTGCAGATCTATAAAAAATGGCCAAATAGACGTCCGAGACAAGTCGAGGGCTCTATTTGGCCAGGTGCTTTTTTTATTTTTCCACTACCGAAGTATGCATTAATTCTCCCGTCTTCGTATATCCATTGATCGTTAATTTATCCGGTGTTGCTTCGAGGACCAGGTAATTGCGGTCTTCCGGCTGCGGGGCTTCGTATTCGTCCAGAGCATGAGTTTTCCAAAGGCCTTTGTACTGCACGTCGCCGGCAATGCCGGTCAGAATGTAGTAGGGACCTTCGCTGCTGCGGGCAAAATTCCTTAAGTGGCCGCGGTCGCGATAGGTATGGAGATGGGCGGAAAGTACAAGGTCAACGTGATACTCGTCAAAAAGCGGCATCCACGTGCGGCCTTCATCGGAAAATCCTTCGGGACGAGGCTGCGGACGTTTGGCAAAGGAGTACTGCAGCGGATCTTTGTGCATGAGCACAACTTTCCATTTCTTTTGAGAGGCTTCCATATCCTTGCGGAACCAGGCAATCTGATCTTCTGTGAGATTCGGCTCCCAATCATTCAGCTCGTTTTGCTGTGTATTCAATACGACAAAATGTACGTCGCCGACATCAAAGGAATAGAACTCATTCTTGTAGTGTTCCGCGTCGCCGGAAGGCAGTTCAAAAAGATGCAGGAACGCTTCCGGACGACGGACTTTCCAATCCATGTTGTACGTTTCGTGATTGCCCATAATGGGAGCGACCGGAATTTCTTCAATCATGGGAGAAACTGCATTAAACCAGGCATCCCATTGGGAATGCTGCTCGCCGTTATCGACGAGATCTCCCATATTTACAAAGAAGGAAGCTTCCGGATGATCCTTGTAGGCCTTTTTGGCCAGATGATCCCAGCCGGTATAGTCGGCAGACTGGCTGTCCGGGAAAATGAGGGCCGTAAAGGTGCTGCTGTTCAACGTCCGGAGCGGATACCAGTTACTGCGCTTGTCACCATAACCGACACGGTATTCATAGTCCGTACCCGGTTCCAGACCGGTGAGCTGTGCCACATGCAGATAACGGGTTACTTTATCATCCGTAAAAGTTGTATTTTCTGCATCTACGGAGCTTCCCTCAGAGGCACCTTTTTTACGAAACTCCACGAGGGAACCGTTTTCCTCATATTCGGACTGCCACATAATGGTGCGGGACGTGGATGGGTCCTTGGTCATAATCTGGCGGACGTAGGCCACATCTGCTTCATTTGTAAGGTTATAGTGAGCGCCCAGAGATTTTGCCTTGTGGACGATTTCGTTTCTCTGTGAGGACAGGCCCGGCACAAAGGCGAAGGCGAGAGCACAGACTGCCACAAGCAGGGCAGCAATTCCCAATAATTTTTTACGCATCTTTTTCTCCTTGTTTTTCTCTGTTTTGTTAGTGCTATCATAATACAGATGGCCTGTAATGTGAAATAGTTAGTTTGGATACCGTATTATGCATTTCAGGCATTGTTCAAAAAGTAATAAAAAGGGACTTTGAAAAGGATTTCATTTTTCAAAGTCCCTTTTTTGCAGGTCAGTGGACGGCGGTTTTTATTACTTTTTACTCTTCAGCCATTCGTTGTACTCATGGACGAGCGGCGCGCCGGCGATATAGCCGAGTTCCGGAATATCCGGGCGCTTTTCCTGCAGCACTTTATAAGCGTCTTTGGAAACGATGCCGCCTCCGCAGTGGATCAGAACCGGACGGTTTTTCGGTATTTCTTCATAGCGCTGTGCCATTTCCGTGTGAGGAATCCACAGCGCTCCCGTAAAGCCTTCCTTCAGTTTCCATTCCGACGTATTGACTTCGACAATGACGAGGTTTGGCGTCTTTTTCATATAGGCCAGGGCATCTTCGGGGGAAATACCGCCCAGGAGATGGGTCTTTGTGCTGCTGGAACCAGGTTTTGCCGTCTCCTCCTTGACTTCCTGTTTAGGGGAGGCAGCAGGTGTACTTTTTTGAGAAGATAATCCGGCGCAGGCCGTAAAAGGCAGTGTCATCAGACAAAGCACTGCAATGAGCACTCTCTTTTTCATGATGGTTTTACATGCTTTCATAAGGAAAGCACCCTGGACAGGCTCCTTTCTTGTTAAGCTTTTTCCTGCATTTATTATAGAAAAAGAAGCTGTTTTTCATAACGCCGAAACGTAAGAAAATGAGTGGTAAATCTTAAGATGCTGCTTTGGCGGCATGACGTCACTGAATCTGTCCGTTTCCTGAAATCTGTCGTCAGGAATCTGCAGCCCGATGAACTGTCCGTGATTCCTATCGATGTTCCGTTCCGGAAAGTACTGGGCGTCGATACCGATACGCTGCAGCGGATCCGGATTGAACCCGAGTCCGTGCTTAAGAAGGCATGATGAAATACATGATGCTGTGAAGAAATGAGTGGTCTTTTTTTCACAGCTTTTTTCTTTTCGGACATAAAAGAGGGGAAATTTAGACTCCTGGTTAGTTTGATGAAAAGAAAATTTGATAACTTGTTTACATATTCTTTACATGTTATTGAGAGATAATATCCATTAAATGAAGCTTAGCGAAATCTTTGGCGGGTATTTATCCCTTTTGGTAAAATTTATATGAAATATTTTTGTCAGGAGGGAATGTAATGATGAAAAAATGGAGTCGCGTACTTGTTGCTGCTGTGTTGTCAGTAGGACTGTCCATTGGTTATGGCCAACAGGTCAATGCCATGGTCGGCGGAAAGCCAGTCATTGGGATTTCCTGGAAGGGACCCAATCAGGCAAAGACTTATGAAGCCTTCAGAAAGATTATCACCATGGCAGGCGGCGTCCCGGTTGAACTGGACCAGATTCGCAGCGAGGACGTAAAGTATGATGCTTCAGGCGTTGTCGATAAGGCTGATTTGGAGCCTTCCGGTATGCTCAAACAGTCCTATGCCGACAAAATCAAGAAAGCTGATTTTGCCCGCACCAATGTCGAAACGGTCATGCAGGGCGTCGACGGTGTCTTTGGTACCGGCGGCGCGGATATCAGTCCTTCCTTATACAAGAATCCCGAGAAAGAAAAGAATCACGGCGAAGCTATCGATGCAGCGCGTGACGTTTCCGATTATACGCTCCAGGCTTATTGCCGGGCACATAATATCCCCATTCTCAACGTCTGCCGCAGTGAGCAGATGATGGGTGTCGTCTATGGGGCAAGCCTCATCCAGGACATCCCCGATTATTACAAGGCTAATGGAGTCACTTCCTATAAGGAAATCCACCGTATGCCTGTGGGAACGCCGAATCGGGACTATGCTCATCACGATGTTCATATCTTCAAGATGCCTTCTCATTTGCGCGAGATTGTCGGCGCTGATACGATCAAGAACGTTTCTTCGTGGCATCATCAGAACATCCTGTCTGTGAAGGGAACGGATTTGGGCCAGACGGCAGAATGTGAAGATCAAGGTCTCAGCCTCATTGAAGGCGTTGAGGATCCGAGCCGTACCTTTGCCGTAGGACTTCAGTTCCATCCGGAAAACGACATCAAGAACGTTGTTCTGCTGAAGAAGGATCCGAAGGGATTTGCTGATCCCGATACGTGCCTGAAATTCTTCAAGGCGCTCGTAGCAGCTGCTAAGAAATCCTGATAAAGAAAAATAACAGGGGCCGTGAAACAGCAAGAAATTGTTGCTTCACGGATCCTGTTTTTTAGTTCAGCGCAAAATTGCTTTGACAATTTAAATTCCATGGGTGAAATACGAAAAAAAGACTGTGAAACAATGCACAATCATTGTCTCACAGTCTCTTTGTTATTACTTATTAAGCAGATACGTATTCAGCGCATAGCAGAGCTCCATACCTAACGTGTGCGGGGAAAGGGGAGTCCAGGCAATGTCGGTGACACTGTGCTCAGAGAGCAGCGTGTGGCCCTTACCTCCGTATTCGGCGCGGTACAGATCGGCGAAGGTCTTCAGGCGTACATCGTAGCGGGAATAGAGATAAATGTCATTACCGCCGCGGCGGTGCCACTTGTTCCAGACGGTGATGATACCGGTCTTCTGGTCATATTCCAGAGAGCGGGAATCAAAGGAAACTTCGTAACGGGAGTTGGAGGCCGCCAGTTCCCAGGTAGCTTCCGCATCGGTCGGCACGGTGGGAAGCGATTCGTTCTGCAGGGAAGTATCTACTTTTTTAGCAGTCGGTTCTGCCTCGGTACCCTTTGCGTTGGCGCGGGCGCGGAATTTTTCGAGAGCAGAAGACTGTTTCGGTTCTTCCGTCGTTTCTGTCGGCGTTTCCACCTTCTCCGCAGGAGCCGGGGTTACATCCGTCTCAGTCTGTGCTTCTTCAGCAGCTCTTTGACGGGCGCGGGCACGGAATTTTTCGAGGGCGGAAGACTGCTTCGGTTCTTCCGTTTCAACCGGTGCCGCGATTTCCTGGGCAGCAGGCGCCGTCACTGTTTCCGGCGGAATATGATCTTTCCGGATGGGAGGCGGAATTATATCCGTTTCTTCCTGAGGTTCCGTCTGAGTTTCTTCAGCAGTTCTTGCGTTGGCGCGGGCGCGGAACTTTTCAAGGGCTGACGGTTCAGCCTTAGTTTCCTCGGCTGCCTGTGTTTCTTTGACCAGTTCTTCTTTTACAGCAGGCTTCGTTTCAGCCTCGGGTGCAGCAGACGTGGTACTATCCACTTTTTCCTGCGTTTCTGTATCTTGCTGAGCCTTGCGATTTTTGGTGATGTAGCGTCTCCACATGGGCTGAGCGGCTGCTTCGGCTTCTGCTTTTTTGCGTGCTTCTTCGGCTGCCTTCAGGGCTTCCTGACGCTCAAGTTCTTTTTGCGCCTGTTCCTGATGGTATCTGGTTGTATGTGTTCTCCAGGACGGGGTTTCAGCAGCTTCCCCGGTAAAAGGAGCGGGGAAAGCAATCATGGAACCGACGACCAGGGATAACAGCAGACGTTTTTTCATGCTGGAATCATCCTTTCTTGTGGGGAAATCATGATATGCCTCGAAGGAGGCCGCAGTTTCCTCACTCTGGTTCTCTTATTGTATCATAACTGAATAAAATTGGGCAGATTTTTCGACAGAAAGGAGGAAAGAAGAGCGACTTATGCTATAATATAGATATAGAATTTTCAGAAATTTGCCAGATGTTTGGATGCCCGAAGATTTAGCAGTTGTCCTATAATTTGCACAGTAAAAATCATCCAAACCGCAAGGAGGGCGAGACGCATGAAAATAAGATTCCTGGGTGCCGATAAGATTGTGACTGGTTCTTGCCACATGTTGGAAGTCAACGGCAAGAAAATTCTTCTGGACTGTGGTATGTTCCAGGGGTCCAAGCTGATTCGCGACCTGAACCGCCGGGAATTTGATTTTAATCCCGGTGAAATCGATGCCGTAGTGCTGAGCCACGCTCACGTCGATCACAGCGGCCTTTTGCCGAAGCTTGTAAAAGAAGGCTACAAGGGACCGATTTACTGCACCCATGTGACCAAGGAATTGTGCGAAATCCTGCTTCCTGACTGTGGCCATATTCAGGAACAAGATGCCGAAATCGCTACCCGTAAAGGACTGCGTGCCGGCCGTACCGAAGTAAAACCACTGTACACGGTGGATGATGCCTACCTGGCACTCAAACAGTTTGTGACTTACGATTATGATGAGAATGTGGAAATCCTGCCGGGTGTGACCATCCGGTTCCGCGTGGCCGGTCATATTCTGGGCAGCGCCCTCGTCAATGTGATGATCAATGAAAACGGAAAGGAAACCAAGATCATCTTTACCGGCGATATCGGACAGCCGAATGTCCCGATTCTTGATGATCCTTATCAGATTTCCGGCGCTGACTTCATCATTACGGAATCGACTTATGGCAACAGGCTCCACGAAATCGGTGACCGCGAAAAAGAGCTTCTCGATATCATGAAGGAAGCGCTGGCCCGCGGCGGCAACGTCATTATTCCTGCTTTCGCCGTCGGCCGTACCCAGGTCATGCTCTACTATTTCCAGAAACTGATGTCGTCCGGACAGCTTCCGACCGTTCCCATCATGGTCGATAGCCCGATGGCTATCAAAGCAACGCAGGTCATGCTGGTGAACCCGGACGAATATGATGAAGAAGCAAAGACCATTTTCCAGCGTCAGGGCGGCAAGCTCATCAATATGAAGAATGTGCACTATACCGAGACAGCTCAGGAATCCCGTGCCATCAACGAGATGCCCAGCCCGATGATTATCATCTCCGCATCCGGTATGGCCGATGCCGGCCGTGTCCTGCACCATCTGAAACATAACCTGTGGCGAAAGGACAGCTCGGTCATCTTCGCCGGCTATCAGGCGGAAGGCAGCTTGGGACGCCGGCTGATTGACGGCGCCCGCAAAGTAAAGATTATGGGTGAAGACATCGTCGTCGGTGCCAAGATTTATAACATGACCGGTTTCTCTGCGCACGCCGACAGAGATCAGATGCTGAAGCTCTACAAAGGCATGAAGAAAAAACCGAAAGCGTTCTTCGTTGTCCACGGTGAATATGACGCAACCCGTTCGTTTGCCGATACGCTGCGGACCGAGCTGGGAACAGCAGCTTATGTGCCGAATTACGGAGATACCGCTATTATCGAAGGCACGGAATGGCATGTCGAACCGGCAAAAGTGGTCCTCAAGGAACCGGCGCTGCAGGAACTCAACGAAGCACTCCGTGGTCTGGAAAAATTCTACTTCAACTACAAAGCACGCGTCCTTCGCCGCGTAATGCGCGACGTTACCAAAGTGCCTGAAATGAAGGCAAAGATTGAAAAGATCAAGAAGTACGTCGAAGATCTCATGAAGAATGTGTGATAATCGCAGGTCGCTGGCCGCGTGTCGCCGGTCGCGCTGTAAGCAGCCAAGATGCCGTAGGCACTTGGCGGAAATGAATTCCGCGGGCCGCTGGCCGCCATGGGAAGAGGTAAACCGCGCGGTGGTTTGCGGTAAAAAACAAATGGAACATCGGACTCCTGTGGGGGTCCGATGTTTTCGTATACAGTGCAAAACTGGAAAACCCAGAATTTTAGACAACCAATATACTAAATTAACTTTTTCTGGATTTTCAATGCTTAATTTGGTAGTCTTGTCATGAAAGGGGAGCATGGCAATGAAACGCAAGTACTTTACGGAAGAAGAAATAGAACTGCTGAAGAAAAATCCGTATACCTTCCATGTTAACAGAGGACAGATTTTTTTCACAGTCGAATTCAAAAAAGCTTTCTTGAAATTGTACGACTCCGGGGTACCAGCCGCCGTGGCCGTCCGTAAGCTCGGGTATGATCCTGATATCCTTGGAAAGGGCCGCATCAACAGCATTAAAAGAAATGTAAACGACCAGTTGACTCATGCCGGAGAGCTTCACGAAGGACCTCATAAAAAGATTTCCCTTCAGCAGTTGTCCGCTCAATCCTCATCGGCCGAAATTGCCCGCCTGAAGCAGGAAGTAGCTTATCTCCGGGAAGAAGTAGAGTTTATGAAAAAAAGCCTTGCCCTTGCCAGAAAAGGTGCCAAAAAAAGAAAGCGATAAGATCTCTTGAAAAATTTCCCTTGCTTCAATATAAACCCATTGAAGTTGTGCTGTGGAGGATAACCAACAAGTCAGCAAACAGATTGGTGGTTTGAAGGGTATAATCAAAAATCTGGTTATTAGCTCCAATCTATATTAAGAATCCGCCAAGGCAACTGCCTGCACGGGTGTGCTAACCACTCTTTCCACTAACCACTACCCACTTTTTGCTACAAGCCCTGTTGCCTGCCTTGTGCCCCAACCATCTGTCCGTACTAACGATTAATTATTGTTCCTATTTGACAGTATACTACGAATAGAATATAATAATGTGGTCGAAATTTCAGGTTACTTTGAGGATGCTTTTGACAAGCATCCTCTTGATTTATCTCAAGAGGGGATAGGCTTTTATGATTAGAAACGATTTGCGTAACATTGCTATCATTGCCCACGTTGACCATGGTAAGACTACACTGGTTGACGCTATGCTGAAGCAGAGCCATGTCTTCCGTGCCAATGAAAAGGTACAGGAAAGAGTCATGGACTCCAATGATCAGGAAAGAGAACGCGGTATTACCATCCTGGCAAAAAACACGTCCGTCATGCATAATGGCACCAAAATCAACATCCTGGATACTCCGGGCCATGCTGACTTTGGCGGCGAAGTAGAACGTGTGCTGAACATGGTTGATGGTGTTCTGCTCCTGGTTGATGCTTACGAAGGGCCTATGCCTCAGACCAAATATGTACTGCGTAAAGCTTTGGAACATCATCTGAAGCCGATTGTAGTTATCAATAAAATTGACCGTCCTGATCAGAGAGTCGAAGAAGTCGTGGATGAAGTCCTTGACCTCTTTATCGAGCTGAACGCCAGTGATGATCAGCTGGACTTCCCGGTTGTTTACTGCTCTGCAAAGACCGGTGTAGCTAAGCTTTCCATGGATGACGATAGTGATAACCTGGAACCGCTGTTCCAGACCATTCTGGATACGATTCCGGCACCTGATGTCGACGTCGATGCTCCGCTGCAGCTCCTTGTCAATACGCTGGACTATGACGATTATGTCGGCCGCATTGTTATCGGCCGTATCGTCCGCGGTACCATTCATAACGGCGAACAGATCTGCCTGATGCATGATGACAAGCGCACCAACGAAAAGATTGGGCGCCTGTACACCTATGAAGGCCTCAAGAGAGTCGAGACTCAGGAAGCTCAGGCCGGTGAAATCATCGCCTTGATCGGTCTGCAGGATGCAGAAATCGGTGATACCATTGCCGATGTGGAAAATCCTGAACAGCTCGCCGGCATCAAAGTCGATGAACCGACCCTGTCCATGACGTTCTCTGTCAACGACGGTCCTTTTGCCGGTCAGGAAGGCCACTTCATTACGAGCCGCCACATTCGTGAACGTCTGTACAAGGAAGTAGAAACCAACGTATCCATGAAAGTAGAAGATACGGATTCTCCTGATACCTTCAAGGTTTCCGGCCGTGGTGAACTGCACCTGTCCGTACTGATCGAAGCGATGAGAAGAGAAGGTTTCGAACTGCAGGTTGGTAAACCGACCGTTATTATGCGCCGTGACAAGGACGGCAAGCTGCTCGAACCGATGGAAGCGCTGACCATCGATGTGCCGCAGGATTTCATGGGCCCTGTGATGGAAGCCCTGGGTATCCGCAAGGCTGAACTGCAAAACATGACCGAAATGGCCGGTTATCTGAGAATGGAATTCATCATTCCGGCTCGTGGTCTGATCGGTTTCAGAAACCAGTTCCTGACCGATACTAAAGGCAACGGCATCATGAACCACGTATTTGCCGGCTGGGGCGCTTATAAGGGCGATATCCCCGGTCGTACGAGAGGTTCCCTGGTTGCGTTCGAAGCCGGCGAAACGACGGCTTATGGTATTGATAAATGTCAGGCCAGAGGTACGATGTATGTCAGCCCGGGCGAACAAGTTTATGAAGGCCAGATTGTCGGCGAAAACAGCCGTGAAGATGATATGGACGTCAACCCCTGCAAGAAGAAGCATGTATCCAATATGCGTGCAGCTGGTTCCGATGAAGCCGTTCGTCTGATTCCGCCGCAGACCTTCTCTCTGGAAGGCGCTCTGGAACATATCAACGAAGATGAAACGGTTGAAGTCACTCCGAAGAGCATCCGTATGAGAAAGAAAGTCCTGTCCCGTCTGGATCGTGCCCGCGACAGAGCACGCAATGCCCGCGCTGTCAAAGCAGACGATTGATGAGAATTTGGTTTCCCTGTAAGCAAAGGAGGGATGTCCCGTGCAAGATGGAGCAAGTTATGGCTATGATGAGGAACGCCGGTATGGTTCCGGTTCTCTGCATGTGCTTTCCCGGCCAACCCTTCGGATGGCGCTGAGAGTTCCGGATTCAATTGACAGAATCATGAAGTACGGGGAACTCATTGTGGAAGGAAACGCCTTGCTTGTAGATTATTCCGAGCTCAGTGATGACCTTGCCGTCCGCGCTATGGACTATCTTTCCGGTGTGGCTTACGCAGTCGATGCGACGGAAACCGAAATTACCATTAACGTCATTCTTTATATGCCCCGAGGGGCAGAAACAATTAAAGGCTAAGAAGTTAGCAGCACCTGTTTTTCCCAGTGAAGAACAGGTGCTCTTTGTAGTATAATATAAAGACGCTGGTCGCGGGTCGCCACTGGTGGAAGCAAACCGATAATCGGTTTGCAAAAACGCAGTTCGCGGTTTGCAGGTCGGACTGGAGGAGGCAAACTGCATGGCAGTTTGCAGTGAATAAAGGAAACCAGTCACACCCTGTGAAATAAAGTGTTTCGATCTGCAAAAATCAATAAGCGCACTCACTGCCGATTATCGGCGGGTTATGTATAGAAAAACTACTAAATCTAAACAACATTTACAGTAATTAGTTGCAGAAAGAGTGATAATATCATGGGCATCAAAAATCATCGCGATTTTGAAGTCTGGAATCGAGCTATGGATTTAGGCGAAGAAATTTATCGTTTGACCAAACTCCTTCCTGATGAAGAAAAATACGCAATGTCCAGCCAATTAAGGAGAGCATCAATTTCAGTGCCTTCCAATATTGCTGAAGGCAAAGAGAGACATTCAGATAGAGAATTTCTCCATTTCTTAAATTTTGCCGGCGGCTCAGTTGCCGAACTGGATACACAGTTAAGACTGGGCGTTCGTGTCGGCTTGTTTACAGAGTGTGATGTTGAAAAAGCATTAGACTTGTGTACACATGTTAAGATGATGCTAAATGCGTTGATTCGCAGAATATCTTCAGATTTGTGACTAGCAAAATAGCAAGATAAAAGTGCTATTCAGAAGTACTAAAAAATATTAAAAAAGCCAGGAGCTGAATGCGACTGGCAACCTACAGAGCGACGCGCGACCAGCGACGTGCGACCCGCGAAATAGAAGCTAACAAATCGCTTTGCGATTTGGCTTGATTAAGTAAGGAGTTATTCATGTCCGATCAGTTTGTTCATTTACATACGCATACGCAGTACAGCCTGCTTGATGGGGCGTGCCGTATTCCTGAACTTGTGCAGTTTGCCAAGGAGCAGGGGATGCCGGCACTTGCCATCACCGACCATGGTGTGATGTACGGCGTTATCGAATTCTATCGGGAATGCGTAAAAAATGATATCAAGCCGATTATCGGCTGCGAAGTCTATATTACGTCCGGTTCCCGTCACAAAAAGAACCTGGAATCCCGCGGCAAACTGTATCATTTGATTCTTCTCGCTGAAAACAGGACGGGATACCAGAATTTGATGAAACTGGTCTCTATCGGTCAGGTGGAAGGGTTCTATTATAAACCCCGTATCGATAAGGAAGTTCTCCGCAAGTACCATGAGGGACTTATCTGCCTGAGCGCCTGTGTGGCCGGTGAAGTGCCTCGCCACATCGTGCGCGGGGAACTGGAGACTGCCGAAAAAGTCATGCTGGAATACCTGGACATTTTCGGGCCGGACCATTATTATCTCGAAATCCAGAATCACGGTCTGCCGGAAGAAAAAACGGTTTCCGCCGAACTGCATCGCCTTGCGGCTAAGCACCACGTGAAACTCGTGGCGACGAACGACCTTCACTATGTGAAAAAGGAAGATGCCGCCGGTCAGGATATGCTGCTCTGCATCCAGACGGGCGCGCATTACCTTGAACCGGACCGCATGCGGTTCAACAACGACTCTTACTATTTGAAGAGCCGGGAAGAAATGGAAGCTATCTTCCCCGATGATCAGGAAGCTCTCGATAATACGCTGGAAATTGCGCAGCGCTGTGATCTGACGCTTGAATTCGGACATCTCCTGCTGCCGGAATTTCCGCTCCCCGAAGGGGAAACTTCTATGGATTCCTACTTGCGCAAGCTGTGCGAAAAAGGTTTTGGCGAGCTTTATCCCAATGATGACGGCACGGCTAAAAAGCGCATGGAATACGAGCTCGGCATCATCAAGCAGATGGGGTATTCTGGATATTTCCTGATTGTCTGGGATTTCATCAATTACTGCCGTACACACGACATTCCTGTCGGACCCGGCAGAGGCAGTGCCGCCGGCAGTATTGTGGCGTATCTTACGGGAATCACGGATATCGATCCCCTGAAATATAATCTTATTTTTGAACGTTTCCTTAATCCGGAACGCGTGAGCATGCCGGATATTGATACGGATATTGACTACGTGAAGCGTCACCTCGTCGTGGAATATCTGGCAAAAAAATACGGCGAAAGCCATGTCGCTCAGATTGTGACGTTCGGTACGCTGGCAGCCAAAGCGGCTGTCAAGGATGTCGGAAGGGCTTTGGAAATCCCGCTTAATGTGGTGAACCAGGTCAATAAACTCATTCCTAACACGCCGGGTACGACACTGCAAGGCGCTATTGAGGGCAGTAAGGAACTGGCCCAGATGCGGGACGAGAACCCCAGCATTGCCCAGCTCCTCAATTTTGCCGAGCGCGTCGAAGGTATGCCGCGTCATACGTCGACCCACGCGGCAGGCGTTGTCATCACGCCGGGTAAACTGACGGACTATGTGCCGCTCCAGATTACGTCGAGCAGTGACGACGACCATGAATATATCTGCACGCAGTATGATAAAGATTGTTCCGAATCCCTGGGCCTTCTGAAGATGGATCTTCTGGGTCTTCGGACCCTGACCGTCATTGATGACTGCATCAAGATGGTGAAGAAGAACCAGGGCATCGATATTGATATCAGGCACATTGACCTGGCCGATCCGAAGACCTGTAAAATGCTTTGTGACGGTGATACGGCCGCCGTGTTCCAGATGGAATCGAACGGCATGACGCGCCTCATGAAACAGCTGGCTCCGGAAAATATGGCAGACCTCATTCCGCTGGTTGCCCTCTACCGCCCGGGCCCTCTGGGCAGCGGCATGGCAGAGGACTTCATTGCCGGCCGTCACGGCAAACGGACAGCAAAGGTGCTGCATCCTCTGATGGAGCCCATTGTCGCCGATACGTACGGCGTCATCCTGTACCAGGAACAGGTTATGCAGATTGTGTCCGCACTGGCTGGTTTTACCCTCGGCGAAGCTGATATTCTTCGCCGTGCCATGGGAAAAAAGAAAGCCGCACTCCTGGACAGCATGAAGGAAAAATTCATCGACGGCGCTGCCAAGTGCCACCAGATTGAGCGTCCTCTTGCCGAGCAGATTTTCGCTTTGCTGCAGCACTTTGCCGGTTACGGCTTCAACAAATCCCACTCGGCGGCATATGCCCTCGTGGCCTATCAGACCGCGTATCTGAAGGCGAACTTCCCTGTCGAATATATGGCAGCGTTCCTCAACAGCGTGATTACCGTGGCAGAAAAAGTCAGCTGGTATATCAACGTCTGCAAGGACATGGGCATCAAGGTGCTGCCGCCCGATATCAACACGAGTGAAGCCGGTTTTTCTGTCGACGGAAAGACCATTCGCTTCGGTCTCGGCGCTATCAAGAGCGTCGGCGACGCCGCCGTTGATGTCATTTTGGAAGAACGGGAAAAGAACGGCCCGTTCAAAGATTTCTTCGATTTTGCCAACCGCGTCGATATGACTAAAGTCAACAAACGCGTCGTGGAAAATCTCATTAAGAGCGGTTCCATGGATACTTTCCATCTGAAACGCTCGCAGCTCCTTGCCATTATGGACCAGGTCCTTGATGCGGCCGCACTGAATCAGAAAGACCGTATGATGGGAGCGATTGGTCTCTTCGGGGATGAAGAACAGCAGCAGGCGACGATGATACCGATTCCGGATCTGCCGGAGATCCCGAAGGAGGAAATCCTGCGCCTTGAAAAAGAGTTGATTGGTTTTTATGTGACGGGACACCCTCTCGAGGAATACCGGGCGGCGCTCTCCGCGATGACGCCGATTGCCCGCTGCACCGACGAAAACTTCCGTGACGGCGACCGCATCGACGTTGGGGGCATTATTTCCGATCTGCGGGTGCGTACGACGAAAGCCGGGGAACAGATGGCCGTGTTTACCCTGGAAGATCTCAGCGGATCCATCCAGGTCATTGCCTTCCCGCGTACTTACGTGGCGAGCCGTGCCAATATTGACACCGATAAGATTGTGTCGGTCTTTGGCATGCTCAAATTCGATGAGGAATCACCCCGTATCTTTGCAAACAAGGTGGAACCGCTGCGGCAAGCCGGAAGCGGCGTTCATCTCTATATCCACAAAGGACGGAATACGGCCGGCGTACAGCATCAGCTGTCAGCCATTTTTGCCGCCTATCACGGACATAATCCGGTGTACCTCCATGTGGAAGATACCCGCCGGATTATCCGGACAAATCCCCAGTTCTGGGTGGACAGCGATGCTCCCGGATTTTCCGACGCCATTACGAAAGTGCTTGGCGAAGGCGCGATAAAGGGGTAAAGGCCGCGGGTCGCGTGTCGCAGGTCGCACCGTATGTAGCAAACCGGCAGGCGGTTTGCAGGAATTAAAAAGGTAACTACGGCCTGCGAACTTCCTCAAGAATCCGCCAAGGTGGCTGTTTGCACGGGTGTACTAACCCCTAGTCACTTAACCGCTAACCACTTTAAGATGAGGCTAAAAGCCAAATGCCAAATGCCAAATGCGCCTTTGCTCTTTAAGCAAGCCGATTAAAAATATTATTGCGGTTGTACTAACCACTTGCCACAAACCACTATCCACTTTTAACTAGGCTAAAAGCCATATGCTAAACGCTAAAAGCGATTTTATTCTTAAATTTCCATTTTCACTGAATCATTAAGGAGAACTCATGCGTAAAGAAGACGTTGAATTACTTTCCCCGGCGGGAACCGGGGAAGCTATGGAAGCGGCCGTCAATGCCGGTGCCGATGCCGTATACCTTGGCGGGACCGCCTTTGGTGCCCGTCAGTATGCAGAAAATTTCGGCCCCGAAGAAATGCAGCGTGCCGTTCATTTTGTCCACCTTCATAACGTACGAATCTACGTGACCGTCAATACGCTGGTGCGGGATGATGAACTGCCTGCGCTGGGCGAGTACGTCACGTTCCTCAGCAATATCGGCGTTGACGGCATTATTGTGCAGGACGTGGGCATCATCCGTATCTGCCGCAATGCCGTGCCGGAACTGGAACTTCACGCCAGCACCCAGATGACCGTGACGAACTCGGCAGGAGCCGTTTTTGCCTACCATCAGGGCATGCCGCGTTCCGTTATTGCCCGCGAAACGTCGCTGAAGGATATGAAGAAAGTTTGTGAGACCACACCGGGTGAAATCGAAGCTTTCATGCACGGTGCACTCTGCGTCTGCTATTCCGGCCAGTGCCTCATGAGCAGCCTCATCGGCGGCCGCAGCGGGAACCGGGGCCGTTGTGCCCAGCCCTGCCGCCTGCCTTATACGCTGGTAAACGGGGAAGGCAAGGATATGCTGGCCCATGTGGATGCCGGTCATTATCTCTTAAGCCCGAAAGACATGAATACGCTTGATGTCCTGCCGGAACTTCTGGAAACGGGCGTCCGTTCCTTCAAGATTGAAGGGCGCATGAAACGGCCGGAATATGTGGCCGTCGTGACGGATATTTACCGCCGCGCTATCGACAGCTATTTTGCCGGACACTATCACGTGCCTGAGGAAGACCGCGCCAATATCGAGCAGATCTTTAACCGTGACTTTACGACGGCTTACATGAAAGGGCGTCCGGGCCGTACCATGATGAGCGACCGCCGTCCGAATAACCGCGGCGTCCTGCTGGGGCGAGTGACGGGATTTTCAAAAGATCATCACCAGGGCACTGTTAAACTTGACAAGGACCTCCATTTGGGCGATGGCCTGGAATTCTGGGTCAGTGTCGGCGGCCGCGTCGGGACGACCGTAGAAAAGATGACCGTAAATGGTCAGGAAACAGCCGTGGCCCGTGCCGGTGAGCAGGTGACCATCGACGTGCCGAAGGGCATTCGCATGAATGACCGCGTCTTCCGCACGTATGACAATAAATTGATGCAGTATGCAGCCCAGTTCTTCGGGGAGCACCATAAGCACAGAATTCCCCTTGATTTTTATGTGACGGCGCATCTTGGCCAGCCCATGTCCATTGTGGTGACCGACTCCGATGGTCACAGCGGGGAAGGCAAGACGGACTTTATCGTCGAAAAGGCGCGCAAGCATGCCCTTGATGAAGCGGCCGTCAGAAAACAGGTCGACCGCCTGGGTACGACGGAATTCAGCGTAGGCCAGCTCATCCTCGACGTGGATGAGGGCGTCATGGTGCCGATGAGTGAAATCAACGAAGCTCGCCGCGTGGCCGTAGAAGCCTTGGAAAAACAGCGGACCAGTGAATTCCGTCCGCCGCGTAAGCAAGTGACCTGGAACAATCGCTATCTGGAGCAGCCTGTCAACCATTCGCTGCGCCAGCACAGTGAGATTTCTGTCCATGTGGATACACTTGAAAAGGCCAGGGTGGCGCTCGAAGCCGGGGCCGATGTGCTCATTGTCGGCGGGGACAGCTACTCGCTGCCGCTCCTTACGGCTAAAGATTATGAGACGATTGCAGGCTGGGTGAAAGACCAGGGGAAGAAATGGGTCGCTGCGACGTCCCGCATTGTGAGCGAAGGACAGCTCGGCTATTTCAGGAATGCCATCAACCAGTGGAGCGCGCTCAATCCGGACGGCATCCTTGCCGCCAATAACGGCCTCATTGAAATGATTACGGCCGCCGGAGCGCCTCTTTATATCGATTACGACCTTAATGCTTTTAACAGCCAGAGCATCCTCTTCTGGCAGGAATGCGGTGCCAAAGGAATTACGCTCTCTCCTGAGTTGACGCTGGCTCAGGTCGGAGATCTAGTCAAAAAGTCGGCCCTTCCAATCGAATGCCTGGTGGAAGGCTCCCTCGAAATGATGGTTTCCGAATACTGCGTCACGGGGAGCTTCCTCGGCCATCTGGATCAGGGCAAGTGCACCTTTAACTGCCGGGAACAGGCGTACCTGGAAGACCGGAAGAAAGAGCGCTTCCCGCTGAAACAGGATCAGTTCGGCCGCACGCATATCCTGAACGGCCATCCGCTTTCCATGCTGGCCCATGCCAGGAACATGGAAAAGATGGGTATTGCCCGCCTGCGCATCGACGGCCGCAGCTTAACGGCTGAAGAAGTCGGTACCCTGACGGCTCTTTATAAAGGCGTGCTGCAGGGCGATACGATTGTCGAAGAAAATCGTCCCCATACGACACGGGGGCATTATTTCAGAGGTGTCTTGTAATGCCAAAATTTGCTGTCAATACGCTGGAATTCGATAAAGTAAAGAGCAGGCTGGCCCAGGAAGCCGGTACGACGCTGGGCCAGAAGCTTGCGATGGAGCTTCAGAGTTCCTCCGATTTTGAAATTGTAAAAAGAATGCAGGAAGAAACGGCGGAAGCCACCCGCATCTTTGATGAGGGAAAACGCATTCCTTTGGGCGGTATCACCGATATTTCGGGCCTTGTCAAACGGGCCCGCGTCGGCAGCGTGCTCGATCCGGAAGAATTCAAGGCGGTCAACGATGCCATTGCGGGCATGAAAGACCTGAAGGATTTTCTCCTCGAAGAACGGGAAACAGCGCCGGCTCTTGCCACATATGCCGAAGATCTGGCTGATTTTTCCCGCCTTGCCAAGCAGCTTGCAAGCGTACTTGATGAAAAGGGGGAAATCAAGGATTCGGCGTCCGTGAAACTTGCGGGACTGCGGACGGGTATCCTCGTCGCGAAGAACCGCGTAAAGGATAAACTGACGGATATCCTTCATGATCCCAATAACCAGAAATATTTCCAGGATGCGCTCGTGACGATGCGTGAGGACCGGTACGTTATCCCGATTAAACAGGAATACCGGCTGAATTTCCCCGGTATCGTTCATGACCAGTCTTCCAGCGGGGCCACGCTCTTCATCGAACCGATGGCGGTTGTGAACCTCAATAACGACATTAAAAAGTACGTCTTGGAAGAACGGACGGAAGTGGAGCGCATCCTGCGTTCCCTGACGAGCCACGTAGGGGCTGAGTCTGACAATATCCTCGAGTCCCTCGATGTGACGGCGGAAATCGACATCATTGCTGCCAAAGCAATGTATGGTCATAAGCTCCATGCCCGCCGGCCCATGATGGTGACGGGGCGAACCCTCCGCATTGCCAAGGGCCGTCATCCGCTGCTCAACCAGGAAACGCTTGTGCCGCTCGATATTACGCTGGGCGAGAAATTCTCGACGCTTCTTATTACCGGTCCGAATACGGGCGGTAAAACGGTGGCCTTAAAGACGGTCGGCCTTTTTGCCCTGATGGCGCAGGCCGGACTCTTTATTCCGGCAGAAGAAGCCGTGCTGCCGGTCTTCGGCGGTGTTTATGCCGATATCGGCGATGAACAGAGCATCGAGCAGAGCCTCTCCACGTTTTCCGGTCACATGAAGAATATGATTTCCATTCTGACGAGTGTGAACGACAAGGACTTGGTGCTCGTCGATGAAATCTGCGTCGGGACCGACCCGACGGAAGGCGCGGCCCTCGCCATGTCCATGATTGAATATCTTTATGATCGTCACGTCCTCACCATTGTGACGACGCACTACAGTGAACTGAAAACCTTTGCCTATGAGCATGAAGGCATGGAAAATGCCAGCGTGGAATTTAATCCGGAAACGCTGCGTCCGACCTACCGCCTCCTCATGGGTGTTCCGGGCAGCAGTAATGCCTTCTATATTTCCCAGCGTCTGGGATTGCCGCAGGAAATCCTGGACGGTGCCAAGACGTATATCAGTGAACGCCACAGCAATATGGAAACGGTGCTGCAGAACCTTGAAGGGGAGCGGCGCGAGTATGAAAACCGCAAGGATGAAATCGAATCCCTGCGCATCGAAACCGAATCGCTGCGCAACCAGCTGCGGGCCGAGAAGAATCGTCTGGAATCAAGCCGCAATGCCATCTTGCGCAAGGCACGTGAAGAAGCTGACGAACTCTACCGTAATGCCCGCCGCGAAAGTACGGCTATCCTGAAGGAACTGCGGGCGAACCAGGACCTTGTCGAAAGTGCCCGCGTCGAAAAGCTCGCCGAAATGTCACGGAAAGCGCTGAATAAAAACTTCTCTCTTTCCGGAAAACCCGTACCGGAAGGGCAGGGGCTTACAAGCGGCAACGTGGCTGTCGGCAAACGCGTCTATGTCAAAACGCTTGGACAATACGGCAAGGTTACTGCCATTAACGGACGTGATATTACAGTTGCAATCGGTGCCATGAAGATGAATGTGGCCATGAAGGACTGCATCCTGACTAAGGATCAGCCGACACCGCCGCAAAAGACGCACCGCACGCTGCGCAAGGGCGGCAGCCAGAAGCACGACCTCTTTGTCAGCAAGGCACAGAGCACATCTGTACAGATTGATGTGCGCGGCAAGACCGTGGATGAAGCCATTCCTTACGTCGATAAAGCCATTGATGACGCCCTGCTCGCCGGGATGGACCGATTCCGTCTCGTGCATGGCAAGGGTACGGGCATGCTGAGAAAAGGCCTTTTGGAATATCTGAGCCAGCATCCGAACGTCAGCAAGACCGAAATGGCGCCGCTTAACGAAGGCGGTTTCGGGGCCACGATTGTTTATGTCAAGTAAATAGGAGAGGCGGGAATAGAATGGAAAAGGTAGTTATCGAAAGTTTCACGCTTGACCATACGAAAGTCAAAGCGCCGTATGTGCGCCTCATTTCCCAGGAAACGGGCGAACACGGTGACATCGTGTCGAATTATGATATCCGGCTCTGCCAGCCGAATAAGGAAGCGATTCCGACGGGCGGAATGCATACGCTGGAGCACCTGCTGGCCCTCTATCTGCGCCCGCGGATCAAAGGGTATCTGGACTGCTCTCCCTTCGGCTGCCGCACGGGATTCCATCTGCTGTGCTGGGGCGTCCATGACCCGAAGGACGTGGCTGTAGCCCTCAAGGAAGCACTGGAACTTGTGACGAAGACGAAGTGGGAAGACGTACCGGGCACGCAGGAAAAGGAATGCGGCAACTACCGCGACCATTCCCTGTTTTGCGCTCAGGAATGGGCCAAAGCTATTCTGAAAAAGGGCATCAGCTCGGATCCGTACGAGAGAAAATTGGTGTAATCAAACGCTGGCCGCGCTGTAGGAAGCAAACCAACGAGCGGTTTGCAGGGAATAAAAACTAATTGTTATGTGCAATCTATCTCAAGAATCTGCCTAGGCGGCTGCCCGCACGATTGTACTAGCCACTTTTGTAACTGCAATCGAGGCTAAAAGCTAAACGCCAAAAGCTAAAGGCGCTTTTATTTTCTATCTGCAATCGGCTATCTGCTTTTTCTAAATCCCGGAGGATAATGATGACAGAGTTATATTTTATCGGATACAAGGATTTTAAAAACGGGAAACTGTGCCGCGTGGAAACGCTGCGGCTAAGAATTCCTATTAATATTGAAGCTAAAGAAGGCTCTGATTTTTCCCTCAGGGAAAATGATCGCTGTGAAGTGGAAATCTCCGGGCGGGATTCGGAACTGAGAATTTACCCGAGCAAGGCAGCCTTTATGGATGGAGAAGCTGGAGTGACTCCGTATGCCACGATGCCTATCGGAACGATGGGTGAGACACCGGATGGCCGGCAGGTCGAAGAAACTCCGTTTCTTGTTTTCTCCGGGGAAATCATGGATGTCCGTCACAATGAGCATCCCGGTGAAAATGACCCCGATTATTATGTGACCATCAAAGCAAGCGATTTTGTCTTTGATTTGCCCGTGTTCTATAAGGACACCATTGAAAAGGGGTATTGGATTATGGGGATTACGTGGCTTACGGGTGTAGTGAAAAAGCCGCAGGCCGCGCTGTAAGAAGCAAACCGACAAGCGGTTTGCGACGAATAAAAAATAAAAATCGGGTCTCTTGCGAGGCTCGATTTTTTTGTATAATAGTTCAGTGCGATAGAAAAGGTTGAAAACAGCCTCGCGCCTTGATGAAGCCAAATCAAAGATTTGGCTCAATTCAATTAGGACGATGCTTGATCGTACCCATTCATGCGGTCTGAATGAATACCCACCGCAGACGGAATGGCCTGACGATATCAGGCCATTCCTGCGGTCCTCCTTAATCAACTATCCTCCACCACTCCGTGGTCCGCCCTCCTTCCGAAGGAGGTTGTAGAGGAATTCCAAACCTAACGGTTTGGCTTAACTAAGGCGAACAGAGGGCAAAAGAGGTGCGAAAATTTCACTTGTGTCTTCTCTATTTCAAAAAGCAGCTCTTTAGGGTTAAAACATTCTATCCTCCATCGCAAGCGATTCTCCTTAACTTACTTTCCTCCGCCACTTCGTGGTCCGCCCTCCTTCCAGCGGAAGGAGGTTGTAGAGGAATTCCAAACCTGACGGTTTGGCTTAACTAGGGCGACGTGAAAGAAGGTCCGGACGTAGCAATGCTTCGCATTGCCTGAATAAATAAAATGAGCTGCGTTTTTTCACCGTAGAAGTGTTATATTTTTGTCTCTGCTATCGGATACAGATAGTTAAAAGAAATTTAAGGGTCATCATCCCCCGCAAAGCGGGCCCCCTTCTTCAATGTCGCACAGCGACGTCGAAGAAGGTCTCTAAAAATTTACCGCCGCAATTTTTTAATTTTATTTTTACTAAACTGACACAGGAGGTGAGGTTTAGTTTCCATGGGCGACCTGCGACGCGCGTCCCTGCAGTTGTCTTGCATCAGAGTCCATCAGAAACGAATTAAGGCCGATTTCAGCGGCTGGGGGTGAAGGCTTTGGTCTCCTTTGTCGGCCGGTCGGAAAGTCGCTGCAGGCGGGCTAAATGCCATACGCTGAATGCACTTTTCAGCCATCTGCAGCTATCGGCTAACTGCTAACGGCTATCTGCCTTGGGCTTTGCCTAACAACCTGCCCGCACGGGTGTGCTAACCACTACTCACTAACCACTGCCGCTACTTTCCCTTGCAGTCCTTTTTTGTTCATGTTATAATATTTTCATTAAATTTCATACTTCAAGCGATGATCAAGAGAGTACGTTCTTACTATGGCACAGAGAGCGCGGATGAGGTGGGAGCCGCGTACAGAACCGGAACGGAAGTTCACTTGGGAGCATCCGGACTGAACGGAGTAGGTTCGGCGCAGTGCAGCGTTACGGCAATGAGCAACAAATTAGGGTGGTACCGCGAACCTTCGCCCCTTGGGGGTGAAGGTCATTTTTTTTAGGAGGCGTTGGTATGAGCGATAAGCTGCAGGAATTGCGCGATAAGGTACGCAAGGATTTTAGCGAAGTCAAAAATGTAGAAGACTTAAAAAATATCCGGATTCAATATCTGGGCAAGAAAGGGGCGCTCACGCAGATTCTCCGCGGACTGGGTTCCGTGGCTGCGGAAGAACGGCCGAAAATCGGTAAGATGGTCAACGAAGTTCGTTCCAAGATTGAAGCTCGACTTGACGAACAGATGAAGCTCCTCGAAGCTCGTCAGCTCGAAGAGAAGATGGCATCCGAACGCATCGACTTTACGCTGCCCGGCCGTCACTGCGACTGCGGTCATCTGCATCCGGTTCAGCTCACGCAGCGTGAAATCAAGAAGATTTTCATGCGCATGGGTTTTGAAGTCGAAGGCGGCCCTGAAATTGAAAACGATTATTTTAACTTTGAAGCACTGAACCTGCCGAAGGACCATCCGGCCCGCGACATGCAGGATACGTTCTATCTGACCGATTCTAACGAATATCTTCTGAGAACGCAGACTTCCGGTGTGCAGGCCCGTACTATGCAGTCCCGCGAACCGAACACGCCGATTCGTATGATCTGCCCCGGCACGGTGTACCGCAACGACTATGATGCTACGCATTCCCCGATGTTCCATCAGGTAGAAGGCCTTGTCGTAGATAAGAATATCAGCCTGGCTGACCTCAAGGGTACGCTGGAACTTTTCTGCAAGGAAATGTTCGGCTCCTCCGTCAAGATCCGCCTCCGTCCGAGTTTCTTCCCCTTCACGGAACCGTCTGCCGAAGTGGATATCAGCTGCGTAATCTGCGGCGGCAAAGGCTGCCGCGTCTGCAAGAACTCCGGCTGGCTCGAAATCCTCGGCGCCGGCATGGTGCATCCGAACGTGCTGCGCATGAGCGGCTATGATCCGGAGAAAATGACGGGCTTTGCTTTCGGCATGGGTATTGAACGTATTGCCATGCTTCGTTATGGCATCGATGACCTGCGTCTGTTCTTTGAAAATGATCTGCGGTTCATCCGCCAGTTTAAATAAGGAGGCACTGCCAGTATGTTAGCTTCTATCAATTGGTTAAAGAAATATGTAGATATCGACGTCACTCCGGAAGAGCTGGCGGATAAATTAACGCATGTCGGTCTGGAAGTAGAACGCGTCATTCATCTGGGCGAAGGCCTGGAAGGCGTTATCACCGGTAAAGTCCAGACCATTGAGCGTCATCCGAATTCCGACCATCTGTGGATCTGCCAGATGGATTTGGGCAACGGCGAACTGACCCAGATTCTGACGGGTGCCCAGAATGTTCATCAATACGATATGGTTCCGGTCGCCGTAGTCGGTTCCCATCTGCCAAACGGCATGAAACTGAAGACGGCTAAGCTGCGCGGCCTCGATTCTTTCGGTATGCTCTGCAGCGCCGGTGAACTTGGCATTGACTCCAAGCTCCTTCTGCCGGAACAGCGTGACGGCATTTTCATTCTGCCTCCGGACACCCCGATTGGTGTGGACGTCCGCTCCTTCCTGGGCCTTGATGATGTGGTTCTGGATATCGACCTCACGACGAACCGCGGCGACTGCTTCAATATGCTGGGCCTTGCCCGCGAAGTCGGTGTCGTCCTGAATAAGCCTGTTACGCTGCCGGAAATGGCTCCAGAAGAAGGCGAGGGTACGCCGGTCGAGAACCTTGCCAAGGTTTCCATCGAAGCCGATGACCTTTGCTCCCGTTTCTCCCTGCGTATGGTGAAGAACCTCAAGATCCAGCCGTCTCCGGAATGGATGCAGAAACTGCTCCGTGCCGTCAATATTCGTCCAATCAACAACGTCGTCGATGTGACAAACTATGTCATGATGGAACTCGGCCAGCCGATGCACGCTTACGATTATGACAAGGTGACCAACCATCACTGGGTGGTTCGCCGCGCCAATGAAGGCGAAGTCCTGAAGACGCTGGACAGCCAGGACCGTAATCTGACCGAAGAAATGATTGTCATTGGCGACGATGAAAAAGGCATCGGCCTCGGCGGTATCATGGGCGGCTTCGAAACGGAAGTGACGGATGCCACGAAGACGGTTATGCTGGAATCCGCTACGTTTGACGGCCCGACCATTCGCCGTACATCCAAGGCACTGGGCCTTCGCAGTGAAGCTTCCCAGCGCTTTGAACGCGGTGTTGATACGATTCGCCAAAAAGATGCCCTGGACCGCGCGGTTTACCTCATTGTCCAAATGGGTGCCGGCGAAGCTGTACCCGGCGTAACGGAAGCTTATCCGCATCCGCAGAAGCCGGTTGTTATCGACGCTGTTCCTGAAAAACTGGATCAGCGCATCGGCTGCGATATTCCGGTACCGGAAATGAAAAAGATTTTGGAAGACCTGTACTTCACTGTGGAAGAAAAGGCCGATGGTTCCTGGAGCGTAACCGTTCCGACCTGGCGTAAGGACTGCGACTGCAGCGCCGACCTCAGCGAAGAAATCGCCCGTATCTACGGCTATGACAAGATTCCTTCCAAGACACCGCAGCTTGACATGGCACGCGGTGGTCAGTCCGGCATCGAAGACCTCAAGGATACCGTCCGCGATACGCTCGTCGGAGAGGGCCTTGATGAAGTCATGACCTATACGTTCGTCAATCAGCAAGTCTTCGATAATATGGCCCTGCCGGCTGCCGACCCGCGCCGCAAGGCAATCCAGATCATCAACCCGATCAGTGAAGACTTCCGGACCATGCGTACAACGATTGTACCGAGCCTGCTCAATACGGTGGCCTACAACCTGGCCCGCCAGCAGGAACGGGTAGCCATCTTTGAAGTCGGCCGTGTCTTCATTGCCAAGGATCTGCCGCTTACTGAATTCCCGGAAGAACGGGAAGTGCTCGGCATTGCTTTAAGCGGCAAGCGTCACTGCATGAGCTGGAACGAGAGCAAGGATACCGTAGATTTCTATGATGTGAAGGGTTATTTTGAATCTGTCATGGATAAACTGCAGGTAACCGACATCGATTACAAACCGTGTACGGAACCGTTCATGCATCCTGGCAAGAGCTGCGTCATCCTCTATAAGGGTGAAAAAGTCGGCTTCATGGGTGCCATCCATCCGACCAGCCAGGAACGCTTCGGCCTGAGCCAGGAAACCTATGTCCTTGAACTGAGCCTCAAACCGTTTGTGGAAGCGGCAGAAAAAGTTCCGCAATTTGTACATATTCCTCAGTTCCCGAGTGTATCCCGCGATATTGCCGTGGTCGTTAATAAAGACGTACCGGCAGCAGCACTCGAAGAAGATATCCGTACGCAGTGCGGTACGCTGCTCAAAGAAGTCCGTCTGTTCGACGTCTATACCGGTCTCCAGGTGAAACCGGGCTGCAAGTCCGTCGCCTTTAACCTGACCTTCCAGGATCTCAAGAGAACCCTGCAGGATAAGGAAGTCGACGACATCATCAAACAAGTCGTTGAACACGTGCAGGAACGCTTCGGAGGAAGCCTGAGAGACTAAGCCGCAGGAAACCTGCGGCGGCAGATAGCCGTTAGCAGTTGGCCGATAGCGGAGGATTATGCTGAAATTAAAAAATCGGATCCCTTATGGGGTCCGATTTTTTTGTGGAAAAAGATAAGGCTGTGGCCGACTGCGTCGACCGGCTTTTCGCCGCTATGGCGGCGAGGCTGGGGTTGCCATCGGCAACCGGCGGTGAGGCTTCGGCCAACTTCGTTGGCCGGCTTAAAAGCTGAGAGGAAAAACACTATCAGCTGCTAACTGCCTTGGGTTTCAGATTCGCGACCGGCGGATTTTCCTAAAAAGACTTGCAAAGAACGTAAATTTATGGTAATATACATACCTGTCAGGCAATCGGCCCAGTAGTTCAGTTGGTTTAGAATGCCGCCCTGTCACGGCGGAGATCGTCGGTTCAAGTCCGTCCTGGGTCGCCAATGCGGAAGTAGCTCAGTGGTAGAGCATCACCTTGCCAAGGTGGGGGTCGCGAGTTCGAATCTCGTTTTCCGCTCCATAGGAGTATAGTTCAATGGTAGAGCAACGGTCTCCAAAACCGTGGATCTGGGTTCGAATCCTAGTACTCCTGCCAGTGAATTTTAAAGCGTGGAAATTCTTACAAGAGTTTCCACGTTTTTTATTTATTATAGAAGAAATCCCATATTGTTTCCGCTTTAACGGGACAATATGGGATTTCTTTAATTATTTTCTTGTTCTGCTGAGGTTTTCAAGTGACAATAATGGGTTTTAGGCAGTTCTCAATGCAGCTAATTGCGAATGAGCATTAAGAACATAAAAACAACTTTTTATGTTCTTATATGTTGCTAAGAGCAAAAAAACCACATTTTTTGTTCTTAACTGTTACTAAGAGCAAAAAAACGCAATTTTTTGTTCTTAAAGTAATTCAACAAGCTTTGAAAATACATATCTTGTCTTTCTTTGACTGCCACTACGCATATTTTGCCGAATATTGTGGCGATTTTATAACTACATCGACTTGTCACTTGGCATTTAAATAATTTATAATAAGAATAATAAAATTATTTAAAATACTTTTATCGCAAGGAAGTGATTGGACGTTGAGTAAAATTAAGTTTGGTCTCAACATGCCGAAAAAGGCAAACATCCAGACAATGGATGAGCTGCGGGAATTTTTTGATGTGCAGGCCGTAATGAAATGTTTCTTAGACGGCAAGCTCAAGACTTGGCTGGAAGACCGGAATTATGAAGAAGCTGAAGCCGTCCGGCAGCTTGAACGCGATTTGTCTGCACAGCTTTGTGCCATTTTTGGCGTAAAAGTGCAGCAGGCTCCGGAATCTTCTGAGATGACTTTTGGTATCAAGGAAGAACGGGAAGGATTCCACCGCAAGGCGCAGACTTATAAGGTGTCTTCCGGGTTTGATACGATGCTGGATGATAAAAAGCGGGAAGTTTCGAAAGAAACTTTTAATCGCATCCAAGCGGCGTTCAGAAATTGGCAGTATGATCCATTAAAAGACAGTCGGGCCATTATCGATGTAATCAATGGTTCCGGGCTGCAAGGATACGGCAAACATTTTACGGATGATACCCGAATTGCAGATGTCATCAGCAGCAGTGATTTGCGAGGCTATGTAAAAAATTATTTAAACCGACTGGCATAAAGGAGAAAAAAATGGAACAATTAAGCGAATTAAAAAAGCAGAAATTTAGCAATATGGTGAATGAGATAAATCAATATTTTTATAGAAATGAAGTAAGCGGCATTCTTCTTCAGGATCGTCCTGACAGACTTCCGATTGCTAAGGAAAAAGAGTGGGAATATCGAAAAAATCCTTTGGTAGGCATTGTTTATAGTATTATTTATGCCCATAATGAGAATGATAATCCTTTCATGGGAATGTTCGCTGCCCCCACTAGTCTCCTACCAGGGATGAGTTTATCTCAAGGTGCGTCTTTGTTTTGGTCTCTCTTCCTCTGTGCCGTCAGTGATGAATTTTACGATAATGAGCTGAATCTCGTTGCAGATCAGGCCACAGCATTTGACTTTACCCCTGAAGACGTAGAGGATTGGATTACTGCTGTGAAATACGTGCTCGACAACAATAAATTAAGCGAGAACTGCAATTTGGCTGTCAAGGGTGAGAAAGCAAAGAAATTTTTCGGTGTACAAGGGATTTAACCCAAAGAAAATGCACGAAGGAAAGTAAGATAACTGAACCAAAGTTAGTGTATTATTTTGATATAGTCTTACTAATGTATTGACCTTAATTACGGGGGGCTGTCCTTACAATTTGCTAGCGACTGCGTCTCGCTAGACCAAGCAGTGGAGGAGGAAAGACACATGGGTATTCTTGATATACTGGAAGAAAAACATGATCGTCATAATCGGGCCAAAGAATACCGGAAATCCGCAGAGCATTATATAGAACACGGCAAGGAAATCATCAACCGGGCTTATGAAAGAGCCTCCCGGGACGCGTATAAGACGGAAAAAGCGGTCGATGATTTCAACGATTTCAGAACTCAGGTGGCAAGAGAACTCAATACGTCCATCCGTCCTGTGTTAAGAAATTTTGAGGATTTTCATATTGATAGCAAAATTGATGTTCCTGATGTGGGGGTAGATGATATCCGCCTGTCTTCTTTTCATTTTTCTGCTGCTTCCAGTATCCCGAATTTAGATATTCTTCCGATTTTTGCTATCCTAAGTTTCTTTGATGACAGCGATTATGACGCTGCCTGGACGGCCAAAATGAAAGCAGAAGGTTTCTATGATGACATGAAGTACTACAGGATAATGCTGAATAATAAAAGGAAAAAGATGAGCGAAATCCGTTCTTTTCTGGCAGAGGAGCAGTCAGTCATCACATCTTTGATGGAAAAATTGTCGGCTGCCAAAGACAAACTGAATGAAGGAATGAGAAGCAGCTCTTTCTCCCAAGAGCAGGCAGATACGCTGAAGGGCATCGCCAAATGCTCCAAACTCGTCGCCAAAACACTTGAGACACAGTTCCTTACGGATTCGGATGATATCGATGACAGAGCCAAAAAACTTCTCAAAGAAATTCAAACCATCAATGAAGAATTGCCTTCGGCTCCTGATATCCGGCGTTCTCCTAAGGTTATCTGGTTTGGCTCGATTATGTATTGACGGGTATTATAAAAATGGATACTAAAATAAGTGATCTGGTTGCGGAGCTGATAAGGGCTTTTTACGACTATCTTTATGAGAAGGAATATCAGAAAGAGTATCATTTGACAGAACTTGAGAAAAATATAGCCGTAATCAGAATCCGGACGAAGCAGATAGCGGCCCAAACGGAAAACATGAAGGCCTATTTTGATTCTCATCAACAGGAAAGGCTGCGGCTCTACCAATCTGCCGAAAAAGTGCTGGACAAGGCGCTGGCAGACGGCGATAGTGAGTACGCGGAACTGGCCTGCAAGATGATTACGATTATCCGGCAGAAAAATCCTTTCGCGTTTTAGAAAAGGATATTCCCGGTGAGGAGAAGGAAGGGATTTTTATGAGCAGAGACAGTGATAAAAATGAGGTGATTACTGTTACGGCGGAACCCGTGCCAAGTAAGGCTTCCGCGCCGACTTCGGTGGCGGGAGCTATTTCCATCAAAAACATTCCTATTGAAATTAGTATTGGGTTAATCAAGGAAATCGCGGATGTGTATAAAATCGGCATCGAGTGCTTTACGGACTACCTTACCAGTCGGCAGCAAGAAGAGACGGAAAGATTGAGAATCAGGGAATGCGCAAGGGCCATTGAAAAGAAACTGGAATATGACCAGGAACTCAGACTGAAGATATTAGAAGATAACAGCAAGGAAAAAAATCGTCTCTATGATTCAATGGAAAAAAGTCTGGACGTTGCCCTTAAGAATAACGATACAGCCTTTGCCCAAGTTGTAATAAAAACGATGATGGATCTATATAAGTACGATAAAAACATGCCCCTTTTGCAGAGTCTTGGCAGTTCTCAAGATTCGATAACTCTGAAATAGATGGTGGAATGATGGAAAGGAAAAGTGAACAATGGGGAAGGCACTGTGCGGCGGAGAATCAGTGCGATAACAAGTCATAGTAGATTTGAAGGAAGGAAAACAGCGTCGCGCCCGAATGAGGCCAAATCAAAGATTTGGCTCAATTGAATTAGGACGGTGCTTGATTATACTCATTCCTGCGTTCTGAATGAATACCCACCGCAGACGGAAGCCCCGATGGAATCGGGCCTTCCTGCGGTCCGCCCCTCTTATTTTCCAATGGAAAACAAGAGGGCAAAAGAGGTGCGGAATTTTCACTTTTGCCTTCTATATTTCAAAAAGCAGCTTTTTTGGGGCTAAAACATTCTATCCTCCATCGCAAGCGATTCTCCTCCTTTCGACGCCGCAGTGCGGCGTGAAAGAAGGTCCAGCCGTAGCCAATACTTCGCATTGCCGGAATGAAATTAAAAGAGCTACGGAAATTTACCGCAGCGATGTCATATTTTTGTTTTAACAAAGCAGTATAGAAGGTTAAAAAAATAATAAGGGTCATCATCCACCGCAAAGCGGTCCCCCTTCCTCAATGTCGCGCAGCGACGTCGAGGAAGGTCCCTACGGCGGGGGGATAGCTTCTTTTACTTTTCTTTGCCAAAGTAGAGCGTTTCCTCATACAAAAAGTATGGAAATTTTTAGTGAGAGTTTTAATTTTATTTTGCTTAGAAGCAATATGATACACAATAATTAATTAAACTTGCCTTTTTGTAAAATTTCCTGTATAATAAAAGAGCAGATGGGATTGGTTCCCATGCTGTACACCCACGAAACCGAATTTGCGTTTAAGCGATATGTAATATCGTCGGCCGTGGGGCCACCGCAAGGTGGCTTTTTTTTTGCTATGAGGTACTCATGAATATATACGTTTACTCAGATGAATCCGGTGTTTTTGATAGCAGGCATAATGATATTTTTGTCTTCGGTGGACTTATTTTATTAGGGACAAGTGAGAAAGAAAAATGGTCTCGTAAGTACAGCGCGGCAGAAAAAGTAATTCGCGGAAGAGAACATTTTGTCAGAAATTATGAAATTAAGGCAACAAGTATCTCTAATAATGATAAGGGTAAATTGTTTCGTTCATTAAATCAATGTTTCAAATTTGGAGTTATCATAAACCAAAAGAAAGTGTTGCCACAAATTTTTGATAGTAAAAAAGATAAACAGAGGTACTTAGACTTTGCTTATAAAATTGCTGTAAAAAGAGCTTTTGAAAGACTTGCAAATCAATGGTTTTCCGTGGATGCAGTCCAGCATCTTTATTTTTACGTCGATGAGCACACTACTGCGACTAACGGCAGATATGAATTAAGAGAGGGGCTAGAACAAGAATTCAAATTTGGTACTTATAATTGGTCATACAATAAATTTTTTCCACCAATTTTTCCTTCAATGGAGTCTGTCAATATGGAATACTGTAATTCTAAGACTAAACTCTTAATTAGGGCTGCAGATATAGTTGCTAATAAAATCTATCATTGTGCGTTAAAGAAAGACTACGAAAAACTTCATACTATTCCTAATCTAAGTTATATTGTTTTGCCCTATTGATGGAATTTGAATGTAGGTTGATATAGAAATTAAAATGGGCTCTTCTGACTTTTGTATCAGGAGAGCCCGTTTTATGGCTTTCGTCAATTTTTCTTTCTCGGCACGATATCTCCGATGCCGTCCAGAATGTAATGCGGACGGTAGGAGAAGCGTTTCATGTTTTCGCGTGTCGTAACGCCGCTCAGGACGAGCACTGTTTCAAGGCCGGTTTCTACGCCGGCCACAATATCCGTATCCATGCGGTCGCCGATCATAACGGCATCTTCGGAATGGACGCCGAGGAGCTTCAGACCGGTGCGCATCATGAGGGGGTTCGGCTTGCCGATGAAGTATGCTTGTTTGTCCGTAGCAAGTTCAATCGGAGCGACGAGAGCGCGGCAGGCGGGAATGATACCTCTGTCGCTCGGCCCCGTGAGGTCGGAGTTGGTGGCAATCAGCTTGGCTCCTTTGTTTAAGAGTTCGGTAGCCTTAATAATCATCTCATAGTTGTAGCTTATCGTTTCGCCGACGACAACGTACTCCGGATTCACATCATTGAAGGTAATGCCGACGTCGTAGAGGGCATTGAGCAGACCGGGCGCACCGATCACATAGGCGCTGCAGCCAGGTGCCTGATTTTTTAAAAATTGTGCCGTAGCGAGGGCACTCGTATAAAAATGGGATGGATCAATATCAATTCCCATACGCAGCAGCTTGGCATGCAGTTCCTGCGGCGTTCTGTTGCTCGCGTTGGTCAGAAAGAGAAATTGTTTCTTTTCCTTCTGCAGCCAGGATACAAATTCTTTTACTCCGGGAAGCAGTGTCGATCCGTGATAGATGACACCGTCCATATCGCTGATAAAACCATGTTTTTTGCGGATAATCTCTAAATCTCGCATTTTCTTTTTTCCTCCTTTATCTGTACACTTTCATTATCTGTGAGACAGAAGAAAAAAACAAGATACTTTACTATCTTTTTACTTGATAAAAGCCGCTGGTCGCTGGCCGCGGGTCGCCGGTCGCTATGTAGGAAGCCAAAATGCCAGAGGCACTTGGCGGAAAAAATTGAAAGTCGCTGGTCACAGACCGAACTAACCACCAGCCACTTTTTCTCCCATTCGTGTTATAATTTCATATTGTAATAAATCAAGACATAAACGTGGAGGATATAGATATGAAAGAACTTACTTCCGAGCTGCTGGCGCAGTTCCGTGATGAATATCAGAAAGATGCTTCGGCCAAGGTGCTGCAGAGTGCGCTGGCTAAGACCGATATGGCGGACCTGGCTTATCTGCCCGTAGAGGGGGCAAAGCTCAAGGGAGCTTTTTCCGTCGAAATCAAGACGCGCGGCATTACGGCGCAGGAACAGTCGGGCCGCTGCTGGCTTTTTGCGGCGCTCAATATTCTGCGTGAACGCGTCGCTGAAAAATGCAATCTGGAAGAATTCGAACTTTCCCAAAACTATTTATCTTTTTATGATAAGCTCGAGAAGGCCAATAACGTGCTGGAAATGGTCATTACCCACGCTAACGAGCCCATCAAGGGGCAGCAGATGCAGTACGTGCTGCAGGGCGTGTCCGACGGCGGTTATTGGTGCGAAGTGGTCGATTTGATCGAAAAGTATGGCGTCGTGCCCAAACAGGTGCAGCCGGAATCCTATCAGTCCAGTCATACGATGCGTTTCCTCGCGTCCATCAACCGCCTTGTCCGCAAGGATGCCATGGAGCTCCGGGAACTCGTGCTTGCCGGCAAGGATCCGTATACTCGCAAGGAAGAAATGATGCGGGAAATCTATAAAGCCGAATGCATCGCTTTCGGGGAACCGGTAACGAAATTTGATTTTGCTTACCGTGACAAGGATAAGAAGTATTTCGAAGAGCGCAATCTGACGCCTCAGGAGTTCTATAAGAAGTACTGTGGCAGTTCCCTGCGCGACTATGTGGGCGTCATTAATGAACCGACGCCGGATAAGCCGCTCCATCGTCCTATCCAGTTCCACGGTGTGGAGAACATGGTTGGCAGCGATATGAAGGCCCTTAACCTGCCGCAGGAAGAACTGGAAGCGCTCTGCATCAGCCAGCTCAAGGCGGGCGAACCGATTTGGATCGCCATTGATGCCGGTGCGTTTGCTTCCCGCAAGGAAGGCGTCTGGGATCCGGACAGCGTGCAGTATGAAGCCCTGCTGGGCGGTTTTTCTACGACGATGCCCAAAGGCAAGCGGCTCGAATATAACAGCAGTTCCGCCAACCATGCCGTGCTTCTGACGGGCGTTCATTTTGACGAAGCAGGAATTCCTGACCGCTGGAAAATCGAAAACTCCTGGGGCAAGGACGTCGGGAGCGACGGGTACTTTGTCTGCTCGGAAAAGTATTTCAAAGAATTCGTCTATGAAGCTGTCATCGATAAGAAACACTTCACGCCGGAACAGGAAGCCATGCTGAAGCTGGAACCGGTCATGATCAACGCCTGGGACGAGGATTACTAAGAAAAAACGCGGGTCGAGGGGCGCCGGTCGCTGGACGCGACTGGAGGTAGCAAAATTGCTGAGGCAATTTTGCTCTGAAATAATAGAAATAGCTGTAGTCACTACTGATGTGGCTGCAGCTTTTTTGTTCTTTTATTTTGCCAATGCTTTGCATTGCCTGAAGGAAATAAAAGAGGTACAAGTATTTACTGTTACGTTGCTATATTTTTGTTTCTACTGATTGGTACAGAAGGTTGGGAAAAATTTAAGGGTCATCATCCCCCGCAAAGCGGGCCCCCTTCTTCAATGTCGCAAAGCGACGTCGAAGAAGGTCTCTGCGATGGAAGATGGCTTCTTTTTCGTTCGTTGGAAGGCGGAAAGTCACTAATTTTATTTCGCAAAGCTGTAGTCACTACTGATGTGGCTGCAGCTTTTTTATTTTGTCAAAGCGCAGCTTTGCGGTGGAAAATCAGTGAGGTAACAGGGAATGGTAGATTCAAAGGAAGAGAAAACAGCATCGCGCCTTAATGAGGCCAAATCGGAGATTTGGCTCAATTTAATTAGGACGATGCTTGATTGTACCCATTCCTGTGTTCTGAATGAATACCCACCGCAGACGGAAGGGCCTGACGGCGTCAGGCCCTTCCTGCGGTCCGCCTTAATCAACTATCCTCCACCACTCCGTGGTCCGCCCTCCTTCCGAAGGAGGTTGTAGAGGAATTCCAAACCTAACGGTTTGGCTTAACTAAAGCGAACAAGAGGGCAAAAGAGGTGTGAAATTTTAATCAGGCTTTCTATATTTCTAAAAGCGAAGGTTTGGGGTTAAAAGATTCTATCCATCCATCGCAAGCGATTCTCCTCCTTTCGACGCCGCAAAGCGGCGTGAAAGAAGGTGCTGACGCAGCAATGCTTCGCATTGCCGGAATGGAATAAAAGAGGTGCGGAAATAAACTGAAGTAATTCCATATTTCTTTCTGTGCAAAATGCCAAGTAGGAGCTAAAGAATAAGGTCTTCATCCACCGTCTGCCAAAGGCCAACTGACTACTCACTGCAATCTACATCAAGAATCAGCCAATGAATCTGTCTGCACGATTGTACTAACCCCTAGTCACTAACCACTTCTTTCCTTGCTGCCGCAGGCCAGCCGACGAAGTCGGCCACAGCTTTATAGCTTTCTTTTATAAAAATTTTACATTTCCGTGTAAACTTTGCTGCAAATCCGCCATGGCAGCGGTCTGTACGATTCTCGTGATTAATTAACGATAACTTATGATTAATTTTTCCTATAGTTCCTTTTTATGCGCATTTTAGTGTAATAAGATGGGTATTTTTTAGTATTATATCGTTAATTTTAAATCATTACTTACTAGTTATCACTTCAAACTGTTAAAAAATTTACAATTTTAAACTGAATTATGATAGAATACCAACGTCGACTTAAAATAAGTCTTATTTATGATTAAACGATTTACCAAATTTGTTAACTCAAGTCTGTACTAAGGGTCACTGTATTTGTCACCGTGATCATTCGTTCAGTCAAAATTTGGAGTAGTGTTAAGGGTTAAGGGGAAAATTAAATGAAGGAAAAGAAGCACTGTTGGAAGGTGTGCCGTTCTACGCTGACGGCACTTGTATTGTTGTCGCTTGTTGGCGGTGGAACCGCATCAGCAAGTACGTATTCCATAATTAATGGATGGAATGCGACTGAAAGTGCCCGTGACAGCGGAGATATTATTATTGAATACGGCATTGGTGATTGGAATAAGGAAGCTCCGAGGCATGAATTGATCGTTGGGAATAATCAGACAACGAGTGTGACGGTCAAAGCAAACGGCATTGGAAACCGGTGCGCGGAGACAATCGACGTCTACGGCAATAGTATTACGGTTACCGGTGGCATTTACTCTGAAGCAGGCACCATTTCAGTAGGTGATACGGATTATACAGACTCTCTTGCGATAACTGGCAGCGCCTACGTTCAAAACGATGAGACAGCTGTAAATTTAAATACGGCAGGAACTCTTTCTATCGCAACTTCAGACTCCAGCTCATCTGGTTTGTACTCCTCGGGATTCAGCGTGACCGGTGGTGCTGCCGTGACAGGACGGGCAGGAACCGGCATTAAACTGACGGGGAACGAGAGCGTCAGAAACCAAAGCGGCGCTTCTAACGGAGGGAAGATCGATTTATATACGGACAGCGGAACGCTTACCATTGAAAACCAGACTATCTCCGGAACGACATCATGGGGCAGTACGGAAGGCGGTACTATTATCATCGATGGTAAAGCCGATGCAGCTATCAATAACGTAAGTCTCTATTCTCAGGGGTCTTCTGTAACCATTGCTGCGGAAGCTACAGGAGGCACCATTTATTTAGATGAAGCGGGTGCTGCCGGTACCAGTGACCTTACTGTCGGCAGCAAAGATGTCTCCAAGATGACGGTTGATAGACTGTATACCGCCAATGATGGTTCCCACATTACGCTAAAGGCTAATGACATCACTATCGGTTCATCAACCGATACGGGGAGTCAGTCCAATATAGGCGGGCTCGGTCAGGTGGATATTGATGCCGGCAATGATGTGACAATCTATAGCAGCTTAAATTCGATATCGGATAATTCTCACGTTACCGTAATACCGTAAGTGCCGATGGTGATATTACTGTTTCCACTCCGGAGCAAGGCTCTCAGTGGAGGTCACCTACGTCCATCCTCGTCAATGACGGGGGAACTGTCACGCTGACTGCGGGAGGAAACATCTCCGAAAATTACAATATATTCTCACAGAATAACAGCACTGTGTCTCTTGATGCCGGCGGCGATATTGCGGTTTCAGCCACGGAAGAAGGTAGGACATCAATCAGTGCCTATAATAGTGGGACAGTTACAATGAAGACACAGGGAAATCTTTATGGGAATTATAGTTTGAATGCCCTTGAGAACGGTAATGTGTCTGTCAATGCCGGAGGCGACATTGCAATTACTACGCCAGGTACTCAGAGCGGTTATGGTGCTCCCACTTCTATTCTTGCCAGCGGCGGAGGAAAGGTTACGCTGAATGCTACTGATGGAGATATTTCCACAAATTCTGGTGTTAATGTGCAGGGCGGCGGGCAGGTATCTCTAACGGGCGATAATGTAACCGTGCAAGGTGATGTACTTGTAGACGGAGGTGGAAATAATTCCAGTGATAACTCCAAGCTTTCTATTGCTGCAGATGGAACAATCCAAACCAAGACAGTCTACCTGAATGATAGTGGTGAAGCAGATTTTAAAGGCGACTCCGTTATTATGAATAAGGGCGCCGGTCTTACGGATGGCTTCTTAACCGTGGGTGCCGACGATGTATCTATTACTCGTTATTTTTCTACGGGAGATTCCATGGCAGAGGTGAATGCGGACGATTCCCTTAACATTAAGTGGGACAGTGAAAATACAAGCACGTATGGCGTAGCCCTTTACGCTTCGGACGGACAGCATATCTTCGGCAGTGATAAAGCCGAGGTTACGATTGATGGCCAAGTTAGTGTATTTGGAAATCGCCAGGCTGATGACATTAGCCTGATTGATGAGAGTGATGATTTTGTAAAGCTGCTCGGTAAAAATATTACGATTAATTCTATTGACACTACTTCCAGTAGTCCGGATAAGGATTATGACTGGAATCCCTACGGATCCTACAGCAGGGCAAAAGCAATTAATATTACTACGAGTGGTAATGTGGTTGTCGGTGATGACCAGACTGAAGACGTCAATATCAATGGGAACATTACGATGAGCACAGGTACGCTTACCGTAAACGGAACCGGAAATCTGGTGATCGGCCGCTTCAGCGGTGATGATTATGATAGTAACAATTCCATAGTTCCGGCCTTATACATGGTGGGAGATCAATCGGAAGGAACAGACAAAATAAGTGCCTACGTTGGCATCGGTAAGGCCGGCGAGGGCAACGTGACTATAAACGGCGAGGTGCGGTCGGATCCTTACAGCAGCTTGTATCTTTCCGGCCAGACCTTGACTGTGAACAATCCAGGCTGCATAGCACTCTGGGGCAATAGTTCCAATGATTTTGTTATCGGCCGGGATGCAGACGGCGGGCAGACGGATACCACGACCATTAACGGCGGCGTGCTGATTATGGGGGCAGAAAATGCCGGCATCCACGGTAAAAATATTGTCATGACGAACGGGACGGCTGCGGACTATTTAAAGCAGAATGGTGGCTGGTCCACCTCTGGGTACAATCTTACTACGAACTATAACGGCAAGATTGATGGTGAGGCAGATTATACGCCCCATGACGCCTTCCTCGCGAATGAAACCGTATCCATCGGGGACAGCGACTCCGCTGTGACCATCGACGGCAGAGTGCTTACGATGTACGGCGGGTACAATATCGACGGCGATTCCATCCATATTTATGAAGGCACGAACAAGAACCAGAATGTGGTGATTGCCAATTACGATTACGATACGCAGATCGGTTCGGAAGACAATACCTCTTCCGTGCAGATTGACGGTGGTGTCATTGGTTATGACGGGAAAGGAAAAACCTTATCTATTCAAGGTAAGAATATCCTGATTGATCCGGAAGCCGGCAAGGTAGCCGTGGAATCTGACAGCAAACCCATTGCCATCGGCACGGCAAATTCGGAGAACGTGGCTGTAAACGGCACGGTCTGGGCGAACAATCATGCCAATACCCCTGCAAGCACGGCGGGTTCCGTTACCATCGAAGGCAGCACGATTACCCTTGCGGATAACAGCGGGGATTATGCTCTCCTTGCCGATGACAGCGATGCGGGTGCCCACATTGTCGTCGGCAGTGAAGGAAGCAGCGACATTACGGTTTCGGGCACAGTCCATGCCGGGAAAAATGCGAAAATCACGCTTGGCAGCGCTGCAGCTAGCAGCGTAACGTCCTCCGGCAAAATCTATGCCGGTGAAAATGGTTCCGTGACGGCTGACGGTAGTACGATAAGCCTGTCGGATAATGACGCGGATTACGTACTTTATGCGGATGACAGTGACAGCAGCGACTCGGGAGCTGCGATTGCAGTCGGTAGTTCCCGGGGCGATACCCTTACGGTTTCCGGTGCGGTTTATGCCGGAAAAAATGCAGAGATTGCGCTTGGCTCGAAGGCAAGCCGCATCGTGGAAACCGGAAATATCCATGCCGATAAAAATAGTTCCGTAACGATTGGCCAGGAAGGCACGGCGATGCGCTATCAGGGAGATATGGATTTCGATAGTGCCGGTACGGGTAAAATTGATATGTATGCTTCGGGAAGCAGTTCCCTGATTACAGGGAAGACGACGGACCCGAATGTGACGACAAGTTCGGCAAGCTCGGATGAGAAGACGACAGTCGCGGCAGCAACGGCGACGACCACAGCGACGACCACAGCGACGACCACAGCGACGACCACAGCGACGACCACAGCGACGACTACAACAACTACGACGTCTTCGTCTGCTTCCCGCCGCGTTCACAGTTTGCTTCTGCTCAGTACGGCAGCCACAACGGCCGCTGCGACGGAAGATACTGCGGAAACAACGACGGAAACGGCTGCGGCAACTACAGCGGAAACTACGACAACAAGCACCGCGGCAGCAGCGGGCGGTATCACGATTCATGCTGACGATGGGGCAGTCTGGGCTCCGACGACCGGCTCTACCGCTTCGTCCTTTACGGGAAGCGGCGGCGTCCTCACGTTAAGCAACAGCACCCTGGGCGATTCCGTGACCGTAGGAAATTACGACAACGATGGTTCACAGCTCAATCTTGACATTGATGTCAACAAAAATACGGGCAATGACCGCCTTTACATCACTGGGATGCACAGCGGCAATACCAGCATCAACATGGTCAAAATCGATCCGGATTCCCACTGGACCACGGCCATGACCGGGACGGTCCTCGTTTCGGTCGGTACGGAAAATGGCTCTTATGAGTTGGGGCAAACGTATGACGAGACCGATCTCTATTACTACGAAGCCGAGCTGGGCACGAAGGACAGCACCACTTCGGGATATATGACGGATGTTTATCTGAAAGACGTTACACAAAATGCGACCAGGGATGGGCACTACACGCCGGCTGTCCGCACGATGATGGCGGTCAATGGCTCCAACTATCTCCTGTGGCGCAGCGATATGGATACGATGTTCCGCCGCATCGGAGAAGTCGGGAAGGGAGCCGCGCAGGCACAGGATGGTATCTGGGCCCGCACAAAAGGCAAACGCTTTGACCGCATCGGCGAATTCGAGACGAACGCGCAGTACCATTCGTACGAAGTCGGTTATGACTTTTTGGCTAACAAGACAGATAACCACGAGCATGTGGCTGGCGTCGGCTTTGCTTACCTCGACGGCAATACTGATTTTTACAGCGGCCGCGGCGACGTCAAGGGCTATACGCTCGGCCTCTATGACACTCATGTCTGGAAGGACGGGCAGTATCTTGATCTGACGTTAAAGGCGCAGCATTTGTCCGATGACTTTACCTTCAGTTCCAGAGGACGTGAACACACGGGCAAACTGAAGAGCAACGGAATTTCCTTCGGTGCCGAATACGGCTATAAGTCCACGAGTCCTGAAGGCTGGTTCGTGGAGCCGCAGACCCAGCTCATCCTGGGTATCTTCAAGAACGGTGACTTCACTGATTCGTACGGGCTCCATTCGAATGGGGATACGGTACGCACGGCTCTCGGCCGCGTCGGCCTCCGTCTCGGATACGAAGATAAGAAGGGCTCTGTATTTATCAAGGCCGGATGGAACCATGATTTCAACGGCGGCATGAATGTCCGCTTCGCTTCCAGTGATGAAGTGCTCGATACCTATGAAGATTATGGTGATTCCTGGTTTGAATATGGGCTCGGCGCTTCCTATCAGATCAACGATCATATGCAGGCTTATGCCGACTTTATGCGCGGTGATGGGTCTGGTTATGATGAGAGGTGGAGCTGGGATGTAGGGGTTAAATGGAAGTTTTGAGTGATTAAAGGCACCTGCCTCACGCTGGCGTTCGACAAGTCTCGCGCGCATCGTGAGGCAGAGTTTTTCTAGGGAAACTTTTTCTGTCCGGCGCAGAAATATAGGCGCATCTGCTTTGTCAGACCGGATTGTGACCACTCGACGTACGTTCTTTGTACGACTTCGTGGCCCCAATCCGGTCTTCCTCGCATCTGCACCTATCTTCTGTGCCGTCCATAAAAAGAAAATGAAAAAACAGGTGTGGGATGGTATGAAGTGTTCTGAGGATTAATTCTTGCGTGTTCACGGCTGTCTTGCAGCAGAGTTCATCAGAAACAAAATATAAAAGTCTGCGTGATATTGGGGCATACGCTTCTTAATGGGGCGTATGCTTTATTTTTTATTATTGTCAAAGCAAGGCTTTTGACTATAGAGCAAAAGAGGTGCGAGCTTTCACTAGGATCTTCTATATTTCCTTTTTGTGCAAAATTCCAGATAAGAATTAAAGGATAATAAGGGTCATCATCCCCCGCAAAGCGGGCCCCCTTCTTCAATGTCGCACAGCGACGTCGAAGAAGGTCCCTGCGGTGGAGGGATAGCTTCTTTTATTATTGTCAAAGCAGGGCATTTGACTATAGGGCAAAAGAGGTGAGAGCTTTCACTAAGATCTTCTATATTTCCTTTTTGTGCAAAATTCCAGGTAAGAATTAAAGGATAATAAGGGTCATCATCCCCTGCAAAGCGGGCCCCCTTCTTCAATGTCGCACAGCGACGTCGAAGAAGGTCCCTGTAATGGAGAATAGCTTCTTTTATTATTTGTTTAAGCATAGTTTTTGACTACAGAGCAAAAGAGCTGCCAAAATTCTAATTACGCTTGCAATATTTTAAAAAACGAAGGCTTGGGGTTAAAACATTCTATCCTCCATCGCAAACGATTCTCCTTCTTTCCCGCAGCCAATGCTTTGCATTGCCGGAAGAAAATTAAAAGAGGTGTGGAAATAAATGGAAGCAATTCTATATTTCTTTCTGTGCAAAATGCCAGGTAGGAGTTGAAGGATAATAAGGGTCTTCATCCACCGTCTGCCAAAGGCCAACTGACTACTCACTGCAATCTACATCAAGAATCCGCCAATGAAGCTGCCTGCACGATTGTACTAACCCCTGGCCACCAACCCCTAACCACTTCTTCTTCTTCCTCGCCGCCGCAGGCCAGCCGACGAAGTCGGCCAAAGCGTTACAGCGGTTTTTTGCGCGAAGCGCCACAGCCTCCCCATGAATAATCCACCAAGGTAAATGCCCGCACAATTGTACTAATCTCTATCCGTTTTTTACTTTTCTTTCCAATATATGGTAAAATAAAGTATTCTGTGATTGTATATTAACTGGAGGTTCGTATTTAATGATAAAGAAACCGCTTCTCAGTGCGATGAAGGCGTACCGGCTGGCTCATGTTTATCCGCTGCACACGCCGGGACACAAGGGCGGCCGCGGTGCCGACCCGGATCTTGCCGAACTTATGGGGGAGAAGGCTCTCCGGGCAGATGTGTCACTGATGGCGGAACTTGACGATATTCACCACCCGGAAGGGTGCATTCGTGACGCCGAATCGCTGGCTGCAAGGCTCTACGGCTCTGACCGGTGCTTTCTGGGCGTCAATGGTACAAGCGGTGTGATCCATGGAATGCTCCTTGGGGCGCTGCAGCCGGGCGACAAGATTCTTGTGCCGCGCAACAGTCATAAATCGGTGCTGGGCGGCCTGGTGCTCTGCGGGCTGAATCCGGTCTATGTCAACGTGGCGTGGGACGATACGTGGCGCCTTTCCCTGCAGCTGACGCCGCAGCAGGTGGAAGCCGCGTTTAAGGTTCATCCGGATCTGAAGGCTGTCTTTTTGACGACACCGAATTATTTCGGGCTCTGCGCCGATACGGCAGCGATTGCTCGCATCGCTCATCAGCACGGGGCTTTGCTGCTCGTTGACGAGGCCCATGGCCCGCACCTCGGCTTTACGGATAGCCTTCCCAAAAGCGCGATGCAGTGCGGGGCAGACGCTGCGGCGCAAAGTACGCACAAGATTACAGGTGCGATGACGCAGTGCTCGCTCCTTCAGGTTTCGTACCGGCAGATTCGCCCGGAACGGATGGAAGCGGCTATGAGCACCGTGACGACGACGAGCCCGAATTATCTGCTCATGGGTTCCCTCGACGGGGCCCGGGCGCAGCTGGAGGCACACGGTGCCGAAATGGGAGAGGCATCGCTGCGGGCAGCGGGACGCCTGCGCCGGGAACTGAAAAAGGTGGCAGGCCTGCCTGTCCTCGAACGCGAACTCATCGGCAAAGGCGGAATCGTGGATTGTGACGGCGGCAAAGTGACCATTATGACAAGCCCCCTGGGCCTCACCGGTATGGAAGCGGCAGACATCCTCCGTGAGGCCGGCATTGCCGTGGAACTTGCCGACGAGGACCATGTGCTCTTTCTTGTGACCTACGCCGATGATACGGATGAATTTGCCCATATCGCTGAAACTATTCGGGACGTTTTGGATAAGCACCGGAAACCGGAGCGCAGCCTCGTGCCGGCGCAGCCCTATCTGACGCTGCCGAAGCAGAGATTATTGCCGCGGGAAGCTTTTTTCAAGCCTCGTACGTCCTGCCGTTTTGAAGAGGCAGTGGGCAAAATCAGCGGCGAGAGCATCAGCTTTTATCCGCCGGGTATTCCGCTCATTATGCCGGGAGAGGAAATCGACGCGGAGCTCATCCGTTACTGTCGCCTCATGCAGGCACGGAAGCTTAACGTCAGCGGTCCCCGGGATGCATCACTCGAAACAATTGAGGTGATTGAACCGTGAAAAAAGGAATTTTTATTACGCTGGAAGGCCCGGATGGCAGCGGCAAAACGACGCAGGCCATGCACCTGGCCGAATATTTTAAAAAGCACGGCAGGGAAGTCGTCGTGACCCGCGAACCGGGAGGCACGCCGATTGCCGAAAAACTGCGCGATATGGCGCTTGACCCTAACGTGCCGGTCTGCAAAACGACGGAAAGCCTGCTGCACCTTGCGGCCCGGGCCGACCATGTGGATAAGGTCATTCAGCCGGCGCTCGACGCGGGGAAGGTCGTTATCTGCGACCGCTTCAGTGATTCGACGCTGGTCTACCAGGGCGTTATCGGCGGCATGCCGCTTTCGGAGCTGCGTCACCTGAACGACTTTGCCACGCAGGGACTGCGGCCCGATCTGACCCTTCTGCTTGACGGTACGCCGGAAGAATTCCTGCCCCGCCGCGATGCCCGCGGAGTGAGCGACAAATTCGAACAGGAAGGTCTTGCTTTCCAGCGGAAAATCCGCGAAGGCTATCTGCTTCTGGCACGCGAGGAGCCGGAACGGATCGTATTGATTCACGCGGCGGCACCGGAAGAGGAAGTCGCCCGCGAAATGGTAAAAAAAGTGGAAAAATTTATATAAATGGTTTATTCTATTTAGTATTGAATAACTGCAGCAAAGGAAGTCACTATGTGGGATACGGTACTGGGTCATGAGGAAAATAAAGCCTTTTTGCGCACGCTTCTTACAGAGCCGCGCAAGACGCCTTCTCTTCTTTTTTACGGACCGGAAGGCATCGGCAAAAGGACGCTCGCCCTCCGGTTTGCCAAAAGTTTCCTTTGCCTGGAGGACCCTTTGGCGGAGCACTGTCACTGTGCGAGCTGCGAGCGCTTTGATATGGCGCTCGAGAGCCTTAAGGAGCGGCAGGAATCCGGCGAAAAGGAGACACAGGAAGATCAGAGCCTGTGCAAGACGGGTCATTTCGATTTTTACTATGTCCAGCCTATAAGTCCCAGTAATCTCGTTTTGATTGGTCAGATAAAGAATGTGGCGGCCCAGGCGACGTACGCTCCGACTTTGTCCCGCTACAAAGTTTGTCTCATCGATGGAGCGGATCGGATGAATCCGGAGGCGGCGAATGCCTTTTTGAAGCTGCTCGAAGAGCCGCCGGAATACTGGCTCTTTATCCTGATTGCTTCCAATAAGAACAGGCTCCTTCCGACGATTCAGTCGCGGGTCATGGCACTGCGTTTCCAGCCGCTCACGGAAGAAGAGACGGCGGAAGTGATGGAAATGCGTCATGTGCCAAACGGCGAAATCTTCGCGTCTTTGACCGATGGCTCTCCCGGCAGGGCCCTTTCTCTCAGTCAGGCCGATGCCCTTATGTGGCGCGAGCGGGTACTGACCGTTTTGGAGCAGCTGGACGAGGGATATCTCATGCTGCGGCTTGCCGACCTGGACTGGCTCGGCAAAATCCAGCGCGATGATGCGGCAACGTGCGTTGAAATGATGCTGCTGCTCTTCCGGGACGGACTGATGCGGTGCGATCCGGATCTGCCGCTATATAATAAGGATATAGGCGGGCGCGTCATGGAATGTTTCCGGAACTGGCCGGATGCAAGGCTGCGCAGAGCTTATGATATTACGGAAGAATACTGGCAGGGACTGCAGTCCTACTTAGGTGGGGAAATGATGCTGACGTCCCTGTTTCTCGAAATAAAAAGAACGAATAAGGAGTTTTAACGTGGTTACGATTGTAGGAATCCGGTTCAAGAGAGCCGGAAAAATCTATTATTTTGCACCGGGTGAATTTGATCTCCAGAAGGGCGACCATGCCATTGTGGAAACGGCCCGGGGCATCGAATACGGTGAAGTGGTGATCGGCCCGCAGGAAGTCGAAGAATCCCAGATTGTACCGCCGCTTAAGAGCGTGATCCGCAAGGCGGGGGAAGCTGACGCCAAGCAGGTCGAAGAAAATCACCGTAAGGAAAAAGAGGCCTTTGGCATCTGCGAAAAGAAGATTGCCGCAAGAGGCCTTGAAATGAATCTTGTCAATGTGGAATATACTTTTGATGCCGGCCGTATCATCTTTTACTTTACGGCAGACGGGAGAATCGACTTCCGCGGTCTTGTCAAAGACCTGGCGGCGATATTCCGCACCCGTATCGAGCTGCGCCAGATCGGCGTCCGCGACGAAGCCAAGATGCTCGGAGGCATCGGCTGCTGCGGCCGTCCGCTTTGCTGCGCTACGTTCCTGGGCGATTTTGAACCGGTGTCAATCCGCATGGCGAAGGAACAGAATCTGTCGCTCAACCCGACGAAAATCTCGGGCATCTGCGGGCGTCTTCTGTGCTGCCTCAAATATGAATGCGACATGTACAGCGGCTGCAAGAAAAAGTGCAAGAAGAAGGAACATACGACGATTCCCAAACCCGGCATGAAGGTGGTTACGCCGTCGGGCGAAGGCATGATCATGCAGATCAGCCGGCGCGACCAGACGGTTATGGTGGAACTCTCCCCGGGTAACCGCATCAGCGTCAGTTGGGATGAAATTGTAGAAGCTTCAAAGACCGAAGATGGACAGCAGTGATACGAAGCGCCTTGACTGCCTGCCGGGCGGCAAGCTGAAAATCTGGCAGGACAGCAGGGAACTGTGCTTTACGACGGATACGGTGTTTCTTGCCGCTTTTCCCCATATGGCCACAAAGGCCCATGTGGTAGAGCTGGGCTGCGGCACCGGGGCGGCGAGCCTCATCATGGCCGATAAAGGGGCCGAAAGCGTCCTTGCCGTCGACATCAATCCCAACGTGATTGCACTTTTGCGTGAAAGTGTCCGGGAAAATAGCATGGAGGACCGTGTGACCCCGCTCTGCGCGGATATCCGGCAGTATAGGGAATTTCTCCAAAGTGACAGTACGGACCTAGTCCTTGCCAATCCACCTTACCGCATCGGTGGGCGGCGGCGCAAATTGGCCACAGCTGCGTGCCATGAGGACGGAACGACGCTGGAGGACTTTTTCCGGGCGGCTTCGTTTACGCTTAAGACAAAAGGACGTTTTGCCCTCGTTCAGATCACGGAACGGTTTACCGACGCCGTGAAGCTCGGCCTGCAATACCAGCTGGAAATCAAGAAGCTGCAGTGGGTTCATTCCTATGTGGACCGACCCGCCTGGATTTTCCTTGCGGAATTTACGAAGGGCGGTCATCCGGGCCTGGAAGTCCTGCCGCCGCTTATTATGTACAATCAGGATGGGTCCTACAGCAAAGAGACCCTGGCGTATTATTATGGAAAGGAGACGGAGCATGAGTGAAACGACAGGTACGCTGTACCTTTGTGCAACTCCGATCGGAAACCTTGAAGATATGACGCCGCGGGCCCTTCGTATGCTGCGCGAGGCGGACTATATCGCCGCCGAAGATACGCGGCACACGCGCCAGCTTTTGACTCATTTTGAAATCCATGGCACGCTCATTAGCTACCATGAACACAATAAGGAAAAACAGGGATCGCTGCTTTTGGAATATCTGCGCAGCGGTAAGAATATTGCTCTTGTGTCGGACGCCGGCTTTCCCGGGATTTCCGACCCGGGCGAACTGATCGCCAAACAGTGCATCGACGAAGGGATTCCCGTTGTGCCGGTGCCCGGTGCCAACGCGGCCCTCACGGCGCTCGTGGCTTCGGGCCTTACGAGCACGCCGTTTTTCTTTGGCGGCTTCCTGCCGAAGAGCAAAAAGAACCGCCGCGAAAAACTGGAAGAATGGGCCCATATTCCGGCGACTATGGTGCTCTATGAAGCGCCGCACCGCATCGAAGAAGTATTGGGCGACATCGAAACGGCCTGGGGCGACCGCCGCATGACCATGGCGCGGGAACTTACAAAGGTGCATGAGGAATTTTTCCGCGGCACCGTTTCGACATGCCGCGCTCATCTGGCGGAAAACCCGCCGCGGGGCGAATTTGTCCTCGTCATCGAAGCGGGAGAACTCCAAAAATCGGAGCCGCAGGGCGACCCGCTCGATGCTGTCAAAGCCCTGATGGAGCAGGGCACTCCCAAAAAGGAAGCCCTTGCCCAGATTGCCAAAGCTTATAAAGTTCCCAAAAGGGAGCTGTATAATAGATTACTTTTAGAAAAAGGGGAATGAGAAATGACGAAACCAGCATTTTATATTACGACCCCGATTTATTATCCGAGCGCCAATCTGCATATCGGCCATGCTTACTGCACGACCATTGCCGATACGATCGCCCGGTATAAACGGGCTAACGGCTTTGATGTCGAATTCATTACGGGCAGTGACGAACACGGCCTCAAAATCCAGAGAAAAGCCGCAGAAAACGGTCTGAAGCCGATTGAATACGTAGACGGCATCGTAGCTAACTTCAAGAAACTCTGGGAGATGCTCGGCGTCAGCTATACGAAGTTTGTCCGTTCTTCCAGCCTGGAACACCAGCACACGGTACAGACTATGCTGCAGAAGGTTTATGATAAGGGCGACATCTACAAGAAAAAGTATGTCGGCAAATACTGCGTACCCTGCGAATCTTTCTGGACGGACCGCCAGATTGAAGAAGCCGGCGGCGTCTGCCCGGACTGCGGCCGTCCTGTCGAAACGATGGAAGAAGAAGATTACTTCTTCAAGATGTCCAAGTACGCCGACCGCATCCTGAAACACATTGAAGACCATCCGGATTTCATTCAGCCTGTTTCCCGCCGCAATGAAATGATTGCGTTCCTGAAGCAGGGCCTGGAAGACCTGTGCATTTCCCGCAGCTCTTTTGACTGGGGCATTCCGGTTCCTTTTGATAAAAAGCAGATTACCTATGTATGGTTCGACGCCCTGCTGTGCTATTTCACCGGCATCGGTTTCGGTCAGAATCCCGAAAAATTCAACCGCTTCTGGCCGGTTGACGTCCATCTGGTCGGTAAGGAAATCGTCCGCTTCCATACGATCATCTGGCCGGCTATGCTGATGGCAATGGATCAACCTCTGCCGAAACATGTCTACGGCCATGGCTGGCTCGTTGTTAACGGCGAAAAGATGAGTAAGTCCAAGGGCAACGTCGTTGACCCGATGGCTCCGATTCAGGAATTCGGTCCGGATGCCGTCCGTTATTACCTGCTCAGCGAAATCGCACTCGGCAGCGACGGCAACTATTCCCGCGAAGGCCTGATCCGCCGCTGGAACTCCGACCTTGCCAACGACCTTGGTAACCTCCAGTATCGTACGGTTTCCATGATTGAAAAGTATCATCAGGGCATTGTTCATAAGACCGTTGTTGACAATGATGTCGATGCCGAATTCCGTACCCTGGCCGATAAGACCCTGGCGGAATACCGCAAGCATATGGATGCTTTTGAACTGAACGAAGCCATTAAGACGATCTGGACCTACATCGGTGCTTCCAATAAATATATCGATGTCACGACGCCGTGGATCCTCGCTAAAGATCCGGCTCAGGCAAAACGCCTCGAGGCTGTCATGTACAACCTGGCCGATGCCGTTCGCAACATCGCTATCTTGATTTCTTCCATGATGCCGTTCTCCGCACCGAAGATCTTCGAACAACTGGGCCTTGCCGTGCCAGATCAGTTCGATCTGAACGAAGTAACGTGGGGCAAGCTGCCTGACGGCACGAAAGTGGCCAAGGGCCAGCCGATTTTCCCGCGCATCGAAGAAGAAAAGGAAGACAAGGCAGAAGCCAAAGCCGCTCCCAAGAAGGCTGCCGGCAAGAAAGCCGCTAAGAATGACGGCGTAGTGACGCTCGGCGAAATCACGATTGATGACTTTGCAAAGCTCGACCTGCGTGTTGCCACAATCAAAGCGGCTGAACGCGTTCCGAATACCGATAAGCTGATGAAGATTACCGTCGATATTGGCGGGGAAGAACGCACCATCGTGTCCGGTATTGCCAAGTACTATACCGATGCTGACCTCGTCGGCAAAAACGTCATCGTCATTGCCAACCTGAAGCCGGCCAAACTGAAGGGTATCGAGTCCAAGGGCATGCTGCTCGCCGCTTCCGACGATGAAGGCAACCTTGTTCTCTGCGAAGCTCCCGGCATCAAGTCCGGCAGCAAGGTGAAATAATGAGCCGCCTGCCTTTATTTGATACGCACGCGCATCTGGATACGGAAGAGTTTGACGCCGACCGCGATGAGCTGATTGCACAGATTGGAAAGTCCATGCTGGGGTTTATCGACCCCGGCTGTGACATTCCGAGCTGCGAAGCGGCTGTGGCCCTGGCTCACAAGTATCCTTTCGTGTTTGCTGCTGTCGGGCTGCACCCGGAAGATATCGGGCACTGTCAGTTCAGCGATTTGAAGCGGGTCGAGGAAATGACCAAAGATCCGCGTGTCGTCGCTATCGGAGAAATCGGGCTCGATTATTACAACGACGAAGCATCTCCCCATGACCTGCAGAAGAAGTATCTCTGTGCCCAGTTTGACCTGGCCCGGCGCACGGGGCTTCCCGTGATTATCCACGACCGGGATGCGCACGAAGATATGCTGGATTTCGTCAAAAGCGAAGGAAAAGGGGTTTCCGGCGTGATGCATTGTTACTCCGGGGACTGGGATATGGCGAAGGAACTGCTTGATTTAGGATGGTATTTTGGTTTTGGAGGGACGAGTACCTTCAAACATGACCATGGTGTCCGTGACATATTGACGAAAATGCCAATGGACCGCATCCTTTTCGAGACGGATTCCCCTTATATGGCACCCGTTCCCTATCGGGGCAAGAGAAACTGTCCACTGTACGTGGAAAAGGTAGCAGAATTGGCTGCGTCACTTAAGAACGTTTCTTCCTTAGAAATGATGCAAAATGCCACAAAAAATTCAAAAAATCTCTTTTTCAAGCTGAAAATTGACTAAAATGTACTGTTTACTTTGCATTTTCGTCACAAAAATGACTTTTGTAAATGTACAGTTTTGTGACCAGGTACTAATTTTTCTTTGACTCAATTTTGCCTCCATGATATGATATATCCGTTTCAAGGAGGCGAGAATTTGCATAATCCAAGTCGATGGAAGCGTCCTGAAAAGTGGATTGTCGTATGCTTGCTGCTCATAACCAGCTTGAACTTCCTCGGTTTTTCTACTGCACCGAAAAAAGTGAAGGTCAATGTGGATGGGCAGACGATATCCCTGTCGACTCGGGCTGTTACAGTCAAAGGAGCCCTGGAAGACGCCGGTGTAGTTCTGAACGATGCTGACGGATATGACGTTGTCGGGGACGGAAAATATGAGGATGGTTCAACAATTGAAGTCATCCGTGCAATTCCGGTCAAGGTCTGGCAGAACGGCAGAACAACCGAGTATACCATTGGACGTAAGACGGTAAAAGAAGTATTGGATGCCGTAGGTGTAAATTACGAAGGGTATCATACATATCCTTCCCTGGATGCCCCGGTAGCAGCGGGCATGACGATCAATGTTGTTTCTCCTACGACAGAAATCACGAAGGAATCCGAAGCGGTTCCTTACACCACAGAACTCAGAAACAACGACAATCTGCCCCGCGGCAGACGTAACGTAGTTTCTCCCGGTAAAGACGGCGAAGCTGTGGTGACGTATCGAGTCATCAATATTGGCAGTCAGAAAGTCAGAAAAGAAATTGCCCGTGAGGTTGTTTCGAACCCCGTTCCTGAAGTCGTTGAAGTAGGGACCGGAGCCAACCAAATGGTACAAACCTCCCGCGGCTATGTCCGTTATCGTTCTGCCATGACGGCAGAAGCTTCTGCATATACCCTGGCAGAAGGCAGCGGTACGGGACTGACTTCCACAGGGGTTGTTCCCTATCATGGAATCGTAGCAGTCGATCCTGATGTAATTCCGTATGGCACGAGAATGTATATTCCCGGATACGGTTTTGCAGTAGCCGGTGACTGCGGCGGGGACATAAACGGTAATCGTATCGACCTTTATATGGATTCTTATTCGGATGCCATTCAGTGGGGCCGACGAGATGTGACCGTTTACTTCTTAGAGTAATATTGGTAGAATGATTAGGCAGGAACCGATTTGGTTCCTGCCTAGTTTGTTTATAACGCAGGTCGCGGGTCGCCGCTGAAGGCAGCAAAATTGCTGAGTGGATGATTGACCACTCTGCCGAAGGCTTTGGTATCTCTCTGTATTAAGAATCCGCCAAAGCAGATGCCCGCACGAGTGTACTAACCCCTACGCACTAGCCACTACCCACTTTTTCCCAAAAGCGTTTTATAACAGAATATTTTAACCGCTGATCTTATTGCGGTGAGGAAAGGAAAAACAATTGATCAAGGAAGTTATCGTTGTTGAAGGTAAGATGGATACGGTCGCTGTCAAAAAGGCAGTGGATGCCGATACCATTGAAACGGGCGGCTTTACGCTGGCCCCCTATACATTGAAGCAAATCGCCGCAGCTTATGAAAAGCGCGGCATTATCATCATGACCGATCCCGATGGGGCAGGGGAGCGTATCCGCCGCTACCTGACGGAACGTTTTCCCGAGGCGGGACAGGCTTTTGTGCCTAAGGCAGAAGCCCTGGCCCATCATGACGTGGGTATTGAGCAGGCTCAGCCGGAAGCTATCCGCAAGGCCCTTTCCAAGGTGCGCCATCGCGAGATGGTTCCGCAGCAGGAATTTACGGCACGGGATCTTTTTGATAACAACTGCTCCGGTTCACCGGAAGCTTCATTGCGGCGGGACAAACTGGGCGCTCTTCTGGGCATTGGCTACGGCAACGTGAAGAAAATGGTGGAGCGGCTGAATCATTATGGCGTGACGCGTGAAGAATTTAATAAGGCCGTCGCCGCACTGGACGAAGAGGGGAAGGAACAAGACTGATGGATGAACGTGTACTGCATCCCGTGATTGCCAGCCGGGAAGTCACCCGATATATTTTGCAGACTTTCGGTCTGCATACCAAAAAGAAGTTCGGCCAGAACTTTCTCATTAATGAAAAGGTGGTGCGCGGAATTGCCGAAGCGGCTAAGATCGGCCCCGGAGACCTTGTCCTCGAAGTCGGACCCGGCATCGGCACGCTGACTCAGGCTCTTGCCGAGACGGGAGCGGATGTGAGGAGCGTGGAGATTGACAAGACGCTGCTGCCCGTCCTTGCAAAGACGCTCGAGGGCTATGAGAATGTCAAAATCATTCCGGGCGATATCCTGAAAGTAGACCTCAAGGAAATTACGGAAGGGCGTCCTTTTACGGTCGCCGCCAATCTTCCCTACTATATTACTACGCCGATTATTTTTGCCCTGCTGGAACAGGAACTGCCTCTGAATCGTTTTGTCGTGATGGTCCAGAAAGAAGTGGCAGAACGCATGGTGGCAAAGCCGGGCGGCAAGGACTACGGCCCGCTGTCGCTGGCTCTGCAGTATTATTCCGAGCCCAAGCTCGCCATCCCCGTACCGGCCCGCGATTTTATGCCGGCGCCGAAAGTGGATTCCATGGTCGTGGTCTGTGAAAAGCGCGAGAAACCTGCTGTCGACGTCAGCAGCAAAGTCTTCTTCAAAGTCGTGCGGGCTGCCTTCTCCCAGCGTCGTAAAATGCTTTCCAACTGCCTGAAATCCATTGTGCCGGAAGGCCATACGGCGGAAGAACTGCTTCTCAAGGCCGGCATCGACAAAAAGCGGAGAGGCGAATCCCTCTCCATGGAAGAATTCGGCCATCTTGCCAGGACCTACGAGGTGATGCTCCATGGGTAAAAAGTATGATTACTTCAGCCATAAGGAATGCGAGTTCTTCCCGTGCCATAAAGGCGCCGATCCAGAGAATTTCAACTGCCTCTTTTGCTACTGCCCGCTGTATCTTGTAAAGGACTGCGGCGGGGCGTATACGTTTACAAAAGAAGGGATTAAGGATTGCTCCAGGTGCCTGTTCCCACATAAACGGGAGAATTATGGGACAGTTATACAGAAGTTAATGAAGGAAGTTAGGGAAAGGCACCCTTGACGCTTTGGCGCTGTCGCGCTGTAGAAGCTGTGGCCGCCTGCGGCGGCTGGCCTGCGGCAGCGAGGAGCGCCTTCGGCACAAAATTATGATAGTACATGAGCTGTGAAGAAATGGTATTTCGTTTCTTCACAGCTTTTTTGGTAATTAAAACATTCTATCCTCCATCGCAAAAATATATAAAACCGCGGCCTTCGGCCGAATAGGAAGCTCACGCAGCTCCTTCTCGTCGCTACTTCTGAGAAACTTCGCGTCGACAACTCCCGCTGCGCTATGCTTGCGGATCGTTGGCGCTCAGTTCCGCTTCTCCTCCTTTCGACGCCGCGCAGCGGCGTGAAAGGAGGTCCAGACGTAGCCAATGCTTTGCATTGCCTGGAAAAAATTAAAAGAAGTGTGGAAATTTACCGCGGCTCTTTTATATTTTCTTATTAGCAAACCTCCTTCGTCGGTTTGCCAAAATAAAATTAAAAATAGTTGCGGTAAATTTTTGTAGAGACCCTCTTTAAAACAAATGTGCAGTTTCGAAGGAAAAAACGAATTTTAGCCGGATAACAGGAATTGGTTCAATAGAAATGCTGTAAAATTCAAACCAGAATGCAATATAGTACACCTGGACCTCCTTTCAAGCCGCTATACGGCTTGGAAGAAGGTTCAGACGTAGCCAATGCTTCGCATTGCCTGAATATAAAAAAGAATAATAAGGGTCATCATCCACCGCAAAGCGGTCCCCCTTCCTCAATGTCGCGCAGCGACGTCGAGGAAGGTCTCTGCGGAGGAGGAGAGTTTTCTTCTTTCGCGCGACAGCGCCACAGCTTTATAGCTTTCTTTTTGCGCGAAGCGCCACAGCGCTGCGCCGAAGGCGGCAGCGCCCTTTCTAAAGACAAAATCTTTGACTTTTTTCCTAAAAGGGGTTGCATTTTTTTAGAAAGATGCTATTATTAGTAATGTAGTTAGCACTCCTGTTAAATGAGTGCTAATAAATCAAAAAGTTAATTTTGACATAATGAAACGAAAGGGGATTATCGAGAATGTTAAGACCTTTAGATGATCATGTTGTAGTTGAACCGATTGTGCAGGAAGAAAAGACCGAAAGCGGCATCTATCTGCCGGACACGGCTCATAAAGACAAACCTCAGACCGGTAAGGTCATTGCTGTAGGTACCGGCCGTATGCTGGAAAACGGCACGAAGGTTCCTTCCGAAGTCAAGGTTGGCGAAACGGTTGTTTTTGCTAAGTACTCCGGCAGCGAAGTGGAACTGGACGGCAAGAACTACATCATCCTGAGAGACAGCGACATTCTGGCTGTGATTGAAGATAAGTGAATCGCCCCGTTTTACGTGGATTATCATTCACCATTTAAAATCTGGAATTAAGGAGTCGATATAAGATGGCTAAACTGATTAAATTTGACGAAGATGCTCGCCGCGGTCTGGAACGCGGTGTCAATAAACTGGCTGATGCTGTAAAGGTTACGCTTGGTCCTAAGGGCCGTAACGTTGTCCTGGAGAAGAAGTTCGGTTCTCCGACCATCACCAACGATGGTGTTACCATTGCTAAGGACATTGAACTGGAAGATCCGTTCGAAAACATGGGCGCTGCTCTGGTTCGCGAAGTGGCAACGAAGACCAACGATGTGGCCGGTGATGGTACTACGACCGCAACCCTGCTGGCTCAGTCCATTGTACACGAAGGCATGAAGAACGTTGTTGCCGGTGCTAACCCGATGGTTCTGAAGAAGGGCATCAAGAAAGCTACCGACTGCATCGTTAAGAAGCTGCAGGAAAGCGCTAAAGAAGTTAACACCAAGGCAGAAAAAGCACAGGTTGCTTCCATTTCTGCCGGTGATGAAGAAATCGGCGGCCTGATTGCCGATGCTATGGAAAAGGTTGGCAATGATGGTGTTATCACCGTTGAAGAATCCAAGACCATGGAAACTTCCCTGGAAACCGTAGAAGGTATGCAGTTTGACCGCGGCTACATTTCCCCGTACATGGTAACGGATCCTGACAAGATGGAAGCTGTTCTGTCCAATCCGTATGTATTCATTACTGATAGAAAGATTACCCTGATCCAAGACATTATGCCTGTTCTGGAAAAGGTTGTACAACAAGGCCGTGAACTCCTGATCATTGCTGAAGATATCGAAGGCGAAGCTCTGGCAACGCTGGTTGTCAACAGACTCCGTGGTACCTTCAAGGCCGTAGCTGTCAAGGCTCCTGGCTTTGGTGATCGCCGTAAGGCTATGCTGCAGGATATCGCTACGCTGACCGGTGCTACCGTAATCAGTGAAGAAGTTGGCCGTAAGCTCGACAGCGCTACTGTTGCTGACCTCGGCTCCTGCGGTCAGGTTCGTGTAACCAAGGATATGACCACGATTGTTGATGGTGCCGGCGACAAGCAGGCCATTGCTGACCGTGTCGCTTCTATCCGCGCTCAGATTCCTGAAACTACTTCTCAGTTCGATAAAGAAAAACTGCAGGAACGCCTGGCTAAACTGGCTGGCGGCGTAGCTGTCATCAAAGTCGGTGCTGCTACCGAAACCGAATTGAAAGATAAGAAACTCCGCATCGAAGATGCCCTGAACGCTACCCGCGCTGCTGTTGCCGAAGGTATCGTAGCCGGTGGTGGTACGGCTCTGCTGCAAGTTCAGCCTGCTCTGGATGAACTTGAAAAGACTGCTGAAGGCGATGAAAAGACCGGTATTGATATTGTAAGACGCGCTATTGAAGCTCCTGTTCGTCAAATCGCTGACAACGCTGGCCTGGAAGGCGCAGTCGTTGTAGAAGGCGTTAAGAAGGCTGCCAAGGGTGTTGGCTTCAACGCTCAGACCGAAGAATACGTCAACATGATTGACGCCGGCATTGTGGATCCTTGCAAGGTAACCCGCAGTGCACTGCAAAACGCTTCTTCCATCGCTGCTATGATTCTGACGACGGAATGCGTTGTTGCTGATAAACCGGTTGAAAAGACCGCTCCGGCTGCTCCGGCCGGTGGAATGCCTGGCATGATGTAATTCCTGCCTCCCCATAAGATGTATATGTAAGCTGCGGTTTTGCCGAAGCTGACATAAGGAAAAGTATGAAAGACCTCCCACGTGAATGTGTGGGAGGTCTTTTAGTTAAATCATAGCCAACCGACGCAGGATGTTGGCTTGCAGCGTGTGATGGACTACTCTGCCGAAGGCTGTTTCAACTGTTATTACGGCTTTTTATTATTTTAGCCATTTAAAGAGTCAAAAATTATAAAATAAATATAAATAAAAATATTTTCTTAATTAATTAAAATAGTTATTTACAATTTTATAACCGTATGCTATCATATGAGTGACGAAGAGATATCGTCAAATATGATGATTAACCTTATCCGTGAGGAGGAATAAATTAATGCAAAAACGTGTTGGTGCCGTTACTTTTGGCGGCAGTCCTGTAACTCTTGCAGGGCCTGAAATCAAAGTGGGGCAGAAGGCTCCCGATTTTAAGGTCCTTGATAATAATCTTGCTGAAAAGAGCCTGAAGGATTACGAAGGGAAGATCAAAGTGATCTCGGTGGTTCCTTCCCTTGACACGGGCGTCTGCGATGCCCAGACTCGTTGGTTCAACAAAGATGTAACGGGTATTTCTTCCGACGTCGTCGTTCTTACAATCTCCATGGATCTTCCCTTCGCCCAGGCTCGTTGGTGCGGGGCAGCCGGTGTCAAAAATGTGGTGACGCTCTCCGATCATAAAGATGCTTCCTTCGGAACCAATTATGGATTCCTCATGGAGGAACATCGCCTGGAAGCCCGCGGCGTCGTTGTCGTCGATAAGAATGACACCGTACGCTATGTGGAATATGTACCGGAAGTCACTCACACCATCAACTTCGATGGCGTACTGGCTGCTGTGAAAGCTTTGCTCTGATTGTTCTCCACTTTTTCCCCAGTTTGATAATCCCTATTGGTCCTGTGGATCCCCATCCACAGGACACTTTTTTTGTGCCAAACCGTAAGGTTTGGCATCCTCTGGGACCTCCTTTCAAGCCGTTTTGTGGCTTCGAAAGGAGGGGAACCGCAGTCAGCACTGACGGTAGGAAGCGCTGACGATAGCGGTGGAGGATAGCTTCTTTTTCGTCCCCTCTGAAGGAGGAGGTGCCACGAAGTGGCGGAGGATAGCTCTTAAAAACGCTGGCCGCACGTCGCTGGTCGCTCGTGGAAGCCAAATTGCCGAGGAGACCTTCTTCAATGTCGCACAGCGACGTCGAAGAAGGTCTCTGCGATGAAGGATAGTTTCTTTCTCGCCGCCTTCGGCGGCCAAAGCGTCACAGCGGTTTTTCGCGCGATAGCGCCACAGCACGCTAACTTATTTTCCGCTATCCACTACTCACTATCCACTTTTTTACTGCAACAACCGTCCATCCAATATAGAACTAATTCCATATTGGGTGGAGCCACTACAATCATAATTTTTACTTTCTTTACTGAGATAAAAAATAGGGACAGTAATTCTGCAAATCTGACAAATAAAATTAAAAATGTGTAACGGGTATGAAACGAAACATGGCATTATATGGTTACAATTTTAAAATAAATAGTAAATTCGTAAATTTTTGTAATTTCTGAAAATATGTAGATTTCTTTTGAACTTTTCTGTATAATGGGATGGAGACAGGGGAGAAGGCGGTAAATAACGGTCAGCAAAGAACGGGATCCCCGCCTGACCGTTTTCCTGCATGCCGCCTTCTATCCCAAAATAGAACGGATAAAGTCCTTTATACTAAGGAGGTCTATCAAAAAAATGCAGAAAGCTGCTCAAAAGAAGTCATGGATGAACAAGTTCATCGATACCATTGAGTATTGGGGAAATAAATTGCCCCATCCTTTTCTTCTCTTTGGCATCCTCGTCATTATCACAATGATTGGTTCCTGGATCCTTTCCCAGGCTGGCTGCAGCATTACGTATATGGCTGCTTCCCGTACCCCGGGAGAGCCCGAAAAGGCCGTGACGATTGCGGTTACAAACCTTTTGTCCGGCGATAATATCCGCTATCTCATTACGAAATATCCGGACATTTTCATTGGCTATCCTCCGATGAAACTCGTCCTTGTCATGATGGCAGCGACGGCCTTTATCGAAAAGACCGGTTTCTTCAGCACCCTCATGAAAAAGTACCTGCTCCGCGCACCCCGCAGCCTTGTTACTTTTGCCGTGGTGTTCGTCGGTGTCAACTCCAACCTGATGAGTGACGCCGGTACGCTCTTTGCTCTCACCATGGGCGGCATCATCTTTGCAGCCCTGGGGCGCAACCCTCTCATTGGTGTTATTCTCGGGTGGGCGAGCTCTTCCGGCGGGTTTACAGCTAACTTGTTCCTTGCCGGAACGGACGCGCTGCTTGCCGGCATTACGGAAGGCGTCGTCAAGGAAATGGGCGTCCAGGTCGATATCAATCCGGCGATGAACTATTTCTTCATGGCTTCCGCGACCTTTTTCCTGTCCGTGACACTGACCCTTTTCACGGAAAAAGTCGTCTGCAGGATGGTCGGCGACGGCAGCGGCAAAGTAGACCTTGCCATGCTGGAAGAACATAAGTTGACCACCGATCAGGAAAAAGGCCTGCGCTGGGCTTTTTATGGATTCCTTTTCTTCCTTGCTGTTATCGCTGCCCTGACGGTTCCGTCCTGGGCTATTTTGCGGAATCCTCAGGGACGCTTCCTGCCTAAATCTCCATTCTTCGCCGGCATCATTACCATTATCGCTTTCTTCTTCGTAGCAACGGGCCTGCCTTACGGCGTGGCAACGGGAGAAATCAAGAAATGGAAGGACATTCCGAGACTTGTTTCCGCCGGCCTTCGCGAGGCCATTCCGCTTCTTACCACGACGATGATGGCGGCGGTCTTTATCGATATGATGAACAAGTCGAACATGTTCAAAATCGTGGCTGTCGCGGGGGCTGAAGTCCTGCGGGGCGCCCATATCGGACTCCTGCCGCTTTGCCTCATGATTATCGTGGTTACGACCATCATCAACCCGTTCATGACGAGCGGTTCTTCCAAGTGGCTCATCATCGCTCCGATGATTGTGCCGATGTTCACCATGCTGAATGTCCATCCGGCCTATGCCCAGCTGGCGTACCGCATCGGTGACTCGGCGACCAACATCTGCTCACCGCTGCAGGAACTGCTGCCTGTCATTATCGGCATGCTGACGCAGTATCAGGCAGAGGGGAAGATTCCTCTGAGGCCCGGTGAAACGGAGCATCGCAAAATCGGTATCGGAACTATCTTCTCCCTTACGATTCCGTATGCGATGGTCATTCTGCTCACCATGACGGCCATGCTGATTGTCTGGCTGACCTTTGATCTTCCTATCGGACCGGGCGTCCCCATGCACATCCATTAAGAGGAATGTGGTCAAAAGCTTCAGCTTTCCTTTCACAACTTTCCGCTCGCAGGTTGCAGTCATTTGAAGCAGTCAGTAACTACAGATTGATTATGACCACTTTTTCCTAAAACAGGGCACATGCTTTATCAAAGTGTGTGCCCTTGATTTATATCTTTTACATACAGCTCACGACTCACAACTTATAACATATAGCATGCCTCATCTGGCAGTGCTATACTAAAAATAACTTATCACTTGAGGAGGCTCATGTTCTATGCTCATTCAGCATGCTCACATAGTAAGTCCCCATGTCGAAGAAGGGGACTATGATATTCGAATCCGGGACGGTAAAATTGCCGAAGTCGGGGAGTCCCTTTCCGCAGAGGGGGAAACTCTTTTTGATGCCGCCGGAGCTTACGTCACACCGGGGCTCATCGATGCTCACACCCATCTGGGGCTCAAGGCCGACTCCCTTGGCGACTTTTATGCCGATCACAACGAAAAGAAGATGATTCTTGCTCCGGAAATGCGTGCTATTGACGCCATCAATCCCCTGGACCGTACTTTTGAAGAGGCACGGAAGGCGGGGATTACGACCTGCGCCAGCGGCCCGGGCTCCCTCAACGTCATTGGGGGTCAGTTTGCCTGTATCAAGACGCGAGGCAAAATCATCGATGAAATGGTTCTTGATCCTTATTTTGCCATGAAGTGCGCCCTGGGAGAGAACCCCAAGAAGGGTTACGAAACCACGAGAATGGGCATTGCTTCGACGCTTCGGGAATTTCTGCTGGCAGCCAAAGTTTATGCCGAAAGCAAGGTGCGGGATTATGACCGTAAATTTGAACCCATGGTTCCCGTCATGCGCCGGGAAAAAGCCCTCAAGATTCATTGTCATGAAGCCCAGGATATCGTCACGGCCATTCGTATCTGTGATGAATTTCACCTCAAATTTACCTTGGATCATGTGACTTGTGGTACGGATATCATTGAATACCTGCAAAAAAGACCGGAAATTCCTCTGCTTATCGGTCCGAGCCTTGGCGCCCGCGGGAAGGTCGAGCTTCATGGCAAGGGCTTTGAAGGAGCAGCACGGCTGTCGGAAGGACGGGACATCTGCCTCATTACGGACGCACCGGTCATTCCGCTGCAGTATCTGCCCGTTTGTGCTGGCATTGCCATTAGTAAGGGTATGGATGAAAGAAAAGCCCTTGAAGCCATTACCATCAATCCTGCCCGTGTCATGGGCGTCGATAATCGCGTCGGGAGCGTGGAAGTTGGTAAAGATGCGGATTTGGTGTTCTATAAGGAGAAGCCGTTTAGGGTGATTCAGGATCCGCTCAGAGTGATGATGGATGGGGAGTTTGTAGAGGACTGACGGGGCAGGTTAAAGGCACCTGCCTTACCCGGGTGCTCGGCTGGCCTCGCACGCCTTGTAAGGCAGAGTTTTTTCTAAGGAAGTTTTTGATGTCCTTTGCAGAATCCATCTCCATCTGCTTTGTCAGGCGGGCACGTGACCCATCGAGGTACTATTTGTGTACATCTTCTGGGTCCCGTGCCCGTCTTTCGCGCATCTGGAGCCGTCTTGCAGCAGAGTCCATCAGAAACAATATAAAAAGAGGTTCTTCACGGAAATTTGTGGACTAAAAGACATTTGACTATTGAAAAAGGACATTAACTCCTCCAAAATATAATCGTCGAAACCATACCTTGGGAGGAGAAAATGTCCTTTACTAATTACACTATTCAAAATAATGCAGAATGTCAAGATGTCTTTTACAATGTCTTCATGCCGGAAGACCCTTTTGATGACAGCCAGGAGATTGTTATTTGCAGTGAAAAGAAATATACCGACTTCCGTTGTCCTAAATGTGGTCAGAAAATGTATTCTTACGAGCCATTTTCCACCTACTTGAAAAGTTTTCCTGCGTATCCTGAGCATACCAGGATGATCCGCTTTGAAGGGCATCGCTTCCGTTGCTCCTGCTGCCATGCAACCATCACTGAGCCTATTCCCTTTAAATATCCAGGAACTCGCATTACCATGAGAGCTTCTCTCTGGATTGAGACGCTGCTTCGTAATGGAATCCCTGCCAATGCAATTGCCAAGATGTCAGGAATTCACTGGAGCACGGTTCGCTATGTCCACAAACAGCTCATGGACGAATCTCTCGATAAATATGAAATGGAATTGGAGCTGACCTCTTACAAGCCCCGTTTCCTGGCCATCGATGAGTTTGCTATCCATAAGGGACACACCTATGCCACTTGCGTCATGGATTTAGCGACAGGTTATATTCTCTGGGTTGGCAGAGGTCGGGCGATAGCTGACTTCGAGCATTTCTTCAAGGAATATGATCAGACAAAGCTGACAGAGGTCAAGGCAGTCGCCATGGATATGAACGCTTCCTACAACAAGCTGGTACAAGAACATCTGCCGCAAGCTAAGGTCGTGTATGATCGTTACCACATGCAGGCTCAATTCGGGAAGGAAGTATTAGGTGTAGTAAGACTTGATGAGGCCAGAATGCATAGGGATAAAGCCAACGATATGCAAGAAGCATTAAAAGACGCAAGTGCTGAAGACAAGCCGGCTTTGAAAGAGCGGATATCCGAGGAAAAGAAGAACTACCGCACATTGAAGAAAGTCCGCTGGCCGTTACTCACCAATGAAGATAGGCTGAATCCTAAGAGCAAAGAAGCGTTGCAGGCCATCTTTGCAGAGCACGAGGATCTGGCAATATGTTATTCCATGAAGGAAGAGATGGTAGCCCTCTATGAATTAAGGGACTATGACAAGGCTCTTGCAGGATGGAAGCGCTGGTTTAAAGCTGCACTAGGCAGCGGGATTCCGGCCCTGGTTAGGTTTGCTAAGATTAAGCTGCCAAGGATAGACGGTCTGGTGAACCATGCCCTGTACCCGATAAACACAGGGAAGCTTGAAGGCTTCAACAACAAGATTAAAGTGGCCAAAAGAAGAGCGTACGGATACAGAGATGATGAGTACTTTTTCACGTTAATTCGCTACCTCTCAATTCCGACCGTAAGGGGTATACTCCCGAAAAAACCGTGAAGAACCTAAAAAGAGGTGTGTTATTAGGGCATGCGTTTCTAGTTGGGGCGTATGCCTCGTTTTTTATTGATTAAAAGATTCTATCATCCACCGCACTCGTCAGCCCTTCCTGTCGTCAGCGCTGACTGCGGTTCCCCTTCTTTCGAAGCCGCAGAGCGGCTTGAAAGAAGGTCTTTTTGAAGCAAACCTCCGGCGTCAATTTGCCAAAAAATGTAAAAGAAAAATATAGGGTCATCATCCACCGCAAAAAATATATAAAACCGCGGCCTTCGGCCGAATAGGAAGCTCACGCAGCTCCTTCTCGTCGCTGCTTCTGAGAAACTTCGCGGCGTGGATCGTTGGCGCTCAGTTCCGCTTCTCCTCCTTCCGAAGCCGCGCAGCGGCTTGAAAGAAGACTAACTATCATATGTCAAGTACAATGTCCTGTGAATCGGAGCTAGTATTTATCTGCTTTTGAAGCATTAATTGAGCAGATGTTTTGTATGTATTTCCTGTTGTCTGAAGTGCATAAATTAACCGTACCAACTTTTTGGCTGCATGAGAGATTGCTATGTAGTAATGCTTGCCTTCGTTTAGTTTCTTAGCTAAATATTCCCTGTAGGCTGGTTCGTACCGGCAGACGAATATCGCTGCGTTAAAGAGCGCAAATCGTAGATAACGTGACCCTCTTTTCTCCATGTGGGCGCTTCGACCTATCCCACTTCGGCGTCCTGATTGGTTCCTGGACGGTGCAAGCCCGGCATAAGCTAGAACTTTGTCAGGAGAAGAGAACTTGGAAAAATCCCCGACTTCCGCTAAAATTGCGGCTCCTGTGACGGCACCAATCCCAGGAATTGTAAGTAAAGGTTCCGGATGCTCGCTCAGCAGCTCCTTTTCCTCAGCCTCGATTTTGCGAATTTCTTCATCATAGTCCTCAAGAATCCGGATGTTCGCCCGCAATTCATGTTCATTGCCCAGATTGTTGTGTTTACCGATAGATTTTTTTGCCTCGTCACGAATTTGTTCAGCCAAATCCTCATTTAAGCTGCCTCTGGATGCCTTGTGAATAATGTTTTTCAAGTGTTTCAAGTTGGCGTTTGCCAGCTCCTCGGGAGTAGGATATTCCATGAATATAGCGTGAGCAGTAGCAGAATTCAGGTTCATATATTTTCCTAGTTCAGGGAAGTTGAGAACCACAAGCCGATCCACGTCTTGTTTAATCTTTGTTCTTGCCTGAACCATTCTGAACCGAGATCTGGTAAGTGACATGAGACGTTCATTGTGGTATTCTTTAGGAACGTAGGGTTTGAGATCCAAATCGGACATGAACATACAGGCTATGAAATGAGCATCAATGCGATCGGTTTTAGTTTTGCGAAGGCTATGACTCTTTTTGTATTGATCTGTCATCATGGGATTGAAGACATAAGTTGGTAGCCCGTTATTCAGCAGGAATCTGGTGATATTCTCGCTGTAAGGTCCGGTGGCTTCAAGCCCTACTTTTATGTTTTCTGCCGGTTGTTTGTAAGAGCATATCTGCTTCAGCAGAAAGTCAAAGCCTTCCCAATCATTGGTAATAGTAAATTGCTTGTACCTGGACTTATGCTCTGGGTCAAGAATGCAGCAGTCATGTTTGTCTTTGGACACATCAATTCCAACGTAGATCATAATATAAAACCTCCTAAAAAATATGATGCTGAAACCACAGACTCTCTGCTATGTATCCTTGTTCTATATAAACCGTCTGGCGGTATCTAACTAATTAACATCGCTGCAAAGAGCTGTGGTTGGAGTCTTCTTCAAACCGTTAATCGGTAGGTCCTAAAACCAATCCACAGCATCTTTTACAGTGTAGCACTTTCCCCCAAAAAGAGGGTTAAAGTCCCAATACATATGATACAAGGTCTTTTTGAAGCAAACCTCCGGCGTCGGTTTGCCAAAAAATATAAAAGAAAAATAGTGGGCCATCATCCACCGCAAAGCGGTCCCCCTTCCTCAATGTCGCGCAGCGACGTCGAGGAAGGTCTCTTTGACTATCTTCTACAACCTCCTTCCACGCAGTCGGAAGGAGGAGGGGCCACGAAGTGGCGGAGGATAGTTTCCTTTTTTCGCGCGAAGCGCCACAGCTTTCCTTCCTCCCTTTACCTTATTTTTATACAAATTTTCTTATTCTATGCTATAATGAATTTATAAATATAAAAAATTATTATAGATATAGTATAACTTTTAAAAACATACAATTCTGATAATAATCGGCCCCCAGCCGTTATTTTCAGGGGATAAAGAATATTTTGAGGGGAATATCCGGGGGAAAGAGGGGAATACTATGCAAGATTTTACATCGCTGAATCAAAAGAGACTCGCGCGTCTTGTTCTTTTGGCACTTTGCACTTCGTCTTTAACGTTTTCGTGGATGAACGCGGCTCATGCCGATGCCTATGAGGAAGATTTCGCTTTTTCCGATGCACAAGCGGCTACGGGAGGGCCTGTTCTGTATTACAACAGACAGAACACGGCAGGCACTCTTTCCATTGACGCGGATTCGGTGGATATTTCCGTGATGGCGCCGGTCAACAGTGCGACAGGCAGTGCTGCGTCCAATGTGTACGGATATGAAATGTTTAACGCATCCGGCAGCGGGGCTGCTGTTTCCATTTCCGGGCGCGATGGCGTCGTGCTTTCTTCCATTTCCAATCCGGTTTTGACAACTTCCAGCAGCGCGAATTATTGGCAGACGGATACAAAGGAGAAAAAGTCCGTGATCCTGGATGCCCGGAACCGCAGCCAGATTTCGGTGGATGCATCGGACGGTGATATCTCGCTGAATCTCGCCGACGAAATTCCGTCTGACACGCGGGATGGCTCTTTCAACTTGGTGAAAGATTTTTCCGACTCCTACAATCGCTCTAAATTGATTGCAGTCCGGGCATACGGCGGTGCTTCGGTTTCTTTGAGCGGAAAGAATGTCTCTATTTCCATTGCCGGAAAGGAAATGCCGGATGGGTCCCAGTATTATGATCCTCTGGTCAGATTTCAAAATGTGCAGGGCATTGTCGCAACTTCACGGAATTCCGAGGTCAATGTGACGGCGACGGACGGTAATAACTCCATTACCCTCGAAAATACGGGCTACTATTCTAATAGGGTTGAAGCATTAACGAACTGTGTATACGCTAATGATGGTTCCTCTGTCAATTTGAAGGCCCTCAAAGGCGATAACGTCCTTACCATACAACCGGGACAGGATACCGATGGCGGAAGGGACGACATCACCATAATGGAAAGCTGGGGCGGGGATATGAACCTTGAAGGCATCAACAATATCCTCACTCTTGTCGGTACGAAGAATATAAGCGGCGGCAAAGGCATCCACGTGAATCGCAGCGGCGACGTCCACATGAAGGCAACGCAGGATAACCGAATCAGTTTTTACACGCCTAACGGCGGTGCGAACTGGGGCATCACGACAGGCGCCACGAATGGCGTGGTCGATGTCTATGCGGAAAAGGGAAACAATATTATCTCCTTGACGTCGGATTCCCTGACTGCCAGTTTCATGGGAATCTATAACGACGGAGAGAGCGCGGTGGTGTCCCTGACTGCGCCGCAGGGCGATAACCGCATTCTGGCCGTCGCCGATGAAGCGGCGCAGAATCGTCTGATGGAAGCAGAAGGCGTCCAGCGCCCCAATGGAATTTATTATAGAGGACTTCAGATTCTTGCCTCCAATGGAACCATCAATATGGATGGGCAGAATAATGATATAGAGGTTCTCCCGGTACGGAATAGGGGAGACTTCCAAGTATACGGCATCCATTTCGGTTTTTCTTTTAAAGATCATATGGCCGCCAATCTGACGGCTGTCCATGATAACACGATTTACAGCAGTGGAACAGGCATCAACATGGAGGCTGCTAAATCCCACGTTAATATGGAAGCGCAGCAAGGGGACAATAAGATCTATGGCGGAGAGTACGGCATATACATCCCTAATTATGACGATGTCCTCATGCATGCCGAGAAAGGTTCCAACTCGGTGACGAGCAATGGCACGGGCATTTATTCCGTCTATAACAGTGCTGTCACGATGCAGGCGGACGAAAAGGATAATACGGTCACCGGCGAGGAAAACGGAATCCTGACTGACAGAAACGGCAGCGTAACGCTTGACAGCCCGAAGGGCACCAACACGGTCACAGGCGGAGAAAGCGCCATCCTGGCTCAAAAGGGCGGGAATGTAACGGTAAATTCTGCTGAAGGTACCAATACGATTGCTGCCGAAACGACAGCTGTCAATATGAAAGATGGCGGGACAGGAATTGTTACCGTGGACGGCCAGTCACAGATCAGCGCAGAGACAGCTCTGCTGATTGACGGTACTTCGGGTGATTCCTACGAAAGTTACAGGGGCGGCTCCATTAACGTCAACTATAGCGGCGACAGCTCGATTACGGGCGATATTTCGGCCCTGAACGAGGGCAACATTTCCGTCACTCCGAATGATCAGGGCAAAATGACCCTTACGGGAAATATCTATGCAGCCGACGAGTCTATTTCTCTTGAAAATTACGAGAACCTGTCCGCTTTTGATGCAGGTTGGTACTCTCTTACGGTAGGAGACGCATGGCAAAATCTGGCGACCGCAGGTGGAACAGTGGATGTACATCTTACCAGCGGAAGCGTTCTGACCGGCACCGCCGATACGGGCAAACGCTACGCCAAAACGCTGGCGGCCAAAAGAATTTCCACGTATGATGAGATGTTCGAAAAATCCTTCCAGAAATACAGGGATGCTCAGTATGAATATTTTATGGCATCGTATGGAGGACAGCCGACGGAAGAGGCCTTGGAACAGTTCAATCAGTACATGGAAAATGCGAAAAATTCGCTGCTTCACACCTTTGATGAAGACACCTACACTTCTCAATTTACGGCTGACGGTGAAAAATACGGTACCGTCAACATTACCCTTGATGACGGCGCCCTGTGGGATATGACGGGTTCTTCTTCTGTCACGACCCTCGGCGGCAGCGGCGGTACGGTGTACTATGAAAACGGCGGCGACGCCCTCGAAATCGGGACGCTGTCCGGCAGCCATACCTTTGCCATGGACCTTGATGCGGACGACGGTTCGAACAGCGACATGCTCTACATAAACAACGGTACATCAGATGAACAGACCCTCGTTGTCAAGAACCTGCAGACGCTGGACAGCCAGATGGACGATGGGGAAGCGGTTCGCTTTGCCACGGTCAGCAACTCTCAGGATGAATTCCGCAACGGCAAGACCGTCGGCTACTCGACGTATGGTATCTACCGGGATGCCTTTACAGTTGAGTATCGGGACGTGGCCACAGATCCGCTCAATACAGATGCCTACAACAAAGAATATAACGGCGATACGACGGACGGAATTCGCAAACCGACGACAGACTATGTGAATACCTATTACATCGACGGTTACGATGACCCGCAGAACGTCTACCTCGTGAAATCGACTGAAGCTTTGAACGATGGTGCAGTCACACCGGAACGCAATCGCGACCTTATCTGGCGCTACGTGACGGATATGGATACGTTTACGAAACGCGATGGGCAGTCCCAGTACTTTACGGACGACGGCAAGCGCGGCGGCTGGGTACGCCTGGGCTATCGCAACCTGGGCGTCGACGGCGTCGGCGAACTCGACGGCAATACGTATGAACTGGGGTGGACGACGATTTCCCGCCAGAATGACGAGCGGAAACATCGTTTCAGTGCGTCCGTGGCCTATGGCAAGCCGAAAGGCCAGTTTGAAGGCTACGGCGGGAATCTCACCGTACGCGATTTTTCCGTGAACCTCTACGATACGCACGAATACTATCCGTCCGCCGAGGAGCTTGCCAACAAACCGGAATGGAAGAAAGAGTCCCATGCTTACTGGGATAACTATCTGAAGTACCATCATGTGAAGACCGAATACGATGCCTATGATCACGTCGTGGGCACGAAGTATTCCGGCGATTACGACCAGAACGTATGGAACCTCTCCACGGAATACGGGCATAAGCTGATGATGAACGAAGACTGGTTCTGGGTACCGCAGGCACAGCTGCAGCTGTCTTATCTCGGCGGTTACGACTATGTAGACTCCCAGGGCCTCCACGTCGATGGCGACCACGACTGGAGCCTTATTGGAAGACTGGGCTTTGATCTCGTCCGTGATATCCATGACAGCCGCGACAGCAAGCTGTATTTTAAGGCCTCTCTCATGCACGAATTCCTCGACGGCAACGATGTTACCGTCCGTTACGACGGCGACCGCTATGTGAATGAAGGCGACCAGAGCGGCACGTGGGGCGTCGTAGGGTTAGGTTATAGTAGTAAGATCGGCAAGGAGCAGTACTTCTATATTGACGCGGAAAGGTACTTTGGCAACGACTTTGAGAGGACGTACGATATTCGGGCTGGGATCAACTGGAAGTTTTAGTTAAAGGCACCTGGCCCAATAGAGTCCTCGACTTGTCTCGGGCGTCTATTGGGCCAGAGTTTTTTCTAAGGAAGTTTCAGCTGTCCTCTGCAGAATCCAACTCCATCTGCTTTGTCAGGCGGGCGCGTGACCCATCGAGGTACTATTTGTGTACATCTTCTGGGCCCCGCGCCCGTCTTTCGCGCATCTGGAGCTGTCTTGCAGCAGAGTCCATCAGAAACAATATAAAAAGAGGTGTGTTATCGGGGCATGTGTTCCTTAATGGGGCGTGTGCCTTGTTTTTTTCCTTTTTTCGCCGCCTTCGGCGGCCACAGCGTCACGGCGATTTTTCGCGCGAAGCGCCATGGCTTTTACTATAGCACAAAGGTGCAAATAACAAATATTAATTATTCATTTTTAAATTACTTTAATTTAAAAAATTAATTTGTAAATGCGAAAGATATAAAAGTGTAAAAATTATCTTTACTAATAAAGAATATAGAGAATATCTTGCGTTTCAGAAATTTGTTGTTGAAATTTATGAGATGATTATGTATAATTAAATTATGATAATAGTTATTTGTTTGAAACGGGAGACCGGCGAAAGCTGGAAGAACAGTTGGGGAGATGATTTTAATGTACACTGCATCGGAGCTTGCAAAAATTTTGAGGGATAAGGGCTGCAAGGTAACCCCGCAGCGTCTTGTCGTTTATGATGTGCTGGCTCATTCTAAAGAACATCCGACGGCTGAAATGATTTATGATAAGGTTCGTGAAGATTATCCGACCATGAGTTTTGCTACGGTGTATAAGTCCGTGGAAATCTTCAGCAAACTGGGGATTATCCAAGTGCTGAACACGGGTGAAGACAGTTTCCGTTACGATGCGGATATCACGGTACATCCGCATATCAGATGCATCAAATGCGGTAAGGTCTGCAACGTATCCCACCTGGAAGCAAAAGCGGTAGAGAACATGGTATCCACGGAAACCGGTTTTGAAGTGCAGGGCCATCAATTCTATTTCTATGGTGTATGCCCTGAGTGCCAAGGTAAGAGCAAGAAGTAAAGAGTTGAGATAAAAGAGGCTGTGACGAAATTCGCCACAGCCTCTTTTTTGCGTAGGAATAAAAGAAGGTCTCTTCGATAGAGGATAGAATCTTTCTGCCGCCAACGGCGGCTACAGCTTTCTTGACAACAACAGTTCATACGCGGTATGCTGATTTTGATTTGCAAGAAGAAATACACACTACGACAAGAGAGGGATTCAGGCATGGGAAAGACGTGGACGATGGAAGCGGTTGTAGATCTCATTGATGCGGCCATTATGGGGGCGCTGCGCGAGGTGTATGAAAAGCGGGAGGATTGTGTCTATGATGTCCTCTGGGACAAGGAAACGCACAATCTCTGGACCGAAAAAAGAAAGGCTGATGAGATTGATGATAAGGGTGGGACCGTCATGAGTGTCTATACGGTCATGGAATACCCGGAAAATCTGGAACCGATTGAATACGACCTGAAGAAAAGCGGTGCAGCCGATGGGCTTTCCAAAGAAGATCTGGAAAACGAAGTGCTGGCACGGGCTTTCGGCCGCTATATCAGCCATGGGTATCGGAATGAATTCGCCAGGAAGATTGTGGAGAATATAAACTAAAAAATTAGAAAATGCCTTCCGCCGCTTGTGGAGGAGTAAAAACACTGATTGTAACGGTAAGCGGTGAGGAATGGACTTTATATTTTTTTGATTATTTGTAGCATTGTAGCCAAGGCTTCGCCTTGCCAGAATATATAAAAAAAGCTGCGGGCGTTTACCGCAGCGATTCGCTATTTTGTTTTAGCAAGAAAATATAGGAAGTAAAAAAATAATAAAGGACATCATCCCCCGCAAAAAATATATAAAACCGCGGCCTTCGGCCGAATAGGAAGCTCACGCAGCTCCTCCTCGTCGCTGCTTCTGAGAAACTTCGCGACGACAACTCCCGCGGCGCTGCGCTTGCGGATCGTTGGCGCTCAGTTCCGTTCCCCCTTCTTCAATGTCGCACAGCGACGTCGAAGAAGGTCTCTTCGGCGGAAGATAGCTTTAAATCAGCCAAACCTTACGGTTTGGCTATCCTATGTCATCTCCTTCCACGTAGTCGGAAGGAGGAGGGGCCACGAAGTGGCGGAAGATAGAATCTATTTATCTAACATAAAGAAAAAAGAAGCTATCCCTCCATCGCAAGCGATTCTCCTCCTTTCGACGCCGCATAGCGGCGTGAAAGAAGGTTTTTCGTAGCCAAGGCTTCGCCTTGCCTGAATATATAAAAAAAGCTGCGGGCATTTACCGCAGCGATTCGCTATTTTGTTTTAGCAAGAAAATATAGGAAGTAAAAAAATAATAAGGGACATCATCCCCCGCAAGCGGGCCCCCTTCTTCAATGTCGCACAGCGACGTCGAAGAAGGTCTCTGCGGCGGAAGATAGCTTTTTTCAGCGTACTAACTCACTACTCACTTTTCTCACAGAAGAGGCTAAAAGCCAGATGCCAAAAGCTAAAGGCGCCTTTTATACTTTTTCCGCTACCTGCAGCTAACTGCTGCCTGCCATCTGCTATCTGCTCAAAAGGCAGCGAGCCGACACATCTTTCGATGCATCGGCTCGCTGCCTTTTGACACACAATATAGGGAAAAAAGCAAATAGGGGTAAGTAAAGTTAGATCCTTGCCAGGATTTCTTCGGTCATACGGTTCGTATCGGCCTTCTTGAATCCTTCTTTGTAGAGGTCCGGTGTACGCCAGCCGTCAGCCAGGGCTTCATCAACAGCTCTTTCGATGGCGTCGGCTGCTTTGTCCTCGTTCAGGGAGTAGCGCAGCAGCATGGCGGCGGACAGGATGGTGGCACAGGGGTTGGCAATGCCTTTGCCGGCAATGTCCGGAGCGGAACCGTGAATCGGTTCATACAGGCTCGTCATGGCCCCGATGGAAGCGGACGGCATCATGCCGATGGATCCGCCCAGTACGGCAGCTTCATCACTCAGGATATCGCCGAAGAGGTTGCTCGTGACGATGACGTCAAACTGTTTCGGGTTCAGGGCAAGCTGCATCGCGCAGTTATCGACGTAGAAGTGATTCAGCGTGATGTCCGGATAGTTTTCGGCCACTTTGTTGACCGTGCGGCGCCACAGACGGGACGTAGCAAGGACGTTGGCCTTATCGACGGAAGTGACTTTCTTATGACGCTTCCGGGCGGCTTCCATGGCAAATTTGCTGATGCGTTCGACTTCGGGGACGCTGTAGTTTTCAAGGTCCCAGGCGCGTTCCACGCCGTTATGGATTTCCGATTCGCAGCGGTCGCCGAAATAGATGCCGCCGACGAGTTCACGGACAATCATAATATCCGTTCCCGTCACGATATCCGGCTTCAGAGGAGAGTATTCGGCGAGCACGGGAGAAACCTTGACCGGACGCAGATTGACGTACAGGCCCAGATTTTTGCGCAGACCGAGAACGGCCTGTTCCGGACGCAGCTTCGGGTCTACGTTGTCCCACTTGTTTCCGCCTACGGCACCAAACAGGATGGCATCGGAAGCCTTTGCCGTGTCAATCGTATCCTGGGGCAGGGGAGAACCGCACAGATCATAGGCGGTGCCGCCGGCCGGTTTGTATTCATAGGTGAGATCCAGTTTATATTTTTCGTCGACTTTCTTTAAGACTTCGACGGCGCATTCCGTAATTTCTTTCCCGATACCGTCGCCGGGAATGACTGCAATTTTTCTGCTCATGCTTTCTGCTCCTTTACATAGTTGATTAATCCGCCGGCTGCCGCAATGTCCTGAATGAAGCCGGGCAGCGGAGCAGCCTGGAAGGTATCGCCGGTCGTTTCGTCCACGATTTTGCCGGTCGAAATATCTACAGAAAGGCGGTCGCCTGCGTGAATCTTCTTGACGTCGTCGCCGATTTCGAGGACCGGCAGGCCGACGTTGATGGCGTTGCGGTAGAAGATGCGGGCAAAGCTTGCCGCGATGACGACGGGAATGCCCGAAGCCTTGATGGCAATCGGAGCGTGTTCACGGGAAGAGCCGCAGCCGAAGTTCCAGCCGCCGACCATGATGTCGCCCTTCTTGACGTTCTTGGCAAAGCTTTCGTCGATATCCACCATGCAGTGGGTAGCAAGTTCTGCCGGATCAAAGCTGTTCAGATAACGCGCCGGAATAATAACGTCTGTATCGATATTGTCCCCGTAGTACCAGGTTTTTCCTTCAAATTTCATAATCAGCGAACCTCCTTCGGAGCTGCAATCTTACCGAGAATAGCGCTGGCTGCCGCTACCTGCGGGCCGGCCAGATAGACTTCACTGTCGACGTGACCCATGCGGCCGCGGAAGTTGCGGTTCGTCGTGGATACACACTTTTCACCGGCAGCGAGGATGCCCATGTAACCGCCGAGGCAAGGACCGCAGGTCGGGCAGGAGACAGCACAGCCTGCTTCGATAAAGGTATCAAGGTAGCCGGCATGCATGGCTTCCTGATAGACTCTCGGGCTGCCCGGGATAACGATGCAGCGGACATCGGGATGAACCTTGTGGCCCTTCATGATGTCTGCGGCAATCTTCAGGTCTTCCAGACGGCCGTTCGTGCAGGAGCCGATGACGACCTGGTCAATCTTGATATCGCCGAAGGTACCGACTTCTTTCGTGTTGCCCGGCAGATGCGGGAAGGCAACGACCGGTTTCAGTTCGGACAGGTTGATTTCCACAGTCCGGCAGTATTCTGCGTCGGGGTCGGCCTTGACGATTTCATAATCTTCCGTGACGCGGCCTTTTTCGTATTCGATGGTCTTTTCATCGACCGGGAAAATACCGTTCTTGGCACCTGCTTCAATGGCCATATTGGCAATGGTGAAGCGGTCCGTCATATCGAGTTCGGCCACGCCGGGGCCGGTAAATTCCAGGGATTTATACAGAGCGCCGTCAACGCCGATGCGGCCGATCAGGGTCAGCATGACGTCTTTGCCCGTAATATCCGCCGGTTTCTTGCCGGTCAGATGGACGTTGATGGCTTCCGGCACCTTGAACCAGGCTTTGCCCGTAGCGATAGCAACGCCCAGGTCGGTCGAGCCGACACCGGTAGCAAAGCCGCCGACGGCACCGTACGTGCACGTATGGGAGTCAGCACCGACAGTCAGGATACCCGGCATCACAAGGCCCTGTTCCGGCAGGATGACGTGTTCGATACCGGCACGGCCTTCTTCAAAGAAGTGGGTGATATGATGCTTCTTGGAAAATTCGCGGACGATTTTCGCGAGGCCTGCCGACTTGATATCCTTGTTCGGCATGAAGTGGTCCAGCACGAAAATGACCTTTTCCGGATCAAAGACCGGTCTGCCGATCTTGTTGAATTCGGCAATCGCAGGAGGCGCCGTAATATCATTGGCCATGACGCGGTCACAGCTGCAGGTGATGAGGTCGCCCGGTTTTACAAAATCTTTTCCGGCATGTTTAGCCAGAATCTTTTGAGTCATTGTCATTCCCATATTGTGGTCTTCCTTTCCTAATTAATGTGCACTGGCATTCGCCTTGAATTCAGCAAGTTCGTCCGGATCGGCAATCAGGTGGGCTCCATAGACCCGGTCCTTGATATCCTTCATCCGGTTGACGGCGCAGATAAAGGCTTTGATGGAGGCCGTCATGGTATCCGTATCGACGCCGGCACCCCAGGTGGTGACGCCCTTGTCATCGGTCAGACCGAAGTAGGCGATACCGCGGGATTCGGCGACGCGGTCGAGGTCGTGTTCACTGTAGGACAGGTCGGTAATCTTGATGCCGTACGCAGAGCAGATAGCGTCTTTCACGGCGTCCAGCTGCCCGTTGCCGGTGCCTTCCAGAATCACATTGCGGCCGGCGGCAATGACGAGTACCTTGCCCGTCCATGCGCCCTTGCGTTTCTTTAAGGTAAAGTCAATCAGCTCGATAGGGAGGTAGCGGTTGACGTAATTGTCTTTGAAGAGGTTGAAGATTTCATCCGGTTTCAGTTCTTCGTGGCGGTGGTCGGAGACTTCCTTGACGAAGTAGCTGAAGTCTTCGCGCATTGCCTTCGGCATATCGATGCCGTAGTTCTTTTCCATGATGAAGCCTACGCCGCCCTTGCCGGACTGGCTGTTGATGCGGATGACATCGGCATCGTAGGTGCGTCCCACATCATGGGGATCGATATAAAGGTAAGGACAAGTCCAGTATTTTTCGTCGTGTTCTTCGCGGTAGCGCATCCCTTTGGCGATAGCATCCTGATGGGAGCCGGAGAAGGCGGCAAAAACGAGTTTGCCGGCGTAGGGCTGACGGTCATGGACGTGCATGCGGGTGACTTCTTCGTAGGTCTTGACGAGTTTCGGCATATCGGAGAAGTCGAGGCCCGGATCGATACCGAGAGCGTACATATTCATGCCGATGGTCACAATGTCGGCATTGCCCGTGCGTTCGCCGTTGCCAAAGAGCGTTCCTTCGACGCGGTCGGCACCGGCCAGCATGGCCATTTCGGCATCGGCTACGCCCGTCCCGCGGTCATTGTGGGGATGGACGGAAAGGACGACGTTGTCGCGGTACTTTAGGCGCTGGGAAAGGTAAGCAACCTGGGAAGCAAAGACGTGCGGCATGGACATCTGTACGGTCGAAGGCAGGTTGATGATGGCCTTGCGGTCTGCCGTCGGCTGCCAAACGTCGAGCACGGCGTTGCAGACTTCCAGGGCGTATTCCGGTTCCGTACCCGTGAAGCTTTCGGGGGAATACTCGAAGCGATAGTTGGCACCGGCTTCTTCGGTGAGACGTTTCAGCATCTTGGCGCCTTCCACAGCGATTTCCTTGATTTCTTCCTTGGATTTCTTGAAAACCTGCTGGCGCTGTGCATAGGACGTGGAATTGTACACGTGAACGATGGCGTTCTTAACGCCCTTCAGCGCTTCAAAAGTCTTCTTGATGATGTGTTCGCGGGCCTGGGTGAGGACCTGGACCGTGACATCATCAGGAATCATATCGTGGTCGACGAGGTAACGGAGAAATTCATATTCCGTTTCGGAAGCGGCAGGGAAGCCGACTTCAATTTCCTTGAACCCGATAGCGACGAGCACCTTGTAAAAACGAATCTTTTCTTCCAGGCTCATCGGGATGATGAGGGCCTGGTTGCCGTCGCGCAGATCGACGCTGCACCAGATTGGTGCCTTATCGGGGGCGTCCTTTTGCGTCCAGGACATGTCGACGACGGGGGGCATGAAATACCCTTTTTTGTAATGTTCTACGTTTTTCACTTACATTCCTCCTAACTTCATTCCCATTGTGTGTGTCAAAACAAGCAATAAAAAAACCTTTCGACTCTAGTTAAGAGACGAAAGGTTAAACTCGCGCGGTACCACTCTTTTTCATATCCGTAAGGATATACACCTCAGCGGGCACGGACTGTGACATCGATGCCCTCCTGTCTGCTAACGGCCAGGCCCCGGCTCCACCTACTACCATGTTCAGCGAGCTGCTCGGAGATCAGTTCGGTTCCTTTCCACTGCAGCCTCACACCGTCCGGCTGCTCTCTGAAAATATCCGGGAACGTACTAGTTCTCTTCAATGCATTTGTCTTATTTGATTTACAAGGAGTATGTTAGCATAGCGTATCAAAAAAAGCAAGGAAAAAATTCAAAGTGTATAGGAAATAAAGAAAATGGCAGATTTATAGGACAAGTGTATGTTTCAAATGTTACAAATAAAAAACATAGGCTATGCGTGATAGTAAAATTGATGCACCAGCCCTCTTGTTTTTGATAAAAAAATAAGAGGGGGGACCGCTTGCGGTGGGTATTCAGTGGGATAACAGGAATTGGTCCGATAGAAACGCTGTAAAATCCACACCATCACCCCAATTGAGGTGAGACCCTCTTCGACGTCGCTCCGCGACATTGAAGAGGGAGGACCGCAGGAAGGCCGGATGGCATCAGGCCTTCCGATTAGCGGTGGGTGATGTCCCTTATTATTCCTAAACTCTCTGTAACTATTCGATGAGACGAAAATGTATAAAAGTGTGGTAAGTTTTTGTAGTTCTTTCATGAGTATTGGCAATGTGTAGCATTGCATACTCATGAAACTTACTTTGACGTCGCCTAAGTTAAGCCAAACCGTAAGGTTTGGAATTCCTCTGGGACCTCCTTTCGACGCTGCGGAGCGGCTTGAAAGAAGATCCCAAAGAAGCAAACCTCCTATGTCGGTTTGCCAAAAATAAAATAAAAAAGAAAATATAGGGTCATCATCCCCCGCAAAGCGGGCCCCCTTCTTCAATGTCGCTTTGCGACGTCGAAGAAGGTCCCTGCGATGGAAGATAGCATTTTCACTCTTTCACTCCGCTGCAGACGAACAAAGCCTCACAGCCTTAAAAGCCGGACGCCAAAGGCGGCGCAAGCCGTCGACGCAGTCGACCATAGCGAACCATAAAAAAATGACTGCCACAAACGTGACAGTCATTTTTATGGTTCTATTACTTCCCGAGCATATACTTTGCCATAGATTCAGCGGCTTTCTTGCCGGCACCCATAGCGAGGATAACGGTAGCAGCGCCCGTAGCTGCATCGCCGCCGGCAAATACGCCGGGGATAGAGGTAGCCAGGGTGTCATCGTCAGCCTGTACGCAGCCTTTCTTCGTCTTCACGATATCGGTGCCTTCCGTGCTCATCGGGTTCGGACGGGTACCGAGCGCCATGATGACGAGGTCGCACGGGATGTCGAATTCACTGCCTTCGATAGGAATAGGACGACGGCGGCCGGAAGCATCCGGTTCACCGAGCTGCATCTTCACGCAGGTTATTGCGCAGACGCGGCCGTTTTCGTCGCCTTTAATGGCAACAGGGTTCGTCAACAGATCGAAGATAATGCCTTCTTCTTTAGCGTGGAGTACTTCTTCACGACGAGCCGGCAGTTCTTTTTCACTGCGGCGATATACGATATGGGATTCGGAACCCATTCTGCGTGCGCAGCGGGCCGCATCCATGGCAACGTTGCCGCCGCCGACGATGACAGCCTTCTTGGCTCTCAGAATCGGGGTTTCACTGTCGGGCTGGTAAGCCTTCATCAGGTTGATACGGGTCAGGTATTCGTTAGCGGAGTAAACGCCGACATGGCCCAGACCAGGAATATCCATGAACATCGGCAGGCCGGCACCGGAAGCGATGAATACGGATTCATAACCCTGTTTCATCAGTTCAGGAATGGTAGCTACCTTACCGATAACCATATCTGTACGGAATTCAACGCCCAGATCCTTCAGACCGTCAACTTCCTTGGCTACGATGGCTTTCGGCAGACGGAATTCAGGAATGCCGTAGGTCAGCACGCCGCCTTCTTTGTGGAAAGCTTCGAATACGGTGACATCAAAGCCTTTGCGGGCCAGTTCGCCGGCGCAGGTGAGGCCGGCAGGGCCGGAACCGATGATGGCAGCCTTATGGCCATTTTTCGGAGCAGCCTTCAGGGTTTCAATACCGTGTTCGGCAGCCCAGTCAGCGACGAAACGTTCCAGACGGCCAATGCCGACCGGTTCGTTCTTGATACCGCGGACGCATTTGCCTTCGCACTGGTTTTCCTGCGGGCAGACACGGCCGGAAATACGCGGCAGTGCGTTTGCGTTGGAAACAATTTCAAAAGCGCCTTTGAAGTCGCCTTGAGCGACCTTGGCGATAAACTCAGGAATAGGAATGCCGACAGGGCAGCCCGTGACGCATCTCGGGTTCTTGCAGTTCAGGCAGCGTTTTGCTTCGTTGATAGCCTGTTCTTCCGTATAGCCCAGTGCAACTTCCTTGAAGTTCGTTCTACGCACGTCCGGTTCCTGGGACGGCATCGGCGTTTTTTCAGCCTGCATATTTACATTACTCATTTGCGTACCTCCCCGGTCAGACGGCAGATATGTTCTTCCCGTTTTTTGTCTTCAAATGCTTTGTACGTACGATTACGTGCAATGGCTTCATCGAAATCGACCTTGTAGCCATCAAAGTCCGGACCATCGACGCAGGCGAATTTGATTTCGCCGTCAACAGTAACACGGCAGCAGCCGCACATACCGGTGCCGTCGATCATCAGCGGGCACATACTGATCATGCAGGGAATGTTGTATTTCTTTGCAGTCAGCGTAGCAAACTTCATCATCGGCATCGGCCCGATGGCAAATACCTGATTGAATTTAACACCGCTCTTGATGAGGTCTTCGAGCTTGTTGGTGACAAAACCATGGAAGCCGTAGGAACCATCATCGGTACAGGTGTGCAGATCCGTGCAGGCAGCCTTCATTTCTTCCTGCAGGATAATGCGGTCTTTGTTGCGGAAACCGGCGATCAGGTCAACTTGGTTGCCTGCTTGATGGAGGCCTCTCGCGACAGGCAGTGCAATAGCGCAGCCCAGACCACCACCGAGGACAGCGACGCGGCCGTACCCTTCCACAGGGGTCGGTTTACCCAGAGGGCCCGCCATATCAGCGAGGCAGTCGCCTTCGTTCAGCTGATCCAGATCCATCGTGCCGGCGCCGGCTTTCTGGAAAATGACCGTAATCAGGCCATTGTCATGGCTGGAAATAGTCAGCGGAATACGTTCTGCGTTTTCATTGGAACGCAGAATGATGAATTGGCCCGGTTTTGCCTTTTCGGCAATCCACGGTGCGTAGACCGAGATCTGGCTCATTTCCGAATTCAAAACTCTCTTGTGAACAATCTCAAATCTCTTCGGCATTGCTTCTCCTTTTGACGACCCCTTCAACAGTTATGTAAACCAGGTTCCGAGGAACAGGCCAAGCTGTCAATTGTCATCATGAATAAAAAGATTAAACGTGAAACACGTTCCTATCTATTCTACCCTTTTTGTTAGAATTTCGCAACAATTTAGGTGATTCGTGAAAGTCGCATTGCGTCGGGGAGTAAACGAATTGTATTAGTTTTCAGAAAACTTATCTTCTGCGGCATTTGGGACAGGAAAGGCGGCTTGTCGCCGCTGTGAAGCTGTGGCGCTTCGCGCGGAAAGATGCTATCCTCCGCCACTTCGTGGCGCCTCCTCCTTCCGACTACGTGGAAGGAGGTGACAGAGGATAGTCAAACCCGACGGTTTGACTGAATTAAAGCTGTGGCCGCCGAAGGCGGCGTGGAGGATGACCCTTATTTTTCTTTTTTATTTATTTTTGCGATGGAGGGATAGCTTCTTTTGTTTTTTCTGACGGTCAACGTTTTTAGCCTTCGGCAGAAAGGGACATCACCCACCGCAAGCGGTCCTCCCTCTTCAATGTCGCACAGCGACGTCGAAGAGGGTCTCACCTCGATTGGGGAATTGGTTTGGATTTACCCGCGACCGGCGTGTTTTTCCCCATTCTGTCTCATTTTCAACAACCTGGGGTGCGTTGTTTGATGCGCTAAAGTTTTATATTGATTATCTCACTCAATCATATATAATGAAGACGATGTGAAGATCTTTCCTATTTTTAAGCGATTTCCGTCGCTCCGGGATGACAATTTTATCTTGTTTCAGGGGTTTATGTGTACGTTGTTGTGACATGCCCGTTGACGACTTTCGGGCATGTCTTTTTATATTACAGCCGCTGCACAGGGTGATTCACACCGTAGTATCAATTTTTAAGGAGGAGTTTTATATGAAGTTCGGGATTTTGAAAGACATCAAAGATGGGGAATACCGTGTCATTGCTACGCCTGCCGAGGTCGCAACGCTGGTCCAGGACGGCAACGAGGTCTATGTGCAGCGCGGAGCCGGCGAAAAAGCAGGCTTTGATGATGAAGAATATGCCGCTGCAGGCGCCAAGTTCTACGATACCAAAGAAGAAATCTATGCCAACTGCGAATTTGTTGCCAAGGTCAAGGAATTTGAACCGTGCGAATATGACCTGATCCGTGAAAATCAGATTGTCTTCACCTGTATCCATCCTGCCGCTCATCCGGAAGAAGTCCAGGCTCTCTTAAAGAGCAAATGCATCGCCATTACGGCCGAAGACTCCCACCGCTACGGCTCTCCGAACTGCGAAGCCGCCGGCAAGCAGGGCGCTCTGTTCGGTCTGGAATCCCTGCTCTCCATTAACGGCGGCAAAGGCAAATGCGTCAGCGGGCTCGGCGGCGCTCCCGGCATCACCGCACTTGTTATCGGCGGCGGTACCGTAGGCCGTGCCTGCACGAGCGTACTCCACGCCCTCGGCGCCAGAGTCACCGTCATGGACATCAACATCGGCTGCCTGCGTGAAATCGGCAGACAGTTCAACGAAGAAGTCGATACGATGATTTCCAATAAATATAACCTGACCAAAATCCTGCCGCACACCGATGTTGTGTACAACTGTGTAAAATGGCCGAAAGATTCCAAGGAATTCATGATTACCCGCGAAATGGTGCGCTCCATGGAAAAGGGCTCCGTCATCGTCGATATCAGTAACGACTACGGCTGCATCGAAACCTTCCATGAAACGACCCACGCTAACCCGCGCTACATCGAAGAAGGCGTCGTACACTACTGCGTCAGCAACATTCCGGGCGCCATTGCCCAGTCCACGTCCATTGCCTACGCCGCATCCGTACTGCCGCATTTCCGCAGCATTGCCAAAAACGGCCTCGCCGAAGCCTGCGTCCGCGATGGTTTCCTGAGAAGAAGCCTCACGACCTATAAAGGCTATCTGACCCATGAAGAAACGAGTGCCCTGCAGAATATTCCCTGGATCCGTCCGGAAGACATTCTCGGCATTGCCGACCGCAAACTGGATCCGGCACCGCACGCCACGACGACCGTTTCCACCAATTTCCTTACGCTTAAGTAATAGGGGAGCGGCCCGGAATCACGGGGAAGTTATTTCGGGCCGCCTTTTATGAGGGGTGATTCATTATGACAGTAACAGACTTTTTGATGGACTTTGCCATTGCTTCCGTGTTCATCCTGATAGGCCAGCTCATCCGGGCTAAGCTCAAGGTGATGCAGCGGTTCTTCATTCCGGCCAGTATGATTGCTGGTTTCCTGGCACTGGCCCTCGGCAAACAGGGCGCCAACATCCTGCCTTTTTCCAAGTCCATCGGTTCTTATGCCGGCATCCTCATCATCATCGTCTTTGCGGCCGTCGGCATGAATGGTTTTTCCGTCAACAAGAGCAACTTCAAGGCCGAACTGGACCGCGTCGGTTCGTATTTTTCCTACAAAGTCCTGGCGCAGGCCATTCAGTTCTGCCTCGGGCCGCTTTTCTCGATTCTCGTCATTTCCAAGCTCTTTCCGCAGATCAGCTACGGTTTCGGGCTGTGCCTGGCAGCCGGTTTTTCCGGTGGTCACGGTACGGCAGCCGCTGTCGGTTCCGCCTTTAAGAAACTCGGTTTTGCCGATGGCATGGATATTGCCATGACGTGCGCTACCGTCGGTATCCTGACCGGTATTTTCGGCGGGCTGTTCTTTATCAACCTCGCGACGAAAAAAGGCTGGACCAAGTACATCAAGAGCTTTTCCTACATTTCCGGCGACCTCAAGACGGGTCTTATTAAGGAAGAAAACCGCAAGCCCATCGGCAAGGAAACCATTTCTTCCATGGTGCTCGACCCGATTGCCTTCCATCTGGCCATCCTGCTTGCGGCTTCCGGCGTGGGCATCGTGCTCAATAAGTACATTGATAAGACTTTCCATCTCGATCTGCCGTCTTATCTGCTTTCCTTTATCTTTGCGTTTATCCTGTACATCATTTTCCGCAAGACCGGTGTTGAAAAATACGTCGATACGAACATCATCAACCGTCTGAGCGGTACCGCGACGGACTACCTCGTCTTCTTCGGCATCGCGTCGATCAAGATTCCTATCATCATCAAATATGCGGTTCCGCTGCTGCTCCTCATCCTGGCGGGCTTTGTCATCGTCTTCCTGACACTGATGTATTTCGGCCCTGCCATGAATAAAGGCAGCTGGTTCGAACGGTCCATCTTCGTCTTCGGGTATTCGACAGGCGTCTTTGCCATCGGGTTCATCCTGCTTCGCATCGTCGATCCCGAAAACAAGTCCAAGACGTTGAACGATACGGCTCTCGCCGGACCGCTGACGACACCGTTTGAAATGTTCGCCTGGTCCTTCGGCCCCATGATGCTGCTGAACGGCCAGCACTGGAAATTCATCGGCATTTACCTGCTGCTTACGGTTGCTTGCGTTATTTTGAACAAGATTTGCAAGTGGTGGTTGGGGCTGCCTTTGGACAGACCAGCGTTAGGTGAGGAAGAAAAGTAATCATTAAAGGCACCTGGCCCAATAGAGCCCTCGACATGTCTCGGACGTCTATTGGGCCAGAGTTTTTTCTAAGGAAACTTTTTCTGCCCGGCGCAGAAATATGAGCCCATCTGCTGTGTCAGACCGAATTGTGACCACTCGACGTACGTTCTTTTGTACGACTTCGTGGCCCCAATCCGGTCTTCCTTGCATCTGGACTCATCTTCTGTGCCGTTCATAAAAAGAAAATAAAAAAGAGGTTTGTTGTCGGGGCATACGTTTCTGAATGGGACGTATGCCTTGATTTTTATTTTATTAAAAGAAGCTATCACTCCATCGCAAGCGATTCTCCTCCTTCCGAAGCCGCGGGGCGGCTTGGAAGAAGGTTTCTCTGAAGCCAAACCTCCTGCGTCGGTTTGCCAAAAGAAAATAAAAAAATCGCTGCGGTATATTCTTTAGGGACCTTCCTCGACGTCGCTGCGCGACATTGAGGAAGGGGGACCGCTTGCGGTGGATGATGACCCTTATTGTTTTTTTTTACTTCCTATATTGTCTTGCTAAAACAAAATAGCTAATGGCTGCGGTGAATGCTCACACCTTTTTTATTTCATTCAGGCAAAGCAAAGCATTGGCCACGTTGAATTTGTTGTTGTGTAAAAATGTTAAATTATAACACCTGTTAAGGCAGATACTCAGTAACGGAGCGCATAAAAAGGAAAATTAATCCGCTAACAGATGATCAATACTTAACGCATTTGTAATGATTCAGCACACAAAACCTACTTCAACACTTCCTGGTCTTCCTCATTAAGTTTAGAAACCGCTTCCCGCAATAAAACGATGAAGTCGCTGGCGTAGGGCGGCATGTCATAGTCGCGGTGGTAGGCAAGGACGAGGCGGTGCTGCAGCAGTTTGCCATTAGAAAGCAGCGGGAAAATATGTGCTTCCGGCATAACTTTGTAGAGCTCCGGCAGGCGGGTCTGCGTCAGAAAGAGGGCTCCAAAGTGGTAAGGGAAAAGGGAGATAAGGAGTTCCGACGTCGTCGATTCCAGAAAGATCTTGGGTGAGATTCCGCTCTCTTTGATGCAGTTGTCAATGGTCATGCGGAGACGGGACGTACCTTTCTGCAGAAGGAAAGGCATATTTGCGAACGGTTTCAGCGTGGTTCCGTCTTTCTCGAGAGTCTTAATTTCTTTCGGAGTGAGTGTCGTATAGCGCTTCAGCAGTTCGTCCGTTGCCACCAGGTAGATGAGGTCGTTCATCAGTGTCGTCATATGCAGGGCCGGATCATTGTTGTATTTGATTCCGATAAATAAATCAAGCTGGTTTTCGAAAAGCATCTTTTCTGTTTTGTCCGAGCTTTCATCGACGAATTCAATCGTTACATTTGGCCACTTGGTATAAAAGCGAGGCAGTACGTAGGGCAGCAGGATGTTGCCGCGGTACGTCGGAATGGAAATGCGCAAACGGCCGAGGCCCTTTTCGGAAAAGGCCGTGAATTTATTGACGATAAGGTCTTCTTCATTCAGCATCTTAACGGCCGAGCGGTAAAGCTGCTCGCCGGCAAGCGTCAGGGCCATTTTCGGCTTCCGTTCAAAAAGTTTGACGCCGTAGTGGTCCTCCAGCTTCTGCACATGCTGACTCAAGTTTTGCTGCGTAATATAGAGTTTCTGTGCCGCCCGCGTCATGTGGAGCTCCTTGGCAAGCACCGTAAAGTAGTAGAGGGATAACAGGTTTAAATTGCTGTTCATGAGTTCACCTTCCATCCTCAAATATCCGAATTCATTTACAAATAAATCATACAACACTTATCATTTCTCCACAATGATTTGTTGTAGAAATTGCCTAAATAGCTTGTTGGAATTTTCTAACAACTTCCTTTATGCTATAAGTGTCAAAAGAAAATTACCACTGAACAACATATGAGCGAAAGCTTTGGAACTGAATTTCAAGGAGGTTATTACAAATGGGATGGAAAATTTTACTGCCGCAGGAAATTATGGAAGAAGGCCGTGAACTCCTGGAAAGCCACGGTCACACCCTGATCAAGGGCCGCGGTTTTGAGACGGCCGATGTGTTGGCAGATTTCAAGGAATATCAGCCGGACGCCATGATTGTCCGCATTACCCCGATTACCCGGGAAGTCATTGAATCCAATCCGAACCTCAAGGTTATCGTTCGCCACGGTGCCGGGTTTGATGCGCTCGACGTCAAGGCCTGCCATGATAACGGCGTACAGGCACTGTATGCACCGGTTGCCAACAGCACGTCCGTTGCGGAAACGGCTATGCTCCTGATGCTGGAATGCAGCCGCAACGTTACGGTACTGCACAAGACCTGGGTGCAGGACTTCTATAAGGCAAAACTGAAAGTGCGCAAGAATACCCTCTCCGGCAAGACCCTCGGCATCGTCGGCTGCGGCAACATCGGCAGCCGTGTCGCGACTAGAGCCCTTGCCATGGAAATGAACGTCATGGCCTATGACCCGTATAAACCGGCCAAGGATTTCCCTGAGGGAGTAGAGGTTGTCCGTGATCTGGATCGGATCTTCAAGGAAAGTGACTACGTTTCCCTCCATGCACCGAATACACCGGTCACTCGTGACATGGTCGATAAGAAGCGTCTTGCCATGATGAAACCGACGGCATTTCTCATCAATACGGCCCGCGGCGCCCTTGTCGTGGAACAAGACCTGTACGAAGCCTGTCGTGACGGCGTCATCGCCGGTGCAGGGCTGGATGCCATCCGCAAGGAACCGGTCGATCCGAAGAACCCGCTCCTGACACTCGATAACGTCATCATTTATCCGCATATCGGCGGCAATACGACGGAAGCAGCTCACAGAGCATCGTACTTCTCCGCCATGGGTATTGAAGAAGTCTACGAAGGCAAGCAGCCGACCTGGCCAATCCATGATATTGACTACAAGACGGCCAAGACCTATACGGATACCAGACCGTCCGGCAGAAAACCTATGGGCATGTTTGATTATTGATGGCAAGACAGGTGTACCTGTTTCCATACCTATTATCACCCCTTCAAAAGAAAAATCGGGACACGATTATGCTGTGTCCCGGTTTTCTTTTTTTTGTATACAAGGCCTATTTTCAACAACGATTTGTTGTGGAAAAAACGGAAAAAGCTTGTTGGAATTTTCAAACAATTTCAGTTATTCTATAACCGTCAAAAGAAAGTGCGGTAAAAACCTACCGCGTTAAACGGAAAAGATAATCATTCAGGAGGTTGAGAGTCATGTCAGTAGGAAAGAGAATTTATTTAAAGAGACATATGCCGGATAAAGCGATTATGGAACAGTTCAAAGAAATCCCGGCTTCAAATGTAGCAGATGTCATGGGCCGCAGCTGCGCCATGAATCCCAGAATTCACCTGATGAGCAGCCCGAAAGCCCAGATGGCCGTCGGTGCCGCCCTTACGGTCAAGGCCCGCGGCGGCGACAACCTGGCCCTGCATGCAGCCCTTAACATGGCGCAGGAAGGCGACTTCATCGTTGTGTCGAACGAACACGATACGACCCGTGCCCTGATGGGCGAAGTCATGATGGCGTACCTGTACAAGGTCAAGAAGATTGCCGGCATCGTTCTCGATGGACCGATGCGTGATATCGATGAAATCGGTCATTGGGACTTCCCGGTGTACGCAACCGGAACGACCCCGGGCGGCCCTTACAAGGAAGGCCCCGGCGAAGTCAATGTACCGGTTTCCTGCGGTGAAGTGAGCGTCAATCCCGGCGACATCATCCTGGCGGATCCGGACGGTGTCATCGTCATTCCGAGAAAAGACGCGGCACAGATCCTGAAAGACGCCCAAGCTTTTAAAGCCAAGGACGGCGGCAAACTGGAAGCTACCCTGAACGGGACAATCAACCGCTCCTGGGTAGACAAGCTGATCAAAGAAAAGGAATTTGAGATTATCGACGACGTGTATGATAACGATTAAAACCAATTAGGGAAAGGCTGAGGTGACAATAATGACAATTCGAGCGCTGATGAATTCAATGCTGCTGCTCTCCTTCTTTATGCTGGTGGGCTTCTTTCTTAGAGAAAAAATCAAGATTTTTCAAAAGTTATTCTTGCCATCGTCCCTGATTGGCGGCGTCCTGATGCTTATCCTGGGCAAACAGGTGCTGGGTGTCCTCGAAGTTCCGGCTGCTTTCAAATCCATGCCGGGCGTCCTGATTGATGTCGTTATGGCTTCCCTGGTCTTCGGCGTGACGTTCAACAAAGAACGGCTCAAGGGTTATCTCGATTATGTGTGCGTCCCGATGCCGGCTTATGGCCTGCAAATGGGATTAGGTACGGTCATCGGCGCGGTGCTGACGAACTTCTGGCCCGATCTGCCGAAAGGCTGGGGCGTCATGGGCGTGTTCTCTTTCCACGGCGGGCATGGTACGGCCGCTGCTGCCGGTGCTTCTTTTGCCAAGTACGGTATTGAAGGCAACATGGCCATGGGCATGGTACTTTCCACGCTGGGTCTGATTATTGCTATGGTTGTCGGTATGGCGCTCGTCAACTTTGGTGTCCGCAGAGGCTGGGCGACCTACGTAAAGGAACCGAAAGCACAGCCGGCGTACTTCTACGGCGGTCCGCTGCCGGAATCCGAAAGAAAGCCGACCGGCCACCTTGTGACAACGAGTATCAGCATCAACCATCTGGCGCTGCAGTGCTCCTGGCTTCTGTTCTCCGTCCTGATTGGTAAATATATCTTCACCGGTCTTGGTATGATGTGGGCTGGCTTTAAAGTCCTCCCGAGCGTACTTCACGGCGTAATCGGCGGTGCGGTGCTTTGGAAACTCATTGAAGTCTTCCATCTTGAAAAGTATGTCGACATGAAGACCATTAAGATGCTCAGCGGTTTCTTCCTGGAACTTGTAGTCTTCACGGCAATGGCTACGCTGAATTTGAAATTTGTGTCCACCTTCGCAGTACCTATCATCATCTACACCATTATTCTTGTCACACTGACCCTGCCCCTGGTTGTTTTCTGTGCCCATCGCTTCTGTGCGGAAGAATGGTTTGAAAAGGCCTGCATGGCTTTCGGCGCTGCTACCGGCAACACCTCTACGGGCCTTGCCCTGGTACGTGCCGTCGACCCGGATTCCAAGTCTTCTGCCGGTGACAGCCACGGCGTTTATTCAACGCTGATGAGCTGGAAGGATGCCTTCGTCGGTCTGACTCCGCTCTGGCTCATGAGCGGCATTACGCTGACCGCCGGTGTCGGCTTTGGCATCATGATTGCCTTCCTGGCTATCGGATTTATGTTCTTCAATACCCATAGATCTTTCTCCGGTAAGGTAAAATAAAAATAGAGCAGGGCTGTCGTTACAAGCGGCAGTCCTGCTTACTGCGTCATAAAACAATTGATTTTAAGGCAAGACAATCTTGCCGATTTCCTCTAACCTTTCCTAATCTATCGCAAAATGAGCTGTAAAGGAGTGTGGATGATGCTCAAACTCATGGACTGCACACTACGTGACGGTGCTAACGTGGTCGGCAAAGGCTTTGATGCCGAACTGACCAACCTGATGTTACAAGGTCTCACGGAGTCCCACGTGGATTATATTGAAATGGGCAATGCCGGCGGGGCAGGGGCCTATGAAGTGGCCGGCTTTACCAAGGCACTGCCGGATGAAGAATATTTAAAAATTGCACAGCCCTATCTGCATAAAGGAAGTCTCATCGGCATGTTCCTCAATGCCAAGCGGTACCGCGAAGCATACGTGGAACGGGCGGCTAACGGGGGTCTGGATTTCTTACGGATCGGCCTTGATGCCGATGAAGTGGAGCCGGCACTGGCCCCGCTCAAAAAAATCAAAAGCCTGGGGCTGCGGGCCTTTTATTCAGCTATGAAGGCCTATCTCGTGAAGCCGGAACAACTGGCGGAAACGGCTAAAAAGCTCGAAGCAGGCGGACTTGATGAATTTACAATTATGGATTCGGCCGGCTGCATGCTGCCGGATGATGTGGCCCGTCTCGTGGAGACACTGAAAAAAGCGGTGCAGATTCCGATTGCCTTCCATGGCCATAACAATCTTTCTCTGTCGGCTGCCAACGCACTTGCCGCCTATCATCATGGCGCGGATATCCTGGACTGCGGGCTCATGGGCATGGCAAGAAGCGCCGGCAATATGCCTACGGAAGTCTGCACGGCACTGATGCAAAAGCACGGCGAACTCTCTCATGTGGATCTGTACAAGCTGCTGGATTTCATTGACGGTAAGCTCGAACCGGCAATGAAGGAAAAATACGATTATCATGACCCCATCACGGCCTTTGACCTCGCCTTTGGTATGACGGGCCTCCATTCTTCCAAAGGAAAACTCTTCAGGAAAGTAGCCGCCGAAACGGGTGTCAATGTCTTTAGACTGATGGTAAAGACGGCCGAACAGGATATCAAGAACCCATCGGAGGCACTTATGAACAAGATTGCCGCCGCGCTGCAGAAGGAGGGAAAGTAAAATGCTGAACGTCATCCTGGCAGGAACTTATCCCGAAGGAACCCTGGAAAAATTTCAACAGGCCGTAGCCGGTCTGGATATTGCCATCCGCGCCGCTGTCACGCAGGAAGAATTTGATAAAGAAAACAGGGCCGATGCCATTATTCTGCGCATACTCAAAATGCCGCGTCCGGTCATTGAAAGATTTGCACCGGGGCTCAAGATGATCATGCGCTGGGGCGTAGGGTATGATTCCGTGGATATCAAGGCGGCGAGGGAACATGGCATTGACGTCTGCAACACGCCCGGGGCCAACGCCTTTGCCGTCAGTGAACTGGCCGTTCTCTTGATGCTGGCAGTCGGGCGCAATCTCCTGTGCCACGAAGAAAAACTTCATGCTGGCATCTGGAGCCGCGAACTCTTTACCAAGACGACCCAGTCCCTCAATCGCAAAATCGTAGGCATCGTCGGCGGCGGGAACATCGGCCGCCAGGTGGCAAGAAAAGTACAGGCCTTCGGAGCCAGCGTCCAGTACTATGACCCGTTCCGCCTCAGCCCGGAAAGAGAAAAAGAATTTGCCATGACCTATGTCGACTATGATACACTGCTGCGGACATCCGACGTCATTTCTTACCATGTACCTTTGACCGATGGCACCTTCCATATGCTGAACCGGGAAAACATCAAACAGGTAAAAGAAGGTGCTATCATCGTCAACACGTCCCGGAGCGGCATCATAGAAGATGCCGCCATTGTAGAAGCCGTAAATCAGCACAAGATCCTCGGTGCCGGTCTGGACTGCACGGAAGAAACACCGATTACCAAAGAAAACCCGCTGCTCGGCAATCCGAACATCATCGTGACACCACATGTCGGCGGCACCACAAACGACATTGCTGGCAGCATCATGCCGATGATTGAAGAAAATCTGAAACTCCTGGCACAGGGTGAGCCGTTGAAATATGTTGTGAATAAGTGAAAAGAGTGTTATCAAGGCATACGTTTCTAAATGGGGGCATATGCCTTGATTTTTTATAATGGCAATTGAGTACGAAAAAGCGTACTGCCATGAATCTGGGACAGTATAAGTCTTGACTCTCTAAAATAAAAAGCCCATGATTATGTGGGGAGGCGAGAAAAGTGAAAAGAAAATATAAAAGAGTTCTGTTCCACAGTGCAGGAAAGACAGTCATGTTCGAAATGGAAAATGGCTGGTTTTATAATGTGGATATGAGGCAGCATAAAATCTTTGTTTTCTGGCTTCCGGACTTTTGCATTAAATTCAATCCGTACGTTGAAGATGACGTCCCGGAAGACGTAAAACAGAAGGCAATTAAACTGCTAGACGTATTACCACTCGAAACTGCCATGATTGGCAGATTATACGAGAGAAAATACGGCAGAAAGTACATCGAAGGAACCCCTAACCTCGACCGCATCGACGCTCGAAAGAAAGGTTTATTAAAACCGGGATTTTAGAGATGCTGTCATGAGCGTAATTTGATTAATGAGGAGGTCGCATGATCACCGAAGAAGATATCAAACGCATAGATCCTCTTGGAATGAGTGATATTGATTGCTCACTGGAACAATTTGAAAAAGAAGTGGGCCAGGTAATAAAGGAAATGCTTGAAAGAGAACCGGAGTATTGGAAGAAACAGCCAAAGAAGATTGTCAGGAAATATGCCATAGACGAAGTATGGGCCAGACATTCAAAGCATTATCGGCATAAATTTTGCGAGAGTGGTGCTCCGGACGAAATCTTTAATGAGGATGGTACTCCATATATTCCAGATGATGATGAATAAGTTCATATACAAGTTAAGCCACCTGAACAGGGTGGCTTTTGTTTTAAAAAGTGTCAAGAGACAACAAGACGAGATGAAAATCGTTGCGAAGAAACTAAGGCGCTGAATAGGTGTAGGCACCTAGCTATTGATATGTTGGATATTATAAATGCCTTTCTTGGCTTTGCCAGTCTTTAACTGCACAAGGTCAATGCCATTGGCATTTGTAAATCTCACATAGGAGTTCATCTTGTCCGTAACAAGAGTGGAATTGGTCTTAATCCTACCATCATAAATATGATGTAAATCTCTTGTAGAAACTCTACCAGTATTCGTAATCTTGGAGATAGACAAGCCATTCCTATTAACCGCACAAGGAACACATACCTTTTCTTGGGACAAGCCTCTGATATGTGTAGAATGACCACGCTTATGAGCCTTGCGTGGCATAGCAAATGTCTTACTCTTGCTATGATTGCCCTTGTACGAGATGGCGAAAAAAGTTTCGTCAGCCTCAATAATGCCGTCAAGGGTAACATCGTCTGCCATATTCTGAAGTGCATCCAAAATCTTGTGTCTCCAAAGGAATGCGGTGTTTCTGTGAATCCCACAAGCAACAGCAGTCTTACGAATGGATAAGCCAAATAAAAAAATCTGCCGTCTAGGGGCGGATTTTTTTATTTATTATTCAATTGTCGCTTTTTCGATGACCTGATTCCTGTTTTGGAAGATTATAACAAAATCAGAGTAAAATTCCTGACCGAATCACGATGCCAGGGCGTGAATGCATTGTGATTTCATTTTTCAGAGTATATAATTATTTATTATGAAACGGGATTTACACTGTATTGGGAAAAGGGTTTATTAAAAAGTTGGAGGAGAATGTGTATGGCTAACACAACTGGTAAACAACAATTTTCTTGGGTTCCATTCTACATGGAATTCGCTGACAAGCTCGTTGATTTTGAGAACAGGCAGCCTGAACTGATTGACACGCTTGAACAAGTATTTAAAGATGCATTTCCGGATCAGGATTCATCCGAGGATGATCAAAATCTACCCGAGGATGAAATACTACCTAAGCTTGATAGTAAGGAACCTTATGAAAATATAGACCCTTTTACTGTTTGTGCACTATTTAACAGGGGATATAAGGACGAAAACCGACTTGAATTATGCAAAGAGATAAAGAAAAAATTCGGAATCACAGCTGAAGTTCCTGAGTCGTTTGCGGGGATTCCAACGGTACAAAATTATAATACCGTTTTCTATCCATTTAGTAATGACTCAAATAGAAAAGGAAACGAAATTTCTAACTTATGGTCAATGTTTAAAGCTGCTCTGAATTTGGATAAACAGGATTCAGCGGGGAACCGTCAGACCTTTATGAACGAATACGATACATGCCAGAAGCAGAAGCGAATTAAATTCAATTTGACGATGGGGCTTTTTTGGATTCGACCGTATTTATATTTAAGCCTGGACAGTAAAAATCGGTGGTTCTTAAGTCGCTATGGTAATTTTTCTTCAGACCTATCTGCAAAAGCTCAGAATTTAAAGATTAGTGGAAAAGATAGTGACAAAGTGCCGTCGGCAGAGGAGTATCTTTCTCTTTCTGACATTGTGAGGAAGATGATAGATCAGGGAAATAATGAATTCCGTAGTATTCCGGAAATATCTTATGATGCCTGGAAGACGGCCGGTTATGTTAATTCCATTTTTAGCAACATTGCGGATAAGAAAGGAATGAGCGAACCGCAGAAAGTAGATGCACTGCAGAAGTACAAAGAAGAAATATCGTGGGTAAAACCTGTCATCCAGGTGCTGCAGAAAACAGGCAAACCTACAATGACCAAGGCAATTGAGGACGCACTTCGTAACGATTCAATGTATAGCAGTCAAATTCCTGACGGAACTTGGAAAGAGACGAACTTGAATCTTTTTTCTGCTCTGATTTTTTTCACCTTGGAACTATTGGAACATAAAAAATATATAGAAAGGGAAAATTCATCTGCGGAATGGAAACTTACAGAAAAAGGAAAGATCACTGATTTAGATAAACTGACAGGCGCTGATTTGGTCTTGGATGTCAAACCCGAAGATTCCACACAAGTGCATTACTGGACTTTCTCTCCCGGCGAAAACGCGGCCCTCTGGGATGAATGTTACGAAGACGGTGTCATGCGGATTGGCTGGGATGATATGGGTGATTTGAACCAGTATAAATCCCAGGCTGACACAAAGAATAAGATGAAGGAGCTTTATGGTGGGAATCCTACTAACGACGCTCTGGCGGTGTGGCAGTTTGTCCATGATATGAAAATCGGAGACATCATCATTGCCAAGAACGGAACTACGGAAATCGTCGGTATCGGCAAGGTAATTTATCGCTATGAATTTGATCCTAATCCGCATTATGCTAAATATAAACATGTGCGGCGTGTGGAATGGCTGAAAAAAGGAAATTGGACACTCACTGGAAAAGACCAATTTGCCCAAAAGACATTGACGGATATAACGGACTCGTCCGATTTTATCAACCGAATTCTTGAACTTGTGAAGAAACCTTCTGAATCTTCTGCTTCTCTTGAACCTCCGGCAGCTTCTGCAAACCCGGCATATAATAAATCCAACTTCCTCAAAGAAGTCTACATGGACGAATCCGTTTATGATGACTGCGTGGCTGAGCTCGAAGAAAAGAAAAATATCATTCTCCAGGGACCTCCGGGAGTAGGGAAGACTTTCGCAGCCAAGCGCCTTGCCTATGCCATGATGGGAGAAAAGGACGAAAGCCGGGTGGCTATGATTCAGTTCCATCAGAGCTATTCCTACGAAGATTTCATCATGGGATTCCGTCCTGTTGCAAGTGGTTTTAAGCTGCAAACAGGCGTGTTTTACGATTTCTGTAAGAAAGCGGCCATAGATCCGAAAAAGAAGTATTTCTTTGTCATTGATGAAATTAACCGCGGCAATATCAGTAAGATCTTTGGCGAGCTTTTCATGCTGATTGAGGCAGATAAGCGCGATAAGCGCGATAAGCGCGATAAGCGCAGAGAGTCTGTCCAACTGCTGTACAAGAAGAATGAATCTTTTACGATTCCGGAGAATCTGTACCTCATCGGGACCATGAATACGGCTGACCGGAGCCTTGCCATGCTGGATTTTGCCCTGCGCCGCCGTTTTGCCTTCATTGATCTGAAACCGGGATTTGATATCAAGAGTTTTACGGATTATCAAAAAGCCCTGGGCAGTGGACAACTGGACCGTTTGATTGAAAAGGTGAAAGAACTAAACGATGTCATCGCAAAGGATGATTCCCTGGGCGAGGGATTCTGCATCGGTCATAGCTTCTTCTGCAATCTGACAAAAGAAACAATCAAAGACGGTGTCCTTAAGCGCATTGTGAAGTACGAACTCATTCCGCTCCTCAAGGAATATTGGTTCGATGAATCAAATAAATTTTCCGATTGGAGTGAAGAGTTGCTAAATGCTTTACAGCCGCCGACTGCAACGCAGCCGGTTACACCGTCAACGGGCACGGAACAAAAAGGATAATGCGCTATGATTCCGATTCAGAATGTTTATTACATGCTGGCCTATGCCTTCCGCACACTCCGGGAAAAAGGGTATCAGAAAGTAGGCATGGAAAGCTTCGAGCATGTCCTTGATCTTTATACAGCGCTTTTATGCAAAGGAACTGCCAATCAAATTAAATGGGGACTGTCGCGGGAATATCTCCCACTGGAGGAGAGCACCGGAGCGCCCCATGGAAAGATCCTGCTGAGCGAATCCCTGAAGAGACGGTCGTTATTAAGAAAACAGATTGTCTGTACGTATGATGAGTTTTCGGCAGATGCCTATCTGAACCGTATTCTTAAGACGACGCTGACACTGCTCCTCAAGGCAGACATTTCCCAGAAAAACAGGCACAACATCCATCACCTGCTGCCGTACTTTGAAGGCGTGACACTCCTTGATGCGCGGCGCATTAAATGGCACCGGAGATATAACCGGAACAATCAGACCTACCAGATGCTTGTCGGAATCTGTTATATGGTGATCCACGGCCTTCTGCAGCATCAGGAGGAAGGAAACACCAAGTTGATAGTATTTTCCGATGATCAGGCGATGAGCAGACTGTATGAGAGCTTTTTACGCGCGTACTACAAGGAGGAATATCCGACAGCCAGGGTCAGCGCGAGCGAAATTAAGTGGGATGTAGAAGCAGGCGATACTTCGCTCCTTCCGGAAATGAAATCCGATGTGACGATTGACGCCAGGGAGAAGATTCTTATCCTGGATGCCAAGTATTACCAGCATATGCTGCAGGAGCACTGGAAAAAGAAAACAGTGCATTCCGCCAATCTTTACCAGATTTATGCCTACGTAAGGAACAAAGAAGCAGAGCTTCGAAAAGCAGGCAGGAATGCAGAAGTGTCGGGCATGCTGCTCTATGCCCAAACGGATGAGGGCGTTGTTCCGGACGTAGAATGTAAGATCAGCGGTCACTGGTTCCGCATCCGCGGGCTCGATCTGATGTGTGATTTTCAGGAAATCAAGAACCAGCTTGATAGGATTGCGAAAGAGATTTTGGGAATTAAAAAATCAGACATTGAACTTTAAAGTGATTAGTGAATTGATAGATTTCAAAAGTGCTGCCAGTCAAGAAATTTGACTGGCATTTTTTATTTGTTTTACTCTTATCCACAGCCACAACACCTTTCCGAGTACTATACAACGTACTCTAGATGTATTGTGTTGTTGTTTTAATCTTATCTTATCTAATCTTATCTTATCTAGCGGCGTTACATAACGTTACGGTTACGTTACGCAAATCCATCAGCTGAATTGGAGTGACTGTTCCGGTGAAATTTCCGCAGGTTTCAAGATTTCACCTTTGCCGTGGCAAACGGGACATCGATGGGCAAATTCATGGCCATCTTTTTCTTCGACCACAAATCCGCCTCGGCAATTCGGATTCGTGCACGCGATATATTCTGACTGCTCCTTTTTTATGGCACCGTTGCGAATGAGCGCAATCAGATACGCTGGCGGGTTTGTAATATACCTTTTATCCACGGAAGTGCGGAAATACTGTACCGCGTTTTCGACGGCCTGCGTTCCGAACTCATGAATGAGGTCGTCTGCCATCTTGGGACTGATTTGGTAGGCGGCAAGAGTAGCAATGAGGCCTGACGTTCCTTTGTCTGCAAGTTTCTTCCTGGTTGTGGTAAAGGCCGGCCTCGTGAGAGCAGGCGTACTCCCGGCCTTCTGCGCTGCTGCCTCAGGACGGTGTTCCGGTGCAGCCTTTTTTTGCTCATGGGAAGCGCAGCAAGTTTCTGGCTGCGGAGCCGGAGGCTCTTTTTCGCCGCTTACTTCCATCGGTTCTTCCGGGCACGCATGGACCTCTTCACAGAGCTCTGATGCTGCATTTTCCGGCGCAGGTTCTTCGCTCTTTTTCTCTTCTGCAGCCTGCATCTCATTTGCCGCGTCCTTTTCTTCTTTGCGGCGGGCTCCACGGAATCTTCTCTGGCGTTCCGCGTTAGATTCCTGGTATTTCTTTAATTTTTCGATGGCTTCTTCGTGCTGGTAACGGCCCCAGTTTTTTAACGTAATTATGCCGTGGTCCACGGTAATCATTTTCATTTCTTTAAAAAGGATCAGCGCTTCCTTGACGTCCGTTTCGGAACATTTCCAGATCAAGCTCAGATCTTCCGACGAGTAGGGGACGTCGTCAGTCAGTTCGATTCTCCCGTTTTTGTTGATTTTTCCGGCTAGTACCATGAGCTTGATCCAAAGGAGGGAGTAAAGCGCTCCCTTGGGCTTGGATGCAAGAATGATCATCTTGGGATGGTCAAAAATATTAAGCATCAAATTGATATATTTTAATTCCACTTTCGCAGTACATTTCATATTTCTCGTTCTCCTCTATCATCGGAATCCGATGCCTTTTACGGCACCGGATTTTTTTTGCCTCAAAATTGATCTTTCAGTGCGGCTCTTAAGTCCCTGAGCAGCCTTTTGATCTGGTAGTGTACTTTACTTTTTGAGATGTGGTATTCGTGAGCAATTTCGTCCATGCTTTTATTTTCTCCGTAGTAAGCGACGAGCAGCTTCCGCTCGTAGGGATATAAGTGCTTCAGAGCGAAATGGAGCGCTTTGTGGCCTTCCCAGTCGAAGGCAGTCTCCATGGTATAGGCTTCTTCCACAGGCTCCTGGGCAGCTTTTTCCTTTGTTTTCCGGATGTACTTCTCCGCGTCCTGGTAGTCGCCGGCACAATGGACAAGACACTTCCTGATATACCCCGGAAATTTCGCCGCATCCGTACCTTCGTACTTTTTCGTCTTCTCGAGCAATTTCAGCACAAGGTAAGAATGCATATCTTCCTTATTGCAGGGAATGAATTCCCAGCGCAGGAGGGAGCGGATGAGGGGCTCGAAAGCCTCTATCAACGTCATCTGGGCTTCCTGCTGCCCTTTTTTGACGAGCGGCAGGAGCCTGGCAAAATCGATCTTACGCATCAAAACATACACTTTCACAAGGAGCTTCGATGCACGCAATATCGGAAATCTGGCAGCCGAGGGCGATGCAGATCCTTTCCAAAATCAGGCAGTTGGGAAGGGCGCGTGCATATTTGGGCATAGATAAACCGGACAGATGTCGCAATCGCGAAATCGTGGTTGGATGCAGTCCGGCTTTCAGGGCTAACTCCTTCTGGGAGATATGACGTTGTTTCAATAATTCAAAAAGGGGAGAAAAACTAAGCATTTCAGTATAACTCTTTCTATTGAGAATTTTATTGGGTGTGAAAAATTTGAACCTCAATTTTCATAAAAATTCCTAACTTGGAAAGATTAATGAGATTCTCGTTTTCCTGGGGGTAGCTATTACTTTAGATGTGAGAAGAAACATGATGTAGAGCGTAACTGTTTTTTATACTAGCAAGATAAAAACAAAAAATCAACCACATTTTTCTATATTTTACAAAAACACAAACAAATTAGTATTTCGTTCAAAAATATATAAGAAAAAACTTATAAAATTAGCAAATCTGCTAATTTTTTGGACAAAACCCCATTTTTTGACACTTATATAGTGTAGGGGGTGCGAGAAACATGATGTACGTAACGAGAAAAGATGTCTATCAGATGGGCCTTCGGGCCCGGGGTAAGGTCAACCGTATTTATGTCCACTGGACAGCCGGCCGGTATGACCAGCCTTTCAAGGATTATCACCTGAACCTGACGGATGTCGGCCGGGCCTATGCGTCCTGTGAAGAATTCACGACGACGCTGGCCCACACCTGGCACCGGAACACCGGCGCCATCGGCCTGGCTCTTTGCTGCGCCAAAGATGCCGTAATGTATGCCGACGGGTCTTTTGACCTGGGCGATTATCCACCAACACCGATGCAGATTGAAGAGACAGCTATCTTATGCTTTATTCTTTCTGAAGCCTTGGGAATTCCTATCGACCCCGAGCATATCATGACCCATGCGGAGGCGGCAGATCTTGACGGATACGGGCCAGCCTTGGCGGGAACGTCCCGTTTCGAACGCTGGGATCTGTACAAATTGCTGGATTTTGACGGTGTATGGCGGAGCGGGGGCATGATCTTCCGCGGAAAGGCGCTCTATTACCAGCAGCATGCTTCTTCCGTGCTCTCTTATTTGATGTAAGTATCACACCAGGATGCGGGAGCACCGGAAGGCGCATCGGTTTTGGTTTCTATTATTTTGTCCCAATGGGTGCGCAGGCCTTAAAGGGAAGCTGAAGCTGGTGATACCGGAAGGACTTCCGCCGAACTTTTCAACATTTAAAGGAGGAACCACACATGAACATTGAATCTCTGACTCTGCAGCTTGAAAGTGATTACATGGACGGCGAAAAAGTAAAGACCAGAAAGACTACTTTCTCCGGTCTGCGTCCGGATGCAGCGGACGACAAACTGCTGGAAATGGGCCACGCCGTGGCAGAACTGATGTCTGCCCAGCCTACGGCTATGTACGCCATCAAACGCGAACTGCTCGTAGCGGGCGCTAAGGAGTAAGCCCTTGCGCTTTTTGCAGTAAGTGACTGCCGGCATGATTCCGGCAGCCAGCCCATGATTTTGTAACTTGATAAGGAGGATAACTTATGAGCAACACTCTCGAACTGACTTTCAAACTGACGAACAACAAAACGAAGAGCATCAGCATCACCAACCCGATCATGAACCCGACCCGCGATAAGGTTGAACCGGTCATGAAGAAGCTCCTGGCCCTCAACCTCTACGGCGGCGATGGTGTCGATATGGCATCCATCAAAGGCGCAAAGGTACGCCAGACTGAAGTAGTCTTCGACGCGGAAGACTAATCATGGATAACTTTTCCGTCTTGCTCGGCCAGGCGGCCCAGTACGGTTTTCCTATGGTGATCAGCTGGTATTTGCTGGTGCGTATGGAAGACAAACTGGAACAACTTACGCTGAGTATTGACTCGTTAAAAGATATTCTTATGCATAGGGCATAACTAAAAACCGCTGCAAGTGATTTTTCGCTTGCAGCGGTTTTTGTGTTAAATTATGGCACCTGTTAAGGCAGGTACTCTGTATCGGAGCACACCACGCCTTCTTGTGCGCGAGATATATTGAGCGCATAAGAAGGGGAACCGCAGTGACCGTCAATTGACTTGGCAATTGCGGTCACGTTTGCGGTGGAAAATCAGTTTGATAACAGGAAACCGAACATGATCGCACCACTGCGATTATCGCCTGCTCAAACATCAACGTACCTGTAACGGCCCGCAATATCTGCATAAAAGCAACTGATTTCTTTATTCTGACCGAATATTTACACATATAAAGCATAAATTAACATATACTGCTCTATGCAGGTATGTTATAATTTAACAAGAAAAATCCCCCTTATTGGATTGTCCATACCAGGGGGAATTCTTTTAATTAAAGTTTGAGGAGATTCATATATGTTTGCGAAAACGCATCCGTTTATAAAATGGGCTGGTGGGAAAAGACAATTATTGGATCGTCTGATTCCACTGATACCTAAAGAATATAACAGATATTTTGAGCCGTTTATAGGCGGAGGTGCGCTTTTACTGGCTGTTCAACCAGAAAAGGCAATTATCAATGATACAAACGAACAGCTTATTAATATTTATCGGCATCTCCAAAAGGATGTTGATAAAATTATTTCCTTGATTGAAGAATTTGATTCTGTTTCTTGTGATAAAGAGCGATATTTAGCAATGCGCTCCAGATATAATGAGAAAATTAAAAATCATGAACTCGATTATGAATGTGCCGCATTGATGATTTGGATTAATAAACATTGCTTTAATGGGTTGTACAGGGTCAACTCAAAAGGTCTTTTTAACGTGCCCTATAATAACAAGACGAGTGGAGCATCGATTGAACCAGACAATTTGCGGACAATAGGTAACTATTTCAAAAATTGCAACGTAGAGATCCGCCAGGGCGACTTTGAAAAAGCTTGTTCGGACGTCCAGGCAGATGATTTTGTATATTTTGATTCTCCTTATGTACCTGTGAGTGAGACTGCTTATTTTACTAGTTATACAAAAGATGGTTTTTCGCTTGATGATCATAAAAGACTCGCAGCACTTTTTAGAAAACTGGATGCCAAAGGGACAAAAATTATGTTAAGCAATCATAATGTCCCATTAGTTCATGAACTTTATGAAGGATATCATATTCACGTAGTAGATGTTAGACGAGCTATTAATCGAGATGCAGCAAAACGAACCGGAGAAGAAGTCATAGTAACAAATTACGAAATTTAAGAGGTAAATCATGAACGAATATTTTAAAACTCAAATTACTCCTTATTACACCAGTGAAAATTCTGTATTGCTTCTTGATGATACCTTTCATGCTTTGCAAAATATTCAAGATGAATCTGTTGATATGATTTTTGCAGACCCTCCATATTTTTTAAGTAATGATGGAATTACTTGTCAGGGAGGAAAGCAAGTTTCTGTAAATAAGGGAGAATGGGATAGAGCTGGAACTTTTGAAGAAAAACATGAATTTAACAGACAATGGATTCGCTTGTGCAAAAGAATTCTAAAGCGAGACGGAAGCATTTGGATTAGCGGCACATTGCATAATATTTATAGTATTGGTGTGGCGTTAGAACAGGAAGGATTTAAAATCATTAATAATATTACCTGGCAGAAAACCAATCCTCCTCCTAATTTAGGTTGCAGGTGTTTTACACACAGTACGGAAACAATTTTATGGGCTCAAAAAAATGATAAAAAGGCTCACCATATTTTTAATTACCTGGAAATGAAAGAGGAGAATGGTGGAAAGCAGATGAAAGATGTTTGGACAGGACCTTTAACTCCTCAAAATGAAAAGAAGTTGGGAAAGCATCCAACACAGAAACCTCTCTATCTTTTGAACCGTATAATTCGCGCATGCTGTCAGAAAGGAAATGTTGTCTTGGATCCTTTTTGCGGTAGTTCTACAACAGGTGTAGCTGCAATACAGAACCAGTGCAAATATATCGGTATAGATAGTAATGAGGAATATCTAGAATTATCTAAAAGACGTCTCCAAGAGGTGGAACAGTATGAGAGACTTTTCTAAATGGTTGGGAACCATGAGAAAAAGCATTAATCAGTATGACTACTATGTTGATTTTGATAAAGTATATGGAAATGTAGAAAAAATAAAAGTTGAACTGAACATGCTCAATTCTCTTATAGGTTCTAGGAATATTGAGGATGATCTTCGGCAGATTATATCTAAATACCCGGATGTAATTCATTGTATTCCTATCTTGCTGGCTGTCAGGGAATCTGAAATTTATGCTCAGGATGAAGACGGGGCCTATACTTATAATTTTAAAAAATTAAATTGTACTGTAGATGAGTATATTACCTTTATGAGAAAGACTGGACTTTTGGATTTAATATCTAATCATCTGATCGCTAATCTCTATGACTATGCCATGGGTGTTGAAACTGGCTTAGATAGTAACGGACGCAAAAACAGAGGCGGCCATCAGATGGAAAATCTAGTAGAACATTTTATCGAAAAGTCAGGAGCAGAGTATTATAAGGAAATGTACCTGACAGAAATTGAGGATAAGTGGGATGTAGATTTGTCAGCTATTTCTGCAGAGGGAACGTCAACAAAGCGATGGGATTTTGTCGTAAAAACTTTGCAAACTATCTTTGTGATTGAAACTAATTTTTACACAGGCGGCGGGTCAAAACTAAATGAAACGGCAAGAAGTTATAAAATGCTTGCAGAAGAAGCTAGTACTGTGCCTCATTTGAAATTCGTATGGGTAACCGATGGTGGCGGATGGGTTTCAGCAAGAAGAAATTTAAAAGAAACGTTTGACACGATGGATACTCTCTACAATATCAAAGATTTGGAAGATGGAGCATTTGACAGATTGTTTAAAGAGAGAAATAATCTGAAGCTTGATTACGGGAGAGTAACTAGAGAGATGGGGAAGGCTGCTGAACACCATATTGGGGAGAAGTGATCTCCGTACTTTGTCCTTAAAATTTAAATAACTCATAGCGAGTTTTGCTATGAGTTATCTTTTTGAGAATAGGATGTGACTTATGAAAAGCAAAAAAACTGCTAACGAAGATGCATGGGAAAAATTATTTGAAGAATATAACATTATTGAAAAAATAAATAAAGATGGAATCTTTCAAATTAGTGCAGACCAAATAAAAGAGCACGGGAGTGTAAAATGAAGTGTGTAAGTTACCGGTAACCAATTTACTAACTTACGCACTTCATTTTTTTGTCGAGGTGCGGTACACTATCAGAAAGCAGGTTGAAAGGAATTGAGTACAGCACTGATGAAGAAACGTAGAAACCCGAGTGAGAAAGGCCAGGCAATCGCCAAGCTCATCATGGAACAATACCAGCCGAAGACGCAGGAAGACATGCAGATAGCGCTGAAGGACGTGTTCGGTCCTATCTTCGAAGCTATGCTGCAGGGCGAGATAGATAACCATCTCGGGTATAGCTCCAATGATCATAGCAAGAAGGAAACCTCCAACCGTCGGAATGGCTATACGGAGAAAACCATCCAGACTTCGGTCGGCGAGGTCCCCATCCGCGTCCCACGGGACCGCGAATCTACCTTCGAGCCCCAGGTAGTCCCCAAACGCACCAAGGATGTCACAGGGATCGAGAGCAAGGTACTGGCCATGTATGCACGCGGCATGAGCCAGCGGGATATTGCCAAGACGATTGATGACATCTATGGATTCGAGCTGTCCGCAGAGAGCATCTCGAACATCACAGACCGAGTGATGGACGAAGTCCAGCATTGGCAGACACGTCCTCTGAACCCCTTCTACCCCTTCTTGTTCGTAGACTGCCTGTACGTCTCTGTACGCAAGGATTATGAGACCAAGAACCACGCTGTCTACGTCATCCTCGGCTATGACATCAATGGCTCGAAGGATGTCCTGGGCCTTTGGATGAACGAGACGGAGGGCAAACATAACTGGATGCAGATATTCGATGAGCTGAAGGCCCGTGGCGTTGAAGATGTCGGATTCATCTGCATGGATGGTGTCTCCGGTTTGGAAGAGGGAGCAAAGTCCATCTTCCCCCAGGTGGTCGTGCAGCGCTGCATCGTCCATCTGATCCGCAACTCCATCAAGTACATCCCATCCAAGGATTACAAGGCCTACACGACCCAGCTCAGGAAGGTCTATGGAGCCGTGAACCTGAAGAGTGCTGAGACCGAATTCGAGCGGTTCAAGCAGGCCTGGAGCCAGTACCCCGGTGCAGTAGAAACATGGAAGCGGAACTGGCAGCATGTCCAGCAACTATTCAACTATGGCAGTGCCGTAAGGAAGGTGATGTATACCACCAATGCGATAGAGAGCGTGAATTCCAGCTTCCGAAAAGTCACCAAGAAGGGCTCGTTCTCCAGCGAGGAATCTGTCTTCAAGGTTCTCTATCTCAGGGTAAAGGAACTCTATGCCAAGTGGGAAGGGCATCATATCCAGAACTGGGCGATGGTCAGAAACCAGTTGGCTATGGATGATAAGCTGCAAGCTCGTATCCTGAAATACGAGAAATTTTAAAGCCAGCAATCACTGGTAACGCATCTTCTTTTATGATACCTAAAAAAACTTACACACTTAACTTGACAAACCCAAGAGCACCGTGAACCGAGACTAATGGCTAAGTTTGATCATTCAATTAATCTTCCTGAAATTTTTCACCAAAATCATTTATCCATATTACCTATTACTCGAGGCTACTATGTAATTGCACCTATTAATACGTATGCAAAATTTGAGACTACGCATCGAAATATTACCCATTTGTCCTTACCTGACTCTATTGAAAGTCTTAGTGCAACTAATATTCCTACGGAAACAATCGCTATAAATTGTGCTTACGCCTCAGGAATATTATCTGATTTTTTAGAAGAGCCCAATTTAATGCCTACCGTGAGTGGACGGATGGGTTCCGAGAATTTTAGCTTTTTTATTAATGATACTCGTAAAGATGGAAAGTTTAAAATTGAGGTTGATAGCTCTCAAATAGAAATTGATGCGGCATATGAAGGAGGTCGGAGTTTAAATCTCATTGAAGCAAAACGTGATATTGCCGATGATTTTTTAGTTCGTCAGCTTTATTATCCTTATCGTACTTGGAATGGGAGAATATCTAAAACAGTTCGTCCTATCTATCTTGTGTACTCAAACGGGATATTTATGCTTTATGAATACGTATTTAAGAACCCTGATTTTTATAATTCCTTAGAATTAGTGAAACAGAAAAATTACTCGATAGAGGATACTGCAATTGGGATTAATGAAATCGAAGAGATTGTACATAACAAGCGGGTTCAAAAAGAGCCGGAGATTCCATTTCCACAAGCAGATAGTTTTGAGCGAGTAATTAACCTTTGCGAATTGTTGGATGGAAATAATAGTTGCCTTACTAGGGAAGAAGTAACGGAAAATTATGCTTTCGATGTCCGGCAAACAAACTATTATACCGATGCCGGACGGTATTTAGGATTGATTGATAAGAGCAAAAATGATTCGGGAGATCCTTGCTACTTTTTGACCACAGAGGGACATCGAATTATGAGACTCCCATTCAGAGAACGTCAACTGGCTTTCTGTAGTAAAATTTTAAAGCATCGCATTTTTAAGGACATTTTTAAAATTTACCTCAGTCAAGGGTCTTTACCAGATCGAAATGCAATAATAAAGAAAATGGCGAAAGCAAAGTTGTATAACGTTGGAAGTATTAGCACTATGGCTCGCCGTGCGTCTACAATTAGAGGATGGTTGAATTGGATTGTTGAGCTTACTCAAATGTAGTTTTTACTCGCTTTTTTCGGCTTGAGAAAGTATACGAAAGTAAAAAATCAGATCTCCTTGTGAGGGTCTGATTTTTTTGTCCTACGTTTAGGAGACGGCGGTAACAAGGAGTTATCGTCTATAAGCGAACTATCCTTTCGACGTATTTACCGATTTATTTTCTTGACATCTCATTCCGATCCTTGCTACGATCCATATTGAGTTTACATCCGAAAGGTGGGAATACTATGAGTTGGGAAGACGACCTGCAGCGGTATGATCTGGAAGGATATCCGCAGGAGATGGAGGCGGAGGTCAAGCTGAAGGCGATGCTGCTTCGGGAAGCGGGGATTCCGACTTTTTCGGAGTTTGCGGAAGGGTACACCGATGAATTTGGCCTGGGACCGGACCTGCGCACGCGTTACCGTGAGATGTACGGGCAGCAGATCCAGGCGATTTGCCACGAGGCGACGCGCCGTATCGATGCGGACCGGACGCTTGCCATGATTTCGATTGCGGAAGATCAGGCGTATAACATCTATGATAAATGGATGGCGGTGGAGTTTGGCGCGGCGGAAAGCTACAATGCCTATGCCGAGCATGCCCATTTGCCGCTCGTGATCATAGACCACGGTGACTATCTGTATCTAAACGAGTATTTATCTTTTGATGAGCTCGTGGTGGCGCTGCGGGTGCATGTGGACATGAAGGAATTCATGGAGTTTGTAGTGTATCATGAGTATCCGCAGACGAAGGAACTGATTGCCTACGTGGAAGGGGACAATGCCCATCCACGGCAGAAACCGTATAAGCATCCGGAAAAGGACATCCCGCGGCAGGGTGAGTTCTGGCTGCTTGGAAACCAGACCTTGGTCAAGATCGAGGCCTGCCCGGTGGAGCTTGCCGGGGACGGGAGTCTTTGCGTCGTCTATATGGACTTTGATAACAATAAGCTCATTGCGGAACGGCTGGATACGTTTCTTGCCACGTCCCATCGGATATATGAGAGCTGAAGTTGTGAGTTTTGAGTTGTGAGGCTGAGGTGACGTCACCTCACTATTTATGGTATTTTCGGCCGGTTGCTGCCCTCCTGCGAGGATGGTATGATGTTAGAAAAGGCATCTGCATCTTCAAAGGAGGGTTTATTTTATGTGGAAACGTACCTTATCCCTTGTTCTTGCCCTTGTTTTGTCTCTGACGGCCCTGTGCTTTGCTAGCAGGATCTTTCTTCCCGATGACGAAGCTGCCATCGGCGGGGTGCCGCTGGGAGCCGGCATGAGCTATGTCCGCAGCATTTATGGCGCCCCGGACGGCCGCACCTATGGCTACGATTCATTTCATCAGAAAGTGACCATTTATAGCTACGGGAAATCTTTCTTCCTGTATGCCTACGAGGGCAATGGCCAAAGCTCCGTCGGTGAACTTCTTTCGACGGCCGATAACGGGCTCAAGACCCCGATGGGCGTCACGGTGGGCATGACGGAGGACGAAGTTTTCCGTATTTACGGACAAAAAGAGCCGGAGAACACTTCTTATAGGACAAAGGAATATGTGTATACGACGGAATTAGGCCTTCACATTGAACTCACTATGCGGGAGAGGAAAGGTGTTTACCGCGTTTCCCGCATCCATATGAGATATGCAGGCTGAGTGCAGCGCACCCGTACTGCGTTTCCGGCTATTTCCCGCCGCCTTTGAAGGTGGTATGATGTAAAGAGAGGCACCTGCATCTTAAAAGGAGGGATTGCTTATGTGGAAACGTATGTTATCTCTGGTATTTGCCTTTGTGATGTCACTGTCGGCCTTGTGCTTTGCTGAACAGATTCCGCTCGGCACTGACGAAGCTGCTATCGGCGGGGTGCCGCTGGGGGCCAGTATGGGATATGTGCGCAGTATTTACGGCGTCCCGACCGGGCGCACCAATGGCACTGACACCTTCCGCAACAACGTAACCATCTACAACTACGGCGACAGTTTCTACCTGTATGTATATGAAGATGGCGACCGGAGTTACGTCAACGAACTCCTTACGACGGCGAATAACGGCCTTAAGACCCCGAAGGGCGTCACGGTAGGAATGTCGGAAGCCGAAGTCTTTAAAATCTATGGACAAATCAAGCCGAGCAGAGTCTCGTATAAAACGAGGGAATATGTGTACCTGACGGATAAAGGCATGCATATCGAGCTCACCACGAAAGAGAGCAAGAAAGTGTATTACGTCTCCCAGATCCATATGAGATTTGAAGGCTGAGAGAGCAGGTAAGTTGTGAGTTTTGAGTCGTGAGTTGTGGGGCCGGCCGCTGCATGCTGCCCGATTACAAAGAAAGGAATCTTTTCCATGAATCGTCCATTACCCAAAGCCGGAGAAATCTGGCTGCATTTTAAAAATAAACGGTATAAAATTGTAGCCTGTCCGGTCATCCATACAGAGACCAGGGAACTCTACTGCGTGTACGAAGCCCTGTACGGCGACGGCGGCATCTACTGCCGGCCCCTCGACATGTTCATGTCAGAAGTGGACCACGTGAAATATCCTGACGTGAAGCAGAAGTTTAGGTTTGAGAAAATTGATAAATAAACACAGGTTTGACCAAAACTGGTAAACCAGACTGGGTTGAAGTAATCGCTGTTTTCATTTATCATAAGAAACAAGTAGTGATTCGGAATTGACTATCAAATGGTTTTGAGAGATAAAAGATACTGAATTAGTTTGTGTATTGGGGGTACGGTGGCTGTGGTAGATAAAGATGAGGAATGTAAGGATTCCAAACAGAATAAATCCAAGAGTACTTTCAAGGAACAAGCATACGAAAAAATGAAGAATGCAATCTTGTTCAACCATTTTCGAATCGGGGCTATTTATTCGCAGGAGAGTATTTGCAAGGATTTGAATATCAGCCTTACTCCCCTCAGAGAAGCCATGTTGGAACTTCAGAATGAGGGTTATGTTTCCTATTGTCGTGGCAAAGGTGTCCTGATCAAACCAGTTAGTCGGGAAGAAGCAAGAAATATATTGCAAGCCAGGTTATGGATTGAAAAATTAACAGCCGGAGTAGCTGCTCAGAAAGCCACAGCACAAGACATAGAGGAAATGAGAAAACGGATTGATGAGCTGCAGGAAAAACTGGAAACAAGAGATGCCCAGAATTTGTATCGGATTGATCATGGGTTTCATAAAGCAATAGCCTACAGTACTCACAATCCTTATATTTACCGATTCTGTTGTTCGTTGTTAGACCATTATCTGCGCTTTGAGGTAAAGTCTGTCTACAGTAATTCAATTGATGCTAGACATGTATTTGAGGAGCACTTTAATATTTTTAAATGTATTGAAGCTCATAAGGCGACAAAAGCAGAGGAAATGATGGTAAAGCATTTAAATAATTCTTTCGAGCGTACTTTGTCGATGTATTGGGGTGAGCACCAATAAGGGTGCATCAGAATTTAACAATTTGCTATTCCCGTATGAGATTATAAAGGAGCTGTCACATTCGTTGACAGCTCCTTTTGTAATATATGAAATAGAAATTTGTATCAATAGTAATATATTACTTAATTGCATTATTAATTAAAAACAATATTTTTATTTTTAATTGACAATTCTTATATCCTACTATATCCTTAATATAGAACGAATAATTCAATAAACTTTTCCATTATCTCCGTACTTTAATTTAAACTTAAATTATTACGTTCGGGAAAAATAATAAACGAACGTAATGAGAAATATATTATATACTTTTAGCCCTCATATCGAAATGGGAACAAAAGTATATCCGGATAGCTCTGAGGAGGGTTTGTTATGCTGGTAGCAACATGGATTATTACGTTCTGCTTGATTATCGGTATTGGTGTGTATGCCGGTACCAAAATTAAGTCATCGAACCAATGGTCCGGCGGCGATAAAACGCTGGGGGCTTGGTCTCTTGGGTGCGTTTTTGCTGCTTGGCAGATTGGTGGTATGGCTATCGTAGGGGCAGCCCAAAATGGGTATAATTTGGGAATTGCCGGTTCGTGGTATTCTATCGCTGGTTCGTTTTATTTTATTTTTCTTGCCATCTTTGCCAAGATTATCCGTGAAAACATGCCTGGTCAGTCTGTTCCTGAATATTTGCAGGCTAAATATGATACAAAGACAACACGTCTATATTCCTATGCTTGGATTATATACGGGTTCCTTTATATTCCTATTCAGTTAAAAACGGTTTCCAGTATTATTCAAATTGTTTTACCGGGACTTAATTTGAGTCTTGCCATGCTGATCGGCGTTACGATTGCTGTCGTTTATACAAGCTTTTCCGGCATGCGCGGCGCCTCTGCCGTTGGACGTGTTGTTTGTATCGGTATTTATGTACTCTTAATTGGCTTTGTGGCAATCAATCTTCCTAAAATGGGTGGTTATGGTGGTCTTCTCCAAAAGTTACCTCCGCAGTATAGCAATGTCTTCAATATGCCGACCCATAGAATCATTGCCTGGATTTTTGGCGGATGCATTAGTACCGCTGTAATGCAGTCCGTATTACAGCCGTTACTTTCTGCAAAAGATCCGGATGCGGCTCGTAAAGGTTCTATCCTGGGGTACGTACTGGCTGCCCCGATTTGTATATTGACAGCTCTTTGCGGTATGATGTCCAAGGCTTCCGGCGCCAACCTGGGCAACGGGACTACGGCTTTCGCATACGCAATCAGAACATATTCCAATCCTTTGTTTGCGGGTATCGTTTTCGCATTTGCAACTATGATCATTGCTGCTACGATGGCAACGATGATGCTGGCAACTGGTACGATTATTACCAACGTATATAAAACTCAGATTAATCCCAATGCTTCTGACGAAAAGATTCTTAAGATTTCTAAGATTATTACGTTTGTGTTTGCTTACCTTACGCTGATTCCTGCGAATATTATTCCGAGCAACTCGTTGACTAACTTGTTCCTGACGCTTCAGCACGTAGCGGCAGCTCCTGTAAGCTTCTCCATTTTGGCAGGACTGATGTGGAAGAAAACCACGAAACAGGGCGCCTTTTGGAGCATGCTGTGTGGTATGATTGTTGGTGTCTGCTGGATGCTGTTTGGTTTGACGGATATGTTGGAAGCAGTTTATCCGGTCATCATCGTTACTTACTCTATAGGTATCATTGTTTCTGAGATGACATACAAGAAGGTGGAAGCATGACGGGGGAGAAAAAGAAAATCTATATGTGGCCTTCCTGTTGGGGAAAACCGGTTGCACACGGCCCGGAAGGCGCAATCAGCAGCAATAATGTGTATGCTACGCGTGCGGGTCTGTCTATCTTGGCCTCTGGAGGCAATGCCTTTGATGCAGCTGTAGCTGTTTCTATGGTTCTTTCTGTGGTAGAGCCTCACCATTCTGGAATTGGCGGTGGATGTTTTGGCTTGCTCTACGATGCAAAGAAAAATAAAGTGATAGCTATCGATGGTCGTGGTATTGCTCCTAAAAAGGCAACAAGAGACTTGTTCATTAAGGACGGGGAAGTCCAGGACGAATGGAAGGATTTAGGAGGGCAGTCTGTAGCCCTTCCGGGTCTTTTAAAGACAATGGATGAAGTATTAAAAAAATATGGAACGATGAGTCTGGAGCAGGTGATGGCACCAGCTATCAAGTGTGCTCGTGAAGGTTTTGGTACGAGCTATACTGGGGCTTTGACAATGTACGATGATTCCGTGGAACGCAAACGCAGACTTTCCGCTCCGTTTCGTAAATTGTATTTGAAACCAGACGGCTCCTTCTACAAGTTCGGAGAAGTTCAGAAGAATCCGGAGATGGCCGATTTATTGGAACAAATTGCAGCTCAAGGTGTTGATTACTTTTATAAGGGAAAAGTCGCTAAGAAGATAGTCGATGTCATCAACGAACGAGGTGGTTGCTTTACTATCGAGGATATGGAAGACTATGCCCCCAAATACCGGGACACGGTGAAAACAACTTACCATGGGAATGAAGTCGTTTCTTTCGGTCCGCCTAGTGGTGGCTGTGCTGTGGTTGAGATGTTGAACATCATCGAAAATGCAGATGTTCGTAAGACAGGACATAATTCCGCAGCAACGATCCATAAGCTGGCTGAGGCGATGAAACTGGGATTCGCAGATAGGAGTGTAGCCTTGGCCGATCCTGATTTCGTGCAGATTGATACGGAAAGATTAGCTAGTAAGAAATTTGCTGCAGAACGTTATTCTCTCATCGGAGAAGAAGCAAAAGAGTTTGCATCTGCGGAAGGAATTGAAGCCAAGGAATATCCTGGCAACACTTCTCACTTTGCCATTATGGACAAATATGGTAACGCCTATTCTCAGACGCAAACAGTCAGAGATTGGTTCGGCAGCGGGATTGTTGTAGAAGGATATGGTTTTGTGCTCAACAATGCAATGTCGGATTTCTCGGCGGCAGTAGGTGCTTTGACCAGCCAAGGTCTGACTTATGGCAATGCCAATGCAATTGAAGGTGGTAAAACGCCGCTTTCCAGCATGGCACCCACGATGGTATTTAAAGATGGGAAACCTTTCTTATCCATTGGTGCGGCAGGTGGGCCTAGAATCATAACAGGCATTGTGCAGGGTATCATTAACGCCGTTGATTTTGGTATGACGCCTGAAACCTTGGTAAATATGCCTTATATTAATTGCTTGACGAAGGGGCAAGGCTTGGAGGTTGAATGCGGTATTTCGATAGATACACTGAATTTACTGAAGGCGAAAGGGCATAAAATTGTTCAAGTACCTATTGATCAAGCAATGAGCACGATGCTAAATAGTGTTATGTATAAAGATGGCGAGTACTACGCAGCCGGTACGAAGCGAGTTGATGGTTGCGGCGGCGCCTTGGTAAACGGAAATCATATCGTTCTTGAAGGTGTAAGCCAGGAAAATCTTTGATTAGAGTTCTGGCGCATGTAAAAAAGCTCTCTCAGGTATTTAATCTGAGGGAGCTTTTAAATTTTCTGTTGTGGTTCCTAGGCTGCAGGTTGGGCTGAAAGCCAAAGGCGCTTTTTGTTTTTTCATTCTGCCGAAGGCTGATTAATTCGCCGCCTCCGGCGGCCAAAGCTTTAATTCAGTCAAACCGAAGGTTTGGCTATCTTCTATAATCTCCTTCCACGCAGTCGGAAGGAGGAGGGGCCACGAAGTAGCGGAGGATAGTTTCTTTTCGCGCTCCAGCGCCAAAGCTTTTACTCTACCCATTTCACCCATTCCTCATGATACCGTTCTTCCGGCCCTTTTTCTTCGGCAGGGTAGCCAAGAGCGACCATGGCAAAGGGGATTTCTTTTTTAGAGAGGGAGAGAATTTGCTGGATTTTCTTAGCGCGTTCGGGGCGGGGATAGACACCCATCCAGACGCCGCCGAGTCCCTGGGCATCGATCTCTATGAGGAGATTTTCCGTAGATGCGCTGAGGTCGATGGGCGCAAATTCCGGCACCAGGCAGTCACTGCGGAAGAGGGGAACAATAATGACGGGAGCGTCTTTGGCAAAGACGGAATATTTGCTAACTGCCGCAAGCTGCGCGATTTTGGTCTTGTCAGTGACGACGCAAAAGCGCCAGGGCTGCTGGTTGCAGGCAGAAGGCGCTGCCATGGCAGCTTTCAGGATAGCAGTGATTTTTTCTTTTTCTACAGGTTTATCCATATATTTCCGGATGCTCCGGCGATGAAATAAGTTTTCCATGATGGGATTTTCCTTTCATATAATGCTCCTATTTTAGAATAATTGTAGTTCAGAAAGATGGGGAGGGCAAGGAGAGCGAAGATATGAGTTTTGAGTTGTGAGAAGAAAGTTGTGGGTTGCTGGCCGCGGGTCGCTCTATAGATAGCAAAACAACAAGTGGTTTGCAGCGAATGAAAAATAAAAGAACAAAAATCGGATCCCTTACGGGGTCCGATTTTTTTGTAGCTGAAAGCTATGAGATATGGGTAGTCATGGCCTCTGGATCAAAAACCACGACTCATCTCACCAATTTTCTTTTTTGGGGAACAGTTCGGCCAGGAGAGCTTGGACAGCATGGCGTTTTTGATGAAGATACTGCGTCAGACGCCGTTTGAACAGAGTAATTTCATAACGGCGCAGTTTTTCATTTTCTCTTTCTGTTGCAAGATATACATCATATGTAGGGTTTGTACCGCCAAGACATGCAACTGCGCAGGATTCGCCCTTTGCCTTTTGGTCCATCAAGAAACAGACTGGTGCAAAGAACCAGTAGTCTTTTTTCATGAGACTCCAGGCAAATTGGTAGGAGTCCACTGCATATGTGGGAGAAACACCTTCCGGTACATAGCGCTGGTACCATTTGCGAAAACTGTAGCCGCTGTTGATATAAATCATTTTTTCCATATTAAGTTCCACCGGAGTCAGAACTTTTTTGTGGTGGATTGGTTTGGCACTTAAGATTAGCAGCGGCTCGGTGTAAATGAGTTTCGTATTAATGCCGTTTGTCAGACGTTCCTCAAGGCACATGCCTACATCAATATCACTCATTTGCAGTTCTTCATAAATCGTCGGGGTGTGAGTAGTCCGGATATTGATGTTCCACTTTCTGGTATCTGATCCGAGCTGCAGAAAGAAATCCCGGAGCAGGAAATTATTAATGCTGTTTGTACTTCCGACTTTAATATCCAGCGTATCTTTATGGCTGGCAAAATTTTCCAGCGCCGTGTCCGTATTCATCCAGGCCTGAGCCAGCGGCAAAAAGCGCCTGCCATTCGTGGTCAGCATGGTTTGTCTTGAACCTTTGCTGCGTTGAATCAGCGTTGTGTTCAGCTTTTTTTCCAATAATTTCAAACGGTAGCTGACAGTCGCCTGGGAGACAAAGAGAAGACGAGACGCCTTGCTGACATTCTGGACTTTGGCGACAATAAGGAAGGTTTCGATTAGCTCTTTTTCCACGGCAGACCCTCGCTTTGACTGCTAAATTATTAAAAGTATTGATATCTCCATCATCATACCACTGATAATTCAAACTTACAATTCTTTTCTGAAAATTAAAATCCCGATAAATAGGGGGTTAGAGATGTTGCTCGTAAACAAAAAAATTTAAATATTAATCTGCTTAATATTTTTGCGATTCGATATTTGTTTTTTATTTCTTTAAAGACCTTGTAAACTCTGAAATATAGAAATTGTTAGACAAGTGCGACGATGTTTTGGAGGAGGTTTTGATAATGAAAATCATGGATTGCACGCTTCGTGATGGAGCTAATGTAGTAGGTGCCGGTTTTTCTAAAGAATTGACACGCCTGATGCTGCAAGGTCTCGTTGAAAGTCATATTGATACGATCGAAATGGGACACTGCACTGGTCTGGGCAGCATGAAACATGGCGGCAAGGTTGCTCCCGTTACCGATGAAGAATATTTAGATGTCATGGCGCCTTTTGCGAAGAAAGCACACATTGGTATGTTCCAGTCTGCTGCTAATGCTGATGAAGAACTCATTGCCCTGGCTAAGGAAAAAGGACTTTCTTTTCTGCGTGTCGGCATCAATGCCAGCGATGGGAAAAAGGCAGAAAAGGCCGTGAAAATGGTTCGCAAGGCTGGCTTGGAAGCTAAGTTCAGCCTGATGAAAGCGTATGTTTCTACACCGGAAGAATTGGCCGAAGAAGCCAAGATGTTGGAATCCTTCGGCGCTCAGGCGATTACAATTATGGACTCGGCCGGGTACATGTTCCCGGATCAGGCGGCTGCTTACACAGAAGCGATGGTCAAAGCAGTTTCCGTTCCTGTCGGATTCCACGGTCACAGCAATATGGGACTTGCCATTGCCAACGCCTTGGCAGCGGAGAAAGAGGGTGCTTCCTTTATTGACTGCGGGCTTATGGGCATGGCAAGAAGCGCCGGAAATATCATGACGGAAGGTGCAATCGCTGCTTTCCAGCGTGAAGGTAAGGCTATGGAATATCCGCTCTATACGCTGCTGAAATTTATTGATGATAAATTGATGCCGGCTATGGAAAAGGAAGGTTATCACAATCCGCTGAAACCGCTTGACTTGATTCTTGGTATGGCTGGCTGTCATTCCAGTTTCGTACCGGTTTACAAGGAAGTAGCTGCCGAAAAGAAAGTCAACTTATATCAACTCATTGTAGAAACGTCCAAAATCAACCGCAAGAATCCGGATCGTGCCCTGATGGAAAAAGTAGCCGATTCCCTGAAGTGAGTAGAGGAGGATAGTTATGATTGTATACCTGAGTGAATTCATTGATCCCGCCGCCAGAAAGAGACTGGAAGAAAAGGTTCAGATTGTAGATAATTTTAATGAAATCGAAAAAATTGATGCCATTTTGCTGAGAGGCATTGAAGTCGATGGTGCCTTGATGGACAAGGCTAAAAATCTGAAGCTCATTGCTAAGCATGGCGTCGGTGTCAACAACATTGACCTGGAGGCAGCGAAGAGACATGGCATCATGGTTACGAATACGCCGGGAGCCAACGGAGATTCTGTAGCAGAACTGGTGGTGACTCTGATTCTTGCTTCCGCCCGCAGAATTCTTGAAGTAGATGCGGCCACAAAGGGCGGCCGTGTGACCCGTATTGCACCTCCTGAACTGCGGGGCCATGAAATTGGAGGAAAAGTGCTTGGGCAGCTGGGTATCGGGAACATCGGAGCACGTGTCAGCCGCATTTTGAAGAATGGCTTCGGTATGGACGTCATCGCCTATGATCCGTGGGCGCCTGATGCCCTGTTTGAAAAAGTCGGAGTAAAACGGGCTGATAAATTGGAAGATGTCCTCAAAGCTGCGGATATCATCAACATCAGTTTCGGTCTGACGAAAGACACCAAAAACTTGATTCACGGTGATATGTTTAAGCTCATGAAAAAGACTGTGATTTTGATTAATGCAGCCCGCGGTGGTATCGTGAATGAAGATGATCTTTATAGAGCACTCAAAGACGGAACGATTCTGGCGGCTGCTTGCGACTCCTTTGTGGAAGAACCACCAAGCAAGGATCACCCGCTGCTGACGCTTCCGAACTTTATCGGGACGCCGCATGTCGGAGCCGATACGGAGGAAGCGCTGCAAAAGGTAGGACAAATGGTCGTAGATGATGTACTGCGGTTTGCTGAAGGGAAGGAACCTCTGCATCGCATTGTGTAAGATAAAGGAGGATACAAATGAACGTAGCAGCTGGAAAAGTCTTTATGACTGCCACGAATGATCTGGCGCTCTTAATGGTATTTATGATTGCCGGTGTAATTTTGCTGCAGCTGATTAAACCTCTTCAAAAATTATTCCTGCCGGCCGGACTTATTGGCGGTGTGGTAGCTCTTATTATGGGACCGCAGGTGCTCAATCTGGTGCAGCTTCCTAAAACTTGGAATGGATTGCCTACTCCGATGATTAACGTGGTTCTGACTTGTGCAATTTTTGGTGTAACTATTAACCGCACAAAAATGAAAAACTACCTCGGAGCTATCAACCTTATCGTCCTGACTTATTTTGCGCAGATGTTTGTCGGATGTCTCGTCGGCATTGGACTGGGTAAAATCTGGAAAGATTTGCCGTACAGCTGGGGTCTTATGACAGTATATACGTACTGGGGCGGGCATGGAGCCGCTATGACTGCCGGTACTGTGTTCGAATCCCTGGGTGTCCAGAATATGACAAGCCTCGGCATCATTATGGCAACGTTTGGACTGATTATTGCAATGCTCGCCGGGATTCCCCTCGTGAACTATGGCGTTCACAGGGGTTGGGCTACCCATCTGACCGTCGATCCGGATGCAGGGAAAGAAATGACGATTCTCGTTCCGGAAGAGAAGAGAAAGCCGCTTGGCTTTGCTTCTGTAACTTCTGAATCCGTGAATGGTCTCGTGCTGCAGCTTGGTTTCATCCTGCTCAGCATCTTCATCGGCAGCACGCTTTTCAAAACGCTCGCAAAGGTGCCGATTCCTGCCTTTGCTTCTGTCATGAAAATGATTCCTGCTCTGCTGTACGGCATTGTTGGTGCTATCATTCTGTGGGCCGTCATGCGCAAGACGGGGACGGATAAGTATGCGGATCCAGCATCTGTCAATACGATTTCCGGTGTAGCACTGGACATTTGTGTATGTTCAGCAACGGCCACACTGAATTTGAAGTTATTTGCCTCTTTCCTGGCACCGCTTCTTATTCATCTTGCTGTGATTATCTGCCTCATGCTCTTTATCTGTGTTGTGCTGCTACGTCGCTGGATGAAACACGATTGGTTTGAGCTGTGCCTCATGGCGTTCGGCCAGGGGCATGGCAGTACGCCATCCGGTCTGGCACTGGCCCGCTGCGTGGATGCTGATCATAAATCGACCAGTTGGGAAGGGTTCGGCGTCGCTTTAGGCGTTTTCACACCGATTACGTCAACACTGGCAGCTGTGATGCCATTTGCGGCAGTGCAGTCTGAATGGATTCCTGTTGCCATCGGTCTCGCCGTGACGATTGGTTGCCTGCTCTTTGGTGAATTGGTTATTAAGCGTCAGGCTTAAGACATATTTAATAGGAAAAGTGAAATGTTGAGAAAGCGAAAAAGCAGGGCTGAGGCCCTGCTTTTTCGCTTTGCAATTAAAATCCACGCTGCCGCAGGCCCGCCGCCTCCGGCGGCCATAGCTTTAATTCAGTCAAACCGAAGGTTTGGCTATCTTCTATAATCTCCTTCCACGCAGTCGGAAGGAGGAGGGGCCACGAAGTGGCGGAGGATAGTTTCTTTTCTCCGCGCGTCAGCGCCACAGCTTTTACTCTACCCATTTCACCCACTCATCACGATACCGTTCTTCCGGTTCTTTTTCTTCGGCGGGGTAGCCAAGAGCGACCATGGCAAAGGGGATTTCTTTTTTAGAGAGGGAGAGAATTTGCTGGATTTTCTTAGCGCGTTCGGGGCGGGGATAGACGCCCATCCAGACGCCGCCAAGTCCTTGGGCATCGACCTCTATGAGCAGGTTTTCCGTGGACGCGCTGAGGTCGATGGGTGCGTATTTCGGCACCAGACAGTCACAGCGGAAGAGGGGAACAATGATGACGGGAGCGTCTTTGGCAAAGGCGGAATATTTACTGACGGCCGCCAGCTGCGCGATTTTGGTCTTGTCCGTGACGACGCAAAAGCGCCAGGGCTGTTGGTTGCAGGCAGAAGGTGCTGCCATAGCTGCTTTCAGGATAGCAGTAATTTTTTCTTTTTCTACAGGTTTATCCATATATTTCCGGATACTCCGGCGATGAAATAAGTTTTCCATGATGGGATTTTCCTTTCGTATAATGCTCCTATTTTAGAATAATTGTAGTTCAGAAAGATGGGGAGGGCAAGGAGAGAGAAGTTGGGAGTTTTGAGTTATGAGTTGTGAGAGGAAAAACGCGGGTTTTCCAAAGAGGCTATTCCTCCATCGCAAAAATATATAAAACCGCGGCCTTCGGCCGAATAGGTTCAGTCGGACAACAGAGATTGGTCCGATAGCAACGCTGTAAAATCCACACCAACACCCCAATTTGTGTAGCAGCCCTCTTGTTTTTTGATAAAAAAATAAGAGGGGGGACCGCTTGCGGTGGGTATTCAGTACGATAACAGGGATTGGTTCGATAGCAACGCTGTTAAATCCACACCAATACCCCAATCGGGGCAGTAGTGCCCCTTTCTGCCGAAGGCCAATTGACTGCCCATTCTTTTCTACATTAAGAATCAGCCAAGGCAGCTGCCCGTACGATTGTACTAACCTCTAACCACCAGCCACTAACCACTTTCTGCCTTCTTCTCTCCTTGCAACCCTCCATCCATTATTGATATACTAATCCTGTCATAATCGTACGTTTTCACTTGCATATACAAAAGGTGATTCCTATGGATTATATTTTCGATATGGCCTTCCTTCTCGACGAAGGGGCGACGGTTCGCAAGGTGGAGTTTGGAAGCCGGCTCGGGACGGACGATACTGTCCGTAAGGCTTGTGCGGCGCTGATTGGCAAGCCGCTTCCGGACGTTCCTGAGATGCAGTGGGATAAGGCAAGGGGCGAGGTTACCTGGCAGAACCATCGCTTTACTTATACGCTTTTGACGCTGTCTTATGGTTCGTGCGTACTGATGCGGCACGAACCGGTGCGGGAGAAGCTGATGGAAGCGGCTCTTGACGGGTCGGCAGATATTATACAGCTCTATTCCAAGGACGGGATGATCCAGTTCTTTAACAAAGAGAGCAAGGTGTTCCTGGGGATTCCTCTCAAGGAATCGGCGGAGGGGCAGCAGCTCCTTGATGTGTTTAATCTGGACCCGGACTACAGTTCTGTCTTTACTGCGCTGAAAACGCAGAATTCCGTGTACAATCGTTTCGACCGCTACAAGTCGACGACAGGCAAGGACCTTATGACGGTGGTCGAGGCGCATCCGGTCTTTCGGGAAGACGGCTCGCTCCTTGGGGCGTATTCGGTGGAGCGGGATATGAATTCGGTGAAGCATCAGATCCCGAAGCTGCGTCATATCGAGGAAATCCTGACGAGCCACATGACGGATCACCTGGCGGGAAACCGCGACGTGCGCTATTCTTTTGATAATCTGATTGGCTCTTCCAAAGCGCTGCAGGACGCCATTACGCTGGCCAAGCAGATGGCCGTCAAGGACATTAACATTCTGATTCAGGGCGAGACGGGAAGCGGCAAGGAAATTTTTGCTCAGAGTATCCATCGGTTCAGCTCGCGGCGCAAGGAAAAGTTTATCGCCGTCAACTGCGCGGCTTTTCCGGAATCCCTTATTGAAAGTATGCTTTTTGGCACGGTCAAGGGCGCGTTCACGGGAAGTGTCGATCAGATGGGCCTTATCGAAGCGGCAAACCACGGTACGCTCTTTCTCGATGAAGTGAATTCCATGAGCCCCATGATGCAGGCCAAGCTGCTCCGCGTGCTGCAGGAACACACTCTGCAGCGCATCGGGAGCACGAAGTATATTCCTGTCGATGTCCGCGTGATTTCTTCGAGTAACGAGGATTTGTACCGGCTGGCGGAAAACGGAAAAATCCGACAGGATCTCTTTTACCGTCTGGCGTCTGTGGTCATCGAAATTCCGCCGCTGCGCAGCCGCATGGAAGATCTGCCCGAGCTGGTGGATTACTTTATCAAGAATCATCCTCAGTTTGCCGGACGACCCGTCCGTGAGCTGACGCCGGCCTTTTGGAAGCGGCTCAGGGAGCACAACTGGCCCGGCAACGTGCGCGAGCTGTTCCATATCCTGAGTTACGCCATGAGTGTTTCTTCTGACGGGGTACTCGATGAAGATGATCTGCCCTCGTATTTTCTCCGTCATACCGAAGAAAAACGTCCTTCTTCGCAGCCGAAGCCCCTTGAGTCGAGCACGGCGGAGGAGAAGGGCCTGACCGAGCTCATGGACGAATTCGAGCGCAATATATTGTGGGAAACGTACCTGGTCTGCGGAAAGAACGTAACGAAGGCCGCAGAGAGGTTGAAGATGACGAGGCAGAATTATCAGTATCATTTGCGGAAGTTCGGGATAAAAACTGATCAGGGACGATAAAGGCACCTGCCTCATGCTGGCGTTCGACATGTCTCACGCGCATCATGAGGCAGAGCTTTTTCTAAGGTAGTTTCCGCTGTCCTCTGCAGAATTAGGGAACCAGTGATTCATTCGCAGCTTCATCTACATGTGTCTGCGCCAGTTACGCTGTGTCGACAATTCCTCGAGTTACACCCGGTAACCCTCCGGATTGTCTTCTTGCGTAGCTGGCGCATCCGCATGTATCTGAAGCCGTTCATTGAATCATTGGCTCCCTGCGGCATGGACTTTGTCAGGCGGGCGCGTGACCCATCGAGGTACTATTTGTGTACATCTTCTGGGCCCCGCGCCCGTCTTTCGCGTCCCTGCGGCTGTCTTGCAGCAGAGTCCATCAGAAACAATTAAAAAAGAGGTTTGTTATCGGGGGCATACGTTTCTAAATAGGACATATGCCTTATTTTTATTAAAAGAAGCTATCTTCCCCCGCAAGCGGTCCCTCCTCCTTCCGAAGCCGCATAGCGGCTTGGAAGGAGGTCCCAAAGTAGCAAACCTCCTTACGTCGGTTTGCCTGAAAAAATAAATAAATCGCTGCGGTAAATTTTTTATAATCTTATTTAAAACTGTAGTGCAGTTTGGAAGGGAAAAAACGCATTTTAGCTGGATAACAGGAATTGGTTCGATAGCAACGCTGTTAAATCCAAACCAAACTTGAATTAAGGCACCCTCCCTCTTGTTTTTTGGTAAAAAAATAAGAGGGAGGACCGCTTGCGGTGGGTATTCAGTACGACAACAGGAATTGGTTCAATAGCAACGCTGTTAAATTCACACCAATACCCCAATTGGGGCAGTAGAGACCCTCTTCGACGTCGCTCCGCGACATTGAAGAGGGGGAACCGCAGGAAGGCCCGATATAATCGGGCCTTCCGATTAGCGGTGGGTGATGTGCGCCAGTTCGGCGTGAATAGTATAGTTCGGTGAAAGTCCGAATCCAGTAAAGCCTAGCAAGCAGCTGGTACCGAGTCTTGCATGCAGAGCCGTGAGGTGAGCATGAAGCGTAGACAGGGAGTGTGAGAGCCGTAATGCCAAAATGCGATGAGCAAGGCGTAAAGCAGAATCAGCCTCGTTAACCGTAATATGGAAGCCGATACCTTATCACCGGTCGCAGGCAGAAGCGTACAGTTCGTTAGCAGGAAACTGCGGCGAGAACTGCACAGAGTTCCATCGGGGTCCAAGTGCACGGCGAGTACACAAACACTATTCATGTACCTGGGAGAACTGACTCAGTCCAAGGGACAGTGGTATGCTGACTTAAATACTTAACTGTACGGAGGTTGGCAAAAGCTGAGTCAGTAGTCGGATTGCCTCATAGTAGTGATGAAACCTATGAAAGTAGGCGGAGCGAAGGGGGCAAAGAATAATCGATTTCTGTCTCAAAACAGAAGGTAAGACAAAGAGGTTACCATAATGGAAATTGCGACACAGAAATTAAGGCACCAAGTGCAAGAGTGCAGATATGGTGCTGAAAGATTATTCTAAGAGCCGTATGCGGGAAAACCGCACGTACGGTTCTGTGAGGGGCGGGCGAGGCAACTCGACCCGTCTACTCGACGTGCGCCAGTTCGGCGTGAATAGTATAGTTCGGTGAAAGTCCGAATCCAGTAAAGCCTAGCAAGCAGCTGGTACCGAGTCTTGCATGCAGAGCCGTGAGGTGAGCATGAAGCGTAGACAGGGAGTGTGAGAGCCGTAATGCCAAATGCGATGAGCAAGGCGTAAAGCAGAATCAGCCTCGTTAACCGTAATATGGAAGCCGATACCTTATCACCGGTCGCAGGCAGAAGCGTACAGTTCGTTAGCAGGAAACTGCGGCGAGAACTGCACAGAGTTCCATCGGGGTCCAAGTGCACGGCGAGTACACAAACACTATTCATGTACCTGGGAGAACTGACTCAGTCCAAGGGACAGTGGTATGCTGACTTAAATACTTAACTGTACGGAGGTTGGCAAAAGCTGAGTCAGTAGTCGGATTGCCTCATAGTAGTGATGAAACCTATGAAAGTAGGCGGAGCGAAGGGGGCAAAGAATAATCGATTTCTGTCTCAAAACAGAAGGTAAGACAAAGAGGTTACCATAATGGAAATTGCGACACAGAAATTAAGGCACCAAGTGCAAGAGTGCAGATATGGTGCTGAAAGATTATTCTAAGAGCCGTATGCGGGAAAACCGCACGTACGGTTCTGTGAGGGGCGGGCGAGGCAACTCGACCCGTCTACTCGACGTGCGCCAGTTCGGCGTGAATAGTATAGTTCGGTGAAAGTCCGAATCCAGTAAAGCCTAGCAAGCAGCTGGTACCGAGTCTTGCATGCAGAGCCGTGAGGTGAGCATGAAGCGTAGACAGGGAGTGTGAGAGCCGTAATGCCAAATGCGATGAGCAAGGCGTAAAGCAGAATCAGCCTCGTTAACCGTAATATAGAAGCCGATACCTTATCACCGGTCGCAGGCAGAAGCGTACAGTTCGTTAGCAGGAAACTGCGGCGAGAACTGCACAGAGTTCCATCGGGGTCCAAGTGCACGGCGAGTACACAAACACTATTCATGTACCTGGGAGAACTGACTCAGTCCAAGGGACAGTGGTATGCTGACTTAAATACTTAACTGTACGGAGGTTGGCAAAAGCTGAGTCAGTAGTCGGATTGCCTCATAGTAGTGATGAAACCTATGAAAGTAGGCGGAGCGAAGGGGGCAAAGAATAATCGATTTCTGTCTCAAAACAGAAGGTAACACAAAGAGGTTACCATAATGGAAATTGCGACACAGAAATTAAGGCACCAAGTGCAAGAGTGCAGATATGGTACTGAAAGATTATTCTAAGAGCCGTATGCGGGAAAACCGCACGTACGGTTCTGTGAGGGGCGGGCGAGGCAACTCGACCCGTCTACTCGACGTGCGCCAGTTCGGCGTGAATAGTATAGTTCGGTGAAAGTCCGAATCCAGTAAAGCCTAGCAAGCAGCTGGTACCGAGTCTTGCATGCAGAGCCGTGAGGTGAGCATGAAGCGTAGACAGGGAGTGTGAGAGCCGTAATGCCAAATGCGATGAGCAAGGCGTAAAGCAGAATCAGCCTCGTTAACCGTAATATGGAAGCCGATACCTTATCACCGGTCGCAGGCAGAAGCGTACAGTTCGTTAGCAGGAAACTGCGGCGAGAACTGCACAGAGTTCCATCGGGGTCCAAGTGCACGGCGAGTACACAAACACTATTCATGTACCTGGGAGAACTGACTCAGTCCAAGGGACAGTGGTATGCTGACTTAAATACTTAACTGTACGGAGGTTGGCAAAAGCTGAGTCAGTAGTCGGATTGCCTCATAGTAGTGATGAAACCTATGAAAGTAGGCGGAGCGAAGGGGGCAAAGAATAATCGATTTCTGTCTCAAAACAGAAGGTAACACAAAGAGGTTACCATAATGGAAATTGCGACACAGAAATTAAGGCACCGAGTGCAAGAGTGCAGATATGGTGCTGAAAGATTATTCTAAGAGCCGTATGCGGGAAAACCGCACGTACGGTTCTGTGAGGGGCGGGCGAGGCAACTCGACCCGTCTACTCGACGTCCCTTTCTGCCGAAGGCCAACTGACTGCCCATTTTTTCTACATTAAAAATCCGCCAAAGTATCTGCCCGCACTGCGGTGCTATCCACTAACCACTTTGCCGCAGGCTCGGCCCAAAGCCAAATGCCAAAGGCGCTTTTCCGCTGACCGCAGCTATCGGCTAACTGCTATCTGCTAACTGCCTATTTAGAATCCGCGCAAAGTATCTGCCCGCACTGCGGTGCTATCCACTAACCACTCCCCACTAATCACTTTGCCGCAGGCTCGGCCAAAAGCGCTTTTTATTTCCACACTGCCGTAGGCCCGCCTCCTTCGGCGGCCAAAGCTTCATAGCTTTCTTTTCGCGCGAAGCGCCACAGCTTCCCTCCACAATTTTCTTGCGCCAGATTTCCTTGCAGCAAAGAATCCTTGCATCAAAAATTCATTTTATCGATTAAAATTTTTCATAGCAAATCCCGACAGCCGCATGACAGGCGGCTGCTTCTTTTTTCACGAAAAAAGTAAAATTGGCACGGTATTTGCTGTATATCAAAGCGAGAATGATTTGGTCCTGCAGGGGACAGATGAAAATATTTCAAGGAGGTTTGTGGTGATGGAAGCGAAAAAAGAAAAGGATGTACGTTGGAGCGTGTTTATTCCATGCTTCATCGTCATCGGTGGTGCGGCAATTCTAGGTGTGGTGAACAATGCGTGGCTGACGAAGGTGACGCAGGCCATTTTCGGCTGGTCCCTTGAGACGTTCGGCTGGTTGTATCAGTGGGTGGCGCTCGGCACGTTGATTCTGATTACGGTGCTGGCGTTCTCTCCGCTCGGCAAGATTCGTTTTGGCGGTCCGAATGCGAAGGCCAAGTTCTCCTTCGGTGCCTGGTTTGCTATGACACTGACGGGCGGTATTGCGACGGGCCTCATTACGTACGGCGTCAATGAACCGATTATTTACCTTGGCAATATTTACGGGGAACTGAATACGCTCGGCATTGAGCCTTATTCCCAGGAAGCTATTTTCTTCTCCATGGGCCGCGTGTTCTACAACTGGACGTTCATTCCTTATGCGATGTATGCGCTTTCCGGCGTTATTATTGCTTATATGTATTACAACCGTCATAAGGAACTGTCCGTTTCGGCTTCGCTGACCCCGCTTTTTGGTGAGAAAGTGACGCAGGGCTTCTGGAAGGCGCTTGTCGATACGCTGTCCGTACTGGCTATTGGTCTGGGCCTTGCTGCTTCCCTGGGTGCCGGTCTGGCACTTGTCGGCTCCGGTCTCACGACGGCTTACGGCATTAAACAAGGGCCGCTGGTCTGGGCAATTCTGACGGCTATCATTACGGCTACGTTTACGATTGCTTCTGTATTGGGTATCGATAAAGGCATCAAATGGCTGGCTAATTTGACGACGAAAATTTTCTATGCCCTGCTTTTCATTCTGATTGTTATCGGACCGACGGTCTACATCCTGAACCTTGCCAACGTCGGACTCGGCTACTGGCTTGATCATTTCTGGACCTGGGGTCTCGATCCTTACATTGCAGGCGGCAAGGAACTCGTTACCTGGTGGACTATGTATGACTGGGCGATTTGGATTGCCTACGCTCCGCTGATGGGTATCTTCTTTGCCATCATTGCCTATGGCCGTACGGTGAAACAGTTCCTCCTCATCAACTGGGTGCTGCCGGCTGTATTTGGTATGATCTGGTTTGCTGTCTGGGGCGGCACTGCACTGGATTGGCAGATGGCCGGCCGTGTGGATATCGTGGCAGCCATTAAGGAAGGCGGCGCTGTATCCGGTATCTGGACGTTCCTCCAGGCCGTTCCGTTTGGTTCCATCCTGATTCCTGTGATCATCGTGACCTTGATTGCCGCTTTCTCCACGACGGCTGATACCATGTCCACGACGATCGCCGCACTCTGCACGAAGGGTGCTCGTCACGACGAAGAACCGGCTCTCTGGCAGAAAGTAGTCTGGGGCGTTTCCATCGGTGCCATTGCGTGCATCATGGTAGCTTTCGGCGGCGGTGAACAGGGCGTCGACGGCGTTAAGTTCCTCGCGGCCTGCGGCGGCTTTGTGGTGCTCGTCATCTTTATCCTGCAGGTACTGGCATCTGTGAAGGTATTCTTCTTCGACAAGGAAACGAAGAAAGATGTTGTCGACAGTGAAGACCAGATTGAAACGGAGGCTAAATGATGAAAACGGTACGACTGGGCAAACCGATTGATCTTGATACGTTTATGGCCGTCGTACGCGGTCATGCAAAAGTAGAATTCTCCGCAGATTATAAAAAGCGCGTCAACGCTTCCCGGGCCCTTGTAGAAAAATGGGTCGACGAAGAAAAGGTGATGTACGGCGTTACGACGGGGTTCGGGGCGCTTTGCACGAAGGCCATCAGCAAGGAACAGACGGCACAGCTGCAGAAGAACATTATCTTGACGCACTCGACGTCCGTGGGGAAGCCCCTTACGGAAGAGCAGGTGCGCGGCACGATCCTCATGGTGCTGCAGAATCTGGGTCAGGGCTACAGCGGCGTCCGTCTCGAAGTGCTCGAGCAGTATCGGCAGTTCCTCAATCTGAATCTCATTCCTTTTGCACCGGGCAGCGGCAGCGTAGGTTATCTGAGCCCGGAAGCCCATATGGCCCTTGTCATTACGGGGTTGGGGCAGGCTTATTATGAAGGCGAGCTGATGAGCGGTGAAGAAGCTCTCAAGAAGGCCGGACTGAAGCCTATCCAGCTTATGAGTAAAGAAGGGCTGGCTCTGGTGTCCGGGACGACGAGCCCGACCGCTATGGCGGCCATCGGCCTGTATGATTTTCTCCAGGCAGCGAAGACGGCTGATGTCGTCGGCGCTATGTCCCTCGAAGTGCTGCAGGGCGTCATGAACGCCTTTGATCCGCGCGTCATGGCTGTACGGCCTCACAAGGACCAGGCAGCGACGGCAGAAAATGTCCGGAACCTCCTGGCAGGCTCCGAAGTCATTGAAGCCGCAAAGGGTACCCGCGTCCAGGATGCGCTGTCCCTGCGCTGCATTCCTCAGCTTCACGGTGCCGCCAAGAAGACGCTCAATGATGCCAAGAAGACCATTGAAATCGAAATGAATTCCTGCTGCGATAACCCGATTCTCTGGCCGGAAAAGGGCAACGAAGAAGTCATTTCCGCCTGCAACGCCGATTCTGCTTACGTCGGTGTGGCCATGGACTCCGCCTGCATTGCGGCAACCATGCTGGCCAAGATGAGCGAGCGGCGCAACAATAGAATGATTGATGAAAACCTTTCGGGATATCCGTGGTTCCTGATTCAGAATCCGGGCCTCAATTCGGGCCTCATGATTCCGCAGTACACGCAGGCAGGGCTCCTCAATGAAATGCGGATTCTGTCCACGCCGGCCGTCATCGACAACACGCCGACCTGCGGCAACCAGGAAGACTACGTGGCCATGGGCTATAACGCAGCAAAGAAATCCTGCACCATGGCTGAAAAACTCGAATACATCCTCGCTATCGAACTGCTTTCGGACTACGAAGCACAGCCTTTCGTCAAGAAAGAACTGAAGCGCAGCCCGGCCACGGCAAACGTGCTGAAAGAAATCAAAAAGCAGGTTCCTGTCATGAAAGAAGATATGTTCCTCTATCCGCATATTGAGTGGCTACGGGAGAGGATTCATGACGGAAGTGTTGTTAAGTGGGCTGAGAAGGGGATGGGGAAGAGTCTTAAATAAAGGCACAAAGGCACCTGCCTCACGCTGGCGTTCGACAAGTCTCGCGCGCATCGTGAGGCAGAGCTCTTTCTAAGGAAGTTTCCGCTGTCCTCTGCAGAATCCAACCGCATTTGCTGTGTCAGGAGGCCTTAGGAACCACTCGATATACTATTTTTGTATTATCTCGGGTCCCTAAGGCCTCCTTCCTTGCATCTGCGGCTGTCTTGCAGCAGAGTCCATCAGAAACAATTAAAAAAGAGGTGTGGTATTGGGGTATACGTTTCTATATGGGGCGTATGCCTTATTTTTTTGTTCTTTTATTATATTTTGCCAAAGCGGAGCTTTGGCGACTACGTTCGTGCCTTCTTCGAGCGCAGCGAGGAAGAAGGAGGAACCGCAGTGGGCGTCGATTGCTTCTGCAATCGCGCACACGACCGCGGTGGATATTCAGTTAGATAACAAGTAAGGGTAAATAAGAGAGATTTTAAAACAGCAGCACTCCTGAATGTAGCTGCTGAAATGTCCATTAGTACTTTTATAACCAGAGAAAGACTAAAAATTTAGTAAAAAAATAATAAGATGGTCATCATCCCCCGCAAGCGGGCCCCCTTCCTCAATGTCGCGAAGCGACGTCGAGGAAGGTCCCTAAAGAATATACTGCAGCGATTTTTTTATATTTTTAAGGCAAACCGACGTCAGGAGGTTTGGCTACGTTGCAACCTTCTTCCAAGCCGCCCCGCTCGCCTTAATAAAGCCAAACCGTCAGGTTTGGAATTCCTCTAGGACCTCCTTTCAAGCCGCTCCGCGGCTTCGAAAGGAGACTAACTATCATATGTCAAGTGCAAAATCCTGTGAATCGGAGCCAGTATTTATCTGCCTTTGAAGCATTAATTGAGCAGGTGTTTTGTATGGGATTCCTCTCGTTTGAAGTGCATAGATTAGACGTACTAACTTTTTAACTACGTGAGAGATTGCTATATAGAAATGTTTTCCTTCGCTTAATTTCTTTGCCAAATATTCTTTGTAAGCTGGTTCATTTTGGCAGACGAATCTTGCCGCATTGAAGAGAGCATGACGTAGATATCGTGATCCTCTTTTCTCCATATGGGCACTCGGTCCTATTCCACTCCGCCGGCCTGACTGGTTCTTAGAGGGCGCAAATCCGGCATAGGCCAGTATCTTGTCGGGGGAGGAAAATCTGGAGAAATCCCCAATTTCTCCTAAAATTGCGGACCCTGTAGCAATACTAATCCCAGGGATTGTAAGTAACGGTTCTTTACGTTCCTCTAACAGTTTTTTAATTCTGGACTCAACTTTTTGAATTTGTTCGTTTTTTACCTCAATATCGTGTATTGTTTCCACTACATTAATTTCAGTAGATATATCGCTTTTGCCCAGACCTACGGAATGCCTTGCAGCGTTACGAATCTGCTCAGCCAGATCCATACTTAACCTGCCTTTGGATGTTTTGTAGATAATTTCTTTCATGTGTTTCAAATTTGCGTTCGCCATTTTCTCGGGAGTGGGATACTCCTTAAGGAGAGCGTGAGCGGTAGCAGAATCCAGGTTTATGTACTGTGGAAGTTCAGAAAAGCTAGTATCAATTATACGGGTAAGGGTTTGCTTTTTTAGAGACCGTTCATGAACCCATCCAAAGCGAGTCCTGGTTAGTGACTTCAAGACTTTATTGTGGTATTCTTGGGGTACGTAGGGCTTGAGGTCTAAATCGGACATAAGTATGCAAGCAATGAAGTGTGCGTCAATGCGATCGGTTTTAGTTTTGCGAAGGCTATGACTCTTTCTGTATTGATCCGTCAGCAGAGGATTGAGAACGCAGGTTGCTAGGCCATTGTTCAACAGGAATCTGGTGATGTTCACACTATACTCTCCGGTGGCCTCCAGCCCTGCTTTTATATTTTTTACCGATTGATTGTAGGAAAAAATTCGCTTTAGCAGGTGGTCATAACCATTCCGGGTATTGGGGATCGTGAATTCCTCGTAGTCGTCCTTATGCTCAGAATCAAGGATGCAGCAGTCGTGTTTGCTCTTAGATACATCAATTCCAACGTAGATCATAAAAAGACCTCCTCAAAGATAAAGATATGATGCTGAGTCCACAAACTCTTTGCCATGTATCCTTGTTCTATATAAACCGTCTGGCGGTATCTAACTTATTAACATCGCTGCAAAGAGCTGTGGTCGGAATCTCCATAAAACCGTTTATCGGTAGGAGGACATTAACCAATCCACAGCATCTTTTACAGTGTAGCACTTTATCCCCAAAAGGAGGTAAAGTCCTTATTCATATGATACAAGGAGAACCGCAGTCAGCACTGACGTAAGGAAGCGGTGACAATTGCGATGGAGGGATAGCTTCTTTGGTTTTACAACTTTTTTAGCAACGCTGTAAAATCCACACCAATCCCCAATCAGGGCAGTAGTGACCCTCTTCGACGTCGCTGCGCGACATTGAAGAGGGGGAACCGCAGGAAGGCCCGATGTCATCGGGCCTTCCGATTAGCGGTGGGTGATGTGCGCCAGTTCGGCGTGAATAGTATAGTTCGGTGAAAGTCCGAATCCAGTAAAGTCTAGCAAGCAGCTGGTACCGAGTCTTGCATGCAGAGCCGTGAGGTGAGCATGAAGCGTAGACAGGGAGTGTGAGAGCCGTAATGCCAAATGCGATGAGCAAGGCGTAAAGCAGAATCAGCCTCGTTAACCGTAATATGGAAGCCGATACCTTATCACCGGTCGCAGGCAGAAGCGTACAGTTCGTTAGCAGGAAACTGCGGCGAGAACTGCACAGAGTTCCATCGGGGTCCAAGTGCACGGCGAGTACACAAACACTATTCATGTACCTGGGAGAACTGACTCAGTCCAAGGGACAGTGGTATGCTGACTTAAATACTTAACTGTACGGAGGTTGGCAAAAGCTGAGTCAGTAGTCGGATTGCCTCATAGTAGTGATGAAACCTATGAAAGTAGGCGGAGCGAAGGGGGCAAAGAATAATCGATTTCTGTCTCAAAACAGAAGGTAACACAAAGAGGTTACCATAATGGAAATTGCGACACAGAAATTAAGGCACCGAGTGCAAGAGTGCAGATATGGTGCTGAAAGATTATTCTAAGAGCCGTATGCGGGAAAACCGCACGTACGGTTCTGTGAGGGGCGGGCGAGGCAACTCGACCCGTCTACTCGACGACCCTTTCTGCCGAAGGCCCACTGACTGCCCATTCTTTTCTACATCAAGAATCCAAAGTAGCTGCCCGCACTACAGTACTAACCTCTCGCCACTATCCACTACCCACTTTCTTTTACTAATGTGCTAAAATATTACTAGTGATGTGCGTTATTTAATCTAATCCGATAATTCCATAGAAGAAGGTGCCTAAAAAATGCCGCTTACGATGAAACTCCAGCTTAACCAGAAACTTCAGCTTTCCGCACGTCTTGTCCAGCAGATGCAGCTGCTCCAGATGAATGGGGAGGAGCTTGACGATTATATTGCCAAGGCCGTCGCCGAAAATCCTGTTTTGGAATTTCCCGAGGAAACGGTGGCACCTTCTTTTCGCGAGATGGGGCCTTCGTTTAGGCAGGTATGCCGGCGTCCCGTGGACCCGGACGATGACCCGCTGCCGGATCCGGTAGAAAATGCGGGGCGGCGGGAAGTGACGCTCGAAGAGGCACTGGATGAGCAGATCGGCTGCCTGAAGCTTTCTGAAAAGGAACATCGTTTTGCCTGCTATATTGCGGGGACGCTCGATGCCCGCGGTTATTGGACAGAAAACCTGGCGGAGACGGCGGCCCTTTTTGAACTTTCGGAAAAAGAAGCCGCAGGGATTCTGCACCGAATCCAGCAGATGGAACCTGCCGGCGTAGCTGCACGAAATCTCACGGAATGCCTTCTCCTGCAGCTGGAGCCTGAGACGCAGGATAACGTACTGGCCCGAAAAATCATTCGGGACGGGCTGGAACTCCTTGCCGGCAATCAGATTCCGGCACTGGCTGCCCGCTTTCATGTATCACAGCAGGAAGTCCTCGCGGCACGAGAGCAGATCCGCGCCTTGAACCCGAAGCCGGGAGCAGGGTATCTGCAGCAGGGCCCTGTGGAATTTTTGCATGAAGATGCTTTTGTGGAAGCAAAAAAGCAGGGACTGACGCTTACCGTCTATAATTCCTGGGGCGGGAGGCTGGTGCTGAACCAGGATTATTTATCCATTGCGGAAACGACGGATAATGCGAAAATCAAGGCCTATCTGAAGGAACAGATTGGCAAGGCCAAAGAGCTTCAGCAGATCATCAAGGGCCGCACGGAAACGCTGCAGATGGTATTGCAGGCGCTTGTAACGCATCAGGAAGCCTTCTTCCGTTACGGGCCTGGGCATAAAGTGCCGCTCAAACTGGCGGATCTCGCCGAAGATACAGGACTTGCCATTTCTACGGTGAGCCGGGCGCTGCAGCACAAAGTCATTGCCTGCCGCTGGGGTTCCTTCCCTGCGGGGGATTTCCTCGTGGGCGTCAGTGCCGCTGATACTGCGGAAACAGCACAGTGTACAGAGGAGCAGGTCGAACTGCAGATTCGGAAGCTCATTGATGCAGAAGATAAGAAACATCCCATGAGCGATCAGGCTATTTCGGATACACTGAAAGAAAGAGGCATTTGTATTTCCAGAAGAACGGTGAATAAATACAGAGTACGGATGGGCTTGCCCGATAAGGCGGGAAGGAAGAGCTGGGAATAAAAGGCACAAAGGCACCTGCCTCACGCTGGCGTTCGACAAGTCTCGCGCGCATCGTGAGGCAGAGCTCTTTCTAAGGAAGTTTCCGCTGTCCTCTGCAGAATTAGGGAACCAGTGATTCATTCGCAGCTTCATCTACATGTGTCTGCGCCAGTTACACTGTGTCGACAATTCCTCGAGTTACACCCGGTAACCCTCCGGATTGTCTTCTTGCGTAGCTGACGCATCCGCATGTATCTGAAGCCGTTCATTGAATCATTGGCTCCCTGCGGCATGGACTTTGTCGAACCGGGCTGCGACCAGTCGTGCGGCCTTCGGCCGAAAAGGAAACTCACGCAGCTCCTCCTCGTCGCTGCTTCTGAGAAACTTCGCGACGACAACTCCCACGGCGCTGCGCTTGTGGATCGTTGGCGCTCAGTTCCGCCTTCGTGGCCCCAATCCGGTCTTTCGCGTATCTGCGGCTGTCTTGCAGCAGAGTCCATCAGAAACAATTAAAAAAGCAGTGTGGTATTGGGGTGTACGTTCCTTTATGAGCGTATGCTCTTATTTTTTATTATATTTTGCCAAAGCGGAGCTTTGGCGACTACATTCGTGCCTTCTTCGAGCGCAGCGAGGAAGAAGCTATCTGGTAATAAGTCAAGTACCTAAAGTGGGTAGTTTTCTTATTCTTTTTCTAAAAAAGGGTATACTTAATAAGACTTTCCTTAATCGTTGAAAAAAAATAAGGAAAATCTGGATAATATTACTTCTTATCTATTTTTTTGTACTACTCCTCTTTGCGGGGAGTAGAGCTGATCATTTGCCAGTAATCTATAGATCAGCCTGGTCAATTTACGACCGGTCAAAGCGAGTGCACGTTTATGCTGATGTGTCTTCACTTCAGCTAATTTTTTGTGGAAGTATTCGGAATAAACTTCATCCTTGTCCTTCACATGGCTGGCGCCTTCGAGTATGTAATATCTCAAGAATGGATTCCCTGCCTTGCTTAATGGAGTTTCTTCCGATTTAAAAGAACCTGACTGGTTCTCGCGCCAAACAAGCCCTGCTTGTTTGGCCAGCGCTTCTTCCGAGTAAAATGCAGTAATGTCCCCAATTTCTGCAATGAGTCCACCGGCGGTGACTGGCCCAATCCCTGGGATTGACATCAAAGCCTCAAAGGCATTGGGATTCAGCCCCCGGATAGTCTTCTTGATAGCATTTTCTATGACCCTGATCTGCTGCTGATAGGTATTGACCAATACGTATGAGGAAGCAATTGCTAACGTAATTGGTTCATCAAACTGCCTGTCCAGGTGATAGGAATTCTCGGCAGCTTTCTTCAAAAGTTCAGCTGCAGCCTTGGGGTCCGGACAAGTATGCTTACTTTCTTTGCAGATGAAATGAATGAGCTCTTCCGTGGGAGTCTCAATAATTTCCTGCGTACTTAGAAAATTAGTGAGTACGGCCGAACTCGTCACTCCGTACATATCGGAGAAGGGACGTTCTCCCTTGGCGAGTAAAGGCAGCTCACTGAATTTGAGAAAAATATTGCTGAGCATATAGTTTTTCTCACGTGCCAGCTCTCTGGTGAAATGGAGACGCTGCCGGGTCAATCTTTGTAAAGCAAGGTATTGACTTCCCCTCCAGGGAGAGGTCGTGATCCGGTTGGCCCTGGCAAAGTCGGCAATGACGAAAGCGTCAATTTTGTCGTTTTTACCCAGGTCGATGAAAGATTTCTTGTAGTTACGGATTGTTTTGGGATTGAGACAAAATACAAGCGTTCCAAAAGGAAGCAACTCCTTACACGTAGAGAGATAGTTGGCAAGATGAATGCCGTACAAGGCTGTGGATTCGAAAGCAATTCGAATCCTGGTAAGATTTCTATGTCCTTTCATGAAGATTAACAACTTCTGGACTAATTCCTTAGTACCGGGTGTGTTGTTTGCTACTGTGAATTTTTCAAGCGGCTTATTGGACTCAAAGTCTAAAAGGGCAACGACGTTATTTCGAGAACCAACGTCGATGCCGACAAAGAGAGTAGTGAGAAAGTCTTTAGTCTTCACTTGAATCACCACCTTTCCGGCTAAGGATGAGAGAAGATAGTCAGGGGTATCCTGATCTCGGCTGCTGACCGCACCCTCGCTAACGAGCGTACACCTGTGAGAATAAAAACGGTACTGGCACCACTCTCGCCCAAGGACGCAATATCTGTGTTCGCGGAATATGGCAACCGAGGCAGGCGTCAAGCTTCTTGAGCGATCACCGATAGAATCGGGTCGCAGGGGGGACCAAAGACGTTGCCTGGCCATAATCTCCATACAGAGATTGTAGCATCAGGATAGTTGACTATGAAGGGAAATGTTTATTTTATGCAAATAAAAAATTCTCCCTCATACGCTATTGTACGAGGAGGGACCGGAACTGAGCGCCAACGATCCGCAAGCGCAGCGCCGCGGGAGTTAGGGGAGCCACTGGCTCATTCAACATCCCATCTTCGCACATCTATGCCGTTCTCTCGTTGTCGACAAGGACTGGGCTTACGCCCGGTAAACCGGCACCTTGTCTCCTAGAGAGAAAGGACATATCTGCGTGAATCTGGAGATATTTCATTGAGTCAGCGGCTCCCCACGCCGCGAAGTTTCTCAGAAGCAGCGACGAGAAGGAGCTGCGTGAGCTTCCTATTCGGCCGAAGGCCGCGTTTTTTTATTATTGGCGTCGATTGCTTCTGCAATCGCGCACACGACCGCGGGGGATATTCAGTTAGATAACAAGTAAGGGTAAATAAGAGAGATTTTAAAACAGCAGCACTCCTGAATGTAGCTGCTGAAATGTCCATTAGTACTTTTATAACCAGAGAAAGACTAAAAATTTAGTAAAAAAATAATAAGATGGTCATCATCCCCCGCAAGCGGGCCCCCTTCCTCAATGTCGCGAAGCGACGTCGAGGAAGGTCCCTAAAGAATATACTGCAGCGATTTTTTTATATTTTTAAGGCAAACCGACGTCAGGAGGTTTGGCTACGTTGCAACCTCCTTCCACGCAGTCGGAAGGAGGAGGGGCCACGAAGTGGCGGAGGATAGTTTCCTTCTTTACGCGCGAAGCGCCACAGCTTTCCCAATTATCATCTGCCAAAATAAATTCCACTACGATTGTACATACAACTCGCCACTACTCACTTTTTTTACCTCAATTTCACCTTTTCTTCATTTTCCCTGTGTATAGTAGAAATAAACGATTTCGATTGAAGAGGAGTAAATGGATATGAAATATTCCAAGGTGCTTGCAATTTTATGCGCACTTTCTATCGGGACGGCTCTGCCGGTATTTGCTGAAGAAAGCCAGACAAATACCAGTGCGCAGACTTCTGTTTCCACTACGAACAAAGGGCTGCCTCCGGGACCGCCGCCAGATGGAAAAATGGCTCCGCCCGACGGCAAAATGATGCCCCCGCCTGATGGCAAGATGATGCCTCCTCCCGGCGGCGGACAAGGGTTTCAGCCTCCCGATCACGTGACGCAGGGAAGCTCGAAAACGACGATCAAAAAGAACGATTCGATTTCCGATAAATCATATACTTCTTCTTCCGATGATGAAAACGCGCTGCGGGTAGACGGTGCCAAAGTCAGCCTGAGCGATGTCAAAATCAGTAAAAACGGCGGTGCTTCTTCCAGCACGGAAGGCGGCGATTTTTATGGTATGAACGCTGCACTTCTCGCTACGGATAAGGCACAGCTCAAGATCAAAAATTCCACGATCGAAAGCAATGCGAAAAACGGCAATGCCCTTTTCAGCTATGGCAAGGGCACGGTCGTCAAAGCAAAGAATGTGACAATCAACACCAAGGGAGATAACTCCGGCGGTCTGCAGACGACGGGCGGAGCTACGATGGAAGCTGAAAACGTCAACGTGACGACGGCGGGCAATTCTTCCGCTTCCATCCGTTCCGACCGGGGCGGCGGTACCGTAAACGTAAAGAAAGGCACGTTCCATACGACGGGCTACGGCTCTCCTGCCATTTATTCAACGGCTCAGATTTCCGTGGAAAAGGCAGCTCTCTCGGCAGAAAATTCGGAAGCCGCCGTCATTGAAGGTAAGAACAGCATTTCCCTCAAGGACTGCACGCTGGAAGGCAACATGGCTGACAAGCGCAAGATGGGGGACCGTACGATTGAAGAAGAAAACGTGCGCGGTGTCATGATCTACCAATCCATGAGCGGTGACGCCGAGCCGGGAACGGCGAAATTCTCCATGGAAGGCGGCAGCCTGGTCGCCCATAAAGGGGACGCTATCTACGTTACGAATACGGACTGCGAGATTTCCCTTAAGAAAGTCGATATCAAGACCGACGATTCTTCCGCCCTGTTCCTCCGCGTCAATGGCAACAGCGGCGAACGCGGCTGGGGCCAGGCCGGCGCTAACGGCGGTAACTGCAAACTGACGACGAAAGACCAGATCATCAACGGGGATATCGAAATCGACTCCGTTTCTTCCCTCGATATGACCCTGGGCAAAGGTTCTCATTTTACGGGCAGCCTTAACTCCATGGACAACCTCTATGGCTCGTCGTCCGATTCGCACATCAATTTGAAGATTGAAAAGGGTGCTGTGTGGACCCTCGACAACGATTCGACCGTAACGACATTGGATAACCAGGGCACCATCAATACCAACGGGTACACGCTGACAGTACTGAAAAAGTAAAATCCAAACCAAACCGCAATGTTGCCACCCGGACCTCCTTTCAAGCCGCCATGCGGCTTCGAAAGGAGGAGGGGCCACGAAGTGGCGGAGGATAGCTTTTTTCTTCGCCGCCGTTGGCGGCCACAGCGTCAAAGCTTTCTTTATGCGCGACAGCGCCAAAGCGTTGTTCATTGCGTGGCTATTTTTTGGGTTATACCACACCGATGTGCGTTGTGCCCTCATTTGACAAAAGCCCACTCGGGTGCTAAAATAACACCGTTATGGTAGCCCTGCTACTGTAGCTGCCGAAGTGGCGGAATTGGCAGACGCACTTGACTCAAAATCAAGCGCCCAAACAGCGTGCCGGTTCGAGTCCGGCCTTCGGCACCAAAAATACAATAAAATGGGCTGTGAAATAATGCGTACGCATTGTTTCACAGCCCATTTTTTCACGCTTTCCGCAGCCCGCTGTCCGCATTCCGCCCGTAGAAGAAAAATGACTAAGGCATTTTTCTTTGAACTTATAAAAATAAAACCTGAAATTTAGGTTAGCTGCTAAATTTTAGGTTTTATTTTTTTCTTTGAATCAAAAGTCCTACCACACTGCTGCAGATGAGGCTAAATGCCAAAAGCCAAAAGCGCCTTTTTATTTTTACTCTCCCAGGCAGCTTGATGACTGGGGTTTTATATGTTCAGAGCAAAATTGCCTTGGCAATTTTGTATCCATGGGCGACCTGCGGTCAGCGACACATGAAAAAGAGACCGTGAAACAATGGCAGTCATTGTTTCACGGCCTCTTTTCTGTCGTGGGCGGGATGCCTGTGATTTTAGAAGTCGGTTGCACAAGAAGGATAGAGGGTTACAGGCCCGCCGATGGCGATGGACTGCAGCTTGCCGCCTGTCACATCAGCCATGATATCAATGGGACCACCCGGCTCATGGAGGGTGGTTTTGAAGGATTTTCCATTTTTGATTCCCAGGGCTGCCGCGAGTGCCGCAGACCCGGAGCCGCAGCTATTTTCCCAATAGAGGGTACCCGTCGCCGTCACAAAGACAGCCGGTACCATGCGTCCGGATTTTGCTTCGTAGAAAATGAGTCCGTACGCTTCCGGTTCCTTGCCTTCGCGGACGTGGGCCTGGAGTGCTTTCCACCAGGCTTTCTGGTCGAGCTCGTCAAGGGAGTCCGTCAGGAAGATATAGTGGTCAATTCCCGGAAGGACGACATGCGTGATTTCGTGTGTTTCACCATTGCACGTAATCGTCTCAGCCGTTACGGAAAGCGGCAGGGAAAGATTGATCGACGCGTTAAAAACAGTATCGGAAACTTTGCTGATTTTTGCTGGGAGTGGTTCGTCGCATCCGGAGCAGTGGACGGTAAAGGTACCGTTATCCTTACCGGACTGCTGCAGGGCATACGCTGCCGCCGAGCGGGAAGCATTGCCGCAGAACTCGCCGCCCATCATAGCGACATAGACATCGTTTCCTTTTTGCGAATAGCAGCCAACCTGCTCTGCCGTCTTATCAAGATTCAGCAGCGCCGCATTGACCTTTGCTTTGTCAGCATCTGGAACATTTTCTAGTACGAAAAGAGTAATATTGCCGCTTGGATCGGCTTTGACATAGTGGAGTAACATTGCTTCACAACCTTTTCCTTTCATAATTCAGTAATATCTGACTTTTCTTACTATTATATACTGCTTTTTTGTTGTAGACAATGAATTTTTTGTAAAAAAAGACGCTGGCCGCAGGTCGCGGGTCGCCGGTCGCCACTGAAGGAAGCTAAAATAGGAGCACTTGCCCTCTTGTTTTTTGATAAAAAAATAAGAGGAGGACCGCTTGCGGTGGGTATTCAGTCGGATAACAAGAATTGGTTCAATAGCAACGCTGTAAAATCCAAACCAAAATGTAATATAGTACACCCGGACCTCCTTTCAAGCCGCTCCGCGGCTTCGAAAGGAGGGGTACCGCAGTCAGCACTGACGGTAGGAAGCGCTGACGAATGCGGTGGAGGATAGCTTTTTTTGATGCCGCTTAGCGGCATTAAAAAAAGGTGGGTGACGTCCCTTTCTGCCGAAGGCTAACTAATTCGCCGCCTTCGGCGGCCATAGCGACACAACTTTCCTTTCCGCGCGAAGCGCCACAGCTTCCCATCTTCATTTTTTTCCACTTGCATCATATGGTACAATAGGAACGTGTGCATTCTATGAATATTTCTAATAAGGAGAACAGTTTACATGAATTTTACGAAAAGCGGTTTATTGCCGATTTTTGCCATACTCTTGTGTGTTCTTTTCTTCACTCCCTCTATCTCAAAGGCAGAAGGCCGCAACTGGGACAACGGGGTGCCTGAGTACAAGGAAGCAAAGGTCACCATTCGCAAGGAAGGGCCGAAGCTGATTTTCTCGGACAGCCCGGAAAATGTAACCCAGAACGGTGTCATGTACCGCGATACGGTGGAAGGCCCTGTCCGTCTCTTTTTCCATCACGTCAACAAGACGCCTTTCAATCAGAGACTGGCGGTGGTCTTTAAAAGAACGACGAGCCGTCCTGCCCGCGTTACCCTGAAGGAAATGGGTATCTCCGAGCCGCGTCAGGATTGGTTAAAGGCAGGCAAGGAGGCGGAGCAGCGTTATTATAAAGCGGGACAACGGAACAATTCGTTTCGTTTGATCCGCATATTTGATCTCCTGGAACACAAAGGCAATCCCACTGTTTTACATCCCGGTGACCTCGTAACGGGTATTGTCGATGTAACCTTTGACCGGCCTGTCGAGGTTTCCGTTATGATGATTCCTGTGAAGGCGGATCTTTCCCTGTCCCTAGAAGCTTACGGTATTCTGCCGCCTGATAATGACGGACAGCACGTTCTTCGCGGCACTTTTGAAGAAGCAAACCGCCACGTGTCCCTGGACGAACCTTTTCATACGCAGGGCCGCGCCGTCTGGTGCATCAAGCTTGCTGATGACCAGCTCGATCCCTATATTCGCGGAATTGACGCCACGACGGGCAAGAAAGTCGTCAATTACGGGAATTATGGCGTCATGTATGATGTAACCATACCGACCGTGGGAAAACATGACACGCTTGTCCGGTTTAATCCCATGGGCGGTGAATACGCCGGGGCTGGTATCTTTGGCGTGGCAGGAGAGAAGGATTACCGCATTAATATCCCTTCCGGCAGCACCTATTTCGGGCAGGTAGGCTTTGATGGCACGACGGAGGTCATCGGAAAGATCCCCGCCGGCAAGACCGGTGTCCTCTTATTTTCACCCCCCGGTTCCTCCAACTTACCAGTAAGAATTTTTCTCGAACGAAAGTCGTAAGTATAATCAGAACCTATTGCAATTTTTTAACAGCCAAAATTTAGGCTTAATTTTCTGTACAAAATAATTCTTATATTTAGATATAGAACCGCGCCGGTGCGAAAAATTGCGTATTAAAAAAATCACAATTAATAATGATTATTAGTTATTGACATCTCACGAATCTTAGGGTACAATTGATGTGTAACAAAGATTGACACATTTCTTGTAGAAAAGGAGAGAATGAGATGAAAGAATTAAAAGGTACGCAAACTGAAAAAAATCTGCAGACTGCTTTTGCCGGCGAGTCCCAGGCCTATACCAAGTATGGTTATTATGCTTCCACGGCGAAGAAGGAAGGCTATGAAAAAGTAGCTGCCAACTTCCTCGAAACTGCGAAGAATGAAAAGGAACACGCCAAGATCTGGTTCAAAGCCCTGCATGGCGGTTCTATTCCCGATACCGTAACGAACCTCAAAGACGCTGCCAGCGGCGAAAATTACGAATGGACCGAAATGTATAAAGAGTTTGCGGAAACCGCTGAAAAAGAAGGCTTCCCCGAACTGGCCTATAAATTCAAAGCCGTCGGCGCTATCGAAAAACATCACGAAGAAAGATACAAAGCCCTGCTGAAGAAAGTAGAAGAAGGCACGATGTTCAAGAGAAGCGAAAAGACGGTCTGGATCTGCTCCAACTGCGGCCATATCGTAGAAGCAGAACAAGCTCCGGAAATCTGCCCGGTCTGCGCTCATCCGAAATCCTACTTCATGGTGAACTGCGACTGCTTCTGATTAAATGATAAAAAAGACTGTGAAACAATGTGATTGCTCGTTGTTTCACAGTCTTTTTTTCGCTGACCGCCGTTTATTAGTAGAATCAAGAATAGCCTCACCAGCCCTCAGCCTTCTTATGCTCTCGCGTCGTTTCATGCACAAGAAGGCTTGGTGTGCCCATTAATTGATCATTACAGTATTTTGTTTCTTCCATATGCCGCCAAAGGCGGCTTTCTTTGTTTCTGATGGACTCTGCTGCAAGACAGCCGCAGATACGCGAAAGACTGGATTGGGGCCACGAAGTCGTACAAAAACAGTACGTCGAGTGGTCACAATCCGGTCTGACAAAGTAGATGCGGTTGGATTCTGCGGAGTCAGGAAGAAACTTCCTTAGAAAAAACTCTCAGATAAGATGCGTGCGAGGCCAGCCGAGCACCAGATTATCTGAGGTGCTTTTTTTATCTTTCTTTTGGAACAAGATCCTCATCCTTCAGCGTCCCATTCTTCGCTCTTTCCGCAAACTCAGCGGTTGCCGTAAAGAGCACATCACTGGAGCTGTTGAGGGCCGTTTCGCAGGCATCTTCCAGTACACTGATGATGAAGCCGACGCCGACGACCTGCATGGCAATATCATTGGTGATACCAAAGGAAGCGCAGGCTACCGGAATCAGCAGCAGGGAACCACCGGCTACACCGGAAGCACCGCAGGCACCAATCGTGGAGATGATGCAGAGCAGTAAGGCCGTCAGAAGGTCGACCTTGATGCCCAGGGTATTCGCGGCAGCAAGTGCCAGCACGGAAATCGTGATCGAAGCACCGGCCATGTTGATGGTTGCGCCGAGCGGAATCGAAATGGAATACGTATCCGGATTCAGGCCGAGGCGCTTGCAGAGGGACAGGTTCACCGGAATGTTAGCGGCAGAACTTCTCGTAAAGAAGGCGTAGATGCCGCTTTCACGCAGCGTAGCGAGTACCAGCGGATAAGGATTGCGGTGAATCTTGGCATACACGATAATCGGGTTCATGACGAGTGCTACCAGGAAGTAAGCACTGATCAGAACGGCGAGCAGTTTGACATAGGACAGCAGAGCGGAGAGACCGCTTGCGGAAATGGACTGGGTAACGAGGCCCATGATGCCGAGCGGGGCAAAACGGATGACCCAGCCGACGACGATGGTGATGCCTTTGGAAAGTTCATCGAAGACTTTTTTCGTTTCGTCACTGGCGACGGCATGCATGGCAAGACCGATGATGATGGCCCAGGCCAGGATACCGATGTAGTTGGCTTTCAGAAGGGCATTGACCGGGTTATCTACAATGTTCATCACGAGCGTGTGCAGCACCTGAGCAATACCACTCGGCGGATTCAGCTTCGTGTTGCCAACCTGCAGATGCAGGGTAACAGGAAACAGGAACGAGAGGCAGACGCCGACGAGAGAAGCAGCAAACGTACCAAGAATATAAAGTGTGACAATCGGCTTCATTTGTGTGTTGCCGTTGCTTTTGCGCTGCGTCATGGCGTTCATAACGAGAATAAAGACAAGAACCGGGGCAACGCCTTTCAGGGCGCTGACGAAGAGATCGCCAAAGATGCTGACAAAAGGTACAACGGAGGGAACAAATACAGCGAGCAGGATACCAATGACCAGGCCTACAGCAATTTGTTCGATTAGGGGGACTTGCTTGACGAAACGCACAATTGGATTCATAACTTCCATCCTTCCTTCCAAAAAACCATAATGTAGTGCGAATTACGGAATCTAGTATACTCTGTTTATTCAATAAGCACAATAGTATTTATTGACAAAATCTAAGAAAGACAAAAGAAATATAAATACAAAATTAGTAGAAATTAGTATGAAAAGTGTAAACATTAGACTTGACTAACAAGACAAAATGCTAAATCCGCCGCCTATAGAAGCAAAAAATGATGACCCTCTCTGCCGAAGGCTAACTAGCTGCCCGCAGCAATCCTCGTCAAGAATCCGCCAATGAATCTGCCCGCACGATTGTACTAACCCACCAACCACTCGGCCGAAGGTTCGCTAACTGCTTCTATCTATCATCTGCTATCGGCTATCTGCCCCCAAATGTTTTACAAAAACTCAAAATCATAGTATATTAAAAGATATGAAAATTTCGCACGGAAGTTGCTTGTGCGCAAACGAAGCGAGGAGTTGTTTACATGAAAAAGATTATTCTTACGGGGGATCGTCCTACGGGTCATCTCCATGTAGGTCATTATGTCGGTTCTCTGGCTAACCGCGTTGCCCTGCAGAACTCCGGAGAATTTGATGAGATTTACTTTATGATTGCCGATGCTCAGGCACTGACTGATAATGCCGAGAATCCTGAAAAAGTACGTCAGAACGTACTGCAGGTAGCACTCGATTATCTGGGTGTAGGAATCGACCCCGAAAAAGCTACGATTTTTGTACAGTCCCTGGTGCCGGCACTTTTTGAATTGACGGCTTATTATATGGATCTTGTCACGGTAGCCCGCGTGCAGCGCAACCCGACCGTCAAGGCCGAAATCAAACAGAAGAACTTTGATACCAGCGTACCTCTGGGCTTCTTCTGCTATCCTGTCAGCCAGGCTGCCGATATTACGGCTTTCCATGCGACGAGCGTGCCGGTTGGCGAAGACCAGGAACCGATGCTGGAACAGTGCCGCGAAATCGTGCATAAATTCAACTCCGTCTATGGCGAAACGCTGACAGAACCGAACATTTATCTGCCTCCTAACAAGGCCTGCTACCGTCTGCCCGGCCTCGACGGCAAGGCGAAGATGAGCAAGTCTCTGGGCAACTGCATTTATCTGTCCGATGATGCGGAAACGGTTCGGAAAAAGGTCATGTCCATGTATACGGACCCGACCCACATTCAGGTCTCCGATCCGGGTCATATCGAAGGCAACACCGTATTTACCTATCTGGATGCCTTCTGCAAGCCGGAACACTTTGCGCAGTTCCTTCCTGACTACGCTAACCTCGATGAATTGAAAGATCATTATCGCCGCGGCGGTCTGGGCGACGTAAAGATCAAAAAGTTCCTTTATAATGTCATGGAAACGTTCCTGGATCCGATCCGTACCCGCCGTGCGCAGTGGGAAGCTCGTAAGGATGATGTTTATGACATTCTGCAGGAAGGAACGAAGCGTGCTGCCGCCAAAGCAGACGAAACGCTGCAGGAAGTTCGCCGCGCTATGCGCATCAACTATTTCGAAGACAGAAATTTATTGAAGTAAGTTGTTAAGTTTGAATTTCAAAGCAGGGGGAAGAGAAGGCTCTTCGGGGGCTTCCCTAAAACCCTGCTTTCTTTTATGTAATAAGAACGCAGATCGCTTATTGCTACGGAAACAAAAATAGAAGCACCAGCCCTCTTGTTCGCGCTGCTGCGCGAATAAGAGGGGAGGACCGCTTGCGGTGGGTATTCAGTCAGACAACAGGGATTGGTCCAATGGCAACGCTGTAAAATCCAAACCAACACCCCAATTGGAGCGGTGAGTGATGACCCTTTCTGCCGAAGGCTATTCTAACTGCCCATTCTTATTTACATCAAAAATCCGCCAATGAATCTGCCCGTACTGCGGTACTATCCACTATCCACTCACCCCTAACCACTTTGTTTAAGGCAGGGCTAAATGCTAAAGATGCTTTTAGCCAACTGCAGCTATCTGCCATCTGCTATCTGCCAACTGCTATTTTTTAAAGGAGGAAACGAATCGTGAGTCAGACACGGACCATGGATATGACTTCCGGGAATATCTGGAAGATCCTTTTCTGGTTTTCGATTCCTTTGCTGCTCGGCAATTTATTTCAACAATTATATAGTACAGTAGACAGCCTTGTTGTCGGCAACTTTGTCGGGGCGGATGCCCTCGGTGCCGTGACCAGTATGATGCCCTGCATCAATACCCTGATTGGTTTCTTCATCGGCCTTAGTACCGGTGCCAGCGTCATTATTTCTCAGTATTTCGGCGCTCACGACACGAAGATGCTGCGCAGGGCCGTACACACGTCGCTTGTCGCTACGCTGCTGCTCAGCTTTGTTTTCATGGCGGTCGGGTATTTCGGGGCCCCTTATATGGTAAGCTTCATGCGGACGGCTCCTTCGATTTACCCGCTTGCGGTCACGTACCTCAGAATCCTTTTCGGCGGTGTGACGAGTACCATGATGTACAACATGGGTTCCGCCATCCTGCGGGCTGTCGGGGATTCAAAGCGGCCGCTCTATTTCCTGATTTTTACTTCTGCCCTTAACGTCATTCTTGACCTGCTCTTTGTCGTCGGTTTCCATATGAGTGTGGCCGGAGCCGCCTGGGCCACGGTGATTTCCCAGTTTATTTCGGCATTCCTGATCCTTTTTGTGCTTTACAAAAGTAAGGATGTATATTCGATTACCCTTTCGGAGATGCACATTGATTTCAAAGTGCTCAAAAAGATTGTCGGTGTCGGTATGCCGGCAGGACTGCAGATGGCCGTGACTGCTTTTTCAAATGTTTTTGTCCAGGCCTATATTAATTATTTTGGGGCCGCAAGTACGACAGGGTGGGGCGTCTATTTCCGCATCGACTCGTTCATCCTCATGCCGATGATGACGGTGGCTCTCGCCATTACGACCTTTACGGGACAAAACGCCGGAGCGCACAATGTCAAGCGCGTGAAAGAAGGTCTCCGTGTGGCCATGAGAATAGCGGAAATGGGAACTTTGATGCTGGCCATTCCTTCTCTTATTTTTGCGCCGCAGTTGATTCGCTGGTTCAATACGGATCCCGATGTTGTAGCTTACGGAACGCTCTTTATCCGTACGAACTGCTGGTTTGCCGTCTTTGCTTGCCTGAACCAGGTGTATGCCGGGGCGCTGCGCGGTATTGGCGATGCCAGGGCACCGATGTACATTATGCTGTTCTCTTTTGTGGTGTTCCGCCAGATTTACCTCTTCATCATGTCCCAGGTGTATAACGTCCCGCGCACTATTTCCTTCGGATATCCGCTGGGGTGGATGATGTGCAGTCTTCTTGAATTTACTTACTTTCACTTCAGTCATTGGGAGAGAAAGTTATAGGAAAGGCACCCGCAGCCGCCAGGTGCTCGGCTGGCCTCGCACGCTGTCGACTGTGGAGCTTTTTCTAAGGAAACTTTTTCTGCCCGGCGCAGAAATATGAACCCATCTGCTGTGTCAGACGGGTGCGTGACCCATCGAGGTACTATCTGTGTACATCTTCTGGGCCCCGCACCCGTCTTCCTTGCATCTGGGCCCATCTTCTGTGCCGTTCATAAAAAGAAAATAAAAAAGAGGTTTGAAATCAGGGCTTACGTTTCGAGAGAGATGTATGCCCTGATTTTTAAAAAGTAAAAGAAAATTAGCTGCACCAGCCCTCTTGTTCGCGCTGCTGCGCGAATAAGAGGAGGGGACCGCTTGCGGTGGGTATTCAGTATGATAACAGGAATTGGTCCAATAGAAACGCTGTAAAATCCACACCTAAAACCCAATTGCGTCGGTAGAGACCCTCTTCGACGTCGCTCCGCGACATTGAAGAGGGGCGGACCGCAGGGAGGGCCTGACGTCGTCAGGTCCTCCCGTCTGCGGTGGGTGATGACCCTTAATATTTATTTTTCAAACCTTTTGTATCATTTACCTATAACAAAAATGTAGTATTGCTATGGTTAATCTTTGTAGCTCTTTTATTATTATCCAGGCAATGCGAAGCATTGGCTACGGAGAACCGCTTGCGGTGGAGGGATAACTTCTTTTCCTTCGACGTCCCTTTCTGCCGAAGGCCAACTGACTGCCCATTTTTTTTCTACATCAAAAATCAGCCAAAGTAGCAGCCCGCACTGCGGTGCTACCCACTAACCACTTTGCCGCTGACTCAGCCAAATGCCAAATGCGCTTTTCTGCTAACGGCCTGTCAAAATCCGCCAATGAATCTGCCCGCACTGCGGTACTAGCCACTAACCACCATCCACTAGCCACTTTTTTCACCACTACTTCGAACAATTATGTAACATATATTATAAAAGTTCGAATTGCGATTGACATCGTTTCGGCGTATTGATAGAATGGTATGAGCAAGCGTTGTCTATTGTTTTAGTTGGCTCGAGAGAAAGGACATGACAGATTTTCATGAAAGACTCTTGAGCTTTTTTATTTGGAGGTGCAACGATGAAAGTAGCAATGATTATGGGAAGCAATTCGGACTGGCCGAAACTGGAAAGTGCTGAAAAAGTACTGAAGGATTTTGGTGTGGAACTGGAAGTTACGGTAGCAAGTGCCCACAGAACGCCTGAACTCGTGAAGGAATTTGCAGAAGGCGCCAGAGACCGCGGAGTGGATGTCATCATTTCCGCAGCCGGTGCGGCAGCTCACCTGGGCGGCTTTGTAGCAGCCTATACGACGCTTCCTGTCATCGGTGTACCTATCAACGCCACGGCGCTGAACGGCATGGATTCCCTGCTGTCCACGGTACAAATGCCGTCCGGCATTCCTGTCGCTACGATGGCTATCGACGGTGCCAAGAACGCTGCTATTTTCGCAGTGGAAATCATGGCCCTGAAGTATCCGGAACTGGTTCAGAAACTGGCTGATTACAGACAAAATATGAAGGCGGAAGTCCGTGCCAAGGGTGAAGCCCTGGCCGCTGTCCGCGAAACTTCTGAAAAATTCGACGCTACCAGCAAGAAGATCGGTGACGCCGTTCGGAATTTCATGAAATAAAGAGGAACAAAAGGAGGGATTATGCACGTGATGGAGTTTCAGGAAGATAAGCTGCACGAGGAGTGCGGTGTCTTCGGCATGTTTTCCCACAAGGATGATGTAGCGCTCAATACATACTGGGGGCTTTTTGCGCTGCAGCACCGCGGCCAGGAAAGTGCCGGCATTGCGGTGACCGACGGGAAAAATATGCACATCAAAAAAGGCATGGGCCTTGCCACGAGTGTATTCCATGACGGCCTCGCCGGCCTTGACGGATATATCGGAATCGGCCATGTCCGCTATTCTACGACGGGTTCCAGCATGTCGTACAATGTGCAGCCGATGAAGGTCTTTTATGACGGCGGCAACCTTGCCATGGCCCACAACGGCAATCTGACGAATGCTGCCGCTCTGCGCAAAGAGCTGCAGAAGGAAGGCTATCTGTTTTCGTCTACGGTCGACAGTGAAGTCGTCCTGAACCTCATTGCCAAGTCCCGTAAGAAGACGCTGCCGGAACGCGTGGCGGAAGCAGCCAATGCCATCAAAGGGGCGTTTGCCATCCTCATCATGGATGACCATCAGCTGATTGCTTTCCGCGATCCTTACGGCTTCCGTCCGCTGTGCCTCGGCAAAGTGGATGACGGCTGGGTTGTGGCCAGTGAAACCTGCGCACTCGATCTGGTCGGTGCCCATTTCGTCCGCGATATCAAACCGGGCGAACTCATTGTCATCGACGCGGAAGAAAAAGAGCCGCGCAGCATCATGTACTGCGAGCATATGCCGGCTCACTGTGCACACTGCATTTTCGAATATGTATACTTTGCCCGTCCGGACAGCATCATGGACGGTGAAAGCATCTATAAAGCCCGCGTCAACATGGGCCGCATCCTTGCCCGTGAAACGAAGGACATCAAGGCGGATATCGTCATTTCCGTTCCTGACTCCGGGACGCCGGCTGCTATCGGCTACGGCCTCGAAAAGGGCATTCCTTTCCTGGAAGGCCTGACGAAGAATAAGTACGTAGGCCGTACGTTCATCCAGCCGACGCAGAAACAGCGCCTCAACGCGGTGCGTCTGAAACTCAATGCCAACCGCAGCCTGGTAGAAGGCAAGTCCGTCGTGATGGTGGATGACTCCATTGTCCGCGGCACGACGAGCGGCATGATTGTGCAGCTCCTGCGCGATGCCGGTGCGACGGCGGTCCATGTCTGCATCAGCTCGCCTCCTGTCATGAATTCCTGCTATTACGGAATCGACACGTCCGAGCGCAAGGAACTGATTGCTGCCAGCAAGACGGAAAAAGAAATCTGTGAATACATCAAGGCTGACAGTCTGCATTATATTACGATGGAAGGCCTCCGGGCTTCGCTGTCCGTCCTTGACCCGGACGACATGTGCTATGCCTGCTTCAACGCCCTTTATCCCGACGGTGCGGATAAGGAGATGAAGAAGGGGTCCAAGTATCAATTTGAAATGGGTTGCTGATGAGGAGGAAACAGCGTGACTGAGAAAAAGAGCATTACATACGCAGATGCAGGTGTAAATATCGATGCCGGCAATAAAGCCGTAGAACTGATGAAGGACAGCGTCCGCGCGACCTATCGTCCGGAAGTCATCGGTGATCTGGGCGGCTTTGGCGGCCTCTTTGCCCTGTCTCCCAAATATAAGGAACCGGTCCTGGTATCCGGTACGGACGGCGTCGGCACGAAGCTGAAGATTGCTTTCATGATGGACCGTCATGACACCATCGGCCAGGATGCTGTCGCTATGTGCGTCAACGACGTACTGGTGCAGGGCGCGGAACCTCTGTTTTTCCTGGATTATATCGCAACCGCCAAGGTAGAATCCCAGAAGATTGCCGATATTGTAGCCGGCGTGGCCCGGGCCTGCAAGGAATCCGGCTGTGCCCTCATCGGCGGCGAAACGGCTGAAATGGCGGGCTTTTATGCCAAGGATGAATACGATATTGCCGGCTTTACCGTCGGCGTTGTCGAAAAGAGCAAGATGATTACCGGCGACAAGGTGAAGGCCGGCGACGTGCTGCTGGGCTTGCCTTCCACGGGTATCCATTCCAACGGCTATACCCTGGTGCGCAAGATTTGCTTTGACGTCATGGGCTATACTGTCGATAAGTACATTCCTGACTTCGGCAAGACCCTGGGCGAGGAACTCCTGACCCCGACCCGCCTCTATCCGAAGACCTGCCTGCCGCTGATTCAGAAATTTGATCTCCACGGCATGGTACATATCACGGGCGGCGGCTTCTACGACAATATTCCGCGCGTGCTTCCGAAGGACTGCGATGCCGAAGTGCACGCCGATGCCTGGGAAGTCCCTGTTGTCTTCAAGAAGCTGCAGGAATGGGGCAACGTGCCCTGGAAGGAAATGTACCGTACGTTCAACATGGGCGTCGGTATGGTACTCGTTGTCGGCGCGGACGAAGCCGATGCCGTACGGGCTCACCTCAAGGCGAACAACGAAAAATTCTATGAACTGGGTCATGTCGTACCCGGCACGAAGAAGACTGTCATGAAGGGCGGCGTTTTCGGTGAATAAACGTAAGATTGGTGTACTCGTAAGCGGCCGCGGGAGCAACCTCCAGGCAATCATGGATAAGATTTTCCTGGAGAAACTGCCGATTGAGGTCGCGATCGTAATCAGCGACAGTGCGGAAGCCTATGCGCTGGAACGTGCCGAAAAGGCGGGAGTCCCGCATGTGGCTATTGTCCGCCATGATTTCAAGGACAAAGCTTCCTTTGAAAAAGCGATTGACGATAAACTGCGCGAGGCCGGCGTGGAACTGGTCGTACTGGCTGGTTTTATGCGGATCCTGAGCGGCGATTTCGTCAGCAAGTGGCCTCAGGCTATCATCAACATTCATCCGGCCCTGCTGCCGGCTTTCAAAGGCCTCGACGCACAGGGACAGGCACTGAAATACGGTGTCAAAGTAGCCGGCTGCACGGTTCACTTTGTCGATGCAGGCATGGATTCCGGTCCTATCATCATGCAGCGCGCCGTACCGGTGTATGACGAAGATACGCATGATACGCTGGCAGCACGCATTCTGGTCCAGGAACATACGATTCTTCCCGAGGCCGTACAACTGTGGTGTGAGGGCCGTCTGGAAGTCAAGGGCCGCAGAGTCAAGATCAGAAAGGAGTAATTGCAATGGCGATTAAAAGAGCATTGGTAAGCGTTTCCGATAAGACGGGTGTCGTGGAACTGGCTGCTTTTCTGCACAAGAAGGGCATCGAAATCATTTCCACCGGCGGCACGATGAAAGCTATCAAGGAAGCCGGCATTCCTGTAACCTATGTCAGCGATGTTACGGGTACTCCTGAAATGATGGACGGCCGCGTCAAGACGCTGAATCCGAAGATTCACGGCGGCATTCTTGCTATCCGCAGCAACCCGAAGCATGTGGAAGACATGAAGAAGAACGGAATCAAACCGATCGATCTCGTTGTCTGCAACCTCTATCCGTTTGAAAAGACCATTGCCAAACCGAACGTGACGGAAGCGGAAGCTATCGAAAATATCGACATCGGCGGCCCGGCCATGGTGCGCGCTGCTGCCAAGAACTTCCATGATGTCGTTGTGATTACGAACCCCAATCGCTATGGCATGCTGATGAAGATGCTCGACGAGAAAGGCGATATCGACCTTGAAACGAGAAAAATGCTGGCTCAGGAAGCTTTTGCCCACACGGCAGCTTATGATACGGCAATCAGCCAATATCTGGCTAAACAACTCAAGAAATAAGGCAGGAGGTTCGTATAAAGATGCAGGTACTTGTCATTGGCGGCGGCGGGCGTGAGCATACGATTGTCTGGAAGCTGGCGCAAAGCCCGAAAGTAGAAAAACTGTACTGCATTCCCGGCGGCCCCGGTATGAAGGGCCTGGCCGAATGCGTCGATATGGATACGACTGACCTCGAAGGACTGGCTAAGTGGGCAGAAGCTCACAAGATTGACCTCACCGTAGTGGGGCCGGAAGCTCCGCTCGTAGCCGGAATCGTAGATGTCTTTAAGGCTCACAATCTTACGATTTTCGGGCCGACCGCAAAGGCAGCCGAAATCGAAGGCTCCAAGATTTTCTCCAAGGAACTCATGGAGAAGTATCACATTCCGACGGCTTTCTTCAAAGTCTGCGATACGGAAGATGAAGCCAAGGCCTATGTCCGTGAAAAAGGCGCCCCCATTGTCATCAAAGCCGACGGCCTCGCTGCCGGCAAAGGCGTTGTTGTTGCCATGACGGAACAGGAAGCACTCGATGCCATTGACGATATGATGGGCCATCATAAATTCGGTGCTGCGGGCAGTAAGCTCGTCATCGAAGAATTCATGGACGGCGAAGAATGCTCCCTCCTGTGCTTTACGGACGGCAAGACCATTGTGCCGATGCTGCCTGCCCAGGACCATAAGCGCGTAAACGATGGCGACAAGGGCCCGAATACGGGCGGTATGGGTGCCTATGCCCCGGCTCCTGTCATGACCGATGCTCTGAAGGAAAAGACGATGGAGACCATTGTCCGTCCTGTCGTAGCGGCGCTTGCCAAAGAAGGCCGTCCTTATTCCGGCTGCCTCTATGCAGGCCTCATGATTAAGGGCGATTCCATTAAAGTTGTTGAATTCAATGCTCGTTTCGGTGATCCGGAAACGCAGGCCGTGCTGCCGCTCCTTGATGGGGACCTGGCAGAAATCATGTATGCCTGCGCTACGGGTACGCTCCGGGAAGACATGGTCAAGTGGAGCCCCAAGGCGGCCGTCTGCGTCGTCATGGCTTCCGGCGGATATCCTGTTTCCTATCCGAAAGGCATTCCTATCACGGGTCTCGAAGAAGCTTCCAAGCTGCCGGATGTGGTGGTTTTCCACGCCGGTACGAAGGAAAAAGATGGCCAGATCGTCACAAATGGCGGGCGTGTGCTCGGCGTTACGGCCATTGACAAGGATATTGCCCATGCCAAGGAAAGAGCATATGCAGCTGTAGACCGCATCCATTTTGAAGGGGCTCACTTCCGCAAGGATATTGCGTGGAGAGCTCTGAAGCGTTTAGGAAAATAATGTCAGTAGCCGCTGGCCAGAAAAGACCGGCGGCTACTAAATTATAAAAAAGTGTTGCATTTGTGACATCCCGGTGATAGAATAGGGAAAATAATTTCAAGGGGGAACGAGAATGGCTTTTATTTATGATGAACCTGCCCATACCTTTAGTGAGTATCTGTTAGTTCCAGGCTACTCTTCGAGCGAATGCATTCCTGCAAACGTCAGCTTGAAGACGCCGCTTGTAAAATTTAAAAAGGGCGAAAAGCCCGCAATGACCCTTAACATCCCCTTGGTTTCCGCAATCATGCAGTCTGTGTCCGACGACAAGATGGCCATTGCCCTGTCCCGCGAAGGCGGCCTGTCCTTCATCTACGGCTCTCAGAGCGTAGAAAGTGAAGCAGCTATGGTTGCCCGCGTAAAGAGCTACAAAGCCGGCTTTGTTGTCAGTGACTCCAACCTGCGTCCTGACTGCACCCTGGCGGATGTTCTGGAACTCAAGAAGAAAACCGGTCACTCCACGATGGCTGTAACGAGCGATGGCTCCGTCCATGGTCATCTGGAAGGCATTGTAACGAGCCGTGACTATCGTGTCAGCCGCATGCAGATGACGGACCGCGTCAGCACCTTTATGACGCCGGTTTCCGAAATGGTTGTCGGCACGGATGACATCACGCTGAAACAAGCTAACGACATTATCTGGGATCATAAATTGAATACGCTGCCGATCATTGATAAGAACGGCAACCTGATGTATATGGTCTTCCGTAAGGACTATTCCACGCATAAGCAGTATCCGCTGGAACTCCTGGACAGCCAGAAGCGTCACGTCGTAGGCGCCGGCATCAATACCCGCGACTACGAAGAACGTGTACCTGCCCTCGTCAAGGCCGGTGCAGACGTACTCTGCATTGACTCTTCCGAAGGGTTCAGTGAATGGCAGTCCCGCACGCTGAAATGGATCCGTGACAAATACGGTGATTCCGTAAAGGTCGGTGCCGGCAACGTAGTTGACGCTGATGGCTTCCGCTTCCTTGCCGAAGCAGGCGCTGACTTTGTCAAGATCGGTATCGGCGGCGGTTCCATCTGCATTACCCGTGAACAAAAGGGTATCGGCCGCGGCCAGGCAACGGCTGTTATCGAAGTTGCCAAGGCTCGTGACGAATACTATAAGGAAACGGGTATCTATGTACCTATCTGCTCCGACGGTGGTATCGTCTATGATTACCATATGACGCTGGCACTTGCCATGGGCGCTGATTTCCTGATGCTGGGCCGTTATTTCGCCCGCTTCGACGAATCTCCGACCCGCAGAGTCAACATCAATGGTACCTACATGAAAGAGTACTGGGGCGAAGGTTCTTCCCGTGCCCGCAACTGGCAGCGCTACGATCAGGGCGGCGAAAAGAAACTGGCCTTCGAAGAAGGCGTTGACTCCTACGTACCGTATGCAGGTTCACTGAAGGAAAACGTCAACCTGACGTGCTCCAAGATCATTGCTACCATGTGCAACTGCGGCGCTCTGACGATTCCGGAACTGCAGAAGAAAGCCAAACTGACGCTTGTCTCTGCAACCTCCCTCGTCGAAGGCGGTGCCCACGACGTCGTCCTCAAGGACAGCGTCAGCAACGACTATCCGAAATGATTGAATGACTAAAAAAACTGTGAAGGCATTTGCCTTCACAGTTTTTTTGTTAAATTCATACCCAACCGCAGTGTAGCACACCCGGACCTCCTTTCAAGCCGCTCTGCGGCTTCGAAAGGAGACTAACTATCATATGTCAAGTGCAAAATCCTGTGAATCGGAGCCAGTATTTATCTGCCTTTGAAGCATTAATTGAGCAGGTGTTTTGTATGGGATTCCTCTCGTTTGAAGTGCATAGATTAGACGTACTAACTTTTTAACTACGTGAGAGATTGCTATATAGAAATGTTTTCCTTCGCTTAATTTCTTTGCCAAATATTCTTTGTAAGCTGGTTCATTTTGGCAGACGAATCTTGCCGCATTGAAGAGAGCATGACGTAGATATCGTGATCCTCTTTTCTCCATATGGGCACTCGGTCCTATTCCACTCCGCCGGCCTGACTGGTTCTTAGAGGGCGCAAATCCGGCATAGGCCAGTATCTTGTCGGGGGAGGAAAATCTGGAGAAATCCCCAATTTCTCCTAAAATTGCGGACCCTGTAGCAATACTAATCCCAGGGATTGTAAGTAACGGTTCTTTACGTTCCTCTAACAGTTTTTTAATTCTGGACTCAACTTTTTGAATTTGTTCGTTTTTTACCTCAATATCGTGTATTGTTTCCACTACATTAATTTCAGTAGATATATCGCTTTTGCCCAGACCTACGGAATGCCTTGCAGCGTTACGAATCTGCTCAGCCAGATCCATACTTAACCTGCCTTTGGATGTTTTGTAGATAATTTCTTTCATGTGTTTCAAATTTGCGTTCGCCATTTTCTCGGGAGTGGGATACTCCTTAAGGAGAGCGTGAGCGGTAGCAGAATCCAGGTTTATGTACTGTGGAAGTTCAGAAAAGCTAGTATCAATTATACGGGTAAGGGTTTGCTTTTTTAGAGACCGTTCATGAACCCATCCAAAGCGAGTCCTGGTTAGTGACTTCAAGACTTTATTGTGGTATTCTTGGGGTACGTAGGGCTTGAGGTCTAAATCGGACATAAGTATGCAAGCAATGAAGTGTGCGTCAATGCGATCGGTTTTAGTTTTGCGAAGGCTATGACTCTTTCTGTATTGATCCGTCAGCAGAGGATTGAGAACGCAGGTTGCTAGGCCATTGTTCAACAGGAATCTGGTGATGTTCACACTATACTCTCCGGTGGCCTCCAGCCCTGCTTTTATATTTTTTACCGATTGATTGTAGGAAAAAATTCGCTTTAGCAGGTGGTCATAACCATTCCGGGTATTGGGGATCGTGAATTCCTCGTAGTCGTCCTTATGCTCAGAATCAAGGATGCAGCAGTCGTGTTTGCTCTTAGATACATCAATTCCAACGTAGATCATAAAAAGACCTCCTCAAAGATAAAGATATGATGCTGAGTCCACAAACTCTTTGCCATGTATCCTTGTTCTATATAAACCGTCTGGCGGTATCTAACTTATTAACATCGCTGCAAAGAGCTGTGGTCGGAATCTCCATAAAACCGTTTATCGGTAGGAGGACATTAACCAATCCACAGCATCTTTTACAGTGTAGCACTTTATCCCCAAAAGGAGGTAAAGTCCTTATTCATATGATACAAGGAGAACCGCAGTCAGCGCTGACGGTAGGAAGCGCTGACGAATGCGGTGGAGGATAGCTTCTTTCCCGTCCTTTAGGAACGAGGGTGGACCACGAAGTGGGGGAGGAAAGTAAGTTAAGGGGGGACCGCTTGCGGTGGGTATTCAGTCAGACAACAGGAATTGGTCCTATAGAAACGCTGTAAAATCCAAACTAACACCCCAATTGCGGCAGTAGAGACCCTCTCTGCCGAAGGCTAATACCCTCTGTCTGCTCGAACAACTAAAATTAGCAGTACCAGTCCTCAGCCCTCTTATTCGCGTGTTTTTCGCGAATAAGAGACCGCTTGCGGTGGGTATTCAGTCAGACAACAGAATTGGTCCTATAGAAACGCTGTAAAATTCAAACTAACACCCCAATTGGGGCAGTAGTGACCCTCTTCGACGTCGCTGCGCGACATTGAAGAGGGGGAACCGCAGGAAGGCCCGATATAATCGGGACTTCCGGAAAGCGGTGGGTGATGTGCGCCAGTTCGGCGTGAATAGTATAGTTCGGTGAAAGTCCGAATCCAGTAAAGTCTAGCAAGCAGCTGGTACCGAGTCTTGCATGCAGAGCCGTGAGGTGAGCATGAAGCGTAGACAGGGAGTGTGAGAGCCGTAATGCCAAATGCGATGAGCAAGGCGTAAAGCAGAATCAGCCTCGTTAACCGTAATATGGAAGCCGATACCTTATCACCGGTCGCAGGCAGAAGCGTACAGTTCGTTAGCAGGAAACTGCGGCGAGAACTGCACAGAGTTCCATCGGGGTCCAAGTGCACGGCGAGTACACAAACACTATTCATGTACCTGGGAGAACTGACTCAGTCCAAGGGACAGTGGTATGCTGACTTAAATACTTAACTGTACGGAGGTTGGCAAAAGCTGAGTCAGTAGTCGGATTGCCTCATAGTAGTGATGAAACCTATGAAAGTAGGCGGAGCGAAGGGGGCAAAGAATAATCGATTTCTGTCTCAAAACAGAAGGTAACACAAAGAGGTTACCATAATGGAAATTGCGACACAGAAATTAAGGCACCGAGTGCAAGAGTGCAGATATGGTGCTGAAAGATTATTCTAAGAGCCGTATGCGGGAAAACCGCACGTACGGTTCTGTGAGGGGCGGGCGAGGCAACTCGACCCGTCTACTCGACGTCCCTTAATATTCTTCAAACCTTCTCTATCTTTTTGCAAAAACAAAAATACAAAACATCTGCAGTAAATATCATCTGCTCTTTTAATATTTTTCAGGCAATGCGAAGCATTGGCTACGAACAACCTCCTTCCAAGCCGCTTTGCGGCTTCGGAAGGAGGAGAATCGCTTGCGATGGAGGGATAGCTTCTTTTGGTTTTATAGCTTCTTTTCTTCACAGCTTTCCCTTTGCGCGTAAGCGCCACAGCTTTCCTCCTCAAAAATCCCTTTCTTTCCTCAGATATAAGCAAAACCTTATAACATAACCAAATTATTTCATATTTTTCTATCCTCCTTTGTCCGCATAAACAGAAGGATTTCTCTCAAAAAATCTTGATTTAGTGGGCAAAAGCGTACGTTTTTGCCAAAAAGAGGAACGCCATGGAAAAATGTGTAAAATTGTGAGAATATTTACAATTCTTTTGATATATAAGCATGTTTTGACTTGCATACCCCCAAAATCGGTGTTACAATAAAACGGTATGGATTGTATATTATAGTTTTAGGAGGTCGCTTTGTAATGAACATCATTGTATGTGTTAAACAGGTTCCGGATACAGCCGAAATGAGAATCGATCCGGTAACCAACAACCTCGTCAGAGACGGTGTCACGAATATTATGAACCCGTATGACCAGTATGCTCTGGAAACCGCTCTGGAACTGAAAGATTCCCTGGGCGCTCATGTAACTGTTCTGACCATGGGACCACCTCAGGCAGAAGTTGTTTCCAAGGACTGCCTGGCTGTCGGCGCTGATGAAGCAAAACTGATCACCGACAGAGCTTTCGGCGGTGCTGATACCCTGGCTACGAGTGCTGCTCTGGCTAACTCCATTAAAGCCCTGGGCATTCCTGACCTGATCCTCTGCGGCCGTCAGGCAATTGATGGTGATACGGCTCAGGTTGGTCCTGAAATCGCTGAACACCTTGACCTTCCGCAGGTTACCGGTGCTCTGAAAGTTCAGGTTAAAGGCGACGAAGTCATTGTTGACAGAGATAACGAAAATACTTCTCAAACCCTGTCCATGAAGATGCCTTGCGTAGTAACCGTTATGCGTAGCCCTGACCTTCGTTTTGCCAGCATCAGAGGCAAACTGAAGGCTAGAAAGACCGAAGTTCCTCATCTGTCCGCTGATGATCTCCATATCGATCATGATATCATCGGTAAGGCAGGATCCCCGACTCAGGTAATGCGCAGCTTTACTCCGAAAGTCGTTCAAGTTCATGGTGAAATCTTCACCGATGAAGATCCTCAGGTTGCAGTTGACAAGCTCGTTGCTAAACTGATTGAGGATAAGATTATTACGAAGTGAGGTAGGGATACAAATGGCTAATACGAAGGGTCTGAAGACCGGTAACGAAAAAGATTTGTGGGTTTATGTTGAACATTATCAAGGTAAACCTGTTCATGTAGTATATGAACTGCTTGGCGAATGCAGAAAGCTGGCTGACAAGAGCCATCAGCGTCTGTGCGCCGTTCTGATTACGGATGACAGAAGAGACGTTCCTGCTGACCTGTTCCATCATGGCGCAGACGTCGTTTATGTTTGCGAAGATCCTAAGTTCGCTAACTATTCCACCGACCTGTACACCAACGCTTTCGTGGAAATGATCCATGAATTCCAGCCTTCCGCTGTATTCGTTGGCGCTACCAACGATGGTCGTGACTTTGGTCCGCGTGTTGCTGCAAGAGTTAACACTGGTCTGTGCGCAGACTGCACCATCCTGGACATTGAAGAAAACGGCCTGATGCATTGGACTCGTCCTGCTGCAGGTGGTAACATCATGGCTACCATTCTCTGCAAGGAACATCGTCCTCAGATGGGTACCTGCCGTCCTAAGACTTTCAAGGCTCTGCCTCCTGATATGTCTCGTACCGGCGAAATCATTGAATACAAAGTTAAAAATCAGGTTGAAGACCGCGTTAAGGTTCTTAGAAGAGATCCTGTTGTTACTGAAGGTGAAATGGCTATTGATGATGCTCCGTACGTCTGCTCTGGCGGCCGCGGCATGAAAGCCAAGGAAAACTTCAAGCTCCTGCAAGACCTGGCTCACGTAATCGGCGGTGCTGTAGGCGGCAGCCGTGCAGCAGTCGATGAAGGCTTCATTGGCCACCCGCGTCAAGTTGGTCAGTCCGGTAAGACCGTTACCCCGAAGATTTACTTCGCTTGCGGTATTTCCGGTTCTGTACAGCACAAGGCTGGCATGAGCAAGTCCGATACCATTGTTTGCATCAACAAGGATCCGGACGCTCCGATGTTCGAAATTTCCCGTTATGGTATTGTCGGCGATGCACTGAAGATTCTGCCGCTGCTGACTGCCAAGATCAAGGAATTTAAAGAATCCTGATTAAAACTATAATTTCACATTAAAACTAAAGCCCGGGCATTTCCAGCCTGGGCTTTTTGTAAAAGAGGGGTGAAGTCTTATGAAAAAGACTAAAATCATTTGTACGCTGGGCCCTGCTACAGATAAAAAAGAAATCCTTGTAGATTTGATCAACAAGGGCATGGACCTGGCACGTTTCAACTTTTCCCATGGTACTCACGAAGAATGTGCCAAACGGATTAGTCTCTTGAGAGAAGCTGCTAAGGAAACGGGCCGCATCATCGGTCTTATTGGTGATACCAAAGGGCCGGAAATGCGTCTTGGCGTTTTTAAAGACGATAAGGTTACGCTCGTACCGGGACAGAAATTTACGCTGACAACGGAAGAAATTGAAGGCACTGCCGAAAAATCCTATGTCAACTACAAAGAGCTGCCAAAGGATATCCATGAGGGAGATATGATTCTCCTCAATGACGGCAAGCAGACGCTCCACGTCGATAAACTGACGGATACGGAAATCTATACGACCGTTGTAAGCGGCGGTGAAATTTCTTCCCGCAAGCGCGTTGCCGTGCCGGGTGCTATCCTGAAGCTGCCGTTTATGTCCGAAGCGGATATCAGCGACATTACCTTTGCTGCAGAGCAGGGTATGGATTACATTGCTGCTTCCTTTGTACGCAATGCAGACGATGTCATGCAGATCAAACGCCTGCTGGAAGATCTGCATTCTTCCATCGGCATCATTGCCAAGATTGAAAACCAGGAAGGCGTGGACAACATCGATTCCATCATCAATGTAGCTGACGGCATCATGATCGCCCGCGGTGACCTCGGCGTGGAAATCCCGATGGAAGACGTTCCTGTTGTACAGAAGGAAATCATTGCAAAATGCAATGCTGCCGGCAAACCGGTCGTCACGGCTACGCAGATGCTTGAAAGCATGATTACCAACTATCGTGCTACGCGCGCTGAAGCTAACGACGTCGCCAACTCCATTTACGATGGTACCGATGTCATTATGCTGAGCGGCGAGACAGCTTCCGGTGCTTATCCGCGCGAAGCTGTAGAGACTATGGCACGCATTGCCGTAAGAACCGAACAGGCACTGGATTACATCAACCTGTTCGAGCATAAAGGCCTCACGGAACGCATCCAGACGACGGATGCCATCAGCCATGCTACGGTACAGATTGCTACCGAACTGGACGCCGACGTCATTCTTTCCCTTACGGAATCCGGCTATACCGCCCGTATGGTTGCCAAGTACCGTCCGCATGCCAAAGTTGTCGCCGTTTCGTCTATTCCCGAAACGCTGCGCCGTGTGACCCTTTATTGGGGCGTAACCCCGCTTTACGGGCCTGCTAAATCTACCTCGGACAAGACGATTGAAGCCTCTCTGGAGGCGGCTGAGTCTGCCGGACTTGTTAAGAAAGGCGATTCTGTAGTTGTTACCGCCGGCAAGAATGTCGGCAAGGTAGGCAGTACGAATTTGATTCAGGTGATTAATGTGGCACAAAAAGTTGTTTCCGGTCTTGGTATCGGTAAAAAGTCCATCAGTGGTCCTGTCTGCAAGATTCGGACCAAAGAAGACCTCAAGAAGCTGAAACCCGGCATGATCATTGTCGTGAGCGCTCTTGAAAATGAAATGGGTGCCGTAGCCTCCCAGGCTTCCGGCATCATCGCTGAAGAAGGCGGATTCACTTCCGCCGCCGCCATCGTAGGCATCAACTGCGGCATCCCTGTCGTCGTCGGTGCTGCCGGCGCCATGGATAAACTCAATGAGGGGGATGTAGTGACGCTGGATGTAGAAGCCGGCTGCGTTTACGCTGGTAAAATAAACATTAAGTGATTTTAGAGGCACCTGCCTCTCCCTGGTGCTCGGCTGGCCTCGCACGCATTTCGAGGCAGAGCTTTTTTAAGGAAGTTTCCGCTGTCCTCTGCAGAATCCAGCGGCATGGACTTTGTCGAACCGGGCTGCGACCATTCGACGTACGTTTTTGTGTACGACTTCATGGCCTCAGCCCGGTTCTTCGCGTCCCTGCGGCTGTCTTGCAGCAGAGTCCATCAGAAACAACGAAGGCCGCTTTCAGCGGCCATGCGAAAGAAATACTTTTGGTGCAGCGTGTTTTTGATTATTTCTTTTCCTGAATGGATTGGTTTTTTAACACCGGATAGCGAAGATGCTGTCAAGGCGGACGCTCCGCGCCCCCGCTCAGCGGTCTTGGCCTTGACAGGGCTGAGCTATCCGGTATGCTTTTTTATATCCATTCATTGCAAAAGGAAATGATGTGCGCCTTCTTGAATTTTTCTTTTTAATCCTTTAGATGGTTTTACTTTCGGATAGCAATAAGATTCTGCAGAATCACCACGTACCAGTACGCCTCCTGGGTGCGTCACCTTTTTCCTTGTTCTTGACACTGTCTTGCAGCACTTTACTCACTAAACAATTAAAGCTGACGTGACCTGCAGATACATCTGTTTCTAAGACATTTTGGTGCAGCGTATTTTTGATTATTTCTTTTCCATGAATGGATTGGTTTTCAAACACCGGATAGCGAAGGTGCTGTCAAGGCGGGCGCTTTGCGCCCCCGCACAGCGGTCTTGGCCTTGACAGGGCTGAGCCATCCGGTATGCTTTTTTATATCCATTCATTGCAAAAGGAAATTATATGCGCCTTCTTGAATTTTTCATTTCCATCCTGTAGATGATTTTAATTTTGAATAGCAAAAAGTACCTGTCAGAACCACCGTCACGCGGGGGGACGCCTGGCGGCAGTTCTGACAGGTATAGGTGAAGAGTAGGGAAGTTTAGGTAATTGTCGTTTTATAATAATAAGGTGTTTTGCTGTTTTCACAGCTTTTTCAGCACGTCTTCAAAATGCAGCGTTTCCGTGCCGTCTTCCATTTTGATGTAGGGCATCATGATGTCACCGGTCCTGCGGTATGCCTCGAATACAGGGCTCGTTTCACGCACGTGGATATATTCCCGCAGAGCAGGGAAGCTGGCGGCGATGTCCTGAAAGTCGATGGTGACGTTATGCTCTTTCAGTTTGATCAGGGCATACAGGGTATTTTGGCACAGGTGGCTGCCAATCATTGTAACTTTCATGGGTGATTCCTCCTTTCCTTTACCTTAACGGATTTTCTGCTTCCAGACAAGAACGCAAAAATTTATAAGTTACTATGGTTTTACATACCTTTGTCCGTTTTGATATACTTGGAATATACGGAAACAAGCGGTATAGCGGGGGAGTGTGAAGGCAAGATGGAAGAGGTCAATTACTCACAAAAAATCGGGGAACAGATCCGGAAGTACAGAAAACAAAGAGGCCTGTCACTGCAGAACCTTTCGCAGAGGATTCATAAGGGGCATGCGACGCTTTCCAAATACGAGAGCGGGCAGATCATCATGGATGTGAACACCCTTTATGATATTGCCCATGCGCTGCATGTCAGAGTGGAGCAGCTCATCTACGCTGAACCCGTTGCCGGTTCGCTTGACAACAATATGGGAATTCCTAAGTTTTTTCAGGGCGTCCGGCAGTTTTATATGTACTATTATGATGGCAGGATCAACGCTATTAACCGCAGTGTGGTCGATATTCTTGAACGGTCAGGGGACAATACGTTCCGCATCATGATGTATATGAACATTTCCGACTATGCTTCCTATCTTGATTGTGAGCATACCTTTTCCGGTGTCATGCAGCATTTTGATTCCCTGACAAATATGCATCTTGTGAACCGCGACACGCCGATGGATGAACTCAATCTGTGCATTTTGGCGACGTACCTGGATGAACCGAAAAAATGGGGCATGGTAAGCGGGGTTTCTTCCCGTCCTTTGATGCCAACCGCGGCTCGCGTGCTCGTCACCAAAGTAAAATGCAAAGAGAATAAAGAGCTCATCGATTCCCTTAAGATTTCCAAGGATGATATCAAAAAGTTAAAACTATATAATATGCTCGTCGTGACCTGAGCATGGCCTCGTGAGAGCTACAATCCCTGTCATTCCAATCGGATGGCAGGGATTGTTCTTTTAAATCAAAAATTTATTCAAAACTTTCAGTTTATTTTGCCCCCTGAAAAACAGGAGCCGCTTTTGGCGAAAAATGTTCCTTAAAAGAAATATAATTCGAAAAAATGTTCCTGACACGAACATTTGGTGCTTTTGATTTTTCTCCGGTCCGCTTTTATACTGAAACCAAGATCAAGGAAACGATGTAGAAGGCAGCACTCAGCGAGCTGCCAATCATAACTTGCCATCGCTTTCCAGGGCATTTTAACTTCTGCGCAGAGATGAATTGCCTGATTTTTCTGTAACGCCAAGCAAGGTTACATGAAATGAAAAGGAGAATTCTTATGGCTGAGAAAGATGAAAAAAAGCTGGGACTGTGGAATGTTGTCGGTCTCGGCGTCGGTGGAACGATTGGCTCCGGGATTTTCGTCATCCTGGGCCTTGCGACCGCAAAAACCGGTCGGTCCATTCTTTTGGTAACCACTATCTGCGTATTCTATATGCTTTTTGCTTACTGGTATAATCTGGCCATGTCCGGAATCTTTGTTATCAAGGGCGGCGACTACAGTATGAAGGGCATGGTGCTTCCCGCCCTGCTTACCGGCTACGGAGCCTGGTCCAACTTCATCTGGGCTTTTGCCTGCACGGGTCATACGCTGGCTATCGTCAGTTACCTGGAGGAGCTATGGCCGCAGATACAAAACTTTGAAGTGACCGCGGGCGTCATTGTCCTGACAGTCTTTACCCTCATGACGGCGCGCGGCTCCCGGTTTGTTGTACTTTTCCAGAACTACGTAACCATTGTCCTGATTGCGGCGCTGGCACTTTTCATTATTTTCGGTGTGCCTCACGTCGATGCAGCTCACTTCTTTGATCCTTCCTACGACGGCGGTTTCTTCCGTAACGGTATTGCCGGTGTCATCAGCGCCATCGCCCTCATGGGCTGGGCTTGTCAGGGAGCTACCATGGGCCCTGTCAGTGTCGTCGCAGTCACCAAGAATCCTAAAAAGCTCATTCCGCAAAGTATCCTCGTCACGAGCGCTATCGTAGCTGTTATCTATGGTCTGATGTCCTATGTAGCTGCCGGCGTACTGCCTTACGACCAGATTGCCGGTCAGAACCTTGGCGTTACGGCAAAAGTCATTTTCCCGGCCGGCCTCTTCGCCTTCTTCATTCTGGGCGGCGGCTTCTGTGCCATCCTTTCTTCTCTCCTCAATACGCTCATCATGATTCGGTATCCGCTCATTCATTCTGCGGAAGACGGCTGGTTCCCATCCATCTTCAAGAAGCAGACCAAGGAAGGGTTCCCGTACGTAAGTTATCTGCTCGTTTACATCATGGCCCTGATTCCTATCCTCACGAAGATGAGCGTAGGCGATGCCATTTCCATGCTGATGATTCCGACGATGCTCATCAATACGTTCCTCAATGTGTACTGCCTGGTACTTCCGAAAAAATATCCGGAACAATTTGCCAAACGTTCCATCAAGTGCCCGACCTGGCTGTACAACGTGTGCTGCGTCCTGGGCGGCGTGAGTGCACTCGCCGTTTCGATTACGCTCTTTATGGATTTGACGCCGGCTAATGCTGCACTTGCCGTGCTTCTGGTTGTCCTTCCGATTCTCTTCTCGTGGATTGCGCTCAAGAAGAAAATGGTGGACAAAAATGTGCTGCAGCAGCGCCGCGACGAGATTATCCAGGATGCGCTGAATGAGTAATTGCTGAATTTGTGAATGGAGGGTTATTCTCATGAAGAAATATAATTTTGACGAAATTATCGATCGTAACCATACGGATGCCATGAACGTGGAAGGGTTCCGCACCTATATTTTCAACGATCCGGAAAAGAAAAAGGTCTTTGCCTACAAAGATGATGAATTTATCCGGATGTGGGTGGCAGATATGGAATTTGCCGTGGCCGATGAAATCATCGATGGCATCAAGGAACGCCTGAAACAGAGAATCTTTGGATATACGCAGCTGTCCCGCGATTCCTATTTCAAAGCATTTGATCAATGGACGGAGAGCCGCTACGGCTGGAAATTCGACAAGCATGACATCTTTACGAGCGGCGGCGTGGTACCTGCCATTTTCGAACTGGTGGACTATATTACGAACCCTTATGAAAAGGTGCTCATCATGACACCGTCCTTCGGGCAGTTCGCCAATGCGGCCAAGTTCCATAACCGGGAGCTCGTCTGCACGGACCTTGTCGAAAAGGATATGTATTATACGGTGGATTTCGAGGACTTCGAAAGAAAGGCCTCCGACCCGAACACGACGCTCTTCATCTTCTGCAATCCGCAGAACCCGACCGGACGCGTCTGGACGGAAGAAGAGCTTCGGAAAATCGGGGAAATCTGCAGAAAGTACGACCTTTATGTGATTTCCGATGAAATTCACTGCGATTTGATTCGTAAAGGGCAGAAGCATATTCCGCTTGTGAAAGTGATGCCGGATTACAATAAGATTATCACCTGCATGGCTCCCAGCAAGACCTTCAACGTGGCCGGGTTCATGTTCTCCAATATCATCATTCCGAACAAAAAGATCCGTGCCATCTGGCAGGCAAAGCACTACGCCTACGATAACCCGCTGAGCATTGCCGCGGCAGAAGCTGCTTACGCACATGGTGCCAACTGGCTGGATCAGCTGCAGGATTACCTGGACGGCAACTTCCGGTATCTGAAGGAATTCCTCGCAGAAAAACTTCCGAAAGCAAAATTCCGCATCCCGGAAGCAACCTACCTTGCCTGGGTTGATATCGGCGCGTATCTGCCGAAAGACACGAACCTTTCCGAGTTCTTTGCCAACAAGGCCGGCGTACTGCTGGAAGGCGGAAACGCTTCCTTCGTACATAATGCCGACTCCCTGATTCGCCTGAATCTTGCCATGCCTAGGTCCGAACTGAAAAAAGGCATGGAAAGAATCGCTGATGCTCTGCAAAAGGTGGAACGGTAAAACTCAGCAGGCATTCATCTAAACTGGTTAGCAAAATGTTATTAGAAAAGGGACTGTGAAAATACGATCAATCGTCGTTTCACAGTCTTTTTTTGCATTATTTCCCAGCCATATCAGCAGGGCGAGTCTGAGTAAAGTAACACTTTGCTGTACAGGATGTCAGCATTTTAATGCATCTCGCAAGACAAGAACGCTGCTACTCTGCCTGAGTATGGTGCTTATATCTTTAAAACGAATAAACCGTCTTACATCCGGTGCGGGTCGGGCTATAAGGAATCAACAGGGAAGGTTTTCTTGAGCATCTCCTGAAAGGCCCCAATAAAGGAACGTACGGCAGTAGGGAGGTTTCCTTTCCTTTGCCAGATGAGGGCACTGGTTTCTACTGGGTTCATGGGAATTTGGATGGGCTGAATTATAAATTTATCAGGAGCAAGAAAGGCTTTGGAAAATTCAGGAACAATAGCTATCCCGAGTCCACAATCAGCCCATGTCAGGAGTGGGATAATTTCATCACTCGTGAGGCGCACATAAGGAGAAAGGCCTTTTTCTTGAAAGTAGGAAAGAAAGGCTGAGGCATATCTGCGGTGCAGTAAGACAGGGGATTGTACTAAATCTTCGAGCCTGGAGGGCAGGGAGTCATTCCCAATCCATTTTTTGGATGCAATGACGATTTGCCGCTCTGGAGGCAGGACAAGGCAGTGATAGCGCTCACTGTCCACAGGATAACGAATAAAGCCCAGATGAACGATTTCATGATCAATCCAATCAAGAATCTGATGGGTATTACCCTGCCGTAAATCAAATTGAATTCTTGGATATTGCTCCTTAAAGCTTTTTACCAACATGGGAAAGAGGCTGCGGCCTGAAGAGTTGATACTGCCGATGGTAATGCGCTGCCCCATACCGTTTCCAACGTCCCTTACATCATAAACTGCTTGATCAGATAGCTCCACGATGAGCTTCGCCTTATGGCGAAGAACTTTACCCGCTTCTGTCAGTATCATCTTCTTTTTCGTCCTCTTGAAAAGGGGAACGCCTATTTCTTTTTCGAGGGTAATCATTTGCTGACTCAGTGGAGACTGGGTCATATGAAGTCGTTCTGCAGCTGTGGTGATGAGTCCTTCTTCGGCAACTGCTAAAAAGTATTTCATTTGTCTGATATCCATGTTAGCCTCCGATTCAGTTGAAAATCAACTATAAATCAGATAATATAAATATTTTTTATCTGATTCTATCTATGATATCATACTCTTTGTTCTCTGAAAAGCTATCTATAGTTAGAACAAGGAGGTTGGTTTTATATGGATAATATGTTTCTCTTATCCGGTGTTGGTTTCCTCATTGGTGTACTGATTATCTCTCTTGGCGGCGGTGGCGGAGGAATCTATGTGGGAATCTTGACTGCATTTTTCCAGGTTCCGCCTGCTGTGGCCGCATCTACTTCGCTTGCGACCATCATTCCGACCACGGCTATTGGTTCCATCAGTCATTATCGCAATGGAAATGTCCACGTTCGCTACGGCCTTATTATGATGGCAAGTGCTGTTGTGGGCGCTATCGTTGGTTCTTATTGTTCCGATTTGCTTCCGCAAAGCTATTATCTCAAGATTACTGGTATCCTGCTGCTTGTATTGGCGGTTCAGATGATTATGGGATATGTAAAGAAAAGAAAGAATCATTTTGCTGCCCCCGAGAATCAGAAGGGCAGCACAGTCAGCCGGCCACTTTCGGCGCGTGCGATTGTGACGGCTTCTATTTACGGTCTTCTGGGCGGCCTCATGTCAGGCCTTGTCGGCGTTAGCGGTTCCCTTCCTATTGTGTCAGGATTGACCGTCCTGGGGTGCTCTGCACTTCAGGTTGTCGGTACGTCGGTCTTTGTCCTGGTCGGTATTTCTATTTCCGGGTTTGCCATGCATCTGGGCCTTGGCAACGTGAACTGGACACTGGTGTGCTACTTGTCAGCCGGTACGATTGTAGGTGCTTTTGTAGGGCCTATGATTTTGAAGCGTATTGATGCCAAAAAATTAGAAGTGGCTCTGCCTCCCATTCTTATTGTTTTGACTGTCGTTATGGGTGTCATTATCCTCATGAAATAATAAGGATGAAACAACAATAAACTAGATGAAAAGGCTGGGTAACTATGGAACTTACTTACTATGGACATTCTTTTTTTACATTGAAGTCGGATGAAGGGATAACGATTGCAATGGATCCTTTTGATGACTCTGTCGGATATCCGCTGCCTCAAGTTAAGGCGCAGCTTGTCCTCACATCACATGATCATTTTGACCACAACAATAGTAGTTTGATTGAAGATAAACGGCTGGTCATATGCGGTCCGGGAGAGTTTTCCTATGGTCCGGTGCGTGTTATGGGAATCCCTGCTTACCATGACGCCGAGCAGGGAAAACTTCGAGGGAAAAACACGATTTACAGGATTGAAGTCGATGGCGTTGCGTTCTGCCATTGCGGGGATCTGGGACATCTTCTTGATCATCAGACGCGGGAGACTTTAGGAAAAATCGACGTTCTTCTGGTTCCTGTCGGCGGGATCTCTACTATTGATGCACATGAAGCAGCAATTCTCTGTCATCAGATCAAACCGAAGCTCGTCATTCCCATGCACTATAAGACGCCTTGCCTTACCTTCGAATTAGGGGAGCTGGAGCCGTTTCTGGAAGAAATGCATGCTCCGGCTAAGAACCAAAAACATACATTTTTCATCTCGAAGTATGCGCTGCCGGATAATCTTCGAATCGTTATTCCAAGTTTTATGGAGCCTTAATATCGTATTGAAAAACTGCTGTTTATTTGACAGCAGTTTTTGTTTGCCGTCGGCCTCAAGATTCTGTCAACGATTTGCCCCATTATGATACTCACGACTTGTCCATCTCTTAATTCCTCTTATTCTCTATCAAAGAAATCTCCATACTGCAAAGCGATTTCCGGCCCTTTTCTTCTGATACAATAAAAGCAATAAATGAAAAGGGGGCGAGGGCATGGAACATTTCCTGCAGATGCTGAATATTCAGATGATGCTTTTTGTCTACATGCTTGTGGGATATGGCTGCCGTAAATTTGGCATCCTGAAGGAAGAAGCGCGGGACGGCTTTACGGAGTTCGTTATTTATATTACCCTGCCGTGCATGATTTACCAGTCTTTCCAGATTGCCCTCACCATGGATACGCTGCAAAAAGGCGCCCTCAGTCTTTTTGTGGCGACGGCGGTAGAAGTCTTGTCACTGCTCATTAGCAAAGTTGCTTTTCGGTTCTGCAGGCCCGATGAAATTCCGATTATGCGCTATGGAACACTCGTTAGTAATTCCGGGTTTGCCGGACTGCCGGTCATTGAAAATAGCTACGGTACGCAGGGCCTTTTCTATGCCAGCATTTATATCATCCCGACGCGCATCCTGATGTGGAGTGCCGGCATCAGTCTTTTTACGACGGCACCGCGCTGGGAACGCTTTAAAATGGTCATGCTGAATCCGGGCATTATCGCTGTAGAGCTTGGCTTTTTGCGGATGGGCCTCCATCTTGAACTGCCTCCGGTGCTGGACCGTTCCGTGCAGGCACTGGCAGAATGTACGACGCCGCTTGCCATGACCATCGTAGGAATGATTCTCGCGGACATCCCGCTTAAGTCGATTTTGTCCGGCAAGGCACTTCTATTGTCGGCTATCCGCCAGCTTGTGATGCCGCTTATGCTCCTTTTCGCACTGAACCGGGCCGGCGTCGACCATCTGCTCACCAGTGTAGCCGTCATATTGACCGGTATGCCCATCGGTTCGACGACCGCCATCCTCGCAGCCAAGTATGGAGCGAATGCCGAATTTGCTTCGAAGTGTGTGTTTTTGTCGACGGTGACTAGTTTGATCACCGTACCTGTGTTGGCTTTGTTTTTATAAAAAGGCACCCGCAGTCGCCAGGTGCTCGGCTTGCCTCGCACGCTGTCAACTGCGGAGCTTTTTCTAAGGAAGTTTCTGTCGTCCTCTGCAGAATTAGGGAACCAGTGATTCATTCGCAGCTTCATCTACATGTGTCTGCGCCAGTTACGCTGTGTCGACAATTCCTCGAGTTACACCCGGTAACCCTCCGGATTGTCTTCTTGCGCAGCTGGCACATCCGCACGTATCTGAAGCCGTTCATTGAATCATTGGCTCCCTGCCGCATCTACTTTGTCAAACCGGATTGTGACCACTCGTGCGGCCTTCGGCCGAATAGGAAACTCACGCAGCTCCTTTTCGTCGCTGCTTCTGAGAAACTTCGCGTCAACAACTCCCACAGCGCTTCGCTCGTGGATCGTTGGCGCTCAGTTCCGCCTTCGTGGCCCCAATCCGGTCTTCCTCGTATCTGCGGCTGTCTTGCAGCAGAGTCCATCAGAAACAAATAGAAAAGAGGTGTGTTATCGGGGCATACGTTCCTAGATAGGAGCGTATGTCTCAAATTTTACTTTAGTGATAAAAGAAAATCGAAATATAAATATCATCTGCAGTATATTTTTACAAAGACCCTCTTCGACGTCGCTGCGCGACATTGAAGAGGGGAGGACCGCAGGAAGGGCCGATGACATCGGGCCTTCCGGAAAGCGGTGGGTGATGCCCCTTATAATTCCTAAACTCTCTGTAACTATTCGATAAGACAAAAATGTAGAAAAGTGTGGTAAATTTTGTAGTTCTTTCATGAGTACTGGCAATGTGCAGCATTGCCTACTCATGAAACTTTCTTCGATGCTGCTTTGCGGCCTTGAAGGAATAAAAAAAGCAGGACCGAACAGGCCCTGCTTTTTTACTGATTATCTTTCTTTTGTCTGTTCACGGCAAGATAGGATATCTTGAAGGGTGTAGCCGGTAAACTTCATGATTTGATCATCTGATAATCCGGACTCAAACATCTTTTTAACGACATTCAACTTTTCAATTTCCCGGCCTTTATTTCTTCCTTTTTTCAGACCTTCTTGAAGTCCTTCTTCTTTTCCCTTTCTCTTATACATTTTAAGTTCATCGGAAAGCAGCATATACTCCCTCCTCACTTGATCAACCATCTTTACCTTGGTGACTTCATCATCAAGTTCCTTTGTGAAACTATCCATGCTGTCAATGTGCTTGCCATCCACGTACCTGAGAAAGGCCGCCAGTGATGGATCTTCAGCAGCATCGGCACCTTTGGTATTTAAGAAAATATCCGTTTGCCCTTTATCCAATTGTAAACTAGAACGTTCTCTACAGCAAGGTTCAAATGTGTATTTTGGCAATCCTTCATGGAAAGGATCGAATGTACAAATAAAAATGATGTATGTATCATTCAGCTCTTCATAGGATTGTCCCTTTTCTAAATGTTCGCCATCGATGAGAGATTCGTAGTAACGAATACGTTTTGCCAGTAACTTATCTTTCTCATGAGTACACTGCATCTCGATGTCATAGATTCGGCCCGTATCATCTTCCACATATACGTCTAGCCGAATACCTTTTGATAAAATTCTGGTGTGGATTGTTTTCTCCGAGACCGGATAGTGTATGTCTTTTACTTTGATTTGCAGGATTTTTTCGATTAAGTTTTTACAAAGCCGTTTGTTTCGCATGACGCGTTCAAATAAGAAATTGTCTTGGATCGTTAGTTCATTAAATGCTCTGGTGGTTTTCAAGAAAATTGCCTCCTCTGGTTATGAAATTCATATTTTATGCAATTTCATCCTACCAGATGTAAGAAAAATAGGAAGGACCCCTGGTTGTGAATGAACCTTTTATGGTAGTGAAAGAAAAAATTATAATTTTTTCGAAAGTTAAGAATATGAAATATGCGGTTTTGGATACTGTCTCATAATTAAAAAAGCTGTGAAGAAACACGCTAAGTATCTTCTTCACAGCTCCTGTTTTTTATTTTTTCATGTCGCAGGCGAGGCTAAAAGCCAAATGCTATATGCTAAAAGCGCTTTTGCCTCTTCGCTATCTGCTATCTGCTCCTCCTCACGGCAGCAGCCCTTTCGCTTTTCCCTTCTTAATAAAGTAATGCAGAATCTCCGCCGCGATATACGACACGACGACCAGCATGACGTAGTACACGGGCATCGGGAATTGATTGAACGGGCAGATGTGCCGCGTAATGAACACATAAATCTGATCCAGGAAAAACGGGTGAATCAGATAAATCAGGAAGGAACGGTCGGAAATGCGTTCCAGGACGGGCAGGTCGCCTTTTTTGTATTTTTCCAGAACCGCGCTGAAAAACAGCACCGAAGCGATGGTATAAACGAGTCCCGGCGTGCTCAGCTGCTGCAGGGCATTGGTCGTATCTTCAAGGGGCATATGGTGAATGAGCACCCAGCGGTAGAAGATTGTCGTGTTCGCTGCGGCAGAGGCCAGGAAAAACGCTGTCAGCGCCTTCTTATGCTCCCGGATGAGCGCCAGGAAGCCTTCATAATGACGGGCAATAACGCCTCCCAGCATGAAAATAAAAAGATAGAAGAACACGAAGTAATTCAGTCGGTACTGCAGGAGGTCATAGATCCAGTGATGCTCGACGACCCATTCCGGATAGGCCCAGAAGTGGGCGCTGCCTTTATAGAGGAGGAGCTGCAGGACAAAGAGCACCGTAAGCGACAGCTTCAGCCCCACGCGCTCCATGAGGCCCATCAGTTTCCTCCAGAGCGGGAAGAGCAGGTAGAACCACATCAGGATAACCAGAAAATAAATGTGGTAATTGGCAAGCCCGAAAAACAGCGTAAAGAGGACGTGTTTCGGATACCACCAGCCCGGCGTGTAGGAAATCAGGCTGTAATAGTATAAGTAAAACATCGACATGACAAAGTAGGGGATGCCGATGCTTTTGATCCGCTTTTTGACAAAGGGCAGGTAGGGGAGCGGTTCCGTGAGCCCGTAACGGTAAAACAGTCCGTAGCCGGAAATAAAGAAGAAGGTCGGTACGCTGTACCTGCTCAGCACTTCGCAGAGGAGGTACAGAAAATTATATGGCGTCCCGGACTCCATAATGAGGTCGCCCACGTGGATAGCGATCACGCCCAGCATGGAGATACCGCGCAGATTATCAAAAATAATGTTGCGTTCTTTCATAAAAGACTCCTTAATATGACTGGAATATGATAAAATACAACCTACATATTATATTATTTCAGAAGCAGAAAGAAAAGCCTGATTTAGGGGGAAAAGTCGGGGAGATACTCCTCTTTCCCTGCCAAATCGATGAAAGGAGCGCTCGCATCGTGTCTCAATCTCTTACCCGCGCCGCGCTGCTGCTTGCTGTCGGCATCCTGGCTCAGCAGATGCGCCTTATTGTACCACTGCCGCCCATGGTGATGACGCTCATTATCGGTACCATTGTCAATACGGTGCTCATGCTGGCAGCGGACAGCACGGAAAAGAAATACTGCCTTGTCATGACGCTTGCCCTGCCGCTCGTAGCTTACATGCAGGGCCATATTACGGCTTTTATGATTCCCGTGGTCTTTGCCGGCAACACGGTCTATGTCTATTGTTACCGCAAAGATGCCTCTTTCTGGCGGCTCCTCATCGAAGCTCCGGCTGTTAAGGCAATCCTCATGGGAATCCTCATGGTTCTCTTGGGCCGGCTTATTGCGGATATGCCGTTCTGGCTGCTTAAGAAGACGGCCCCGATTCTTGTGGGCATGCAGTGGATCACGGGCATGACCGGCGTCATGGCATCCCAATATTTCCTGCACCACGTAAATCACAAAAGTTTGTAAAATTCGTGACAAAAATATGATGAATTTGCTACGAAAGTAGTATAATATTAAGCAAGTGAATTTTTGGCGGAAAACGCTGATTTTTAGGAGAGTTGTTTTCGATGCAAATTATTGTTGTTGGCTGTGGCAAAGTAGGACGGAATATCGTCACACAGCTCATCAAAGAAGATAATAATGTGACGGTAATCGACACCAACGCCGATCTTGTCAGGACGCTGTCCACGAACTATGACGTCATGGGAATCGTCGGCAATGGCTCGAGCTTTAACATCCTGAGCCAGGCTGATCTGAAGCATACGGACATGCTCATTGCCGTTACGGAAAGTGACGAAGTCAACTTGCTGACGTGCGTCATTGCCAAACTGAACAATAGTCGTGTCCATACGATTGCCCGCGTCAGAAGCCCTCACTATTCTGCAGAAAGTCACTTCCTGCAGAAGGGGCTGAACCTGTCGATGACCATCAATCCGGAGCTCGAATCCGCGAAGGAAATGGCCCGGATCCTGAATTTCCCGCAGGCTATCGATATCTTCAGCTTTGCCAAGGACCGTATTGATATGCTGCGCTTCCGCGTTCCGAAGAATTCTGTACTTATCGGCAGATCCCTTAAGGAAATTGCACAGCTGACGACCAACAATCTGCTCGTCTGCATCATCGAACGCAGCAGCGGCATCATCGTCCCTAACGGCGATACCGTCATTGCTTCGGGAGATATCCTGACGATTATTGCCATGCCGAGCGATGTCGAAGTTTTCTTTAAGAAAATTGGCGTAAAAACGAATAAAGCTGAAAATGTAACCATCGTCGGCGGCGGGGATACGTCTTATTACCTGGCGAAACTGCTCACGGAACGGGGCACCCGCGTGACGATTATCGAAAAGGATATGAAGCGCTGCGAAGAACTCGTAGAACTTCTGCCGGGCGTCATCGTGGACTGCGGCGACGGTACGGACCGCGATTTCCTGGAGGAAGAGCACCTGGAGAATACGGACGGCTTCGTAGCCTGCACGGGCATTGACGAAGTCAACGTCATTCTCTCCCTTTTCGTAATGAAGAAAGTCAGAAAAAAGGTCGTCACGAAGCTGAACCATGTGGATTTCGGAGAAATTCTCGATTCGCTTCAGCTCGACAGTGTCATCAATCCGAAGGAATTGACGGCGCAGAAAATCGTTCAGTATGTCCGCGCGGCCGGAAACAGTATGGAGTCCAACGTGGAAACGCTGTATCGTCTCCTGAACGGGCGCGTCGAAGCCATGGAATTCAATATCGAAAGGGATTCTTTGATTGTTCATCAGAAACTGAGTGAGATGAAGATCAAGAAGAACGTCATTATTGCCGGTATCCTGCGCAACGGGAAACTCATTATCCCGGGCGGCCAGGATGAATTCATGGCGGGGGATACGGTTATTGTCGTGACGACGCATATCGGCTTCCACGATATTTATAATATCTTGCAGTAACGAGGGGAATTTTGTATGAACTATGCTGTCATTGTGCGGATTCTGTCCTGGGTACTCCGGACAGAAGGTCTGCTGATGCTGCTGCCCTGCATCATTTCCTTGATCTACGGGGAACATGAAGGAATGGTCTTCCTGGTACTGGGTGTGGCAGCAATGGCTGTAGGATATATTTTGTCCAAACGGAAGATTGCCAATGAATCAATCTATCAGCGGGAAGGGTTCGTATCCGTGGGCCTTTCCTGGATTGTGCTGTCTCTTTACGGGGCGCTGCCCTTTGTCCTTACAGGTGAGATTCCAAACTACCTGGACGCCTTATTTGAAATCGTATCAGGCTTTACTACCACGGGATCTTCCATCCTTTCCAATGTAGAGGCCCTGTCGCATACCACACTTTTCTGGCGCAGTTTCTCGCACTGGATCGGCGGTATGGGCGTACTGGTCTTTATCCTGATGCTGGTTCCGGCAGGGAGCGGCGGTACGCAGATGAACCTGATGCGGGCAGAAAGCCCGGGACCCGATGTCTCGAAATTCGTGCCGCGCGTGCGGAATACGGCCATTGTGCTGTACCGTATCTACCTGGGCATGACGCTTCTGCAGATCCTCTGTCTTGCCATTTCCGGCATGAACTGGTTCCATAACCTCTGCATCACCTTTGGAACCGCCGGTACGGGCGGATTCGGCATTTTAAACGCCAGCTGCGCGCCTTATACACCGGTGCAGCAGTGGATTATTACAATCTTTATGATTGCCTTTGGCGTCAACTTTTCGTTTTACTATCTGTCCCTGACAAGAAATTTCTCCGATGCCATTCATATGGAAGAAGTCAGGGCCTACATTGCGATTATTATTTTTGCAGGACTCGCCATTGCCTGGCAGCTCCGTCCGCGCTTCTTTACGCTTGAAGAGACACTGCGGGCCGCCTTTTTCCAGGTGGGCAGCATTATGACGACGACGGGATTTTCCACAACAGACTTTGATCTTTGGCCAAGCTTTTCCAAGTCCGTGCTGGTAGCGCTGATGGTTTGCGGAGCCTGCGCCGGCAGTACGGGCGGCGGTATGAAAGTAAGCCGCGTGGTGCTGATTATGAAAGCCATTCGGTATGAACTGATTCATTTGCTGCATCCGCATGGCGTTCAGAAGATCCGTATGGACGGCAAGATTGTAGCCGGAAAAATCCTCGATTCCATGTTTATCTATATTGCTGCTTATTTTTTGATTTTCTCTCTTTCCGTCGTGATTGTCAGCCTGGATAACTTTGGATTTACGACCAACTTTACGGCTGTAGCGGCCACCCTCAATAACATCGGACCGGGCCTTGCGGCCGTAGGACCGACGCGGAATTTTGCCGGCTATGGCGTCCTTTCCAAGATCGTCCTGATCTTTGATATGCTGGCCGGACGTCTGGAACTGCTCCCGATACTGATTCTCTTCTATCCGGGCACCTGGAGCAATCGAGTGTAAGAAGCTGCTGGTTGCGGGTCGCGGGTCGCTGGCCGCCACTGAAGGAAGCAAACTGAAGAACAGTTTGCAGTGAACTAAAAAACTAACTGCCCGCAGTAATCTACCTTAAAAATCCGCCAAAGTAGCTGCTCGCACTTCAGTACTATCCACTAGCCACTTACCACTACCCACTTTGCTGCAGCCAGAAGCCATATGCTAAATGCCAAAAGCGCTTTTCCCCAAGGAGACTATCATGTCAGAAGACGAAAAAGATTACTGGACCGACGTCCTCATCAAAGAACTGGAAAAACTGGGATTTCCCAAAGAATTTGGCATGGTACTCGCCGCCAATCTTGAAACGGAATACGGCATTCGCCGTCTGGCCGTCTACGTGTCAAAGAACCAGCCGACTTCAGCAGAAGAAATCGCCGACGAAATGCTTGCCATCTGTGACGACCGCGACATCTGGCGCCGCAAAAAAGAAAGCGAGTATTACAACAGCAAAGTCAATGACTGGCTGAACCGCGAACGTGATCCGGAAGAAGAAAAATAAAACAAAGCTGTGAAGAACTTCCACTACGGATTTTCTTCACAGCTTTTTTATATTCTTTTATTATATTTTGCTAAAGCGGAGCTTTAGCGACTATATCCGTGCCTTCTTCGAGCGTGAGCGAGGAAGAAGGGGAACCGTAGTGGGCGTCGATTGCCTTGGCAATCGCGCACACGACCGCGGTGGATATTCAGTTAGATAACAAGTAAGGGGGATTAGAAAGAATAAAAATAGCAGCACTCCTGAAAGTGGTCAAATCAAAGATTTGACTCGATTCAATTAGGACGATTCGTAATCTTACCTATAGTACTTTTATAACCAGAGAAAGACTAAAAATTTAGTGAAAAAATAATAAGATGGTCATCATCCCCCGCAAGCGGGCCCCCTTCCTCAATGTCGCGTAGCGACGTCGAGGAAGGTCCCTAAAGAATATACTGCAGCGATTTTTTATATTTTTAAGTCAAACCGACGTCAGGAGGTTTGGCTACGTGGTACCTTCTTCTTTCACGACGCGTAGCGGCGTCGAAAGGAGAAGCGCTTGTGGTGGAGGGATAGCTTCTTTTATGCTTTTAAAAAGTAAAACTCTGGTAGTGGTTTTGTTCGTTCAAGATAAAATTGCCTCGGCAATTTTATTTCCTGTGGCGGACGGCGGGGTGCGGACGACGGAATGCGAAAAAGAGGCTGTGAAACAACGAGCAATCGTTATCTCACAGCCTCTTTAATTTATCTTACTTCGCCGGAACAATCGTCCCTTTGAATTTTTCTTCAATAAACTTCTTTACCGCATCGGAATGGAACAGTTCGGCAATCTTCTTATAGTCCGCGTTGTCCTTGTCTTTTTCACGAGCGGCAAGAACCATGACGGCCAGCGGTTCGTCATCCTTTTCCCAGAAGAGACCCTGCTTCTTGACGTCCATACCGGAACTCATGACGTAGTTCATGGTAATGACGGCAAGGTCAACATCGGAAAGGCTGCGCGGCAGCTGAGCGGCTTCTAGTTCTTTGAAGACCAGGTGCTTCGGATTTTCGGCCACATCAGCCGTGGTGGCCTTGAAGCCTACGCCATCCTTCAGTTTGATGATGCCTGCTTTTTCAAGGAGCACCAGACCACGTCCGCCGTTCGTCGGATCATTCGGGATGGCGACGGTAGCACCATCAGGAATATCTTTCAGGTCGTGGATCTTATCACTGTAAATACCCATTCGCATCAAAATTGTATTGCCAATCGGGACGAGTTTGGCATTATTTTGTTTGCAGAAGTTGGCCAGGAAGGGAGCATGCTGATAGCTGTTCAAATCGATATCACCATCAGCCAATGCCTTATCCGGAGTGATGTAATCGGAGAATTCAACGACTTCGACGTTGAGCCCTTGTTTCTTGGCTTCGTCGGCTACGGCATGGACTACATCGGCATGCGGACCGGCCGTAGCTCCAATCTTAATCGTTTTTGCGGCAGGTTTGGCGTTGTCTGCCTTTTTTTCGCCGCCGCACCCGGCAGCAAGCAGGGATAATCCCAATAAACCAGCCAGAATCAATGCAATGCGTTTTTGTTTCATAAAACTCGTCCCCTTTACTTTATTAAATCATACTGAAACAGTATGCATCATATGTTAATAAACTAAAGACATTTTGTCAAGAAAAAAGACATTATTTTTTCAAAAAGAAGAAAACAAGAAAAATTTTGTAACAATTGAATCCATTATCGCGGTCGCACATGGAGGCAAAATTGCAGAGACCCTCTTCGACGTCGCTTCGCGACATTGAAGAGGGGGAACCGCAGGAAGGCCCGATGACATCGGACCTTCCGGAAAGCGGTGGGTGACGACCCACTCTGCCGAAGGCGGATTTATTTGGTTCAGGTGGACTGTGCTGATGACAGATAAAACATTCTTTTTAAAAACTCTGGCCCAACAGATGTCCGAGACATGTCGGTGACTCTATTGGGCCAGGTGCTTTTCTTATCGTAATTCTATTTTTTACAAGCCATATCTTCCGCCGGCAAAATCCTATCCGCCATATGCTGATTTCCCCACTCGCACATCGCATTCAGAACCGGCTCCAGGGACGCCCCGTATTCAGTCAGGGAATACTCTGTTTTGGGCGGCACGACAGGGTAGACCTTGCGATGGATCAGTCCGTCCGCTTCCAGTTCCCGTAATTGCTGGGTCAGCATTTTCTGCGTCGCCTGCGGAATCATTCGCTGCAATTCGGAAAAACGCAGTTTCCTGCCTATCAGATGATAGAGAATTACCGGTTTATACTTGCCAACAATCAGACTTAACGTTGCTTCTACCGGGCAATGATACATTGTCTCTTTCATCGCTTTTCACACCTCGGATATCAGGGTCGTGGTCAGGCCTTGAAATCTCTCCCGTAGTTCCAGCATTTGGCAGCGACTTTTCCCGTGGACAAATACTGTGAGTTCTGGAACTCAAACAGAATCGGAGAGATTTTTTCGTAATCAATTTTTCCGCGTTCATTCACGAATTCTTCCTGGACGTACGTGTGAACCGGTTCAAGAATGTAGTTGTGGAAATTGCCGACTTCCACCATCTGCATCACGCGGCAGGTCATGCAGACCGGTGCCTGTTCTACGACAGGAGCCTTCTCCAGGTCATCCATGTGCCAGGCAAAGACATCGGATTTAGAAGTATTTTGTGCCTTGACGATACCGCAGTAGTCCGCTGCCTTCAGCATCGGCATGTTGACGAGGCTGACAGAAACAACTCCGTTTTTCTGGACGGCCGCGTCATCGAGCTTGTGACTCTTATCCATGCTGATTAGAAGATGATGATGTTCTACGACACCTACATGGGCAATCGGAAGAAAATTTACCTGCCCGTTTTCCAATACCGTGCCGACAATCGTTACCGGCATCGGGTATAATCCCATCACAGATCCTATATCTTTTTGCATTTGTATTGCCTCCTTAGCGCAATCTTTTGTGAATGTTGCTTTTCAGCACGGTTTTAGTTTACAGGGTTCAGGATTTTTATGGAAGTACGCACTATTTTGTGCAATAGTTACAAAAAAGTAAGGATGAAAGCGTCGAGCCGAGCAGTTAAACGAAACTTCCAATCAGGGTACTAGCCCCGTCGAGACCTCCTTTCAAGCCGCCATGCGGCTTCGAAAGGAGGAGAACCGCAGTCAGCACTGACGGTAGGAAGCGCTGACAAATGCGGTGGAGGATAGCTTCTTTTCCGTTCTTTAGAAAGGAGGGCGGGCCACGAAGTGGGGGAGGAAAGTAAGTTTAGGAGAACCGCTTGCGGTGGGTGTTCAGTCAGATAACAGGAATTGGTTCGACGAAGACGCTGTAAAATCCAAAGCAACACCCCAATCGGTGCAATAGAGACCCTCTTCGACGTCGCTGCGCGACATTGAAGAGGGGGAACCGCAGGAAGGCCCGATGGTATCGGGCCTTCCGGAAAGCGGTGGGTGATGACCCTTAATATTCTTTTAACCCTTACCTGGCATTTTGCACAAAACGGAATATAGAATTGCCTTACTAAATTTCCACACCTCTTTTTTATTTTCTTTTTATGGACGGCACAAAAGATGGGTGCAGGTGTCAGGAAACCGATAACTAACTCAACGTACCATCTTCATGCATCTGCGCTGTCCTCTCGTTGTTGGCAAAGGCTTGACTTACGCCCGGTAAATCATCGCCTTGCCGCCTAGAGAGATACAGCACATCTGCATAAATCTGGCACATTTCATTTAGTCATCGGCTTCCTAGAAGGCTGACTTAGGGACCCGAGATAATACAAAAATAGTATATCGAGTGGTTCCTAAGTCAGCCTGACACAGTAGATGCGCCCAAGGGAACCATTGATTCAATGAACGGCTTCAGATACATGCGGATGTGTCAGCTACGCAAGAAGACAATCCGGAGGGTTACCGGGTGTAACTCGAGGAGTTGTCGACACAGCGTAACTGGCACAGACACATGCAGATGAAGTTGCGAATGAATCAGTGGTTCCCTGTTGTGCGCCGGACAGAAAAAGTTTCCTTAGAAAAAGCTCTCAGATAAGATGCGTGTGAGGCCAGCCGAACACCAGATTATCTGAGGTGCTTTACCCCTTCGCAACCATTTTAAGTCCATTCACACCCGAAATCCCCACTTTTCCTTTATTTTGTTGCACAATAGGAACGGGGACAAAATGCTGACCATAAAATCAGGAAAAGAAAGGAGGAATCATTACGCAGGAATTTCGGTATAAAGCAGGCAAACGCGGCAGTCCTCCCGAAAGCGGCATCCTCATGGCCGAGGACCGCAAGGAAGCGGGCGTCGCGCTGCTGAAGGACTATGACAGGATTTACCAGCTGCAGCGTGTCCATACGGTGCCTTTTACGCAGAGCCGTAAATTCACGGACCTGGACCGGGAGACCTTCTTTCGCCAGATGGGACTTCTCCTTAAAAGCCAGATCCCGATTCTGAAAGTGCTGCACATTATGGGCGGCCGCCATAATGCAAAAATGGCAGCACTTTGCCGGGTGATGGCCGGGGAATTGTCTCGGGGCATGGATCTTTCCCAAAGCCTGGAGCGCCATCAGGAAGCCGTGGGCAACCTGGCCTACCGGCTTATGGCAGCTGGTGAAAAAAGCGGCCAGATGGTACCCATTCTCGAATCGCTCGCCGCGTCTTACCATCACAAGCGTGAAGCCCGGAAGTTCCTCATGGGAGCTTGTCTTTATCCGGTACTCGTACTTTTTATCGGGTCGGGGATTGTGGTGTACTTCGTGCATAACATTCTTCCCGTCTTTTATGACCTTTACGGGAATCTCCATCTGCCCGTTCCCTTGCCGCTCCAGTGGCTGATGAAAGGAGTTGCGCTGTTTCAGGCAAGCCCTTTGGTATGCTGTAGTTTTTTGCTCATAGTAGCAGCAGCCGCTGCGGCAGGCATCAGGCAGCGAGGATGGAAATGTATCTGCATCGGCCCGTTGAAACGGCTCTATCATACGTACTGGGAAATTCGTTTCACGTCCCTTCTTGCCATGCTGCTTTCCAGCGGGCTGCCCGTTCATGACGCTCTTGCGGAAGTCGAGCAGATCATGCCCACGAAAAGCCTTCAGGCAGCGGGCAAACGGATGACTCAGGCCGTGATGCGGGGAGATACGCTCGCCCGTGCCGCGCGTCAGAATCCGACTTTGTGCAGTGATCTGACGGCTGAATTTATAGCGATGGGCGAGGAGAGCGGCACCCTGCCGGTACTCCTCAAGGAGGTCTCAGAGCTCATCCGGGAGGACTTCGAGAGCCGCCTGAAATCACTCAAAACGATGCTTGAACCCGCACTGCTTCTGGGACTTGCCGGAATTTGTCTTCTCATGGTCTACATGGTCTTAAGTCCCATGCTTCACTTGATGGATGCCGCCCCCGGAACAATGTAATAATGAAAAGGAGAAAAACATGAACTACAATCAAACTACCAAAAAGACACCGACTGCACCCCAAAATAAAGCAAAAAGATACCGCAAAAACCGAGGCTTTACCCTGCTTGAAATTCTAATTGTCCTCGCCATCATCGGCGTCATGGCGGCTGCACTCATTCCCAAAATCGAGTCGGCCATGAATAAATCCCATGATTCCCAGCTCGTCATGGACCTTACAACCCTCGACAGCGGCGCCCGTCTTTATGAAATCGAGCGTGGTGAATCCCCTGCGTCGTACCAGGTTTTGATCGATGGCAAGTATGTACCTGCTAAGAATTACGGCAAAATTGAAAATGGCAAGGTGATAAATGGCCACCAGACCTATGTAGGTGAATTAAGCGATGGTACAAAAGTGACAAGTGATTCCCTGGGTAATGGCGGCAGCAAAACAGAAACAAAGACGAATGGATGAGCGGGCAACTTATCGCAGAAAAGGCGGGTTTATCCTCGCGGAAGTCTTGCTCTGGATGCTGCTTTTGGAAACACTGTTTGCCTTCGGGATTTCTTTTTATCCGGTGCTCCGGCAGCGGCTTGCCGAAATGCGCCGGAACCTTGCCTGTCTTGGCGCGTCGGATGTAGTGCTTACAGCGCAGGAGCAGGCCATGCTTGAGTGCGCGGCCATTTACAGCGTCGAATTTACCGGACGTACGGTGGAGACGCACGAAGTAGAGAAACCGGTGCGGTGCTTTGATTTTTCCGAATGTGGTCTGGGTGATTTCACCGCTAACGGGCGCGTCATTCGCTTTACCCATACGGGCAACGTAAAGCAGGACACGCGCTTCAGCATAGAGAGTATGAAAGAAAATCTGCCGACCCGCGTCTATTACCTGGAACCGGTGAGGGGGCGTCTCGTCTATGAAGAATGACCGGTACTCTCGTTCTTCCGGCTTCTTGCTGCTCGATGCCCTTTTTACAAGTCTTGTTGTGGCGGCTTCATTTCTGGGGATGGCTTTTGGGGAAAAAGAAGCGTTTATTCTGCTGCAAAGTCAGGACGAGTCGCGGAAGGCAGCAAAGTTTCTGCAGGAAGCCGCATGGGGCCAGCCTTTATCCGAAGGGCACCTGCGGGCCGAAGTCACGGAAACGGCCGTGCCCGGCCTGGATCATCTGGTCTGCCGGGAAATCAGGGCCTACGATGAAGCGGGAAAATATGTCGGGAATCTGGTTCTTTATGAAAAAAGATAAAGGTTTTATCCTGCTTGAAGGATTTCTGGGCATCTTTCTGCTTTTTATCGTCGGTGGCGCCGCTTTACAGGGTTTCTGCCAGGGTACTGCTGTCTGGAATGCGGTCATGCGGGAAATGGAAATGCGGCAGGTCTCCCGTGACCTGAAGTCGCGCCTTGGCTCCTATTTTTATTTTCGGTGCCATAAAATCCGTGTTGAAAAGAAAGGCAGGGATAGTCTCATCACAGGCTCTTCCGCCTATTCGTCAAAGCGCACGGCCTTTTACCTTGGGCAGCTGCAGGACAGGGATTATCCGACCCTTTATGTCAGTGTAAAGCAGGAAGGCGGGGACCCGGGCGTCAATCCGCTTTTGCCGCCGCAGATCGGTGCTAACAATCTCATCGTCACAACACTGCCGCAGGAGCGCGTGCAGTGGGAAATGGATCTGATTCATATAAAATCGGGGAAGACGTACCATTTCCGGGAGGTGTTTCCCTATGCGGTCTGGTAAGGGAAAGTCCCGCGGTACCATTACTTTTCTTATGCTGATGATGCTCGTCCTGGGCTGTCAGCTGCTTTTTGCCGGGCAGCGTGTGCTCTTAAGTTTTGTCAAAAACGAGCAGCTCGTTTTTCGCTCGCAGCAGCGGATGGCGCTCCTGCGCAGCTTTTGCCGGGCGAGGGAAGAAGCACCGCTGCTTAAGAAAAGTCAGGTGCTGACGCTGCCGGAAGTCACGTTCCATACGGATAAGGCACCGGTTTTTCTTCAGGTGACCGCAGAATATCATCCCAAAGGACTCTACCGGTTCGAACGGGTTACACTTTGGGAAGGCGGTCTGCGGACCCCAAAATTTGCTGTTCGTTACGAAATCGATCCTCCGGGCGGCCGTCATGCTGCGTGCTATGAAGGCTGCACGGAAAATGTGCCGCTGCCGGATGAATTTTTCCGCCTTTTTTCCGACCTGAAGGAAGGCACTATTACGCTGCCTCAGATTGACTGGCCCGACTCTCCGCTCAGGGGCCATCTGTATCAGGGAGAAGATAAACTCGTCTCCCTGTCACCGCACTATCCCTGGGAGGGCCGTGCCGTCCTCTTTTGTCCGGAAGGGCTTACCATCGGCAGGGGATTTACGGCGAAAGGTCTTTTTTGGATCTTTTGCCGCGGCGACGTGACCATCGAACCGGAGGTCAATCTGGACCACGTGCTGATTCTTGCTTCAGGACGCATAAATGTCGGGAAAAAGTCACAAATCCATGGTATAATAGCCGCCGGGAGCAAAATTTCCTGGGATTCCGATGCCGCGTTTGTAAAAGACGCGTCGGTGCTTTCTCCCTTTCGCACTCCCTATACCTACAAGTAGGAGGTTATCAGGCGATGATGAAAAAATGGATGATGGGGCTTACCCTGGCAGCGTTAATCGGTGTGGCAGGACAGGCCTTTGCTTTTGGACATACGACCATTCTGCAGGAGAATTTTAAGAGCGGCAAAGCCACAGGTGTGATTCCTTATGCTGACGGGCTCAAGGAAGCGTACCTGCAGACAAACGTCAATTCCCTTTTAAAAGACAGGGCAGAGGCACTTGCCAAAAAGGCAGGCGGATCCCCGACCGTTTCTTACGAAATTACCGTGAACCGTCCGACGCTTTTCAGTGTGCTTCTTAAGGCTGCCGGAAACCAGACCCTCTACGACGGCGTCAATGTAGATGTAGCTGCCGGCGCGGAACTCAAACCGGAAGACCTGCTCTACGTCAAGTCGGATGAATATCTGCACTATGTTGGTACCAAGAAATTTATCTTCGCGGAAAACGGTATTCGTATCCAAAATACGGCAGACGGCCCTTTTGACACCGTAGTGCCTTATAACCAGATTGCGCCCATGATCAACGTCGCAGAAGGCGCACGTCTCCTGACAAGCTATAAACTGACGAAAGAATCTAAGGATAAAACCCTGGAACTCAAAGCAGGGGAACTTGTGGCCCTGTTCCTCGATTCCAACCCGGCAACCGGCCTTGACTGGGTTCTGACCGACCGCAGCGCGGCCCCCGGGTTCAAGAACCTCGGTCATTCCTTCTATCTGCCTATGGAGAACAAGACGAGCCGCGGCGGCACGCCGGGACAGACAATCATGTTCTTCGCCTTTGATAAACCCGGCACCTATACCGTAGAAGCCGTGTACAAGCGGAAGATGGAAAAGAGCCCCTACGACGAACTGAACTTCCATTTTAATGTGAAGTAAAAGCGCCCGTAAAACGGGCAGAGGTTAGGGGCTGGTGGCCAGTGGGTAGTACACCCGTGCAGGCAGCATGTCGGGTAAAGCTTAAGGCAGTTAGCAGATAGCTGCAGCAGATAGCTTCGCCTGCGGCAGCACGGTACGGCCTCCCGGCCGGAATGAAACAATAAAAAAACAGGAACTGTGAAGATACAGGATAGTATTTCCCACAGTTCCTGTTTTGTTTTTCTTTATTTATGGAGGAAAAGCTTCTTTATATTCTTTTTTTATATTTTGCTAAAGCGGAGCTTTAGCGACTATATCCGTGCCTTCTTCGAGCGCAGCGAGGAAGAAGGGGAACCGGAACTGAGCGCCAACGATCCGCAAGCGCAGCGCCGCGGGAGTGAGGGGAGCCACTGACCCATTCAACATCCCATCTTCGCACATCTATGCCGTTCTCTCGTTGTCGACAAGGACTGGGCTTACGCCCGGTAAACCGGCGCCTTGTCTCCTAGAGAGAACGGACATATCTGCGTGAATCTGGAGATATTTCATTGAGTCAGTGGCTCCCCACGCCGCGAAGTTTCTCAGAAGCAGCGACGAGAAGGAGCTGCGTGAGCTTCCTATTCGGCCGAAGGCCGCGTTTTTTTATTATTGACGTCGATTGACTTGGCAATCGCGCACACGACCGCGGTGGATATTCAGTTAGATAACAAGTAAGGGTAAATTAAAAAGACTTAAAACAGCAGCACTCCTGAAGGTGGTCAAATCAAAGATTTGACTCAATTAAATGAGGAAGATCCGTGATCTTACCAATTCCTGCGTTCTGACTGAATACCCACCACGGACGGAATGATTGATTGCATCAATCATTCCTGTGGTTCCTCCCTCTTAGTCGCGAAAAGCACGCGACCAAGAGGGCAATGTAGCTGCTGGAATATCCATTAGTACTTTTATAACCAGAGAAAGACTAAAAATTTAGTAAAAAAATAATAAGATGGTCATCATCCCCCGCAAGCGGGCCCCCTTCCTCAATGTCGCGCAGCGACGTCGAGGAAGACTAACTATCATATGTCAAGTGCAAATTTCTGTGAATCGGAGCTAGTGTTTATCTGCTTTTGAAGCATTAATTGAGCAGATGTTTTGTATGTATTTCCTGTTGTCTGAAGTGCATAAATTAACCGTACCAATTTTTTAACTGCATGAGAGATTGCTATGTAGTAATGCTTGCCTTCGTTTAGTTTCTTAGCTAAATATTCCTTGTAGGCTGGTTCGTACCGGCAGACGAATATCGCTGCGTTAAAGAGCGCAAATCGTAGATAACGTGACCCTCTTTTCTCCATGTGGGCGCTTCGACCTATCCCACTTCGACGTCCTGACTGGTTCCTGGACGGTGCAAGCCCGGCATAGGCTAGAACTTTGTCGGGAGAAGAGAACCTGGAAAAATCCCCGACTTCCGCTAAAATTGCAGCTCCTGTGACGGCACCAATCCCAGGAATTGTAAGCAAAGGTTCCGGATGCTCGCTCAGCAGCTCCTTTTCCTCAGCCTCGATTTTGCGAATTTCTTCATCATAGTCCTCAAGAATCCGGATGTTCGCCCGCAATTCATGTTCATTGCCCAGATTGTTGTGTTTACCGATAGATTTTTTTGCTTCGTCACGAATTTGTTCAGCCAAATCCTCATTTAAGCTGCCTCTGGATGCCTTGTGAATAATGTTTTTCAAGTGTTTCAAGTTGGCGTTTGCCAGCTCCTCGGGAGTAGGATATTCCATGAATATAGCGTGAGCAGTAGCAGAATTCAGGTTCATATATTTTCCTAGTTCAGGGAAGTTGAGAACCACAAGCCGATCCACGTCTTGTTTAATCTTTGTTCTTGCCTGAACCATTCTGAACCGAGATCTGGTAAGTGACATGAGACGTTCATTGTGGTATTCTTTAGGAACGTAGGGTTTGAGATCCAAATCGGACATGAACATACAGGCTATGAAATGAGCATCAATGCGATCGGTTTTAGTTTTGCGAAGGCTATGACTCTTTTTGTATTGATCTGTCAACATGGGATTGAAGACATAAGTTGGTAGCCCGTTATTCAGCAGGAATCTGGTGATATTCTCGCTGTAAGGTCCGGTGGCTTCAAGCCCTACTTTTATGTTTTCTGCCGGTTGTTTGTAAGAGCATATCTGCTTCAGCAGAAAGTCAAAGCCCTCCCAATCATTGGTAATAGTAAATTGCTTGTACCTGGACTTATGCTCTGGGTCAAGGATGCAGCAGTCATGTTTGTCTTTGGACACATCAATTCCAACGTAGATCATAATATAAAACCTCCTAAAAAATATGATGCTGAAACCACAGACTCTCTGCCATGTATCCTTGTTCTATATAAACCGTCTGGCGGTATCTAACTTATTAACATCGCTGCAAAGAGCTGTGGTTGGAGTCTTCTTCAAACCGTTAATCGGTAGGTCCCAAAACCAATCCACAGCATCTTTTACAGTGTAGCACTTTCCCCCAGAAGAGGGGTAAAGTCCCAATACATATGATACAAGGTCCCTAAAGAATATACCGCAGCAATCTTTTTATATTTTTAAGGCAAACCGACGTCAGGAGGTTTGGCTACGGAGGACCTCCTTTCAAGCCGCTCCGCGGCTTCGAAAGGAGAACCGCTTGCGGTGGAGGGATAGCTTTTCTTCATAAAATCAAAATTTACGTTCCACTAAAAACTTATACTATCGATTTCACACCTCTTTTTTAATTGTTTCTGATGGACTCTGAAGCAAGACAGGTGCAGGGACGCGAAGAACTGGGCTGAGGCCAGGAAGTCGGAACTGAGCGCCAACGATCCGCAAGCGCAGCGCCGCGGGAGTTAGGGGAGCCACTGACCCATTCAACATCCCATCTTCGCACATCTATGCCGTTCTCTCGTTGTCGACAAGGACTGGGCTTACGCCCGGTAAACCGGCGCCTTGTCTCCTGGAGAGAACGGACATATCTGCGTGAATCTGGAGATATTTCATTGAGTCAGTGGCTCCCCACGTCGCGAAGTTTCTCAGAAGCAGCGACGAAAAGGAGCTGCGTGAGCTTCCTATTCGGCCGAAGGCCGCGGTTTTGTTTATTTTTGCGATGGAGGGATAGCTTCTTTTCCCCGCCGATGAAGTCGGCCACAACGGTACAGCTTTCTTTTTGCGCGAAGCGCCACAGCGTTATACCCCTCTTAGCACTCCCATACCCAAAGCGATGCTAATCTTATCCCCTTATCTGTGCTATAATGATTTTATCCAATTATTGTATTTTTGTGAAAAATTAAGACATACGATTCATGAGGGGTGAGATTTTGAAATTTTCACTGCATCGTAAATTAAAATTCATTACGGTACTGGCGGCGCTGGGTACCGCCCTCCTGCCGTCCTTTGCTTCGGCAGAGCGCTTCGTCTTTATCCCGCTCGACAACCGGCCTGTCACCCGGGACTATATCATAGATACGTTCCGTGACGCAGGCTGCGAGATTGTGACGCCGGACGAGTCCCTGCTTGCTTCTAAAGCATCACGGGGTGATGCCCCGGCGCTCCAGACGTTCCTCGAAAAGAACGCATCGGGCATGGACGGCGCCGTGGTCTCTCTGGATTCCCTGATTTATGGAGGCCTCACGACGTCCCGTACTCATGAATTTTCCGAAGCGGAGCTGCAGAAGCGTCTTGATTCGGTGCTGACTTTCCGGCAGCGCCATCCCGGCGTACCGCTCTATGGGTTTGTGACTATCATGCGTTCTCCCAAATACAGCAGAGCGCCGGAAGAGCCTGCTTACTTTGCGCAGTGGAGCCCGAAGCTCTTTGAGTGGGGTGCCCTGCGGGACCGCAGTGAATTAGGCCTTTTGTCTAAAAAGGAAAAGAAGCAGCTTGCGGCTCTTGAAGCAGAGATTCCCCAGGACGTGCAGCAGGATTTGCTTGCCCGCCGCGATAAGAACCGCCGCATCATTCTTGCTTGTGTGGATGCCGTGAAATCCGGCAAAATGGACTATCTCCTGATTGGCCGCGACGATTCCGCACCTTACTCGGAAGCGCACCGCGATGCCCGCGCCATTACGGAACGCATCGGCGATATGGGCTACAAGATCCGGTCTTTCCCCGGCGCCGATGAACTCGGCATGACACTGCTCAACCGGGCCCTCAATAAGAGCCGCGGCACGACTCCGATTGTCTATCCGTTCTATACGGAAGGTGTGGGGAGTGACACCGTAAGCTCTCTTGAAGATATTTCCGTCGGACAGAATGTGCGGGAACACGTGCTCGCTGCCGGCGGCTATCCAGCACTGCTTAAAAAGCGTGCCGATGTGGTGCTTGCTGTGCATACGCCGGTGGACGGCGTCACGCGCGGAGCCGATACGGCGTTTAATACGTCGGTCTTGAAGCCGGAAGAAACGCGTTTCCTTGACCGGATTGAAGACGACGTCAAAGCGGGCCGCAATGTCAGCGTAGCCGATGTTGCCTTTACAAACGGCAGCAGCGACGCCCTCGTGAAGGGCCTCTTTGACCGCAAACTGCCGGATGGTACGACCCTTGCATACGACCTCGGTGCTTACGCCGGCTGGAACACCTGCGGCAATACGCTGGGCTACGCCATCGGGCAGGGCATGACCGCGCCTTTGATGTCTCCGGAAGCTCACCGCGAGATGCTCGATACGCGGTACCTTGATGATTGGGCCTACCAGGCACATGCCCGTCAGGATGTGCGTTACAACCTGACCTTCCAGAAAGGCTGGGAAAATGCGGGGGCCATGACGACAGAAAACACGAAGTCGGCAGAAACCTATGTGACGAAAAGCCTGAAAGAGACGGCAGCTCCTTTACTCGGCAAGACGACCGTCGATAAATACCAGTATACTTTCCCGTGGCGCCGCACATTTGAAGTAAAGGTTGCCCGGACTACAAATACCAATCAAAAATAACAAGGGGGTATTTTTGATGACGCTGCTTGATGAAGCTTTATCTATGAAAGATGAAATGATTGCAAGGAGAAGAGATCTGCATGCCCATCCGGAACTTGCCTGGACGGAATTCCGCACCGCCTCTATTGTGGCGACGGAACTCAAGAAACTTGGGTATGAAGTGCTCATTGGCAGAGAATGCATGAAACCGGAAGCCCGCATGGGCGTTCCTTCCGAAGAGGAGATTGAAAAATGTAAAGAGCGCGCCCTCTCTGAAGGCGCCGATCCGGCACTTGTCGCCAAAATGGAAGGCGGTTTTACCGGTGTTGTCGGAATCATGCATTTTAAGAAACCGGGCAAAACAGTCGGCCTGCGTTTCGATATGGACTGCCTGCTCGTCGATGAAAATCCGACGGACGCCCATCGTCCTACAAAAGAGGGATTTGCTTCGCAGCATGAGGGCCTGATGCATGCCTGCGGCCACGACGGCCATACGACCATCGGTCTGGGCGTGGCCCGTCTGATTGCCGCCCACAAAGATGAAATGGCCGGTACGGTGAAGCTCTGCTTCCAGCCCGGCGAAGAAGGCGTCATGGGTGCCAGATGCATGGCAGAAAGCGGCGTTGTCGACGACGTCGATTATTTTCTGAGCGGCCACATCGGTCTCGGCTCCGGCACGAACAGCACATTCGTCTGCATGACCCAGGGCTTTCTCGCTACGACGAAAATCGATGCGAAATTTACGGGTCTGCCGGCCCATGCCGGTGCCAACCCGGAAAAAGGCAGAAACGCGCTGCTCGCAGCTGCACAGGCTTCCATTGCGATGCATACGATTTCCCGTCACAGCGGCGGCCCTTCCCGCATCAACGTCGGCGTCCTTCACGCCGGTACGGGCCGCAACGTCATTCCGGACAATGCCTTGATTAAATTTGAAACGCGCGGCGCGACGACGGCTATCAACGAATATATGTCTACGGAGGCCAAGCGCATGGTGAGAGCTGCTGCTGACATGTACGGCGTCGAAGTGGAAATGAAGGAAATGGGCAGTGCCGCTTCCGGCAACTCTTCTCCTGATATGGGCGAAGAAATCTACAATTTTGTATCGAAACTCGGTTATTACGATCACGTACAAAAGAGCCAGAGTGTGGGCGGCAGTGAAGACTGCTCCTACTTTATGTCCCGCGTACAGGATCACGGCGGCAAAGCCGTATATATGCTCTATGGAACGGAGGAAGCTTCCGGCCACCATACGAGCGAATTCGACTTCAACGAAGACGTCCTTCCCGTTTCCGCTGCAACCGTAACGGAACTCGTGAAGTACTTCGGAAATAAGCAGTAAAGAAAAGGCTGTGAAACGATGAGCGATCATTGTTTCACAGCCTTTTTGTCGCCTTCCGAATTCCGCCGCCCACCCGTGGAAGCAAACAAAATAACTGCATCAGCTCGCTTGCGGTGGAGGGATAGCGTCTTTATATTTTTTATATTTTTTATATTTTGCTAAAGCGGAGCTTTAGCGACTATATCCGTGCCTTCTTCGAGCGCAGCGAGGAAGAAGGGGAACCGGAACTGAGCGCCAACAATCCGCAAGCGCAGCGCCGCGGGAGTGAGGGGAGCCACTGACCCATTCAACATCCCATCTTCGCACATCTATGCCGTTCTCTCGTAGTCGACAAGGACTGGGCTTACGCCCGGTAAACCGGCGCCTTGTCTCCTAGAGAGAACGGACATATCTGCGTGAATCTGGAGATATTTCATTGAGTCAGTGGCTCCCCACGCCGCGAAGTTTCTCAGAAGCAGCGACGAGAAGGAGCTGCGTGAGCTTCCTATTCGGCCGAAGGCCGCGTTTTTTTATTATTGGCGTCGATTGACTTGGCAATCGCGCACACGACCGCGGTGGATATTCAGTTAGATAACAAGTAAGGGTAAATACGAAGTGTAAAAAAGCAGCACTTCTGAAAGTAGTCAAATTAGGACGATTCGTAATCGTACCTATAATACTTTTATAACCAGAGAAAGACTAAAAATTTAGTAAAAAAATAATAAGATGGTCATCATCCCCCGCAAGCGGGCCCCCTTCCTCAATGTCGCGCAGCGACGTCGAGGAAGGTCCCTAAAGAATATACTGCAGTGATTTTTTATTTTTAAGGCAAACCGACGTCAGGAGGTTTGGCTACGGGGTCTTCTTTCACGCTGCATTGCAGCGTCGAAAGGAGAACCGCTTGCGGTGGGTGACGTGCGCCAGTTCGGCGTGAATAGTATAGTTCGGTGAAAGTCCGAATCCAGTAAAGTCTAGCAAGCAGCTGGTACCGAGTCTTGCATGCAGAGCCGTGAGGTGAGCATGAAGCGTAGACAGGGAGTGTGAGAGCCGTAATGCCAAATGCGATGAGCAAGGCGTAAAGCAGAATCAGCCTCGTTAACCGTAATATGGAAGCCGATACCTTATCACCGGTCGCAGGCAGAAGCGTACAGTTCGTTAGCAGGAAACTGCGGCGAGAACTGCACAGAGTTCCATCGGGGTCCAAGTGCACGGCGAGTACACAAACACTATTCATGTACCTGGGAGAACTGACTCAGTCCAAGGGACAGTGGTATGCTGACTTAAATACTTAACTGTACGGAGGTTGGCAAAAGCTGAGTCAGTAGTCGGATTGCCTCATAGTAGTGATGAAACCTATGAAAGTAGGCGGAGCGAAGGGGGCAAAGAATAATCGATTTCTGTCTCAAAACAGAAGGTAACACAAAGAGGTTACCATAATGGAAATTGCGACACAGAAATTAAGGCACCGAGTGCAAGAGTGCAGATATGGTGCTGAAAGATTATTCTAAGAGCCGTATGCGGGAAAACCGCACGTACGGTTCTGTGAGGGGCGGGCGAGGCAACTCGACCCGTCTACTCGACGTGCGCCAGTTCGGCGTGAATAGTATAGTTCGGTGAAAGTCCGAATCCAGTAAAGCCTAGCAAGCAGCTGGTACCGAGTCTTGCATGCAGAGCCGTGAGGTGAGCATGAAGCGTAGACAGGGAGTGTGAGAGCCGTAATGCCAAATGCGATGAGCAAGGCGTAAAGCAGAATCAGCCTCGTTAACCGTAATATGGAAGCCGATACCCTATCATCGGTCGCAGGCAGAAGCGTACAGTTCGTTAGCAGAAAACTGCGGCGAGAACTGTACAGAGTTCCATCGGGGTCCAAGTGCACGGCGAGTACACAAACACTATTCATGTACCTGGGAGAACTGACTCAGTCCAAGGGACAGTGGTATGCTGACTTAAATACTTAACTGTACGGAGGTTGGCAAAAGCTGGGTCAGTAGTCGGATTGCCTCATAGTAGTGATGAAGCCTATGAAAGTAGGCGGAGCGAAGGGGGCAAAGAATAATCGATTTCTGTCTCAAAACAGAAGGTAACACAAAGAGGTTACCATAATGGAAATTGCGACACAGAAATTAAGGCACCGAGTGCAAGAGTGCAGATATGGTGCTGAAAGATTATTCTAAGAGCCGTATGCGGGAAAACCGCACGTACGGTTCTGTGAGGGGCGGGCGAGGCAACTCGACCCGTCTACTCGACGACCCTTAATATTTATTTTTTCAAACCTTTTGTATCATAATGCTATGACCAAAATATTTCATCACTATAGTTATTCTTTACACCTCTTTTTTACTTGTTTCTGATGGACTCTGAAGCAAGACAGGTGCAGGGACGCGAAGAACTGGGCTGAGGCCAGGAAGTCGTACAAAAAGAGGTACGTCGAGTGGTCGCAGACCAGTTCGACAAAGTCCATGCGCCTGGATTCTTCAGAGAACAGCTGAAACGTCCCTATAAAGAGCTCTGCCTCGAAATGCGTGCGAGGCCAGCCGAGCACCAGGGAGAGGCAGGTGCCTTTCCACAGCGCCACAGCTTTCCCCACTCTTTTTGCTCCAAAACTAACACTCCACATACACCACACCCGCTCCTTACCCCAATAAATTGACGAAGCTTATCTTAACCGATAGAATATTCTGAAATAACTTTTTTAGGAAGGAAGCTGTTTTTCAGGGATTTCTGCCCGGATCCTTGTTTCCTTTGCGCTTGGGGGTGTCGTTGTGGATTTTTTCGCTTACCTGTCTTTTTGTTTTGCCATGTCTTTTACACCGGGTCCCAATAACCTGATGTCCATGGCCTTAAGCCGCAAACTGGGCTTTAGAAATACTGTGCCGTTTCTGGCAGGGCTTCATCTGAGCCTTTTTACCGTCTGCACGCTGACCTTTTTGTTTATCCGGTCTCTCATGGCGATTATGCCCCATATTGAGGTACCGCTTAAAGCAATCGGCTCCGCGTACATGCTCTTTCTGACGTATAAATTATTCAAGACGAAGCATAAAGCGACCCAGCTGACGCCGGATGCGAAGGGGAGACTCTTTTTCTCCGGCATGCTGCTCAATCTGACCAATGTCAAAGTGGCCCTGATCTTCTTCATTGGCTACACTTCCTTTATTTTGGAAGCAGGGTATGGCCCGCTTGCGAGCTGGCTTATCGGCCTCTGCATGTACCTCTTCTGTTCGGCAGCCAACTTTACCTGGGCCTTTGGCGGCTCTTTCCTTGACCGCTTTTTTGCCAACCATGAAAAAGCCATTTCCTGCGTCCTTGCCGCCATGCTCGTCTACTGCGCCGTAAGAATCTGGCTGTAAAAACAAAAAATAGTGCAGTTCGCATCCGTTTTTCCTTTATATTGAATCAAACTCACCGCCGTTGTCGGAGGCAGTCTCATCCTGCCGCCCACGGCGGCGTATTTATTTCCGATAGATTCTGAAGCACGATATCCCAATAAACCCAGGCACGCAAAAAGTAACTTTTACCACACTTCACCCCAATTCCACACCTGTTTTTTAATTGTTCCCAATGGACCCTGAAGCACGATATCCCGATATCCCCAGGTACGTGAAAAGTAATTATTATCACACTTCGCCCCAATTCCACACCTCTTTTTTATTTTCTTTTTATGGACGGCACAGAAGATGGGCGCATATACAAGGAAGGTTGGCTTAGGAACCCGAGATAATACAAAAATAGTATATCGAGTGGTTCCTAAGCCAACCTGACACAGTAGATGCGCTCATATTTCTGCGCCGGACGGAAAAAGTTTCCTTAGAAAAAGCTCTCAGATAAGATGCGTGCGAGGCCAGCCGAGCACCAGATTATCTGAGGTGCCTTTCTCCTTCACGTTGACTTTTATACTAGCCAGTGATAGAATGAAAACAAATTCAATAGGGGACCTTTAATCTAGTCCTGTGAGACTAAGAAAGGGACTTTTGCGGGAATCGTACATTCCCTTCATGAACGACTTGAAAGCCTTCTTGTCTTAGGACGAGAAGGCTTATTTTTATAGGTCACCTGGCAGATTCAGATAGGAGGTTTTGCTATGGCAAAGGCGGCAGTGAGTCTTTCCGGACGCGACATACTCGATTTGAGTTCTCTGTCCGTCGAGGAATACGAACTCATCATGCACACGGCGAAGGAAATGAAAAAGATTCTGAAGAGGGACATCAAAAAAGTACCCTCACTGCGCGGGAAATGCATCATCAACCTGTTTTATGAAAACAGTACGCGTACCAGAACCTCTTTCGAATTGGCAGGCAAATATCTGGGTGCGGATGTGATCAACATCAACACCGGAAGTTCCAGCGTGAAGAAAGGCGAGTGCCTGAAGGACACCATCCTGACGGTACAGTCCATGGCTTGTGACGCGATTGTCATGCGGCACCCCGTGGAAGGCGCGGCTAAATATGCGGCAGACATTGCCAGACCGGTCGTCATCAATGCCGGCGACGGCTGCCATGCCCATCCGACGCAAGGCCTGCTCGATATGTACACTATCTTGGAACACAAAAAATCTTTCAAGGGCCTCAAGATGGCCATTATCGGCGACATCCTCTTCAGCCGCGTGGCACGCAGCAACATCGCAGCCTGGACGAAGCTCGGTGCCGATGTCCATGTGGCCGGCCCGATGACCCTGATGCCTTACGAAATCGAAAAACTGGGCGTCACCGTCCATAAGCGCGTGGAAGACGCCATCGAAGGCGCCGATGTGGTCGATATCCTCCGCATCCAGCTCGAACGGCAGCAGAAGGGCCTCTTCCCGACGCCGCGCGAATATGCCCGCATCTTCGGAGTGAACGAAGAGCGTATGAAACTGGCCAAGCCGGACTGCCTTGTGATGCATCCGGGCCCGATGAACCGCGGCCTTGAAATTTCCTGGGGCCTCGGCTACAGTGACCAGGCCGTCATCCGCGAACAGGTCACGAACGGCGTGGCCGTCCGTATGGCGCTGTTATTCTTGACGCTGACAGGAGGGAAGCAAGTTGAAAACGCTGATTAAGAATGGACACCTTGTAGATCCCAGCCAGCATCTGGACGCCGTCAAGGACCTGCTGGTTGAAAACGGCAGAATCGCCAAGATTGCCGACCATATCGAAGAACCGTGCGACGAAGTGTACGATGCTTCGGGCCTTGTTGTGGCGCCCGGATTCATCGACCTGCACACCCACATGAGAGAACCGGGCCTGGAAGCCAAGGAAGACCTCGTTACCGGCACGATGGCTGCAGCCGCAGGCGGCATTACCCGCGTGGCCTGCATGCCGAACACGAAACCGGTCATCGATTCTTCCATCGTTGTCAGCGGCATCAAAAAGCGCGCTGCCGAAGAAGGTTATGTACACGTGGAAGTCATCGGTGCCATTACCAAAGGCGAAAAGGGCCAGGAAATCACCGAAATGGGGGATATGGCCCTGCGCGGAGCCATGGCATTCTCCGATGATGGTCACTTCGTGGAAAGACCGACCATCATGCTGCTGGCAGCCCGTTATGCCGGTAACTTCGACAAGGCCCTGATCTGCCACGATATTGAAGAAGAAATGAACCATGAAGGATACATGCACGAAGGCGCCGTTTCCGCACGGCTCGGCGTGCCCGGCATTCCTTCCATTGCCGAAGATATGTGTGTAGCCCGTGATGCCATTATCGCGCAGTACACGGGAACGCATATCCATATTGCCCACGTAGCCAGCAAAGGCGCCGTGGACATCATCCGCGAAGCCAAGAAGAAGAGCATTCCCATTACGTGTGAAGCGACGGTTCATCACCTGACCCTCACCGATGAGATGTGCGCCTCTTATAATACAGCCACCCGCGTTTCGCCTCCGCTCCGTTCCTGGGAGCACGTGGAAGCCCTGCGCGAAGGCTTAAAGGACGGCACCATCGATGCCATCGTCACGGACCATGCACCGCACGCACCGGAAGAAAAAGATGTGGAATTCCGGTACGCGCCGAACGGGTTCTGCGGCCTTGAGACGTCGGTCGGCGTCATCCTCACTGAACTCTACCATACGAAGCTTTTTACCATCAATGAAATCGTCGAAAAAATGAGCACCCGCCCGGCACAGCTCTTCAATCTCGATGCCGGCACTCTGCAGGAAGGTCATAACGCGGACATCACGATTCTTGACCTCAACAAAGAATGGACCGTGGACAGCAGCAAGTTCTATACGCGCGGCCGCCTCACCCCGTTTGACGGAAAGCACTGCAAAGGGAAAGCTGTGGCCACCATGGTCGATGGTCAATTTGTTATGAAAGACGGTGTAGTATGCAAAAAGTAAAAGGGAAGTTAGTACTTAAAGATGGTGGTGTCTACGAAGGCATCCTGTACGGCGATCACAAGGCAGTCGGCGAAGTCGTCTTTACGACGGGCATGACAGGCTACCAGGAAACCCTGACGGATCCTTCTTTCTGCGGACAGATTGTAATCTTTACTTATCCGCTCATCGGCAACTACGGCTGCAACGATATCTTCAATCAGTCCGACGGCTGCTGCTATGAAGGCCTGATTGTCAGCGAACTCTGCGATGAACCGAGCAGCTGGCGCGATGAAGGCACAGTCATGGAATTCCTCGAAAAGAATCATATTCCTGTGCTGACCGGTGTGGATACGCGCGCCATTACCCGCCGCATCCGTTCCTATGGTACGCTGCAGGGCGTCATTGTGCCGGATGATACGCCGGAAGACGAAATCCAGAAACTCCTTGCTACGCCGGAACGTCACGACCAGGTGGCGCAGGTTACGACGAAGCAGGTTTACCACATGGGTGATAAGGATAAAGCAAACTACAGCGTGGCCGTTATGGACTACGGCGTGAAGCGCAATATCCTGAAATCCCTCGTGGCTAAAGGCTGCTATCTCACCGTGTATCCGGCTGAAACGGCGGCAGAAGAAGTGCTTGCCGCCAATCCGGACGGTATCTTCCTGTCCAACGGACCCGGGGATCCGGCGGACCTTAAGGTAGAAATCGAAAACATCAAGAAAATGGTCGGCAAGAAACCGATTTTCGGCATCTGCATGGGTCACCAGGTCATGGCCCTTGCCTGCGGCGCCAAGACGAAGAAAATGCTCTTCGGTCACCGCGGCATCAACCAGCCTGTCCGCGACTATGTGGACCATAAGATTATGATTACTTCCCAGAACCACGGCTTCATGGTCGACGAAGATTCCCTGAAGGGTCTTCCCATTGAAGTCATCAACCGCTCCCTGAACGACGGGACGATTGAAGGGCTGAAATATCTGAACCATCCGACCTTCACGGTGCAGTTCCATCCGGAAGCTTCTCCCGGACCGAGCGGCAATGGTTATTTGTTTGATCGGTTTATCAAGATGATGGGAGGGCACTGATTATGCCAAAAAAAGAGAATGTAAAGAAAGTCATGGTCATCGGGTCCGGCCCGATTATTATCGGCCAGGCTGCCGAATTTGACTATGCCGGCACGCAGGCTTGCCGGGCCCTCAAGGAAGAAGGTCTGGAAGTTGTCCTCGTCAACTCCAACCCGGCAACCATCATGACGGATGTGCATATTGCCGACCGTGTATATGTGGAACCGCTGAACGTGGAATTCCTCGAAGGCATCATCGCCAAGGAACGCCCGGATTCCCTCCTGGCTACCCTGGGCGGTCAGGTCGGCCTGAACCTTGCTATGGAACTTGACAAGCAGGGCATCCTGAAAAAATATAACGTACAGCTCCTGGGCACGCAGATCCCGAGCATCATGAAGGCAGAAGACCGCGAACTCTTCAAGGAAACCATGCAGAAACTGCATCAGCCGATTCCTCAGAGCACCATCGTGGAATCCGTGGCTGCCGCTACGGAATTTGCCCACAAGATCGGGTATCCGCTCATTGTCCGTCCGGCTTACACCCTGGGCGGTACGGGCGGCGGTATTGCCCATAACGATGAAGAACTGGACGATATCTGCACGAAAGGCCTGCAGTACAGCCTCATCAGCCAGGTACTGATTGAACGCAGTGTAGCAGGCTGGAAGGAAATCGAATTCGAAGTCGTCCGCGACAGTGCCGATAACTGCATCACCGTCTGCAACATGGAAAACCTTGACCCTGTCGGTATCCATACGGGCGACAGTATCGTTGTGGCTCCGTGCCAGACCCTGACGGACCGCGAAGTACAGATGCTTCGTACGGCTGCTATCGACATCGTCCGCGAACTCGGCGTCGAAGGCGCCTGCAACGTGCAGTACGCCCTGAACCCGGATTCCGAGGAATACATCGTCATCGAAGTTAACCCTCGTGTATCCCGTTCTTCCGCCCTTGCTTCCAAAGCTACAGGTTATCCGATTGCCAAGGTGGCTTCCAAGATTGCTGCCGGCTATACGCTCGACGAAATCGAAAACGCCGTTACGAAGAAGACGACAGCCTGCTTCGAACCGACCCTGGACTATGTGGTCCTCAAGATTCCTCGCTGGCCTTTTGATAAATTCGTCAATGCCGACCATACGCTGGGTACCCAGATGAAGGCTACGGGCGAAGTCATGGCCATTGAACGCAACATGGAAGCAGCTCTCCTCAAAGCTTTCCGCTGCCTTGAAATCGGTGTCATCCATCTGGATAAGCCCGAATTCCATGATTTGTCCGATGAAGAAGTGTTTGCCAAGGTTCATCTGGTCAACGACGAACGCTTCTTTGCCATTGCCGAAGCTTTCCGCCGCGGTATGACCGTAGACGAAGCGCATGACATTACGAAGATTGACGAATTCTTCCTGCGCAAGATCATGAACATCGTCAGACTCGAAAAGAGACTGAAGAGTGAGCCGCTGACGCCGGAACTGATGCGCGAAGTCAAGAAGAGAGGCTTCTGCGATGAAGAAATCGGCCGCCTCGTCGGCAAGACCGGTCTCGAAATCCGCGCCCTCCGCAAGGAAATGGGCATCACGCCGGTTTACAAGATGGTTGATACCTGCGCTGCCGAATTCGATGCCGAAACGCCTTACTACTATTCCACGTACGGTGTGGAAGACGAAGTCCGCGACAGCGACAAGAAGAAAGTCGTCGTACTGGGTTCCGGCCCAATCCGTATCGGCCAGGGTGTCGAGTTCGACTACTGCTCCGTACACTCCGTATGGGCGCTGAAGGACCTCGGCTACGAAACCATCATCATCAACAACAACCCGGAAACCGTATCCACCGACTTCGATACGGCTGACCGTCTGTATTTCGAACCGCTGACCCTCGAAGACGTACTGAACGTCATCGACCGTGAAAAACCGGAAGGCGTTATCGTACAATTCGGCGGCCAGACGGCTATCAACCTGGCCGGTCCGCTATATAACTGCGGCGTGAAGATCCTCGGCACGAGCGTCGACAACATCGACCGCGCCGAAGACCGTGAACGCTTCGATGAACTGCTGACCCAGGTCGGCATTCCTCGTCCGAAAGGACACACCGTATTCAATACGGAAGGCGCTATCAAGGCTGCTAATGATGTCAGCTATCCTGTCATGGTAAGACCGTCCTACGTACTCGGCGGCCGCGCCATGGAAATCGTCTATAACGACGAAGAACTGAAGTATTACATGAAGAGCGCCGTAAAGGCATCTCACGAACACCCTGTACTCGTTGACCATTACCTCATGGGTACGGAAGTCGAAGTCGATGCCATCTGCGACGGCAAGGAAGTGCTCATTCCGGGCATCATGGAACACATCGAACGTGCCGGCGTGCACTCCGGTGACTCCATCGCCGTCTATCCGCCGCGTACGCTCAGCGAATACATCATTGAGCAGATCATTAAATTCACGAACGAACTGGCACTGGGCCTTGATGTACACGGCCTGCTGAATATCCAGTACATCGTCCGCGATGAAAAGCTCTATATCATCGAAGTGAACCCGCGCTCCAGCCGTACGGTACCGTTCCTGTCCAAGGTAACGGGCATCTCCATGGTGGACGTGGCCACGAAGTGCGCTATGGGCGTCAGCCTGAAAGAACAAGGATACGAAGGCGGCCTGAAACTCTTCCCGGACTATTACGCCTGCAAGGCACCGGTCTTCTCCTTCAACAAGATGAGCGATGTCGATATCAGCCTTGGGCCGGAAATGAAATCCACGGGCGAAGTCATGTGCGTAGACTCCCAGTTCCCGCGCGCTCTCTACAAGGCCTGCATCGCAGCCGGTACGGATGTGCCTGAACGCGGCAACATCCTCATTACCGTCGCTGACCAGGATAAGGAAGAAGTCCTCGATATCGCCGAAGGGTTCGAAGATATGGGCTATAACATCGTCGCTACGGAAGGTACGGCGAAGTTCCTGAGAAGCAAAGGCATGGACGTCGAAACGGCCGTCAAAGTCGGTGCCGGTAAGCATGACATCCTTGAAGACATCAAGGAAGGCCGCATCTGCATGGTCATCAATACCACGACCCATGGACAGGATGCCAGACGCGACGGCTTCAAGATTCGCCGCAGCACGGTAGAACACGCTATTCCGTGCCTGACGAGCCTTGATACGGCACGTGCCCTGCAGCATGCTCTGGGGGCAATGCGCCGCCGTCGTACGGTCAGTGTCTATGCACTGCAGGACCTGAAGACGGAGTAAGGTATGAAAAAATATTTGGTTGACGGAGAGGTTCTGGGGCAGCAGCCGCTGTCCCAGGACATCTGTGTACTTACGGTCAAAGCACCGGAAATCGCGCAAAACGCTGAGCCGGGGCAGTTTGTCACAGTGCGTTCCAATCACCTGACCGTGCCGCTTCTGCGGCGTCCTTTCGGTGTGGCCGGTGTGGACCGCGATAAAGGGACGTTTCTTATCATGTACCGCATTGTCGGGGAAGCGACGAAACTTCTCGCCGAACTCAAAGCAGGTGATACAATCAGCGTCATGGGCCCCTTGGGCCACGGCTTTGCCCTGACGGGAAAGCATCCGCTTCTTGTAGGCGGCGGTGTGGGCCTTGCTCCGCTGCATTTCCTTGCGGCGAACCTGACCGTGCCCTGTGACGTCGTTGTCGGCGGGCGCACAGCCGATGAACTGTTCTGGACGAATCTTTTTCGCGATAAGACGGAGCACCAGTTTGAAACGACAAACGATGGTTCCCGCGGCACCAAAGGCTTTGTCACGGCCGTACTGCCGGAGCTTCTCGCTTCGAAGGTCTATGACCTCGTGTACGTCTGCGGCCCTTCGCCGATGATGCACGCCGTGTCGGAAATGGTCATGAAAGCCGGCATTCCCTGTCAAATCTCCCTTGAAAAATACATGGGCTGCGGCCTCGGCGCCTGCTTGTCCTGCACCTGCAGCGGCATCGGCAAGCGGGTCAAGGTCTGCAAGGATGGCCCCGTATTCTGGGCTCAGGAGGTGACGGAATGGTGAAAAACGCGGAAATGAGACTCGCCGTCGATATCGGCGGTCTTCACATGAAAAATCCGGTCACCACAGCTTCCGGAACCTTCGGCTTCGGCGTTGAATTCGAAGATTTTGTGGACCTCAATAAGCTCGGCGCCATTACCGTCAAAGGCACGACCCTCAAACCGCGCGCCGGCAATAAAGGGCAGCGCGTCGTGGAAACGCCGTCAGGCATCCTCAACTGCGTAGGCCTGGAAAATCCCGGCGTGGAAGTGTTCCTCAATGAAACGCTGCCGAAGCTCAAAAAGTATGACACGTCCATCATCGTCAATATCGACGGTGACTCGGCGGAGGAATACGGGGAGCTCGCAGAGATGCTCGATGTGGACGGCGTCGCCGCTATTGAGCTCAATATTTCCTGCCCGAACGTCAAGTGCGGGGGACTCGCCTTTGGTACGGATCCGAAACAGGCGGCAGAAGTCGTGAAGGCCGCCAGGGCGCGTACCCACAAGACAATTATTACGAAACTTTCACCGAACGTGACGGATATTACGGAGATTGCCCGTGCCGCAGAAGACGCGGGTTCCGATGCCGTATCGCTCATCAATACGCTCCTCGGCATGAAAATCGATATCGAGCGGCAGTGCCCGGTACTCGGCAACGTGACGGGCGGCCTCTCCGGTCCTGCCGTGCGCCCTGTAGCAGTGCGCATGGTGTACCAGGTAGCGCAGGCCGTCAAGATTCCGATTATCGGCATGGGCGGCATTACGTGCTGGCAGGATGCCATGGAATTCTTCCTGGCCGGTGCTTCAGCCGTAGCCGTGGGAACGGCCAATTTCCAGAACCCTGCTCTGACGGGTCAGCTCTGTGACGGCATCCTGGGGTATCTCGATGCCCATCACATCGATAAACTGTCCGATATCGTGGGGAAAGCTCTTCCGGGAGGGAAGTTATGAAAGCAGATGACAGACTGATTACAGCCCTCGATTTTCCGACGGCGGACGAAGCCAAAGCAGTCGTTGAGGAATTGGGAGACGCTGTCAGCTTCTATAAAGTGGGCATGGAACTTTTTTACAGTGCCGGCCCTGAAATGGTAACGTACTTAAAAGAGCACGGCAAAAAAGTATTTCTTGATCTCAAACTGCAGGACATTCCCAATACGGTGGCTCATAGCCTTGCTGTATTGACGAAACTCGGTGCCGATATCATGAACGTGCACGCCGTCGGCGGGCCGAAGATGATGGCAGAAGGGGTAAAAGCTGTCCGCGAAACAGCGGAAAAGCTGGGACGCCCGGCACCGAAACTCATTGCCGTAACCATCCTGACGAGCATGGATGAAGCGCAGTGGAAACCGCTTCATTACGCCAATACCATCGGGGAAGAAGTCCTCGATCTGGCAGCACTCGCCAAGGAAAGCGGTCTTGACGGAGTCGTTGCTTCCCCGCGGGAAGCAGAAGGCATCCGGAAACGCTGCGGCAAAGATTTCTTAATCGTAACGCCTGGTGTACGGCCTGCCTGGGCGGCAGCCAACGACCAGAGTCGTATAGCAACGCCTGCAATGGCGCTCAAAAACGGGGCTACCCATCTTGTTATCGGCCGCCCGATCACGAAGGCAGCCGACAAACAGGAAGCGGTCAGAAAGATTCTTGAAGAAATGGAAGGAGTACAAGCATGAACGAACACACAGTCCTTAGAATGCTGGAAGAAACAGGTGCTGTCCTGCGCGGTCACTTTTTGCTGACGAGCGGACTGCACAGCCCGACGTATGTCGAAAAATTCAACGTCCTGCAGCGTCCGGAATACACGGAACAACTCTGCAAGGAAATTGCTTCCCGCTTCATCAATGACAACGTGGAACTCGTAGTCGGCCCTATGACCGGCGGTATCCTCCTGGCCTATGAAGTCGCAAAGAACCTTGGCACGCGCTTCTTCTTCACCGAACGCGTGAACGGGAAAATGACCTTCAAGAGAGGCTTCCATATTGAACCGGGCACCCGTGTCCTCATCGTGGAAGACATTGTGACCACGGGCGGCAGCGTCCGTGAAGTCCTCGACGTCGTCAAAGGGGAAGGCGGCGTACCGGTCGGTGTCGGTCTGTTGGTAGACCGCAGCGGCGGCAAAGTCGACTTCGGCGTTCGTACCGAACCCCTGCTGAGACTCGATGTCGAAGCCTACAAACCCGAAGACTGCCCGCTTTGCAAGAAGGGCGTACCTCTGACGCAGCGTGGACGTACCGGTAAATAAAGAGAAAACTAACGGAAAAGCACCCGGCGGCGGCTCAGCGATTCGGCTGGCCTCATCGGCTTCCCCGCCGGAGTTTTTTCAAAAGAGTTTTGATAAGAAGACCGCAGAACCCATCAACGTACGTATTGTACATTGATGAATCTGCGGCCTTTTTGTCTTAAAAACTCAGGCGCATGTCGCTGGTCGCGGGTCGCCGGTCGCACTGTAGGAAGCAAACCGACGAGCGGTTTGCCAAAAAATGTTTCTTGCATTTTGTCACTGGAATTAAAATTATCGCACCCGCCCTCTTGTTCGCGTTAATTAAGCCAAACCGTAAGGTTTGGAATTCCTCTTGGACCTCCTTTCAAGCCGCTTCGCGGCTTCGAAAGGAGAACCGCAGTCAGCGCTGACGACAGGAAGCGCTGACGATAGCGGTGGAGGATAGCTTTTTTTTGTCCTTTAGGAAGGAGGGCGGACCGCTCTGCGGCTTCGAAAGGAGGGCAGACCGCTTGCGGTGGAGGGATAGCTTCTTTTCCTTCTACTTCAATCTATATACCTGAAGACCGCAGAATCCATCAATATACCATCTAGCATATTGATGGATCTGCGGCCTTTGTATTTTATGTTCCATAATAAATAGTTAAATTTTTGTTTTGTCAATGAATAGAACAATCGAGAGAAAAAAATCACTCTAAGTTTAACAAATTTCACAGATTATATTTTATTATAATTAAATTCATGTATAATGGACTTGTGAGATTATTGATTTTAAGTTTTATTCTTAATCTTAATTGAAACAAGGTGGGCTTAATGCATTTTTCTGATTTATCCGCACATTTAGAAATAATAGAAGGCAGTGTGAGCAAGCAATCGTTATCCAATCACTTGCTGCACACAGCTCAACGTGCTGAAGAGCTTGGTACGCCCTTAAAATTGGGGAATATGTGTACGCTCATAGGGCTGCTGCATGATTTCGGAAAAGCAAGTCCGGACTTTCAGGAATATCTGCTCGGCCAGACCCAATCAGGGGGTGACCATTCTTCTATGGGCGGGTATTGTGTCAATAAAATCAAAGAAGAATGGAAAACCAGTCCCCAATACACCAATGACGATAAGAACCTTAATGGTTATTGCGAGATGCTTACTTATCCCATCCTTGCTCATCATGGTATTTACGATGTACTGTCAGCTGATTATGAATTACGGACGAAGATTCGTCTTGATCTTGCTGAAAATAGAATGATTACCAAAAATGAGTCAGTAAATTTTCTCCCTTATTTAAATGAACTTGACCAATTTTCCTACTGGAAATTTCATAAAAATTTATTGACCTTATTTGATTTGGGATTTCATGAATATTTGGATTGGAACAAAAAAATTCAAACTGTGAGTGCAGAAGTATCTCCCAAACACAAAAGGCAGACCGCTGCTTTCTTCCAGGGCGCCACAGTTAGACTTCTGCTTTCCATCTTGAAGGAAGCGGATATTTATGATTCCTCTAATTGGAATCGTGAAGATAAAGATAAAGTCCTTACAGCAAGCGAAATGAAAGCCATATGGAATGATATGGAGAACAAAATTGAAGGTCTGTATCAGTCGTTCGCTAAGAATAAGGGAAAAAGTATAATCAATGATGTGCGTTCAGAACTTGCTGATGAGACATTTAGCGCCGCCAATAATACTGCGGACGGCTGCTTTACATTAGATATGCCAGTGGGATCAGGAAAGACACTCGCAGGGATGAGATACGCAATTCGTCATGCTCTTTTACATGATGATCATCGTATTTTTTATGTGACGGCCTACCTCTCAGTGTTGGAACAAAACGCAAAGGACATCAAGAATATCATCGGCCAGGATTATGTGCTGGAACACCACTCCAATGTTATTGAAGAAGAAAATGGTGATGATAATGAAGAAGAGTACTCTCTTCGCAGCTACTTGAAAGATAGTTGGGAATCACCTGTAGTACTAACGACAATGGTTCAGCTGACGAACACGCTATTTAAAGGTAAATCATCAAATATTCGACGCTTTTGCAAACTGGCGCACAGTGTCATCATTATGGATGAAGTGCAGTCACTGCCATTAAAAACGGTCTATTTGATGAATTTAATGACTGATTTTCTCACACATTTTATGGGAACAGTGGTGATTCACTGTACAGCTACGCTCCCAGCCTTGGATAAGAGAGACGTACTTACTTATCCGTGCCTCTATGGAACGGCACAGCAGCCGCCTTCTTTAGTGACATCCAAATGGAGTCATCATTCCGTTTTCTCAAGGGTTCGGTTTTACTCTCTGTTGGGCAGTCATTTTTCGGATCAGATGGAGACTGCAGATGTACTTGCCCAAATTCGTGAAAATTTAAAAGACAGTAAAAGCATTTTGCTTATTCTCAATACGAAGAGCGCTGTCAACACGATGTGCCAGGCTGCAAAGGAAGAATTTGGGGATTCAGTAGATGTTGTTTACTTGACGACCAATCTTTGCGCGGCGCATCGTTTGGAAAGGATTGCGGGGTTAAAAGAACAGTTAAGAGCTATTCGTGAAGGCAAGAGAAAAAAGCCGTTACTTTGCGTTTCTACGAATCTGATTTCTGCCGGTGTCAATGTCGATTTTGACGTCGTGCTGGACTCGATGACAAGCATTGATGGAGTCCTGCAGGCGTCCGGACGGTGTAACCGTGAAGGCAAGCTTGCTGAAAAAGGCAAAGTATATTTGTTGGCATATAGGCAGGAGAGTTTTAGTCATTTACCCGAAATGCGAAAGGCACGGGAAGCGGCAGCAAAGACCCTCAGAAAAATATTTCCCGATGGGCTGGAAAAAAATAGAGAGTTAGATTTATCTGGTAATCTCGAGGCTTATTATAAGAATCTTTATAGAGACGACGTTGTGCAGAGCACTTTATCCTATCCAGTTAAAAATGGAAATGAAACCATACTATCTTACCTGGGCAGAAATAATACTGTCGTAGAAGGGTATAACGAAGTGCATCATCCAGAGAAAATTTTTTTAAAACGTCCATTTTCTACCAGCTTTATGCTAAGGCAAAGTTTTAAAACAGCGGCTGATCAGTTTGAACTCATAGACGAGGGAGGAATTACTGCTATCGTTCACTATAAAAACGAAGATTTGCTCAACGACCTTTATGAAGCTATTGACAGTGAAGATTATGGAAAACTTAAAGGTTTACTGAAAAAACTGCAGCGTTACACGGTGACAATCAGAAATCCAGAAAAATATGCTGATTATTTGGAAGCAGAAGATATGCTCAAAAAATATGGCATTTATATCTTAAATGAAAGCTGCTATGACGCAGACGTAGGTTTGAATAAATCTCAAATGCAGGATGAAATCTTTTAAGGGAGGGACAAAATTGTTTGCTTCAAATCCTTTTTATATGAAAATTGAGGGACCTTATGCGTTATTTACGGATCCGCTCAGCAAGGGGATTGGTGAAAAGGTAAGTTACCTGGTGCCAACCATGCAGGCCCTGAAAGGTATCGTGGAAGCGGTCTATTGGAAACCAACTTTGTATTATCTTATCGATGAAGTTAAAGTGTTGAAGCCGATTCAGACGGAAACGAAGAGTGTTCTTTTGCCAATGAATAATGGAAAAAAAGATTTAAGTCATTTTACGTACCTCCGTGATGTATCCTACGCCATCAAATTCCATTTTGAGTGGGCCGAGGGAAGACCTCAACTTGAACAGGACCGCAATGAAAAAAAGCACGAGCAGATTTTACTGCGCTCTATGAAGCGGGGCGGCCGTCGGGATATATTTCTGGGAACCCGGGAGTGCATCGGAGCAGTAACCCGTTTAAGAGAAAAAGAATATGATGCACTCACTCCGCCTTTTACAGGAAAGCTTTCTCTTGGCATTATGTTCCATTCTTTTTCTTATCAGGAAACCAACAAGAATAAGAAGGGTGAAGGAGAATTATATTCTCAGTTTGATTCCATCGTGATGGAAAATGGCGTCATTCGTTTTAAGCGCCCGGAGGATTGTCCAATCCATCATATGCTGACCAACTATAAAATTCATAGTTTTTCTAAAGATTCTGTACGTACGGTGGATGAAGAATGGGAAGCCTATAATCAGGAAGGAGGAATGGCGCATGAATCTGTTTCAGGCTCTGCTCAGCACGTATGAATATGCTGAATCCCAGCAGATGGTCGATGATTTCCATGCTCCGAATGTCCCTACACTTCTGCCTTTATATCATTCCAATAGGAGAAGTTCGGGAAAGATGGATATTGCAGAACTGACTATCTCTGAAAAGGGTGAATTCCTGGAAGGCCGCTTCCTGGATGAAGGGGAGTACGTTGTTTTTCCCGTATCCGAGACTTCTGTCGTCCGTACTGCGAACCCCTGTCCACATCCTTTATTTGATGATTTTGCTTACGTAGCGGGGTCGTTTGATGATCCTGATTCTCTCAAGCACAAAATGTATTTGGAAGGGCTTGAGCCTCTTTCTGATTTTGAAAAAAAGCATCCTAACCGGACTTTCAGGGCGATTTATGATTACGTGACACGGCATGATGTAAAGCAGGATGTGCTGACTGTTATAAAACAGACAACGGCCGGGACGGGTTATTTTCAAGGTAAAGAGAAGTCTCCTGCTGAAGGCGAGAAAAAAGGAAACTTAGACCAAATCAATTGGTATATAGACAAAAATGGAAAAACGGAATTGCATCATTTGCTGCTGCCCAAGATTTTTATTGTTTTTAAAGTGGAATTGAATGATGAGACTTCTGACAACAATCAAATGAAACTGCTTCATCAGTTCTATATTGATTATGTAAATGCTCAGATTAAGACCGATCATTCTAAAGATGATTACTGCGACGTTTCAGGGGAAAAACAGTATTGCATTTTTACGCATCGTGGAATCATGGGTACCGCAAAATTAATCGGAATTAGTAATCATCCGGAAACCTGGCGAGGACGTTTTAAAACCGGAGAGGAAGTCGTTCATGTCGGATATGTAACTTCTCAGAAAGTACATAACATGCTTAAATTTCTCATGGATTCTGATGCTTATAAACGTTACCTAGGAGGCAGCAGTTACGTAATTTCCTGGATGTCTCATGACCTGCTCCTGGGAGGTATGCCGATTACATCTGGCGTGATGGCAAGTGAAGAAGACGAAGATGATGAGAAAGAAGAGGAAACCGTCCCTAGTGAAACCTATGTGTTAGGCAGTAATCGCAGCCGTTCTATCACTGATTTTGTTGCAGGTATTAAAGATATTAAGAATACAGATATCGACAATTATTTCTGCGTGCTTATGATGGAGCAGATTAATAATGGACGTATAGCTGTAAAGTATTTCAGAACCTTTAGCAATTCTGACCTGAAAAAGAGGGTTACAGCCTGGTTCCATGGTTTGGATTGGCCCATCTATTCTAAACAGAAACAAAAACGAATCGCAATGGCTCCATCATTGTTTTCAATTACCAATGTGCTTGTAGGAGATGACTCTGATAAAGCAATTACTGTGTCTGCCAAAAAAGAAAAAGTCAGAGTCAACTTCCTGGAAAGATTGATGGAGTGCATGCTGGAAGGAAAACCATTGCCCAGGGATATTATGGAATTGGGATTTCAGCGAATTATAAATCCGGCTACCTTCAGATATCATTTAGGAAATGCCCATTTGGTTGTGGGGAGTCTGATTAAAAAATATGAGATGGATCATGGGACTCAAGTAGTTGATCAGGAAGGAGAACTTATCAGTATGAGTGACAGAAGCTTTATCTACGGCAGAATTCTGGCAGTGTATGATCAGATGGAAAGTTACGCGATGAAATTAAGGAGCGAAGAGAGCAGCAGTGAAAAAGCAGGGAGACCGACAAATGCCAGCAGGCTTTGGACAGCTATGATTCAGCGCCCACAGCAGACAACCATGGAATTACAGAAACGTACACAGTACTGCAGAACTTATTTGCTTAAATCCCATAAGGGTTACGTGGTCACTCTTGATAAGATTTTGGGTGATTTGTATACAGAGATTCTTACACTGAATAAGAGTGACGCCGTAAATAATCGCCCCGTCAATGAAAATTTTATTCTGGGATTCTATTATCAAAAACAACAATTCTTTACGAAGCATGCTGACCATAAATCTGAAAATAAAACTCAGGCTGAAGAAGCTTAATTTAGTGAGAAAGGGAGAATAAATATGTCTACATTAAGTAAAAAAATTGATTTCGTTCTGTTCTTTTCTGTAAAAGACGCTAATCCTAACGGTGACCCGCTCCTTGAAAATATGCCTCGTACGGACTATGAGGGTCACGGAGAAGTATCCGATGTCTGCCTTAAAAGAAAAATTAGAAATCGCCTCCAGGACGCAGGTTATGAAATTTTTGTCCAAGCTAATGACCGTATTGAAGACGGCATGAAATCCTTGGAAGAAAGATTCGGAAAGGAATTTACTTCTAAGCAGGATGATTCAGAAGTAAGGGAAAAGGCTTGTGAAAAATGGATGGATGTGCGGAGTTTTGGGCAGGTTATCACCTTCCAAAAGCGTTCCATCGGGATCCGCGGACCTGTTTCTATCAGTTTGGCTAAGAGCCTTGATCCGGTAAGTACTATTTCCATGCAGATTACGAGAAGTACAAATGGTATGAAAGCTGCCAAAGAAGGCGGCCGTTCCAGTGATACCATGGGGACCAAAAACTTCGTCGAATTTGGCATCTATAAAGCCTGCGGCAGCATTAACTGTTATTTTGCCGAAAAAACCGGTTTCAGTGATGAAGATGCAGAGGCAATCAAAAAAGCTTTACTGACTTTGTTTGAAAATGATATGTCAAGTGCCCGCCCTGAAGGCAGCATGGCTGTTGAAAGATTATACTGGTTCACGCATCCCAATAAGTTGGGAATTGCCTCTTCCGCTAAGATCCATAGACTGGTTACTGCAGAGAAAAAATGTGAAGGCGAGCCCAAATCTTTTGCTGATTATGAGGTATCGGTTGATGAAGAACGTCTTGCCTCCTATCAAAACCAGGGATTACAGATGGAAGTCCTGGATGGCGAATGAACACAGATTTAAAAATTTGCAATGAAACGGAGTACCTCCAGATTGCAGGCATACAGCACTTTGTCTTTTGTCGCCGCCAGTGGGGACTGATTCATCTTGAGCAGCGGTGGGAAGAAAATTTTTTCACTGCTGATGGAAGAATTAAACATGACAGGGTGGATCATGGACCAACTAGTGAAAAAATAGGCAGCAAGAGGGTACTTCGTTCCATGCACGTTGTTTCCCATAAACTGCAGATCCAGGGAAAATGTGATGCTGTTGAGCTTGTGGAAGATCCCGATGGCAGCTATTTCAGCAAGTATCATACGAAATATAATGTCTATCCTATAGAATATAAAAGAGGTAAAGAAAAGGATAACGACAGCGATACCCTGCAGCTGGTGGCCCAAGCAATTTGCCTGGAAGAAATGATGGGTGTCCATATCTCTACGGGCTTTATCTATTATTTTGAGACGCGTCGGCGAAAAGAGATTGCAATCTCTGACGAATTGCGTGACAAAGTAAAAGAAATCCTTGCTGAGATGAATAAATACTATAAACAGGCCTATGTACCCAGGGTCAAAAAGACTCGAAAGTGCAGAGCTTGTTCTCTGCAAAATATTTGCATGCCGGAACTTGGAAACGTGAAGTCGGCCAAAGCCTACATTCAGGAAGTGACAGAAGAATGAAGCAGTTGTTAAATACGCTGTATATCACCCTGCCTGACGTGTATGTGGGAAAACAAGGAGAAACACTGGTCGTCAAAGATGACAAAAAAGTGTTGGGCCGTGTCCCCTTGCATAATCTCGATAATGTTGTCCTTTTCAACTATGTAGGGATGAGCCCTGCACTTTTGGAAGAATGTCATGATCATGGCGTTTCAGTAGCATACCTGACTACGAACGGCCGGTTTATCGGGCGCTTTCAAGGGGCCAGTACAGGTAATATTTTGCTGCGCCGAATTCAGTACCGCGTGTCGGATGACGCTCAGCAATCACTGGCAATTGCCAGAAACATCATCCTCGCCAAGATATACAATGAAAAATGGATTTTGGAACGTTATATCCGTCAATATGGCAGCCGGATTGATACGGTGCATTTGCAAAGCGAATCTGTGCGGCTCAGCGAGAGCATCAATAATGCGAAAAGCTGCCTTACCATGGACGACTTGCGGGGAATTGAGGGTGCAGCCCAGGAAGCGTATTTCTCCTGTTTTGATGAAATGATCCTGAATCAAAAAGAAGATTTTACCTTTGATGTGCGGTCTCGCAGACCTCCGTTAAATCGCGTCAATGCGCTGCTCTCTTTCTTTTATAGTGTTATGGGAAATGATATTGCCAGTGCACTGGAAACGGTAGGACTTGACGCTTACGCCGGATTTATGCACGTAGATAGACCCGGAAGAATTTCTCTTGCTCTCGACTTATTGGAAGAATTTCGCGGCTGTATTGTGGACCGATTCTTACTCTCTCTTATTAATAAAAAGGAGATTGCCGCAAAGCATTTTACGGTGGAATCCAGCGGTGCTGTACTTTTAAATGATGAGGGACGCCGTGAAGCATTGACGAAGTGGCGGGAAAGAAAGCTTGAAACAATTACTCATCCTTATCTTGATGAAAAAATGCCATGGGGACTGGTACCTTTTGTTCAAGCCAATCTTTTAGCTCGCTATCTGCGAGGGGATATAGATGCCTATCCACCATTTTTCTGGAAATGAGGTGGGAAAAACATGTATGTACTGGTTACGTATGATATTTCCACAGAATCAAATGCCGGAAAAAGGAGACTGCGTAAGGTCGCTAAGGCATGCATGAATCGTGGACAGCGTGTTCAAAACTCAGTTTTTGAATGCAAACTGGATGAAGCTCAATTTGTTGTATTAAAGAATGTACTTAAAAATATCATTGACCCTGATCATGACAGTTTGCGTTTTTATCGATTAAGTAAAAATTATAAAAGTCAAATCGAAACAATGGGAGTTAATCTCGCCTATGACATCGATGGAACGCTGATTTTGTAAAAGTGAGCAACGTGCGAAAGTGGAGTGATTGAAAAATTGTCGGGCCATTCGCACCGGTTTTGGCAGACTTTATAAGTTAAAAATGATGTCAAAGTCTGTGTTATAAGGAAGAAGTTAAGTGAAAGCTAGGTATAGAGGATAAAACCACTATATGTAGCGGTCGCCCCACGCGAGTGGGGCGTGGATTGAAGGATGATTTGGGTGATGAACTTGTAGGACAGGCTGGGTCGCCCCACGCGAGTGGGGCGTGGATTGAAGGTTTAATGACGGGGAAAAGATTAAGATCTGCAAGGGTCGCCCCACGCGAGTGGGGCGTGGATTGAAGGAGCTTGTCCTGGGCATCCAGGTAGATGTGATAGCTCGTCGCCCCACGCGAGTGGGGCGTGGATTGAAGGGTCCATGGCCCTCTGTGCGTCCTTGAGCTGTCCGAGTCGCCCCACGCGAGTGGGGCGTGGATTGAAGGGTGGTAGTTGTTAATGTGTGCGTATGGTTTCCGTTTGGTCGCCCCACGCGAGTGGGGCGTGGATTGAAGGGTTTTGAGCAGTTGCCTGTGCAGTATCGCAACCTGGTCGCCCCACGCGAGTGGGGCGTGGATTGAAGGTTGGGATGCCCAGGGCGTCAGTAACGCCCTGCTGACGTCGCCCCACGCGAGTGGGGCGTGGATTGAAGGCTCATTCTTACACCGTCTTTCTGGCCAGGTCGATGCGTCGCCCCACGCGAGTGGGGCGTGGATTGAAGGAGAATGTTGTTCTGAATACTCCAAGACAATCCCAAGTCGCCCCACGCGAGTGGGGCGTGGATTGAAGGAAGCAATAGCAACATCGTTTTTCAGTGTACCGATGTCGCCCCACGCGAGTGGGGCGTGGATTGAAGGCGTAAGCAGAAGCGAAGCAAACAGGAACATTGATGTCGCCCCACGCGAGTGGGGCGTGGATTGAAGGACCTCGGTTATTTTGATGACCACCCTTGCCAACTCCGTCGCCCCACGCGAGTGGGGCGTGGATTGAAGGGCGATCGGCGGCAACCCTGCCCCCGGCAAGGCGGCGTCGCCCCACGCGAGTGGGGCGTGGATTGAAGGGTTTACGTGGGGGGTGCCCAACCAGGTTAAAGCAGTCGCCCCACGCGAGTGGGGCGTGGATTGAAGGGTCGATAATGTTTTGTTTAGATTCGGCCATTGAGGTCGCCCCACGCGAGTGGGGCGTGGATTGAAGGTCGAAAACCCTGGTTAACTCTCCTCCATCATCAGGTCGCCCCACGCGAGTGGGGCGTGGATTGAAGGTTGCCGAACAGCAGCCAAGTAAAGGCATCCATCAGTCGCCCCACGCGAGTGGGGCGTGGATTGAAGGCAGTTCGATTCTCTCCATGATCAATCTCTCCTTTTGTCGCCCCACGCGAGTGGGGCGTGGATTGAAGGAATCTGGCGGACCCGACGGACGAACAGATAGAGAGGTCGCCCCACGCGAGTGGGGCGTGGATTGAAGGTGCTGTAAGCAGAACGGACTATGCGGCATTGTATGTCGCCCCACGCGAGTGGGGCGTGGATTGAAGGTGCCATGCGCTGGGCGTTGTCCATCGCAATGAAGTCGCCCCACGCGAGTGGGGCGTGGATTGAAGGTGGTTAACGACAACGGACGCGTTGGCGCCTGCATCGTCGCCCCACGCGAGTGGGGCGTGGATTGAAGGTCGTTGAAGTAGAGCGGGTCCGTCAGCAGCTTGAAGTCGCCCCACGCGAGTGGGGCGTGGATTGAAGGGGAAATAATCTTCAATTTCCGTGATCGGAACCGCAGTCGCCCCACGCGAGTGGGGCGTGGATTGAAGGTGGTTAACGACAACGGACGCGTTGGCGCCTGCATGTCGCCCCACGCGAGTGGGGCGTGGATTGAAGGTACTAAAGCCGTAAATTTATCGCTAGGGCTCATTGTCGCCCCACGCGAGTGGGGCGTGGATTGAAGGAGGTCGGTGAATCTAGCCACGGCGCGCACGATGGTGTCGCCCCACGCGAGTGGGGCGTGGATTGAAGGATGTATAAATCTTGCGCGCTCATTTCAGCCAGCAGTCGCCCCACGCGAGTGGGGCGTGGATTGAAGGTTTTTATCGGGCGGAAAAATGCCAAATCCATTCTGGTCGCCCCACGCGAGTGGGGCGTGGATTGAAGGCGTACTGGTTGTCCATGATTTTGAAATTCGGCAGGTCGCCCCACGCGAGTGGGGCGTGGATTGAAGGGTACTGCTTCAGTTGGGTTTTGACGGTAAACTCGGTCGCCCCACGCGAGTGGGGCGTGGATTGAAGGAATCTTTGTAGAGGCATCCTGGATTTCCCTTACCCTGTCGCCCCACGCGAGTGGGGCGTGGATTGAAGGCTCCAAGCAGAACGGCAATGTACCAGTAGTCTGGTCGCCCCACGCGAGTGGGGCGTGGATTGAAGGTTTATAATCGCAATTATAAAGCTCCGCACTTTGGTCGCCCCACGCGAGTGGGGCGTGGATTGAAGGTCATATCAGGATAATTGTCACGCAGTTCACTGTAAGTCGCCCCACGCGAGTGGGGCGTGGATTGAAGGTAAGGAAGAAGTCGTGGATCCGTCCAACTGGATCAGTCGCCCCACGCGAGTGGGGCGTGGATTGAAGGAAAAAATCTCCACCCCATCCCCACACGGCCATGTGTCGCCCCACGCGAGTGGGGCGTGGATTGAAGGATCTTTCAGCCGTGCCAGCTGGGCTTTGGCAGCGGTCGCCCCACGCGAGTGGGGCGTGGATTGAAGGTATATCCCATGCTGACGATGCGCTTGCCAATCTCGTCGCCCCACGCGAGTGGGGCGTGGATTGAAGGACGTGCGGTGCATATTTTTTAGATGCCAGGATGGTGTCGCCCCACGCGAGTGGGGCGTGGATTGAAGGGACAAGCCGGAACACGTTAAGATTACGCAGTGCGAGTCGCCCCACGCGAGTGGGGCGTGGATTGAAGGTTTGCAAGTTCTAGCTGGTATCTTCGTAATGCAGTCGCCCCACGCGAGTGGGGCGTGGATTGAAGGCATTTTTAACCCTCCGTGATATAATGGAGGTGGAGTCGCCCCACGCGAGTGGGGCGTGGATTGAAGGTTTGGCGATATCCGGATCCGGTTCATACAGTAATGAGTCGCCCCACGCGAGTGGGGCGTGGATTGAAGGGTACTCAACGGAATTTCCGGTCGTCAGGGCGTCGCCGTCGCCCCACGCGAGTGGGGCGTGGATTGAAGGAGAACTGGTTAATTTTTAACGCAGAAGTTTACCGTCGCCCCACGCGAGTGGGGCGTGGATTGAAGGTATGAACGCTCAGCAGGTAATGTCCGGCACCGAAGGTCGCCCCACGCGAGTGGGGCGTGGATTGAAGGCGTCAGCTTGTGGCTAGCTTCCCCGCCCATATCCGTCGCCCCACGCGAGTGGGGCGTGGATTGAAGGGGGCTTTTATGCTGAAAGAAATCGAACAGGAAAAGTCGCCCCACGCGAGTGGGGCGTGGATTGAAGGCTGTGGTCGGGACGGTGACGCTGACATGAGTGATCAGTCGCCCCACGCGAGTGGGGCGTGGATTGAAGGAGTAAACGTCGGGAGGCTCTGGCTTGCAGTCTCTGGTCGCCCCACGCGAGTGGGGCGTGGATTGAAGGACCATACTCTTATACAGGCCAAGGGCACGCTTGCCGTCGCCCCACGCGAGTGGGGCGTGGATTGAAGGAGAGTCAAACTGAAATACACATCGCCGCTGCCGTGTCGCCCCACGCGAGTGGGGCGTGGATTGAAGGGTGATGTCAAAGTTGTTTTTCGGTTCAGGTCCTTGTCGCCCCACGCGAGTGGGGCGTGGATTGAAGGTTCCCTGCCCAGGATTACAATTTCCTGCAAACCGGTCGCCCCACGCGAGTGGGGCGTGGATTGAAGGGGCTATTTTTATGCAGATGAAGGGAAAGAAGACGTCGCCCCACGCGAGTGGGGCGTGGATTGAAGGCCATGCTCATACAATCACTATCGCATCAACAGGCGGCGTCGCCCCACGCGAGTGGGGCGTGGATTGAAGGTTTAAGGAACGGGCTGTAATAGCTCCCGACTTTGGTCGCCCCACGCGAGTGGGGCGTGGATTGAAGGAAACTGAAAGACCAGGCCGGAGACCTGAGCATCCGGTCGCCCCACGCGAGTGGGGCGTGGATTGAAGGTTATGAGTGGTCCGGGGACCTGGAACAGGCAGGCGTCGCCCCACGCGAGTGGGGCGTGGATTGAAGGCTGCTTCGTGACGTACGTGCTGATGACTTGCTCGTAGGTCGCCCCACGCGAGTGGGGCGTGGATTGAAGGTCCTGGAAACGGTGGTACATGTCGTTGAGTGCTGTCGCCCCACGCGAGTGGGGCGTGGATTGAAGGATCTTCATCCACCAGGCTCTTCCCGATGAAGCCTGTCGCCCCACGCGAGTGGGGCGTGGATTGAAGGAACCTGGATGATCTCTCAGGAATGTATTTCTTCGGGTCGCCCCACGCGAGTGGGGCGTGGATTGAAGGTTCTCAGCTGGCGTTAGCATCTTGTTGAAGGCCGTCGCCCCACGCGAGTGGGGCGTGGATTGAAGGCATTTTTAACCCTCCGTGATATAATGGAGGTGGAAGTCGCCCCACGCGAGTGGGGCGTGGATTGAAGGCATTTCGTAGGATCTGGAATCTCTGGACTGCATGAGTCGCCCCACGCGAGTGGGGCGTGGATTGAAGGTTTTTATCGGTCGAAAGAACGCAAAATCAATCCTGGTCGCCCCACGCGAGTGGGGCGTGGATTGAAGGGTACTACAGCTGGCACTGTGCCCATGCGCCGGCATGTCGCCCCACGCGAGTGGGGCGTGGATTGAAGGCTGTCGATGGTTGCCCGGCCAGCCTGGCTCTTATGTCGCCCCACGCGAGTGGGGCGTGGATTGAAGGAGAATCAATCCGGATGGCACCCGAACCCCGTACATGTCGCCCCACGCGAGTGGGGCGTGGATTGAAGGATGCTGCATCCTCCTTATATCCTGGACGTCTTGAGTCGCCCCACGCGAGTGGGGCGTGGATTGAAGGTATGACGCTCCCGATCATGCCTGAAACGGTGGAAGTCGCCCCACGCGAGTGGGGCGTGGATTGAAGGACTTCTGGCGGCCAGCCAGGCAGCATGATCTTTGGTCGCCCCACGCGAGTGGGGCGTGGATTGAAGGAATGGCGTCAAGCATGGAAATCGTGGACTTGATGAAGTCGCCCCACGCGAGTGGGGCGTGGATTGAAGGTTGTATAACCTGGCCACGAAGGCTGTGGCAAACAAGTCGCCCCACGCGAGTGGGGCGTGGATTGAAGGTTGCCGTTATCGCCGAAACAGCCATGGTAGTGGGCTGTCGCCCCACGCGAGTGGGGCGTGGATTGAAGGAATGTGTTCCCCTTCTTCTTCAAGCGCTTTCATGTCGCCCCACGCGAGTGGGGCGTGGATTGAAGGATATAATGGGAGGGGCCTTGCGGCCCCTGCTTTTAGTCGCCCCACGCGAGTGGGGCGTGGATTGAAGGGATCTCTTTATAACCTGCGTTGTTGAAAACCGGCGTCGCCCCACGCGAGTGGGGCGTGGATTGAAGGCTGTTCCCGGTCTTTATCCCCCCCGTCGTTATCCGTCGCCCCACGCGAGTGGGGCGTGGATTGAAGGTTCCAGGCATTTAATGGCCTTGTGAATATCCTTGCGTCGCCCCACGCGAGTGGGGCGTGGATTGAAGGGTCCACAATAATCAGCACGGGCGGCGCCAGGCTGCGGTCGCCCCACGCGAGTGGGGCGTGGATTGAAGGCTACAAAATTCCACCATTTTGCACCCCCTTACGGGTCGCCCCACGCGAGTGGGGCGTGGATTGAAGGCTTTCAGCTTTTTCAGGGCCGGGACCTCAAATTTCGTCGCCCCACGCGAGTGGGGCGTGGATTGAAGGATCGTCGGCGATCCAGTCACCACATCGCAAGGCAAGTCGCCCCACGCGAGTGGGGCGTGGATTGAAGGGATCTCTTTATAACCTGCGTTGTTGAAAACCGGCAGTCGCCCCACGCGAGTGGGGCGTGGATTGAAGGATCCTCCTTTTAACGTTTAAACCGTATAGTAATTAGTCGCCCCACGCGAGTGGGGCGTGGATTGAAGGGGTAATGCGGTATAACAATCGGTCATAGCCGTTGAAGTCGCCCCACGCGAGTGGGGCGTGGATTGAAGGTTGATGTATTCCGGCCCCAACGTGCCGTAATGCTGTCGCCCCACGCGAGTGGGGCGTGGATTGAAGGTTTTTCTGTCTGCGTAAAATTCGGCAACCTTACCATGTCGCCCCACGCGAGTGGGGCGTGGATTGAAGGCGGTTTCCAGTGCTCCCGATTTTCAGTCGGTACGGGTCGCCCCACGCGAGTGGGGCGTGGATTGAAGGTGCGACAAATCATAAGTACAGGCTTTTTTTTCGTCGCCCCACGCGAGTGGGGCGTGGATTGAAGGTCACAAGGCTGATAGATGCCGTCATTGGAGATGACAGTCGCCCCACGCGAGTGGGGCGTGGATTGAAGGTGAAAAAGGTTGATTAGGGAGGAAATAAATCGTTGCAACGTCGCCCCACGCGAGTGGGGCGTGGATTGAAGGCAGAAGGGGTGTGATTAACGTGAAAGGAGGCGAAAGTCGCCCCACGCGAGTGGGGCGTGGATTGAAGGATCTGAGAAATATGTTCCAACAGGGGGAAATTTTTGTCGCCCCACGCGAGTGGGGCGTGGATTGAAGGTTCTCCAGGCTCAGCCATTTTTTATGGTTCGTTCCGGTCGCCCCACGCGAGTGGGGCGTGGATTGAAGGCGGATTGGTAAAAAATATCTGGCCACAAGGGAACGTCGCCCCACGCGAGTGGGGCGTGGATTGAAGGGTGAAAGGTATCCCACAAAATTCGTATGTTTCAGTCGCCCCACGCGAGTGGGGCGTGGATTGAAGGCTGTCGCACTTGAAAGCCATACACTCGGTGATTCCGTCGCCCCACGCGAGTGGGGCGTGGATTGAAGGCTGGATTTCGGAATAGAGTTCCGGGTCAATGGGTTGTCGCCCCACGCGAGTGGGGCGTGGATTGAAGGCTTCGAAGTGCTCTTTCAGGAACTCGACATACTGTCGCCCCACGCGAGTGGGGCGTGGATTGAAGGTTGATGACTGAGGTGGCGCACTATGGTTGAGGTCGTCGCCCCACGCGAGTGGGGCGTGGATTGAAGGATGATCAAGATTATGAAAGCTATCCCCAGCGCTTACAGTCGCCCCACGCGAGTGGGGCGTGGATTGAAGGCAGAGTAGCGGGCATCATTTGCGGTACTCCGATGACGTCGCCCCACGCGAGTGGGGCGTGGATTGAAGGCTTTATGGATTTTGCGGGTCTCACCGACACCGCCGGTCGCCCCACGCGAGTGGGGCGTGGATTGAAGGTGCTGTATCGCGTTCACCAGGGCATCGCCGGTCGGTCGCCCCACGCGAGTGGGGCGTGGATTGAAGGTCTCCACGGTGGCCAGCAAGGCAGGCCTGACCCTGTCGCCCCACGCGAGTGGGGCGTGGATTGAAGGTGGTCGTGTCAGACTCTCACACCATTGAAAACAGTCGCCCCACGCGAGTGGGGCGTGGATTGAAGGGAGAAAATTGACCTGGAAAACATCCTGGTAATCATGTCGCCCCACGCGAGTGGGGCGTGGATTGAAGGATTGTCAGGCAGACCCCGCCGGACGTAATTGTTTAGTCGCCCCACGCGAGTGGGGCGTGGATTGAAGGGCCAATAATGAGTTCTGCCCCGCTTGCTTCAATCGTCGCCCCACGCGAGTGGGGCGTGGATTGAAGGCAGGTAGTCGGCAACGTCGCCTTTCACCGGACACTCCGGTCGCCCCACGCGAGTGGGGCGTGGATTGAAGGTGAGCTATGAGGAAATCCTGGGGAAACTGAACAACGTGTCGCCCCACGCGAGTGGGGCGTGGATTGAAGGCCGCATGTTCCCGTACTCGTCCATCACAGCGCCGTCAGTCGCCCCACGCGAGTGGGGCGTGGATTGAAGGAGTGTAGCCGGAAAACGGCTGCCGTTCCAGAGCAGTCGCCCCACGCGAGTGGGGCGTGGATTGAAGGCAACTTGGGACGTCGTAGTCCGGGTCCAGCTCTTGTCGCCCCACGCGAGTGGGGCGTGGATTGAAGGACTCAGCTTCGTCAGGTCACTAAGGTCAAAATGCAGTCGCCCCACGCGAGTGGGGCGTGGATTGAAGGCATGAAAGCAACCGGGACCGGGAAGCCGGAAACGGTCGCCCCACGCGAGTGGGGCGTGGATTGAAGGACAATGAAACCGATGAGATTAGACAGCACATTGAGTCGCCCCACGCGAGTGGGGCGTGGATTGAAGGCCTTTCCGGATGTGACAACAACCTTGGTAACGATGGTCGCCCCACGCGAGTGGGGCGTGGATTGAAGGTGACAAAGCACTGTAATATCATGGCCTCCGGGACGTCGCCCCACGCGAGTGGGGCGTGGATTGAAGGATATAATGGGAGGGGCCTTGCGGCCCCTGCTTTTAGGTCGCCCCACGCGAGTGGGGCGTGGATTGAAGGTTTCAGGTCTTCGAACCGCGTTTCCCGTGTGTGCGTCGCCCCACGCGAGTGGGGCGTGGATTGAAGGCAGGAGCTGATGAAAACCGGGACGACCGATAAACAGTCGCCCCACGCGAGTGGGGCGTGGATTGAAGGAAATCCGGCGTCCTGCAATGCGCTGGCCGCCTGAGTCGCCCCACGCGAGTGGGGCGTGGATTGAAGGTGTCCTAAAAGACACAACAAGGAGGTGATACGAAAATGTCGCCCCACGCGAGTGGGGCGTGGATTGAAGGGGTGATACGATACAGCAGGCGGTCGTAGCCGTTGGTCGCCCCACGCGAGTGGGGCGTGGATTGAAGGCGGTTACAATCACAACATACGACGCCTTAACGCCGCGTCGCCCCACGCGAGTGGGGCGTGGATTGAAGGATCGAGGTTGCTTTCAATGCTGTCAGTTCTTTCGTCGTCGCCCCACGCGAGTGGGGCGTGGATTGAAGGACCGTCGTAGATCACTACATGATCATTGTCACCATGTCGCCCCACGCGAGTGGGGCGTGGATTGAAGGCTGCTTGTCCTTTAGATGTAGTTTTTTTAACTCATGTCGCCCCACGCGAGTGGGGCGTGGATTGAAGGTAAAATCTTCTATTGCTTTTTTCTGTGCTTCTCTGTCGCCCCACGCGAGTGGGGCGTGGATTGAAGGATATAGTCGTTATAATAAAAATCTTCCAACGGCCAGGTCGCCCCACGCGAGTGGGGCGTGGATTGAAGGTTGACAGGTAAATGCCCGCCCGGGAACACCTTAATGTCGCCCCACGCGAGTGGGGCGTGGATTGAAGGGTGTCCCACGCTATCCGTGAATTTGGGCCAACAAGCGTCGCCCCACGCGAGTGGGGCGTGGATTGAAGGATGTTCCCGTACTCGTCCATCACAGCGCCGTCAAGGTCGCCCCACGCGAGTGGGGCGTGGATTGAAGGCCTGTGTGGTGTATCACGATCATGTCGGTAGTGTCGTGTCGCCCCACGCGAGTGGGGCGTGGATTGAAGGTCATCAGGCGCAGGGATGGTCCGGAATCGGCTACGTCGCCCCACGCGAGTGGGGCGTGGATTGAAGGATTTGCCCGTACTCGTCCATCACAGCCCCGTCAAGTCGCCCCACGCGAGTGGGGCGTGGATTGAAGGGGATCATTAACACCTAGGACCGTGACGGACATGAGTCGCCCCACGCGAGTGGGGCGTGGATTGAAGGCTCACTGCTATATCGGTAAGCATTTCCTTTCGTTCGTCGCCCCACGCGAGTGGGGCGTGGATTGAAGGCCACACCGGAAGAGAGCGGATTATCCGATGATGATGTCGCCCCACGCGAGTGGGGCGTGGATTGAAGGATCTTCTGTATCACTATCCGCCGGTACAATAATGTCGCCCCACGCGAGTGGGGCGTGGATTGAAGGAAAAATTTTTACCGTTTCTTTGGTTGCGTTTCCGTCGCCCCACGCGAGTGGGGCGTGGATTGAAGGCCTGTGCAGCGCCGGCAATGGTCTCACGGTCTGGTCGCCCCACGCGAGTGGGGCGTGGATTGAAGGAAACTGGCCGATGTACGGCAGCTCATAATCCCTGTCGCCCCACGCGAGTGGGGCGTGGATTGAAGGTGTTTTGCGTCCCGACAAGTTAGAAATTTGCAAGAGTCGCCCCACGCGAGTGGGGCGTGGATTGAAGGATCGACGGCTGCGGCGATGTAGTAACTCCAGGGGAGGTCGCCCCACGCGAGTGGGGCGTGGATTGAAGGCGTTCGGCAACCGAAAGGATCTTTTTCCCCATTTGTCGCCCCACGCGAGTGGGGCGTGGATTGAAGGATCTAAGACTGCGCCGTCAAGATAGATGCCGCGGAGGTCGCCCCACGCGAGTGGGGCGTGGATTGAAGGGGTTGCCGAACGAAAAGAAATGCTTACCGATATAGGTCGCCCCACGCGAGTGGGGCGTGGATTGAAGGATCGACGGCTGCGGCGATGTAGTAACTCCAGGGGAGGTCGCCCCACGCGAGTGGGGCGTGGATTGAAGGCAAAACGCACCCTGCAGGACTGGGAAGGAGGGCGGTCGCCCCACGCGAGTGGGGCGTGGATTGAAGGTTAGGCAAGTATGGCAAGTATGGTAGTGATTACGTCGCCCCACGCGAGTGGGGCGTGGATTGAAGGATTTCCTTACTGTCTCCGGCATCTTCAGGACCGCCGTCGCCCCACGCGAGTGGGGCGTGGATTGAAGGCGGTGTAGCCGTCAATGCGCTGTAAGAGCGTGAGGTCGCCCCACGCGAGTGGGGCGTGGATTGAAGGCCATACGCCTAAGCCTTCGCCGCGTCCCTGATATTGTCGCCCCACGCGAGTGGGGCGTGGATTGAAGGACAATTAAGATTGGCGGAAGACGTCGTCATTGTTGTCGCCCCACGCGAGTGGGGCGTGGATTGAAGGGTCGTATACTCCTCTTAACAATGGAGAGAGGTAAAGTCGCCCCACGCGAGTGGGGCGTGGATTGAAGGCGGTACGTCTTGCCTGCAAATTCAAATTTCATGATGTCGCCCCACGCGAGTGGGGCGTGGATTGAAGGGGAAAGGTTTGTATTAGTCCGCTGTACTTCTACTGTCGCCCCACGCGAGTGGGGCGTGGATTGAAGGTTTAACGTGCCTAATGTAGTGTTAAAGCAAGTAGATGTCGCCCCACGCGAGTGGGGCGTGGATTGAAGGCTTACTTATGCTGTCCATAACACCGGGCCTCCTCGTCGCCCCACGCGAGTGGGGCGTGGATTGAAGGAGATTAAGTGAGGCGAGACATCATGACAGAAGAAAGTCGCCCCACGCGAGTGGGGCGTGGATTGAAGGAAGTCCCTGAGTGCCGGAAGCAAAAGTGCGTACTTGTCGCCCCACGCGAGTGGGGCGTGGATTGAAGGAGATTCGCCATTGTGGATGCAGTCATCGTATACAGTCGCCCCACGCGAGTGGGGCGTGGATTGAAGGGTTGTCTTTATTGTATCACGAATTTTTTAAAAAGGTCGCCCCACGCGAGTGGGGCGTGGATTGAAGGTGATGAGTCTTTTCCTCGTCGCTAGCCATTTTCGTCGCCCCACGCGAGTGGGGCGTGGATTGAAGGCAATTAGGCGTGCTCTGGATGTAGAAGTCGTTCCGGGTCGCCCCACGCGAGTGGGGCGTGGATTGAAGGCAATTAGGCGTGCTCTGGATGTAGAAGTCGTTCCGGTCGCCCCACGCGAGTGGGGCGTGGATTGAAGGCATCATGATTCCGGTCCAAAATGCTGTTGTGGTCGTCGCCCCACGCGAGTGGGGCGTGGATTGAAGGATCTTTATCAGGCCATTTAGGGATAAGCGTTACTGTCGCCCCACGCGAGTGGGGCGTGGATTGAAGGTTAAAAAGTAAACTTTGTGTCGTATCCACCGGTCGTCGCCCCACGCGAGTGGGGCGTGGATTGAAGGTCATCGGTTAGCGTTACTAAATCGCCGACTTCCGTCGCCCCACGCGAGTGGGGCGTGGATTGAAGGTGACCTAGCAAATTTGACGTATGGGACGAGTTTAAGTCGCCCCACGCGAGTGGGGCGTGGATTGAAGGCGGTTTGAAGTGGAAGTCGGCTCTGGCAAGCCTCGTCGCCCCACGCGAGTGGGGCGTGGATTGAAGGCGGTTTGAAGTGGAAGTCGGCTCTGGCAAGCCTCGTCGCCCCACGCGAGTGGGGCGTGGATTGAAGGCTAATTGGAAATTCAAGATTAAGGTCCTGCGCCGGTCGCCCCACGCGAGTGGGGCGTGGATTGAAGGCTGTTTGAGGCTGAAAAGCTAAAGGCCAGAAACGGTCGCCCCACGCGAGTGGGGCGTGGATTGAAGGCACTCTTAAATGGCTTAGGACATTGAAGGAATTTCGTCGCCCCACGCGAGTGGGGCGTGGATTGAAGGTTCATTGTCACCTGCATAATCATCAATCAATGAGGTCGCCCCACGCGAGTGGGGCGTGGATTGAAGGCCGTTGGCAAGGACTAGCGGACGTCGGGTACAGCGGTCGCCCCACGCGAGTGGGGCGTGGATTGAAGGTTGCGCTGCCGCTCCACCTCCGCACTGATTCCGCGTCGCCCCACGCGAGTGGGGCGTGGATTGAAGGCCGGATGAATTTGTAGAAGCGCTGGCGCATTACCGTCGCCCCACGCGAGTGGGGCGTGGATTGAAGGAGAGAAGCGATTGACGCACTGAAAAGCGTGTTCCCGTCGCCCCACGCGAGTGGGGCGTGGATTGAAGGGGAAAACTCGGCGGCTATGAAACAAACGAGTATGGTCGCCCCACGCGAGTGGGGCGTGGATTGAAGGGATTTTGAATACGGCCTTAATCCGGCCCTGACCCAGTCGCCCCACGCGAGTGGGGCGTGGATTGAAGGTTGTGATAGCAGGATGCATCCCTGTTTTTGGGTCGTCGCCCCACGCGAGTGGGGCGCGGATTGAAGGCAGCAAAAGACGCTGGCATGTACTTCCGTGTTCGTGGTCGCCCTACGCGAGTGGGGCGTGGATTGAAGGGTATAAACCGCAATCGTCGTATCTGTTGCTCTAACGTCGCCCCACACATGTGGGGCGTGGATTGAAAATGCACGGACTGCAACATCATCATGCAGCACGTGAGGGGCGTGGATTGAAGGATGGATAATATTATCTATGCAAAGAACCGTCTCGTCGCCCCATGCGAGTGGGGCGTGGATTGAAGAATTTCGCCCAAGGAATTAATATTGATACTGCTATTGTCGCCCAACGTGAGTAGGCGTGGCTTGAAGGATCAACAGTTAAGATACTCTTTTAAAACCATAATAGTCGCCCCACGCGAGTGGGGCGTGGATTGAAGGAGCACCGCGGGTCCGACGGGCGGTTACGAGTACTGTTGCCCCACGCATGTGGGGCGTGGATTGAAGGTCAAGTCCCTTCTTAAGTTGTCCTCTAATTAGTTAGTCGACCCACGCGAGTGGGGCGTGGATTGAAGGCATTATAAATAAGGCTCGCCTCTTGCGTGACTGCGTCGCCCCACGCGAGTGGGGCGTGGATTGAAGGCGACTTTGTCGGCGCTTTGCGCCCTTGGCGGTGTGTCTCCCCACACATGTGAAGTGTGGATTGAAGGATTGATACCCTTAAATATATTGTCAATTCCGGATGTCGCCCCACGCATGTGGGGCGTGGATTGAAGGACGGGTCTCAATATCAATATGGAAATCGGAGACCGTCGCCCCACGTGAGTGGGGTGTGGATTGAAGGCAGATTTTCATAGCCATTGGCATATCAACGTATAGTAGCCTCACGCTAGTGGGGCGTGGATTGAAGGCGGTACGGATCTGGCAGATGTCGCCGGAGGCGAAAGTCACTCCACTTGAGAGGGGCGTGGATTGAAGGATATCCAAAACATTTTGTTTTATGGCCGCTTGCATGTCGCCCCACGCATGTGGCGTAGATGAAATTTAATAACAAGACAAATGTGATATAATAAACTTGTCGTTACACTCAAGTGGAACGTGGATTGAAGAATATTTTCTGTTATGAACTGACCCCTTGTCGAGGAATGCCGCCCCATACTCGTGAGGCGGCATTTTTGACTCAAAGTTAGTTGGATATAGAGACAAAAGAATCCAAAACTGTCACGGCGACACTTATAAAATCAGTATCTTACTTCCGAGCTAAAGATGATTTATTCATTCCGGCCGTTAGGCCGTACCACTCTGCCGAAGGCGGTGGCCAAAAGCTATATGCTAAAAGCGCCTTTTATCCAGCTAACTGCAGCCAACTGCTAACTGCCATCTGCCATCAGCTATCTGCCTCATGCTTTACCCAACAATCTGCCCGCACTACGGTACTAACCACTATCGTCTAACCCCTAACCACTTCGCCGCTGGCCGGGGCCAAATGCGCCTTTTCAGCAAACTGCAGCTAAATGCTAACTGCCATCAGCTATCTGCCTCATGTTTTACCCAACTATCTGCCCGCACTACGGTACTAACCACTATCGTCTAACCCCTAACCACTTCGCCGCTGGCCGGGGCCAAATGCGCTTTTCAGCAAACGGCAGCTATCTGCTAACGGCTAACTGCTATCTGCCTCATGTTTTACCCAACTATCTGCTCGCACTACAGTACTAACCCCTAGCCACCATCCACTAGCCACTATTAGTCGACTAATATACCTTGAATTTTATGAATTATCACTTTACAATGAAAGTGTATGAATAAGTTTCATCATTTGCGTGAAGGAGGAGAAAAAGTATGAAAAGTAAATTTGTCGCGTTTTGTCTGGCAGCATCCATCCTGGGAGCAGGTACCGCGCTCGCAAAGCCGGCCCCGGCTCAGCTGGTACCGGAAAAGCACGGTCAGTGCTATACGGCTGAGGAGCTCTTTGTAAAGGATGTCAATGGTGCCGGCGGCGGTATGGGAACGCTGCACGGGGATTTTGCGTTCCGCCGCGAACAGGCGCTGTCCAGTGATGCTATCAAGGAAATTGGCTGGATGACGCTGAAGACGGGTACATTTATCGGCAATCACGCACATAAGGATAATGAAGATGCGTACCTGATTATTTCCGGTAAAGGCATTTTCACCGACGGCAATGGCAATGCCTGGGTCGTAGGACCCGGCGATATGACGATTGCCCGCCCGGGTCAGGCTCACGGTCTGGCTAATCTCGGCAAGGAAGACCTGAAGTTCCTCGATATCATCGCAAAGAACGATAACGCTGATCTCGAAAAGATTACGAAAGAAGAAACGACGCAGTGCTTCCCTGTGTCCGCTCAGTTTGAAAAAGACGTCGAAAAGGCAGGCGCCGGCAAGGGCGTTGGCACGCTGTACGGCCGTTTCGCCTTCCGCCGCGAAGCTGCTACGGATGACCAGGCTATCAAGGAAATCGGCTGGATGACGCTGAAACCGGGCGATTCCATCGGTATGCATAAACACATCGACAATGATGATACCTACATCATCATTTCCGGTAAGGGTGTATTCACAGACTCCAATGGTAAGGAAACGGAAGTAGGTCCGCAGTCCGTTACCATCGCAGGCCCGGGCGAAAGCCATGCCCTGCGCAACAATGGTACTGAAGATTTGGTCTTCATTGACTTGATTGCAAAGAATGTGCCTAAAAAATAAAATTTAACTTCTAAATAGTGACTGTGCAGATTGAGCAATCATCCTGCACAGTCATTTTTATGAAATCGTTCGATATATAACGAACATTAATTACTAACGAAAAATAAAAAATGGGCAGCTGAAATTTGACCGCACTATTAAAACTATCGGCTGCTATCTACCGTCTGCTAACTGCTATCTGCTTTTTTATTAAAAAATCAACGGTAAAATCAGACCTATAGAAACAAAGTTTTCCTCATTTTAAGATTACTCAACATAAAAATTCATAAATAACATAAAAATAGTTACAATTTAACGGTCGACAATACCCTTAAATGTGAACAATATGTGTCTTACTTTTCATGAATAAAAATATGAGTATAATAAAAATTGTTCGGAGATACCGAACGCAAAGGAGGGATTAAAATGAGAACGGACAGTAAAATGAGCAAGGCGGTAGTGAAGAAGAGAGAAGAGTGGGAAGATACATTTCTCCGACTGTTCGCTCCCAGTTTAATCGGTGTGGTCCCCAAAATGGATGCGTGGGACCCGATGAGCTTTTTTGATTTTGAGTAAAGTAGAAGGGGAGGATGAATCATGATTATCAATGGCGCAGCTGCGAAGGAATTCTGCAAAACAATCGATGATCTGGAAAAGCTTCTGACGCTTGGCCTTATGACGAAGTCCGAGGCTAAAACTCGTGCCACCCTGCACGAAGTCGAAATCCCCGGATTTGTAAGACGTGAATTTCACGTGTAACTGAATAAAAGCATCTGCCCCGATAGAGTCCTCAACTTGCCTCAGACGTCTATCGGGGCAGCGCTTTTTTAGGCGTTTCAACAAATCCATCAGAAACAATTAAAAAGTATTTGTGTCAATTGAGCATACGTTCCTAGACGGGGTGTATGCCTTTTTCGCAGCTTGGTTATTGCAGAGCGGCTAACTTCAGCAATCTGCTAACTGCTGTTATCTGCTTTAGGCTTTGCCCAATAATCTGCCCGCACTGTAGTACTAACCACTGTTACTTTCTGACCTGGCTAAAAGCCAATTGCCACAAGCTGAAGGCGCTTTTTGATTTTATTTTTTCCATGCTGCCGCAGGCCCGTCGCCAAAGGCGACCAAAGCTTTAATTCTGTCAAACCGAAGGGTTGGCTATCTTCTACAATCTCCTTCCACGCAGTCAGAAGGAGATTGTAGAAGTGGTGGAGGATAGTTTTCTTCTTTTCGCGCGTCAGCGCCAAGGCTTTCCCTTGTCTTTACACCGCCTTCTCACTATCTTTCCCATTTTATTTTCTTCATGCTATAATGTACTTAAGAATAAGGATAATTATTTTATTTAATATCTGAATTTTATGAATATTTAATGTTCCTATCGCAGCCAGTTCCCGGATTGTTGTGATAAGAAAACGAAAGATATTCGGGGAAAAATCTGGGAATAAGGGGAGGTTACTATGCAAAATTTCACATCATCAGCTCAGAATAGACTTGCGCGGCTCGTTCTTTTGGCACTTTGTACGCCTATCCTGACGTATTCATGGATGGGCAGTACCATTCGGTCGGCCAGTGCGGCTTCTTATGACGAAACTAAAAACTTGGACGGTAGTGCAGTTTCGCAGGCTGCGGTTAGCAACTCTGGCGAGTTTAGCAGCAGCCCCTATGACTCTGTGAATCTTAAGGTGACGACAATCAGGCCCAGTGGTGGAACACTTATAGCCCAGAAATATTATGGGATTCGAAGCAATCGCGATAGTGGTCAGACAATTGCTTCTGCCGGAACGAACGGCGTTTCGATTACGATGCGGGGAAATCCGAAGTTTGGAAGTTCTACCAGTTCTAAGAATAGAGTGGTTCTGTTATCCGCTGAAAATGACAATAGCAAGATTGACCTTTCATCGTCTTCAGGTGACGTAACGCTGGCCATTCAGGATGCCAGTGATGGCAGTGGCAGTACTTCTGGATACAATAGGGGCACAATTATGGTTGCCAATGCCACTGGCGGAGCACAAATCTCGATTACCGGACAAAACACGAAAGCTGAAATCATGGCGGAACCGCTGAATCATTCAGTGACTTTTACACAGGCATTGGGGTACAGTGCAGAGTCGGGCGGCCAAATTGCGGTTTCGTCCACAGCCGGCAATAACGAAGTCACCATCTCCAAGATTGCCGAAAATCCCAGTCAAAATCCCGCAAATTATGGCATCAAGGCAACAGGAGCAAACAGTTCTGTATCGCTGACGGCAGATAACGGCGGAAACTTTGTGACTCTTTCAGGCACCGGAACAGGTACGGCTGAGACGACACTAATCGGGCTCAGTACATATGATTCAAATTTGCAGCCAAATTCGCAGCCAAACTCCGACGTCAGCATTACGCTGTCAGGGCAGGAGAACCGGTTAACCGCAAACTATACCGGTGATAATTCTACAGGTTCCGTTACCGGTATTGAAGCGGGCCGCAAGAGCAATATTTTACTCCATGCTACGTCCAGAGATAATGTAATCCAGGTAAGTACAACGAGCAGCTCTGCTGCGTACGGCATTTCAGCAAGAGGCAGAGGCACGCAGTATACGAACATAGAAAGTACTGTTACACTGACTGCTGACGAGGGAAATAACTGCATCGAAGCAGAAAGCGGATATGAGACAGTTACTTATGGCATTAACGCCTCCTTTGGGGCTAATGTGGAGCTGCAGGCACCTAACGGTGAAAACACGGTGTATGCGAAAAATGGTTATGCCGGTATTTACTGCGGTAGCAACAGGGGAGATGTTGCGAACGTCACCCTGGAAGGCCTGAATAACGATATCAAGGCAGACGGAACTCTGAACGGTGGCACAGGAATCTGGGCCCTGGACAAGGGGAAGGTTACTGTCCATGCGACGAATCAAAACACCATCTACGGATCCCAAGACGGTATTCGTTCTTTCGCTAACAGAAGCGAAAACGCGGACAAAACGGACGTTACCGTAACGTCCGATACCGGAACTAATGAGATTTCCGGCGAGGTGAACGGCATTTATGCCTGGAAGGGAACGGTTGAAGTCGGCAGTAATTCCGGCAGTAACGAAATTTCCGGCGGGTCGGATGGCATTTATGCCTGGAAGGGAACGGTTGAAGTCAGCAGTAATTCCGGCAATAATCAAATTTCCGGCGGGTCGGATGGCATTTATGTCTGGCAGGGAACGGTTGAAGTCAGCAGTAATTCCGGCAATAATCAGATTTCCGGCGGTTCGAACGGCATTTATGCCTGGGAGGGAACAGTTGAAGTCAGCGGTGATTCCGGCAATAATCAGATTTCCGGCGATACGAATGGCATTTATACCGAGCAGGGGACGGTCGAAGTTAGCACTGACTCCGGCAACAGCCAGATTTCCGGCGGTTCGAACGGCATTTATGCTCAGCAGGGAACGGTTGAAGTCAGCACTGCTTCCGGCAGCAATGTGATTTCTGGCGGTGAAAGAGCCATTCTGGCCGTATCAAAACCTTATTATTATGGTGATTATTTTACGGCTGACACAGACACTTCTGTAACAATCAACGGGCAGTCCGATTTGTCTTCCTCCGGGGATGCCGTGATTGAAAGTTCTTCCGTAGATGACCCCGTGGCGACTACCGTGACTGTGAACTACGCCGGTACGAGCAAGATTACAGGCAACATCCTGGCTCATGGCGGCGGAAGCGTCAAGATTGCGCCGCAGACAGATTCAGGCACGGTGACCATGAATGGTAATCTGTTCTCCTACGATGTGTCTGGGGAATATGCCGATAACCAGAACAACTACCATGGCGGTACCATCGATACGGCGCTGACAAGCGGCAGTGTCATGACCGGGATGGCGGATACAGGCGTCATCGGCAGTACGAATGGAATCGGCGTCATAAACCTTGATATGACGGGAACGGCCCTTTGGATGATGACAACTTCCAGTGCTGTGACAAATCTTACGGGCAGCGGCGGTACAGTCCATTTCGTCAATGGCGGTGACAGCCTGCAGATTACGGGCGCTGTTTCGGGAAGCCATACGTTTGATATGGATCTTTCCTATGCGGATAAAACGCATAGTGATATGCTCTACGCCACGACGGGCACGAGCGACCATCAGACGCTGAATGTCAAGAACCTGCAGCAGCTTAACAGCGAAATGGATGACGGCGATGCTGTCCGTTATGCAACGGTGCAGTCGGATGCCGGCGGAGGCTTTCTGGGCAATGATTACGTCATTGTCAATGGTCTCTACAATGACACGCTGACGACGGAATACCGCACGGTATCTTCCGATCCCAACCGCTCGGATACCTATGATGCGGCCCTTGATGCGGCTTATGGTCTGGATGATTCGACGAACATCTACCTCGTCAAGCAGGAAACATTGAATGACGGTGCTTTGACGCCGGAAAAGAACCGCGACCTTAACTGGCGCTACATGACGACACTGGATACCTTCACGAAGCGTGATGGTCAGTCCCAATATTTCACGGATGACGGTAAGCGCGGCGGCTGGGTACGCCTGGGCTACCGCAACCTGGGCGTCGACGGCATCGGCGAACTGGACGGAAATACGTACGAACTGGGCTGGACGACGATTTCCCGTCAGAATGACGAACGGAAACATCGCTTCAGCGCGTCGGTAGCTTACGGCAAACCGAAAGGCCACTTCGAGGGTTACGGCGGCGACTTGACGGTGCTTGACTTCTCTGTCAACCTCTACGATACGCATGAATATTATCCGTCCGCTGAGGAACTTGCCAATAAGCCGGAGTGGAAGAAAGCATCCCACGCTTACTGGGATAACTATCTGAAGTACCATCATGTAAAGACCGAGTATGACGCCTATGATCACTCCGTCGGTACAAAGTACTCCGGAGATTATGACCAGGATGTCTGGAACCTCTCTACCGAGTATGGTCATAAGCTTATGATGAATGAAGACTGGTTCTGGGTACCGCAGGCACAGCTGCAGCTCTCTTATTTGGGCAGCTATGATTATGTCGACTCCCAGGGCCTCCACGTTGACGGCGACCACGACTGGAGCCTTATCGGGCGTCTGGGCTTTGACATTGTCCGTGATATCCACGACAGCCGTGACAGCAAGATTTACTTCAAAGCATCGCTGCTCCATGAATTCCTCGACGGTAATGATGTCACCGTTCGCTACGGCAGCGACCGTTACCTCAGCGAAGGCGACCAGAGCGGCACCTGGGGTGTCGTAGGCCTGGGCTACAGCAGCAAGATTGGTAAGGAACAGTACTTCTATATTGACGCAGAAAGGTACTTTGGCAACGATTTTGACAGAACTTACGATATTCGTGCGGGAATTAACTGGAAGTTTTAGTTAAAGGCACCTGGCCCAATAGAGTCCTCGACATGTCTCGGGCGTCTATTGGGCCAGAGCTTTTTCTAAGGAAACTTTTTTTGCCCGGCGCAGAAATATGGGCGCACCTGCTGTGTCAGGCGGTCGCGTGACCCATCGAGGTACTATTTGTGTACATCTTCTGGGCCCCGCGACCGCCTTTTAGGGAACTGATGACTAAATGAGATGTGCCAGATTCATGTAGATGCACTGTATCTCTCTAGGCGACAAAACGATGATTTACCGGGTGTAAGTCAAGTTTTGTCAACAACGAGAGATCAGCGCAGATGCATGAAGATGGTGCGTTGAATTAGTCATCGGTTCCCTGACATCTGCACCCATCTTCTGTGCCGTTCACAAAAAGAAAATAAAAAGAGGTGTGTTATCATGGCATACGTTTCTTAATGGAGTGTATGCCTTTTTCTTTTTGAACTAAACGAAAATAAAAGCACCAGCCCTCAGCCCTCTTGTTTTTTGTAAAAAAATAAGAGGGAGGGACCGCTTGCGGTGGGTATTCAGTCGGACAACAGGAATTGGCCCGATAGCAACGCTGTAAAATTCAAACCAACACCCCAATTGAGGCAGTAGAGACCCTCTTCGACGTCGCTTAAGTTAAGCCAAACCGTAAGGTTTGGAATTCCTCTGGGACCTCCTTTCAAGCCGCCATGCGGCTTCGAAAGGAGGAGGGGCCACGAAGTGGCGGAGGATAGCTTCTTTTCCGTCCGTTCGGAAGGAGGAAGGACCACGAAGTGGGGGAGGAAAGTAAGTTAAGGAAAACCGCTTGCGGTGGAGGGATAGCTTCTTTTTTTCCCGTCGCCGAAGGCGGCCACAGCTTCCCAGCTTTCTTTCCGCGCGAAGCGCCAAGGCTTCCCGGCCTCGGCCGGGCCAAACTTCACAAAATCTTCACATCCTCTTTCATTGACAGGGAGTTACTACCGGATGCTACACTGCAGGTAAAGGTGAACGAAAGGCTTGATTTTATCAGTCTCAAGGGGGTTGTTATTTATGAGTGAAGTATGGTTTATTACAGGCGCGGGCCGGGGATTCGGCCGTGCTTTTGCAGAGGAAGCAGTCAAAAGGGGCCATCTTGTTATTGCCGGACTGCGCCACATTCCGGAAGATGATGCATTCTTCAAAAATAAAGACGTGCTGCCGGTTCGGATGGATGTCACAAAGCCGGAAGAAGTAAAGGCTGCGGTGCAGGAAGGCATCAAATTTTTCGGCCGGATTGATGTGCTTGTCAATAATGCCGGCTTCGGCATGACGGGTGCGTTTGAGGAAACGAGTGATGAAGATCTGCGAAAACTTTTTGAAACGGACTATTTCGGCGTTGTCAATGTGACCCGGGAAGTACTGCCAATCATGAGAAAACAGCAGTCCGGCAAAATCTTTAACGTATCTTCCCAGGGCGGCGTCATGGGATTTGCCGGCAGCAGTGCCTATTGTGCCGCTAAATTTGCTGTTGTCGGCCTCTCCGAGGTGCTCCGTCAGGAACTGGCCCCATTCCACATTGATGTGGCGGCGGTTTGCCCCGGCTCTTTCCGGACGGATTTCCGCAAAGCAAATTCTATGCACGATGTATCCCTCAAAATTGATGCGTATAACGATACGGCCGTGCGAAAGGCAGGAGACTTCCTGCATGTCAACCGGAGCAATCAGAGCGGAGATCCGAAGAAAGCGGCTGTCTTCCTCTGTGACATGGCGGCAAAGGATACACTTCCTTCCCGGATCTATATCGGTGAAAGATGCTGCCGCGAAGTAAAGGACATGCTTTATGGACAGATTAAGGACATCGAATCTTATGAAGAAGCTTCTTCAAAGACCGATTTTTAAGGCTGCCTTGAGGCTTTTGATGTTAAGTACATTTATGCTTAGCCTCACTGCCTGCGCCCAGCAGCCTGCGGGTTTCGGAAATTCACAGGAGGGAAAGAAGGACACGACGATGAATTCAGCAAATCATCCTTATATGGCAGAGACCAAAATCCAGAATGTCGCGTCCGATCCCGTATTTCAGGGAAAGGGCAGACTGATTTTCCCGCTCTACAGGACGATTCCTTCCGGTGCAGCGCTTTCTGATATGGGAGATTACCTGCCCTGGTATTCCAATATCCGTACGGATGTGACCACAGCGGTGCTGAACCGGCTCAAAGAGGATGCTGCCGCAGGCAAGCAGGTCATTTATCCTTTGTATGATGAGGCGGAAATGCAGCAGGATCCGGAAAAACGCAATACAGGTCTCGTCTTTTTCAGGGGCAAAAAAGGAGCTAAGACGGCGATTGTAAATGCCGGCGGCGGATTCATGTATGTCGGAGCAATCCATGACAGCTTTCCTCATGCGTTAGCGCTTTCCGAGCTGGGCTACAACGCGTTCTGCCCGATTTACCGGCCCGATGCGCAGCTGGCTTGTGAGGATTTGTCCCGCGCCATTGTGTTCCTTTTTGCTCATCAAAAAGAGCTTGGCATCGATATGAACCATTATTCCCTGTGGGGCGGTTCGGCCGGTGCCCGCATGGCCGACTGGGTCGGCATGTACGGCACGGCTGCCTTCGGAGAGCAGGATAAGCCCCGGCCGGCTGCCATTGTCATGGCGTACACGGGGCTGTCGGAAGTGACGGGCAAGGAACCGCCGACGTACAGCGTCGTCGGAACAAGTGACGGCATCGCAAGCTATCGGGGCATGCAGTACAGGACGCAGCAGCTCAGTAAGGCCGGCATTGATGCGGAAATTGAAGTCTTTCCGGGCCTTTCCCATGGCTTCGGCACCGGTAAAGGTACCGTAGCCGACGGTTGGATCAACCGCGCCGTAAAATTCTGGGAAAAGCATAGTTAAAAGCCGCCGGTCGCGGGTCGTGGGTCGCTACAGGAGAAAGCAAACTGACAAGCAGTTTACAGCGACTTAAAAAAGCTAACTGCATCTTACATTCTGCCTCAGGAATCCGCCAAAGCAGCTGCCCGCACTAGCGTAATAACCACTCTGCCATAAACTGGCTAAAAACCAAATGCCAAAAGCGCCTTTATTTTTTTCCCGCCGCCTTTGGCGGCCACGGCGTCACAGCTTTCTTTTCGCGCGTCAGCGCCACAGCTTATAATTTACAGGAGGTATTACCATGAAATATTTATTTATCAACGGAAGTCCAAATAGAAATGGAAATACGACTGAACTTGCCAATACACTCTTTGGCAGTAAAGATTATGAGACTCTCATGCTCGTTGATTACCGCATCAATGATTACGGTCAGGAGCTGCCGGGTGATCAATTTGATGAAGTGCTGAGTAAAATCAAAGAAGCCGATATTGTTGTCATCGGTTCTCCCGTGTACTGGCACAACATCTGCGGCGGAGTCAGGACCCTGCTCGACCGCTTCTATGGACCGGTGCCTTCCGGCAGCATGAGAGGCAAAAAGCTTTACTTCCTCTTCCAGGGCGCAGCACCCCAGAAATGGATGCTCGAAGCCGGGGAATACACCATGAAACGGTTTGCCAGCATGTATGGGTTTAGGTGGGGTGGTATGGCTAATTCCACCGCAGAAGCGGAAAAGTTGGGTAAAGAACTTTAAGTGTCGCTGAAAGGCACCTGCCCCAATAGAGTCCTCGACATGTCTCGGGCGTCTATTGGGGCAGAGCTTTTTCTAAGGAAGTTTCAGCTGTCCTCTGCAGAATTAGGGAACCATTGATTCATTCGCAGCTTCATCTACATGTGTCTGCGCCAGTTACGCTGTGTCGACAATTCCTCGAGTTACACCCGGTAACCCTCCGGATTGTCTTCTTGCGTAGCTGACGTATCCGCATGTATCTGAAGCCGTTCATTGAATCAATGGCTCCCTACTGCATCTGCTTTGTCAGGGCGCTGCGTGACCCATCGAGGTACTATTTGTGTACATCTTCTGGGCCCCGCGGCGCCCTTTCGCGCATCTGCGGCTGTCTTGCAGCAGAGTCCATCAGAAACAAATAAAAAATCATATGTGATATCGGGGCATGCGTTCCTAAATGGGTCTTCAGTAGGATAACAGGAATTAGTCCGACAGAGCGTTGTTAAATTCTAACTATTCCCCAATTGCTGCAGCAGCCCTCTTGTTTTTTGTCAAAAAAATAAGAGGGGGAACCGCTTGCGGTGGGTATTCAGTTGGATAACAGGGATTGGTCCGATAGAAACGCTGTTAAATCTACACCAAAACCCCAATCGGGGCACTAGAGACCTTGTATCATATGTATTGGGACTTTAACCCTCTTTTTGGGGGAAAGTGCTACACTGTAAAAGATGCTGTGGATTGGTTTTAGGACCTACCGATTAACGGTTTGAAGAAGACTCCAACCACAGCTCTTTGCAGCGATGTTAATTAGTTAGATACCGCCAGACGGTTTATATAGAACAAGGATACATAGCAGAGAGTCTGTGGTTTCAGCATCATATTTTTTAGGAGGTTTTATATTATGATCTACGTTGGAATTGATGTGTCCAAAGACAAACATGACTGCTGCATTCTTGACCCAGAGCATAAGTCCAGGTACAAGCAATTTACTATTACCAATGATTGGGAAGGCTTTGACTTTCTGCTGAAGCAGATATGCTCTTACAAACAACCGGCAGAAAACATAAAAGTAGGGCTTGAAGCCACCGGACCTTACAGCGAGAATATCACCAGATTCCTGCTGAATAACGGGCTACCAACTTATGTCTTCAATCCCATGATGACAGATCAATACAAAAAGAGTCATAGCCTTCGCAAAACTAAAACCGATCGCATTGATGCTCATTTCATAGCCTGTATGTTCATGTCCGATTTGGATCTCAAACCCTACGTTCCTAAAGAATACCACAATGAACGTCTCATGTCACTTACCAGATCTCGGTTCAGAATGGTTCAGGCAAGAACAAAGATTAAACAAGACGTGGATCGGCTTGTGGTTCTCAACTTCCCTGAACTAGGAAAATATATGAACCTGAATTCTGCTACTGCTCACGCTATATTCATGGAATATCCTACTCCCGAGGAGCTGGCAAACGCCAACTTGAAACACTTGAAAAACATTATTCACAAGGCATCCAGAGGCAGCTTAAATGAGGATTTGGCTGAACAAATTCGTGACGAGGCAAAAAAATCTATCGGTAAACACAACAATCTGGGCAATGAACATGAATTGCGGGCGAACATCCGGATTCTTGAGGACTATGATGAAGAAATTCGCAAAATCGAGGCTGAGGAAAAGGAGCTGCTGAGCGAGCATCCGGAACCTTTACTTACAATTCCTGGGATTGGTGCCGTCACAGGAGCCGCAATTTTAGCGGAAGTCGGGGATTTTTCCAAGTTCTCTTCTCCTGACAAAGTTCTAGCTTATGCCGGGCTTGCACCGTCCAGGAACCAATCAGGACGCCGAAGTGGGATAGGTCGAAGCGCCCACATGGAGAAAAGAGGGTCACGTTATCTACGATTTGCGCTCTTTAACGCAGCGATATTCGTCTGCCGGTACGAACCAGCCTACAGGGAATATTTAGCTAAGAAACTAAACGAAGGCAAGCATTACTACATAGCAATCTCTCATGCAGCCAAAAAGTTGGTACGGTTAATTTATGCACTTCAGACAACAGGAAATACATACAAAACATCTGCTCAATTAATGCTTCAAAAGCAGATAAATACTAGCTCCGATTCACAGGACATTGTACTTGACATATGATAGTTAGTCTTCTTTCACGCCGCTATGCGGCGTCGAAAGAAGGGGAACCGCTTGCGGTGGATGATGTGCGCCAGTTCGGCGTGAATAGTGTAGTTCGGTGAAAGTCCGAATCCAGTAAAGCCCAGCAAGCAGCTGGTACCGAGTCTTGCATGCAGAGCCGTGAGGTGAGCATGAAGCGTAGGCAGGGAGTGTGAGAGCCGTAATGCCAAATGCGATGAGCAAGGCGTGAAGCAGAATCAGCCTCGTTAACCGTAACATGGAAGCCGATACCCTATCATCGGTCGCAGGCAGCAGCGTGCAGTTCGTTAGCAGGAAACTGCGGCGAGAACTGCACAGAGTTCCATCGGGGTCTAAGTGCACGGCGAGTACACAAACACTATTCATGTACCTGGGAGAACTGACTCAGTCCAAGGGACAGTGGTATGCTGACTTAAATACTTAACTGTACGGAGGTTGGCAAAAGCTGGGTCAGTAGTCGGATTGCCTCATAGTAGTGATGAAACCTATGAAAGTAAGCGGAGCGAAGGGGGCAAAGAATAATCGATTTCTGTCTCAAAACAGAAGGTAACACAAGGAGGTTATCATAATGGAAATTGCGACACAGAGATTAAGGCACCAAGTGCAAGTATTCGGAAGAGTACAGGGAGTCATGCACTACGTAAATGCGGATGCCCTGCATGAAGCCTACAGAAGGCAGAAGAAGGGTAAAGCAGTGGGTGTAGATGGTGTCAGCAAGGAAAGCTATGGCGCTAACCTTGATGAAAACATCAGCAATCTGCTGGCGCGGATGAAGAGATTCCAATACAAGCCAAAACCTGTAAGAAGGGTATACATCAAGAAGGACAATGGAAAGCTGCGTCCTCTTGGGATACCCAGCTTTGAGGACAGGCTTGTACAGGGCGCAATGGCTGAACTGCTGAATGCAATCTATGAACCCAAGTTTCTGGACTGTTCATATGGGTTCAGGCCGGGACGCAGTGCACATGATGCAATACGGGCAATCCAAGGCACGATGTACCGTGGGAAATGCCGTTGGGTACTGGAAGCGGACATTAAAGGCTTCTTTGACCATGTCAATCATGAGTACCTGATGGAATTCCTGAAACAGGACATCGATGACAGTGATTTCCTGCGTTACATCAAACGCTTCCTGAGGTCGGGGGTCATGGACAAAGAACAGGTGTATTACACGGAGGAAGGCACGCCGCAGGGCGGTCTTATCTCTCCTGTTCTTGCGAACGTGTACCTGCATTATGTACTGGATGTCTGGATGGAGAAAGTGGTACGGCCCTGCATGCGCGGCTCAATACGCTATGTGAGGTATGCCGATGATTTCCTCATCCTGTTCGAGTACAAGGCAGATGCCGAAAAAGTCATGTCGGTGCTCGGAAAGCGCCTGGGCCGTTTCGGTCTGGAAGTAGCAGTGGAGAAGACGAGAATAATCCCGTTTGACAAGAACAAGGGAACCAAAGATACCTTTGATTTCCTTGGGTTTACCTTCTACATCACGAAGGACAGGAAGGGAAGAAACCGTCCTGCTGTGAAAACCAGCAAGAAGAAACTGAAGAGCAAACGGCGTAAGATGAGCGAATGGCTGAAAAGCCGAATGGCCAAACCGATAAAAGAGACGATGCTCATGCTTAGAAGAAAATTGGCAGGGCATGAAGGATACTATGCGGTGAACGGTAATCTTGAGGCCGTAAAAGGGTTCTGGTACTACACACAGAACAGGTTTTTCGAGGTGATGAATCGCCGCGGCACAAAACACAAACTGACGTGGGAGAAGGTCATGAGAAAATGGAAATACTTCATTCCTGACCCACGCATCAGGGTGCAGATATGGTGCTGAAAGATTATTCTAAGAGCCGTATGCGGGAAAACCGCACGTACGGTTCTGTGAGGGGCGGGCGAGGCAACTCGACCCGTCTACTCGACAGCTTCTTTTACCCTAATTTCATCGCTTTTGAAATTTGGGAAGCATCAAAAAATCTACAAAAAACAGGAGCCGTGACGAGATACCATTTCGTATCTTCATCACAGCTCCTGTTTTCTTTTCTATTACGCAGGTCGCGGGTCGCTGGTCGCAGGCCGCCACTGAAGGAAGCAAACTGACAAGCAGTTTGCAGTGAATTAAAAACCTTCCTGCTGCTTTCTTAAGCTATATTAAGAATCCAAAGCAGCTGCCCGCACTGCGGTACTAGCCACTATCGTCTAACCACTTACCACTTCACCTATTCAAACAACGCCGCCAGGGCATCTTCCACCGATCTGACTTCAACGACATCAGCAGGGCGTTTTTTGCCGTCCGTAAAGCTGCCTTTTGGTACGACGAACTTATGAAAGCCCAGCTGACGGGCTTCTTTGATGCGGCGTTCTACAAGTCCTACGCGGCGCAGCTCACCCGTCAGTCCGACTTCTCCGATGCAGAGCACGCCCATGGGAACAGGGCGGTCGCGGTAGCTCGAGACGAGGGCTGCCACGATGGCGAGGTCAGCCGCCGGTTCATTGACCCGGACGCCGCCTACGGCGCAGACGTACGCGTCCTGGTCCCCGAAGTTCATATTCATGCGCTTTTCGAGGATCGCAATGAGCATATTGACACGGTTATAATCAAGGCCTACAGCCGTCCTTCTCGGCATCCCGAAAGGAGTGTGGGCGACGAGCGCCTGGATCTCCGTTAGAATCGGCCGGTTGCCTTCCATGGTTGCCGTGATAGCGGACCCGGAAACGGCATTTTCACGCGGTTCCAGGAACAGCCCTGAGGGATTATCTACTTCCTGCAGGCCTTCGGCTTCCATGGAGAAAATACCGCACTCGCTCGTGGAGCCGAAACGGTTCTTGAGGGCCCGCAGCACGCGGTACGTAAAGGAACGGTCGCCTTCAAACTGCAGCACCACGTCAACCATGTGTTCCAAAAGACGCGGCCCTGCAATATTGCCTTCTTTGGTGACGTGACCGATGATGATGACGGCAATATTGGTTTCCTTGGCAAAATTCAGCAGCTTGGCCGTACATTCCCGAACCTGTCCGACACTGCCTGCCGCCGTTTCCAGTTCACTGTTGTACATGGTCTGGATGGAGTCGATGACGAGCAGTTTTGGTTTCAGCTGCCGGGCCTGCACGAGGATGGCACCGAGTTCGGTAGCTGTCATGACTTTCAGTTTGTCCGATGCTTTGCCGAGACGTTCGGCACGCATGGCGGTCTGGGCTTCCGATTCTTCGCCCGATACATAGAGCACGGGAATGCCCCGGTTGGCCGCCTTCATGGAGACGTCGAGAGTAATCGTCGATTTGCCGATGCCCGGCGCGCCGCCGAGGAGAATCAGGGAGCCCGGCACAATACCGCCGCCGAGGACGCGGTCAAATTCATGGATGCCCGTCGTCATGCGGACGATACGGACAGTATTGACTTCGCTCAGCGTCTTAGGCACGGCGTTTTCTTTTGTGTTGAGATAGGAAGGACGATGCTTGTCCACGGGGGCCTGGACTTCTTCTACGAGGGAGTCCCAGGTGCCGCATTCCGGGCAGCGTCCCAGCCACTTCACAGAGGAGTAGCCGCAATTCTGACATACATACTTCGTCTGGGATTTTGGCACGTCAGTTGCCTCCGTTCAGCGCCTTGAAAGCCTGGGCAATCATGGCCTGCTTATCCTTTTCCGTGACGTGATCCCCAAGGAAATTGAGAAAGAAAGTCAGCAGCCTGCTCTCACGGGCCGTGATCATACGCTGATCCGCCAGTGCTTTGACCATTTCTTCGGCCGAATGAATGCTGCTCTTTGCAGGCAGTTCATTCTGGCCCTGGCCCTGCGGATGAGGCAGTCGGATAATCCGGATAAAACCTCCGTTGCCCCGCTTGGATTCAACTTCAAAACCTCTTTCCGGTGTAAAACGCGTCGTCAAGGTATATGTAATCTGCGAAGGGGCGCAATCTAATTTTTCTGCCAGCTGACTTCTCTTCACATTGATCGAGTCTTCTTCGTTGGCAAAGAGTTCACTGATGATAAACTGTTCAATCACATCAGCTATATTTCGCATATTGATCCCTCCTGTGGTTTATCGTATTTCATGCATGGGCTGCCGAAAATCAAAAAGACAAGCAGAAATGAGCCGCGCCGATTAGGCTTCCTGGTCGCTCATTCCTCAGTTTTTTCCCATTCAGCGGTCCGGCTGATTGGGCGTACATGATTTTTCAACCACATACTATTATATTTGACTTTTTGACATTTATCAAGTGCCACTGAAATGACACCGGAATGAGACTGCGGAAAAGTGATCAATTTTGCACAATTTCAGGGTAGGTACAAAAATTATCGCACCCGCCCTCTTATTCGCGCTGCCGCGCGAATAAGAGGGGAGGACCGCTTGCGGTGGGTATTCAGTCAGATAACAAGAATTGGTACGATAGAAACGCTGTTAAATCCACACTAAAACCCCAATCGGGGCAGTAGTGACCCTCTTCGACGTCGCTGCGCGACATTGAAGAGGGGGAACCGCAGGAAGGCACGATATAATCGGGACTTCCGGAAAGCGGTGGGTGATGACCCTCTCTGCCGAAGGCTAACTAATTCGCCGCCTCCGGCGGCCACAGCGTCACAGCGTTCTTTTTGCGCGACAGCGCCACAGCTTTCCTCCCTATTTTGCCTCTTTTTTATCATTTAAACACATTCTCCAATATAATTTGTAATTCCTATTGACATACATATACTGTAAGTGCTAAAATTATAAATTTTTGACATTTTCAAATATTTGTGTTAAAATCTAGCTATATTAGATATAGAACACGTACTCGGGAAAAGGAGGGAGCATGGATGTTCGAGGTTGGAGACAAGGTACTATACCCAATGCACGGAGCAGCAGTAATTAAAGACGTTGAACAGCGGCAAATTGACGGCCGTCCGGTCAACTATTTCGTATTTGACATGCTCCTGAGCAACATGAAGGTCATGATTCCGGAGAGCAATGTCGACAAGGTCGGAATTCGCCCGATTGTAGACAAGTCAACCATCGTCAAAGTGGAGGATGTGCTGAAATCCCGTCCGGAGAACAAAATGAAACGGATCACTTGGAACCGCCGTTATAATCTTTATATCGATAAGATGAAAACAGGCAATATCTTCCAGGTCGCCGATGTGGTTCGCACCCTGGCTGTCCAGGAAACGGACAAGAAGCTTTCCACGGGCGAACGGCGCCTGCTCACGACGGCTAAACAGATTTTACTCAGCGAAGTCATGCTCGTGGAATCCTGCGACGAAGAAAAGAGTGAGGAATGGCTCCACCAATTTGTTTAACGTTTTTTTAACATTGTGGCATCTTTTCATTTCTTTTGTGAAATCGAAGTGAAAAGGTGCTATTTTCGTCTCTGTATAGTGTAGAATGAAAAAGTATTCAATAGCCGTCAATAGGGATGCATACAGCGCGATTTTCGGCCGGGCGCATTTTTTTCTCACGGCTTTTTTACCGCATGGCTTTGTGCCATTTTTATCATTGTCATTCCTAAAGTAAATTTTCTCTTTTTAGAGAGATTTTATGCTTTTCATTAGGTATGTAATATAGTAAAATGAAGGGATAAATCGAAAGGAGGTGAGCATATGTTAGAGAAAATCACAAAAATTCTGATTATCCTTGTTTTTGCCGTTTCCGGTCTTCTCCTTATGGAAATGGCGGCTCCAACGCTGGCAGAATTTGTCAGTGTCGATTTTCTGACTTCCGGTGTACTTGGCATTACGCCGCTGCGGTTCGTACTGGGCTTTGCAGGGTTTGTCATTTTCGGCTATCTTGGTAAAGTCCTGGCACCCATTATCATGTCCTACACGCTGCGTTTTTCCGAATGGGTGGCTGCCTCCCTGGGCAATCTCCCGACAGGTGAAATCTTCGTGCTGGCTGTCGGTGTCATTATGGGCCTGATTGTAGCCGCACTGCTGGGGACTTCCTTCTCCCGGCTGCCGATCATCGGACCGTACATTTCTCTTGTACTGAGTATTATTGGAGCTCTTGTAGGTGCCAAAGTAGCCCTCGACAAACGGACTGATATCATTTCATTCTTTAATCGGTTCTGGTTTTCTGCGCGCAACAAGGAGGGTGCAAAGAAAACGAACCGGTCTGGTTCCCGCAATTATAAATTTCTCGATACCAGTGTGCTGATTGACGGGCGGATTGTGGACGTGATCCATCTTGGATTTTTGGAAGGCACTATCGTGATTCCTCAGTTTGTACTGGAAGAACTCCAGAAGATTGCCGATTCGGCCGATACTCTGAAGCGCAACCGCGGCCGCCGCGGCCTCGATATGGTGAAGAAAATCCAGGAGGAACACAGTGCCGATATCCAGATCTGGGATACGGATTACGATGATATTACCGAAGTGGATGCCAAATTGGTGCGTCTTGCCATGGCAAAGCACGGCGAGCTGGCTACGAACGATTACAACCTGAGCAAGGTGGCAGAAATCAAGGGCATCAAAGTCCTGAACCTCAATGAACTGGCCAATGCCCTGAAGCAGGCCGTACTGCCGGGAGAATCCCTGCAGGTCTTCCTGACGCGTGAAGGCAAGGAACCGGGTCAGGCCATCGGCTATCTTGAGGACGGCACCATGGTCGTTGTGGAAAACGCCAAGCGTTCCGTCAACACCTCTGTGACCGTACTGGTAACGTCAGTACTTCAGACTTCCGCCGGCCGCATGATTTTTGCCAAGATGAACAAAGGATAAGGAATGGATTCACTATTTTGTATTGTTGCTGCCGCCGGCATGGGAAAAAGAGCCCGTTTGGGGTATAATAAAAACTATGCCGCTGTCGGTGGTGTGCCGATCCTTGTGCGGAACCTTCACCAGCTGTCCTGCGTGGCAGGCATGAAGAAGGTGATTGTGGTCGTCGCACCGCACGAAGTCTCGGAGGCAGAAACACTCCTGAAGCAGTACGAAGCGGAGTTTTTCCCCGCGCTTTCCTACGTCGTGACGGCGGGGGGCAAAGAGCGCCAGGATTCCGTGGCCCGCGGCCTTGATTTGATTGAGGATGAAACGGGCTGGGTAGCGGTGCATGACGGTGCCCGTCCCTTTGCCGGACCGGAAATCTTTGAACGGGTCTGGAACAAGGCGCGTGAAACGGGTGCGGCCGTTGCTGCTGTTCCCAGCAAGGATACTGTCAAGGTAGCGGATGCGGAGGGCCGCGTTAAGTGTACGCCCGATCGGAGCAAATTATGGGCCGTGCAGACGCCGCAGATATTTGCCCTGCCGCTCCTGCGGGAGAGCTTTGCCTATGTCCGGGCTCATCAGCTTGCCGTCACGGATGACGCAAGCATGGTGGAAGCGCTCGGCAAGCCGGTTTCCCTTGTCATGGGGGATTACCGCAATTTCAAAATTACCACGCCGGATGATCTGCGTCATGCAGAGTCTCTGGTCAAAGAGGAGAGAGATTCCATGCTTGATTTGCATGTCGGCAGCGGGTATGATGTACATTGTCTGGTGCCGGGGCGGCCGCTCATTTTGTGCGGCGTTACCGTTCCCTATGAAAAGGGACTTGACGGGCATTCTGACGCCGATGTGGCGCTTCATGCCCTGATGGATGCCATTCTGGGCGCTGCCGGTATGGGCGATATCGGACGTCTTTTTCCGGATAATGATGACGCCTATCTCGGAGCGGACAGCCGTAAACTGCTGACCCGCGTCCTTACACTTGTCGGAGAAAAAGGCTGGCGCGTCCATAACGCGGACGTGACCATCATTGCCCAGAGACCGAAACTCGCGCCCTTTGAACCGCAGATGCTGGAGAACCTCAAAGCCGATCTGCAGCTTTCCGCTGACGCCGTCAACGTCAAAGCGACGACGACGGAAAAGCTCGGCTTTACGGGCCGGGGAGAAGGCATTGCGGCAGAAGCCGTCGTCACGCTGGAAAAAGCGTAAAAGCTTACGTTTATTGTTTTTTTGCAGTATGCCTGCACGCTGCGTCAGCATACTGTTTTACCGGTGCACCGGGCACGTACCGCCGGTCACCAGCTGTTTTTCATATGTTCCATATACCATGGGGAGGCTTGTATAGATGGATAAAGAAATGAGAGTACGTTTTGCACCGAGCCCGACGGGCCCGTTCCACATCGGCGGGGCTCGTTCTGCTCTGTTCAACTGGCTGCTTGCCAAGAAGATGGGGGGCAAGTTTGTCCTGCGTATTGAAGATACGGACCGGAAACGTTCCACGCCGGAATCCGAAGAAAACATCAAGGCAGCGCTCAAATGGCTGGGCATTACCTGGGATGAAGGCGTTGATGTAGGCGGCCCTTACGGCCCTTACCATCAGATGGAACGCCTGGATATCTATAAGAAATATACGGATAAGCTCCTTGCGGAAGGCAAGGCTTATTACTGTTACTGCACGCCGGAAGAACTGGAAGCGGAACGCCAGGCTGACCTCAAAGCCGGCAAGATGCCGAAATACAGCGGCAAGTGCCGCAATCTGACACCGGAACAGCGCGCCAAGTACGAAGCCGAAGGCCGCAAACCTTCCATTCGTCTCAAGGTGCCTGCCGACCAGAAAATCGTGGTGCACGACATGGTCCGCGGCGACGTGGAATTTGATTCCAACGGCATCGGCGATTTCGTTATCGTAAAGAGCGACGGCATCCCGACCTACAACTATGCTGTCGTCATCGATGACTATCTGATGCATATTACCCACGTCATCCGCGCGGAAGAGCATCTTTCCAATACGCCGCGCCAGCTCGTCGTCTATGATGCCCTGGGCTTTGAAAAACCGGTCTTCGGTCATATTTCCCTGATCCTCGGCACGGACCATACGAAGATGAGTAAGCGCCATGGTGCAACCTCCGTGGATGCCTATCGTCAGAAGGGTTATATCCCCGAAGGCATCGACAACTTTCTGGCTCTCCTCGGCTGGGCTCCGGAAGGTGAAAAAGAAATCTTCACCATGGAAGAAGCTGCCAGGGAATTTTCCATGGAACGCGTAGCCAAGAACCCGGCTGTATTTGATATCAAGAAACTGAACTGGATCAACGGACAGCATATCCACAAGATGGCTCCGGAAGCCTTCTTTGAACTGGCTGAACCGTTCATGGTGCAGGCTGGCTATATGACGGGCAATGAAACCGGTGAGAAACTGGATTGGCTGAAACGCGTCGTAGCTACGGCCCAGACCCAGGTGGAATATGGTGCCCAGGTACCGGAAAAGGTTGCCATGTACTTCTCCGATGACTTTGACTTCGAAAATGACGAAGCCAAGGCCGTACTCAGCGAACCGACGGCTCCTATGGTTTTGAAGGCTCTCCTTGCTGAATTCAAGGCTTTGACCGAAGTCAATCACGACAGCGTCAAAGGCTGTTTCAAGAAAGTGCAGAAGGGCAATAAACTGAAAGGCCAGCAGGTCTACATGCCGTTCCGTGTGGCCCTTACGGGCAACCAGCACGGTCCGGAACTCGCTGAAATGATTCCGCTCATGGGCGTTGAAAGAGTCGAGAAACGTGTGCTCTCCAGCCTTGCCAAAGCCGGAATCACCCTCTAAGGAAAGGAGAAAGTTATGAGTACGATTCGCGTCTTTAATACGATGACCCGCAAAAAAGAAGAGTTTGTTCCGCTTCATCCCGGCAAAGTCAATATCTACGTCTGCGGCGTTACTCCTTATAACCATCCCCATATCGGCAACGCTCGTCCGTTTGTCGTCTGGGATACGATCCATCGTTTCCTTGAACACGAAGGCTACGATGTGACCCATGTACAGAACTTTACCGACGTGGACGACAAGATTATCCGCGCCGCTAACCAGGAAGGCGTGACCTGGGATGTCATCGCCAACCGTTATATCAAGGCTTATTTCGACGTGATGGATAAGCTCCATGTTCGCCGCTGCCACGTATATCCGCGCGTGTCCGAACATATTCCCGACATCATCCACACCGTGCAGCAGCTCATTGATAACGGCTACGGCTATGTCGTGGACGGCGATGTTTACTATCGCGTGGAAAAGTTCAAGCACTACGGCGAATTGTCCGGCCGTACCCTCGATGATATGATGGCAGGCGCCCGTGTCGAAGTCGATGAACGCAAGGAAAATCCGATGGACTTCGCACTGTGGAAGGCTGCCAAGCCGGGCGAACCCTATTGGGAAAGCCCGTGGGGCAAAGGCCGTCCGGGCTGGCACATCGAATGCTCGACCATGAGCACGAAGTACCTTGGCCCCTCCTTTGATATGCACGGCGGCGGATCCGACCTGATCTTCCCGCATCATGAAAACGAAATTGCCCAGTCTGAAGGCGCAACGGGCGTACGTCCCTTTGTCCGCTACTGGATTCATAACGGATTCATTACGATCAACGAAGAAAAGATGTCCAAATCCCTGGGCAATTTCTTCACGGTCGCTGAAATCCTCGATAAATACGAACCGGAAGTGCTCCGCCTCTTCATCCTGAACACGCATTACCGCAGCCCGTTGGACTTCAGCGATGCGCGTCTTGAAGAAGCAAAGCGCAGTCTGGAACGTCTCCGCACGGCTCAGCAGAACCTGCTGGAAATCATGAAAGTGATTTCCGTCGGTCCTGACGACGAAAGCATGGCACTGCGCAAGAAGGTTGCTGACATGCGTGAAGCCTTCATGGAAGCGATGCGCGATGACTTCAATACGTCCCTTGCCATCAGCTATCTCTTTGCCCTGGCCAAGGAAATCAACGTATATCATCAGGCCATCATGAGCGGCAGCAAGAAGCCCGACGGCAAACTGATGGACCAGATCATCAAGACCTGGAAAGAAATGAAATCCATTATCGGTATCCTGGAAGACGAACCGGCAGGCACGAAGGAACCTGCCGAAGGCGCTTCCGACGATGCCGAAATCGAAGCGAAGATTGCCGAACGTCAGGCTGCCCGCAAGGCAAAGGATTATGCCAAGGCAGACGCTATTCGTGACGAACTGGCAAAGAAGGGAATCATCCTGGAAGATACGCCTCAGGGTGTACGGTGGAAGAGACAGTGAGATTCGAAGAATACTGCCGAATCAGGGATTTCGCGCTGCGTGCCTGCGGGGAAGAGCTTGAGGCCAAAGAACCCAAACTTCTTCATCCGATTATCCTCGCTTACGTCGGGGATGCGGTTTTTTCCCTCTACGTGCGGATGCGCCTTGTTCCCGTTTCCACGCATGTGCAGGTCCTGCATAACATGGCGGCCCGTATGGTGTCGGCCGTAATGCAGGCCAGGGCGATGGAAGCCCTCGAACCGGAACTTACGGAAGAAGAAGCGGCCATGGAGCGCCGGGGACGCAATACGAAGTCCACAGTGCCTAAAAGCGCCAGCGTCCGGGAGTACCGCATGAGTACGGCTTTTGAAACCCTCATGGGATACCTGTATCTCAGTCACCAGGACGAACGGCTTGAAGAACTGCTGCGAAAGTCGTTTGAAATTGTACGCAAGGCGGCAGAAGCAGAAAGGGGAGGTCGTAAAAGATGATGCAAGTCAAATTGATTCGTTATACACCGGATCCGGACAAGACGGTCGCCATGAGCGCCCATCTGTGCTATTCTCCGATCGGTGCCGCTGAAATTGAAGAAAACCTGACCGATGATAAAGTGGCCGGCCTTGTAAAAATGCTTGGCCGCATGGGACATACTTCTACGTTTGAACACGTATACTTTACCTTCGCTATCGAAGGCGTGTCCCGCGTGCTGACTCACCAGCTGGTGCGTCATCGTATTGCTTCCTATTCCCAGCAGTCCCAGCGCTATGTGAAGGAACACAATTTTGAACGCATTGTGCCGCCTACGATTGCCGCTAATCCGGAAATGAAAGCTAAATTTGAAGGCCTCTGCGATGAAATCCAGAAGCTTTACAACGAAATGACGGACGCCGGCATTCCGGCCGAAGATGCCCGTTACATCCTGCCGAATGCCACGGAAACGAAGATTGTTGTGACCATGAACGCCCGCAGCCTGCTGCACTTCTTTGAACTGCGCTGCTGCAACCGCGCTCAGTGGGAAATCCGTGAACTGGCTAATAAGATGCTTGAGGAAGTCCGCAAAGTCGCTCCTGTTATTTTTGCTAAAGCAGGCCCGACCTGCGTGACCCAGCGCGTCTGCCACGAAGGCAAGATGAGCTGCGGCAGACTGCAGAAACTGCTCGCCGAAGACGCCGCCAAAAAAGCAAATAAATAACTAATTAGCAGCCAAGGCTGCCGCCACGGCGGCAGCCTTTTGTTGAATATCGCAGGTCGCATGTCGCTTGTTGAAACTAAGATGAAAGCACCAGCCCTCTTGTTTTTTGTAAAAAAATAAGAGGGGGGACCGCTTGCGGTGGGTATTCAGTACGACAACAGGAATTGGTACGACGAAGACGCCGTAAAATCCAAACCCAAACCCCAATCGAGGCAGTAGTGACCCTCTTCGACGTCGCTGCGCGACATTGAAGAGGGGGGACCGCAGGAAGGCCTGGTGATACCAGGCCTTCCGGAAAGCGGTGGGTGATGACCCTTAGTATTTATTCTTAAACCATTTGTAACATTACGCTATAGCAAAAATGCAGAATCGCTGCGGTTAATTTCCGAAGCTCTTTTTTAATTAATTTGGCAATGCGAAGCATTGCTTCTCTGGGATCTTCTTTCAAGCCGCCTCGCGGCTTCGAAAGAAGGGGGGCCCGCTTTTCGGGGGAAGATAGCTTTTTTCCTTCGCCGCCCCCGGCGGCCCCAGCTTTCTTCTTGCGCGTCAGCGCCACAGCTTTACACTGCAATATATACAATTTACAACAAGGAGTACAACCATGTCTTATCCTCCTATCGAAACCATCCAGCAGGAAGTGCAGGATTGGGATCTCATTCGTGATCTGCCCGATAAAATGGGCGCCTTCACGAAAAAAATTACAAACCATATCGAAGGACAGGTTCTTTATATCTGCCGCTACGAATGCGAGCCCCTTCGTGCCAGCATTGATATCACATACACGGCAGAGACCTTTGACTATATTCTCGTCCGTACCATGGGAATGAATTCCTATCGTGATATCCGTCTCATTTACAAGGAGCGGGATCTTTTCGCCGAAAAAGCGCGCCATTACATTCCCGAAATCTTAAAAAGCATGGAAGATCCGGCGAGCGTCAATCTCGGAGAAATGGTAGAAGCGAAAGGACTCAAAGATTGGGAGTACGGAAAGAACCTCCCCAAGAAAATTGGTCCATTTGAGCTCTATATTTCCCCTGACAAGGCGATTGAGCACATTAACGGGTCAATCATCATGATTGACTATACGGACTTCACACGCAAAGATCAGCTCATTATCATGTATAACAGACTGCGGAACGAATTCTTTGGAGAAATGAAAATCAATTCCGTATTCCATGCAAGTATGGACTTTGACAGCAAGACCCTGCAGGAACTGGAAAAGCGCCTCGACGAACATCTCGAAAGTACCCTGAAACAAATCACCGAAGCTGATCACGAAATTTAAAGGGCCGCTTGCGGTGGATATTCAGTAGGATAACAGGAATTGGTCCGACGAAGACGCCGTAAAATCCACACCAACACCCCAATCGGTGCATTAGAGACCCTCTCTGTCGAAGACGAGGCTAAAAGACCAAAGCGCATTTTTTCGGCTAACTGCAGCTATCTGCTGACTGCTATTTGCTATCTGCCTTTAGGCTTTTAGCCAACAACCTGCCCGCACTACGGTACTATCCACTAATCACTACCCACTTACCACTGTTTTTCATTAATTTCAGAAAAACCCTTGACAGAGAGGGGGGTCTGCCGTATAATGAGGAAGTCGGTTGCGAGAGCGACTGATGAACGGCCCAGTAGTTCAGTTGGTTTAGAATGCCGCCCTGTCACGGCGGAGATCGTCGGTTCAAGTCCGTCCTGGGTCGCCACTTTTTGCCTCGGTAGCTCAGTTGGTAGAGCAAGGGACTGAAAATCCCTGTGTCCGCAGTTCGATTCTGCGCTGAGGCACCAATTATGATGCGGAAGTAGCTCAGTGGTAGAGCATCACCTTGCCAAGGTGGGGGTCGCGAGTTCGAATCTCGTTTTCCGCTCCAATTGTTGGCGACATAGCCAAGCGGTAAGGCAGAGGTCTGCAAAACCTTTATCCCCAGTTCGATTCTGGGTGTCGCCTCCAATTTTTTTTTATCTGCTTAAACCTGCCGAGGTGGCGGAACTGGCAGACGCAAGGGACTTAAAATCCCTCGGAGAGCGATCTCCGTACCGGTTCGATTCCGGTCCCCGGCACCATTTTATTTTTGCCGAATTTAACATTGTAAGACGAATCTGGTTTCCAGGTTCGTCTTTTTTTGTATAATAGGGGAAAGAAATGAAAGAAGGTGGAATTCCTATGTTTCGTGCTATGAGAAGAATCAAGCAGCAGCTGTCAGAAGCTGAGTGTATCAAAGTGCTGAAGGAAGGCAAGAGAGGCACCCTGGCAGTCTGCGGTGATGATGGATACCCTTATGCCATTCCCATCGATTATCATTACGATGCAGAGCGCGGATCCGTCTTTTTCCACGGAGCCGGTGAAGGTCATAAAATTGATTCCATTCGCCGCTCGGATAAAGTCACATTCAACGTGTTGAGCGAAGGCTGGAAAGAGAATCCGGACAACTGGTGGCTGAAATTTAACAGCGTCACCCTGTTCGGAAGAATTCATATCGTAGAAGACGAAGCCCTGAAGAAGCAGGAGCTCTATGCCATCGGCCTGAAATACTATCCAACTAAAGAAGCCGTCGACGCCATCGTACAGCGGACAATCGACCACGTGTGCATCTTAGAATTAAAGATAGAGCATATGAGCGGGAAGCAAGTGAACGAAAAATAAAAGATTTGAAAAGCGTGTGTGAAGTCGGGAAATTACGTTTCTTACCCGGGCCATGCATTGTTTTTTATTAAAAGAAGCTATCATCCCCCGCACTCGTCAGCGCTGCACTGGCGTCAGCGCTGACTGCGGTCCCTCCTTCTTTCGAAGCCGCGATGGGCGGCTTGAAAGAAGGCAGCAGAGAAATCAAATTTCTTTAGGGACCCTCTTCGACGTCGCTGCGCGACATTGAAGAGGGGGGACCGCTTGCGGTGGGTGATGTCCCTTAAAATTCTTTTTTTGTATCGGTCAGCAGCTACAAAAATCTAGAAAACCACCGGTTAATTCTCACACTTCTTTTAAACTTCTTTCCCCAATCTCTTTTCCAATACTTTCTTTATTCTTTCTTCAACCCCATATAAATCATGCGCAATCTCAGAATTAGAAAACCTGATTACTTTATAGCCCCTGTTCTTAAGAAACGCGGTTTTTTTAGCATCATATTCCTCAATTTCTTTTTCTGTGTGTTGGATCCCATCAACCTCTACAATCAATTTAGCTTTAGCACAGTAAAAATCAACGATATAGTAAAAAATAATTTTTGCCTTAAAATTCGTACGGGGAGTTTTTTAAGTACCTGATACCATAAAATTTTTTCGACTACGGTCATGTTTTTACGCATCATTCTGGCATTTTTTCGTAGTTCATCATATTCTGCGAATGAAACTGCATTTTTTCCTCTGTCCTTGAGTACCTCCAAATTTTATTTTGTAGATACAACTACTATACATGAAAGTAAGGTAGAAATGTGCAGTTGAAGGTGTGAATGAACCAAAAGTGGAAGCGAAGGGGATAAAAAGAAATCTTCCGCCATAAATGGCCCTCCTTCTTTCTACTTCACTGCGTGAAGTAGAAAAAAGGTAATAAGGGTCATCATCCCCCGCAAAGCGGGCCCCCTTCTTCAATGCCGCAAAGCGGCGTCGAAGAAGGTCCCTGTGATGGATGATAAAATCTTAAATCTTCATCCCACACCTTATCTTTCTCTCGCACGCCTGGCTAAATACCGAAAGCGCTTTTTATTTTATTACCACGCAGCCGCAGGCCCGCCGCCTTCGGCGGCCACAGCGTCCCAGCTTTCTTTTTGCGCGAAGCGCCACAGCGTCTAATCAGCCGCCTTTGGCGGCTAATTATTTTTTATTTCCCTTCTTTCCCCAAAAGTTCTATAATAAAAGGGCACGTAAAATCTGAGGAAGCACTGGTAGGATAGATAGTTCAGATTTCACGATCAATTGAATATCGAATCATCAGAGCTTCCCGTACAGGGAGTTGTAAGATTCATGTCCATTCAATTTTTTATTGTCCTCATTTATGTGATTTTGTTGTTTGGCGTTTCTTTTTACATGAAACGTCGCGCTGACAAGAATCCGGCAGAGTATCTTTTTGCAGGAAGGCAGTTCGGACCTTGTCTGGTTGCGTTTGCCATCACCGGTATGGCGGTCGGTGCCGCTTCTACGGTCGGCGTAGCGGAAAGTGCCACGAAGCTCGGTCTTTCAGCCGGCTGGTACAACGGGGCTTGGGCCATCGGGGCCATTATCATGGGCCTTGTGGCGGCGGGGAAGTACCGCAGCCTCGAATGCACGACTGTCCCGGAACTTTTTGAGCGTTCCTATGATAAGAAAGCACGTATTATCAGCGTCATCGGGCTTTCAATCATCATGATCTGCATCACCTCGCTGCAGTATGTGGCCGGCGGTTCCATCCTGTCGTCCCTCATGCCTGACGTCTTTACCATGAGAAGCGGCATGATTGCGAGCGCTGTAGTGTTTATCGGCATTACGGCCATCGGCGGCCTCTGGTCGAGCGGCGTATCGAACCTTGTCAGTGTCACCATCATTTATATCGGTCTTATTTATTCTGTCGTCCGGGTCCTTACGCGGGACGGCGGGCTTGCCGGCATCGCTGCCAAGCTGCCCGTTGTGCCTGGCCTTGACTGGACGAGTCCTTTCGGCGGGCTGACAGCTGCCATGATGATCGGTTGGATCATCGTCATGACAACGCAGGCCATTACCGCTCAGGGGCCTGTACAGATTGCCTGCGGTGCCCGCGATGTGCAGTCTGCACGCAAAGGCTTTATTCTCGGCGGCTTCCTGATTTTCCCGATAGGCTTTCTTTCCGCCATCCTCGGCATGGCAGCCCTTGCCGAATTCCCGAATATCAACCCGACCAAAGCACTGCCGCAGATTGTCATGAGCCTTGACCCGGTCGCCTCGGGCCTTACCCTGGCTGCACTCTGGGCTGCAGACGTATCGACGGCCTGCACGATTCTGCTTGGCGCCGGGACCCTTGTTTCGCAGGACATCTATAAGCGTTTTATCAATCCCAACATTTCCGAATCGGATTATGTCAAAGCAAACCGAATCATCATTCTCATCATCGGCGTCATTACGCTGTGGATGGCCTTCAATATGGTGGGCATCGTCAAGATGATGATGATCGGCCTGAGCCTCACGACAGCCTTCACCCTTGTATTTCTGTGCACCATGTTTGCACCGGGCCTCTGCCGGAAAAATACGGCTTTCTGGACGACCTTAGTTGGTATCCTCGGCCTTGTCGCCTGGACCTTTATCCCGTCCATCCGCATCTTCCCGCACGTTATTTACTTCGAATGGCTGATTTGCATCATTACCTTGTTGATTGTCAGACTTATCGACAAAGAGCCTATCAAACAGCCTACGCTGAAAAAAGCAATGTAAATATAAAAGCACCTGGTCAAATAGAGTTCTCGACTTGTCTCGGACGTCTATTTGACCAGAGTTTTTTCTAAGGAAGTTTCGGCTGTCCTCTGCAGAATTAGGGAGCCAGTGATTCATTCGCAGCTTCATCTACATGTGTCTGCGCCAGTTACGCTGTGTCGACAATTCCTCGAGTTACTCCCGGTAACCCTCCGGATTGTCTTCTTGCGTAGCATAGATGTGCGAAGATGGAATGTTGACTGAGTCAGTGGCTCCTCTGACTCCCACAGCGCTTCGCTCGTGGATCGTTGGCGCTCAGTTCCGCCTTCGTGGCCCAATCCGGTCTTTCGCGTTCCTGAGGCTGTCTTGCAGCAGAGTCCATCAGAAACAAATAAAAAAGCATATGTGATATCGGGGCATACGTTCCTAAATTGGAGTATGCTCTTTATTTTTTATTAAAAGAAGCTATCTTCCCCCGCACTCGTCAACGCCTTCTCGCGTCAGCGTTGACAGAGACCCTCTTCGACGTCGCCTAAGTTAAGCCAAACCGTAAGGTTTGGAATTCCTCTGCCACCTCCGTCCGTAGGAAGGAAGGACCACGAAGTGGGGGAGGAAAGTTGATTAGGGGGGACCGCTTTTGCGGTGGGTAATGACCCTTAAGTTTTCTTTTAACCTTTTGCATCAATCAGTAGAAACAAAGATATAGCAACGTAGCAGCAAATACTTCCTGCTCTTTTAAATTAATTTGGCAATGCGAAGCATTGCTTCTCTGGGATCTTCTTTCAAGCCGCTTCGCGGCTTCGAAAGAAGGGGGGCCCGCTTTTCGGGGGAAGATAGCTTCTTTTTCCTTCGCCGCCTTTGACGGCCATAGCTTTAATTCAGTCAAACCGAAGGTTTGGCTATCATCTACAATCTCCTTCCACGCAGTCGGAAGGAGGGGCCACGAAGTGGCGGAGGATAGTTTTCTTCTTTTCGCGCGCCAGCGCCAAAACTTTCCTTCGCTAAAATCCGTCCCATCAACCCTCATTCCGTTGTATACTATACTTATCACGAAACTACTGCAAAAGGGGGGAAGAACATGTCTCAAAAGCCTATTGTCATAGGTGTGATTGTGATGGCAATTCTCCTCTTTATCGGAGCTTCTTCGCACAATCTGGTATCGCTCGGTACGGCGGCTTTTGTGGCTGTTTTTCTTGCCAGCCGTTCCCATCACAATATTTAAATGGGCGGTAGTGTGCTGTCAGATAGAATTAAAACTGGGTGTTTCCGATTTTATACGCATAAGGTACAATAAGCAGTACAATATAAAGTAAGATCCCTCAAGGAGGTTATTCAAATGAAAATAAATCGCGTTCTCGCTATCCATGACCTTTGTTCTTTTGGCCGCTGCTCCCTGACGGCTGCCATGCCTGTGCTTTCCGCTATGGGAAACCAGGTCTGTCCGTTCCCGACGGCTCTTTACAGCAACAATCTGACCTACGGCAACTATGTTTCCAAAGATTTAACCGACGTCATGGGCTCTTATATGGACAAATGGGAAGAACTGGGCCTCGAATTTGATGCGATTTACAGCGGCTTCCTTGCTAGTGGTGCCCAGGCAGAAGCCGTGGCATCCTGTATTGACCGTTTTGGAAAGTATAAGCTTGTCGTCGTCGATCCGGCCATGGGTGACGGCGGTATGTTGTATCCTGTTTTTGGCGCCGACATGGTAGAAGCCATGAAGAAACTTGTCGCCAAAGCAACCGTTATTACGCCGAACTATACGGAAGCCTGCCTCCTTACAGGCACGCCGTATGCCGATAAAATACCGGATGAAGATGCGCTGGGTGAGATCTGCGAAAAACTTCTTGCCATGGGTCCGCAATTTGTTGTCATTACGAGTGTGCCCAGCGATGACGAGCATATTTCCACCGCCTGCATGGAAACTACGCAGGTATTCCCGGAAATCTACCGCGTGGACAGACTGCCCTTTGCCACCAGCGGCATCGGCGATATCTTTACGAGTGCACTCACCGGTTACCTGCTGAAGCATAAGGATCTCGACCAGTGCGTACAGGGCGCGGCCGACTTCGTAAGTTACGTCATTCAGGCCACAGTTGACGCCGGCACTGATCCTAAAGAAGGCGTCTTGCTCGAAGGCTGCCTGTGGCAGCTCTTAATGCCCCAGACCAAAAACTGCACCACCTGCACGGCAAGATAATCACTTTTCTGAAAATTTCATGCCAGTTAGGATCTATCATCGGGACTTTGGTGAGTCATCACCGAAGTCCCGATTTTTTGGTACACCGAAAAGAAAGGGAGGAGGAATATGTTATGCGCAGATTCATACTCATCCTTTTCTAATGTACAAAATTTTACATTATATTGTATTGCATCCAACGAATTCATGCCAATTTTTTAATTTTTGTAAAATATTCGAAAAAATACTATATCTTTCTGTTTATTCGGACTATAATAAAAATAAATTGATAGCAATAAAATAAACTTATTTCTATACTTAATAGCCGATAATCATTCTTACTATAAATATTAATAGAATGAAAAAATACATCCGTTGTCTGTTTCTTTCAAAGGGGATGGGGATTATGAGGAGTAGAAACGACAGACAATATCGACAGCTGCGGCGTAATGTGATGCTAGTATTGGCATCTCTGTTTGTATTCGGAGGCAGCAGTACTGTATGTGCTGGAGAGAATCGGTTTTCTGTTACTTCTGGCGATAAAACTGTCAGAGGTGATTGCTTTGATTTCACTGGAACCAACAAGCCGGCAATCAGTATTTCAGGTTCAGGTGCTACTGGATTGATAGAAAGTTTAAATGGCGGTATTTCAGCAACCAATAATTGGTCAGGTAGTAAGAGTAATGATGCTTCTACTTCTTCTGCCATTGTTGCCAGTAATGGCGGTAATTTGAAACTTCAGGCAGATCAGGGTGACATTTCTGTGACCGGTCCGTACGGCATGCATGCCGAATCTGGCGCTTCAATAACGCTAGAAGCTGTGGAAGGAAACAATGTCATTAAAGGTTATACAAACGCCGTTAGTGCTTTCATGGAATATCCTTATCAAAAGGGGAGAGGTACTGTTACTATTCAAAATGAACTGGGGGACAATGAAATTTCTGCTTCTTACGACGGGGATTTGTATGCCAATTATGTTGAATTTGGCAATTCTCCATTTTACGACATGCATGGCAATGGTATTTACGCAGATTTTTTACTTGGCCCAAGGTATTTAGAGTCAGTTCATGCTGATTTAGGAGAAGCAACTGATATTTCTGTTGTTGCAGGTCACAATAATAAAATTACCGGTACTCAAACTGCAATCAGGAGTAGGTACTTGAATATTAATGTAGCTGCCGGTGGTGAAACGGATGCAGAAGGAAAACTGGCCGGTGTGTCAACGCTGGGCGGAAAGATTGAAATTCATTCCAACCGGAATGTCATCCATGGTTCAGGCGTAGAGTTAATGTCTTACATAACGGGAACAAAAACTCCTGAGACCGGATATGGTATTGAAGCTGCATCGGATTATTACCAGACTTCGCAGCATAATATATGTGAGCAGGAAGGGCTTGTCAATGTTCAGGCATCGGGAGACAATGACATTTACGGATATACATATGGGGTTTATTCGCATGAGAGCAATGCGAATGTCAATGTTGAATCTTCAAGTGGTGTAAATAAAATCTCCGGTGGTGAAGCCGGGGCAAAAGCTTCTGAAGGCGGCCGCATTCAGATAAGCGGGACGACTCAAGTCACCGGCGGAAACGGTACCGGAACAGCCCTTGCAGCGTCGCATCCTATTGCTCCCTATCTTGACCTCAATATCTGGGTACCTTCTGGGGCAAAATCGCATGATTTTGGCATGGAAGATTGGGATGATAATGTTTGGGATGATGATGGGGATGCGGCACCAGCATCACGAAATGTACGGAAAGCTGCAGCAGTAAAGAGTACCGCTCTGCGAAGGAGTCCGGCAAATCAAAATACGGAGACAAATCAGCTTGTTTATCCGTCTATCGATTTGCAGTATGGGGCGGGAAGTGAAGTCAAAGGGAGTGTAGAAGCCCTCGATGGCGGGACTATTACCATCTCGCCGCAAACCAAGGGAACAATTGCCATTTACGGGAATATCGCCTCCTATACGCCGTACAAGGAATATTCAAAATGGCGTGAAACCTATTATAATGAGAAGTATTACTTTAAAGATATGCTTCCCGATTATCCGGAAAAAGCGGCCGTAAATTTAACGCTTTCAAACGGCAGTACGCTGACAGGAACCGTCGATACGGGTCTTATGTATGCCGAAAACAGTGCAAACAATGCTGTTCTTATCGAAGATTCGGACGAGGCCGTTTCTTACAAAGAGGCACCGGAAGGCGCCGTGCTTCTCGGTGATGTCAATCTGGAGCTGAACGACACGAGCGTATGGAATATGACCGGTCCCAGCGCTGTGACGAAACTCGGCGGCAGCGGCGGTACGGTAGCTTTTGTCCATGGCGGCCATGGCCTCCAGATTGATGAACTGGAAGGCAGTCACACTTTCGCGATGGATCTTTCGATGAACGGCGCCGACAGCGATATGCTTTATATCCGTGAAGGAGCGAGCGATGAACAGACGCTGAAGGTCAAAAACTCCGCAGCGCTGAATCAGGAGATGCAGTCTGGAGATGTCGTCCGTTTTGCTGTGGTTTCTTCTTCCTACGATGGGTTCCGCAACAATAAAGTGTATGTGCCCGACGGGATTACGAACGCCACGCTGAGTGTTCAATATCGCAGCGTTGCTTCCGATCCGCTCAATACGCAGGCCTACAATGACTCCTATAACGGGGACGGGACCAACAAGCCGACAACGGCTGAAGTGCAGGCCAGTTACATCGATGGTTACGACGATCCGCAGTACGTCTATCTCGTCAAACAGGATGAAGAAGTAATTACGTCAGACGAACAGTCTCATGAATATATCAATGACGGAGCTAAGACACCGGGTAGGGCGCGGAATATCATCTGGCGTTATGTCACGGATCTCGATACTTTCACCAATCGTACCGGTGAGGCCCAGTACTTCACGCCAGGTGCGGATCAGGGCGGCTGGGTTCGCCTGAGATACCGTAACTTCGGTGTTGACGGAACAGGTGAGGTCGACGGCAATACTTATGAAATCGGGTATACGACGGTCGTCAAGGATACGGATGAAGAAAAACACCGTTTCAGCGTATCCGGTGCCTATGGCAAGGAGACCGGTCATTTCGAAGGGTACGGCGGCAGCCTGGAGGTACGCGATGCTTCCTTTAACCTGTACGATACGCATGAATACTTCCCGGCAGCGGAAGAAATGGCCGCAAAGCCGGCCTGGAAAAAGGGCACGCACAGCTATTGGGATACGTATCTAAAATACCATCATGTGAAGACCGATTACTCCGCAGTGGATCACCAGACAGAAGCCAGGTATGACGGCAACTATGACCAGGATATCATCAGTCTGTCGACGGAATACGGCCGTGAGAACAAGCTGAGTGACAAGTGGAGCATCGTGCCGCAGGCTCAGCTGCAGCTTTCCTATGTGGGCGGCTATGACTACTATGATTCGCAGGATCTCCATGTCGACGCCGATCATGATTGGAGCCTCATCGGCCGCCTGGGCTTTGACCTCGTGCGTGAACTTGATCCGAAACTGGACAGCAAGCTCTACTTCAAGGCCAGCGTGCTGCATGAATTCCTGGACGGCAGCGATGTGACCGTCAGCGCTAACGGAGATTATTATAACGATAACGGTGACCTGTCCGGCACCTGGGGCGTCCTGGGTCTCGGCTACAGCGCTAAAATTGGTGAGCAGCAGTATATGTACCTTGACGCAGAAAGGTACTTCGGCAATGATTTTGCCAGAACGTATAGTATACGCGCTGGTGTAAACTGGAAATTCTGATAAACGCTGTGGCGCTTCGCGCAAAAAGAAGGCTGTGACGCCGCCTTTGGCGGCTAGCTATGGCTGCCTTCGGCAGCTGAAAGTTGACAATTAGGTCAGAGAATAGAATTAACAAAACAAAAGAGATATGACATCAGGGCATACGTTTCTAAATGGAGCGTATGCCTTACTTTTATTTAAAAGAAGCTATCTTCCACCGCACTAGTTAGCACTTTCTGCGATGCTCCTTCTTACCAGCAAGAAAATAAACAATCAACTAGCCCCGATTTTTGCTGTCTGCAACTTTTGTAATAATAATTTTAATGAGCAATATAAATTAATTGATTATTTCGTCAACTTATATTGAAAATTAATATAGAATTGCTTAAAATAAAAACAGATAATTATCAGTAAATTTAAAAAGCGTTAATTAATTTAGTTTATGACAGAGTTCCGGCATACTGGAGGCGATGAGAGGAGTAAGGCAGCATTAATCGGATTACAATTTCGCATACGTCGGGAGAGCACATTGTTTTGCTTAGGGGAAAAGGTGATAGCAATGAGGACATCTTTAAAAAAGAGTGTGCTGTTGGCGCTGGCTGGATTTACTGTATTCGGGCTTGCTGGGAATGCTTATGCATATGATGAGTCGGGAACGGATGACCCTAAAGTCTATTCGGACGTCCGTTTTCACTCGTACCCCCCAGAAACGTATCATTTTACATTTCCAAGTATTGAGATGACTGCTCCAAATACTAATGGATATTATTCCACTCCTGTGCCTGTCTGGGTTACGGATGGTAACCAGGTTTATCTTGAAGCAACGACGGGAAATGTCACTGTAGGAAAGCCTCTTTCTGATGGAGGTTGTAAATGGGGTGCCTATGTCGATAGTAGGGGTACCAATAGTGTACTCACTAAACTCACCATAGATGCAAAGCAGGATGTTATAGTCATGGGGGAAGGTATCCATCATTTTGGAATTTCGGCCTATAACAATGCCGAAACCAAAGTTATTGCTGGCGGCAATACGGAGATGTATGGCGGATATTCTACCATATATGCTTGCGATGCCGACGGTGAAAATGCTACAGGCAATACGCTTCTCACTGTTACATCAGAAGGAAGCAACAACATTTATGCAGCGGATGATACCAGTAAAAATTACGGTGCTGGCTGCGTTTCTGCAAACAATGGTGCCGAAATCCAGATTGAAGCTAAAAATGGTGATAATAACTTTATTGCGACTGGCAATCGTTATAAGCTCTGTGCTATTGATTCGAACGTCATTTACCAAACCGGATATGGAACTCCAGTGAAACAGTCATTGGTAGAAGTTACTGCGGACAAGGGTTCCAACCATGTATCTCATCCTTACATGGGGATGAGAGCTAGAATTTGGGGTAAAATTGATTTCACTGCCTACCAGGATAATACCGTTACAACGACGTTGCCAAACTATACCATGGGCGTCGATTCCAGAGGAAACGGAGCTGAAATACAACTAACCTCACAGCATGGGAATAATGAAGTGACGGCGGATTATGCCGTTATTGGAGCTTATGGGGGTACCGTTACCTTCGATGCCCCGGGAGGAACCACGAAGATTACGGGTACTACAGCAGGTATTCTCTCATCCGCGGGCGGTACTGTGACCGTGAATGACGCGTCCGATATTTCTGGCAGCACGGTGCTTCAGGCGGAAAGTTACCAACAAGATAGTACGGGTGCGAACGTCGGAGATCCGGCCAGCATTACTGTCAATTATGCCGGTGACAGTAAGATTACAGGCGACGCTATGCAGGCCTATAACAACGGCACAATCACGATTGCTCCCAGCGAAGACAGTGCTAAGGAAACAATTGTAAGCGACGTTGTGGCATTTGGAACGAATGATGCGGCTGTCGAATATGTCGGCGGGACAGTCGATATTCAATTGACAAATGGCAGCAGCCTGACGGGGCAAACGGCTGTGGCTGATAATGTGACGGAAGATTACGGAACGGTACGCGGCGGTACCATTAACCTGGACCTGCCGAGTGGTTCTAATTGGTATATGACGGGTTCAAGCAGTGTGACGAACCTCAGCGGCGACGGCGGTACCGTTCATTTCCAAAATGGCGGGCATTCTCTCCAGATTACGAATCAGCTCAGCGGGTCGCATACGTTCGTGCTTGACCTTTCAAAAGACGGTTCCCAGAGCGATATGATCTATATGCGTCAGGGAACCAGCGATGAACAGACCCTGAATATCAGGAACCTCCAGGAACTGAGCGATTCCATGGAGGAAGGAGACGCGGTTCGTTTTGCCGTTGTTTCCGAATCGCAGAACGAATTCCGTGATGGCAAGGTGTATACCGCTGACGGTATCAACAACAAAGCCCTTAAAGTAGAATATCGTGATGTAGCTACGGATCCCCTCAATACGGATGCCTATAACGATGCCTATAACGGCGACGGTACGAATAAACCGACGACCGCACAGGTCAAGGCTTTCTATATCGATCCCTTTGAAGATCCACAGTACGTTTATCTGGTACTCCCTGAGACCGAAGAGGAGCAAGAACCTGTGGTGAACGATGGTGCAAAGTCCCCAGGCAATTTTGAGGGCCTCTTGTGGCGCTACGTGACCGACATCGATACTTTTACCAAACGTGACGGCCAGTCGCTGTACTTCACGCCGGGCGCGGACCAGGGCGGCTGGATTCGTCTGGGCTACCGTAACTTCGGCGTTGACGGTGTCGGCGAATTGGACGGCAACAGTTACGAACTCGGTTATACCGATGTGACGAAACAGACGGACGAAGCAAAGCATCGGCTCAGTTTGTCCGCAGCCTATTCCGATCCTTCCGGCCGGTGGGAAGGCCTTGACGGTGATATTGATCTCGAGGATTTCACCGTGGCACTTTATGATACCCACGAGTATTATCCGAGTGCCGAAAAGCGTGCGGCCATGCCCGAATGGAAGCAGGATTCCCACGCTTACTGGGATAACTATTTGAAGTACCATCATGTAAGATCCGACTACAGCGTCCGCGACCGCCAGACCGATACGCGGTATGCCGGTGATTTCAGCCGGGACGTCTGGAACCTGAGCACCGAATACGGCCATCGGCTGTACCTTGACAAAGGCTGGTTCTGGGTACCGCAGGTCCAGCTGCAGCTTTCCTACGTAGGCGGCTATGACTATTATGATTCGCAGGATCTTCATGTCGATGCTGACCACGATTGGAGCCTTATCGGACGTCTGGGCTTTGACCTTGTGCGCGAACTTGATCCGAAACTGGACAGCAAGCTGTACTTCAAAGCCAGCGTACTGCACGAATTCCTGGATGGTTCTGACGTGACTGTCGGAGCCAACGGAGAGTATTACACCGATGACGGTGATTATTCCGGTACGTGGGGCGTCGTCGGCCTTGGTTACAGCGCCAAGATTGGCGAGCAGCAGTATATGTACCTTGACGCAGAACGGTACTTTGGCAACGATTTTTCCAGGACGTATGGCATTCGCGCAGGGGTTAACTGGAAATTCTGATAAACGCTGTGGCGCTTCGCGCACAAAGAAAGCTGTATCGCCGCCTTTGGCGGCTGGCTATGGCTGCCTTCGGCAGCTGGCAATTGACGTCCAGGTTAGAGAATAGAATTAACAAAAAAGATATGACATCAGGGCATACGTTTCTTAATAGAGCGTATGCCTTATTTTTATAAAAGAAGCTATCATCCCCCGCACTCGTCAGCGCTTCCTCGCGTCAGCGCTGACTGCGGTCCCTCCTTCTTTCGAAGCCACGGAGCGGCTTGAAAGAAGATCCCAAAGCAGCAAACCTCCTTCGTCGGTTTGATCTAATGAAAATGTAAAAGAGCTGCTGAAAATTTTTGCCGCTGTTTTTATAGGAATCAGGCAAGGCGTAGCCTTGCAACATAAAGATCTTCTTTCATTTCACTTCGTGAAATCGAAAGAAGGGGGGCCCGCTTTTCGGGGGAAGATAGCTTCTTTTTCCACGCCGCCTCCGGCGGCCATAGCTTCACAGCTTTCCTTATGCGATCACCGACACTATTTCTCTGCCCACAATCTCCCAAACGTGGTACAATGAGGAGAACTAATTCTACAACAAGGGAGAAAAACTTAATGAAACAACGACGTATCATTCAAGTGGACGAAAAACTGCCTCTATTGGAAACGCTGCCCCTGAGCCTGCAGCACCTCTTTGCCATGTTCGGTGCCACAGTGCTGGTACCGTTCCTGCTCAATGTCGATCCATCGACGGCGCTCTTCATGAACGGGGTAGGGACGCTGGTCTATTTGACCATCTGCAAATGGCGGCTGCCTTCTTATCTGGGCTCCAGCTTTGCCTTCATTTCGCCGGTACTTGCCGTCTGCAAGACTCCGGGCCTGACCTATGGCGATGCCCAGGGAGGCTTCATTGCTTTCGGTCTCTGCTTCATCCTTATTGGTCTCCTGGTCCGCAAAGTAGGCACCAAGTGGATTGATGTGCTTTTCCCGCCGGCCGCCATGGGCGCCATTGTAGCTATCATCGGTCTGGAACTCGCACCGATGGCCATGAATATGGCTGGCTTCATGGAACCTGTCAAAGGGATGACTAACGTGCAGGCCATGGAAATTTCTTCGGCTACGCTCATCATCACCATCCTTGCTACCATTCTGGGCAAGGGATTCATCAGCATCATCCCGATCCTGATTGGTGTCGTGAGCGGCTATGTCATTGCATACGCACTCGGCGTTGTTTCATTTGCTTCGGTCGCACAGGCAGCCTGGTTTTCTGCCCCGACCTTCTATCGTCCCAGCTTCCATATCAATGCCATTATGATGATTCTTCCGGCACTTTTCGTCGTGCTGGCTGAACACCTGGGACACCTCTTTGTAACGAGTGATATCGTAGGCCGCGACCTCATCAAAGATCCGGGCCTTCATCGTTCCCTGATTGCTGACGGTATTTCCAACGTCCTGTCCGGTCTCGTCGGTTCTACGCCGAACACGACATACGGCGAAAACATGGGCGTCATGGCCATTACCGGCGTCTACAGCACCTGGGTTATCGGTGGCGCTGCCGTACTTGCCATCATCTTCTCCTTTGTCGGCAAGATTGCCGCGCTGATTCACAATATCCCGGGTCCTGTCATGGGCGGCGTCAGCATCCTGCTCTTTGGCTTCATTGCTGCTTCCGGTCTCCGCATGATGGTGGAGCGCAAAGTCGACTACACGAAACCGAAGAACCTCATTCTTACGTCTGTCACTTTGATTTCCGGTCTTTCCGGTGCCTCCGTCATCATCGGCCCCGTACAGCTCAAAGGCATGGGCCTTGCCACAGTTGTGGCCATCATCACGAGCCTTGCCTTCCTGATTTTTGAAAGACTGGGCTGGGTAGAAAAAGAATAATCTAAAAAGGGACTGCGAAAACTTAATTTTTTCACAGTCCCTTTTTCGCTGCCCGCACTACTGTACTATCCACTTGCCACTAATCACTTTTCATCTCTCATACCTTTCCCGAATCTTTCCAGCACTATAACACTCAATCTAAATTATACGTAAACAGATTGCGTGCTGCGGTGTATAATGGGAGCGTAGGAAGAGTTTTATACTCGGAAGGGAATAGCGGAAGGCGTTTTGATAGCGTTGAAAATTCTCTTCTTATATGTTATATTCAATGAATACCTATGAATGGGAGGAAGAACATGGAAAACTTACAGCATGAGTTGGTCCTGGTCATCGACTTCGGCGCCCAGTACGCTCAGTTGATTGCCAGACGTGTCCGTGAATGCGGGGTATACTGCGAAATCATTCCGTACACCTATACCCTGGAACAGATCAAAGCCAAGAACCCGAAAGCTATTATTTTCTCCGGCGGCCCGAGCAGCGTGTACGCTGAAAATACCCCGACTGTCGATGATGGAGTCTTTAAGCTGGGGATTCCGCTCTTAGGTCTCTGCTATGGTCATCAGCTCATGGCCAAGAAACTCGGCGGCGTCGTAGCCCATGCCGGTACGGCCGGTGAATACGGCAAGACGGCTGTCGTGCTCGATACGGAAACGCGCCTGTTCTCCGGCATCGAAAAGAACAACATCTGCTGGATGAGCCATCAAGATTATGTCGAAAAGGTACCGGAAGGCTTTGTCGTAGCCGGCCATACCTCCGAATGCCCTGTGGCTGCCATGATTAACGAAGATAAAAAATTCTATGGTGTTCAGTTCCATCCGGAAGTTATGCATACGCCTTTTGGCAAAAAGATGTTCAGCAACTTCCTGTTTGACATCTGCGGACTGTCCGGCGACTGGACCATGTCTTCCTTTGCCCAGACTCAGATTGAAGCTATCCGCAAGAAGGTCGGCAACAAGAACGTGCTGTGCGCCATGAGCGGCGGCGTCGATTCTTCCGTAGCTGCCGTACTGGTTCATAAGGCTGTCGGCAACCAGCTGACCTGCATTTTCGTAGACCATGGTCTGCTACGCAAAAACGAAGGCGACCAGGTCGAAAAAGTCTTCAAGAAAGACTTTGATATGAATATCATCCGCGTGAACGCTAAAGACCGTTTCCTGGGGAAATTGAAGGGCGTCAGCGATCCTGAAAAGAAACGTAAGATCATCGGGGAAGAATTTATCCGCGTCTTCGAAGAAGAATCCAAGAAGATCGGCCATGTCGATTACCTGGTACAGGGCACCATTTATCCGGATGTTGTGGAATCCGGCGGTACCGGCACCAGCGCTACCATCAAGAGCCATCATAACGTAGGTGGTCTTCCTAAAGACATGAACCTCGGCCTCATCGAACCGCTGCGCACGCTCTTTAAGGATGAAGTTCGTGCCGTCGGTGAAGAACTCGGTATCCCGAGCGAGCTCGTATGGCGTCAGCCGTTCCCGGGACCGGGCCTTGCGATCCGCGTCCTCGGCGAAGTCACCGAAGAAAAACTGGCCATCGTGCGTGAAGCCGATGCCATCTTCCGCGAAGAAATTGCCAAAGCCGGTCTTGACCGCAGCATCTGGCAGTATTTCGCCTGCCTGCCTAATATCCGCAGCGTCGGCGTTATGGGCGACTTCAGAACCTATACCAATACCATAGCCCTTCGTGCCGTCAATAGCACCGACGGGATGACCAGTGACTGGGCCCATATCCCGTACCATGTACTCGATATCGTGTCCCGCCGCATCGTCAACGAAGTGCCGGGCGTTAACAGAGTGGTATACGATATCACGAGCAAACCGCCTGCGACAATAGAGTGGGAGTGACGCTTAAATAAAAATCCCTGCAAGTCTTGATTTTATGAGGCTTGCAGGGATTTTTTCTATTTAGCAAAAATCGCAGAATCTTCATAACTTTTGAGAATCTCGACATAGAGTAACGGAATTAGATTTTCGGCCTTTCCGTTGCTATGATAATGACAACACAGAAAAAATAACTTTGCTGCTGTTTCAGCAAGATGCTGGACGGCACGATGACGAGACGTCTCATGTACCAATGACGTGCAGCAAGTTTGTCTTTGATTGGCAGGAATTAAAGCAGGGAGGTCATTATCATGCAAATGCTGATTGGCGGAAAAGAAACAGGAGCTTCTGACGGAAAAACATTTGAAGTACTAAATCCGACGACTCATGAGGTCATTGATACGTTTCCGGCTGCCACAAAAGAGGACATTGATACGATCCTTGAAAATGCCCGCAAAGGCAGTCGTGAATGGGCCGCCGTTCCTCTCTGGAAAAGAATCGACATTTTGAAGGAGTGTATTCATGCTATTGAAGAACACCGTGATGAACTGGGAAAGAGTATTGTAAGGGAACTCGGAGTCCCCATTTCCCAGGTACAGGGTGAAATCAATACGGCAGCTGCAAGAGCCACGGCCAGCACGGAAGGCGCCAGATTCATCAATGGGGAGTGCTATCCTCCTTCGAACTGTTCCGCGTCTGAAGAGGATTTGATCGTCACTGTGCGGGAACCACTTGGCGTAGTGCTTGCAATCATACCCTTTAATTTTCCGGTAGCGACCTTCTGCACGAAGGTATGGCCGGCACTTTTGATGGGAAATGCGGTCGTCGCCAAACTTCCTTCTGATGATCCTCTCACGATTATCAAGGTGACAAAGCTCATGCTTTCCTGCGGCGTACCGGGAAATGCGCTGCAGGTCGTTACCGGCAGCGGTTCTGTTCTGGGCAGATGGCTGAATACGGATAGTCGGATTGATGCCATTTCCATGACAGGGAGTACGCAGGTTGGCGCGTCAGTCGCCGTAGATGCAGGGAAAAATCTTGCAAGCTGCGCCCTTGAACTTGGCGGCAATGATCCGCTGATTATTCTGCCGGATGCCGACATCGACTATGCTGTAAGCCAGGCCATCGCCAACAGAAGTAATCGCTCCGGTCAGATCTGCCATTCTTCTAAGCGCTTTATCGTACACAGTTCGCTGAAGGACGAATTTACGCGCAGATTGGTAGAAGAGCTTCGTAAGAAAAAAGTCGGAGATCCGATGGATCCAGACACCGTATTTGGCCCTGTTGTATCGGAGAGGGCTGCCGCAAATATAGAAAAGCAGATTAATCTCAATGTGGAAGAGGGGGCTAAAGTTCTCCTTGGGGGGAAACGGTTTAACAAAACCTTTATTGAACCGACCGTGCTCGATTGTCCTCATGAGGCAGAAGCCGCACATAGTATGGAAATCTTTGGCCCGGTATGGACCGTGCTGAGCTACGACACTGTGGAAGAGGCCATTGAACTGGCCAACGATACCATGTACGGACTTAGCTCCGGTGTCATCGGAAAAGATATGGGCACCATGCTTCACATTGCCCAAAATATCCAGGCAGGAACTTGTGTCCTGAATGGCGGCGGTTCTTATGCGGCTCCTTACTCTCCGTTTGGTGGGTATAAGAAAAGTGGATTGGGAAGACAGTCTGCAATGGAAAATCTCAAGGAATTCAGTCAGATTAAAACGATTGTCTTCAGGCATTCATTTTGAAATCGCATGATTGGTGCATAATACTATTGTCCTCTGCAGAATCAACTAAAAACTAATAAAAATTGGCGAAAATCAGGGTACCCATTCCAAAAGGAGCGAGTACCCTGATTTTTGTTGGTTGAACTAATCAATTGTCTTTAATCCACTTAGATACTTCATTGACGAAATCAATTCTTTTCTTAAACTGCGGATGGCCGGTACGAAGGATATGGAATGATTGATTGTCTATGTCAGCGGTGGCTTCCTGCCAACACATAGTATTATGGCTTCCTATCTGCTTTCTATCGTCATTGTAAAGAATCTTATAGCTGTTAGTGTCGAAGACTTTAAGAATATAAGCATCATAATTCCGGGCTGTATAAAAAATGATATGTGTAGGGTTGATTATCTTTATCTCATTTTGTAGAATCTTAAACTTCAAGATGCAATTCTCTTTAACCAAATCCGGAGTCGTATCATTTCCTGACGAATTGTTGCATTTAATAATGTTTGTAAATGCGATGTGCTCTACTGAATCGTCGCCAAATATGGTTTGAGTAATTTCCCGGGTATAACTCCAGTATGGCCAGCTTTCATCCCAAAGGTAGTTACGAGTAGCTTGAAAAGTATTACGAAAACCGTTTTCTTTCGTACCTGGATTACCTCTTGCATTTTTACCGACAAACAAAATTCTTTTGGGATTCTTATAAAAATCCTTACCTACACACCAACAACTAATCGGATCGGATAGGTTATTGATATTATCATGACAATCTTTGCATTCGTCGCGTGTGCCGATGCTCATATCATGATACAGCTTGAGCAATTTTTGCTCTGCCTCATTGCAGTCGTGCATTGTGTTTTCTCCTTTTCTTTTTAAACAACTTCCTTTTGTCATATGCTTCACTATCTGCAGCTATCGGCTATCTGCTAACTGCTATCTGCCATGGGTTTTGTATGGCAAACTGCCCGCACTATGGTACTAGCCACTAATTTTTATCCACTTTTTTCACTCTATGGCGATCTCCCCACTCACACATCTGATCCAAGATGGGCATCAGACTTTTGCCCCGTTCCGTAAGGGAGTATTCCACTTTGGGAGGAATCTGCGGATATTCCTCGCGGTGGACCAACCCGTCACGTTCCAGCTCTTTTAACGTGGAACTCAGCGTCTTGAACGAGATACCGCCGATATAGCGCTGCATCTCATTGAAACGTACGACGCCGAATTCCATCAGCGTGTATAAGATGGTCATTTTATATTTCCCGTTAATCAAAGAGAGAGTATAGCTGAAACCGGTCGTCTCCAGCTTTTCCTTTGAAATGCATCTTTCATCCATACACTTACCTCCGGTATAGTACATTACGTCAATGTGCGTACTTGTTATCATTACCATTACTAGGTATAGTATAAATACAGGTGAAATTTCTGTCAAACTGATGCATGAAATGAAGAAGGAGTGACCCATAATGACAAAAGATTTGGGCGTGAAACCCTATCTGTTTCCGATGCCGACTTATATGATCGGTACGTACAATGAAGATGATACAGTCGACGTCATGATGATGGCCTGGGGCGGTATCTGTGCAGAAGATATGGTGGCGCTGAACCTTGAAGAAGATCACAAAACGACCGCCAATATCAGAAAGAGAAAAGCCTTTACGCTCGCTATCCCGGGGACGGATACGCTGAAAGAATCTGACTTTTTCGGCATTGCCACGAGTAATAAAATGGCTGATAAGTTTGAACGCAGCGGCCTGCATGCCGTGAAAAGTACACGCGTCGATGCTCCGATTATTACGGAATATCCGGTAACGCTGGAATGCGAAGCCGTAGAATTTCAGGACCAGCCCTACGGCCTCCGCATCCTCGGCAAAATCGTCAATGTTATTGCCGATGAGAAGGTTCTCGATGAGAAAGGGCGCATTGATGCCGGTAAGATCAATGCCTTTGCCTTTGACCAGATGCAGAACGGCTATTATGCCATCGGCGAAAAAGTCGGGCAGGCATGGCACAGCGGTGTCGAATTCATGAAGAAGGTGTCTAAGTGAGCAAGAAAATCGTCATCCTGAACGGAAGTCCTCGCAAAAGGGGAAACACCGCGGGGCTCATCGCTTCATTTACCGAAGGCGCAAAAAGTGCCGGCCATGAAGTGACAGAGTTCTTCCTGAATGGCATGAACATCCATGGCTGCCTGGGCTGCTTCGGCGGGCACAGCGATAAAGAATGCCCGTGCGTTCAGAAAGACGATATGGCGGCTATTTATCCTAAAGTAAAAGAAGCGGATATCATTGTGCTCGCATCGCCGCTTTATTACTGGACCCTCAGCGGACAGCTCAAAACCGTGATTGACCGCCTGTTTGCCCTGGAGGAAGGCGACGGCCAGAAACTGCGCGGCAACGGTAAGGCTGGCATTCTCCTCATGGCGGCCGAAGGATTCGGCTTTGAGGACAGCCTTACGTATTTCAATCACCTCATGAACCACCTGCAGTGGAAAAACCTCGGGTATGTGCTGGCCGGAGGGAATATGGCTGTGGGTGATATTGCAGGGAAACCTGAATTGAAAAAGGCTTACGAATTAGGTGAATCCATTCGTTAAAAAAGCATTCTTAATATTAAGGCATACGTTCCTTAACAGAGCGTATGCCTTATTTTATATTAGAAGAAGCTATCATCCACCGCACTCGTATTTTTTATCAAAAAACAAGAGGGCGAAAGAGCTGTTGATAGGCCCATTAGTGCTTTTATAATAAGAGAAAGACTAAAATATCGTAAAAAATAATAAGAGGGTCATCATCCACCGCAAGCGATCCCCCTTCCTCAATGTCGCATAGCGACGTCGAGGAAGGTCCCTGAAGAATTTACCGCAGCGGCATTTAATATTTTATTTGGCAAACCGACGTCAGGAGGTTTGGCTACGGAGAACCTTGTTCCAAGCCGCCCCGCTCGCCCAAGTTAAACCAAACCGTAAGGTTTGGAATTCCTTTGCCACCTCCGTCCAGAGGAAGGAGGATGGGCCACGAAGTGGCGGAGAAAAGTAAGTTAAGGAGAATCGCTTGCGATGGAGGGATAGCTACTTTTATTATTTTTTTTGCCAAGGCGAAGCCTTGGCGACTATATCCGGCCTTCTTCGAGCGTTAGCGAGGAAGAGGGAGGACCGCAGTGGGCGTCGATTGACTTGGCAATCGCACCCACGACCGCGGTGGATATTCAGTTAGATAACAGGTAAGGGTAAATAAGAGAGAATTGAAAATAGCAGCCCCTGTTTTATATTGTTTTCCTACCTGCTAATCAGCATATTCAGCCTACATTTCCGTACTTCTTTTATGACATAATTTTGAATAGGGTTTATAACCACGGCTAAATAAGTAAATTAATGGAAAAAAATGAAAATTTTATCCTTACGCGGTATAATGGCTGAAAAGGCAGTTATTTCAAAAGTGTTCTTATTTTAATTTTTCGGCGGTGCGGCTGCCGGATGGTGGGATATTTTTAATTTAGTCTATCATGAACCGCATCATGCGTATCGGCATTGTGAATGATGCGTGAAGCAGGATTGGGGAGAGGTTTGATTATGTTTTGTATGAAATGCGGCACAAAGCTGCCGGACGATGCAAAGTTTTGTTATAAATGCGGCGCTAAGGTGCCGGAGGGGCTTTCCGGCGGGGCCGAGACTCCACCAGAGCCTACAGTCGGGAAAGAGACTTCGGCAGCGGCAGACACTCCGGCAAAAAACGGGGCACCGAAACCGATTACGGAAGAAGCGGCTGTTCCAGACGAAGGTCCGTCTGAAGTTTCCGGAGAATCGGAAGCAAACCTGCCGGACATACCGGGCGAACATGCACTCATTTCTTCAAAATACCATATTGATTTTCCGCGACCCCTGGCCCTGCGGCGGGAGCTTTGGGCTCCTTTTAACCGGGAGGGCTATCGTCAGCAGTGGTTCGTGGCCCAGCATATCAGAAAGAATATCAATGTAGAGGATTATCAGGATCCGAACGAACTCTTAAAGGCGCTTGCGGTTATTATCTTCGGGGGCTGCCGAAGCTCCATTGAAGAAGCGGTGGAAGTCCTGATTGACCATGGTGTTGATTTTGTCAGCAGCAATGACCTGATGGACAAGCTTTTTGACCATTTTAATCAGACAGATCTGGCCCGCGGACTCGCACAGGATGCGGAGGCAATCGACAAGTACCTGCAGCAGCTCGGCGTGGAAAAAGAAATGAACAAGGCCAACTGGCAGGGCGGCGGGTTCGGTATTACCGGTGCCATTAAGGGTGCCGTCGAAGCCAGCATGCTTAACATGGCCCAGGACGGCTTGAGCTCCCTGGGACGGGCCATTACCGGCAATACGTATGAGGGCCGGGCCAAGAAATTTATCCGTCAGCGCCTGGATCATCGTGATTACGCCACCATGGGCGGCAACATCGCCAATAACATTATCTCGGTCTGGCTTGTCAATGAAATCGTAGATGTGCTGGTACAAAATCATAAACTTCCTCCTTTTTCTTTCCATACGAGGGAAGTCAAAAGCCGGATGGACAATATCAACGCCATGCTGGAAAAAGGGCGGTACACCAAGGATATGGCGATGCAGGCCCTTTGTGACTGTCTTGCCTCGACTGGTTCCAGCTTCAGTGTCTATCTCGCCATGGCGAAACTTGAGCCGGAAGCGATTCCGGATATCCTGAAGGTCGCCGACTCCGAAGGGGATGCCCTGGCTCTGGCTGATATACTGTGGGACAAGATGCATCAGAGCGGGAGTATTGCTTTCCCGAAATGGGTCGAAAGTATGGGCATTGAGGAAGGGTATAATATCACGTCTGCTGCAGAAATGAGCGTGGTTCGTTATCTCTTTGAGCAATTTCCGGAACAATACCGGGATCGGGTTTTCTTTATCAATGGAGATAACCTGACGGTTCCATTTTATCCGGACCTGGAAGAAGCTAACTATTATGGATTTGGCGACAATGTGAAGTTTGCTTACGATGGTACGGAACCCCTTGATTTTTCAGCCCATGCTATCAGCTTTTTTAATATCCATTTTGAGCCGCCCTACGCAGCGGTGGAAGCTGCCCGGGTGGAAAAACTGAGAGAAGAGGCAAGGCTGGCTCAGGAGCAGGGCAACTTTGAAGAGGCGGAAGACGCTTATTTGGCCGGTGCCAATATGGGTGATCCGGAGTGTATGTACCGCCTGGGCCTTTTGCTTCAGGGCGATGATGAGTCTGAAGATGCTGATACGTGGCTGCAGACAGCGGCGGATCTGGGGCATCCCGAGGCGTCATGGGAATATTTCCAGCAAAGTGTCAGGGAAGATGAAACGCCGGACTATGACTACCTGTTTAAGGCCGCTAAGGCAGGTCATGGCATGGCCAATTTCAAGGCCGGAGAAATCTATGAGAATGGTACGGATCTGGAAGACGGAAAAGATTTCGATAAGGCTGTAACGTATTATAAAAGGGCGGCTGAACTCGGTGTAGAGGGCGCTGCCGAAGCAATGCAGCGGGCAAAGAAGGCGCTTTATACGCCGGAATTCCAGGAGGCTCTTTTCAAAAACTACCGGAAATATCAGGGGAGCGATGAGGAAAAGGCGCTGGACTACCTCCGCCGCTCCGCTGCCTTAGGATATGAAGAAGCGCGCAGCGAGCTTTCCGCCTGGGATCTGAAAAAGGCTGCAGAAGCAAGACAAGATGGCAGCGAGACCGATTGGGAGAGCGTCTGCGCTCTTTATGAAGAAGCTGCGAAATATAACAGTCCCCAGGGCTGCTACGAATTCGCCCTTTTAAAGGAAAAGGGGTTGGGAAAGCCGATCGACCAGGAGGGCGCAGCAGCGCTCATTTTGCAGTCCGCCCAATACGGTTACGGCCCGGCCTGCGTCCGGATGGGACAAAAGGAGGCGGGTTCAGGGCACGCCGAAGAGGCTTTTCAATGGTATCAAAAAGGCGCCGCGGCTGATGACCTGGAGGCATATATTCAATTGGGGTTCTGCTATCAAACGGGCAGCGGCTGCGACCTAAATCTGAAAAAGGCACTGACTTGTTTCCGCAAAGCCTATGCAGGCGGTGTGAACGAAGCGGAAGCTTCCATGGTGAGAGCGGATCTTGAATGGGGCGATGAATGTCAGGCCGTCAGCCGGTTCAGTGAAGCCCTGGCGTGCTATGAAGAGGCAGCTTCCTGCAAGAACGTGGATGGCATGCTGAAAGCCGCGAAGCTGAGAGGCAATGCGGAACTGCAGGATTGCTACGATTATATCCGGGCCATGAGCTGGTATGACAATGCGGCAGTGCTTCGGCCGGAAACAAAGGAAACGAAAGAAGCACGCATTTGCTTGAAGGCTTCCGGATCCTTTGAGGAAAGCATGGCTTATTTCGCACGCCGGTATGGTTCGTCCCTGCAGGGAAGCCATTACCATCTGGGGCAGGAAATCACCGAAGGTATTCTGAATAATGCCATGGATGCGTATGGCAGCAGAATGGGCGTGGAGCGGTCCGATGTCTTCATCGTCTGTGACGCTTCCAATGCGCTTTTGTGGGGCAAAGCCAAGGACGGATTCATACTCACAAAAAGTGGATACGTCTACAATTCTCAAGGAATGACGGCCTCCTTGAATGATTTTTCCAAGATTTATCTGAGCGACCAGCATGTCCTTTACAGCAATACGGGTTTTGTCTTCTGCACTTTCAAGAGCGGCGACTGCGGCAGCCTGGATGAAATGTTCGCGTCGTGGCTGTCAGAGACAACGATTCTTTCGGACGAAGAATACAATATTGCCTGTGCTTACGGTATTTTTAAAGATGATGAGGAGACTTCCGGCGAAGCACGTCCTGAAGCTCAGAAAGCGGTGGACGGTGAAACGCGAACAACCGAACCCGCTGCTTCAGGCACACAGACTGCCGGAGGCTTCTGTCCCCAGTGCGGGGCGCCTGTGATTCCCGGCGACCGTTTCTGCTGTAACTGCGGGGCTCCTCTGGCAGCTCAGGAAAATCCAGTAGCAGGCGGGAGCGCGGGGCCCAGTGAGGAAAGTCTCCGCGCCTTTGTAGAACAGCTGTCTCAGCAGGTTGGCAGTGATCCTACTTACGTCCACTGTGCTCCCCATATTCCGGAGGAAAAACTGCAGAATGTACTGACGAGCTACGCTCAGAACATGTCCCTTGCTCCGGAAGACATTCTTGTCCTCTGTGACAGTACGATCAGGGGAAGCGCTCGCGATGGATTTATTCTGACTAAGGACTATTTGATATCCTCAGAGAAGGGGCCTTTTGCCCTGAAAGATATTGAGTGGCTGGAAACTCCCGAGAGCCTATTTCATGCACATATGTATGTACATCCCGGGAAGAGAGAGTTTCTGTCCATCCCTCCGGACAAAGAATTGAGAGCTTTTTGTGAGGGTATGAACAAACTTTTGAAAAAATAAAAAGGTGCTTTTGGCTTGCAGCTGTGTGAAAGCTTTTGATTCAAATAAAATATGATATAAAAGCTGAAATTTAGCAGTTACCCTGAATTTCAGCTTTTATTTTTTATAAGTTTGTAGAAAAATAACAAGGGGAATGTGAAATAACGCATGTGCTATTTCACATTCCCTTTTTCTGCTTTTGTACCTGTTATTCAGCGTATTCAGTCGATTTTTCCATGTACCTTTTATGGCATAATTTTGCATAGGATTGTGTCTGGGACTACCCGGGACAATAAACGAAGTAAACAGGGAGAGATTTTGCTCTGAAAGCAGAAAAACGGCTGGAATTGGAAGATCATACGGCATCGGGCTGGAAATCAATTGATTTATATTATAGAATAATAAGACAAAGTATTATTTTAACTAACAGAAACAGGGAAGTGTATTCATGTCTAAATTTTGTACGCACTGCGGAGCGCCGCTGAAGGAAGGCGCGAAATTCTGTTCTCACTGCGGTGCCGGTGTGCAAGATGTGAAGAATGGGGAAAATTCCTCTGCTAGGACTCAAAATCAGGTACCGCCGCTGCAGGGCACGAAACCGGTTTCTTCCGGAGGTTCAAACGGGAGTATGGCCCTTAAGATTGGTGCTGCCTTTGTGGTTGCCGTGGCTATCGGCTTTGGTACGATTCAATTTATGGATTCCAGAAATAAGCCTGCAGAAACGCCCGCTCCTGCTGTACAGACAGAACAAGCTGCCGAGACGCCAAAAGAAGCACCTGAAACTGAACCTGCAAAACCGGTTCCTCAGGGCCCGATGGAAATTTCCAGGCAGATTGCCAGGGAATACGGCGTCAAGGGCACGGTTGAAGCTACGACGTACGGACACAACGATAATGGGTTCCTTATCGTCGAGGGCGGAAAGGGCAGAAGGATTACCCTTATTGATACGAAAAATCACAGAGTGGCTTATGTTGGTTTTCGCCATCAGGATGAGTTAAGGGATTTTTACAGTATGTTTCAATCAGGTGTCAATGAGCCAAATGGCATGATTACTGTAGACTTCACCATCGATCATGATACCCATGACAAGGATGAGAAAAACGGCGATTGGATTGGGGATACCCATAGAATCTCTGTATTTTGTGATTACAAATACCAAGATGGGGTAGTGGAGCCAGGTATGCTGTATTCGGGCGTCGGATTTCGTCCCGGCCACTATCATGGCTACTTGTATGAACAGAAGAACGTAGATATGTGTAACCTGCTTCTTGAAGATTTGCCTGCATTATTTGTTGATGCGGATAAACACAAGGTATCGTTCTACTAACATAATGAATAATCCATCCGGAAAGGAGAAACATAGATGAGTAAAAAATGTATCAAGTGCGGAGCCATGATTGCCGACGATGCAGAGTTCTGCCCTGAATGCGGAACCAAACAGGCCAAAGAAGCGGCTGAGGGGAAACCTGCTGAGAGACATTGCCCTTACTGCGGGGCTAAACTCAGTGCGGACGCCGCTTTTTGCGGAGAATGCGGAAAACCTGTAGGAGCAGGAAATCAGGCTGTCGGAAACGGCCAAACTGCACAGGGTGCTTCTCCAGCCGGCCAGCAGGGAACGTCTGCAGGGAATCGTTCGTATCAGGCTGCTCCACAGACGGAACAAAGTTCACCTATGCCTATCAAAAAGTTAATGATTGCCTTGATTGCCGTTGCGGTTGCAGTCGTTGGTTATTTCGTCTACTCTATGGCTGGTCCACCCTCTATCAGCGTAAAGGCCAAGGATATGGTGAACGACTATGTTCGCGACCAGGCAGGGGCTGAGAAAAAGTATAAGGGTAAAAGAATAGAAATTACCGGAACTGTGATTCATAAATCTCAGTTTACGAATACCCAGAACTACAATGTCACAATCGCATACCGAGGAGTGGGCGGCAAAGATTATAGCATAGTCCTCGATGTCGACAACAAAAATGTGGCAAAAGTCAATGCCGTGAAAGTGGGTGATTTCGTAAGTGCTCAGGGTACCTGCGTGGGCATTGTAGCCCAGGAAGAACCCACGGATATTTCTGTGCAGATCAAGGCCGATAAACTTAATGAGTAGACAAGACAGGACGCGGTATATCCTGCAGACGAATTCGTAGTTAAAGAAGACCCAAAGTGATGAAAATCGCTTTGGGTCTTCTTTTGCAATTGGTCCCGATGGGCCTAATTTCGCGTACGGATATATACAGCGGGAAAAAGAATTCGAAGAAATACATTCATGAGGAAAATCGACAGACTATTCCGCATAATAAGGCGACTTTGCACGTGAAAAAATGTGCAATAATAAAAATAATAATAATTTATACGTCGAAACTTTTTAAAACAAAATTTTAACCTAGGTGGAATGCAGCTAAACATTTGCCGCCATTTTAAAATTCAAGCGTGCTGATAGGGCGTAAAAGTAAAATAAACGGAAAACTTCGAACGGGGTGGGAAAGATGAAAGAATACCATATTGCTGAAAGAACAATTGCTGTTCCTGATGAGTTTTTGGAATATGTTGCGTATAAAAGAAAGTGTTTAGCGTACGCATTTGACGGCCAGCTCGATATGTTTTGGACAGTTCGTTCTATTGAAACCTTAGATAATATTATTATGGGGTTTCGCCCGTACAATAGTGACATAAAAAATACATTCTTTTACAATACTATTCAACGAGTAATTTTTTATACTGTACAAAAGTGTATTGAAAAAAAGATATATGATTATGATAAATCAGCTCTTTATAACAAACTGTTAGAAGCACATATTTTTGACCAAATTGATGAAGATTGTGAAGAGTTATTTAATATTTATGACAAAATTGAGGCTTCGATAGATGAAAATGAGCGGGCCCGAGAGATGCGTAAGGAAACAAGAAGCCGGGTCTCAGGCGGTGGATTTGGCTTAACAGGTGCCATTAAGGGCATGCTTTTGGCTGAAGGAATGAATTTAGCCACAGGTTTAGCCCATGATTTCATCAACTTTGTCGGGAACGCCAGTGATGAATACAAGGGAGAACAACTCAAGAAAGCTATTGTCGATTCCGGGATACCGCTGCTTATCCTTCAGAATGCGTTATATAATACCGTATTTCGTATTATGTATTATTTTTCAAGCGAACTTTTTCATTTTCCGACTTTTATCAATCCTGTTAATTACGATAAGTCTGAAGGGCGCCTGAATAATATTGAAGAAAATCTTCTCCCTGACAATGTGGCGAGAGAATCAATCCTTGATTTAATTCAAGCTGATCCTGAATATATAAAGCCCTATAAACTGAAAAGATACTTTGCCAAGGAAGAGCAAAAAGAAATAGACAGGCTCGCCGATGATATGGATGTCTTTCATAATCAAGCCCTCTATGATGGCTACGCATCTTATTTCTCATTTGACACGATGCCTGAAGAGGTCATGAAAAATATAACCATCGACCGGTTAAGAGCTGTACATGACGGTGACTATAATACCTGTTTATCGCTGGGGATGCTGACCATTGATAAAAAGAAACAAATGGATATAGGTTCCCTGATGAACAACTTTGGTTACTATCTGCTGGAAAGTATTCGAAAACGAGATAAAACAGGCAAGATAGCTTATAAAATTATGTATTGGCTCAAATCCGTGGAACAAAACAGTGGAAGCACCAGTAATATTATTATTAAGGACATCAAAGAATTAAAGCAGGAAGCCTTGGACAAGGGATGCATTTTTGCACAGGCAGAGTCAGTTATCACTTTATACAATGAGGGAAAAGAAGATAAAGCAAAAGAGACAGTGGAGAAACTGGCTGAAAAGTATCTTGAGGATAAAGAGACGACTCTTTTTATAGCTGATTTTTATTTGAATGGCTCACACAATATCCATCATGATTATAAAAAGTTCGAGCAAATTCTCCTCAACAACGAAAGTATTCCTGAGGTGCAATCGTTTATCAATCAAATAAAGGCGAAAAATTTATGGGGAGATCCGGATACACAAAGTAAATTGGCCTACGAATTAGCTCGGCTTTATCTTATTGGACATCAGGGTGATTTCAGAGTTAAGAGAAATATTTCCACAGGCCTTTTCTACTTTAAGAAAGCTATTCATACAGGTTTTACGCTAACGATTGAAGATTTAGGGTTAATTGAAAATGTTATAGTGGATGAGCCGCTTACAGCAAATGAGGTGGAATCATTCATTGCAATACTCCAATCTCTTAACAAGAAACAAGACTGGAGAATAGACCGCCTTCTCGCCATCCTTTATGAAAGAAAAAAATCATATGCTAAAGCCGAAGAAATGATTTATTCTTTGCTTGGTACCCACTATGAAGATGCGATAGAATTATTGAAAAAATACTGTGTTGGTCAGGATGGAAAAGTTAGCCTGCACCTTACAGACCAAGCAAAGTGTCTAAAAATATATCAGGTGTTAGCGGCGTGTGGAAACAAAGATGCCCAGAATTTTAATCAAATTTACTGCATACGCATGAATTTAGATTGGAATAAAGCGGAGGCACTTCCCTTACTACGGCAAAGGGCAACATATGATTCTCGAGCCCAATTTGTCTTACGAGGGGAGGAAATTCTTTCCTGGGAAGGCCAGTATGATGACAGATTAGCTAAGGAAATGGAGTCATATCTGGGTGAGTGCCCGGAAATTGCATATTACCTGGCTTCTTATTTTTGGAAACATCAAAATGAAAACCCACAATTTCCGGAATTTGCTTTGAGTTACATTGGCAAATTGGGGCAAGGCCTTGAAAATAACCCGAGCCCGTATCTTCCCAACAGCTATTTCGCGAGATGTTGGTATTATGTAGGAAAGTATACTCTCGATCATAACGATAGTCTCGATAAGCTGAAGGAAGGCTTACAGGATATGCAGACAGCGGCTCGTGGTGGGATAAAGGAAGCTCAGAAATTTCTCAATCAATACGGCAAAGAACTTGATAGGCGCATAGCTGCCGCAGAGGCAAGAAGAAAACAGGACGAACAGGATAGTAGTCTGGGACCCACTTTGGCTGCTATTGTTTTGCTTTTGATTATTTTTTATTTTATTATTGGCGGATGAGATATAATTGCCGGAGCTTTATGGCTGTTTGTCCTTTATAGTTTCGTTGTTGGGAGTTCGTACAAGATTTTACTAACTTTAAAGTCTGAAAGAAGATTCGAAGTAATGCCCAAATACTTCGGGTCTTCTTTTTTATATCACAATACAGCACCGGCAGAAAGTATTTCATTGCAGGCAGGAATCTCTAAATCGCGTAAAAGTAGAATAATAATACTTATATTTAGCCGAATTGGTAAAAGATGAGTTGTGTCATAATAAAAATAGAACGGAAATGATAAAGGGATGGAAGCCTATGGGGGTATTTCAGCAGCCAATTAAGGTAAGCAGTTTTAGATGAAACAATAAAGGGGAGAGTGTAATGATCAAAGAAATTGTTTCGGTTATATTTGTGTTAGGCGCCATTGATTGGATCACTTCAAGTGAAGGCGAGTATGTATTTCATTCCGGGGATTCCAAGAAGCCTGAATTTGCCTGTGTGGATTTTGTACCTGTGAATAGTATTTCAACTCCGAAACTGGGAAATGAACTTTATGTCTATATTACCAATCAAACAGGAAAAAAATTGAAATCGGCCGAGGTGGAATGCAAATTACTCAACCAGAATGGAGCTACGATAAAAACTGTAAAATCCACAATAGATGACGAACGAATTATGCCCGGCGAATCTTTCAGGGCGACCTTTAGTACAAGTCAGGATTTGACCCCGATTAACTATGATTATATTAAAGTCACCAAGGTCAAATATACGTACTAAAAAAATTTTATTTATTCTGGAGGCAGTGCTCATATGATCGCTCATATAAAAAAAGGCCGCATCATCTGGATTTTGCTTACTATATTGTTTTCCGTGCTATTGGTGTCCGGATGCGGAGATTCTAAGAAAGCTCAATTACCGAATCGGGGATACTATCGCTTTAATGCAGCGAGTACAAAAAGTCCGGCTTTTACCATACAGGATTCAAGATTTACAGATCTCCTTAATGGGACAATCGATATAACGCTTAGAAATAATGTAGGCCCGTTAAAAGAAGTCAATCTCATCCTGGAAAGACAGGATGTCTGGGGACAGCACATCGACAATGTGGTTCTGACAAAGAAAGGAAAATTTGCCAAAGGAGAATCCATCGGATTTGCCGACAATATATCCGCTCTTGATTTTGCCGTAGGCGGATTTAGAATTTGGGGAGTCGATTATAAATTTGACAGAGACTAGAACTTTTGCATTGAAATGATAGATGCAGTTTCTTGAATTTAAGCCCGGAACTGAACGTGTTTTGGGCTTTTTTTATTCCAAGCCGTTAGACGACTGTGGTGTTCAAAGTAAGAGCATTTAAGCCTAGAAATTTGATTTAGATGCTCATTTCAGAGGTGCTGAAATATGAAAAAATTGGCAACGCTTCTTTTGTGTATTTCTTTACTTTTTGTTGCGTCGATTACATATGCAAACGATATTACATTAAAAGATTGTAGAATTGGACCTATCGGATGTGGGGATGCTTTTGATATGGGACAGATGAACGATTTGTTCGGAAATCTTATCAAACCTGCCGGAGCAGCTAATGAGTATGGAAGTCGCCTGATGTTTTTGCTCTTTCACAAAAGTTTCGTGGAAGTATGTGATAATCGATTGCATGAGATTTATGTGTACAGTGGCTATGCAAATAATGGTGTTGTTCTTAGTACTCCGCGTGGTATTGTTGTCGGTGATAATTTGGATAAGGTGCTTCGTTTGTATGGACAGCCCACATTTGCATCACATTATAAAAAAGATAAAGATTATGATCACGCTCGCGACTCCTATGTTTACACTTCCTCAGATTTTAGAAATAGGTTATCTTTTACAGTTAATTCTGATACAAATCAGGTTGAGTATATTTCCACTAAGCAGAAAATATCTGTAGTTGTTAAAGAGAACGGGAAGACACACAAAATTATATTCTAAAGATGATTAGTGCAATTCTTCATGCCACATTTTTCTCTTGCTTCCATTTTGTTTTTCAGGTGTGGAGGCAAGAGATTTTTTTAGCTTGTTTTATAATATGAATTTCATTTGCGTCAATGTACTTTTCAGGCGTTGGTACATTCCCAGTCTTGAGAGGCAAGCGCTCAACTTTATCTTACCTACTCAGAAAAAATTGCGTCGTTGACAGGGTCTTTCAGCGCTATTATAGTAAGTGCAGGTAGCAAAATAAGAGCTGTAAATAAAATAAGAGTTAAGGGAGCAGAGGACGCGAGTGAACCGGTGAGATTTATGGTTTTTCCTGCTCTCTGCAAGGTAAAAGGAGCGTTTGATTCATGAAGGAAAAGATTGAAGTTTTTGATTATGCGTCTGAAATTCTGAAGGCCCTCAAAACGGGCTGCCTTCTTACGACGAAAGCGGACGGTAAGGTCAACACCATGACTATCGGCTGGGGTCTTCTGGGGATTGAATTTGCCAAACCGACTTTCCTGACCCTCGTGCGCAAGAGCCGTTATACCTATGAAATGCTGCAGAAGAATCCTGAATTTACCGTCAATGTCCCCATGGGTAATTTTAATCGGAAAATCCTCGGCATCTGCGGTACAAAGAGCGGACGCGACGTCGACAAGATTGCCGCCTGCGGACTCCACCTGGAAGAACCTGAAATCATTTCTGTGCCCGGCATCAAAGAACTCCCTTTGACGCTGGAATGCAAGATCCGTTATGCCCAGCCCCAGGACGGCAGCAAGATTCCGGAAGATATCCGTGAACGTTTCTGGCCGGCAAAGTATGGCGAAGGGGAAAATTTCCACAAGGAATGGTTTGGTGAAATCGTTTCCGCTTACATCATCCGCTGAGGAAAATTGACAGGGAAGAGTATCTTCGCTCGTGATTCCCGGCGTTTTGGTTTTGCGTTATAATAAGGAAAAATACATTCCGAAGAAATGGTGATACCATGAGAAAAAAAGACCCGAACTGCCTGGCCAGGCAGAAAGAATATGGATGCCCCTGCAAGGACCCATGCCCCGTGGCAAGAGCCATGTCGGTTATCGGCGGACGGTGGAAGATTCCGATTCTCTGCGTGCTTCACGTCAATGGACCGACCCGATACAATGAGCTGAAGCGCAAGACCCACGGCATTTCCAACACGATGCTCGCCAAATGCCTCAAAGAGCTGGAAGAAGACGGCATGGTGACCCGCAAGGAATACCTGGAAATCCCGGTTCGTGTGGAATATGAAGCCACAGAACGCGTGCAGGCCCTGTCAAAAATCATGGATGAACTCGTCGAATGGGGCGAGTCGCTGGATAGCGGGAAGAAGAAATAGAATCTTTTGTAATCAAAAAATCGCCTTTGGTTTATAGAATAGGGTATTTAGCCATGTCTGCAGCATAAAGTGGCTAGTGATTAGACGAGAGTGGTTAGCACTCTAGTGCGGTCAGCGACCCGACACCAGCGAAAAAGAGGCTGTGAAAAATGGATTTATTTTTCACAGTCTCTTTTTTATGTGTAAAAATCTGTACTTACAGCCTTTTTCACACGTATTTTTTGCTCAAAAACCTTCCATCACGCCAATCTTTCTTTTATAATAGAAAGTAGAAATTATCGATACTTTAAAAGTATCGAAAAAATATAATCTTGAGGAGAAACCAATGAGCAAAGGCAGACTGGAAGCATTCAGTGATGGTGTCCTTGCTATCATCATCACGATTATGGTTCTTGAAATGAAGGCTCCTGAAGGCAAGGAATGGGAGGACCTGATTTCGATTATCCCTACGTTTATCGGATACATCATCAGCTATACTTATGTAGGCATCTATTGGGTCAATCATCATCGTCTCCTTGTGGGCGCGAAAAAAATCAATGGCAAGACGCTCTGGGCCAATCTTTTGTGGATGTTCTTTGTGTCCCTCGTGCCCTTTGCGACGGCCTGGGCTTCCAACACGGGATATTCCTGTGTCCCGGTCTTCCTTTACGGCGCCATCCTCTTTTTGAGTGCTCTCAGTTACCAGGTTCTTTATGTGACGATTCACTGTGCGCAGGGACAGGATGAAACACTCCTGAATGTCATGATCGGTGATAAACGGAACCTCATGACGCTGATCTGCTATGGGGCGACGATGCCTCTTGCCTATATTTACGTGCCGGCCGCCTATGTGATTTACATTGTTGTGGCCGCGCTGTGGATCATGCCGGAAGTGGGAAACCGGGGGCCGGAAGAGCCTTGAAACTCTCTGAAATGGCTTTACAGCAGGGTTTTCTGGAGTTAAGTAATACCCTGATTAGCCATAGTTCAACGGATTTTTAGGTCAATAACAGGCATATTTAGACGAGTTGTCATTGTTATATTTTGTTTCAATTGTGCCATAATTAAGGCATTGGGGAAAAAGGAGATTAAAAATGGGAGTAGACACAAGAAAACAGGTTTTTTGCAAGATTATTGGGGCAAAAATCCGGTATTATCGTACGCTGCGCGGAATTCCGGAAGGTGGGCTGAGCCAGATGGATGTAGCCAAAAAGGCTAACCTTCACCCGGATACGGTGTCCCGACTGGAGAGAGGCGCCTACAACGACAGCATTCCGCTTTCCACACTGATGGATGTGGCCGATGCATTAGGCATCGACGTGTCCCTGTTGCTCACCATCAGTGACACGGAAAAGAAACTGATTCAGTGGGAGTAAGGATAGACTCTGAAAGGTTAACTAAATAAGATATTTGTGGTTTGCAGCATGAATACCCTCTTTACTGATGGAGCAGTAGAGAGGGTATTTTTTATTTCGCAGGTCGCTGGTCGCTGGACGCCGGCCGCCGCTTAAGGAAGCAAACTGACGAGCAGTTTGCAGTGACTTAAAAAGCTAACTGCCTCTTACATTCTTTCTCTAAAATCCGCCAAAGCAGCTGCCCGCACTGGAGTGCTAACCACTATCGACTATCCACTAACCACTTTGTCGGAGGCGAAGCTAAGAGCTATATGCCAAATACCATAAGCGTTTTTATCGGCATTCCGCTAACTTCAGCACTTACTTTTAGGGTACTAACTGACCTTAAAGTGTGTACTTCCATTTTGGTAAAAAACTGGGTAAACTTTATATGTAAAGAAAAAGGGGAAAGAACTTTCTCCTCAGGTTCTTACCTTCTTTCTTTGCACACACTCCCTCACAAGAACCCCTTTGTGATGATTGGCATGGTGTGTTTTACGGTGTCCATACTTGTTAGTCGAATGAAAAAGAACCTCATGATGCTCCGTGTAAGAGCGTTATTGAGGTTCCTTTTCTGTTACGCTCCTGGTACGCTGAATGATTTTATTGTGGAAAAGATGGAAAACACCATGAAAAATTTTTTGACACTGGCAAAAGAGAGATATTCGGTCAGAGAATATCTGGATAAGCCCATTGAACCGGAAAAGATGGAAAAGATCCTGACGGCAGCGAAGGTGGCTCCGACGGCCGCTAACCATCAGCCTTTCCGGATCTATATTTTAAAGAGTGAAAAGGCCCTCGAAACCATCAGAAGTCTTACGCCTTGCGCCTTTAATGCGCCTGTTGTCCTGATGATGACGTACAGCCAATCAGAGCAATGGAAACATCCGCAGGAACAAGAAGTTGTTGCCGGACAGGAAGACGTGAGCATTGTCGCAACTCATATTATGCTCCAAGCCTGGGACCTCGGCATTGCTTCCTGCTGGGTCAATGCTTTTCCTCACAAGAAGACTGAAGAAGTCTTCCATATTCCGGAGGATGAAAAAGTTGTCCTCCTGATGCCTTTGGGCTATGGGAATCCTGAGTATCGTCCGACTCCGAAGCATACAATCTTTCGCGATAAGGACGAGCTGGTTAAGGTACTGTAAAGGAAAGGAAGACTGCAGATGTCGAGTATCGATCATCGGATTAGTGTACGTAAATATAAGAAACGTCCCGTCGAACGGGAGAAAATCAAGGAAATTATCCGGGCCGGCATGCAGGCGCCGAGCGCGGGGAACCAGCAGCCCTGGGAATTTTATGTGGTTCTCGACCCGGAAAAAATCAAGGCCCTTGCTTCGGCAAGCGAGTACGCGGGAAGTGCTGCAGGAGCAAGCGTAGTCATTGTTCCGGTATATCGGAAAAAGGGCCTGTTATTCCCGGACTTTGCCCAGATTGATATGGCTATCTGCCAGGAAAATATGTGGCTCAAGACGGATGAACTGGGCCTTGGCGGAGTATGGCTCGGCATTGCGCCTCTTAAAGAGCGCATTGACTATGTCCGCAAAGTGCTGAATTTGCCGGATACGCTGGAAGCATTTTCCCTGTTTCCTGTCGGCTATCCTGACGAAAGCCGCCCGCAGGAAAATCGCTTCCATGAAGAACGTATTCATTGGGTGCCTTGAGTTGTGAAGTTGTTCGTTCATTGTATATACAAAATGGCTGTGAAGAAATAACAATCATTCTTCACAGCCATTTTTGTTCCCTCATTTGCTGCAAATCGGGTTTTCAGCAGGAAAAACTCATCCCCCCTGTCGAACCCATTCTTGTTGACGAGGAGCAAATGGGGTCGTGTCCCTGAAAGGGTCGTAATGAAAAGCATTGTTCATCGTGAGGAAGGTGTATCACGGTGAACTGAATGGATGCAGGGGGATAAAAAGGTGGGTTACCTTATTATTACAATTTTAGCATTCGTTATTGAAAGTTTCAGTGGTAAATATTAACATAATAGGTATCAAATTTTAACTTTTTGTGAGAACGAAATGATCAGGGCAGGCTTGCATATTTTTTCTTGTCAGGAAAGGGGGAATCCGGCCGTGTATGATCCTCGTCTGGAGACCTTTCTCCATGTAGCGCGGTGCGGAAGTTTTTCGAAAGCTTCGGAGACGCTTTATATCTCACCGACTGCAGTCATCAAACAAATCAACGGACTTGAGGACCGTCTGGGTTTCAAGCTTTTTACGAGGACCCACCGTGGTCTTGTGCTGACCCCTGCAGGGCAGTCCCTGGAAAGGGACGCTCGTTACGTTATCCAATATTGCAAAGACTCTATCCGGAGAGCGGAGCAGGCGATGCAGCAAACGGAAGATGTAGTGCGTATCGGGTCTTCGCCCATGACGCCGGCACAGGTGCTGGTCGATCTTTGGCCCAAGCTGGAAAAGCTGGATTCCCAAATCAAGTTCCGGATTATCCCTTTTGAAAATACGCCGGAAAACGCACGGGAAATCCTTGCTCACCTTGGCCGCAACATTGACGTCGTCGCAGGCATTTTTGATGAAACCATGCTGAACTTGCGAAAATGCCAGGGAATCGAACTCACAAAGGCACCGATTTGCTGCGCCCTTTCCCTCCATCACCCGCTGGCACACAGGGAGTTTCTTACGCTTGAAGACATGGCGGGGGAACGTCTTATGCTCATCCGTAAAGGCTGGAACCACTATGTGGATCAGCTGCGTCAGGATCTTGAGAAACATCATCCGGAAATTAAAATCGTTGACTTTGATTTCTACGATACGGAGATTTTTAATCAATGTGACCGGAACAATGCTCTTCTCATGGCTGTGCCTCAATGGGAAAATGTACATCCCATGCTGAAGATTGTCCCTGTAAAATGGGATTACACTGTTCCTTACGGACTTCTGTATGGCTTCCATCCTTCCCGGTCTGTCAAAAGATTTCTTCAGGCAGCCCGGAAGATAACGGATGGGTTCAAATAAGAGAGCGTGAACGAAAAGGTTTAAACTGAGTAATGAATCGAGACTTCTGCGGAGGTCTCGATTTTTTTATAATGAGAAAAGAAATGGCGGGAGTGGGGTAAAGCCGAAATTGCCTGTGCACCGCCTGTAAAAACTCAGACTATGACCTGTGAGGAAAGAAGGAAAAGTATATGAAAAAGAGAATGCTCGGGAAGGATCTTGAAGTATCGGCCATCGGCCTTGGGTGCATGGGTATGAGCCATGCTTATGGAGCTCCGGGTGACAAGAAGGAAATGACAGAACTTATCGCGGAGGCAGTGGATCTGGGCTGCACCTTCTTTGATACAGCCGAATCCTACGGGACGCAGGAGCACCCTCACGATAATGAGGAATTGCTGGGAAATGCGCTCAAACCGTACCGGAACAAGGTAAAAATTGCTTCGAAATTCGGCATTGGATTTGACTGGGCGAGCGACTCTGTCAATAAACCGCTGATCGTCGATTCGCGACCGGAGACGATTCGGGCATCCGTAGAAGGCTCCCTGCGCCGCCTGCAGACTGACCATCTGGATCTCTACTATCAGCACCGCGTCGATCCCAAGATTCCAATCGAAGAGGTGGCCGGTGTTATGAGCGATCTCATCCATGAAGGCAAAATCACCCATTGGGGGCTGTCCGAAGTCAAGGAAGATATCATTCGCCGTGCCCACAAAGTCTGCCCTGTTACGGCCATCGAGAACCGGTATTCCATGATGGCCCGCTGGTACGAGTCGCTGTTCCCTGTTCTTGAGGAGCTGAATATTGGTTTTGTGGCTTTTTCGCCTCTTGCAAACGGCTTCCTTACTGCGGCCTATACGAAAGGCACTCATTTCGAAGAAAAAGGCGACTACCGTAAGGTCATGCCTCAGTTTACCGAAAAAGGGCAGGAGGAAAATAAGGAACTCATTGCCCTTCTGCGTGATCTTGCTTCGGCTAAAAATGCAACTCCGGCCCAGATTTCCCTTGCCTGGATGCTTGCCAAGAAACCGTATATCGTCCCCATTCCCGGTACGAGAAAGAAGGCACGCCTCGTGGAAAACTTCGGCGCAGCTGATATTTCCTTTACGCCGGAAGAATTAGCCTCTCTTGACGGCGCGCTGCAGCACATAAAAATGTCTGCCGTATTCGGCGGCACGGCTATTAAAAAGTAAAATAATGGGCAGCAGAAAATCAATTTTGTAATTCTCTTGTGTTATAAATAGCGGAGGTTTTTAAATGAACAAAAAACCTTTTGTAGTCTGCCATATGCTGACGAGCCTTAACGGCAAAATCGATGGCAGTTTTTTCGGAAATTCGGCGACCAGTGCCGGTCTTGGGCAGTTTGGCAAGATTCGCCGGGAATATAAGTGTGATGCCGTAGTCTTTGGAACCAAAACAATGCAGGGATTTGCCCGGGGCCTCATTCAACCGTCTCAGCTGAAAGGGCGGAAACCGGCAGCCGTGGAAGATTGGGCCGGCCCTGAAGGGGAGAAAGGTCAATCTTACCTCGTAGCTCTGGATGCCATGGGAACGCTTGCCTACGAATCCCATTTTGTGCAAAGAGGCAGCGACCCTGCGCAGCACGTCATCGAAGTCGTTTCCGAAAAAGTGAGCGGTGCCTATCTGAACTATTTGCAGGAAATTGGCATCTCTTACATCGTAGCTGGTAAATCAGAACTTGACGGCAAGGTGATTCTTGAGAAACTGAACCGCCTTTTTGGCATTGAGCGCGTTGCCCTTTGCGGCGGCGGAATTACGAATGGGACTTTCCTGAAAGACGGCCTTATCGATGAAATCAGTCTTGTCGTCGTACCTGTCATCGAAGGAAGTGCTGCCGGCACTGCTTTTGATGAGCTTCCGGGACACGTCTTGAGTGGAGAAACCGCATTTTCGCTGAAGAGTGTGGATGTCCTTTCTAAGGATACCCTCTGGCTGCGGTACGCAGCGAGAAAGTCATAAATAAATTGGGGCACGGGTAAAGAAAAAGTCTGTGCCGCCTTTTAAGGGAGGTTACACTTATGCTGAAAAAATTCCGCATTCTGGCGGCAGTTCTGCTGAGTGCTGCGGTTGTCTCTGCGTCGCCTGTACCTGTTTCGCTGGCTGCCTCTATGAAGCAGGGGGAAACTGCGGAAAGTCCGCTGCTTATCAAGGAGCAGGGTATCTTTTCTGCCGGCGGTACCGTTGTGAATTCTGAAGGTACTTTTGATGTTTCTCATTATTACACGTCGCGCACGGGTTCCACAGCACACGTCGATCATGCGAATGTTCTCTATCAGGTGCCGCAGGAGGAAAAGGGTCTCCCCATGGTCTTTCTCCATGGGTACGGACAGTCCCGCATGGGCTGGATGACGACGCCCGACGGGAGACCTGGCTGGTCAGACTTCTTCCTGCGCAAGGGTCACAGCGTATGGCTCATTGATGAACCACATCGCGGTGAAGCCGGCGGCACTTCCAAAGCGGGTACCATTACGGCGGAACCGGCGGATCAGGCGTGGTATACACAGTTTCGCATCGGAACCTATATTAATGGTCATTTTACTTATAATAAGGGGTCGCAGTTTCCTGAGGGAGAAGAGGCACTTGATCAATTTTTTCGGCAGATGACACCAGATACGGGTATGGATAATGCCCATGGGGACCAGTCCATCGATACGACGCTCGTGGCCAAGGCCGTAGCTGCGACCGTTGATGAAGTATATCGGCGCACGGGAAAATCGTCCATTCTTGTGACGCATTCCCAGGGTGGGGACCCCGGCTGGGAAGCAACCCGTTATACGTCCCATGTGAAAGCTATCGTTGCCATCGAGCCGGGCGGTGCGGCACGCCCCCAGAGCGAAGCCTATGAAGCCATGCTGAAGCAAAAAATCCCTGTTCTCTTTTATTACGGAGATTTTATTGGGGACAATGTGGAAGGTGTTCCCGCTGCTGCTATGTGGTCGGCCATGGCGAAGACGGCCGATGTCTTTACCGATGCATATCGGAGAGAAGGCGGACAAAGTACGGTTGTCCACCTCCCCGACGTGGGTATCCATGGCAATTCCCATTTTATGTTCCAGGAAAAGAACAGCGACGAGATTGCACAGCGGATTGAGGACTGGATTGCGCAGCATGCTTCTGAGTAAGCAAGTATGACTCGCTTTTTGACAACCGACCTTCCTATATGTGTCAATCCATATCAGAAAAGCGCTGTCTGATTTACGTTATGTAAGTCAGGCAGCGCTTTTTGCGTGTGAAGAGGGTAGTCGCTGTGTAACTTCACAGGGGTATTGACAATATATCTAATTAGATGTATTATATATCCAGTTAGAGATAACGGAGGCGAAAATCACATGAAAGAAGATAACTATATACTGATTAAAATGCATCGGATTCTCAATCAAATTGACCGCGAGACCGCTCATATCGCAGCAAAATATGACCTGACACTCAGTCAGTTCGGAGTACTTGAGGCATTGTACCATATCGGTGATCTTACGGTAGGCGAGGTAAAGGAAAAAATCCTTTCTTCCGACGGGACGATTCCTGTGGTTGTGAAGAATCTGGAAAAGCGCGGACTTCTGTTTCGGACAGTGGATCCTAATGACAGAAGGAGAAGCATCCTGTCCCTGACTGAAGAAGGAAAGCAAGTCATTTCTGAAGCGTACCCTGTCAATGAGACGATGATTCACGAGCAGATGTCCGTATGGACCAAAGAGGAAAAAGAGCAGCTTACAGTACTCCTCAAGAAATTCCGGCAGGACGAAAAATAGCCGATTTTGCCGGCATAAAGAGAAAGGTGGTGATTCCCATGCTGGACTTTGCTGCGCTGTTTCAAAAGAAAGGAAAATATCCTCATAGTCTTCTCGATATCGGCTGTGGACCGTGCCTTGAGGGAGAGCAGCTGCTGGCTCGCGGAATCACTCTTACCGGTATTGACCAGGACGGGGAAACGATAGAGAAAGTGCGGGAACGACTTCCTGAAGGAAAATTTATCACGGCGGATGCGGCATTCTGGCTGGACAAAACGCAAAGCCGGTATGACGCCATCCTGATTCGGCGGCCCGACTTAATCTTTCGGTCAGAGAACTGGAAACGCGTCTTTGAGCTGCTCCCGTCGGTGCTGAAGCCCGGAGGCAGCGTCATTGTGACGACGCCCGGACAGAGTGAAGCCACGCTGTGCGCCAAATGGCTGCGGAACGCGGCCGAAGATGTCAGAATGATACTGACCGGGATTTCGGAGGAGAGTTTTATGGTAAAAGCCAATCATTTTAAAAAGGTTGAAAAGCAGGATAACAGTAAAAATAAACTGATACAGGAATTGCCCTGGGAGGACGACCAGCCGGCTCTGGTTTGTGATCTTCGCACGGGACGCTGTACAGTCGTTACGAATAAGGAGGACGAGTAAAATGGATAAGAATGTACAGGAAAAGAAACAAGCTAAGCTTGAAGTAATGGTGTTTACGGATCCGTACTGCTCCTGGTGCTGGGCTACGGAACCGATGATTTTGACGATGATGGAAAAATACAGGAACCAGCTGCATTTCCGCTATATCTTCGGCGGACTCATCAAGGATTTTGATAATTTCTATGATGGTCTGAACAACATTCGCGACGCGGCTGCGACAGAACCTCACTGGAAGATGGTTTCCGAAAGAACCGGCCAGCCTATCGACGAAAAACTTTGGGAAGATATTGCCCCGATTAAGCATTTTTCCACCTGGCCGGCCAACGTGGCGGCAAAGGCAGCATTCCTGCAGTCTGAAGAAGTCGGTTTCAGGTATCTGAGACGGCTTCGCCGGGCAGCTCTGACGGAACGTAAGATTATCTCCAAGCCGGAAATCTATGAAGCACTTGCTAAGGAGACGGAAGGCCTTGATTTTGACCAGTTCCAAAAGGATATGGAAAACGGCAGAGCACGCAATGCATTCCTTGACGATCAGGAAATCTGCATGCAGTGGCAGACCTTCGGATTCCCGACCATGCTCTTTTATAAGGAAGGTGCGGATGTGAACCATCTGACGCGGGAAGACGGCGCTTACGTCGGCGGACATCGTGACATGGCAACGTACGACAGAGTTATTCATTCCCTGTGCCCGGACATCAAGGAATATCCGGTTCGCAGCGAAAAAGAAGTCATCGAGACCTATGGTCCTATGACGGAGCGCGAACTTGGACAGATGCATGACAGATCGAAGGAAGCAGAACTGGATGTGCTGGAGAAGTTGGAAGTAGCTGGCACGGTTCAGAAAACCGAAAGAATCCGTGGGAATGTGTGGAGCATAGCGTAAAAAAAGGCACCAGCAGAGTAGGGTAGAAATAAATAAAAAAGCATATTTGATATTGGGCATACGTCTCTAAATGGGGCGTATGCCTTTTGTGTTAGTTAAAAGAAGCTATCATCCCCCGCACTCGTCAGCCCCTCCTTTCGTCGGCGCTGACTGCGGTCCCTCCTTCTTCCGAAGCCGCGACAAGTGGAGCGGCTTGGAAGAAGGTCTTTTTGAAGCAAACCTCCTTCGTCGGTTTGCCTTGAAGAAAATATAAAAAATTATCGGCAGGACTTTCATATAGAGACCCTCTTCGACGCCGCTGTGCGGCATTGAAGAGGGGGAACCGCTTGCGGTGGGTGATGACCCTTATTATTTTTTTAACTTTAGTATCGGTTAGTAGAAATAAAATATAGAATTGCTACGGCAAAATTTCCGCACCTCTTTTATTTTCATTTGGCAATGCGAAGCATTGGCTACGGGTAACCTTCTTTCACGCCGCAGAGCGGCGTCGAAAGAAGGAGAATCGCTTGCGATGGAGGATAGAATCTTTTATCTTTTTTGTCCACTTAGATGTAATAAAATTATTGACAACAAAGCTGTAATATGATACATTACATTCACAAGATGAAATATAACTTCTTACATCAACACTAACCATGCTTCAGGGAGGACAATCCGATGCAATCTGCCGGTCGTTATTTATCAATTCTTGCCAATGATATCCATTCCGTCGTTTGTGCGACCGTCGATGAAAAAGGGCTGCCTGTCACGCGGGCCATGGACGTCATGCTGGCAGATGATCACACGTTTTATTTTCTTACAGCAAAAGGCAAGGCTTTCTACGATCAGCTGATGAGAAGTAAGTTCATTGCTCTTACCGGAATGAAGGGCGGCGAAGGCCTGGATAGAGCTCATGCGACGATGCACACGAAAGCGATTTCCGTGAGAGGCTTCATCGAATGCATCGGCAGTGAAAAGCTTGATGAAATATTTGATGCCAATCCCTATATGGCTGAAATTTATCCGCAGGAAGAAGCGCGCAAAGCCCTTGTGGTCTTCCGCATGGTGAAGGGTGAAGGCGAATATTTCGACCTTTCCACAAAGCCTATTACGCGCGAATCTTTCGGGATAGGTGACTTGGCAGAATCAGATGCAGAAAGTCATGTGAAGGAACCTTATTTCATTACCGACGCATGCATAGGATGCGGCAAGTGCCTTGCCGTCTGCCCGCAGCAATGCATCGAGCACGATAGCGTTCCATTCCGCATCGACCAGCGTCACTGTCTGCACTGCGGCAACTGTTATACCGATTGCCCGGTAAAGGCCATCATCAGGAGGTAACGATGTTTCATTTTTTTGATTCAGACGGTTTGACTCACGGCATCACGCGGAATCCGGAAAAGCAGCTCAGCATCCTTAAAAAGCAATTGGAAGATGCAGATGCTGTTCTCATCGGTGCCGGCTCCGGCCTTTCTACGGCAGCGGGATTTACCTATTCCGGAGAACGCTTCCATAAGTATTTCAACGATTTCGCGGAAAAATACGGCATTCGCGATATGTATTCCGGCGGGTTTTATCCCTTCCCGGACAAAGAAACCTACTGGGCCTGGTGGAGCCGCCACATTTACTACAACCGGTATGTGAAAGCACCATCCGATGTCTATGAAGCGCTGCTTTCGCTCGTACAGGATAAAGATTATTTTGTCCTCACGACCAACGTGGATCATCAGTTCCAGATGGCAGGTTTTGATAAAAAGCGTCTCTTCTACACGCAGGGCGATTACGGCCTGCTCCAAAGCGTGAATCCAAAAATCAAGAAAACGTACGACAATGAAACTATCATCATAAAGATGATGGAAGCACAAGGGTTTGTGAGAGATGCAAACGGCGTCTTTGAGGTTCCGGAGGATGGCAAGCTTCTCATGCGCGTATCGACGGAACTGATCCCGAAGTGCCCCGATGACGGAAGCGACATGACTACGAACTTGCGCTGCGATGATTCATTTGTGCAGGATGACGGCTGGTATAAGGCAGAAGAACGGTATGAAGATTTTATCCGTCGGCACAAAAACGTGCACATGCTGTACCTGGAACTCGGCGTCGGCATGAATACGCCCGTCATCATCAAGTTCCCTTTCTGGCAGGCAGTGGAGCGGAATTCAAAGGCCTTTTACGTCTGCATCAACGTCGGTGAGGCAGTTTGCCCGGTAAGAATCAGTCGTCGCTCCTTATGCATAGACCGTGATATTGCAGAGGTGCTGTACGCAGCAGCAAAAATTAACTGAATCAACAAGCGATTAGCTTGGAATACAGGGATGGAGGATAAGAAATGAACGCACAGGATTGCTTACAAATGCTCAGAGAAATCAGGGATGTTTCTTTTGCTACGGTAGACGCGGAAGGAATGCCCCATAACCGTATCATTGATATCATGATTGTCGAAACAAACCGGCTCGTCTTCTGCACGGCGCGGGGAAAGGATTTTTACCGTCAGCTTATGGGTAATCCTCACGTTGCTGTCAGCGGCATGAATAAAAACTGGCAGATGATCCGCCTGACCGGAACCGTCAGAAAGCTGGAAGACCGGAAAAAGTGGATTGACCGCATCTTTGAAGAAAATCCGGCCATGAAGGATGTCTATCCGGGCGATTCCCGTTATATCCTCGATCCCTTTGTGATTGAGTCCGGCAATATAGAATTCTTCGACCTCGGGAAGAGTCCAATTCACAGAGAAAGCTTTACTTTTGGGGAAAGCAAGGCCCTTCAAAAAGGTTTTGTCATCACGGACCGCTGCATCGGATGCGGCAAATGCAAGGCCAATTGCCCACAGCAGTGTATTACGGAAGGTACGCCTTTTGTGATCCGTCAGGACAGCTGCCTCCACTGCGGGTTATGCTTTGAAAATTGTCCGGTGCAGGCTATTGTAAGACGAGGAGAATGATATGATTTCAGACATTTGGAACCTTCTGACCACGCGATGGGATTTTTTCCTGCAGCTCCTGGTAGAACATCTGGAAATTTCCTTTCTCGCGATTGCGATTGCCATTGTCTTTGGCAGTATCGTGGGAATTCTCATCAGCGAATATCAAAAGTCCGCTAAACTGACGCTGGGCGTTATCAATTTCATTTATACGATTCCGTCCATCTCCATGCTCGGCTTTTTGATTCCTTTTTCCGGCATCGGCAACGCAACGGCCGTCATCGCACTGACGATTTATGCACTGCTGCCGATGGTCCGGGCCGTCCACACAGGCCTTACCAACGTCAGCCCCGCTATCGTGGAAGCTGCCAAGGGCATGGGCAGTACACGTATGCAGAGCCTGTTTAAAGTAAAACTGCCTCTTGCCATGCCGGTCATTATGTCTGGCATCCGCAACATGGTTACGATGACTATCGCCCTGGCCGGTATTGCTTCCTTTATCGGGGCAGGAGGTCTTGGTGTAGCCATCTACCGCGGCATTACGACCAACAATGCGGCCATGACGGTAGCAGGGAGCTTGCTTACAGCGGCTCTCGCATTATTTGCCGACTTGATTCTTGGCGGTGTGGAAAAGCGCATGCAGCAGCATTCCAAAAAAGCCAAACGACAGAACAAGTTTGCAGCCATTATTGCTCTTATTATCGCGGGATGCCTGATTGTAACGGCTGCCATTTCCCATCACAGAGACCGCCGTACTATCCATATAGCTACGAAGCCGATGACGGAACAGTATGTTCTCGGTGAAATGCTTAAATTTCTGATCCAGCAGGATACGGACCTTGAAGTAGATCTGACGCAAGGCGTCGGCGGCGGTACATCGAATATCGAACCTGCCATGGAAAGCGGAAAATTCGACTTGTATCCGGAATATACCGGAACCGGTTGGAACATGGTACTGAAAAGGAGCGGCGTCTATACAGAAAAGCAGTTTGATGAACTGCAGACGGAATACAAGGATAAGGGAATGACCTGGACCTGCCTGTATGGTTTTGGAAACACTTATGGGCTGGTCATCCGCAAGGATATTGCCGATCAGTATCATATTCAAACGTATTCTGATTTGCAAAAGATTGCACCGAAGCTGACTTTTGGTGCGGAATATGATTTTTATGAACGCGAAGACGGATACCAGGCGCTGTGCAGCCGGTATGGCCTGAACTTTGGCAAGACGATGGACCTCGATATCGGTCTGAAGTATCAGGCTCTCGCAAAGAAACAGATTGATGTCATGGTTGTCTTCACGACGGACGGGCAGCTCGCAGACGCCGACGCGGTGGTGCTGCAGGACGACAAGAATTTCTTCCCTTCCTACCTCTGTGGGAATGTAGTGAGAACGGAAGTTTTGGAACAGTATCCTCAGCTGCACGACGTATTTGCCAAGCTGACCGGACAAATCCAGAACGCTGACATGGTTCGCATGAACTACGAAGTGGAAGTGGAAGGAAAGCAGCCCCTTGATGTGGCGAAAGCATTCCTTCAGGAACGCGGCTTGTTAAAATAGAGGAAAATAAAATGAGTGAAAAAATAATTGAATTCAAACATGTGAAAAAAGCCTATGGAAACAATATTGTCATCAAAGACTTGAGCTTTTCCGTGGAAAAAGGCGATTTTGTGACCATGATCGGTTCTTCAGGCGGCGGCAAGACGACCACGCTCAAGATGGTCAACGCACTTATTGAACCGACAGCCGGTGATATCTTTGTGGAAGGAACCAATATCAAAGACCGCGACCCTGTCCAGCTGCGCCGTTCCATCGGTTATGCGATTCAGGGCAGTGTCCTTTTTCCCAATATGACGGTTGAAGAGAATATTGCTTATGTTCCGAATCTGCTGAATAAGCAGGATAAGCAAAGAACCGCCCAGGCAGTGGATAAATGGATGAAAATTGTAGGGCTCGACCCGTCCATGAAAGACCGCTATCCGGATGAACTGTCCGGCGGGCAGCAGCAGAGAGTCGGAATTGCGAGGGCCCTGGCGGCTTCACCCCATATCCTCCTGATGGATGAGCCTTTTGGTGCTGTCGATGAAATTACGCGTTCTTCCCTGCAGGATGAAATCATGCGGATTCACAGGGAAACGAAGATTACGATTCTTTTTGTTACCCATGATATCCAGGAAGCGTTGAAACTGGCTGACAAGGTCTTTATCATGGATCACGGCGAAATCCAGCAGTACGATACACCGAACCAGATTCTGCAGCATCCTGCCAATGAATTTGTCGAAAAGTTGCTTTGGAGAGAAAGACATGCCTGCCTGCTCGGCGAAGACCGGGTAAACCTGTGTGAATTCAGCCGGGCGGCGCACGGCATGGAAAACGCCGGCAGCGATCGAGTCAGTAAGAAATGAGGCAGTAACATGGATAATACAAAAATAGAGCAGGTGACGTACCTGATCCGGGAACTCCAGAAAGAAATACCGGAATATAGTGAGCTTTCCGTACCAAAAGATCCGGACGAAGCGTTCAAACTTTTCCGTGCCCTCTGCAACGTGCGGATGCCTAGGAAGGTATCGGACAAATTTTTAGCGGTCCAGGACGCCTATCTCCGCACGCTGACCAGCGAAAAAGGGATTACGGACAGCGCGGATCTGCAGCCATCGACCGTCGATTCCCGTCTGTATGTGTGGCAGGGCGACATTACGACCCTCAGGTGTGATGCCATCGTCAACGCGGCTAATTCGCAGATGCTCGGCTGTTTCCGGCCGCTGCATAACTGCATCGACAATATGATTCATACCATGGCGGGCGTTGAACTGCGCATTGAATGTGACCGGCAAATGGATGCCTTGAGAAAGAAGTATGGAAAAGACTATGAACAGCCCGTTTCCGTACCGATGGTGACGCCGGGGTATAATCTTCCCGCTAAATACGTCATTCACGTGGTCGGCCCAATCGTTATGGGATCCTTGCAGGAGTCTCACAAACAGAAGCTGGCTGACTGCTATACGCACTGCCTCGAAGCGGCAGATGCACACGGCTGCGAATCCATTGCCTTCTGCTGTATCTCTACGGGCGTTTTCATGTTTTCGGCGGATGCGGCTGCCGGGATTGCCGTGAAAACAGTTAAAGAGTATCTAAATGCGCACCCCGATAGTAAAATAAAAAGGGTCGTTTTCAACGTATTTAAAGACAGAGATTTTGCGCTTTATAAAAACCTGTTAGGCGAAAAAAACAGCTAATAAGGAGGTACAACATGCAGATCTCCACAAAATTTACGATAGCCGTACATATTCTCATGGCGACGAAATTCTTTTCCGGTTCTCAAAAAATTACAAGCCAGTTTCTTGCCGGAAGCATCGGTTCCAATCCCGTCATCATCCGGAACATCATGCTGCAGCTGCAGGAAGCGGGGATTATCGATGTGAAGCGCGGACCCGGTGGGATTACCATCAACCGGCCTCTTAGTGAGATTACCTATCTCGATATTTACCGAGCTGTCGAAACAAAGAGTGGAGACCATTTGTTCCGATTCCATGAGAAACCGAATCCCCAATGTCCCGTCGGCAGGAACATCCAACAAGCCATGGAGCAGTCGCTCACTGAAATTCAGAGCAAGTTTGAAAAAGAACTGGCGTCGCACAACCTGCAGGGCGTTTTCGATAAGATTAAAGAGGCAGTGCAGGTGTAAAGGCTGAGGCGCTGCGCTTGGCTAAGGCACGTTGTTTGGCTAAGGCGCTTCGCTTGGCTGAGGCGGGAGCAAGATATGACCTTTCCTTTTCGCTATCGGACTCCTTGTTAGGTGGTCAGTAAGTATGGATATTACATCCGAAGCCTGTGATTTTAATCGCAGGTTAGACTTGTCCCGTTAAAAATGATAGGATTAACACGTGAATGCAAAATAAGTGCATTGATGCTGGAAGGAAGCGGGATGAATGAAAGAACCAAAGAAAATACTATTGATTAATGACCTGGCAGGTTACGGGAAAGTTGCATTATCTGCGATGATTCCGATTCTATCTCATATGAAATTTCAGGTTTACAATCTGCCCACTGCAGTCGTATCCAATACACTGGATTATGGGGAATTTGAGATTCTGGATACGACAGAATATATGACAAAGACCATCCAGGTATGGGAACATCTGGGATTTCATTTTGATATGATCTGCACCGGTTTCATCACTTCTGCTGAGCAAGTGGAGGTTGTTCTGCAGTACTGCCGGAAACAGAAACAATATGGCACCCGCATTGTTGTGGATCCTATCATGGGGGACGACGGAAAGCTGTACAATGGCATTCCTGAATCCATTGTCAAGTGCATGCAGAAACTCTGCGCGGTAGCAGACATCTGCGTACCTAACCTGACAGAGGCTGCTTTTCTTTCTGGTACCATCAGAGAACAGAAAGTGTATACGAAACAGAAGATTGCGGACATTATTTCCATACTGACAGCTCTTGGCTGTAAGTCCAGTATCATCACCAGTGCGGTCTGTGACGGAAAACATTACACCGTTCTGAAGGAAGAGGGAATGGATGAAATTATATATCTGCCGTATGAGGAAATTCCGGTCCGCTTTCCCGGGACAGGCGATATTTTTACAGCCATAACTGCCGGAGAATATCTGATGGGAAATACCTTGAAGGATGCAGTAAGTGCTGCGATGAATTCTATTCAGCAGTTGATTATAAAGAATATCGACAACGCTGATAAATATAAGGGAATTCCGATTGAAAGTTATCTAGCTGATCTGTCCTTATAACTTTCCGCTCAATATTCGAATCCTGCTCATGCAGAGCACTTACAGCCAATGAACCTTGATAAGTAAGTCAGTAAATACGGATTCTAGGCGCCGCAGGCCCATTCTGCCCCTACGGGGGCGCCTAATCAATTCCAACTGTGAGAGGTATACTCCCGAAGAAAACGTGAAAAACCTTAACATTTGACAAAGAACCTTTTCATATGCTAAAAAATTTATACGGGTGGGCACCTACCGACAGTCAGGCCATACATTATTTTAGGAGGAATAGGTTATGTTCAATTATGTCTGGCCAATTGCCATGGTTGTCGTTTCAAATATCATTTATCAGATCTGTGCAAAGTCTGTGCCAGGGAAAATGCATCCGCTTGCTTCACTTTCCGTGACGTATGCAGTCGGTACCCTCGCAAGTATTGCCCTGTATATGGCGTTGAATCACGGTGGCAGTCTTGTTAAAGAGTACAGCAAATTAAATTGGGCTCCATTTACCATGGGCATCGTGATTGTTGGATTGGAAACAGGATTCATATACGCCTACAAGGCAGGATGGCAGGTTAGTACCGCCTCCATTGTACAGAACAGTTTTCTCTCGGTAGCATTAATTTTTGTTGGCTATATACTTTATCATGAGCCGCTCATTTGGAATAAACTGCTAGGGGTGGGCATATGTCTTGTAGGGCTTTTTATCATTAATTTCAAATAACACAAATTCCAGCTTGCAGGGCATAATGAACAAGTGTGAATATCGGGGAGCACTGGCGCTTCAAAGACCTTGGGGAAGACCCCGGAAAAGTGCTCTGCCATAAAAGAGAATACAGAAGTGTGGAAGACGTTTGTTTACCACCAGGAATAAAGAAAGGACTTGAGAAAAAATGGAATTCCATTTTTTCTCAAGCCTTTTTAGTGTTTCCTAGAGGAACATTATTTCACAGTTTTTTTCGATATCATTGGTCGCTGACCATAAGTCACCTTTGCTCCGCACAATGAAAATTAAAGTCCCCAGACCAGCCAATTGCTGATATACCCGACCAGCACTGCCGTCAGCGTGAACGGCACGCCGATGCGCAGGAAGTCTATCGCTGAAACGGTAAAGCCGTGCCTGTACAGAATGCCGATGGCGGCAATGTTGGAAGAAGCTCCGATCGGCGTCAGATTGCCGCCGAGCGTTGCCCCAATCAAGAGGCCGTAATAGAGCGCGTACGGCTCAATGCCCATGCTCGATGCGATGCCCTGCACGACCGGCAGCATCGTCGCCACATACGGGATGTTGTCGACAAATGCCGAAATAACGACGGAAACAACGACTATCAGCGTATACATCATGAACGGCGAATGGCCCCCGATTGTAACAAAGACCGAAGCAATTGCATCGATGACACCGGCCTCTGTAATGCCGCTGATAACGACGAACAGACCGGTAAGAAGCAGCAGCGTCTTATAGTCCACTGTCTTAAGAACTGCTTTGAGACTGAAGCCGGAGCCGCTCCGAATCTTTTCATAAATCAGGCCGAAAGCCGCAAACGCCATGCAGATCAGCCCATTGGTCACTTCCGGTTTGTTTTCAAACTGCGAAGCAATGATCAGGGAGGCTAACATGCCGATAAGGATTCCGCTCGGTACATAGTCCTCGATTTCAGTCCTGACTTCCGTCTTTATTGGCTCCTTATGGCGCCGAAACAGCCACATGAGTACCGGCAGCGTTGCCAGCGCCCCGAGTTCTACCGACAGAAAGATACCGGGACGGCCATGGAACCAGAAAAAGTCATTGAACGACATGTTGGCGTAGCCGCCCAGCATGATGGATGTCGTATCGCCGACAAGTGTTGCCGCTCCCTGGAGGTTGGAGGAAACAGCAATACTGATGATAATCGGCACCGGATTGATTTTGAGTTGTTTAGCTACGGCAAGACCGATAGGCGCCACCATCAGAACAGTCGCTACATTGTCAACGAAAGCAGAAATCAGACCTGCGAAGACCGACAGAGAAACAACGGCCCATTGGACGTTGGGTACTTTTTTCAGCAGCATCTCAGCCAGGTACGCCGGCATCCTGCTTTCAGTCAGTAGTTCTACAATGATCATCGTGCCTGTCAGCATTAAAATAACGTTCCAGTCGACCGCTCCGAAAACCTGGCTGACCGGCAGGATACCGCTCACAACGAAAATGGCCGCAAAAATGAGTGCGGTAATCCAGCGGTATCTCGGTAATGCCAATAAGATGACATACATGACAATGAACAGGGTTAATGCAAGAATCATTTGTTATTACCTCCCTTGTCGAAATAGCCGACAAAAAAAGCGCTGCGGCAGCCGCAGCGCATGAAATCGAACCATTGAAAGAGGAGATTGACATGCACAGCGGGTGTCACTATGAACATCGGCTATACATGAGTCTTGCAATTTAATACAAGCCAGACCGGAATCAGTCGGGTATGTTGACTTGTACCTCTGTGCATTGAGCATGCTACTCCCTCATGAATTTTAAATATTGTATAATAATAACAGAATATAGTCAACCCTGAATTGCAAAAACACTATAATGTAAACCTCCTACGTTGATTATTAAAAGTTACCGTAAACTCTTTGAGACAAAAAATTAAAGCACCGGCCCTCAGCCCTCTTGTTCGTGCTAATTAAGCCAAACCGTCAGGTTTGGAATTCTTCTGCCACCTCCGTCCTTTAGGAAGGAGGGCGGACCACGAAGTGGGGAAGGAAAGTAAGTTAAGGGGGGACCGCTTGCGGTGGGTGGTCAGTCGGATAGCAGGGATTGGTTCGATAGAAATGCTGTTAAATTCAAACCAAACTTCTCATTGGAGCACAGGCTCTCAATGCGGTCTTTTTTATAGTAGTGTATCCGGCAGAAATATCACCAAAAACATACTTGACAGGTAGTAACTACCGGAAGCTAGACTCTAATTATATAATTGAGTGAGTCAGTTAAAAAGGAGCTGAACGAAATGATTTTTTATTTTACCGGAACCGGAAACAGCCTCTATATTGCGAGACAGATTGAAAAAAATCCCATAAGCATTCCACAAGTGATTCATGGAGAGCAGCATACGTTTTCTGATGAACGTATCGGCATCGTGGCACCGATTTATGGACATGAGATGCCTCAAATGGTAAAAGAATTTATCAAAAATACTGATTTTCAGACAGATTACTTCTACCTGATTCTGACCTATGGATGTCGTCATGGCGGTGCTTCCGAGCTGGCACTCAATTATTGCCGGAGCTGCGGCAAAGAGCCCGACTACATTCAGGTCATTCTGATGGCTGATAACTGGGCGCCGAACTTTGATATGGACTATGAATCAAAGAAGGATACACAGGTAGAGGCACATCTTGCAGAAATCCTGAAAGATATTCGCGAAAAGAAGCATGCGATTTCTCCTGTTACCGATAAAGACCGTGCTGCCCATCAGGAATTTCTGGCCCATATCAAGGCAGCTCCGAAAGATCTTTGGCAGCATCTGATTCTGATTAAGGACAATTGCATAGGGTGCGGGATTTGTGAGAAAGTATGCCCGACCAAATCCATTGCTGTGTCAAATGGCAGAGCCGTGTTCACGCCGGGTCATTGTCAAACCTGTTTTGCCTGCGTCCATGCCTGCCCGCAGAAGGCAATCGGATTTACGATTCCGGAGGTCAATCCGGAGGCAAGATATCGGAATCCGGCCGTAACTCTGCAGGATATTATTCAATCGAATCAGCAGAAGTGATGAGAAGCGATACAACAGAGACATGTAACTAGCGAAAACAAGGGCTGTGAAGAAATGATGCAGCATTTCTTCACAGCCCTTGTTTTATTTTTTTGCTATAAACTCAATCGCTTTTGCAGCGGCGAGCCCCTTGGCGCGTTTAGGATGATAGACAAGATGCGTTTCGCGCATGATGGGCGGAACGTGTAATGGGACTTTTACAATTTTTCCTGCGTCGATATATTCCTGTGCCGCCGATGCGGGGAAGAACCCGAATCCAAAATTATGTTCCACCAGGGAAAGCACTTGGTCGGCAGTTTCCGTTTCGATATTCGGTCTGTATTTTATTCCGTGCCGCATGAAATAATGGAGATAGAATTCATAACTGCTGCTGTTTCTCGGGAGTGAAATGAGGGGAGCACCGGCTAGATCTTCAACGGAATGGATATTCTTTATGGCTTCTTTTTGTTCCGGGCTGGCAATGAGAAATTCCTCGAAACGGTAGATAGTTTCATCGTGATATTCTTTCCCGATTTTAAAAGGTGCAGAAATCACCGCGATTTCTACTTCTCCGTTTTCCAGTGCTTGGATGGTATCCGGCGTTTGACTGTTCCGTATTTTGAGGTGAACACCGGGATATTTCTTGTGAAATTTTATAATCCGTTCAAGCAGAAATAGCCGAAGGGCTGTCTCACTGGCACCTATGGAGACAAATCCTGTTTTGAGGCCCTGCATTTTCGTAATGACTTCTTCACCCAGATCGAGCTGCTCGCAGGCGATGGCAACGTGCTTGAATAAAGCTTTCGCTTCCGGTGTCAGCGTGACGCCGCGGTTGGAACGGATGAAGAGTTTGCACCCCAGTTCAGTTTCAAGCCTGGTAATACTTCTTGTAATATTAGGCTGGTTGCTGTGCAGTGCTTCTGCCGCTTTGGAAAAGCTCTTAAACAGCGCAACATAATAAAATATCCTGTAGTAATCGTATGTAATCATGTCTGATCCTCCTGAAATTGCTATGCCTCTTACCGTTCTGACAAATCTCTTTTGCTTCAATATATCATAGTTTGCAGGGCTGGTGATATGTCAATTTGATATATGAACTATATCAGATTGATTCTTTAGAAAAAATCAATTTTCTTATATAATTAAATTATAAGATAATTTATGATTATGTTAAGAATTATTTCAGTTCCAGACCGTCGGAACTACTGCATATGGAAAGGGGAATGCATGATGAAAAAGGGATACGATTTATTGAATGACCCGTTCCTCAACAAGGGAACTGCATTTACTGAAGCCGAACGGGAACAGTACAGCCTTGTCGGGATTCTTCCGCCAACTGTCCAAAGTCTGGAAAATCAGGCAAAACAAGCTTATGAAAATATTGAAAATAAGCCTAACGTCACGGAAAAGCGGCATTATCTGATGAATATTTTCAGCCGTAACCGTACTTTGTTTTTCTATGTCTTTAAGCAGCACATTGCTGAATTCATGCCGATTGTCTACGACCCGGGTATTGCTGAAAGTATTCGTGAATACAGTGAGTTCTTTATAACCCCTCAGAATGCCGCCTATCTTTCTATTGATCATCCGGAAAGGATGGAGGAGTCTATCCGCAATGCCTCTGAAGGCCGCGACATCGATCTCATTGTCGTGACGGACGCAGAAGCCATCCTCGGCATCGGTGACTGGGGAACGAACGGCGTCAGTATTTCTGTCGGCAAGCTAATGGTCTATACAGCAGCTGCCGGTCTTGACCCCGCACGGGTCCTCCCGGTTGTGCTTGATGCGGGAACAAATCGTGAAAGTTTGCTGAAGAATCCGCTATATCTGGGCCTTCATCAGAAACGGATCATTGATGGACGGTATGATGCGTTTGTCGACCAGTTTGTGAAGCTTGTCGAAGGCATGTTTCCGCGTCTTTATCTGCACTTTGAAGACTTTGGCAGAGAGCATGCGGCAAAGATTTTGGACCGCTACGTCAATACGTATCCTGTCTTTAATGACGACATTGAAGGTACCGGTATCATCTCGCTGGCCGGTATTCTGGGCGGCCTCAACATCTCTGGTGAAAAGCTGACCGACCAGGTTTATATGTGCTTTGGTGCCGGTACGGCAGGCTGCGGCATAGCAAAACGGATTTACCAGGAAATGCTGGATCAGGGTCTTTCGGAAGATGAGGCTCGTAAGCGGTTCTACCTTGTAGACCGTCAGGGTCTGCTCTTTGATGATATGGACGATTTGACACCGGAACAGAAACCTTTTGCCAGAAAGCGTTCCGAATTTGCTAACGCTTCTGAATTGACAAACCTGACCGCCGCTGTGAAAGCTGTTCATCCGACTATCCTTGTAGGTACGTCCACCAAGTCTGGTGCCTTTACCGAAGAAATTGTGAAGGAAATGGCTTCGTATGCAAAGAGACCGATTATTTTCCCTCTCAGCAATCCTACTGAACTTGCTGAAGCAACAGCGGAAGACCTGATTCGCTGGACCGATGGCTGCGCTCTGGTGGCAACCGGCATTCCTTCTGCACCTGTCATTTATAACGGAGTGACCTATGATATAGGGCAAGCCAACAACGCCCTTATTTATCCGGGTCTCGGCCTCGGTGTCATTGCTTCCGGTGCCAAGCTCCTCACAGACCGTATGATTTCGGTAGCAGCTCACTCCATTGGCGGTATCGTCGATCCGACAAAACCAGGAGCTTCTGTACTGCCGCCGGTCACCAAGCTGGATCAGTTCTCAGAAACTGTGGCCTGCGCCGTTGCTGCAGAAGCAAAGAAGGAAGGACTGAACCGCAATGAAGTAGCAGATCCGGGCGCCTGCGTTAAGGCATACAAGTGGGAACCTCGGTATAAATAGAATACATAGATTATAAGATGATTGGTGCTTTGTAAGTACTAGTGACAAAGTTTTATGAAAGTAGATATTTGAGTAAGGAGGGTAACATTATGAGTTTAGGATGCAAGATCGTAAAGAATTTTAAACGCCCGGATAAATCATTGCTCAGCCGCTTCAGCAATCTTGCCGTATCGGATCTGGACGATACGATGTCGAAACTTGCTGCTGTCGATCACAGCATACGCGCCTTGAATAAGTACTCGGGCTCTATGGTGGGAACTGCATTTACAATTAAACTGCCTCATGGAGATAATCTCATGTTCCGCGCTGCCATTCAGTACGTGCAGCCAGGGGATGTCGTTGTCATTGATGCCGGTGGCTTCGATGATAGGGCGGTAGCCGGCGAAGTTACAGCAAAATACTGCCGCGCAAGGGGCGCAAAAGGGCTGATTATCGACGGTGCCACAAGAGATTCGGCCGTCCTCTCGCAGATGGAAGATTTTTATGTATTTGTCAGGGCAATCAGCCCGAACGGACCTTACTTCAACGGACCGGGAGAAGTGAATGTGCCAATCGTATGCGGCGGACAGTTGGTCTGTCCCGGAGATATCGTCGTTGCGGATGCAGATGGTGTTATCTTCATTAACCCTGAACACGCCGAAGAAGTATTGGCACAGTCTTCAAAGATTACACAGCGCGACCAGACAAACCTTAAACAACTGGAAGAAACCGGAACCTGTGACCAGTCGTGGGTAGAAAAGAAGTTGTCTTCTCTCGGATGTGAATTTGAAGATATGGCTGACTATTTCCACCGTTAGCCTGACCGGAGGGACGTCCTATGAGTAGTTTTCTATTTAGTCTGAATGCAGTAGCTCCCGTATTTCTTCTCATGGTACTCGGCATGTTCTTCCGGAAGGTTCATGTCGTGAACGAGGAGTTTGCCGGATACATGAACAAATTTGTTTTTAATATCGCCCTGCCTGTCATGCTGTTTCAGGATCTGTCAACAACTGATTTGGATAAAGATTGGGACGGCAAGTTTGTTCTCTTCTGTGTTGCTGCCACACTGCTTTCCGTAGTCATCGTTTCTCTGCTCGCTCTTTTGATGAAAGACCACGAGGGGAGAGGTGAATTCATTCAAGGCTCTTTTCGCAGCAGTGCTACACTTCTCGGAGCGGCGTTCGTAAAGGCGATTTACGGGACTGAGGGTATTGCTCCGATGATGATCCTTGCGGCAGCGCCAATTTACAACATTATGGCCGTCGTTATCTTGGCAGCGACAGAACCGGCTAAAGACGGGAATAAGCAGAAAATCGACAGCTCTTTTCTCCGGCAAACGTTTTTTAAGGTACTCAAAAACCCATTGATCATTGGCATTGCTATAGGATTTGCCTGGTCTGCACTGCGCCTTCACGAGCCGGAATGGATGAGCAGCGTATGCACAAGCCTCAGCAATATGGCTACACCGATGGGACTCATCGCTATGGGAGCGTCTTTCAGTTTTTCCCACATTACGGACGATTTAAAGCCCGTTTGTTCCGCTGTCTTCTTGAAGCTGATTGGACTGCCCGCTATTTTCCTTACGGCAGCGATTATTTGCGGGTTCGAGAAGGAAGAACTGGTTGCAATTCTTGTCATGCTGGCGGCGCCTACGACGGTCAGTTCTTTTGTCATGGCAAAAACGATGGGTCATAAGGGTAATATGACAGGTGCCATCGTTGCCCTGACAACGGCTCTCAGTGCTGTTACCCTGACCCTCTGGATCACCATGATAAAGAATATGGGATTTATTTGAAAGCATAGAGCAATGAAAATCTGGAGTGATTGAAATCTACTCCAGGTTTTCTTTTTGTGTAATTTTGAGTGTCAGACCATACTTTTCTGCTGCGGATTATACGTTAAAAGCGCTGTTATTGCGAACAAGCTAACTGCTGCAATTTGCTATTTGCTAACGGCTGCCTGCCTTGGTCTTTACCCAAAGCGCTTTTATATCTTCTTGTTATCTATGATATGATAGTCTTAGTTAGTAAGTTCACCTTTCGGCAGCATATCAATTCAGGAGGTGCCTTATGGAATACAAATGTAAGGTAACGGTCATCGACAAGAAATTATTCCCGGAGCTGCAGCAGCAGTACTGCGCGGTGCCGGACAGCGGCAAGTGTCCTTGCTACAATGTCGGCGATGAATTCATTTTCTCCCGCAATGATGAGAGAGACGATTTCTGGCATATGGGAGCGGGAACGCTGGTCAAAAAAGGTAAAGCCGACGAGGGCTGTCTGCAGTCGCCGGGTACGAAGCACTGCGGAGAAGAAGGCGTTCCTTTCTGTTCGGAAGCATGGGATGCCATCAGCCGCTATATTTATACGGCACTGCAGGGCGGGGCCATCATGCACGGCTGGACCAATGATGACCATGTGATGATTGCCTGCTGCAGTGATGGCACGAGGCCGGTTATTTTCAAGATTGAGCGTATCGATGTGGACAAATAAATCTGTTCTGATTTAAAGATGTATAGAAAATTGGAGGCGTAACAATGAACCACGGCAGAATCATTGTCATCACGGGTTCTCCGGGAACGGGAAAGAGTACGATTGCCTCTCTTATCGCCAAAGAATGTGATTTGGATAAATCCGTGCATATGCTCACAGACGATTTTTATCACTATTTGAACAAGGGAGCTATTGCACCCTATTTGCCGGAATCAAATGAGCAGAACCGGGTTGTCATTGAGGCCTTCCTCGCAGCAGCCAAACGCTTTGCCCGCGGGGGCTATGATGTCATTGTGGACGGAATCCTCGGGCCGTGGTTTATCGCACCGCTGCAGGAACTTGCCCGGGAGCATTATGAGGTGCATTATATCATCTTAAGGGCAAGCAAAGAAGAGACCTTAAAGCGGGCTGTGAGTCGCTCGAAGTTAGATCCGCAGACGAATATTGAAATCGTCGAAACAATGTGGAAGCAGTTTTGCAATTTGGGAAAATATGAAGCGAATGTCGTAGATACGACTTCAAAGTCTATTGAAGAGACTGTTTCCGCAGTGCGAAACAAAATAGCAGATGGTACGGCGATTTTGTCTTAACGAGACATATTGCCAGCCGCATGAAATGAATAAATAGAATGAACCGGAGATCACTTTCAGGAGCGACCTCCGGTTTCTTTATGTATGTGCAGTTATTTTTTTTAATACGACTCAAGCAAAGGATCTTGTCTTTCCAGCCACAGGCGGTCTGAAGTTGTGAGATTCGCCAGCTCTTTTTTCAGGGCATTTCCCAAGTGTCCGGAAGTTTAAATAAAATGTTACTGTACTAACCCCTTATCACTATCCACTGTTTTTCCACTTTACATCTCCGTCAAAATGCGTTACTATCATAGCGAACTATCATAGCATGCTATGATATAAGCAACGAATGATTCTCATGTGCCGGGAAGCCTCGAACGCAGGCAGAGACCCTTTAAAGCCGGGAAAAAGAAAAGGAGAAGAATGTTATGAAGGAAAATCAAGATGAATACATAGACTGCGGGATGTTGGTTAAATTAATTTCCAACCAACTTCAGCATCATTTCAATACGATGCTGAATGAGGTCAACCTTACGGCTTCTCAATTTCGGTACCTGCATTATATGCAGCGGAATAACGGATCTGTTTCTTTTAAAAATGCGCAAAATCACTTTCAGACGGCACAGCCCACTGTTTCCGGAATTATGCGCCGCCTGGCCGATAAACAGCTGATAGCCGTCGAGGATGCAGCTCATGGCCATGCCAAGAATGCCAGACTGACGGAAAAGGGCAAAGAGCTGCTTGCCGCCTCCGAAACGGCGCGTGAAAATGATGAAAAATTGCTTCTTGGTGCTCTGAGTGAAGAGGAACAAAAAGTTTTTCACGATATGCTCGTGCGCATCCTTCATAATTTCTCACTGTCTGATTTTTAAAATCTCGTCATTTATCAAGGGGGATGAGAGCTCAAATCGAATGATAAAAATCTAACGAGTGGGAGATAAATTCTAATGTTAAAGATTTTAAAGTATCTCAAGAAAAAGGAATGGGTGTATGCAGCTTTCTGTGTGTTCTTCATCGTCTTACAGGTATGGCTGGATTTGAAACTGCCTGATTATATGTCCGAGGTCACAAGGCTCGTGGAGACGGAAGGCTCCGCCATGGACGATATTCTCTCAGCTGGTGGGAAAATGCTTGCCTGCGCGGTCGGATCTATGGCGGCAGCCATTGTCACAGTGCTTTTTGCGTCAAAAACAGCGGCAGGCCTCTCGCGTACGCTGCGTGACCTCGTTTACAACAAGACACTGGATTTTCCTATGCAGGAAGTGCATCAATTTTCGGCCGACTCTTTGATTAACCGTACGACGAATGATGTGACGCAGATCCAGACGCTTGTGGCCATGGGGCTGCAGGCCATTATCAAGGCACCTATTACGGCCGTCTGGGCTATCGTTAAAATCTCCAATAAGAACTGGCAGTGGACGTTATCCACAGCGGTTGCCGTAGCAATTCTTGTTATCGTACTCGGTATTACGCTGGTCTACGCCGTGCCGCGTTTCCAAAAAATCCAAACGCTCAACGATAAACTGAACACGGTTACCCGTGAACAGGTGGCCGGCGTGAGAGTCGTCAGAGCCTACAATGCGGAAGCGTATCAGGAAAAGAAGTTTGATAAGCAGAACGAAATCATCACAGAAAATAACACCATAGCAAACCGTGTCATGGCGCTCATGTTTCCAACGATGACACTTTTAAACAGTGGTCTGTCCCTGGCCGTGTACTGGATCGGTGCCTATCTTATCAGCGCGGCGGCGGGGCCTGCGAAACTCGTGATTTTTTCCGATATGGTTGTATTTCTTAATTACGCCATGCAGATTATCATGTCCTTCATGCTCCTTAACATGATTTTCATTCTGCTGCCCCGCGCCGAAGTCAGCGCTAATCGTATTGTGGAAGTACTTGATACGCCCGTGTCGATTACGGATGGGACAGTAGCGTCAGCTCCGGGTGAAAAAGGCACCGTTGAATTTCGCGACGTTTCTTTCCGCTATCCGGAAGCGGGAGGCGATGTGCTTCAGCATCTTTCTTTTAAAGTGAACCGGGGAGAAACGTGTGCCCTCATCGGTGCCACGGGCTCCGGTAAAACGACAGCCATCAATCTCATTCCGCGTTTTTATGATGCCAGCGCAGGTGAAGTGCTTGTTGACGGCGTCGATGTCAAAGCTTACAAAAAGAGCGAACTACGCAGTAAAATCGGCTATTGCTCCCAGAGAGCCAAGCTTTTTTCCGGCACAGTAAGGACCAATATTCTATTTGGTGAAAATGGGAAAGCTCCCGGCACTGAGGAGGACGTGAAAGAAGCTCTTGCTGTCTCGAAGGCGGATGAATTTGTAAGTAAAATGCCAAAAGGAGAGGACGCCTCCATCTCTCAAAACGGCACGAACGTCTCCGGCGGGCAGAAGCAGCGTATTTCTATTGCAAGAGCCGTCGCCAGAAAGCCGGAAATTTTTATTTTTGACGATTCTTTCTCCGCTCTCGACTATAAGACGGACAGGGAAGTCAGAAAGCAGCTGGCACAAAAGACGGCAGACGCAACAAAAATTATCGTGGCCCAGCGTATAGGTACGATACGCGACGCGGACCAGATCCTGGTACTGGAGCACGGCAGCATCGTCGGGAAAGGTACTCACGACGAGCTCATGAAAAACTGCAAGGTTTATCAGGAAATTGCCTTGTCACAACTTTCAAAGGAGGAACTTGCCAATGCGTGAAAAGAAAAGCCAGATTAAACCGCTCATAAAGTTCCTTCGGTATATCCATAGCTTCCGCGCCTGGATTTATGTGTCAGTCTTTCTGTCGCTCGTGGCTGCTATTTTGAACCTCATCGGGCCTAATGCACTCAGCAGAATCACAGACCTTATCACAGCAGGTCTTATCGGAGAGATGAATCTTGTCGCCATCAGGAGAATCTGTCTTCTCATGACGCTGCTTTACGGGCTCGGCTGGGTCGTCAACTACGTAGAAGGGTTCATTATGGCTACCGTATCTCAGGACATTACAAAGTCTATGCGCCGGGATATTTCAAGGAAAATCGACAGACTGCCGCTACGATATTTCGATTCGCACGAGACCGGCAATACGTTGTCCCTCGTCACGAATGACGTCGATACCGTGGGGCAGATGCTAAATCAGTCCCTTTCTACTATCATCCTTAATGTAGCACTTCTTATCGGAGCCGCTGTCATGATGCTCGTGACAAATTGGAAAATGGCCATTCTGGGTATTTTCTCCGCTATCGTGGGATTTGCCCTCGCGTTCTTTCTGATTGCCAAATCACAGAAGTACTTTACGCGGCAGCAGCAGGATCTGGGCAGCCTCAACGGGCACATCGAAGAAACCTACGGCGGACTACTTGTCATCAAAGCTTATAACGATCAGGAGGCGTCACGCCGCGTTTTCCGTGAAAAGAATGAAAAACTTTACACGGCCAACTGGAAGTCTACCTGGCTTTCCGGGATTATGCCGCCCCTTATGATGTTTATCGGCAACGTAGCCTATGTGGTAGTCTGCATTACCGGCGCCGTTCTTGCCCTCGAAGGGGAGATTACCTTCGGCGTCATCGTGGCTTTTATGATGTATATCCGGAATTTTACGCACCCGCTGCAGAATCTGGCTCAGGCCTTCAGCTCCATGCAGTCCATGGTCGCGGCGTGTGACCGTATTTTTACCTTTCTCGGTGAAGAGGAAATGGAGGACGAATCCGGAAAGACTGCGGTGATTAAGAACGTCAAAGGCGATGTCACTTTTGACCACGTGAAATTCGGCTATACCAAAGAGCGTGAGATTATCCACGATTTTTCTTCGCAGATCAAGGCAGGCCAGAAAGTGGCCATCGTCGGACCTACGGGCGCGGGTAAGACGACCATCGTCAACCTGCTTATGCGGTTCTATGATGTCGACGGCGGCAAAATAACAATCGATGGCGTCAACACCATGGATATGAAGCGCGAGACCGTGCATAACATTTTTGGTATGGTGCTGCAGGATACGTGGCTCATTGAGGGTACTGTGCGGGAAAATCTCGTCTACAATCGGGAAAACGTGTCTGATGCGCAGCTGGACAAAGTCTGTGAAGCCGTCGGATTGACCGACCTCATCCGGCAACTGCCCCATGGGTACGACACTGTGCTGAATGAGGACGCCGGCATCTCGGCCGGACAGAAACAGCTCATCACCATCGCCCGGGCCATGCTCGCCGATTCGCCTTTGATGATTCTCGATGAAGCTACGTCTTCCGTCGATACGAGAACCGAGCAAAAGGTACAGAACGCGATGGATCTCCTGACGCAGGGCCGTACGTCCTTCGTCATTGCCCACAGGCTTTCAACCATCAAAAATGCGGACTCTATCCTCGTCATGAAAGACGGCGACATTATCGAATCGGGTACGCATGAGGAGCTCATGGCGAAAAACGGTTTCTATGCCGAGCTCTATAACAGTCAGTTTGCAGCCGCCTGAAAGGCGTTTTGCATAAATTTAAAAGGAGATGATCATCATGACAAACGATATCAAAATTGACAGCAGTTCTTTTGTGGATCACGTCATGGTCAAAATGGGCGGGAAAATCAAAGTCGGAAAAGACTGCGTCATCAATGGTGAACTCGTCGCGCTGGGCGGCAAGATTACCATTGGCAACAATGTCGTTATCAACAAAGACACGAAAATCTTCTGTCATAAATCCGTGACTATCGAAGACCACGTCATGATTTCCTGGGGCTGCAATATCGTGGACAGCAATATGCATTCCCTCCATTCGGAAGAACGGAAGAAAGATACTCTTACAGCGGCAGAGGCTGTTCGTAACCATACAGTCGGGCAGAACGTGGACCTTACCCACGTCGCCATGAAGCCAATCGTCATCAAAGAGGGCGCCTGGATTGGCTTTAACGTCACCATTTTGAAGGGCGTTACCATCGGCAAAGGCGCCATCGTCGGCGCCGGCAGCTTCGTCGTCAAAGACGTCCCGGATTATGCTGTCATAGGCGGCAACCCACCGGCAATTATTGAATATACGGACTGAAAATAAAAAGGGCTGTAAAAAAATAAAAAGCGCTTTTGGCTTATTGGCCTAAGGCATATAGCCCAGTAAAGTGGATAGTGGCTAGTGGAGAGTGGTTAGCACTGTAGTGCTGGCAGCTACTTTGGCGGATTCTTGAGATAGAATGCAGCAAGCAGCTAGTAGAAAATAAAGGTGCTTTTGGCTTATGGTATTTAGCCTCGCCTGCAGCAGTGTGGTGAAGGCTTTGATTCAAATAAATATTATGTAAAACCTGAAATTTAGCAGATAACCTAAATTTCAGGTTTTATTTTTTATAAGTTCAAAGAAAAATGCCTTGTCATTTTTCGTCCACAGGCGGAATGCGGGCTGCGGGCGGCGGAAAGCGTGAAAAAGGGTTGTGAAATAATGTGCACGCATTATTTTACAGCCCCTTTTTCGCTGGCCGCGGGTCGCTCGTGGAAACAAAATTGCTAAGGCAATTTTGCACTTGATAACGAACACCTGTAGTAAATTCTCACACTTCTTTTATTCCATTCAGGCAATGCGAAGCATTGCTTCTCTGGGATCTTCTTTCAAGCCGCTTCGCGGCTTCGAAAGAAGGGGGGTCCGCTTTTCGGGGGAAGATAGCTTCTTTTTCTTTCAACGCATGTGCGGCCTTACGAAGGCTGGCCAAAAGCTATATGCCTAAAGCCAAAAGCGCTTTTTCGCCAACTGCAGCTATCTGCCATCTGCTAACTGCCTCAAGCTCCACCCGACAACTTGCCTGCACTAGCCTGCTAGCCACTATAGACTAACCGCTGCCCACTTACTTATTTCGCATTCTCCAAAAGTACACCGCTACCATCAATACAGCGCTTGTCGTCCAGGCAGCGGGGCTTGCCATGACGATGGCGGTATAGCCGATGGTATCACAGAAAAATAAGGGTATCAGCACCCGCATGGCGACTTCCAGAAATGAACCAATCATAGGCGTGACACCGTCAGATAGACCTTCTAGGGTACCACGGTAGATAAAAAGAAGGCTTAGTGTCCAAAGTAGCGGGCAGGACCAGTGCAGGTACTGTTCGGCCTTGACGACGGTTTCAATCTCCGTGGCGGGAATAAAGAGCGTAATGATAGGTTTTGAAAAGGTGTAGACCACGATCCCGACGATAATGCTGTAGAGCACCGTCATGAGAACCGATTCACGGGTTCCTTTACGAATCCGGTCATAGCGCACAGCGCCTGCGTTCTGACCGGCAAAGGAGGCCATGACAAGGTTCATGGAAGAGAGCGGCGACTGGAGCATCATCTGCATGCGGTTGCCAATCGTATAGGCGGATACGGCATGGTTGCCGAAGCTGTTCACAAAGTACTGGACGGTCATCATACCGACAGCAATCACAGAAAGCTGCAGGCCCATAGGGATACCGACAGTCAGTTCTTCTCGAATGGTATCAAAGAGATCATGAAAATCTGCTTTTCCGGGAAGCAGGAAGGGGAAACGGCGGAAGATGATCCGGAGGCATAAGAGCCCCGATACGAGCTGCGAAAAGACCGTTGCAATGGCGGCACCGGCCACATCCCAGCCGAAGGCGAGGATAAATACAAAGTCCAGAATAATATTAAGGACTGATGAAATAACCAGCATAAGAAGCGGCGTCCGGCTGTCCCCGATGGCGCGAAGCTGTGCAGCCGTCAGGTTATAGAGCATGGTAGCGGGAAGCCCTCCGTAAATGATCATGATGTACTGCAGAGCATAAGGATACATGGCATCCGTTGTATGGAGAAACTGCAGAATCCAGGGCGCGGCAAAAAGAAGCACTACAGTGATTGTAACCGTAAAAAGAGTGCAGCTGACAATCTGGGCGGCTGCACTCTTACGCACGCCGGCCATATCTCCTGCGCCGTACTTGTTCGCGGTTAGCACCGTGCATCCGCTCGCAAGGCCAATCACAAAGCCGATGGCAAGAAAGATGACGGCACTCGTTGATCCGACCGCACCGAGCTTCACGGAGCCGAGCGTCCTGCCTACAATCATCGTATCCATGACATTGTAGAACTCCTGCAGCAGGTTCCCGATGATGATGGGAACGGCAAACGCAAGAATGACCTTCCAGGTCGTTCCTTCGGTCAGATTAATATTCTTCTTTTTAGTCTTTGTATTTTGATTCATGTTTTCCCCTCAGAGAAGCTATAATTTCCTAATTTATCAGTATAAAGGAAATGGTCATAATTCACTATATTATTTCTTAAGATGTCGGGTGGCAAAAATAAAGATAACGACCAAAAACTTGCTGATTTTCGCTGCGCATTTTATCGGCTTCCTCAAAAAGAGATGATTTAGTATGAAAGTATAAGTTGTAGGGTAAAATATTGGATAGTAATCTAAAATTCCTAGAAAATTCTGGTACATATGCTATACTACAAGTAGATAGACTTTACTTGGCAGGACAAATACGTTATAATAACTATGGTTGTACCAAACCAGAGCTTAGAAGGTTACTATGATAAGGTAGTACACCGCAAAGCACTAGCGCCTTGCCATTGTGGCAAGGCGCTATCTTTATTTATAGACATATTTTGGTGGGAGAGGTGGAAGAAAATGAGTTACGGAATAGGGCTTGATATCGGAATTGCTTCGGTAGGGTATGCCGTGCTAGACCTTGATTATGAGGAGAAGCCTTGGGGAATCATTCGTCTTGGGAGTCGTATTTTTGATCGTGCTGAAGTACCTAAAACAGGTGCATCGTTAGCTCAGCCCAGACGCGAAGCAAGAAGTGCCAGAAGAAGACTGAGACGGCATCGCCACAGGCTCGAACGAATCCGTAATCTTTTTGTGGATAGCCATCTTTTGACACGTGAAGAATTGGACCATCTTTATGATGGTCAACTCACTGATATTTATGAATTGCGCGTTAAGGCACTTGATGAACGTGTATCTAATGCAGAGCTAGCCCGGATTCTTTTGCACCTTGCTACGAGAAGGGGCTTTAAGAGCAACCGCAAAGCAGAATTGGCAGATAAAGAAGCTGGTGCTTTAAAATCGGCTATCAGTGAAAATGAAAAATCAATAGCTGAAAATCACTATCGCTCTGTCGGTGAGATGTTTCTTAGAGACCCTCGGTTCAAAGAGCATAAACGGAATAAAGGCGGCACATATACGACAACAGTAGCTCGTAGCATGGTTGCCGATGAAGCTGCGTTGATTTTGGATACTCAGCAAAAGCTTGGTAACTCAGTTATTACGGAAGATTTCAAGGACGCTTATCTGACTATCATGCTTAGTCAACGAGCTTTTGATGAAGGACCTGGCGGAAAAAGCCCATACGGCGGCAATATGATTGCAAAAATGGTTGGTATCTGTACCTTTGAAGATGGGTCGAACGGAGACCCCCCAGAAAAAAGGGCGGCCAAGGCATGCTACTCTTTTGAATATTTTAATCTTCTGCAAAAAATTAATCATATTCGTCTTATATCGGATAAGGATACAATTCCTCTTACTAATGATCAGCGAACTAAACTTATTGAGCTGGCAAAAAAGGTTGAAAAATTAAATTATGACCGCATTCGTAAAGAATTGAATATTCCCAAAGAATACTCATTTAATATGGTTCGCTACGAGACCGTCAGTAAAAAGAGCACTCCAGATGAAGAACAGCAGGCAGCTGAGAAGAAAGAAAAATTTGAATATCTGCCTTTCTATCATCAAATCCGTAAGGCTCTGGACCATGTCAAGAAAAATAGGATCCAGGATTATACGGTGGATATGCTTGATCAGGTGGGATGGTATCTCACTATCTACAAGGGTGATGATAAGCGAAGAGAAGCACTTTCCAATGCAGGGATTCCTTCTGAGGATATTGAAGAACTTCTGACCATTACTGGAATGAGAAAATTTGGACACCTGTCGATTAAGGCGCTTAAGAAAATTAACCCTTATCTCGAGAAAGGGTTAAACTATAATGATGCTTGCGATGCTGCGGGATATAATTTTACGGGAAATGTGGGAGGAAAAACAAAACTTCTTCCAGCTAATGCTCCCGAATTGGAGGACATTACGAATCCGGTTGCACGGCGTTCTATCTCTCAGACTATCAAAGTTATCAATGCCATTATCCGGGAACAAGGTGAAAGTCCGCTTTATATCAATGTGGAACTTGCCAGGGAGCTTTCTAAAGACTATCAGGAAAGACAGAAAATAGAAAAAGAAAACGAACAAAATCAAAGCCGTAACGATAAAGCAATGGAAAAAATACGTGAAAATTTTGGTATTGCCAAACCTTCCGGACAAGATTTGGTAAAGTACAAATTGTGGGAGGAACAGGATGGTATTAGTCCATACTCACAAAAGCCAATCGAATACGAGCGGCTCTTTGAGACAGGCTATGTGGAAGTAGACCATATTATTCCGTACAGCATTAGTTTTGATGATACGTACAAAAATAAGGTTCTCGTATTTTCTAGTGAAAACCGGGATAAGGGCAATCGAATTCCCATGGCCTATTTAAGGAAAAAGGGCGCGCAGGCTGCAGATGATTTTAAAGTATGGGTTAATGCTAATATCAGAGATTATAGAAAACGCCAAAAGCTTTTGAAAGTGAAGATTACGAATGATGATATTAGTGGTTTTAAAGAACGGAATTTGACCGATACCAAATATATTTCCCGGTTTATGTATAACTACATCGCTGACCATCTGCAATTCGCTCCCTCACAAACCGGCAAAAAGAGACGGGTAACTGCCGTCAATGGCATGGTTACTTCCTATTTGAGAAAACGGTGGGGTATCAATAAGATTCGTGGGAATGGGGATAAGCATCATGCTGTGGATGCTGTTGTCATTGCTGCGGCGACCCCATCTCTTATCCGGGAAATTTCGGGCTATGCCGCTTATCGTGAGACCGGACGCTTTAAACATAAATATGCCTATGAGCAAGGTGAGAGTGGCGGATATCTTGTTCATAAGGGTACCGGAGAAATTAAAGATGAGTTCCCGTATCCCTGGGAGGGCTTCCGGACAGAACTGATTGCCCGTTCTTCCGACAGGCCGACTATGGGCCTTGAAAAACTTCCTTACTACGTCAATAAAGACCTTTCGGAAATTAAGCCTATTTTCGTGTCTCGAATGCCAAGACGAAAAGTAACGGGACCTGCCCATAAGGAGACCATTACGGGAGCACGTCATATTGAAGATGGATTTACGCTTTCCAAGGTAGCATTAACTGACCTTAAGATGGAAGACGGAGAAATCAAAGATTACTATAATCCGTCCAGTGATCGAATTCTGTATGAAGCTCTAAAGGATAGATTAAATCAATACAACGGAGATGCCAAGGCAGCGTTTGCCGAGCCTTTTTATAAGCCGAAAGCTGATGGCTCACGCGGGCCGCTTGTTAAAAAAGTCAAAATCATGAATAAAACGACAATGCCGGTCCTGGTTCAACAAAAGACAGGTGCGGCCGTAAATGACACTATGGTTCGGGTCGACGTATTTTACGTGAAAGGAGAGGGGTATTATCTCGTTCCCATATACGTAGCGGATACGGTTAAACCACAACTACCTAATTTGGCAATCGTCGCAAATAAGCCTATGACAGAATGGAAAGTGATGGACGATAAGAATTTTCAATTTTCACTGTATCCGGGTGACCTGATTCATTTTGAGAGTAAGCAGCCTAAAACGTTTACTCGTGTAAATGACGATAGTAATTTAAATAAAACATATGATGCAACCAATGAATTTGTTTATTATGTGAAGACTGGAATCGCTACTGCTTCTATAACAATCATAACGCATGATCATAGCTATGTATTAAATTCCTTTGGCGTGAAAAAAGTTCCATTAATTGAAAAGTATGAAGTAGATGTCCTCGGTAATTACCACAAAGTAAAGCGTGAAAAAAGACGTCCTATAATTTTTAAATAACATAGAGATGAGTAATTCATTATGGGCTATCGAAATCTTGTTATTGCGTCGAATGCGGATCTTTATAACCGTAATGGTCAACTAGAAATTAGTGGGCTGGGAGTCCATAAAGTTCCATTGGAAGACGTGAAATCCATTGTACTGGAAAATTTATCGTCTCAGGTTACAGTTTCCACATTGCAAAGACTCGTAGAATCCGGTGCTGCGGTATATATTTGTGATGAAAAACATTTGCCTAGTGCAGTTGTATTACCATTTTTCCAACATTCAAGAAATAGCTCCATTATTAAAGACCAGGAGACATTAAGCCTTCCAACTATAAAAAATACATGGAAGCAAATCGTCATGGCTAAAATCGGGAACCAGTCTCAATGTCTGTTACAACTAGGAAAAGAAAAAGAAGGAAACTATTTAGAACAGCTCGCTAAAACCGTTGCGAGCGGAGATCCAAAAAATGTGGAAGCTACAGCAGCCCGGTATTATTTTAAGTACCTTTTTGATGAAAATTTTACACGTGGCAATGAAGAAGATTGCAGAAATCATGCCTTAAATTATGGGTATGCTATTATGCGGGGGATGATGGCTCGTCTCCTGACCGGTTATGGTTTTCTTCTCCTTAAGGGGCTTCACCATGCTAACTTCTATAATGCTTTTAATTTAGCTGACGATTTTATGGAGCCATTGAGGCCTCTTGTTGACCTTTATGTAGCAAAGACATTTAGCAAGGATACTGAACTTACAACTTCACAGAAGGCAGAACTTCTTGGTTTGCTTAATGTGGATGTTTTATCCGGTGGGCAGCACCATAGTGCCAGTTATGGAATGGAACGTATGGTTCAAAGCTTCAGCCGGATCTGTCAGAAGAAAGGAAAGGCATTGGTGATTCCAGAACTTCTTGGACTCCACCAACATCGCTATGAGTAAATTTATGCGCATGATGATACTTTTTGATCTTCCTGTCAAAACAAAAAGAGAGCGCCGTGTTGCGACGCAGTTTCGTAATTATCTTCTTAAAGATGGATTTTATATGATTCAGTATTCCGTCTATGCACGTATCTGCAACGGAATGGATGATCTTGCCAAACACCAGATGCGAGTTGCTCGTCATTGCCCAGAAAATGGATCCATACGAATGATGGTTTTGACGGAAAAGCAATATGAAGCCATGGATGTTCTCGTTGGCAGTTATCATCCGGAAGAGAAAGAAAATCCAGCAGAGACTGTAATGATTTATTAAAAAATGAGCAGAGTAATGAGTTTTAAAATCTTCAATTCCAAAAATCAGAAAATGCAAAAGCCCTTGTGCGTGACTGCACAAGGGCTTTTGTGACTTTCGATTGTACCAAACAAGAATTTAGAAGGGAACTACAACTAAGGGCTTTTCCCCTCATCGTTATTGTAGATTGTACCAAACAAGAATTTAGAAGGGAACTACAACGCGTTTCCTCTTGTATGTTGCGGTGCCAGCATTGTACCAAACAAGAATTTAGAAGGGAACTACAACCAGCATGTTCGTGAACATATTCCAGCCATTATTGTACCAAACAAGAATTTAGAAGGGAACTACAACAGCTCTGCTGATACGGTCAGTTTGTCCGACATTGTACCAAACAAGAATTTAGAAGGGAACTACAACCCTTGGCCTTGATGACAGCAAAGTCGGTGAATTGTACCAAACAAGAATTTAGAAGGGAACTACAACTAACTGCTTCTCATGACTACCATGCCGTACATTGTACCAAACAAGAATTTAGAAGGGAACTACAACCTCGTGAGCTGCTGCTCCGTACCATCCGACATTGTACCAAACAAGAATTTAGAAGGGAACTACAACTGTCAGATGCTGCCCGCTGTCAAGTGTTCGATTGTACCAAACAAGAATTTAGAAGGGAACTACAACTGATAGGGCGGTTGATTTGCTGCACGATATATTGTACCAAACAAGAATTTAGAAGGGAACTACAACACGATACACTGAGCAAACACAGCGTAGGGGATTGTACCAAACAAGAATTTAGAAGGGAACTACAACCCCGAACACCGGCACCGGGATAGTCATTGCATTGTACCAAACAAGAATTTAGAAGGGAACTACAACACGCAGTTTACCGACTTCACGGGCAGAGAAATTGTACCAAACAAGAATTTAGAAGGGAACTACAACTCACCAACTCCAATGACTTCATAAAAATCTATTGTACCAAACAAGAATTTAGAAGGGAACTACAACTCACCAACTCCAATGACTTCATAAAAATCTATTGTACCAAACAAGAATTTAGAAGGGAACTACAACTTGTTAAGTGGAAGTGCTTTCGACCATCCTATTGTACCAAACAAGAATTTAGAAGGGAACTACAACTAACGTATTGGAGGCGCACTGCATAAATCAATTGTACCAAACAAGAATTTAGAAGGGAACTACAACTACATGACCTTTGACCGGCCGAAGTTTGCTATTGTACCAAACAAGAATTTAGAAGGGAACTACAACACGACGGACACGTTATGGTTCGTCTTGAAAATTGTACCAAACAAGAATTTAGAAGGGAACTACAACAGAATCTTCTTTGACTTGTCTAGCGGTTTATTGTACCAAACAAGAATTTAGAAGGGAACTACAACTTTTTTGGCCAGTTCTGCGGTCATTGTGCCATTGTACCAAACAAGAATTTAGAAGGGAACTACAACATGAGCTTTCAACGGCCATTAACGATTACTATTGTACCAAACAAGAATTTAGAAGGGAACTACAACCTTGCCATTATCATCAACTCCTTTTTTAAATTGTACCAAACAAGAATTTAGAAGGGAACTACAACGATTGTGTCCCCTTCCTGCGGGTTCGGAACATTGTACCAAACAAGAATTTAGAAGGGAACTACAACTCATTGTACTCAATCAAAGCATTCATTACAATTGTACCAAACAAGAATTTAGAAGGGAACTACAACGTAATCCTTCCGTACTGCACGACATCTTCTATTGTACCAAACAAGAATTTAGAAGGGAACTACAACGGTGTTGGAGCTGTCATCGCATCGTAAGCAATTGTACCAAACAAGAATTTAGAAGGGAACTACAACACAGAAATCAAGGACGTGCCGGCTTCGATAATTGTACCAAACCAAGAATCAGCAGAAATTATAACTAACAGATAATAAGAAAGTGACCGTATATTTATTGTAGCAAATTGGAGTTGAACAGGGAACTTTAATAGGCATATCATTTTATAAATCCTTGGTGCTAGTTGGGAAAGAATAATGCCCTCCATTCTATAGGGTGAATAAAGGGCATCATATCGATTGATTTGTTATTCAATTTTATTCAGCAAAATATTCAGTGCTTTTTCGTCTTTTTTGCTTCCTAGGTAGGTACATCAACTTTATTCTGCGCCATTACCACTTCTTTTTCCCAAGTTCTTTTAAAAGGTCCTCTTCGTCTTCTTTATCCCAGTCATCGGACATGCCTAACTCAGTGAAGGGCCGTTCACGGGGCTCAAATTTTCCTGTTTCAAAGTTGTACCGTGAATCTTTATAGTTGTCAGCATGAATGATTGCAATAATTTTGCCCTGTCTGCGGCGTACCCAAAATCCATCTCTTGAGAACATCAGCTTTTCCTCCTCTGATTTACCGGTAATGACTTTTTATTACATAGTCATTATAACATACTACAATTTATAGAGGGTACTAAATCAGGGACTCATTAATTAAATACAATGCGTCATTACTCGCAGCGCTGTACTTGGATGTTCCTATCTTATTTGCGGATAAAAGCGGCATCTTTCCGGAATTCTGCGTCGTCGATTCTTTTATATCTTTCTACTTTCATGTGCAGGTCATATTTTTCTCTCAGCGCAGCGAGATCTTTCATCATTTTAGAAGCATGGTGTTTATCAAGGGATTTCTGGTCTTTCCAACTGTCGATGAGAAGCACTGTTTCCGCGTTGTTCATAGGGATAAAATAATCGTATCTGAGGTTACCTTCTTCGGCTCTTATGGCGGCTGCAATGCCGGAGCTTTCCATTTCCTCGGCAAATTTTCTGGCGCTGCCGTTTTTTCCTGTATAGTATAAATTGACGGTGATGCTCATATGCTATCCTTCCCGGTAAAGTTTGTGCTTACTTTTATTATCATTTTACCATAGGCCGCCGAGTGATGCTTATTTGCAACCCGGGATAAAGAGGGTATACTTAAATAGAAGAATCATTTTGAATTTTGACGAAACACGGAGTTTGATATATGAAAATCGACAGACAACAGATTTTAAAGAAGTTTAAGAACTATGTGGACGAATTTGCCGGTGTGGACCGGGGCGTCCAGTTGAAATATGCGCACTCTTTGCGGGTAGCCCATTTGAGTGAACAGATTGCAGCAAGTCTCAATCTTAGTAAAGAGGATATAGACCTTGCCTGGCTGATCGGGATTTTGCATGATATCGGCCGTTTCGAGCAGCTGCGGCGCTATCATACTTTCATTGACTATCAATCCATGGATCATGCCAAGTACGGCGTGCACTACTTGTTTGACGAAGGTCACATCCGGGATTTTATTGCATCCGGTGATGAAGATGATGTCATCAAGGCGGCTGTCGGTGAGCACAATGTGTATAAGATCCGCGACGGTCTGACGCCCCGTCAGGACCAGTTTACCCGCCTCATCCGGGATGCCGACAAGGTCGATATTTTCCGCGTCTACGTGATGTACATGGAAAAGCATATCAACATCTGGCATATTGACTTTTCTGACATGAACAAGCAGTCCATTTCGGATAGAGTTATGGCGCAGGCCCGGGCGCGCACGCTGGTGCGGACACAGGACAAACTGACCTTTATTGATTTTTTCGTTGGCGTGTTATGCCTGTATTTTGACCTGAACTTTGCCAAAAGCCGGGAACTTACGTGGAAAGAAGGAAATTATGAAAAACTTCTGCACTACCATTCGAAAAATCCCGACACGGAAGAGAAACTTGAAGAAATCCGGCAGATGGTGCGGTCCAGGTAAGGTAGTAGTAACCGGAAATGCAGCGGGTAACAGTCAGCGCATTATTTAACCGAACAGGGACTTTTTTCTCTCTAAGTTCACAATTCTCCTCTTAATCCTTGCAACTATTTTGCTATAATGAAGAAAATAATGTACTCTGGAGGAGGAAGCAAAATGAAATTACTGTTCAGGCAAAGGATTTTTTCCTGGTTTGATAGTTACGATATTTATGACGAAGATGGAAATACCGTTTTTGTAGTCAAGGGGCAACTGGCCTGGGGCCATTGTCTCAAAATTTATGACACCACCGGGCGGGAAATCGGAATGGTCAGGGAAAAAATCGTTACGCTCCTGCCTAAGTTTGACATTTACGTGGACGGCAGACGCATTGGCCGGGTCAAGAAGAACCTGACGCTGTTTTCTCCTTCCTTTACCCTCGATTTCAATGGCTGGAAGGCCAAGGGCAACATTGTCGAATGGGATTATAAAATCAAGGACAAGGATGGAAACCTCATTGCCAAGGTCAGCAAGGAACTGCTGAGTCTTACGGATACGTATGTGCTGGACATCCCGAATCCGGCCGATGCACTCTACGTGCTGATGTTTGCTCTTGCCATGGACGCCGAAAAATGCAGCCGTGACAAAGACGACTAAATAAATTCGCTGGTCGCTGGCCGCGGGTCGCCGGTCGCACTGTAGGAAGTCAAGATGCCAGAGGCACTTGGCGAAAGTAAAAAAACAACGCCTGCATCCCGCCATCCGCTGCCCGTACGATTGTACTAGCCACCAGCCACTAACCACTATTTTATACTAAGGAGGTACTACCATGAAATTCATCTGTACCAAATGCGGTCATGAAGAAGATACTTCGACGCGTCAGCCCCGCTGCGCCTGCGGTGGTCTCTGGCGCCTCGAATTTACGCCGCCGCCTTTTACCCTGGATGGGATTGATAAAGATACGTGGAGCATGTTCCGCTATCGCAAGTTCATGGCTCTTGACGGGGATGCGTGGAAAGAGATTACCTTGGGGGAGGGCATGACGCCTGTCATTCCTTTTAATCATGACGTCTGGCTCAAGATGGATTATTTCATGCCGACGCTTTCCTTCAAAGACCGCGGAGCAGCTGTTCTTGTGGCGCATGCCAAGGCTATCGGTGTCGACAAAGTTGTGCAGGACAGCAGCGGCAACGCGGGAAACAGTGTGGCAGCGTACTGCGCCCGGGCAGGTATTGCCTGCGATATCTATGTGCCCGAGGGCACATCCGATAAGAAAATCACGATGATCAAGGCGCACGGAGCGACAGTCCATGTGATTCCGGGGAGCCGCGATTACTGTGCGGAAGTCTGCCGGGAAACGGCACGCCGCGAAGGCGTCTACTATGCAAACCACGTCTATAATCCGTTCTTCTATGAAGGGACGAAGACATATATTTACGAGACCTTTGAACAGATGCACCGCATCCCGGAACATATCTTTATCCCCGTGGGTAACGGCACGCTGTTCCTGGGCATCGTAAAAGGGTTGGAACATCTGCTGCAGAGCGGCGTCATTTCCCATATGCCGCAGCTCTACATGGTGCAGAGTGAACACTGCCAGCCGCTGCTTGATGCACTGAACCGCGGTGATAACCATATCACGCCCGGCAGTGTCGAACCGACGCTGGCAGAAGGTATTGCCATCGGAAAGCCTATGCGTCATGAAGAGATTCTCTCCTATGCGGCCAAGTACCATGTAAAGGGTGTAGCCATTCCGGAAGAAGCCATCCTTCCGGCAAGAGCGTACCTTGCAAAGCAGGGGATTTACTGCGAACATACGACGGCTGCGGTATTTGCCGGCTATGAGGCCTACTGCCGGAAATATGGGCAGCTTCACGATGTCCTTATCTCCATGTGCGGAGCCGGCTTGAAGTCGGATCACGGCTGAGAGAAAAGCATTTGTCATTCGTTCTTTTATGTTTGAAAGAAAGGAGGCATCATTATGGTTAAAAAGTTTTGGAAAGTATTTTTGCTGGCTGCCCTTATGGCACTGCCGCTGCGCGTAAGTGAGGCGAGCGTCGAGGAGCACAAAACATCGGCACAGAATTGCAAGATGAGTTATCCTATTGTGTACGTCGATAATAATCAGGCAGCTCAGGACAAAATCAATTCGGATCTATACCAGTACATTGCCGGTTTCCAGAATGACTATAAGGCCGGGAAGTTCTTCAAGGGGGACTTTTCCTATAATGTGCGGTACGAGGACGATAAGGTCGTTTCCCTGACACTTGCTGATTTTCGGTATAAAGAGGGCGCGGCCCACGGCTACACCTACACGAGAGGACTCAGTTATGATAAGGCCACGGGCGAGCGGCTGCCGCTTTATTATTACGCAAAAATCAGACCGGAAGATAAAGCACTCATCCTACGTCAGCCGATTTTTGATGGAAGCGGTAAGCACGTTCGTCGGGATAAGACTTTTGCCAGTTCCCGCAGCGGGTTTAATGAGACCAAGATCACAGATAACTACTATATGGCCGGCAACGGTGAACTTGTCCTGATTTACCCGCCCTATGAGCTGGGTCCTTATTATCTTGGCACATTGTACGTGCATCTGTCGCAGGATATCGTTGATTATCTGAACCGCAAGAACCAGTGACATCTTTTTGCAATGATCAGAAGTAACTTTTCTGCCTGGGAAGTCTGCCGGAAATCATTGACAGCCGAAAAATGTTTTTGTACAATGAGCAGGAATTACAAATAATTTTGTACCGCCGGGTACGTCACCTCAATCCTGTAGGCCTTTTGTAGGAGGGGAGACGTACCTGTTTTTATTTCTGCAGGAGGAAACAGAATGAATCAATTTATTTACAAGGCGCCTTATGAGGAAAACGGAAAGACCGTACTGGAAGTGAATATTCTGCCGTCGACGTACTGTACTTTTAACTGCATCTATTGTCCCATTGACCGCAGGGAAGAGCGCCATCAGACCGATGAAATTCAAAACTTCGGTGATGTGTCGGAAGCTTTGAAAGATCTCTTAAGAAGAATGGATGAATCCGGTGCCGATGAAGTGTTTCTTAATGCCCATGGCGAAAGTCTTCTTCATGATGGACTTGGGCGCATTATTGACGCTGTTCACGAAAAAGGGGCTTCCGTCAGGTTGCTTTCCAATGGATACTTGTTGGATGATCCGCGCTATCGGGATCTTGCGGACCGTTGTGAATCGGTAATCGGGGAACTCAAGAACGCAACGGAAGAGGGATTTCAGAAAACGCAGCGCCCACTTCCGGGGTATACCCTGGATTCCTATATCAGTCATCTCAAGAATTTCCGCCGGCAATACCGCGGACATTTCATCTTTGAAGTGAGTATCATTAAAGGCTATACGGATTCGGAAAAAGCTCTTTCTTTCCTGGAATCAGTAGTCTGTGACCTTCATCCCGATGAACTATCCGTCGTTCCTATCGATGCTCCTTTCCGAAAAGTCCTGGGTGTGGAGGAGGACAAGCTCCGCCGCTTTGAGGCTCGTCTCAGAAAAGCCTGCGGCATGCCGGAAATCTAAGCCTGAGGAATGCAGGACTCTCCTTTTGCTGCTTTTCAAGGCATATAATTTTTGCTACAATGGGCAAGACTATATGACCAGAAATACAGCGAAGGAGTTTGACATATGAGTATACTTGATGTATCCCATCTCTCCCATAGTTACGGCGGTCGGGAGATTTTTGACGATGTTTCCTTCCGCCTTGAGAAAGGGGAACATGTGGCCCTTGTCGGCGCCAATGGAGAAGGAAAATCGACGTTTATGTCCATTATTACAGGAAAACTTCTTCCCGATGATGGAAAGATTACGTGGGCGCGGAGAACAAAAGTCGGCTATCTCGATCAGCATGCTTCCCTCAAGGCGGGGATGACAATCCGGGAGACTTTAAGAACGGCTTTTCAGGATCTGATGGATGAGGAAAAGCAGATGCTGGCTGACTACGACCGCATGGAGTCGGCGTCGCCGGAAGAAATGGAACGTCTCATGGCAGAGACCGCGGAAATTCAGGAACGACTTGAAAGTGCCGATTACTATAACCTTGATACGAAAATCGAGGAAGTGGCAGGAGGGCTTGGCCTCCGTGATGTCGGCCTTGATCATAAGGTCGACGAATTATCCGGCGGCCAGCGTACGAAGGTCCTCCTGACGAAGCTTCTTTTGCAGCAGCCGGATATCCTGCTCCTTGATGAACCGACAAACTACCTTGATACGGAGCATATTGAATGGCTGGAGCAGTATCTTACAGCCTATGAAAATGCCTTTATTGTGATTTCCCATGATGTCCCTTTCCTCAATGCGGTAACTAATGTCATCTGGCATGTGGACCAGTTGGGACTGACGCGCTATACAGGGAATTACGAAAAGTTTGAAGCCATGGTGGCTATGAAGCGGCGGCAGGAAGAAGCGGCCTATGAACGGCAGCAGGCGGAAATCAAGAAGGAACAGGATTTCATTGCCCGCAATAAGGCCCGTGTCGCAACGCGGGGTATGGCGAACAGCCGCATGAAGAAACTGGCTAAGATGGAAATCCTTACCAAACGCGCCGAAAAGCCCAAACCTCATTTTGTCTTTAAAGAAGACCGGGCTCCTTCGCGCTTTGTTCTCAAGGGCACCAATCTGGTTCTGGGATATCAGGAGCCGCTCACGAAACAGGTGGATCTTACGTTGGAGCGTGGCCAGAAGATTGCTATCAGGGGTACGAATGGGCTGGGGAAAACAACGCTCCTTAAAACCCTTCTCGGCATGATCCCTCCCATTGCGGGAAACGTGGAACGCGGCGAGTTCGTATCGGTGGGATATTTTGAGCAGGAAAGTGCCAGGGGCAACCAGAATACGGCCCTGGAGGAAATCTGGCAGGAATATCCCGGCATGAGCAATTCCGAGGTTCGGGCAGCGCTCGCAGCCTGCGGCCTCACGAATGAACATATCACAACGAAAATGACAGCCCTCTCAGGCGGTGAAGCGGCCAAAGTCCGTCTTTGCAAGCTGATGCAGCGTCCTGCCAATCTTCTTGTACTTGACGAACCGACAAATCATCTGGACGTGGAAGCCAAGGAGGAACTGAAACGGGCCCTTAAAGCCTACAAGGGAACCCTCCTCATTGTGAGCCATGAACCTGATTTCTATGAGGATTGGGTCGACGCTGTCTGGAATGTCGAGGGATGGTCGACAAAAATCGTCTGAATTTGTTATAATATAGCAACCTGGTAGGTATTATTTAAAATGAATGGTAATGGCGAAATCGCTGCTATTCCAGGAGGAGGAGGGCTGCTATGCTTACATTGGACGAACTCTATAAAAAAATGCTGACCCGTGCCGTCGAAGGCAAGGATGTTACGGATGTGAAGGACGCCGATCCCAAGCTGATCGAGTGTCTGGCTCATCCGGAAAAAACGAGCCTGGTATGGCCCATAAAGGAATGTGAATGCTCGGAAGAAGAGCAGCGTAAATGTGAGCAGCATTGCCAATGGGATGCCCTGCATCATGAAGGGAATACCGTTGTCATCGATAATGCCAAGTGTGTCGGCTGCGAAGGCTGCGTGAATTTCTGCAAGCTCGATGCCCTTAAGACTAAGAAGGACATCATTCCGGTTGTAGAAGAGCTGAAAAAGGGGGAAGTTCCCATTTATGCGTTAGTGGCGCCCGCTTTTTCCGGCCAGTTTGGTCCCAAAGTGACGATGGGACGGATGCGGACGGCACTCAAACGTTTAGGTTTTACCGGCATGCTCGAGGTAGCTGTCTTTGCAGATATCCTGACGTTTAAGGAAGCCCTGGAGTTTATTAAGAACGTCAATTCCGAAAATGACTTTCAGCTGACAAGCTGCTGCTGCCCTATGTGGATTGCCATGATCCGCAGACAGTACCATCAGCTTCTGCCTAATGTACCCGGGGCCGTTTCGCCTATGATTGCCGGCGGGCGTACGGTGAAGGCGCTTCATCCGGAAGCAAAGACAGTCTTTATTGGCCCTTGCATGGCAAAGAAAGCGGAGATGAAGGAGCCTGATATCAAGGGAGCCATTGATTATGTCCTTACGTATGAGGAAATGCGCGACCTGTTTTCGGTGATGAATCTCGACCTGACAACCCTGGAGGAAGACAACGTACCGCATGCTTCCCGTGCCGGAATCCGCTATGCTTTTGCCGGCGGGGTGGCTGACGCCGTGGCAACGACGGTACACCATATCGCTCCTGAACGCAAAATTGATATCAAGATTCGCCGCGCCGACAGTGTGCCAGACTGCAGGGCCATGATAGATTCCATCCTGAAAGGAAACCGCGAAGGCAACTTCTTTGAGGGTATGGGATGCCGCGGCGGCTGCGTCGGAGGTCCGAAAGTCCTGACTCCCCGTGAAGAGGGCAAAAAGAACGTAATGGCCTACAGTGAGGAAGCAGCTTATAAGACGCCGGCCGACAATCCGTACGTCATAGAACTCCTGAAGCAGCTTGGCTTTAATACGGTGGAAGAGTTCCTGACAAAGAGCGACTTGTACGATCGGAAATTTGATTAATGTATAAACGGGGCTGTGAAATAATGGAATGCATTATTTCACAGCCCCGTTACGCTGGTCGCCGGTCGCCCAAAAATGCTTTAATTTCCGACTAAATGCCGAAAGTGTCTTTTTGCCAACGGCAGCTATCTGCTAACTGCAATCTGCTATCTGCCTTGTGCTTTACCCAACAACATGCCCGTACTACAGTACTAACCACTGTTATCTAACCACCAACCACTTCGGGCTAAATGTCAAAAGCCATATGCAAAATGCGCTTTTTTCTTTTCGGCACTAATGTGTTTAATTTGCCTTTCTTGCCCGAAAAGTTGGGTTTCGTTAAAATAAATGCAGAAACAAATTGGAACGGACGGTGAAGGCGATGATTCAATACGGCGAAAAGGAAATGGCTTATCTTTCGCAAAAAGACGAAGTCATGAAAGAGCTCATCCGGCACTATGGCAAACTCGAAGCCGGCCATGTATCGGACGTGTATCAGTCACTCGTTTTTCACATTATCGGCCAAATGCTGTCTAACAAGGTGGCCGATGTCATGACGGCGCGTTTTGTGAAGCTTGTTGGAAAGGTAACGCCGTCGCGCGTCCTCGCAAAGAGCGCAGAAGAAATCCGAAGCATCGGTATCTCCAGCAGAAAGGCAGAATACATCCTTCAGCTTTCCCAGGATGTGCAGGACGACAAGTACGATTTTTCCACGCTCAAAGATAAAACGGACGATGAAGTTATTGCGTACCTTCTGCAAATCCGTGGTGTAGGACGCTGGACCGCAGAGATGATTACGGAATTTACGCTGGGAAGAATCAACGTATTCAGCTATGACGACGTGGCGCTGCAAAACGGAATGAAGAAAGCCTATGACTTCAAAACCCTTAGCAAAAAGCGTTTTGAACGATACCGTAAGAAGTTTTCACCGTATTGCTCGGTGGCATCTTTATATTTTTATGCCGTGAACGACGATCCGGAATGGGAAAGAAACAGTCAGCCGGGGAAATGAAATCACTGGCAGGAACTTATGAAAAATCAGGAAAGTGCTGATAAAGTGGTACCTTCCTGATTTTTCGCATCTAAAGTCTGCTGCAAAGCATGATACAATAGAGATAATTTGATTATTTGCTGACTGAAGTTTTAGCGAGGCGACGATTATGAAAAAAGTAAAGGCTGAAATTCCGGAGCCAACTCACATCGAAGTGCGAGGCGCCCGGGTCCATAATTTAAAAAATATTGATGTCAATATTCCGCTGCACAAGATTACAGCCATTGCCGGTGTATCCGGTTCGGGCAAGTCTTCTCTTGCTCTCGGAGTGCTCTATGCGGAAGGTTCCAGACGCTATCTGGAAGCGCTCTCAACGTACACGCGGCGCCGTATGACGCAGGCTGAAAAGGCGCAGGTGGATGATATTCGCTACGTACCGGCTGCGCTGGCACTGCATCAGCGTCCAGGTGTGCCGGGCATTCGCAGTACATTTGGCACGTCGACAGAACTCCTCAATAGTCTCCGCCTCATGTATTCACGCCTGGCCAGCCATCGCTGCCCTAACGGGCACTACGTGGAGCCGTCTCTTAATGTGGCGGCCATGAAGGAAATCGTCTGCCCGGTTTGCGGAGCTCATTTTTACGGGCCCGGGGCCGAAGATCTTGCTTTTAACAGCGGCGGCGCGTGCAAAACCTGCAGCGGCACGGGCCTTGTGCGGACTGTCGACGAGTCGACACTCGTGCCGGATGAAAATCTGTCCATAGATGAAGGGGCTGTGCTGCCGTGGCAGACACTGATGTGGTCGCTCATGAAAGATATTGCCCGTGATCTGGGCGTGCGGACTGACGTGCCCTTTAAAGACCTGACGCCGAAAGAACGGGATATTGTCTTTAACGGTCCTCCTATCAAGCATCATATGGTTTACCAGAATAAAACAGATGGATCGGCCGGTGAAATGGATTTTACCTATTTCAATGCGAAATATACTGTGGAAAATGCCCTGTCTCATGTGAAGGATGAAAAGGGCATGAAGCGCGTCGAAAAATTCCTCAAAGTCGACGTCTGTCCGGACTGCCACGGAACGCGGCTTTCGGAAGCCGCACGGGCTCCCAAGCTGCGCGGGATTTCCCTCGATAAGGCTTGTGAAATGACGCTGACGGAACTGGTGGAATGGGTGAAAGGGGTGCCGGCTTCCCTGCCTGAACCGCTGCGCCCCATGGCACAGAGTATCTGCGATTCTTTTCAAGGTGTGGCCAAACGGCTGCTCGACCTGGGGCTCGGATACCTCACGCTTGACCGCGCTGCTTCGACTTTATCGACGGGTGAGCGGCAGCGGATGCAGCTCGCCCGTGCCGTGCGAAACCGGACGACGGGTGTGCTCTATGTCCTCGATGAACCGTCAATCGGACTTCATCCGGCCAATATTGAGGGTCTTGCCGGAGTAATGGACGACCTCGTGGCTGATGGAAATACGGTTGTGCTTGTTGATCACGATACGCGCATCCTGAATCATGCCGACTGGATGATCGAAATGGGGCCTGAGGCCGGTGCTGATGGAGGACAAGTGATTGCGGAAGGCACACTGGAAGCCATCGGAAAGAATCCAAAATCCGTGATCGGGCCGTTTCTCTCCAACAAGACAGTCCAAGTCAGGGAACTCGCTCCGGAAGCTCATCTTTTTGATGACGGACGCATCCGCCTTAAAACGGGTCCAATCCATACAGTAAAACCGCTTGATGTTTCTTTCCCGAAAGGGCGTCTTTCTGTCGTGACGGGTGTCTCCGGTTCGGGGAAGACGACGATGGTGCTGGAAAGTCTGCTGCCGGGTCTTACGGCGCAGATCCAGAACGCAGCCCTTCCTACTCACGTAAAGATGGTAGAGACGGGCGGTATCACGCAGGTAAAACTCATTGATGCCACGCCAATCGGAATCAACGTTCGCTCTACTGTGGCGACCTATGCCGATGTTCATGATCAGCTCCGTAAAGTCTTCGCCAAAACGGAGGAGGCGAAGGCAGCAGGACTCAAAGCCGGCGCTTTTTCTTATAACACGGGCTCCCTGCGCTGTCCGACCTGTGACGGCACGGGCACTATCAGCCTGGACGTGCAGTTTCTCCCGGACGTGGAGCTGACCTGTCCTGACTGCCGAGGCACAAGGTATAACGATGACGCCGGTAAGATTCACTGGACCAATAAAGAAAGCAAGTCGTACAGCCTGCCGCAGCTCATGGCCATAAGTGTGGACGAAGCTCTCACTGCCTGCAGAGGATTGTCCCTTGTAGAAAAAAGACTGCAGATTGTCCATGACCTGGGCCTCGGGTACTTGACGCTCGGCGAAGAAACGCCGGGCCTGTCGGGCGGTGAAGCACAGCGCCTTAAACTTGCCAGCGAAATCGGCAGACCTCAGGCCGACTCTTTGTTTATCTTCGATGAACCGACCATCGGTCTCCATCCCCTGGATGTGCAGACTCTGCTTCACGTATTCCAGACACTCATTGAGCAGGGCGCGACTGTCATTGTCATTGAACACGATCTCGACGTCATTCATAACGCGGACTATATCGTCGATATGGGACCCGGCGGCGGAAATGAAGGTGGTACTGTCGTGGCGAGTGGGAGCGTGGAGGATGTTAGGAAGTGTAAGGAGAGTATTACGGGAAAGTACATATAAAAGGCACCTCAGATAATCTGGTGCTCGGCTGGCCTCGCACGCATCTTATCTGAGAGCTCTTTTTAAGGAAACTTTTTCTGTCCAGCGCAGAAATATGGGTGCATCTGCGGTGTCAAGTGAGCGCGTGACCCATCGAGGTACTATTTGTGTACATCTTCTGGGCCCCGCGCTCGCTTTCCTTGCATCTGCGCCCATCTTCTGTGCCGTCCATAAAAAGAAAATAAAAAACAGGTATGAAATAGGGTTATATGTAACAAACCGAATATCTTATATTGAATCCGTGCGGCTGTCTTGCAGCAGAGTCCATCAGAAACAAAATAATAAAGCGTATCTGATATTGGGGTATACGTTTCTTAATGGGGCGTATATCTTGTTTTTTCCTTTTCGCCGACGGAGTCTGCTACAACGTCACAGCGGTTTTGCGTGCGGAGGGCCATAGCTTTATAGCTTTCTTTTTGCCGATCCTTCTGACACTGCAATGCGGCGTCGAAAGGATGCAAGGGGAGCCACCTGCGGTAGATGGATAGAATTTTTTGGTATAATGGCGTATCTTTTAGCTGAAGGAGTGGCTAAAAGCCAAATGCCAAAGACCAAAAGCGCCTTTTTATTTTCTACTTGTAACTATCTGTCTGAAAGCAAATAAAAAACTATCCCGTTTTTTCGAAAAAGTGGTACACTATAGGTGAGCTGTGTATTGCTTATATTTTGTCGCTCGACGACTTCTTTTTTCCCTTTGGGGCTCGCGAACACAGCTCATTTTTATTGAGATTCAACTGATACAGCAGTGAATGAGGCAATTTTGTTCTGAATTTATAAAAGAATTGTGTTGGATTCACTCAAAAGTTCTTATATTTTCGTCATCTTTTAAAGATTAAACAAAAATCTATCCCAATTTCTCTGAAAAAGTGCTACACTATATATGAGCTGTGGACTGGTTATTTTTTTACCGCTTGACGGTTTTTCTCGGTTTTATCCGAGCTCCGGCCACAGCTCATTTTTATTGCCTTCATCTGTCACTATTAAGTTATTTTCCTTTGAGGAGGTCCTTTTATGCTCTACGTAGGAATTGATACGGCGAAGAAATACAGGTGCTGCGTATTTGAGTCAGAGAAAAAGGCCCCCAGCGAGATGTTTGTGTTCACTTATGACCGGGATGGTTACGACCTGCTGTTAAAACGTATTTCTTTTTATCATCTGCCGCCGGAAAAGATAAAAATAGGTATGGAAGATATTGACCCTTATAGTACAAATCTTGCCAGCTGCCTGGCAGATGATGGCTTTACACCCTACATCTTTTCTTCTGAGATGGTAGCTCAATACAGAAAAACTCATACCTGCCAAAACGCGTTTCCAAATCGCGACGATTATTTGATTGTTTGTATGCTCAGGTCCGATCTTGATGTTGAGCCATATACCAAGGAAAAAATAAAAGAAAAAATTCGAATCAGAAACCAGAATGAAGCAAAGAGTTTTTATGCAAGTACGGTTCGGGAAAGAAATGAAAAAAGACAAAATATTGCTCGTCTTGTCAAACTTCTCTTTCCTGAGCTGCCCCAATACATAGATTTGGATTCCCCTGCGGCTCACGCTTTGCTTAAGAAGTTTCCCAGTTGCCGGAAAATTGCCGGTGCCAGCTTACGACAGATGCAAAAGGCTGTTGATACGGCGTCTGAGGGGTCTGAAGGGAGTATCAGTGCGGAGCTGCTCGAGCAGATTCATGAAGCAGCAAAAAATTCCAAATATATCGGTAATGCTGCTGATGAACTGAAACTGAGATTTTTAATCGAGGACGTAGATATGCTGAATTCAGAAATTCCTAAGATGAAAGAAGAACTGAAGAAAGAGTTAGACTAACCATTATCTGTTATCTACATTAAAAAATTCATCAAGGTTCATACTTACACTTTTCACGTACAACCACTCATTATTTTTGCGGGAGGTCTTTTTATGCTTTACGTGGGCATTGACGCGGGCAAGACATATAAGTGCTGTATTTTAGAATCTGAGAAAAAAGAACCCAGTGAGGTATTCGCGTTCAACTATGGTATGGATGGTTTTGATTTGTTTCTAAATCAGATTTCTTCTTACAATCAACCGCCGGAAAATATCAAAGTGGGAATTTCGGAGACATCTCTCTACAGTCTGAGTATCGCCAGATGCGTGGCAAATCGCGGCATTGCACCTTATATCTTTCTTTCTACTACAATGGAGCGATATAAAAAAGCCATACCTGTCAAAATATGATGCCCAATCGCAATGATTTCCTGGCGGCTTGTATGCTTCAGTCTGATCTGAAAGTTAAGCCGGTGACAATTGCAGAGTTAGACAATCCCTCTCGTCTTAACTTAAGGCTTTTTACGGAAGATGATTACCTGATGTATGTTGAAATCAGAAATAGATTTCAGAAAACCTTTAATAAATGCGTTGATCAGCTTTTTCCTGAGCTGCCGCAGTACTTAAATCTGGATTCCGATGCTGCCCGTGCACTATTAAAAGAGTTCCCTGGCAGCCAAAAAATAGCAAGCGCCAGCTTACAACAATTGAGGATGACCCTTGACAAGGTGCTCAAGAACAGTGTCAATATCGACCTGGCCAAACAGATTCATGAGGCTGCTAAAAAATCTAAGGCTCCAGGTATTGAAAATGGTGAATTCTCAATAAAGATGCTGATTGATCAAATAGAGTCGGATGACCATCAGATTAAAGAGCTGAAAAACGTGCTGAAAGAGAAGTACCATTATTCATTCTAGCAGTGTAAGAAATCAGTTTTGAAAACCTAAAATAAAAAAGGGCTGTGAAAAAATAAAAAAGCGCTTTTAGCTTTTGGCCTATGGCATTTAGCCTCGTCTGCAGCAGTGTGCTAAAGCTTTTGATTCAAGTAAAATATGATATAAAATCTGAAATTTAGCAGATAACCTAAATTTCAGGTTTTATTTTTATAAGTTCAAAGAAAAATGCCTTAGTCATTTTTCTTCCATGGGCGACCCGCCGCCAGCGAACAGCGACCTGCGTAAAAAGGGCTGTGAAAAAATGAACTCATTTTTTCACAGCCCTTTTTTGTCTATAGAGAAAATTCTGCCTTATGCTGCGCGTGTAAGCCCAGCCAAACACCAGCATAAGGCAAGTGCTTTTATTTATCCAGGTTTAACTGTTCTAACGCCCACTGCGCCATTTCCCGCACTTCCTGCTTTTCATCTTGGCAGGCCCTGCGGAGGGAAGGCAAATATTCCGGGTGATAGTCGTTTACCATGGCATTGATGACGTTCACCTTGTACCGCCACGTCTTTTTCTTCGGAATATACCAGAATTTGGGTTGAATCACATTATCAATATAATCATAATCGGCATCGAGAATCTCAGTCAGGGAAAGATGGCGGCTCAGTTCTTCGAGCCCCGGGAACTCTTCATCCTCGTGCCAGCTGTTGTGGTTAAAGGGGCAGACATCCTGACAGGCGTCACAACCAAATATCCACTGACCAATCTCCCGGCGCCGCGGTTCGTGGGCCATATCCCAGCCGTCCCAGGTCGTCAGGCAGGAAACACAGGCGTTGCGGTTCATCATATAAGGTTCTGCAAGAGCTTTCGTGGGGCAGGCGCGCTGGCACAGCGTACAGCGGTCGGGGCAGGGACGAAGCGTGCATTTTTCGATGTATTCCAGTGGCTGATCGATAAGAAAGGCCTCCAGGTATTGCCAGGAACCTCTTTCCGTATAAAAGAAATTATTCTTGCGGAGCAGGCCGATACCCGCCTCCCGGGCAGCCCAGCGCAGGCTCGTAAGACCAAATTTCCGCTCAGTCTTTACTTTTATCCCTGCTTCCAGAAGGTATTTTTCAAAGTCAACACTTGTCTGATAGCCGGCGGAATGGACATCACGGCGCCCATCGGTCAGATAGTATTTTGCAATATGTCCCTGAAGCCCTTCAGGAATTTTGTATTTTCCATACCAATAGGAACAAATGATGACGGATTTAGCCCAGGGAAACTGCTCCTGAGGATGAGCGTAGCCACGCAGATCTTCGTAGTGAGAGCGGGTCTCCGGAAAGCGATTCATGCGTTTATCAAGACGCTCTTCGTAACCGGCCATTTTTTCAACAGGAATAATGCCGCATTTGTCGAAGCCACAACGTTTTGCGGCCTCAATAATTTCTTCAGCGGTGAGCATAAAACCATCTCCTGATTTTCTTCATATCTTTGTATGTACTATAAATGAGAAATATAATCTTGTAAATGAAAATCCCCTGCAGTTTCTATGCTTTTCGCAGTGCCAAAAAGCAAATCGATAGAAATAATTTGTTCGTACAAAATTGAATGCGTTGTTTAAACAACATATTTATTCCTCTTACACTTTTATAATAACACTGTAGGAACAGAATCTGCCATGACGAAAAAATCGACTGGGATAAATTCTTTGTCCGTTGATTCTTACCAGGATTATTCAGAAGTTTTACTTTATTAAGCACGTTTATCAACAAGCGTAAAAATGGAGGAACGGTAATGAAGCTTTATTTTGGTGAAGAGTGCCCTTGCTTAAATACGGAATGTGATTTATACAGGAATTGTGTGAAATGCGCCGCCAGACATCATGCTTCCGAAAAATATCCTTTGACTGCCTGTGAGATTTGTCAAAAGGAAGGCCTGGAGAAAGTAAATCCTGTTGCCTATTTTAAAGGCTTGAAAAAGTAAAAGACTGCACTTGAAGGTGGTGGAAGAGGTAAGAATGTCAATCTGAGTATTTTTTTATTCATACATTCAAAGGAGATGCAGACAACGATGAGACCGTACAGATACGATATCGTAGGCAGCTTTTTAAGACCAGCGGAATTAAAGGAAGCAAGAAAAAAGTTCAATGAAGGAGCAATTTCCCGGGAAGAACTGACTCTTGTCGAGAACAAATGCATAAAAGAACTGGTGGAAAAAGAGAAAAGTATCGGACTAAAAGCTGTAACGGACGGTGAACTGAGAAGGCGCTATTGGCATCTGGATTTTCTGGCTGATTTGGTGGGAGTCAGGGAAATTCGGGCAGACAAATGGTCTGTTGATTTTAAGGGACTGCAGCCGAAAGCGGCCATGCTTGAAATTACGGGACGCATTGATTTTGATGAAAACTGTGAGTTCCTGAATCACTTTGATCATTTGAAAAAGGTCGCCGGAGATGCCGATTGTAAAATGACAATCCCTTCTCCGAGCATGCTGCATCTTATTTGATGTGTGCGGGGAAATCAAACTTATCATCCGATTTCATTTTATAAAGATGCTGAACAAAATTTATTCAGTGATATTGCCAAAGCGTATCAAAAAGCGGTACTTGCTTTTTATAACCATGGCTGCCGTTACTTGCAGTTTGATGATACTTCATGGGGAGAATTTTGTGACTTAGATAAGAGAAAAGCTTACGCAGAGCAGGGTCTGGATCTTGATCAAATCGCCCGGAATTATGTAAAGATGATTAATGAAGTCCTGACAGTGAAACCGAATGACATGACGATCACTATGCATATTTGCCGCGGCAACTTCCGTTCCACGTGGTTTTCGTCGGGCGGTTATGAACCGGTTGCCAAGACGCTCTTTGGCGGCTGCAGGGTGGATGGATTTTTCCTGGAGTATGATACGGACCGTGCCGGCGATTTTAAGCCACTGCGGTATATCCAGAACCAAAAAGTGGTGCTGGGACTGATTACATCCAAACATCCCGAATTGGAGGATAAAGAAGAAGTCAAAGCACGCATTCGTGAAGCAGCAAAATTTGTTCCTCTTGAACAGCTTTGCCTGAGCCCTCAGTGTGGTTTTTCTTCTACGGAGGAAGGCAATATTTTAACGGAAGAAGATCAGTGGAAAAAGCTGACTCTCATTAAGGAAATCGCTGAAGAAGTTTGGGGCGCGTGAAAAAGAGATTGTTGTTATCTGCCGGATACCTTTGATTTTCTTTACTGCCTGAGGCTGTTCAACAATATATTGTTTTCTTTTTGGTTCTACGTTACAATATACCCTGTAAGGGGGTGCTGAGATGCCAATTCCAGTAAAAAAAGAGGCTGCTCCGCCAAAAACCGCAAAAGAGCGTGTATATAATGAAATGAGGGAATGGATTATTTCCGGTACCTTGGAACCGGGAGAACGCATTTCTGATCAGGAAATTGCCAAATATTTTTCCGTTAGCAGGACGCCGGTTCGCGAAGCGATTCAGCTGCTGGCTGACCAGAAATTAGTGACTGTCCTGATGGGACGTGAGACGCGTGTTGCTGATATCAACCTGGATGAAGCAGATCACCTGTACAAACTGATGGCCGTATTGAATCAGCTGGCTCTCGAATTTAGTTTTGACAAGATGACTTCGCAAGTGCTGCAGAAACTCAGACAGAATAATAAATTACTGAAAAAGGCAGTCGATGCCAGGGACATAAAGAAAAGTCTGATGCTTGACCGTGAGTTTCACCATACTTTTTTGGAACTTTCCGGCAGTTATTTCCTGAATGAATTTTGCAGTGTGCTCGATAGCCATATCGTACGGATTGAACATGCCTACTATCAGCAGCTTTTTCATGGGATTAATTCTGTTACCGGTCATGAAGTGATACTGGATGCACTGGAACAGAAGAATCTTGATAAAGCCAAAGAAGCTATGGCCGCCAATTGGCTGGATACCTTACCCGTGCTGGATGAACTGAAGCAAAAGAACAATTAAAGTAGATTGGACGGCAGGATTTCATACGAAATGGAATCCTGCCATTTTTACATGCCTGAATATTGACAAAATATTCTTTTTATGATATTAAGATATTAACCAATATATTGCATTACAATAATCGTAAAAGTGTCAATCCAATAAATTGTGAATTACTTTTGGTCATTGTGCACTATGTTGCTGTTTTGTTAATTTGGCTTTGGTTATCATAGCCTCAGGTACGGAAAGGACAGAAAAACTATGCAGGAATGTATTAAAATCGTTCACTTTGACAGAAAAAAGAGTGGATTATCCCCCGTGGACCGTTTTGGCCCGGCTCATGCAAATGAAGTCTCCGCTTATCATAGAAGTTTCCCGGAATATACACAAACTCCTCTCGTCAGCTTGAATGATCTTGCTGAGGACCTGGGAGTAGAAAATATCTGGGTAAAAGACGAAAGTTATCGTTTTGGCCTTAATGCCTTTAAGGTACTTGGCGGCAGTTACTGCCTTGGCAGTTATCTGGCTAAAAAGCTTCATACTTCGTTGTCGGATCTGCCCTATGAAAAACTAATCAGTGAAGAAGTAAAGAAAGCCATCGGCCAGTTGACTTTTGTTACAGCAACAGATGGCAATCATGGCCGCGGTATTGCCTGGACGGCCAATCGTCTTGGTCAGAGAGCTGTAGTCTATATGCCTCACGGCAGTTCTGAAGAACGGCTGCATAATATCCAGGCATTGGGAGCCGAAGCATCTATTACAGATTTGAACTATGATGATACGGTTCGCATGGCTGCACAAAAGGCAAAGGAAAATGGTTGGATCCTGGTTCAGGATACGGCCTGGGAAGGGTACGAAGAAATTCCCGGCTGGATTATGGAAGGCTACACCACAATGGGCCATGAAATTGAGCAGCAGCTGGGTGATAAACGCCCGACACATATTTTCCTGCAGGCTGGTGTAGGAGCCATGAGCGGCGCCATGACAGGTTTCTTTGCAGGGCTGTACGGCGATGAAAATCGTCCGGTTATCACCATTGTTGAACCTAATAAAGCGGATTGTATCTACCGTACTGCTTATGCCAACGATGGTGCTCTTCATGCCGTCACCGGGCAGATGTCGACCATTATGGCCGGTCTTGCCTGCGGGGAACCCTGTACAATCGGATGGAATGTTCTTCGAGATCATGCTGATAATTTCGTTTCCATGCCGGATTGGGTTGCTGCGGAAGGAATGCGAATCCTCGGCAATCCCATGGGTGGGGACGCAAAAGTCGTTTCCGGTGAAAGCGGTGCTGCCGGATTCGGCCTTGCCATGGAGGCTCTCCGCAATTCGAGCCTGGGATGGCTCAGAGATGAGCTTCATCTGGATGCCCATTCGCGTATCCTGTGCATCTCTACGGAAGGCGACACGGACCGTGAAAATTACCGCCGCATTGTCTGGGATGGTGCTTATCCGAGTCTTTAAGAAAATTGTTTGCCATTGTTATCATTGAAAAATCGGTCATGTTCTGTACAAAACGAACATGACCGATTTTTTCTGTCTTATCTGGTATGCCGTAAAAGTTGCTGAAATATCTCAGCCAACCGCGGCTGTAAGATAAAGCTGTAAGATAAAATGGCAGGCAGTTTGTACAAAATACGGTGCGCAGTTCCTCGTGTGAGCGGTAGTGGCTTAAGGTCAGTTATTCGGTAAGATAATCGGTGACAAGCTGGCACCAGAATCGCACACCGTAAGGAATGATTCGATCGTTGAAATTATAAGCCGCATTATGTAGACCGATTGCTTTTGCTGCATCTGATTCTTCACAAGTCTCTATGAAGGCAACGGCCCCCGGTACTTTTTGCAGAAAGGCCCCAAAGTCTTCAGATCCCATGGAAGGAGCGTCAACAAATCCTGCGTTGTCTTTTCCTAATGCTTTTCTGGCAGATGATAACATACGAGTGACGCACTGTTCATCATTGATTGTCGGTGCAAAGCAGCGGTTATATTCTGCTGTGCCTGTCGCACCGTTCAGAGTGCAAATGTGATCAACGATAGCACGCATTTTATTTTCAATGATGTCTTGGACCGCAGGAGAGTAACTGCGGCAGTCGCCTGTAATGACAGCATGAGTACCGATGGCGTTGTGAGACCCATCTGTATGGAATTCCGTGCAGGAAACTACGGCACAGTCCTGCGGGTTGACATAGCGGGAAACAATGGTCTGCAGTGCCAGGACTATTTCGGCACCGATTACCAGCGGGTCAATGGCTAAATGCGGTTTGGAAGCATGTCCGCCCTTGCCCGTGATGGTAATTTTGAAGTCATCTTCACTGGCTTGGATGCCGCCAATCCTGGTGCGCAGGACTCCGAATGGTTTTGTAGGCTGATTGTGGATGTCATAAATTTCATCGACCGGGAACTTATCGAGTACGCCATCCGCAATCATGGCCTTGGCACCTTCACCGCTTTCTTCACCGGGCTGAAAGAAGAAACGGACCGTGCCGTTGAAATTACGGTCATGAGCCAGTTTAATAGCAGCTCCGAGCAGCATTGTCATATGGCCATCGTGGCCGCAGGCATGGGCACAGCCTGCATTTTCAGAGGTGTAGGGGACACCACTCGTTTCCTGCATCTGCAGGGCATCCATTTCGGAACGCAGGCCGATGGTCTTTTTGGAAGTTCCATTGGAAAGCGTGGCAACAATACCCGTGCCGCCAATATGCTCCGTTACTTCAAGCCCCAGCTTTTTCAAAATATCAGCAACGAACGCAGCTGTGTGAACTTCCTTCATGGAAGGCTCCGGATGGCGGTGCAGTTCATGGCGCAGTTCTTCAAGAAAAGTCTTGAACGCAGCCTCATTTTCAGGTAAGACGGACAGTTTTTCCCTGGTGATTTCCATGTTGTTGGCTCCTTTCTTATGAAAGTAATTTTGATTTATGAAAAAGGCCGAAGCACGATAACTATATGCTTCAGCCTTTACTACAGAATTTTTACATATCAATCAGAATGGCCCTAATCCTATCCATTGGGCAGCAATCAACATGATGAAGCCTGCCACGTACCAAATTGCGAAGAGAGGAAGATAGAACTTCAGCCAGATAGGATAGGCTACGCCTACATAACCTGTGCAGACGTTCATGCTGCCGCCGTTGGGGTATAGGATGTTGGAAAAACCATCACCGAACTGATAAGCCAATACCATAACCTGACGGTGAATACCCAGCACGTCAGCCAGGGGTACCAGCATCGGGAAAAGGACCACGGCCTTGCCGGAACCGGACCCGTTAAAGAAGTTCAGAATGGTAACTGCAAGGAAGATACCGATGACGGACAGGTCGCGCGGCACCAGTTGGAGACCGTTGGACAGGGCGTTTACGATGGCGTCCGTAATGTTACCGTCTGCCATGACGACAGAAACAGCGGTACCGGCAGCAATCATGATGACGCCGTAGACCATTTCTTTGCACCCGTTGATGAAATCGTCAAAAATTTCATTGACATGCAGCCCGCCAATCAGGCCTCCGCCAAAGCCCATCAGGAAGAAGAGACCGCACATTTCCGGAAGATCCCATCCCAGGTTGATAAGGCCGTTAAAAGTGATGGCAAGCACAACGATGCAGTACAACGTTTCCAGTGCAAAGCGTTTGGTAAAAATTAATTTGTCAGCAGAAGGAACTTCGATGTTTTCCCGTTTTTTCTGGTCCGCTTCATAAGTCGGGGAGATTTGCGGATTTTTCAGAACCTTACGGGCGTAGCGCATGACATAGATGACAGCAATGGCATACATGATCATCATGCAGATAAAACGATAACCGCTTCCGGAATAAATGGGCAGATCACTCATTTTCTGTCCGATAACTACCGTGTAAGGGTTAGCAATGCCGCAGGAGAAACCGGCAATACCGCCGCACATGATTGAGGCTGCCGCCACGAGGGAGTCAAATCCCAAGCGTAACATTAACGGGTAGGTGATTGTCAGGTAAACAATATACAGTTCCGGCATACCGATTAGCGTATCGATGCAGCAGACACCAAGCATCATCACAGGAATGATGGCAGTTTTGTTGTTCTGGCATTTACGGGCAAGATATTCAATGCCCAGCGTGATTAGTCCGGTCTTTCGCAGAACGGCAATGGAACCGCCGGCAAAGAACGTCATGGCAATGATATCACCTGCTTTGATGAAAGCGCGCGGGAAAGCTGTCAGGAACTGCAGCAGCGTGACTGGTGTACTTTTTACCAGGTGAAAGCTGCCGGGGACAACGGCCATTTTACCGAGGGAATTGGTAACGCGGTCGTAGACACCGACGGGAATAAAGTGGGTTGCGATACTGGCAATGGCCACAATGATTAAAATGATAAATATTGGATGGGGCACTGTACTTATTTTTTTCTTTTTGTCGTCACCCATAATAGTTTTCCTCCTCACCGAAAACAAGTCTTACTCAGCCAGATAATTTTTAACTAGCTGACACCAGACATCGACACCCTTTGCAATGGCATGATCATTGAAATCAAAAGCGGCATTGTGCAGACCGACAGCTTGGGAGCTATCCTTCAATTCACAGGTTCCAAGGTCTGCATAAGCACCTGGTTTTTCCAGGAGAAAAGCACCAAAATCTTCAGAACCCATGGACGGTACTTCGTCGTCCACGCCGTTTTCCTTGCCGAGAACGTCGCGGGCTGCCTTGACAAATTGTGTTGTACAGTTTGAATCATTAATAGTCGGTGCAAAGCAGCGGTCGTATTCTACTGTGCCTGTCGCACCGTTCAGAGTGCAAATGTGATCAACGATGGCACGCATTTTATTTTCAATGATGTCCTGGACCGCAGGAGAGTAGCTGCGGCAATCACCTGTAATGACAGCATGAGTACCGATGGCATTATGGGATCCATCCGTATGGAATTCAGTGCAGGAAACTACGGCACAGTCCTGCGGACTGACATAGCGGGAAACGATGGTCTGCAGTGCCAGAACAACTTCAGCGCCGATTACCAGCGGATCAATCGCCAAATGCGGTTTGGAAGCATGCCCACCTTTACCTGTGATGGAAATTTTGAAGTCATCTTCACTCGCCTGAAATCCGCCCGTATTCGTCCGAATCGTTCCAAAAGCTTTGGTCGGGGAATTGTGAATGGTAAACATTTCATCGACTGGTAATTTGTCGAGCACACCGTCAGCAATCATGGCCTTGGCACCTTCACCGCTTTCTTCACCGGGCTGAAAGAAGAAACGGACTGTGCCGTTGAAATTACGGTCATGAGCCAGTTTAATAGCAGCTCCGAGCAGCATTGTCATATGACCGTCGTGACCGCAGGCATGGGCACAGCCTGCATTTTCGGATGCATAAGGGACGCCGTTGGTTTCCTGCATCTGCAGGGCATCCAATTCAGCTCGAAGACCAATGGCCTTTTTGGAAGTACCATTTGAAAGGGTGGCAACAACACCCGTGCCGCCAATATGTTCCGTTACTTCAAGCCCCAGCTTTTTTAATATATCGGCAACAAACGCAGCCGTGTGAACTTCTTTCATGGAAGGTTCCGGATGGCGGTGCAATTCATGGCGCAGGTCAGTAAGAAACTTTGTGAAAGCCTGCGTATCTTCGGGTAACTTCGAAAGCTTTTCAGTCGTGATTTCCATAGCGATACACTCCTCAGTAAAAATGCAATATTCTATAAACAATAACCAATATATCGCTCGATAGCCATATTATCTTACTCTTCAATTAATTTGTCAATATAAATTATCTGATTGTTTCTAATTATTCGATGAAAAAATGATATAAATAAAGCTGTCTTTGTTTCATATTTAAATGCAGATTTTGCATTGACTAAATCTTTTTTGCTTTCGGTAATCTATTATTATCTTTTGGTTTTCTAATCTTTATTTTCTTACTATTTACCACATATTTTCTTAATCTTAGCCACTGAATTTTTTGAATTTTTGTCGTATCTTTTTCATAGGTGAAAGTGGGTGAGAAGATGCAGCAGGGGAATCTCAGACGGGCATTTACGTATTTTGAATCGGGACCGGTGCTTCTTGTGACGACTCATGATGCCGGAACGGATGACATTATGACGATATCATGGCATATGGTCATGGATTTTTCACCGCATATTGCCATTACGACGGGCCCGTGGAACGAATCGTATCAGCGCATTCTCGATACGAAAGAATGCACCCTTTGCGTACCTGGCGTGGACCTCTTGGATGCGGCCATCCGCATTGGTACCACAAACGGCAGTAAAGTGGATAAATTCACAGACTGCCATTTTTCTAAACTGCCCGGCAAATCTGTCAGGGCTCCGCTTATCGGAGAATGTCTGGCTGCCCTGGAATGCCGGTTGGAACAAGTTGTCGATGATTACGGTATCTTGATTTTTAAAGGACTGCGCCTTTGGGAAAATCCGGACCGGACGGAGCGAAGAACGTTTCACGCCAATGGTGATGGCACTTTCTTTGCCGATGGTGAGCTCTTTAATCGTCGTGAAGCCATGCGTCAATGGGTACCTGAAGGCTGTGAACGGCTGTAAACACGGAGGAGGAATTTGAAAATGAAAACGAGAGAAATTGAACTTTCCAAGATTACTTCTATTCTGGATCCGATTGTGGGAATGAGAGATCATTGGTATCTTGTAACGGCGGAATCTGGCGGCAAGGCTAACACGCTGACAGCAGGGTGGGGCGCCTTCGGCAACGTATGGGAAAAGAAAGTTGCTATCGTATTCATCCGTCCGCAGCGTTACACCAAGAAATTTATGGACGCCAGCGGCCGTTTTACCTTGACATTCTTTGAGGGTCACCAGGATGAACTGCTGTATCTGGGCAGCCACTCCGGCAAGGATGTACCTGACAAAATCGAAAAAGCAGGCCTCCATCTCACTCATGTGGATGGCCAGCCCACATATGAAGAAGGTAAGTATGTGCTTTTCTGCAAGACCCTTTATACGCAGCCCCAGAAGCCGGAGAACTTCATTGATGCCAAGTTAGCAGAGGAGACCTTCCCGGATAAGGACTATTCCGTCATGTACGTCGCGGAGATTGAAAAAGCTATGGCACTGAAAAAGTAAGTCCTTTAACCAACTTCCGTTAAATAAAATACTACCTCTCATGGTCACTACACCAAGGAACTTGTTTCTGAATAGGAAACAGGTTCCTTGGTGTTTATTTTGTAAAAAATGCCTCCCGCATTCCGCCTGTTGAAACAAAAATAAAAGCACCGGCCCTTTGCCCTCGTTTTTTTGATAAAAAAATAAGGGGGACCGCTTGCGGTGGGTATTCAGTATGACAACAAGAATTGATTCGATAAAGCGCTTGTAATGATGCCCCTCTCTGCCGAAGGCCAATTAGCTGCTTGTTCTTATCTATAATCAAGAATCCGCCAAGGTAGATGCCAGCACTACAGTACTAACCACTATCGTCTATCCACTAACCACTTTTTAGCAGGCTGAGCTGAATGCCAAATGCTAAATGCCAAAAGCGCCTTTTTATTCACACAAAGTTACTGCTAGTACTTACAGTATTAATCCCTGATCTCTATCATCTATTTACTTTTTCTTTGCAAATTTTACATGTCCTTTACTTCCATCATCTATACTTATTCCTATAAGTAAGGAGGCGGTTTGTGATGAGAATCCGCATTAAGGATCTCAGCAAGGTTTACTCTCCGGCTTTTGGTATTCGTAATTTGAATCTGGAGATTGAAGACGGGAGCTTTACGACACTCCTCGGCCCGTCAGGGTGCGGCAAGACGACGCTGCTTCGCATGATAGCCGGTCTTGAAACGCCGGATTCGGGAGACATATATTTTGATGACCGCTGCGTCTTTTCGAGTGAAAAAGGAATATTTGTTCCTCCTGAAGAGCGGCATCTTGGCTTTGTATTTCAGGATTTTGCCCTTTGGCCGCACATGACGGTCTTTGAAAACGTGGCATTTCCGCTGCGTGCCCGTAAGGAAACGGAGGGGCTGGACGCCGAAGTAAAAAAGGCCCTTGCCATTGTTCACCTGGAAGGCTTCGAAAAGCGCCTTCCCAAAGAGCTTTCAGGCGGTCAGCAGCAGCGCGTGGCCCTTGCCCGTGCCATAATCGGTCATCCGGACTGCGTGCTCTTTGATGAGCCGCTTTCGGCACTGGATGCCCTCTTGCGCGAAAGTATGCGCGTGGAAATGAAGAAAATTACGCAGTCACTGGGAATCTCGTCCGTCTTTGTTACGCATGACCAGCGGGAAGCGATGAGTATGAGTGATAAGATTGTCGTCATTAACCAGGGACACATCGAACAGATGGGGACGCCGGAAGAGATTTACCAGCACCCGCAGACCGCTTTTGTCGCTAAGTTTATCGGCAAGTCCAATTGGATCAACGACCATGCCATGGTACGTCCGGAACATATTAAACTGGCGCCTTTTGAAGGGGCTGAAAAGTTCGCGACGCACGTTGTTTCCTCCCAGTTCATGGGAAATGGCTATGAACTCGTCGTTGAGGGAAATGGTTTTCAATGGGTTGTAACGAGTCCTGAAAAGTACAGCCCTGACGATGATCTTACTCTTTTTGTAGCTCCGAACCAGATTTACCAGTTTGCTGAAGGAATTCATTAATAGGCTTTGCCCCTCGCAGAGGGATATCTATTTTATACTTTAAAGGAGAGAATGCACATGTGGTTAAAGAAAGGTTTAGCAGTAGGAATGACAGCGCTTCTGTGTCTCGGTCTTGCCGGCTGCGGCAGTAAGAATGAACCGGCGAAAAAGAATGCGGACAAGAAGCTGTCCGGTAAGGTTGTCGTGTATATGCCGAGTCCTTCCGGCCTCAACAAGAAGTATGTCCAGGCTTTTGAAAAGAAAACCGGCGTGAAGGTGGAACTTTTTGAAGGCACGACGGGCAAGATTCTGGCACGACTGGAAGCGGAAAAGGATAATCCGGCAGCTGATGTTGTCGTTCTTGCTTCCTGGTCCGACGGCCTGTCCCTCAAGAATAAGGGTGTACTGCAAAGCTATAAACCGAAAAACGTGGATAAGATGTATGACGGCTGGGTCGATAAGGACAGCATGCTCTTTGGTACCAGTGCTTCTGCCGTCGGGGTCATTTACAATACGAAACTGATTCCGAAACTGGATGCTGATTGGGATGAACTCGCTGACCCGAAGTATAAGGACCAGATTGCTATTCCGGATCCGCAAAAGTCCGGAGCCTGCAAGGATTTCCTGGCTGGTTATATGAATGCTAAAGGTCCGGATGGCTGGAAGACCTGGGAAAATCTCAGAAAGAACGGCCTCATGATTCCGGGCGCTAATAAGGCAGCTCTCGAAGCCGTAACGACAGGCGAAAAAGGTATCCTTATTGCCGGCGTGGATTATAACGGTTTCAGCAGCATCAAGAAGGGTGAACCGCTCGCCATGTATTATCCGAAGTCCGGTACCATCATCAACCCGAGACCTGCCATGATTTTAAAGAGCAGCAAGAACCTTGATAATGCCAGGGCTTTTGTCGATTTTCTGCTGAGTGACGAAGGCCAGAAACTGGTTGGTGACGCTTACCTGCTGCCGGGCCGCAAGGATATCAAGACCGATAAGCGTCCAAACGTATCGGATATTCCTCAGCTCAAACATAACTGGGATGAAATGATGAAGAACGCTGCCGATTATGCGGCAAAACTGGTGGCACTCTGCAAATAAAATCCGGAACTACCGGTCAGATTGGAGGCACGAGCTGATCTTTTACAGGTCAGCTCGTGATTGCTTATGAATAAACACAAAAAGATCCAGCTTCTTGTGATTGCAGCTTTGCAGCTTTTCTTTATCATCTTCCCAGTACTTACCGTATTCTGGGAAGGGGTGAATGTGGACGGGCAGTTTGCACCGGGTAAGGCTCTGGCCGTCATCTTAAAAAGCAGCAACCTGGAAACAATCTCAAACTCACTCCTTCTGGGCGTTCTCGTCGTCATCGTATCAACGCTTCTTGCGACGCCGCTGGCCTTTCTCCTGGCTCGGAGCCGCTTTGCCCGCTACAAATGGCTCGACATTATCTTTCTTGTGCCTTTTATGACACCGCCTTACATTGCGTCGATGGGATGGATTCTTTTTGTCCAGAAACGCGGTCTTTTTCAGCAGTTGTTCCCATTTACGGGCCATCTGTCCGAGGCTTTTTTATCTCTTGCCGGACTGACACTCGTCATGAGTTTCCATTCTTTTCCTTTCATGACAACAATCTTGAAAAATGCCATCCTGAACCTCGGGGACAATCTTGACGAAAGCGGGCGCATCTGCGGCGGGAGCTTCTGGTACCGCATGCGGCGCATTACGCTGCCTCTTCTGACGGGCAACTACGCCATTGCCATGCTGCTTGTCTTTGTGAAGACACTATCCGAATATGGTACGCCGGCTACACTCGGCAGGCGTATCGGCTTTACTGTCTTCACAACGGATATCCACCGCTATGCCTCAACCGCACCGATTGATTTCGGTACGGCAGCGAGCCTTTCTTCCGTCCTTGTCATGATCTGCATGATCATGTGGCTGATTCAGTCGTATGTGACAGAGCATCATCATTATGAAATCGTCGGCGGCAAAGGTGTGCGGGAAGGGGTAAAATCAGGGCATGTTGTTACGCTTTTTGGCGGCCTTTATATTGCGCTTCTCCTCATAGTGACGATTGGCATTCCTTATTTTTCCGTGATTTCGACATCGCTCATTAAACTGCGCGGCTATGGTCTGGCGGCGGGAAACTTTACGCTGGATCATTATGTGGAACTCTTTACGGAAAGTGATGCCGGTGTCAAGGCGCTCGCTACCAGTACGCTTATGGCTTTTGGGTCGGCAACCCTCGTTAGTGTGGCCGGCACATTAATCGTCGTTGCGATTCACAACGTGCCGAAGTGGCACCCCTTTATCGAAGGTATGGCCCTTTTCCCGCAGATGATTCCGAATATCGTGCTTGTCATCGGCATGATGATTTTCTGGAATAAGCTCTATGATGTCGTACCTCTGTACAATACGTTATATTTCATGCTGCTCGTGTATTCTGTCATGTTCCTTCCGTATTCCGTACAGTATGTCTCGTCATCTCTGCTACAGGTCAGCGACAGCCTGCTTCTGGCCGGGCGCGTGTGCGGCGGCAGCAAAGCCTACGTCTTTCGCCGAATTACGCTGCCCCTTGTCATGAAAGGCATCCTGGCCGGGTGGATGATGACCTTTATCATCGTATTCCGCGAACTTGTGGCTTCGAGCCTTATCTCACCGCCTAATACGCTCACTGTATCGACCTTCATCATGAGCGAATTTGAGCAGGGGAGCGTCTCCGTCGGCATGGCTATGGCCGTGTTGTGCGTCTTGTTTACGCTGGCAGCGCTGCTCATTATGAGAAGGATAGAGAAGGCGTAAAGGCAGATAGAAGAAGGCAAAAATGCGCATGTAGCATATGACTTTTGGCATTTAGCCGAGCCTACGGAAGAGTGGTTAGCGGCTAGAGGGCAGGGGTTAGTACGCTAATGCTTACATTTTTATTGGCAGACTCCTCAGATAGAATGCAGGCATCATTTACTCCTTAATTCCTGCAGTCAGTTCGACGGGAGCGTAATATACGAAAAATCGGCTGTGAAACAATAATTTTTTGTTGCTTCACAGCCAATTTTTACTTATTTTTCACACCAATTTTTGATTTCGTCTATGCAAGACTGCAAATCGTCGCGAATTTGGTATACCCAAAAACGTTTGACGTCCCAGCCGAGTTCAAATAATCTTTGATTTCTTAGTTGATCTCGATAGCAAAGTTCTCCATTCCAATCTCTGTGATACCGTTCTCCGTCAACTTCAATATCAAGTTTCCTCTTTCCCTGCACAATAGCTAAATCAAGCTTGTATTTTTCCACTGGGTATTGGGGCATTGTTTTAATACCCTGATCATAGAGTGCTGTATAGAACTGACGTTCCCAGTCGGAGACTTGTTCAGGATTAGCTACCTTCGGATAATCATGGGATGATGGATACTCTCCTAATTCTACTTGAACTTCTTTAGATTTTTTTGTTGCCAGTTGATTAACGTAACTTACGAAATCCTTGATATATTTTACTTCACAGTTGGAACAGTAGTCGGCATTTCCAACGACAATGAGCACAGCACGGGCTCGGGTGACGGCGACGTTGAAAAGATTTCCTGTGCTTTTAAGAAACTCAAGGGCTCCGGGACTTACTCCATTTGAGATAACTGGCGAGAAAAACATTACGTCTCGTTCATCACCCTGGAATTTATGAACCGTATCAGCCAGAAAGTCATTCTTTACCAGTTCTTTCTTTAATTCAGGAATTGCTTCTATGGCCTTATTTACCTTTTCAGCTTGTGCACGAAATGGTGTGACAACACCAATTGTTCCGCTGTACTGGTTGTCAAGCACCAGGTGTTTGAGTTCATCAACAATCCCTCTGACTTCAGCTTCATTATAAGCACTGCCGGAAGGAGGACGCACAGTCTTTCCCTTGACATCAATCCAGCGAATACCCGGTTTTAGGTTTTTGGGGAACTTCAATTTATCGTAATTTGTGGCTACACGGAGCGTACCATCATAAAATTCCTGGTTGGAGAACTCAATGATGTCTCCATAGCTGCGATGGTGGTCGCGTAATTTAATAATTTGGTTTGGATTGACTAAACTGCTTGCCAGATTATACAAAGATGAGACGGAATAGGACCAGCTTAGTTGTTTTTCTAAATCATATTTTTGCAGGAGACTAATATCTTGTTTTTTAGAAATGGTGCTGATATGGCTCAGCTGTTTCGGGTCTCCGATGATTACAGCCCTTTTGGCTCTGTAGAGCATAGGGAGTGCAGAGGCTATGTCACACTGGCTTGCTTCGTCAATAATAACCAGATCAAAAATTCCCGGTTCAAAAGGAATCCGCCCTTTTGCCGATAAAGAAGTGACCGCCCAACAGGGAAGAAATTGTGTCATTTCTTGCTGTAATTTTTTGAACTGCTTACGGATGCTTGGATATTCCGAAATATCCACATTGCCAATTAGACGTATAGAAGCTACGTAATCACTCATTTCGCTTCGGCACTGGGAGTCCATATTGAGGGGTCTAGCTACCAACCATTTATTCCATAATTTTCCCGCTATTTCAGCTAGATCGGATTTTATCGTCAGTATTTCTCGGTCTATATTTTCAAGCTGTGGCTCTGCGAGCAGTTCCTGCAGTGCACTCCGATATTCTCCAATGATTTTTACTGATTCGAGAAATTGAGGAACTATTTTGCAGATTTTTGCATGAGCATCTTCGGTAAGAGAGGCACTGTCCAGAGCTGGCGGCGTGTAACCATATTTTTGCAGGCAAGTGTTTATAGAAGATAGGCTTTTTTCGAGAATACTGGTTTTCTCTTTTCCAATCAGAAACCAAAAAATTCTTCCGGGGATTGAATGTCTTGTTTCATACCAATCCCGATAGGCCGCTTGATATTTATTAAATGCCTTCTCACAATTTTGGGCATCTTCCGCAGAAATCTTATTAAAATACTTCTCATAATCTTTACGAAGGCTGCAGGCTTTTTGTTCCAGATGGTCAGTACGATTTCGCAAATCTATGATCGAAGCAGTCTTCTTTTTGGCATTTTTATAAGCTTCTACCTTTTCTTCATACTGCGAGAGATAAAATTTATATTCTTCCTGGTCATTTTGATCAGCTTGGTACGACAGTAAAGATGAAATCAGTTCAGCTAAATGGTAGGCGTACTGCGTGCCGCCAATCCGAAGCATAATTGGCTGACGGCCAATTGAGTTGACCCGTGTTTCTACGACATCTACGGCTTTATTATTTTTACTGGTAAAAAGAGTGCTTTCTTTTTTCCAGGCCGCATTAATCAGCAAATTGGTAACTACTTGTGATTTTCCAGTGCCTGGCGGTCCCGTGACGATAGTTAATTTATCATGGAAGGCGTGGCGAATTGCCTGTTCCTGTTCGGAATTAGTGGGCAATACTTCAAGTAAGGGAACGTCTTCTTCAGGTAGGGATGATTCGGAAGCTTCATGATGTATCCATTGATATAAAGCGGTATCCCGATATTCATCTTCGCTGATCTTCGAAAGCTTTGACAACTCAGATTCGAGACCTTCCGTGTATGGAGATTTTTCTGAGACGATAAAAATGGCTCTATTATAAAATCCTTCCTCAGTCAATGAACTGAGGGAAGGATCTGTAGTAATTTTGTCGGGGTTTAAGTCATCTTTCCATTCCCAGGTACGTAGAGTTTGTAAACGGGCAGCTAATTCGTCCAGATCAATATCGGCATCAGGAGCATTCAAACCCAATTCGCTTTCTAATTCAACAAGATCATAGACCTGTTGATTGATATCTTTTACTGAATAGTGCTTAATGACCTCCATATTGATGTAGGGAAGGGACGCGATTTCTGCGCTTCCTCCTCGTAAATCCACTGAAAACAAGAAAACAGGCGCAACTTTATAATAATCCTGATTTGTTCTGCGGGAATGAAATTTTTCCAGAAGAACGGGATAGCCGATATGAGCCGTCAGATTTCTACTGCGGGTTACTTTAGAAATGAGCTTTTTGGTTTCGGGGTTTATAGTATTTAGTGAAATGCTGTTAAGCTCTGTATAATCAAGACTATATTTAGAAGTTTGATAAGCTGAAACACCATTGGATTCTTCCAGACTTAAACAATTGAGATAATATTCACAAATGTGTTCCAATAGTTTATCAGTCGAAAAGTCCGGATAGTCAGAGGCGTTGCTGTCTTGGGACTCTTTTTGCTCTTTTAAAAACCAACAATAGCTGGAATCCTGGTAACATAATTGGTTAAGACTGCTGTATAATTCACGATTTACCGCTTTTCGGTCGAATTTGAGAAGAGAGGCGATTTTACTAGCTCGAATCCCAGGATGCGCTCTTATGGTTTTTAAAATACTCTTTTGGAATTGGGTTAAGACCATAACTTTATAGGTTATCCTTTCTTCAGAAAATTTCTGACTAGTTTTATAAAATGTGAAAATTAGAAATGCTAGTCACAGTAATCATAAATAATAGGTACAATTTTGTCAAAGAATTTACGAAAATCAGAATAATTCAAGACTAAAAAAATAATGAGTAGATGAAATACGGATAAGATGGGTCAAGTCTCAGCAAATTCCTTTACAAATAAAAACTGCTATGACTGCTATAAAATTATGTAATGGTAATTTTCTTTCTCTTAATTGCTGCCATTTTATTCCTACTATTTATCCTGCAAATAGAATGGTCTCATTCCTCTGCCTTTAAACTTTGTAATATTTCCGGCTACTTTATGATTTCCGGCGAAAGGCTAGTATCATGCTGCTGCAGGCAGGGCTAAATGCTATATGCCTAAAGCAAAAGACGATTTCACGAACTTATAGCTAATTGCAGCTATCTGCTAAATGCTATCGGCTGTCTGCTGGGATTTTGCTCTGCAGCCTGCCCGTACGGTTGTATCAGCCACTTTCGTTCCTGCTTTTTTTGCTTTATTCCATATAATAGGCTATACTCTTCATGTATGTCTATGCAGTAAGATTTGTAGGAAGGAAGTCAGGTAATGAAGCAAAGAGAAACGTTAGGATCGCGGTTAGGTTTTATCCTGCTTTCGGCAGGATGTGCCATTGGAGTAGGGAATGTCTGGAGGTTTCCGTATATTACGGGGCAGTACGGCGGCGGTATTTTCGTCCTGATCTATGTACTGTTCCTGATGATTCTGGGAATCCCCATTATGACGATGGAGTATGCGATGGGACGCGCCACGAAGCGGAGTATTCTCCCGGCGTACCGGATGCTTGAGCCAAAGGGAAGCAAATGGCACATCATGGGCTATCTTTCCATGGCTGGTAACTATGTGCTCCTTATGTATTATTCCGTGATTTCCGGTTGGATTTTTTATTACGCGCTGCAAATGGCCAAAGGCACTTTTTCAGGTCTCGGGACAAAAGAAGTGGGCGCCATCTTCAGCGGTATGATGTCTTCTCCGGAGATTCTCATTACGAGTATGCTTGTTGTCGTCATTTCTACGGCAGTCATCTGCAGCATGGGCCTTAAGAAAGGCGTGGAAAGCGTCACCAAGGTGATGATGATAGCGCTTCTCGTGCTGATGGTGGTCCTTGGTATCCGCAGCCTGATGCTCCCCGGAGCGGCAGAAGGTATTTCCTTCTACTTGATGCCAAACATTGCCAACATGCAGAAGGCAGGGCTCTGGAACTGTATGTACGCAGCGCTTAACCAGAGTTTCTTTACGCTCAGTATCGGTATGGGCGGTATGGAAATCTTCGGCAGCTATATTGATAAAAATAAGCGCCTTATGGGTGAAGCCGTCACGGTCACGGCGCTCGATACCTTCGTGGCAATTACCGCCGGCCTGATCATTTTTCCGGCCTGCTTTGCTTATGGTATTGCACCGGATGCCGGTCCGAAACTGATTTTCCTCACGCTGCCGCGAGTATTCAGCTCAATGGCAGGCGGGCGCATCTGGGGAACGATGTTCTTTATTTTCCTTTCTTTTGCCGCTCTTTCTACGATGATCGGTGTGTTTGAAAACTTGCAGGCTTTTGCCATTGACCTTAAGGGTGCTGCCCGCAAAAAAGCAGGTATCATTAACGGAATCGTTATTGCAATCTGTTCTGTGCCTTGTGCTCTGGGCTTCAACCTGTGGTCCTGGTTCCAGCCGCTGCGTCCCGGCAATACGGTAATGGATATGGAGGACTTCTTTGTCAGCAATATTTGTCTTCAAGTGGGTTCTCTCATCATTACCATCTTCTGCTGCTGGAAATATGGCTGGGGATTCGACCATTTCATTGCCGAAGCCAATGAAGGTGACGGCATTGCCGTACCGAGGAAGTTCCAGTGGTATTTTAAGTATGTGCTGCCTGTTATTGTAGGCTTTTTGGTGGTGTATGGGATTGTGACATATTTTTAAGTTAGCGCAAAAACCGTGCTGAATTGATGCAGTGATTCAGACCTCTTCACTTTTTGAGAAATCAGAAGTAGTGAAGAGGTCTATTTTGTATACAATAATTTTATGTAATAATAAATATCGAAAAATACTATATTCTTTAAAATAATTATGATATAATTAACTCGCATATAATTTTTATTTATTGCCAGAAAATTTGCTTATTTGACTGGAAGTTTAGAATTGTACTACTGTGAAGTGACGAGGAGAGACTTATGATGAGGGAAGGATTGAGAAGGAAAGTATTGTTGGCGCTAAGTATGACTGTAGGGGTCATGGGAACGGCGATGCCGGTGGATGCAGAATATTTGCAGATTCCTGAGAGTGGTACATTAACCCAGGCGGGAGATATTTCTTATGTCGGCTCTGGGTTTAGTGGTTTTGCTATATCTTTTAAAAATAATGACCAGCCCTATACATATACCATTAAAAGTACTGGAGGCAGTGTAACTGCCGATGGGTCTGTCGGCGGTATTTTCGTAAATAACAACCAAACATTAACGGTGGAAGCAGCTAAAAATATAACTGTTTCAGAACTTGTTGATTCTTCAGGTATGATAGTTCTTGGCGGAAATGTCAATTTAGAAGCTGGAGAAGGTATCACTATAAACGGGAATTTCTCTGGGGTGCGTGTTAGCGGGCTAGATTCTGATCCCACAACTGCTCCGGATGTAACTACACCGGGGGCTTCCGTTACTATGAAAACGGACGGGGATAATGTCATTTCGATTGGTGCTACGGGTATGCAAGGCGACGCTGTAGGAACGTATTCAGGCGTTAATCTGGCGATGACTGCCGGAGGAAGCAATCGAATTACAGCAGTGCCATCCTATATCCCAGAGTCATCAGATCTCAACTATTCCTTGGCTACATATGATCCTATTAACGGCATATCTCTCGGAGGCAGTCAAAGCAGTATTATGCCCTCTTTTGGAACTGTTGCACTGACGGCAGGGCAAGACAATGTGGTAAAAGGCAGCAGTAATGGCCTGATTGCTTCCGGGTATGCCAGTCTTGAATTCGATGAGGGTGATACCCTGCCGACGGTAGATTTTCTGCATAGTGACATCACTATGGATGCAGGCGGTGACAACCAGCTTATCGGTGACTATGATACCGGGCTTGACATTTATGCCGGTACCACCGCCACATTGACTGCCGGCGGTACCAATATAATCCAGGGACCTCAGTTTGGCGCCCACGTGGATTATTTTGCTGATCTTACTGTCAATGGCGATAGTGATATCTCGTCAGAGCAAATAGCACTCTGGACCGCTGGCAAGGCAGATACGATCCTGGATGGTCAGGACGGAACGATATCCATTACGGCGGCTTCTTCCGATACGAACAGCGATAGTACTGCAACATCGACTCCCATTGCCGTTGCGGCTATGACAGGTGGTTATACGACACTGCAAAACGGGACTTTAAAAATCAACGGTGCGACGGCTTTGGCGGCAGCGCATACGTATTATCAAGGGTGTTCTATAGACGAATTTCCTGAGTTTACTCCATATAGCAATGGAATTACTGTCGCATCTGTAAGTGTCGTGCAGCCGTCTCTTTATGCTGTTGATGTGTCGTCTGCTTATACTAAGGACAAAGAAAATCGTGCGTCCGTCATTACGGCCCTGTATGGCAAAGACAGTGAAATTAATGGCGATATCTACGCCTACGACCACGGTACGATTACGATTGCTCCGGAAGATGATGGGAAAATCGATATCAATGGGGATGTCTTTGCTTCCGGCGATGATTATCTTGCAGGCGGTGACACGCTGACGTATGCATACAACCTGAACAATCCGGAAGATGACAATATCACCACTGAAAGTAAGGTTGATATAACTCTCGATAATGCATCGATACTTGTTGGAATGGCTGATACGGGAACCCTGATGAGAAGGGAACTCTTGTTGGCAGGAAATCCGGATTCTGATTCTATGACTGATGAAGACTGGGAAAATAGTTTACCTGAGGCAGGTATCCTTAACCTCACCCTTAATAACGGCAGTGAATGGACCATGACTGATTCGTCATCCGTCACGACGTTATCCGGTTCGGGAGGATATGTCACCTATGAAAATGGCGGCAATTCTCTGGAAATCGAAAACTTGTCCGGTAATTTGACTTTTAGTATGGACCTTGATGCTGAAGACGGCAGTCAGAGTGATATGCTGTATGTCGTGAACGGCGGCGGGACGCAGACACTGAATGTAAAAAATCTTCAGTCGCTCGATAGCCAGATGGAAGTAGGAGATGTGGTCCGTTTTGCTACTATTAAGAATTCCCAGAATGAATTTGTGGATGGCAGCACGGTGGCGGTCGTTACTTCCGGAATCTATAACAATAGTTATAATATACTTTATCGTGATTATGAATCCGATCCGCTCAATACGGAAGCATACAATAATGACCGGAACGGCGGCGCTGCTTACACAGAGGACAGCAGCAAACCGGGCACGGAAATCGTGGAATCTCTCTACGGTGGTGAAGGCGCCAAGAACGTATACCTCATCAAGAACCAGACTGTAAACGATGGGGCTAAGACGCCCTCAAGGGTCAGAGATCTTGTCTGGCGTTATATGAGTGATCTTGATACGTTTACCAAGCGCAGCGGACAAAGTCAGTACTTTACGGATGAAGGAGACCGCGGCGGCTGGATCCGCCTTGGATATCACAATCTGGGCGTGGATGGCGTAGGCGAACTGGAAGGCAATACCTATGAATTAGGCTGGACCACGATTGCCCGTCAGAATGACGAACGGAAACATCGTTTCAGTGCTTCTGTGGCCTATGGGAAGCCGGATGGCTATTTTGAAGACTGGGGCGGCGACCTGACAGTACGCGACTTCTCCGTGAACCTGTACGATACTCATGAGTACTATCCTTCGGCTGAAAGTCTCGTCAATAAACCGGAATGGAAAAAGGAATCCCATGCTTACTGGGACAATTATCTGAAGTATCATCATGTAAAAACGGAATACAGTGCCATCGATCGTATGACAGGTACGATGTATGACGGCGACTATGACCAGGATATCTGGAGTCTTTCGACGGAATATGGTCATAAACTGATGATGAACAAGGATTGGTTCTGGGTGCCTCAGGCTCAGCTGCAGCTATCCTATATTGGTGGCTATGACTATAAGGATTCTCAGGGACTGAGCGTATCCGGCGACCATGACTGGAGCCTGATTGGTAGACTCGGATTTGATATCGTGAAGAAGATGGATCCGAAACTGGATAGTAAATTGTATTTCAAAGCCGGATTGCTCCATGAGTTTATGGACGGTAACGATGTAACCGTATCTGCACAAGGTGACCGTTATTTTAATGAAGGCGACCAGAGCGGAACCTGGGGTGTTTTCGGACTTGGTTATTCTGCAAAAATCGGTGAACAACAGTATTTCTATGCCGACTTTGAACGTTATGTAGGCAATGATTTCGAACGCACGTATAATATCCGTGCCGGTGTAAACTGGAAGTTCTAATTAAAAAGGTGGCTGAAGAAATGGAGGTTTCATTTCTTCAGCCACCTTTTTCGCTGTTCGTATTCCGCAGTCCGCCACCTGCTTGAGGAGGCAAAATTGCCGAGACAATTTTGCTCTTTTTTATAAAAGCGGTGTGTAAATTCTATAGCAAAAAAATCGGGTCCCATGAAGGACCCGATTTTTAGTTATTTTTCACTGCAAACCGCTTGCGGTTTGTCACCTACAGTGCGACAGGCGACCTGCGACACGCGACCGGCGAATCTCATTTCTTCGGCTTAGCGTCTGCTTCAAGTTCTACTTCTCTATCAGGGACGGTGAAAGACTTGCTGCTCTTTAAGGAGTTGAGTCTCTGAGCCAGTGTATTCGCATCGGGGTCACCGTTGACGCTCGTCATAATAGCCTGGTTCCCGAGGTAAACCGTAGAACCGTCAGAAGTTGCAGGCTGCTGGTTCTGGTGATTCCGATAAGCTCTTACGAGGTTGCCCATTACGAAATAGGAGCGTTCTTTAGCCGACATATCGCCGCTTGCTGCCGGCGTAACAAACTCTTTACCGCCGATTTTAATCACGCCGTCGTCATCCTTGACATCACCGCCGGTCAGGTCGGACAAGCGTTTGGCGTAGTTATCGCGGCGCTGTTTATTGGTCGGGTGGTCGGAAGGAGAGAAGACTTCGCGGATGGCGCTGCTGTTTGAGCTCTTGGTACGATCCATGACGCGCTGCCACATAGCGGCCGACGCACCAGGGTTATAATCAGAGTGGAGCAGATAGGTGAGAGACAGGTTGTCCGCTTCCCATTCATCGGATTTTGTAATCTGGACACTATCGATTTGGTTAACGAGGATGTTCAGCAGATAATCCGTCAAACTGCTGCCTGCTGCGCCGCTGATGACACCCGCTGCAACGGCAAGACGCATCTTCTTGCGGGCTGCCGAGACGACGTGATCTTTCTGGCCGTGCCCCATTTCGTGGAGTAGTACAACCGCAATTTCATCGGGATTGGTCGTCATGGAATACATACCCGTATTGACACTCATGACATGTCCCATACTGCAGAAAGCGTTAAAACTTGTATCGTTGTTGATGAAATAAAGATACGGTTTCTGATAGATGGTATTATCTACAGATCCGATAGCACCGGTAAGGTTATCCATCATTGTCGAAAGCTGTCCGTTGAGGTTTCCGTCATAATTGACACCGAGTTTTTCCTTGTAGGTTTTCAGGAGTTCCTGGCGGCCTTCTTCGGTATTATTGTAGTGGTCCAGCGCCTTATCGACCTGAGCGTAGGCGGCCGCTCCCTGCACACCGGCAAGAATGGCACCTATAAAATCGGCATGGGCCTCCGGGACCGGCATAGTCGTAAAGGAAATCCCAATACCAAGTATTCCTGCCATAACGGTAGAAACTAATTTCTTCCTTGCAAGATTCATCTTCATTCCAAATACCTCCTTGATTAACTTGGCACAAAGAATGTAAGCTGTTTCTTCTTATTTTACTACAATCCGGAAAAGAAGGAAAAGAATTATTCGCTTTCCGCAGTCAGTACTACGCCAGGGCATCTAACTTCATGAATACATTGCTACTGTCATTTATTTTTATCGCCTCTTTATTGCCTATCAGCCGGTTGACATCAGCTCTTAGCTATCTGCTAACTGCTATCTGCTGCTTTTCCAACTCTTTCATTCTCCCACCGTTTCATATATAATGATTCCATAACTCATTTCAGAGGGGAGAAGTGACATGCAAAAACGTTTGCTCGTGTTCATTACTGCGGCGCTCATCGGCTATGTGCTGCGGCAACTGGGAATCCCCATCCCGTACATGCTGGGCGGGATTATTTCAGCGTTCTCCTTCAAGACTTTTCGCGATAATTCCCTTTCCTGGCCGGTTAAACTGCGCAATGCTATGCTGGGCGTGGCCGGGTACGGCATCGGCAGCAATTGTACGTTCGAAACGTTTGTCAAACTGAGTCAGGAAACGATTGGTATTTTCGGCGCGTGTCTGAGTACTCTTTTTGTTTCCGTCCTGGTAGCCATTTATATGCACCGTCATACTTTTGCCAATCTCTTAAGCAGCATTATGGGCTGCATGCCCGGCGGTATGACGCAGATGACGCTCCTCATGGAAGAGTACCGGGATGCTGACGAAAATGTCGTTGTTGTGTCACAGTGTCTGCGGCTTTTCGTCGTTGAGGTGAGTGTGCCTTTCCTTGCCATTAACCTGTTTGGCGGGACAATTACGAAAGCCGCTTCCATGGGGCTTGCCGCGACGGCAGTTTCTGATTTTATGAAGGTCTTTCATACGGGCTGGCTCGTGATGATTCCCCTGGCTGTTGCCGGTCAGTTCATTGCCAAAAAGATTCATATGCCGACAGGAAATCTGCTGGGTCCGATTCTTCTTACGGCCATCTTTGCTACATTTTTCGGTCATACGCCTCCTGTGCCGCCGCCTGTCATGGCGTTTGCACAGCTGAATATCGGGCTTTACATCGGCATGATGCTGGGCCGTGAGAAACTGCTTCGGACGCGTGTTCTCATTCCGAACGTGCTGATTGGTTCGGTGCTTATGGTCGCAACGAGTGCAGCCGTGGCTGTCATCATTTCAAGACTTTATCATTTTTCCTCCATTACAGCGTTTCTGGCAGTGGCACCCGGAGGCATTACGGAGATGTGCCTTGCCGGACTGGAGATGAATCAGAATGTTGCAATCATCCTGACGTATCAGTTGATCCGTGTGCTGATGCTCAATTTTGCCGTCCCATTTGCGATTCGTCATTATTTCGGGAAAGAAGCTACGGGCTAGGGAGTAGTCAATCTTTCTGTGCTTAAGGTCGTCAACTTGTGGGCAGACAGATGACATTTAGTTGTCATCTTGTTCATTTATTTACAGTTTTTCTAAATTTCTTTCTTCTTAAAAAATATTTTGATTATCTTCTTGACATTTTTGGAAAACAGTCGTACTATCTGAAACATCAACTACATATTTCCTTCATCAAGAGCAGTCGAGGGATTGGCCCGATGACACTGCGGCAACCCCCTTAAAAGGGATAGGTGCCAAGTCCAACGGTATTAACCGACAGATGAACGTATTTAGCGTTTGAAGCCGTCATCTGTTGACGGCTTTTTTCTTTGTGAGGGAAGAAAAGAAAGGAATTGATTTTGTCATGAGAAACAAACTGAGAATCTTCGTCACGGGTGCTTTGATCGCTGCTTCCTGCCTTTCCATTCTGGGATGCGGTTCTTCCTCTGCAGATAAGAGTGCAGGAGCCAAGAAGGAAATCAAGGTCGGCGTAACCGCCGGTCCTCACGCAGAAGTCATGGAAGAAGTGGCCAAGGAAGCCGCTAAGCAGGGCATCACGATTAAAGTCGTTGAATTTAACGATTTTGTTCAGCCCGATAAGGCTCTTTCCGATAAGGACCTCGACATGAACTCTTACCAGCATCAGCCTTATCTTGACAACATTGTCAAAAAACAGGGTCTCAAGCTGAAATCCATCGGCAAGACCATTTTGATGCCGATGGCTGTATATTCCCACAAATATAAATCCCTGAAGGACGTCGAAGACGGTGCCAAGGTTACGATTCCTAACGATCCGACCAACGGGGCCCGCGGTCTTCTCCTGATTCAGCAAGCCGGGCTGATTAAATTGAAGAATGGCGATTCCATCGAAGCTACGCCGGCCGATATCGTAGAAAATCCGAAACATCTGCAGTTCATCGAACTGGATGCCGCTCAGATTGCCCGCAGCCTGGATGATTCCGATGTGGCCTGTGTCAACACCAACTATGCCATTCCTGCCGGCCTGAACCCGGTGAAGGATTCTCTCCTGGTAGAATCCAAGGAATCTCCGTACGCCTGCGTCCTGGCCGTCCGTGAAGGCGATGAAAACAACGAAGATTATAAAAAAGTGCTTGCTGTTTACCAATCCGACCCGATCAAGAAATTTGTCCAGGATCATTTCAAGGGAACCATTGTTCCTGCATTCTAAGATTCTGCGAAACTAGTATCATACATTATTTTTAATTTTTAACGAAGGTGACTGTATCCATGAAAACGTATCAACCAGTAACGGATGAAGTGGTCGAAAAGCTTAAGGCCATTGTCGGTCCCAGCCATGTAAAAACTGACAAGGATATCCTCGTGCAGTATCAGACGGATTATGAAACCAATCCGGCGATGTTTCACATGCCTGAGGCGGCCGTCATTCCGGGAAATGCCGAAGAAATTGCGGCGATTGTCAAACTCGCTAATGAGTATGATTTCCCGATTACGGTTCGCAGCGGCGGTACGAGCCTGGCAGACGGTGCGATTCCGGTCTGCGGCGGTATCGTTCTCAGCATGGAACGGCTCAATAAGATTCTGGAGCTGAACGAGGAAGGCATGTACATGACGGTGGAAGCCGGTGTCCGTACGATTGACCTGCAGAAGGAAGCCCACAAACACGGCCTTCTGTATGCAGGCGACCCTTCCAGTGCGGAAAGCTGCATGATTGGAGCCAATCTGGCTACGAATGCAGGTGGCCTGGAAGCCGTTCGTTACGGGGTGACGCGTGACCAGGTTTATTGCCTGGAAATGGTTTCACCGACCGGTGAAATCGTACAGTGCGGCAGCATCCTGAAAAAGTGTTCTACCGGTTATGATCTGGAGCAGCTCATCATAGGCAGCGAAGGGACGCTCGGCATCATTACGAAAGTGACGGTCAAATTGGTGCCACTGCCTCCGTACCGCTTTGATGTGCTGGCAATCTACACGGATCCTCATAAGGCCCTCCACATGGTGCCGAAGCTGCTCAAGGCCGGAATCAATCCGACGAGCGTGGAATATATGGATAATTCCTATGTTCGTGGTTGCGCAGATTACTGTAAATATGATAATATGCCTCATTATGAGGATGGTATTTACGTCATCATTACAGTGGAAACTTTCCGGGAAGACGAGCTCGACAGCAAGATGGAAACGGTCAGTGACATCTGTGAAGAATCGGGTGCCGTTGATGTCCTCGAAGCAGATGAACGCGTCTGGAACATGCGCCGCAGCTGCCAGCCTTCGTGCGAACTCATCAGCAAGGTATTCCTGACAGATGATGTCGTGGTACCGGTTCATAAGATTGCTTCCACTATAGAAAAAATTATGGAAATCAGTGAAAATTATCCCTTCCAGGCTAAAATCAATGCCCATATCGGCGACGGCAACATGCATATTGTATTGTGCAAGACCAATATGACCGATGAGGAATGGGAAAAGAACGTCGAGGAATTCCATCAGCAGGTATATGCTTATGCGTATTCCGTCGGTGGCAGACTGGCCGGGGAACATGGCATTGGCGCCAAGAAACTGAGATATATGGAAGAATTTACGCCGAGCAGCGAACTCAATGTCATGAAGACCATTAAGCGCGCCATGGATCCGAAACTGATCCTGAACCCGGGCAAAGTCATTGATGCATAGTTCATTAAAAAATTAAAATAAAAAAGGAGAGTCTCATTATGAAAAAATTGATTGCATGCTTTTTGGCAGTGCTCGCCCTTGCTGGTCTCACGGCCGGCTGCGGCGGCGACAACAAGGATTCGAAGGCTGCCAGCGGGGACAAGAAAGCAGTCCTGAAAGTCGGTGCAACACCGGTACCGCACGCGGAAATCCTGAACCACATCAAAGATGCCCTGGCTAAAGACGGCGTGGATCTGCAGGTCGTGGAATTCACCGATTATGTGAAGCCGAACCTGAGCCTGAACGACAAGGAACTGGATGCCAACTTCTTCCAGCATGAACCGTATCTGAAGAAGTTCTGTGAAGATCGGAAACTGAACCTCGTCGCTCTGTGCAAGGTACATATCGAACCGATGGGTGTATATTCCAAGCGCATCAAAGATATTAAAGATGTCAAGGATGGCGCTGTAGTGGCTATTCCTAACGATCCGACCAACGGCGGACGTGCTCTCAACATTCTTGAAAAAGCCGGCCTGATTAAACTGAAGGAAGGTATTGGCATCGCTGCTACGGTAAATGATGTGACCGAAAATCCGAAGAACATCAAGATTCAGGAAGCTGAAGCTGCTATGCTGCCGCGTACCCTGGACGATGTTGACCTTGCCGTCATCAACTCCAACTTTGCACTGGAAGCAAAGCTGAACCCGACCAAGGATGCAATCTTCATCGAACCGAAAGATTCTCCTTATGCTAACGTCATCGCTGTCAGAAAAGGCGATGAAAACCGTCCTGAAATCCAAAAGCTGAAAAAAGCGCTGCTGACTGACGACGTAAAGAAGTTCATTGAAGAAAAATACAAAGGATCCATTGTTCCTGCATTTTGATGGAAGAATCAAGGGCCTGCCGCAAAAAGCGACAGGCCCTTTTTCGCATTCAGCCGTACCACGCTGCCGCAGGCCAGTTGCCGAAGGCGACCAAAGCTTTAATTCAGTCAAACCGAAGGTTTGGCTATCATCTGCAATCTCTTTCCACGCAGTCGGAAGGAAGGGCCACGAAGTGGCGGAGGATAGTTTTCTTCTTTTTGCGCGAAACGCCACAGCTTTTCGCTGTCTGCTGTCTGCCGCAATTTTCTTATCCTATTTTCCACCCACCATACCCATCCTTTCCATGTTACAATAAAAATATATCAGTAAGAAAAGTGGGGGATTATCGTGCCGTTTACCATCCTTAGACAAGATATTACACAGATGAAAGTCGACGCCATTGTGAATTCGGCCAATAAAGATCTTTCCATGGGCGGCGGTACCTGCGGCAGCATCTTTAAGGCTGCCGGTACCAAGGCACTCCAGGAAGCCTGCGCTAAGTTGGGACCTATTCGTATCGGAGATGCCGTCATCACACCGGGATTTCATTTGCCGGCAAAATATATTATTCATACGGCAGGGCCTGTGTACAACCGGCTTCATTCCGCTCAGTGTGAAAAAGCGCTCCGGTCCGCCTATGAAGCTGCGCTTCAGCTTGCACTGAGGCAGCATCTGAAGAGCATTGCGTTTCCGCTGATTTCAACTGGTCTTTTCGGATATCCTAAGGCGGAGGCGCTGCAGATTGCTGTATCTGAAATCAAGCAGTTCCTTGAGCTCTATGAGATGGATGTCTATTTAGTCATTTATGATAAGGATTCCTTTATTATCAGTGAGTCTCTCATGGGTGATGTTCAGAGCTTCATCGATGAGCATTATGTGAAGACGCACGAGCCTCCGCTCAATCGTCGCCGGGATATCGAAATCAACGCATTGATGATTGAAAATCGAGGGCTGGATGTCACTCACGAAACCGGAGCACTTCCTGAGGATAAGAGTCTCCTGGAACAGCTTGAACATCTAGATGAGCCCTTTAACCAGGCTCTCCTGCGCCTGATTGATCAGAAAAAAATGAAAGATTCCGATGTCTATAAGAAAGCAAATATTGACCGCAAACTTTTTTCCAAGATTCGCAAGGGAAAAGGGTATATGCCGAGCAAAAAGACCATTCTGGCACTTGCTGTCGCACTGGAACTTACGCTTCCCGAAACGGATGCACTGCTCGCAAAGGCAGGATATACGCTCTCTGACAGCATCAAATTTGACGTGATTTTGCAGTATTTTATCGTAAACCGGAACTATGATATTTTTACCATCAATGAGGTATTGTTTAAGTTTGACCAGCCATTGTTGGGAAATGTAGGGTAATGCAGACTGCATTACAAAGCCCGTTTCTGGCCTTAGTCAGGAACGGGCTTTGTTAATTTTTATTTATTCATTTTCTCCGAGTCTCTTTTTAAATTCCTGTAAAAAGAGGCGGGCAGGAGCCGAGAGATAACGGTACTTTTTCCAGATAAGATAACTCGGCTCGGTAAGCTGCGGTGAAAGGGGACGAAAAATAAGTTCATCTGGATTTATCGGAGATAAATCTTTAAAGGTAAGAACATTCCCCATACCGCCCAGAACCATTTTGATTCCGTTATTGATGAGGGAGTATGTTCCCGTAATTGTCAAATTGGAAAGATTTTTGTGAAACCATTTTTCAATCGTTCCATTGCGGATTGATTGTTCTGAGAGGATAAGAGGTTTATCGATGAGGTCTTCCGGTGTAAGCATATCTTTTTTGGTAAGTTCGCTATCTTTCTTCATAAGCAGGCTGCCGATAGCATTTAGCCATTAGCTGCAGATAGCTTGAAGGCTACAAAAACGCATTTAGTTTCACTTTCGACAGAGTGGCCAGGGGATAGTGGTGTAGTGGGTAGTACAATCGTGTGGGCATTTTATTGGCGGATTCTTGATGTAGATTACAACTGAAATATTAAATTAAAGACTATTTTATTCATTTAAAGCTAAATTGCAGCAGCAATTTTTCATCCTCTGGCGACTGGCGACCTGCGACGTGAGACCAGCGGCATTTATCACTTGTCGCCTTCAAAGCGACCATTCTGCCTCTGAAACCAGTTAAGATAGAGTCAAATAAGGAGGCAGATACTATGAGCAACAAGACTGAATTGGTTTTTATCCTCGACAAATCCGGGTCCATGGGTGGTTTGGAATCTGACACGATTGGCGGCTACAATACGATGCTTGAGAAGCAGAAAAAAGTTGATGGCACCTGCACGGTGACGACGGTACTCTTTAACCAGTCGAACCAAATTTTGCATGACCGCATCGATATCAGAGCTATCGAACCGCTGACAGAAAAGGATTATACCGTGGGCGGCGGTACGGCGCTCCTTGACGCCATCGGAACGACGATTCACAAAATCAGTGCCGTGCAAAAGCACACAGCAAAAGACTATCGTGCGGATAACGTGCTTTTTGTCATCATTACTGACGGAATGGAAAATTCCAGTTGTGAATATTCACCGCACCGCATTCGGAAGATGATCAAGGAACGACAGGAAAAGTACGGCTGGGAATTTATCTTCCTCGGTGCCAATATTGATGCCGAGGAGACGGCTGAAGGCTTTGGCATCAAGGCAGACCATGCCGCCGATTATCAGGGAGACAGCGTGGGAACAAAATTAAACTATGAGGTCATGAGTGATACAGTTGCGTCCTTCAGGGAAACCGGATCGCTCGATGTAAAAACGCTGGATAGAATCCGCAGCTACAAGGGAAAAGTGGAGAAATAAGTATAAAAACAGTGCTGTGAGGCATGTTCTCTCACAGCACTGTTTCGCTGGCCGCTGGCCGCAGGTCGCTGGTCGCCGCTGGAAAAAAATTGCCGTGGCAATTTTTTTGAACATACAAAAACAAGCTCTTACAGTCAGGCTAAATGTTAAAAAATGGGTTTAGTTTCCATTTTAATTGTCCTAGGGCGCAGCAATCTGCCGAATATCCTGTAAGGCCTCGGACGAACCTTTTCCAGGACGCCCGAGGCTTTGCTTATTTCTTATTTTATCAGTACTTCACTTACTTAATAAGGCCGTTGTGAAATGGGTGACCGTTTGCCAAAATGCATTGGTTTTTTCTGCATTCGGCGCTGCATTATCGAATCCGTGATAAAGTCCGGGAATGACATGGAGTTCCGTTGTAATGCCATTTTCAATCAGTCTGTTTGCATACGCGATGTCTTCATTGACAAAAAGGTCCAGATCACCGACATAAATCAGAGCCGGCGGCAGATGGTCGAGGCGCTGCGCACGAATGGGCGAGAAATAGCCAACCTGGTCTGATGGAATCGTTTTGCCGCCGCGGAGCTTTTGCCAGGCAAAGACATTCGTTTCCGGATTCCATAAAATTTCACCCGTGTTCGGTGACTTGTACGGATCATCTTTGCTGCCGGTCCGATCATCCAGCATCGGATAAACCAGAACCTGTCCTTTTAAAGGAATTGCATCATGGTCACGATTATAGAATGCCATAGCTGCCGTAAGTCCGCCTCCGGCACTGTTACCCATGATGATGATTCGATTCTTGTCAAGTCCGAGCTGCTCGCTTTTGTCATAAAAATACCGCAGTCCTTTATACGCATCTTCGACGGCCGCCGGGAATGGCGCTTCCATTGATGTACGATATTTGGGAGTCACTATGGCAGCCTGCAGCCGGTCAGCCATTTTTTGATAGGAAGCAGAATGATAGTAGGCGCGCCGCATCAGATACCCGCCGCCATGCGAATAATAGATAATAGGCAGCTTGTCTGTCTGTGCTTGCTGCGGACGATAGATCCGCAGTTCCAAATCGTCAACCGTAAGGATAGAAGGATGGACTGCGCGGTCTTCTGTTGTGAGATGGACCTTGTCTTCCGCCTGTACGTCTTCATCACTGGTCAAATTCAGAGTGAGGTAGGGAATCGCTGCCCGATATTCAGGATCGACCTGATGGATGGTTTGTGGTGCTGCTATTGCAGATGGTGACAGCAGCGAGATGGCTAAGGCTATTATAAGAATGAGTTTACGATGATTCATTATCAATCACTCCCTTTATAATATGACATCCCCTCACAGGGATTCTCTCTTTTTCAATGAGTTGCCTCTGTTTGATATTTTCATTTTAGGACTGGAAATGGGATGACGGAAGGCTCGATATGTTATGCTGTGTTAACCCCAGGGTTAGGATGACTTTGAAGGATGCAAAAGCCAATTGCCGGGAGCATTCTTTATTTTTACTTTATTCCAGCCGTCAGGCCGTACTATTCTGCTGAAGAAGATACCCAAAACTATATGCAGCCATCAGCCTGCTATCTGTCTTAAGATAAACTAACGAACTGCCCGCACTGCGGCACTAATCACTAATTTCTACTCACTAACTTTCTTTCCTCAAATTTCTCCTTATGAAATTTTCTCAAATCTGCTACAATACAGACGAAGTTATCATAAGGAGGTTTCGTTATGCGTGTGAATAAAGGTAAAAAATCTTATTTAAGTGCTGCCCTTAAAGCTGTACTGCCCGTCATGATCGGCCTGTCTGCTGTTTTCCCGGCAGGAGTTTCTGCGGCACCGAAGGCACTCGATGTCATTGGGATAGCACGGGTTTTCGGTGACGGTGAAAAGGTCTCTGAAGCAGCTGTACTGTATTCCGAACCGATTGATCCCGCTACGGTGGATGCAGCAGATTATGAAGTGGCAGGGAAAAAGATCGAGGCTGTTTCCGTAAATTCCATTCCTGCTATGTCCGCAAGGAAGGCTCCCGGAAAGTACGTTGTACTGAAGTTTAAACAAGAAAATACCGTTTCCATGAATCCCCTTGGCAAGAAACCGCCTCGCCGCGGCGGTGGTGATCCCGGTTCCGGTAAAACCATTTCTCATTCGGACCGCATGGCTCCTGACCTTTCCATCGCTGTGCAGCAGGTAGGCACAGTCGAAAATACCAAAGGGGAAGCAGCGCCTGTTATGACTGAACCTCTCAGCTCCTCGCGCACCCTGGAACCTGATCTTTCTCGTTTTACGCAGCAAGTTTACAACGATCCTAAAACGGGAATTCAGCTGCCGTACAATCTTTTCCTTCCAAAAAACTATGATTCTTCGAAAAAGTATCCGCTGGTATACTTTGGCGTTGATATGAGCGGCAATAATAATGATTTGACGACGCCCCTTTATCAGGGAAACGGTGCTATCGTCTGGACCGATCCTGAGTTCCAGAGGATGCATCCCTGCATTGTCGTGGCACCGCAGTACACGGATTCCCTGGTCAACAAGCTGGGAATGATGACGACGGACGATAATGTATGGACGCCGGGCCTTGAACTCGTGAAAGATTTCCTTTATGACATGCTCGATACTTATAGTGTGGATAAAGACCGCGTGTATGGTACCGGACAATCCCAGGGCGGCATGGCCAACATTGCCATCAGTGACCGTTATCCGGACCTCTTTGCAGCCCAGTACCTGGTGGCCTGCCAGTGGAACACGAATGAGATGATGGCGCTTAAAGATAAGAAGCTCTGGATTACGGTCTGCGAAGGGGATACGAAAGCATTCCCGGGAATGAACGCGGCCACGTCAATGTGGGAAAAGGCCGGCACGAAGGTAGCGCGTAATACGGAATTCTGGGACAGCACAGCTTCTCCTGCTGTTCTGGACAAGAAGGTAGACGCGCTGATTCGTGAAGGGGCGCCGATTAACTACACGGTATTCAAAGGCGGAAATCATATGTATACTTGGTCGTTTGCTTATCAAATTCCTGAAATCCGGGAATGGATTTTTGCGCAGCATAAGTAATTCGTCCACAATTTGAAGGAACACAGTGCTTCCTGCGGATTGATAAGAGTCAGTTCGTAAGAAGTACTGTGTATTTTTATTCACACTTTTTATCTTAAATTTGTCAAGAATGTATCGGCAGTCTTTCAAACAAGAACGAATAGCTCGATAAGATATAATAAAAAATCATCAATTTTACTTAATCAATGATTATTGGTATAAGTTTCAAAAAAATTCAGTTGACTTTTGAAAAATATTAGGTTCTTCACGGAAATTTGTGGACTAAAAGACATTTGACTATTGAAAAAGGACATTAACTCCTCCAAAATATAAGCGACGAAACCATACCTTGGGAGGAGAAAATGTCCTTTACTAATTACACTATTCAAAATAATGCAGAATGTCAAGATGTCTTTTACAATGTCTTCATGCCAGAAGACCCTTTTGATGACAGCCAGGAAATAGTTGTTTGCAGTGAAAAGAAATATACCGACTTCCGTTGTCCCAAATGCGGTCAGAAAATGTATTCCTACGAACCATTTTCCACCTACTTGAAAAGCTTCCCTGCGTATCCTGAGCATACCAGGATGATCCGCTTTGAAGGGCATCGTTTCCGTTGCTCCTGCTGCCATGCAACGATCACTGAACCTATTCCTTTTAAATATCCCGGAACTCGCATTACCATGAGGGCTTCCCTTTGGATTGAGACGCTGCTTCGTAATGGAATCCCTGCCAATGCAATTGCTAAGATGTCAGGAATTCACTGGAGCACGATTCGCTATGTCCACAAACAGCTCATGGATGAATCTCTCGATAAATATGAAATGGAATTGGAGCTGACCTCTTACAAGCCCCGTTTCCTGGCCATCGATGAGTTTGCTATCCATAAGGGACACACCTATGCCACTTGCGTCATGGATTTAGCGACAGGTTATATTCTCTGGGTCGGCAGAGGTCGGGCGATAGCTGACTTCGAGCATTTCTTCAAGGAATATGATCAGACAAAGCTGACAGAGGTCAAGGCAGTCGCCATGGACATGAACGCTTCCTACAACAAGCTGGTACAAGAACATCTGCCGCAAGCTAAGGTCGTGTATGATCGTTACCACATGCAGGCTCAATTTGGGAAGGAAGTATTAGGTGTAGTAAGACTTGATGAGGCCAGAATGCATAGGGATAAAGCCAACGACATGCAAGAAGCATTAAAAGACGCAAGTGCTGAAGACAAGCCGGCTTTGAAAGAGCGGATATCCGAGGAAAAGAAGAACTACCGCACATTGAAGAAAGTCCGCTGGCCGTTACTCACCAATGAAGATAGGCTGAATCCTAAGAGCAAAGAAGCGTTGCAGGCCATCTTTGCAGAGCACGAGGATCTGGCAATATGTTATTCCATGAAGGAAGAGATGGTAGCCCTCTATGAATTAAGGGACTATGACAAGGCTCTTGCAGGATGGAAGCGCTGGTTTAAAGCTGCACTAGGCAGCGGGATTCCGGCCCTGGTTAGGTTTGCTAAGATTAAGCTGCCAAGGATAGACGGTCTGGTGAACCATGCCCTGTACCCGATAAACACAGGGAAGCTTGAGGGTTTCAACAACAAGATTAAAGTGGCCAAAAGAAGAGCGTACGGATACAGAGATGATGAGTACTTTTTCACGTTAATTCGCTACCTCTCAATTCCGACCGTAAGAGGTATACTCCCGAAAAAAACGTGAAGAACCAAATATTATATATGATTATAAGTAGAAAACGATTATTTTTAATATTACCATTCCCGGTAAGATGTTAAGGGAGGGATAGGGTTATGTATACCGCTGAAGAGCTTTCTAGTATTCTGAGGAGCAATGGATGTAAGGTGACTCCGCAGCGTTTGGTCGTGTATGATATGCTGGCACATACGACCGAGCACCCGACAGCCGAAATGATTTATGAGACGATTCGCCAGCAGTATCCGACGATGAGCTTTGCTACTGTCTATAAGTCCGTTGAAATTTTCAGGAGATTGGGCGTTATTCAGGTGCTCAATACGGGCGAGGACAGTTACCGCTATGATGCCAATATTTCCGAGCATCCTCATATTCGCTGCACCAAGTGCGATAAAGTATGTGATGTTTCCCATCTGGAAGCAGATGCAGTGGAACGCATGGTCGCGGAAGAGACCGGCTTTGATGTGAGGGGGCACCAGTTCTATTTCTATGGTCTGTGCCCGGACTGCCAGAAGAAATTAAAAGAAAGTCAAAAAAGAAGATAAGATCAGTTTCAGGCTGCTTCAGTTTTGAGGCAGCCTTTTTGTTTTATTCTGCTGTTTGCAGTTAGCTGCTGACTGGCCAGGTCCGTGAAAAATATTTATTTTTTACAGGCCTGGTTTTTGGCATTTAAAGAACCCGTTTTTTAGAATCGTATTGACAATTGCAATAGATAACTATATAATGAAGGAAATTCCGATATAATGGAAATTCCAATATAATGAAATTTTAGATACCCCATTTAAAATTCGACAGTAAGGAGGCGGAATATGAATATCCAGGACAACATTGCCGATAACCTGAAAGAAATCCGTGCAAAAAAACAACTGACACTTGATGAAGCGTCGCGGCTCACGGGCGTTTCGCGAAGCATGCTTTCTTCTATTGAAAAGGGAGATGTGAATCCGACCATTTCCGTGCTCTGGAAAATTGCCAATGGGTACAAGGTTAAATTTTCTTCCTTGATGGAAGATAAGAAACAGCAGAACCGGATGATTCCGGTTGATACGATCCAGCCGTTGACTGAAGGCGACGGCCGTTATATCAACTATCCAATTTTTCCTTTTGATGAGAAGCGGCTTTTTGAAACGTACCGTATCCGCATTGACCGCGGCGGCCATCTGGAGGCACAGCCGCATATGCCCGGTACGGAGGAATATATTACCGTGTTTTCGGGAAAGGTCAGGATTACCGCAGGGGATGAAAGTTTCGATTTGAATGAAGGGGATTCCCTTCACTTTCTCGCTGATGTCCCTCATTCCTATCGCAATACGGGGACAAAGACGGTGTGGTTATCCATGATTTTATACTATCGACCATTGTAATAAAGGAGGTTCACTGATTATGTATTCTTTTGCTTGTGACTATTTGGAAGGCTGCCATAAAGACGTGCTCAAGGCTCTCTGTGAAACCAACATGGAACAGGCTCCCGGTTATGGTGCCGACCGCTTTTCCAAGTTGGCCGCTGATGAAATTTGTGAGGCCTGCGAAGACCCCAAAGCTTCTGTTTACTTTGTAAACGGCGGAACCCAAACAAACCAACTCATCATCGATACGATGCTGGAATCCTATGAAGGTGTCCTTGCGGCCCAGACCGGCCATGTCAATGTACATGAAGCCGGCGCTATCGAGTTCAGCGGTCATAAAGTGCTGACCCTTCCGGCCCATGATGGGAAGGCTTCTGCAAAAGATGTGGAAGAATATGTAACCCGTTTCTATAATGACGGGAACTATGAACATATGGTTTTCCCAGGTATGGTCTATATTTCTCATCCTTCTGAATACGGCACGCTTTATACGGCACAGGAATTAAAGGATCTCTCCGACGTCTGCCACAAGCATAATCTGAAACTCTTCCTCGACGGAGCTCGTCTCGGATACGGATTGGAAGCAGAAGGTACGGATGTGACGCTGCCTCTGATTGCCAAGCTTTGTGATGTGTTCTATATCGGCGGAACGAAAGTCGGCGCCCTGAACGGTGAAGCTATCGTATTTCCACACGGCAAGGAACCGTCTCATTTCCTGACGAGAATTAAGCAGCACGGCGCTTTGTTTGCCAAGGGCAGACTTGTGGGCGTCCAGTTTGCCGCTTTGTTCAAGGATAACCTTTATCGCCGCATCAGTAAAAATGCCATCGAGAAGGCAAAACAAATCCGTCAGATTTTTGAAGATGCCGGATGCCCGTTCTATATTGATTCCCCGACAAATCAGCAGTTTGTGATTCTGGAAAACAGTGTTATAAAAGAACTCAGCAAGTACGTGGAATTCGGGTTCTGGGAAACCTATGACGCTAATAACACGGTGGTTCGCTTTGCTTCCAGCTGGGCGACTACACAGGAAGGCATCGAAGAGCTGCGCCGGGCCGTTGACATTTGTATCAAAAATAAAAAGTAAGATCATCGATAAAAGGGCTGTAAAAAAAATAAAAAGCGCTTTTGGCTTATGGCACTTAGCTTCACCTGCAACAGTGTGTTAATGCATTTGATTTAAATAAAATGTTATATAAAACTTGAAATTTAGCAGTTAACCTAAATTTCAAGTTTTATTTTATAGGTTCATAGAAAAATGCCTTGGTCATTTTTCTTCCACGGGCGGGATGCGGACGGCGGGCTGCAGAAAGCGACAAGGGGCTGTGAAAAAATGAAATCATTTTTTCATAACCTGTTTTTAGTAATGCCGCCGCAGGCGGCCACAGCGTCACAGCTTTCTTTTGCGCGACAGCGCCAGAGCTTTATTTTTTCTTTCCCTCTTTCCCGTGAATCCGCTATAATAGAATCACTAACCAATAGGAGTGATATCATGGCAAAAGATGATTTTTCTTACGAAATCGTAGAACATATCGGTACCCTTTCGGAAAGTCCGAAGGGATGGGCGAAGGAATTAAATGTAGTTTCCTGGAATCATGGGAAACCGAAGTATGATCTGCGTGACTGGGCGCCTGACCACAGCAAAATGGGGAAGGGCGTGACCCTTTCTGCCGAAGAAATGGCGAAGCTGAAAGAACTCGTAATGAATGTAAAAGGATAAATCAGGAATCTAAAAGTGTCATACCAGAAATTAAACAGGAGTTATAAAGGATTGTATGATGTACTTTCCTTCATAACTCCTGTTTTTGTTTTATTAGGTTTTTAGAGATTTGCTCTAAATAAATAACCGGCCGTAGTTAATGCAATGATGGCAATTAGCGTCAGCGGTATCAAGTTCAGAGCCAGACTGCTGAGCGGCAGTCCTTCCAGGTAAATGCGGCGGATGAGTTCCAGACCGAAACGGAGCGGATCCGCGTAGGTCAGATACTGCAGGAATGCCGGCATATTGGAAATCGGCGTGATAATGCCGGAAAGCAGTGCCATCGGGACCATAATGACAATAACGTAAACCAATACCTGCTGCATATTTTTGGAAACGGAGGATACACAGAGGCCGAGTCCGGTGGAACTGAGGACATAAAAGGCAATTGCTACGTAAAAATCCACGAAGGAACCAGCAAAAGGTACCTTGAACCAGAAGAGACTGATGAGCAGCAAAATCGTGCACTGAATCAATCCGACAATAATAGGCGGAATTGCTTTACCAAGCAGGATCAGCGGTTCAGATATGGGCGCGACAAGAATCTGTTCAAATGTGCCTTCTTCGCGTTCGCGCGCGACGGAAAGACCAGCCAGCAGGAAAACCTGCGAAAAACTTAAGAGGCCGATGATGCCGGGCAGGAAGAACCAGCGGGTAATCTGGTTCGGGTTGAACCAGGTGCGGATCTGTAATTCAACAGGACTTTTGTGTCCTGTCCTTGCCTCGTTAAAGCGGCTGATAATCTGTCCCATGTCGCTTGCGGCCTGTCCCGCAATAACCGTATTGCGGCCGTCCGTAATCACCTGAACCGGAGCAGTCTGGCCGCTGGAAAGGCGTTTTGCAAAATCCTGAGGGATAGTGATGGCCATAATGACATCGCCGTTGTCAATGTGTTTTTCGACCTGGTTGGCATTCTGGAGGGTCATTTTGCGCTTGAAGAACTGCGTGCCATCGATGGCTGCCAGAAGGTCTGCCGATTCTTTGCTGTGACTAAGGTCGACGACGGCATAAGGGGCGTCTTCGAGGTTGTAGTTAGCTGCATAACCAAAGAGGAAACCCAGGATGATGCAGGGAATGACCACGATGAGCCGTGTAGCCTTGTCCTGCCAGATAGCAAGAATTTCCTTGCGGCACATAACGAGGAACTGCTGCAGATAAAGCTTTGCACCTTCCATCATTCCACCTTCTTTCGTGTCATGCCAAAAGCGGCACCGACAAAGAATACTGCATAAAGGCACAGCAGGCCGCCTTGTTTCAAGAGGATGCTCCAGTTCGTTCCAGAAAGGAAGAGAGAACGGATACACGTCAGGTAATGACTGAACGGCAGTACGGCCCCGACAATCTGGACGCCGATAGGCGTGGAACGCAGATCAAAGATGAATCCTGAGAGTACAAAGCAAGGCAGGAAACTAATCAGAATGGATGTCTGGCAGGCCAGAAACTGATTCTTCGTGATGGCTGAAATGACAAGGCCGACGCCCAGGGCAACCATCAGGTAGAGCATTGAAATGATGATAACCATGGCAAGCGACCCGACGAGAGGTACTTCAAAGAGGAAACGGGAAAGTACCAGACAGATAAAGACACCGATCATGGCAACACAGAAATACGGGACGATTTTGGCAAGAACCAGTTCCATCGGCCGTACCGGTGTGACAAAAAGCGATTCGAAAGTACCGCGTTCCCACTCACGCGCCATGACGATGGCAGTCAGCATGATGCCGACAATCGTCACAATCAGCATAATAAGGCCGGGAAGGAAAAACCACGTACTGGAATTGGCATCGTTATACCACATGCGGGATTCTATGGCGACGCGGGCTCCTCCCGCCATGCCGGGCTGGTGCATGAGCCACGAGGAAATACTGCTTTCAATGTAGCCTTTCGTAGTCATGGCCGTAGCCGTTTCAACGCCGTCGAGGGCAACAAATACTTTGGCATCTCCCTGGGCAAGCTTCGATGTAAAATCAGGCGGTATATCAATGATGACGCTGGCATCCCGGTTCAGAAATATCTTTTCGGCGTCTTTCAGGCTTGTCACGTAAGTCGGTGAGAAATAAGCCGACCCGTTCAGGAAACTCACCATATCCTGTGCTTTAGGAGAGGTATCTTCCAGTACGACTACGGTGGGAATGTTCTTGATATCGAGAGAAATCCCATATCCGATGATCAGGATTAGGGCAATAGGCAGTACGATACCGAGCAGCAGCGAACTTGAGTCCCGGGAAAGCTGGAGGAATTCTTTGGTAATGAGCGCTTTCATGCGTCTGATGAAATCATTCATTTGTTTTCCTCTCCTTTCTCACGTGCCTGCACGACGATATTCATGAAGATATCATCCATATCGGCACCTTCCATGTGGAGGTTATGCCGAATTTCGGCAGGGCTGCCGATAGCGAGCAGATGACCGTTATCCTGAATCATGAAACGGTCGCAGTATTCTGCTTCTTCCATGAAGTGAGTCGTAATGATAATCGTCGTGCCACGGGCTGCGAGCGTCGTGATGCGCCGCCAGAAATTGCGCCGCGTCAGCGGGTCGATACCGGATGTCGGTTCATCCAGGAAAAGAATCTTTGGCTGGTGCAGCAGTGCGCAGGCCATGGCAAGGCGCTGTTTATAGCCGCCCGGAAGGTCGCCTGCTTTCATGTCGAGGCGGTCCGACAGATAAAATTCATCGACAACGGCTTTGATTCTTTCCTTTCGCTGCTTAGGCGGCAGGCCATAAATACCACCGAAAAATTCCAGGTTGGCCATAACGCTCATATTCTTGTAGAGCGAAAATTTCTGTGCCACATAGCCTACGTTGGCGCGGGCTTGTGTACGGGCAACACGGAGGTTTACTCCGGCTACCGAAAGAAAGCCGCTTGTGGCAGGCAGAAGACCGCACAGCATCTTGAATGTCGTCGTCTTGCCGGCGCCGTTTGGGCCTAACAGTCCAAAAATTTCACCTTTGTGGACTTCAAAAGACGTATTGGCTACGGCCGTAAAATCCCCGAATTTGCGGACCAGATTTTTGACAATAATGTTGACTTCATTACCGGGACGGCCGCCTTTATCGAGGAGGTCTTCTTCTTCCTGCGGTATGGGAAGACTTTCTGTTTCTGCCTTGTGCAGCAGCACCATGAAACCATCTTCCAATGTAGAAGCCACCGGTTTTGCCTTGATGCCATGTTTTTCAAGATAGGGCACAGAGGTTACGTTTTCTTTCAGGATATAATGCACTTCCCCTCCGCGCGGGACTGCGTCTACGATGTGTTCGGTGTCGTCTATGAGATGGGCCTGCAAAATGCGTGTCGGCACGCCTTCCGGAGGGGGAAAGCTGAAGCAGCGTCCCGCGGCAATCTGACATAGATCGTCAGGCGTACCATCGGCGAGGATTTCACCTTTGTTCAATACGTAGACGTGACTGCAGAGGGCTGCTTCATTCATGTATGCTGTGCTGACCAGCACGGAGAGATTTTCCTCCTTGACGAACTGCTGCACGATTTCCCAGAGTTCCTTGCGGGAAAAAGGGTCTACGCCGACCGTTGGTTCATCGAGGAGCAGCAGCTCCGGGGAACGCACGAGGGTGCAGGCAAGTCCCAGTTTTTGCTTCATGCCGCCAGACAGATTGCCGGCGAGGCGCCCTGTGAAGCGTTCAAGCCCCATCATGGTGAGAAGCTTATTATAGCGCGCCGGACGCGTTTCTTCGGGGACGCCGTGCAGGTCGGCATAGAGGTTCATATTTTCCATGACCGTCAAGTCTTCATAGAGACCAAATTTCTGCGGCATATAGGAGATGCGCGTCTGGATTTCTTCGGCACCGCTGACACTGTCAAGTCCCAGCACTGTGAGTTTGCCTTTTGTAGGATTCATCAGTCCCGCAACAAGACGCATAAAGGTGGTCTTACCGGCACCATCCGGACCGATGATGGCCGTGAGTACTCCTTTTTTAACGGTCAGATCCAGGGATTTCAGCGCTTCTACCGTTTTTCCTTTTTTGATTGTAAAGGTTTTATTCAGTTGTTCGGCGCGGATTATGGTATCATCCATGAACCTCACCCTTTATAAAGATACTTTGACCGTTGCAGGCATACCCATGCGGAGCAGATTGTCCGGGTCATCTACATAGACGCGGACTTCATAGAGCAGGGCAGGACGCAGGTCACTCGTTTCTACATTTTTCGGTGTGAATTCGGCCGTTGAGGAAATATAGCCGACCTGACCGGAAATCGCTTTATTGGGATAGCTGTCGATATAGACGCTGGCTTCGCTGCCTTCATGCAGTTTGCCCAAATCTGTTTCCTTCACATAAACGCGTACCCACTTTTTCGTATTGAGGGAAATACGGAATACCGGCTTTTGCGGAGAAGCCATATCACCGGGTTCAAGGAGGCGGGAACGGATCACGCCGTCGCTCGGAGCAATCAGCTCGGATTGGCTGAGGGTATAATTTTCCTGATTGAGTTCGTTCTTGAGGCTTTCCAGTTTGGCTTCACCGGCTGCTACATCTTCGGCACGAGGACCAGCAATAGCAAGGTTATTCGCTTCCTCTGCTTCTTTAGCCCTGGCCACGGCAACATCCAGTTTAGACCGGGCGTCATCCAGGGCTTCACGGCTGACAGATTTGCCATTAGATGAGCTGTAGGCATTGGCCTTGCGGTCATATTCCCGCTGCAGGAAATCCCGTTCTGCCGTGGCTGCGTTGTACTTTGCGGCAGCCTGGGCCAGGTCTTCCTGACGTGTTCCGTTATGGAGTTTATCTACGGCAGCTTGCTGTGCCGCAATTTCCGATTCGGTAATTTTGATCTTATATTTCAAATCCTGCGTGTCGAGGCGAGCCAGCACCTGTCCTTTTTTAATCGTGTCGCCTTCTTCGACGAGAATTTCATCGATACGGTCACTGTTTTTGAAGGCAAGTGATACTTCGCGGAGATCTACGTTGCCGTTCAGTGTCAGCGTTTTGGCGGCAATGCGGGCCTGATGAGCCTTATAGAGAGCGGATATACAAAAGATAATGAGAAGGGCAATAACCCCTATGGCTATCCCGGTCAATACTTTACTTCCTTTAATCTTTGCTATCAGTGCTTTCATTATTTCTGACTTCCTTTCTTTGAGGCTGCTGCGGCTTCCTGAGCTTCCTGCGCTTCAAGCGGTTTCCATCCGCCGCCAAGGGCCTTAAAGAGAGAAACCATGGAAGTCAGTTCTTTTCCTTTTGAAACCGTATAGTTCTGGTCAAGTTCCAGATAAGAGCGTTCGGCATCGAGCACATCCATATAGTCGGAAATGCCGTTGGCAAAGCGGTTCTGGGCAAGTCCATAAGCATCACGAGCTGCATTGCGGCCCTGTTCCAGGGTCTCGCGGCGAATGTGATCCTGTGTGATTGCTGTCATAGAAGAACGGACTTCGCCGGCTGCCTGAAGGACGGTCTTTTCATAGTTTGCCTGCATTTCTTTTTCCTTTTCTTTCTGCACGCGGACATTCTTTCTCAGCGCACCACCATGGAAGAGTGGGAAAGAGACCTGCGGCAGGATGGCAAAGCCCTGGCTGCCGGAAGAGAAGAGACCGCCGGTCAAAGTAGCAAAGCCCAAAAGACCAAGAATCGAAAATTTAGGTTTTAATTCTGCTTTGGCCGCGCTGGTCCGGGCAATCTGTGCGGCCCAGGCTCTTTCAGCCGCGTGGACGTCAGGGCGCTGACGCAGCACTTCGGCGGGAATCGCGTTATAAAGGCGTGCATCGATATCGGGAAGGGGCTGCCTGGTGAGCAGTTTGTCATTGAGGGCCCCGGGCACGGTTCCCGTAAGGACAGAAATCCGGTTCAGTGTATCGGCAATGGCTTTTTTGAGCTCCGGTACGCGGGCTTCGCTGCTGCGGAGCATGTACGTGGCCTGGTCGGTCGGAAGTGCTGAAACGAGACCTGCGTCGTGATTTACCTGAAGCAGGTCCAGATTTTCTTTTTGATTTTTAATGTGAGCTTCCGTCACGGCGAGTTCTTCCTGCAGCGTACGCAGCGTGATGTAATTCATAGCCACTTCGGCAGAAAGACTGACCCAGGTACCATAGAGCTGAGCATTGCGTGCCTGCAGGGTATCGGAAGCAGCGCGAATCTTGGCACGCGTTTTGCCGAATACATCAATTTCCCAGGATGCGTCAATACCCGCATAAGAACCTTCATCGGTATTTTCGATGCCGAGCGGGTATGATTTAAGCCCATCAGGGGTCAATCCATCTACGACATTATCCGGCACCTCACCACGCATCCAGCCACCGTTTACGTTGATCCAGGGCAGGCGTGCTGCCTTGGCAATGCCGACTTGTTCCCGTGCCTGGTTCAGGCGGGAACGGGCTGCTGTAATGTCTTTGCTGTTTGTGAGTGCGAGGTTAATTAATTCGTCGAGCGTATCGTCGTGAAATACTTTCCACCACTCGGAAAGTACTTCCGGAGTCATGACGCCGTCCGTACTTTCTGTTGCGTAAGGATTAGCGTATTCCTGTGCCAGCTCCGTCCAGGAAGTGCTGCGCAGATCCCGGCTTTCTGCCGGCTTTGCTTCTTCCGCCTGTAAAATGGGCGAAAGTGCGCAAAAAGCAGCCGTAATAAGGGCAATCCTCATGGCTGCTTCGTTATTCCATCGTTTCATTATTTCCACCCCCGTATAAGGTGATTTAATCATAGAATTAATTATAGTATACCAAAAGTATAGACTACCAAGTCAGGTAAATCAAGGAGAGAGAGCAAAGCAGTGACCGGAAGTACGAAAATTTCCATACCGGCGAAGTGATACTTCTTCTTTTCTATGCCTGTAAAGCATAGTTATCAGTGCATAATAAGCATTAGCGAATATTAATTTTTTTTAGCTATGATAAGAGTAGGAATTTATATATGGTTACTAACGGAGGTGACTCTATTATGAAACGTTTTGTTTCTTTCCTGGCATGTGCGGCTGTACTTTTAACACTAACGGGGTGCGGCGGTGGATCTGCCGGTGTAAAAGAACCTGCCCAGAATAAGGCTACGGCATCTGCTGCGGCTGCTGACAGTAAACTGGCCCATCAGGTAGACAAGGGTACAAAAGCACCTGTAGTCTACATGACAAAGAGTATTACCCCGGAAGGCCTGAAGCAAGTTTATGATGCGCTCAAATGGACGCCGACGGGTAAGCTGGCGGTAAAACTTTCAACCGGCGAACCGCCTAACAGCAACTATCTGCGTCCTGCTTTGATCGGAGACCTCGTAAAGTCCGTAAATGGTACGATTGTGGAATGCAACACAGCTTACGGCGGGTCCCGCCGCGAAACGAAGATGCACTATCAGGTCGCCAAGGACCACGGATTTACAGATATTGCTCCGTTCCAAATCCTTGATGAAAAAGGCTCCATCGCGCTTCCTGTCGAAGGCGGCAAACACCTGAAAGAGGACTATGTCGGTGCTGCTTTTAAGGACTATGATTCCTATCTGGTATTATCTCACTTTAAAGGCCATGCAATGGCTGGTTTTGGCGGCGCCATCAAAAATATTTCCATCGGACTCGGCTCCAGTAAAGGTAAACTCTGGATCCATAGCGGCGGTAAGAGCTTGGAAAATTTCGGCGGTGAGCAGGATGCATTCCTCGAATCCATGGCCGAAGCCGGTAAGGCAGTTGCCAATTCTCTTGGTGACCGCATTGTTTATGTCAGCGTCATGAATCGTCTTTCTGTGGATTGTGACTGCGACGGCAATCCGGCAGAACCGGATATGCATGATATCGGAATTCTAGCTTCCACAGACCCCGTGGCGCTGGACCAGGCCTGCATCGATCTCGTCTACGCGGCTCCCGACAGCAAGTCCCTGAGGGAACGCATTGAATCCCGCAACGGACTGCATACGCTGGAATATGCGGCACAAATTGGTCTTGGCAGTCGGAATTATGTACTGGAAACCATCTGAGGTGGTCATCCGTCACTGCTTTGTTTATTCTTAAATGAAGGAGAGGGGATAACACATGTTTGCGATTCTACAACGTGAGTTTATCTACCTCTCCTATTATTTTGAGATTCAGTTTCATCAGCTTTTTGAGTACTGGATTCTCGGTATCCTCATTGGATCCGTCATATCCGTCTTTTTCAAGACAAAAATTCATAATCTTATGCTTCGGATGGGACAGACCCGTTTAGGCATTCTGGGTGTAATCCCGGCAAGCCTTATCGGGATTGCCTCTCCGCTGTGTATGTACGGAACTCTTCCTATTGCCGCTACCTTTTCGCGGGGCGGCATGAAAGATTCCTGGCTGGCAGCTTTTATGATGAGTTCGATTCTGCTCAATCCGCAGCTCATTATTTACAGTACGGCTCTGGGCGGCACTGTACTGGCTATCCGGCTTGTGACCTGTTTCCTCTGCGGTGTCGGGGCGGGACTTTTGACTGCATTCTTTTACAAGGGGGATGGCTTTTTTGATTTTTCCGCCTTTGGGGATCCGGAAAATCATGACACGGATCCTAACCCTTTGCTCAGGCTTCTGAAAAATATCGGCCGCAATATCAAGGCGACCGGCCCTTGGTTTTTGCTGGGTATTTTTCTTTCTGCCTGCTTTGAACGCTATGTGCCGATGGACCGATTCATCCGGCTCTTTGGTTCGCAGAAGGGATTCGGTATTTTGATGGCTGCTACCATCGGTGTACCGCTCTATGCCTGCGGCGGGGCAACGATTCCTCTTTTGCAGCAGTGGATTGCCGGCGGAATGGGACTCGGTAATGCAGCTGCTTTTATGATTACGGGACCCTCTACTAAGATTACTAATCTGGGAGCCCTGAAAGTCATTTTTGGCACCAAACATTTTTTGTTCTATTTACTCTATGTCATTTTGTTCTCTCTTGCATGCGGAATTTTAATCAACGCTCTATTTTAAATACTAAATAGGAAAGGAAGTTTATCAATGCACTACAGACCTCTTGGCAAAACGGGCCTTACCGTCAGCGAAATCGGTATGGGCTGCGAAGGCTTTTTCGAAGATAATAATGCTATGGCAAAGCAGCTTTTTGATGAGGCGGAAAAAGATGGGGTGAACTACTTCGACCTCTATTCTCCTGACCCTGACATGCGCCGTGCTGTCGGAAAAGCACTGAAGGGAAGAAGGGACAAATTTATCATCCAGGGGCACCTTTGCTCTGTGTGGAAGAACGGCCAGTACCTGCGTACGCGAAACCTCAAGGAAGTCAAGGCCGCGTTTGAGGATATGCTGAAGATTCTTGGCGTATCGTATGTGGATATCGGTATGATCCATTACTGTGATTCTATGAGAGATTGGGAAACCATCAATGATAATGGAATCCTTGACTATGCAATTGCACTTAAAAAGGCCGGGAAAATCAAACATATAGGGATGTCTTCCCATAATCCTGTCGTCGCGCTGAAAGCAGTGGAGACAGGAATCATTGAAGTTTTGATGTTCAGTGTCAATCCTTGTTATGACCTGCAGCCCGCAGGGGAAGATGTGGAGCAGCTGTGGGCGGACGAAGCGTATGCCAAGCCCTTGCTCAATATGGATCCGGATCGTCAGAAACTGTATGAAGTCTGTGCGGAACGCGGAGTAGGTATTACGGTCATGAAGGCCTTTGGCGGCGGAGATTTGCTGGATGCTTCTTTGTCTCCTGCCAAAGCTGCGCTTACGCCGGCACAATGCATCGGGTATGCTTTGAGTCGTCCGGCTGTTGCTACAATCTGCTGCGGCGCTCATTCTGTGGAGCAGCTGCGCCAGTGCGTCGCCTATGAAGCATTGCCGGAAAAAGAAAAGGACTTTGCCGAAGCTCTGGCTTCCTTCCCGAGTATCAGCTGGAAAGGTCACTGCATGTACTGCAATCATTGTCTGCCTTGTCCGAAGCAGATCAATATTGCCGATGTGACGAAATTTTATAATCTTACCGTGGCAGAAGGTACTATCCCCGAGACGGTGCGGGAACATTATAAAGTGCTGGAGCATCATGCCGGTGAATGTATCCGCTGTGGTGTCTGCGAAACGCGCTGTCCTTTTGATGTCAATATCCGGGAGAATATGGAAAAAGCGAAGGAGACCTTCGGGTATTAAGAGTAAAAGGCAGATAGCAGATTGATATGCTCCCCTTAAGACGGAGAAAAAAATTATGTCAATGTTTTAAGGAGGCATGTCATGGTAAAGAGCAATAATAAATTCATCTCTCCTGAGATTAAACTTAACGCTGTCAAAGATATCCTTGAACACAGATCCAACACCTACCAAGTGGCTAAAAAGCTTGGTATCCGGCGGCAGAACGTTTCTGTTTGGGTAATGAATTACAAGAACGAGGGTGCAGAAGCCTTTTCCCCGAAAAAGGGAAAGAAAACCTATCCCCTTTCCCTTATGGAAAATGCCGTTAAGGATTATCTGAATGGTAAAGGCAGCTACATTCAAATCTGTAAGAAATACAAGATCCGTTCCCCCAGGGTTCTTGCAGACTGGGTTAAGCATTATAATATTCATGGAGAATTAGATTCTTACGCTTATCAAGAGAGATGTGATAAATCCATGAAAGGTAAGGCAAGTACCCTTGAAGAACGCTGCAAAATCGTCAAGGAATGTCTGGAATCCAACCGTGATTACCGTTCTGTAGCCGAAAAATACGGTTATTCCTATCGTCAGGTCTACAACTGGGTTAAACGCTACGAAAAGGACGGGAATTCAGGACTGGCCAACCATCAGGGTAGACCCAAGAAGAAGCCGATGGATCCTTCCCACAAGGAAACAAAAGATGAGGAACTGGTGCGCCTGAGACAAAAAGTCAAGGATCTCGAATTGGAGATTTTGCTTCTAAAAAAACTGGACGAGTTGACGAAAAGGAATCGCTTTCGTTGACTCGTAATCGTAAGCAGTATGAAGCGATTCAAGAGGTTTGCGAGGAAAATGGGGCTTCCGTGCAAAAGTGTTGTGCTATCCTGCACGTTTCCCCCTCTGCCTACTATAGCTGGCGCAAGACGCCCCTTAGCCTGAATGAGCTCATAAACAAGGGGATCTGCTGCCATATTCTCAGGCTTCATATTAAATATCCTGAAGCGGGATACCGCATGATGGCTGATAAATTAAGGGAAGAATGCAACATCGATATCTCTGATAAACGGTGTTACCGTCTTTTTCGTAAGCTGCATATTCATTCCCAGATTAAATGGAGACCAAAAGGCTGCACCCATAGCCGTGTAGGCAAGAACAGTCCACGCAAAGCAGAGAACGTACTGAACAGGAAATTCCATGCAGACATGCCTGACCAGAAGTGGGTGACAGATGTATCCGAATTCCGGCTTAACATTCCAGGCCCTGTCAGTGGAACTTATATTGTTAAACATCTCTATTTAAGCGCGATTTTAGATCTATATGACCATAGAATTGTATCCTATGCGATGAGTGACCGTAATGATACACCTCTTGTTATGGAGACTTTCAGGAAAGCCTTCAAACAGAATCCCAATGCACATCCATTGGTCCATACAGACCAGGGTTTTCAATATACAAGCAATGAATATCTGGAAATGGCAGAACAGTACAACTTAACAAGAAGTATGTCCAGAACCGGCAGATGCCTTGATAATGCCCCAATGGAAGGGTTCTGGGGAATGTTAAAGCGGGAAAGAATCTATATGCATACATACTACAGTATCGAAGAACTGGAGTGGGATATCCGGGATTACATTCTATATTACAATACAAAGAGAACTCAACGTAAACTGATGAGAATGTCCCCGATGGCGTTCCACAATTTCTATGCCAGTGCTGTTTAAGAATATGTAAGAAATGATACATTTTTAAGCAGGATTTTGAAATGTTTTAGTCTCCGCTTGACGGGGAGCACACCAGATAGCAGTTAGCAGATAGCCGATAGGAAAAGAGCGCATTCAGCTTTTGGCATTTAGCCAGATGTGCACGGGCTTCAGAAAGCGTGCAAAAGGGACTGTGAAATAATTCACACGCATTATTTCACAGTCCCTTTTTATTGCAGCTTTTCCTTTTGAGGGGCCTTTTGGTTATCCTTTTTTGCAGGCCTTAACGAAGGTCTCGAATAGTTTCGGCTGTTCCGGCGCGTCAAACATCATTTCGGGATGCCACTGGACGCCGACAATGAAGGGCGCACCACCCTTGATTTCGATTCCTTCTACAGCGCCGTCTTCAGCTTGTGCTGTGATGGTCACATTTTTACCGGGTTCATGGATGCCCTGGTGGTGGAAACTGTTAGTCCGCACAGCATCGCCGAAAATTTTGTGGAGAAGGGAACCTTCAGCAAAACGGGTCTCATGGGCCCGGTAATTCTTGGAAGCTACATCCCCCATATAGCAGTGAATTAAGTGGGCTTCCTTACCCAGATCCTGGTAAACGGTTCCTCCCATGGCCACATTCATGACCTGGATGCCGCGGCAGATTCCCAGCATAGGCAGTTTGTGCTCATAACCGTAGTGAAAAATCGTGAGGTCGTAGTCGTCCCGTTCAGGCACTACTCTGCCGCAGTAGGGCATAGGACGCGCACCGAAACGATTGGGGTCGATATCGTGGCCTCCGCTGATCAGGATTCCATCGACTTTTTCCAAAATGGCCGTCAGGTTTTCTTTGTCTCTGCAGTAGGGAATAAGGAAGGGAATGCCGCCAGCCTTTTCAACAGCGTAAATATAATCGCAGGCAAGAAATTCCCAATCCTGGCCGGGAAGGCCCAGCCCGGGGACTCCGATAACGGTGTCGCGGGGATCGTAATTTACGGTAATTCCAATAATGGGTTTCATTTTATTTCCTCCATTCTTCAGAATTCACTTTGCGGAAACTTTTTCCTGTCGGAAGGCACGTTCCATGGCTTCCCATTTCGGCCACTTCTGGTGTTCCCATTTTAACGGGTCTGCAAAATATTCTTTAGTCACCTTTACAACCTGGTTGTGGCAGAGGAGCACGCAGACCATATTGATGATTGTCATAAGGGCGGTTCCGAAATCTACGTAATTGATCATGGTTTCGATACCTACCATGCCGCCTACAAATGTCATGAACAGCAGCACCCAGCGTCCGTAAGTCCTTCCCTTTTCTCCAATCATTTTGACCAGGGATACGCAGGAAAACTCAATCTGGGCGCAGGCTGTCGTGAAGGTGAAGAGCAGCAGGGCAATGGATACAATCCAGGACCCGACTTTTCCTATTGTCGAGGAAAAAGCGACTGCTGTCATTGTGGCGGAAGTAACGCCGGGAACTGTCCAGGTATCGGTGCAAAGGATAGCAAAACAAGTAAGGTTGCAGACCACCAGGGTATCAAAGAAGGCCTCAAATACGCCCCACATGCCCTGTTGAACGGGATGGTTTACTGAAGCAACGGTGTGAACCATCGTGGTATAACCGGTACCGGCATCATTGGAATAGACACCGCGGCATATGCCCCATCTGATGCAGGCTGCAAGCGTTGCACCGGCAAATCCTCCTACGGCTGCCCGTCCTGTAAAGGCGTAGCGGAAAATAGAGAAGAAGGCACGAGGAAGATTTTCAATATTGAGGAGAATGACGACGAGGGCACCGCCTACATAGAGCACACTCATGAATGGAACAACCTTTTCACTGACTGCCAGAAGATTCTTCATCCCGCCGACTACTACGGCGATGCAAAGAAGCGTAAGGATGGCAGCAGAGACGGTACGGTCGGCGCCTAAAGCTACGAGATTGTCCACGCCGGACCCAATCTGAGCGGATGCGGCGAGGAACAGAGCAAAGAGGCAGAGTACGGTATAAAGCTGGCCCGTCCACTTCCAGCCGGTGGCACTGCCCAGATAGTACTGAGGTCCGCCGACCCAATTTCCTCTTTTATCGAGTTCGCGATGAAGCATGGCCGTTGTGACTTCCGTATATTTAACGGCACAAGCGGCAAGACCGGCAATCCAAAGCCAGAATACGCCGCCCGGTCCGCCGAAAGCGATAGCCATGGCCGTTCCTACGATATTTCCGGCCCCCAGCGTGGAGGCAAGAGCACCGCTGGCGGCCTGCCAGGCACTGAATTTTCCATCCGCTTCCGGATCTTTACGAAAAGATTTCCCAATCGTATTCTTTAAGATAAAAGGCAATTTTTTGTAGGGAATCAAGTCCAGCCGCACGGCGAGGAAAAAGCCACCGCCTACGAGCAGAATCAGCATGGGAATGCCCCAACCCCAGTTTGTAAAGGCAAGTATTGCATCTAAAAACGCTTTCATGGATGACCCTCCTTTTTTGTGATTCGTTCATCAGGCTGTCGACACCCTTTTTTCTGCTTACATAGTAGGAGATGAGTCAGACTTGATGTCAATGGCAGAATCTTAAAAAATCAGCAAAAAGGTGGAGTAGGCTCCATCTTTTTCTCTTATCCTATTCACAAGCGGGAAAAAGACGGGTAGAATAAAGTTATATGAAGGGCGGATAAAAAAGAACCGGAGGAGTTTTTATCATGAAAATAGGCGCTTTTTCCCGGTCCGTCGGCGTGAGTATTGACACGATTCGCTATTATGTCTCCCAGGGACTTCTGGTGCCCGACGTCAGTGGTGCCCAGATGTCCTTTGGGGAACGTGAACAAAGGGATATGAAAATCATCCTCAGGATGAAACGTTTATATTTTTCTCTGCATGAAATCCACGAATATCTTGATATTCTGCGGATGAGCAATATGGTGGAGGCAGAGAGTATCGTCGACATCAAAAAGATTCTTTCCCGCAAGCTGGACGAACTGGATGGAAAAATTGACGGGCTGCAGTCTGCCAAGGCTGAAATTGCCGAACTGATGGGGCAAGTGGTCCTGCCGTCAGATAAGGGAACGAGAACAGGTGTACCGCTTTCTGCGCTGTCGCTTCTTGCTTGTCCGAAGTGCGGCGGTTCATTTGCGCTGACGGATGCTTCCCTGGATCAGCGTTATATCTACCAGGGACGGCTGCGCTGCACCTGCGGCTGTGAGATGCTGATTGAAGATGGTATCGTCAAGACAGGAAACACATATAAGGGAGCCTATGATCATCCCGATTTGCAGCGCCGGATCTACCATGACATCAACGAGAATCTTGCGACGAACCTGCAAAAATGTTCCGATTATATTGTCTCGGGCATGAAAGGAAGGGCTGTTAAAGGTCAGGTCGTGCTCGAAGGTCATATCAACGGGTACTTTTTCCTTTATACTAACTTCAAGTCCCTTGACACTGGCTGCCAGTATGTCTTGATAGATAAATATCCGGAGATGCTCGCCATGTACAAGTCAAATATCGAACAACTCCATCTGAACCTTGATATTCTCTATATTGCTGATGCCAGCAATAAGCCACCCCTCAGGAAACACTGCGTCGATCTCCTGATTAGTTTTACAGGTGACAATGAGCACAGCCTCTATTTCCGCTCGCCCTACATTGCAGATATGGAACCTTATTTGAGTCCTGATGCCCATGTGCTGGGTGCCACGCTGGAATATGAACCCAATGCCCTCAGTCTGAAAAGGCTTCGCCAAAGCTATCCCGAAGGAACCGGAGACGGCTACTGCCGTGGAATGACTCGCAAAGCTTACGAGCGTCTGGGATTTCGCTGGGAGGAACAGCCCATCGGGGATATGAAAGTGATCCGCAAGGAGTTCGCCTATCGGAATCATGTAGATGGGGAAAAAATGCAAATTAACTGTTTCCATGCATGCAGGGCGCCCGCTTTTTTGAAAAAGAAATGATTAGGCTTTATCGTTATGCTCTATACTGAGAATTTCCATTAAAAATTAATAAGGCTGTGAAGTGGTGATTGCTCACTGCTTCGCAGCCTTATTTTTTGTTTGCTGTCAGAAGGGCAGGCACGATCTCTGATGATCAAAGTATCTCTTTTTTGAAATATGCACCCCGTGATATTCCAATTTGGATATACGATATTCCGAAGATGAATTTTTAAATATGAGGAAGGGTCACTATACTAGTAAGTACACCAACAGGTTCAGGAGGGATTTTAATGCAGACATCTGGACAGTTACTCGTAAAATGTTTGGAAAACGAAGGCGTTAAATATGTGTTTGGCATCCCGGGGGAAGAAAACCTGGAATTTGTCGAAGCACTTGCAAAATCGGATAAAATTAAGCTTGTTGTGGTGAGACACGAACAAGGGGCTGCATTTATGGCAGAAATCTATGGACGACTCACCGGTCACGCCGGTGTGTGCATGGCAACACTCGGCCCCGGCGCGACGAATCTCGTTACCGGTGTTGCTGATGCACATTTGGATGGAGCTCCTGTTGTAGCGATTACGGGACAGGTAAACTCATCCTTGATGCATCTGACTAGTCATCAGTATATTGATCTTGAAAAAATCTTTGAATCCATCACGTGGAAAACCAAAATGGTTATTCAACCGGATACCATCAATGAAATCTGCAGACTTTCTTTCAAATATGCAGAAGGTGCCGTTGGCCGCAGGGGAGCTACGCATATTGACCTGCCGGTAGATGTGGCGAAGATGGAAGTCAGCGACAGTGAAAAACCGCTGAAAAGAGAGGAATTCCGCAAAGAAGATCCTCGCGAAGAAGATGTAGTAAAGGCAGCCAATTTAATCAATCAGGCTAAGAGGCCTTTGATTCTTATCGGTAATGATGCAAATTATTACCGTAATAAAAGCATTGTATCTGAATTCGTGAATACATTAAAAATTCCGGCGGTCAGCACGATGATGGCCAAAGGGGTTGTTCCATGCGACTCTCCTTACTCCATGATGACAATCGGTATTCCAGACAGAGACTACGTGAACCTGCTTTTTGATGAGGCCGATATCGTGATTGCCATCGGATATGATATTACGGAAGTGAATCCGAAAAAATGGAACCCAAAGAGAAATCACAAGATTGTGCATATCAATAAGTGGACCGCAGATGTCAACAAGTACTACCAGTGTGATGTGCAGGTAAGAGGCAACAGCTGGAATACTCTCCAGGAGATTTTAAAATATACTCAGCCGAAGGAAGAACCGGAGTGGGCGTTTAAAATTAAACAGGAGTATATGAATTCTATCGAGAGCGCCTGCAGGGATGACGCATTTCCGATGAAACCGCAGAGGATTCTTACTGATATCCGGAAAGCCCTCGACGGAAGAAATGATATTTTGATTTCTGATGTCGGTGCCCATAAAATTTGGATTGGCAGGCAATACGAATGCTATGAGCCGAATACCTGTCTCATTTCTAATGGGTTTGCCAGCATGGGAATCGGTGTTCCCGGTGCCGTAGCTGCGAAACTGGTTTATCCGGAAAGACGGGTTCTCACTGTGACCGGCGACGGCGGTTTCATGATGAACTCGCAGGAGCTGGAGACAGCAGTGCGGCTGAAGCAGAATTTTGTGGTAATTATTTTTGAAGACTGCCACTATGGACTGATCCGGTGGAAAGAGGATGCCCAGTACGGGGAGGAAGCCGGTGTCAGTTTCTCTAATCCGGATTTTGTCAAACTGGCAGAAGCCATGCATTGTAAAGGTGTCAGAATTAATAATGCCGGTGAATTGATTCCGGCGATTCAAAAAGGATTTACGGAGAATGTGCCGGTCATCATTGATGTGCCTGTAGATTATTCCGAGAATATGCGGCTTACTGAATCCCTGAAAAATCTGCCTAAATGAGAAAATGTGAGTAATTCCTGAGCAGTTAGACGTTGATGTCGTCCCGGGCAGTAAGGTATGGAGTTGCCGTCGGGGAAACAAAATTTATAAAAATAAAACAGGAGTTGGGAAGAAGTTTGTGTAAAATTTCTTTACAGCTCCTGTTTTGTTTTGCAGGGAAACATATTTGATGAAGATGATATAATAGTAGAAAAATGCTGATCATACGGAGCGAGATATGAGAGATTCAGACTGGAAAATTTTAGATGAACTGTATAAAACAAAAAATATTACCAGGGCAGCAAATCGTCTTTTTATGACTCAGCCGTCTCTGACAAAGCGTCTGAAGCAGATGGAAGAGGAATTTCAGGTAACAATTGTGGAGAGAACCTCGAAAGGAGTTGCTTTTACACCGGAAGGAGAACTGCTGGCGTCTAAAGCGAGGGAATACTTGAATTTTATGGCTGGCCTGCGCCGCGACTTGAGTACCATGACAGGCAGTGAAAAGACAATCATAATGCTCGGGGCCTCCTACACCTTCAGCAGAAATGAACTGCCTGAGATTATCATGAATTACACACAGAAGGAGCCGAATGTAAAATTTGATCTGCACATAGAACAAAGTAATCTGCTCTTTAGAAAAGTATGTGATGGGGAACTTGATGCAGCTTTCATTCGTGGTGATTATGAAGGAGATGCGGAAAAGAAATTGGTTGGACAATATCGTGCCTATCTGATTACGAAGAACTTCGTTACCTTGGATGAACTGCCGGCCATGCATCGGATTGATTATCAGACAAATGATAAGACTATTGAAATTTTAAAGAACTGGTGGAAAGAGCAATTCGGCACTGACGTCTCTGAAGAGACGAATATTGGCTACAGTGATGTCGCATTGAAGATTATTGGGCGCAGTACCGACTATTTCACTCTCGTTTTTCTGCCGGATAATTACCGCCTTCCTTACGAATTGACTGTCATGCCTCTTGTGCATAAGGACGGTACTCCGGTATTACGAAATAGTTGGTTTGTATATCGTAAACGAAAGAATAAGCTGCCTGCTCTTCGAAGGTTTATTAAATATATCGACACAACTATTGCTGTGAAGATGTGATGTATCTTTAGCAAAAAGCTGGAGCTGTGGAAAATGAAAATTCGTTTTTCACAGCTTTTTCTTTTAAGTGTTCATGGTATTCTATGTTATAATTTTATATAGTAAATCTTAAGAAAAATTCTGGTGCTGGAGGTGAATCATAGATGGATCAGAAATTATTGAAAGAGTCCATTCAAAAATTAGGGGATGACTTTCCCAATTTGCCATGGAATTTCAGACCGGATCCTTCCGGCGGCCGTAATGCAGCCATATCCCAGTGGCTTGGAGAGGAAAAAGAAGAAGTGATGGCCTGTCTGTTCAAAGGCAAAAAAATCCATGAAGAATTTCACCGCCAGGATTTTTTCTTTATCAATTTTGCTTATCAGGGAGACTATCAGGCCTTGAGTGCCCGGTTTGACAACGAAATCACACTCAAGGAGGGCGATTGTTATATCGGACAGCCTTATAACGGCTACGCGCTCCGTGGCTGCAGCGACGACGATATTATCATTGCCGGTATTTTGATTCGCAAGGATGTCTTTTTCAGTGAATATCTTGCACCGCTTACGTCGGAACCGGAGATGCTGCATTTTTTCCTGGAACCTCGTATAGACCGGTTTTCGGATGAATTTATTCGTCTGCGTATCGGCTGGGACGATGCCATCTGGGATCTGCTCGATATGATGATTGTGGAATATGCGCACAAACAGGAAGATACGCAAAAAGTGATGAAGGCACTCGCTTTCTCCATGCTGATGCTGCTGGCAAGGAAATACAGCAGTACAGAATGCAAACGTTCTGAAGGATCACTTCTCGACAGGATTCTGTATTATATGGAACGCCATCTCGATTCTGTGACCTTGTCCGATTTGTCTTCCGAATTCGGCTACCACCCAAATTACATTTCCAGTGTGCTTCACAAAAAATCGGGCAGTACTTTTTCTCAGATGCTCCTGAAACTCCGGATGCAGCGGGCGGTGCTGATGATGAAACACACAGAGCTTCCGATTGAGCAAATTGCCGATATCGTCGGCTATCACAATCCTTCGAATTTCTATAAAGCGTTCCGCACATTTTACGGCGTCTCGCCGAGGAACTATTTGGAAAGAGTGTGAAAGAGAGGAATGTGAACTATTTTCCTGAAAAGGAATAAGGGCTGCGAAGCAGTGGTAATCATTGTTTCGCAGCCCCTTTTTAGTATTCTGTTAGGCTACAGCCGCATTTTTTCAATTAGTTTTATGTAAATTTTTGCTGAAGAAATCATTTAGCTTATCAAACGGAATCAGTTCGGTCTTATCATAGAGATCTACGTGGCCGGCACCCTTTACGTAATAGAGTTCTTTCGGCTCCTTAGCGCGGCGATAAGCATCTTCACTGAATTCCTTGGAGTGAGCATGGTCGCCTGTGATAAAGAGCATGGGGCGCGGAGAAATGGTTTCTATATCTTCAAAAGGATAGAAATTCATAAATTTCACGTTGCTTGTATAGGTCGGATGGGTCGTCGTATTCATATCCTGTCCCTTACCATGAGCAGCACCGCGGGTAGTACGGTAAAAATCGTAGAATTCCTGCTGCACTTCATCGGCTCCTTGAAGGGTATGGGTCGTACCACCCATGAGCTTATGCGGTGCTCCCTGGAATTCTTCGTAACGTCTCTGGGCGGCGTCAGCAATATAGGCTTCCCGCTGAGCCAGCGTTTGAGAATGATTCAAACCATTGCGGTTGGCAGCACCCATGTTGTACATCGATACCGTGGCAACGGCCTTGATGCGCGGATCAATCTTAGCTGCGCTGATAAGGAAGGAACCACTGCCACAAATCCCGATACCTCCGATATTATCACGATCCACAAAGTCCCGCGTACCGAGATAGTCGACAGCCGCCATCCAGGCTTCGGAATAGAGGTCCGGCAGCACACTGTTGCGAGGTTCGCCGGCACTGGAGCCCCAGAACGGAGTATCAATGGCCAGTGTGATAAACCCGTGCTCTGCCATTTTCTGTGCATACAGCGTGCCGCTCTGCTCTTTTACAGCGCCCATCGGGTGTCCCACGATGATAGCGGGCAGCTTCTGTCCCTTCTTGTAGGACTTCGGAATGTAGAGGTTCCCTGCGACATCCATGTTGAACTGATTCTTGAACGTAACAGGCGTCTCTGTCACTTGTGTACTCTTATAGAAATTGTCGGCGCCGTGGTCAGCATGCTGAGGAGCCGGCGTAACAGTTGGCAGGGGAGCAAACCAATCCGCTTCGGACTGTGCGGCCTTCGCCGTCCCGCTCATACCGACTGCTGCCAGAATCATAGCGGCACCAAACCCTGCTGCCACCTTTTTAAATAGCTTTATTTTTTTCATAATAAACCCTCCTATTACTCGTTTCTCACTTTTATTTCGTTTCACCGGGAAGAACGTCCTGTTCTTTCAGAAAAGTTACGATTTCGTGCATAGCTTCATTCAGGCTGCTCCGTTCCGGGAACATATGGTCTGTACCATGGATGATATGAAGCTTTCCCTTCGGATAAACCGCTGCTGCCTTCTTGGAATATTCCAGCGGTACTGCTTGATCCTTATCGCCATGAATCAAGAGTACCGGCTTTTTGAACTTGCCCATATCTTTATAGACGTCGAAATTCCACATATCGGCCACATATCTTTTCCCAACCGTAATCCATCCGCGATAATTAATGACATCTTCTACATCATCCAGGGAAGCGTACGTCTTGTGCAGGTCATCGGTAATGACAAAAGCTGGATACAGCAGAATCATTGACTGCAGCTCGTCAGCATGGCGGCTGGCCACAATGGAAGCTACTGCGCCTCCCTGGCTGCCTCCCAAGAGAACGATATGGTCCTTATCCACAAAATCCCACTTTTCGGCGGTCTTCAATACGGATTCCAAATCGGAAACCTCCGTCATCACGGACATGTCCGTAGTCTTCCCATCACTACGGCTGTGATCGCCGCCTCCGCAATAGTCGAAAATATAAACGGCAGCTCCCCGCGAAGCAAGTTCTTTGGCATAATCAACACCTGTTTCATGGCTGGCGGCAAGCTCATGGGAAAAAATAATGAGAGGGATTTTCCCGCTGCGTGCCGGACGATAAAGCTCTCCATAAATATATTTTCCGGCATTAAAGGTCGGGTGTTCCGTAACCGTGTATGCATAACGCTGTGCAAGTACTTTGTCGGCAGTCTGAGAAGAGGATTCCGATACCACTGGTGCTGCTGCCTTTGCAGAAGCAGCAGGCATATTCGGAGCTCCTGCCATCAAAACTGCAGCTGACAAAACAGCCATCATCACTCGCAACGATTTCTTTTTTCCCATCTTTCTTTCCTCCTATAAAATGCTGTCACAAAATTTCAGAAAGCGTTAGTCATTCAGCAATTTCATAAATTGATTCGTGTGAAGATGTCAAAATGACGCTCCCAGCATTTTTGCTTCCTGAAGTTTTTCTTTTGATTTGTTCTTAAACCCGTACGCCGTAACGATGCCGGTATTTTGAAGACCGAGGTAGCCGACAAAATCTTCATTGAAGGAGTAAATCGCTCCTTCATAAACATCATCAGCTCCGGAACTCAGCAGCATCGCAATCTTACGAAGCTTCAGTTCCCCAGGTGCTCCTATGGCATAGAAACGGTCAATCGTACATTTTAGCTGACCACTGAATCCATGGTAGTAGATGGGCGAAGCAAGGACGAGAACATCTGCTTCCTGAAGCAGGGGATAGATCTTCTGCATATCGTCATTTTGCACGCATTTTCCATGGCCACGGGTATGGCAGTATTCACAGCCAAGGCAGCCATGAATATTCATTTTGGCAACGTCAGCTTCTTTTACTTCGTGCCCTTTGGAAATTGCACCTTCCTTAAAAGCATCAACCAAGGCTTTTGTATTTCCATTCGGATGCGGACTTCCGTTCAGTATCAGTATCTTCATCAGGTGTTTCTCCTTTACTTTTCTTCCAGCTCGTAGAGCAGGTAGTCCAGACATTCCAGATGCCTGTTTTCCTGATGCAGTTTCTCGAGAATTTTTGTACGTTTCATAGCCAGATTGTGACGCTGTGACTCAAGGTCACCGCTGTTCACATAGATCATAAACCGGTCTGCTGTGGCTTTGGTATAACCGGCATCCAGCAGGTTTTGATAGATTTCCTCGCGCGTTTTGCTCATATAGGGATTCCTTTCACAGACTCTTTCTGAAAATCTCCGCAATTTCTTTTTCGTCGAGAACCTTGTAACCGCCCTTCAGAATGATGGTGCTTTTTACAAGTTCAGGAATCATGCTTTCCTTAGCACCAAGCTCTGTGATGTTCATGACGACACCGATTTCCCTCATCCACTGTTCCATGGCGTCAAGTCCATCCTCAGCGATTTCCTCGTCCATCTTTCCCTTCGGATCTACATGCCATACATTTTCGGCAAAGCGGACAAATTTCTTCAGACCATATGGCATGATATATCTGTAATAAGGCATAGAAACCGCAGCCAGCGTCATCCCGTGCGTAGCGTTAGTCACGGCACCGACCGCCTGTCCCAGCATGTGAACCATCCAGTCTGCTGTCTTTCCTTTGCCAATGAGCGTGTTGAGTGCCCAGGTAGCCGTCCACATCAGGTTGGACCGGGCTTCGTAGTTCTGTGGGTCTTTATTGGCAACGCGTCCGGAGTGGATGACAGAGCGCATCAATCCTTCGGCGATGTAGTCACTCGCATTGTCATCGTAACCGGAGAAATACTGTTCGCAGATATGATTGAAAATATCATAGATACCGGAGACCATCTGGTAATGGGGAAGGGTCATCGTATAGCGCGGATTCAGGATGGCAAAGCACGGCATGATTTTCTCATCACCGAAGGTATGGCCGATTTTGAGCTTCTGTTCCGGATTGGTGATGACGGCACAGGAATTCATTTCCGAACCGGTGCCGACCATGGTCAGGACGGCGCCGACAGGGAGGGTCTCGCACTCCGGTTCTTCAAACTTCAGGTAATATTTTTCCCAGGGATCGCCATCATAGTTTACGGAAACGGAAAGCGCTTTGGAATAGTCAATGACGGAACCGCCGCCTACGGCAAGAATGAAATCCGCCTTGGCTTTCCGTGCAATCTGTACGCCTTCCTTAAGTTTTGCGACTGTCGGGTTCGGCATGACGCCGCTAATTTCAGTTACGGTCTTTCCTGCGTCTTTAAGCACCTTCCTGACTTCATCATAGATGCCGTTTTTCTTGATGGAACCGCCGCCGTATGTCAGGACGACATTGTTTCCGTATTTTTTCAGTTCTTCAGGCAGATTCTCCAGGGCATGTTCTCCGAAATAAAGCTTTGTAGGGTTACAGAAAGTAAAATCTCCAAGCATAGTTAAATCCTCCAGAGTGTATTTAGAATTAAAGGAATGCACCATTGCATACCTGAATGACCTGGCCTTTTACATGGCGGCCCATCTTACTTGCAAGATAGAGGCAGGCATAGGCCTGATCGATGGGGTCACATTCAGGACCCGGAAAATACACATAATGTCCGCTGTACTGCAGCATCTTGGCACCGCCGGGCTGCTTTCCTGCCTTGTTGGCAAGGTGAGCGGGCGTAATCGTGGAACCAGGAGCTACAGCGTTGCATCTGATGTTCGTATCAATCAGACGCATGGCCACGTTTTTGGTCAGCGTGTTGACTGCACCTTTCGTTGAAGTATACGTGGCGCCGCAGAAAGGTCTCGTTCCGTTGACGGAAGAAATATTGATGATGCACCCGTCGTTCTTGGGAAGGAAAATCTTCAGGGCCTCGCGGATATAACGCATAGGTCCGCCGAGGTTCGTGTTCATGACCATCATCATCCAGTCGTCATCGGTTTCATCAATCATTTTCTGTTCCCCGATGCCGGCGTTATTGATCAGGATATCGACATCGCCGAATTCTTTCAGTGCTGTGGCAAAGACCTTTTTAGTGTCTTCCGTCGAGCATACGTCTGCTACGACGCCAACGGCATGCTGCCCTTTGCTGTTGATCCCATCGACGACTTCCTTCAGTTTATCTCCGTGTCTTGCCGTCAGAACGACTGAAGCACCTTCTTCCGCAAAGAGTTCTGCCATGGTGCGTCCCATGCCATAGCTGGCTCCCGTAATGATAGCTACTTTATCTTTCAGCATTTCCTTATCCATAATTTTGCTGCTCCTTTCATTTTGCAAACGTCATTAAACTTTTATCAATCGGCCGAGAAAGTCATCTGTACGCCACCTTTTCCGACGGCTTCAGCCAGACCTTCGGGATTCGTAATTTTGCCAATCCTTGTATAACTGTACGGTGTTTCGAAGCTCTCATAGAAAACTACAAGACAGTCATCTCCATAAAGCATCAGGTCGCCTGCTTCAATGCGTCCGACAGCTTTTGCGTGAGAGGGAAGAGAAATACCGTACGTATATTTTTCGTTACCGTTCAGTTCCTTCATCTGCAGCGTCTGTGGAAGCTTTTTGAGGAAAGCCTCAGCCGTATCGTTATTTTCTAATTGAGCATTAAAAGTTTTTCCATTCATTTGAATTTTTATCGTTTGACTTTGAGCCATAGTTGTCTCCTTTTTTGGTTCATATTTCTTTTTAAGATCCGCAGCTGCAGCGCGAACTTCCGATTCTGATTCGGCTGTGCGGCCCTGGGAAACCGCGATGCCTTGTACTACCTTTGCACCGGGTTCTGCCGCTTGAACCTTCTCCATGGTATCTGCAAAACCGCTTCCGGCGTTTGTCGTGAAGCAGACGATGGTTTTGCCGGAAAGGTCATAATCTTTGAGAAAAGAGGCAACCGGTGCCGGCATGGTGTAGTGCCAGATCGGTTCTACGAGATAGATCAGGTCGTAGGAAGAAAGATCAATCGGATTGATGAGAGCCGGACGAACGCTGTCCTTATCCTGACCTTCGCCGACGTCAACGGTTTGATCGTAATCTACCGGGTAGGTGTACATGGTCTGAATGGGGTAAAGGTCGCCGCCTGTTTCATTAGCAATCCATTCCGCTATCTGCTGTGCATTTCCCCGTGCTGTCTTGTCTTTCTGTACTTGAAGACTAGCAGAAGATACGGCATCGACGCCGTTAAGGGAAGTGTTGGCGGAGCGGGAGAAATAAGCCACTAGAATATTTCCGGCACTCCCGTAAATTTTTCCTGCATCTTTTGCCTTTACAGGCGTGTGATTTGCATAGCGGGTGTAGTTTTTGATTTCGTCTCCATTAGCCGCCCAGGCACTTGCGGCCGCGGAAGAGGGGCTGTTCACGGAAGCACTTGACGAAGTGCCGCATCCGGCGAGCAGTATAGCTGCCAGGATTCCTGCGAAAAATACTTTTTTGCTCTTCATTTTCGCATCATTCCTTCTGTTACTTATCTAACTCGACAGTGACATCATAGCTTCCGCTAAGGGCATCAATGTCTGCAATCGGGGACGTGATCACGCCGATGTTTACCTGATATCCATACTGTTCAGATTGTTTTTCATCTTTGAAAAGAATCGTGAAATACGGAGCATCAATAGCGTAATCGATATCACCGTTCAGCCATCCGTAATGAACTTCTTCTTCATGGTAAGGGAGCTTATCCGTCACACCGCAGAAATCATGGGAATAACGGCTCATATGAACGGTATACGGGAGTTTTTTAATCAGCGCTTTGGCAGTATCACTGTCATTCAGCACGCCTTTGATTACGACATCATTGCCGAAACGAATATTGATTTTTGTACCGTTTTTTGGCGGAATTCTCGTGGCAATAGATTTATCTTTGGTCTGCATTTCTGCACCGTCAGATGCTACGCGTTTCGTTGTTTGTTTCATGTTCACACTCTCCTCACTTGAAATTACGTTTTGGGATGAAGTCGCTGCCTGATTAGATACAGCCGCTTTTGTGCTGCTGTTGCCGCAGGCAGAAACTACCAGTGAAAGCAGAATGGCTGCCGCCGCAATTTTTATTTTCATGATTTATCATTCTCCCTTCTCATTCTTTAACAGACGTGAGCTCGTTTGGAGCCTCTTCGCTAAACGATGGCGCTCTCTCAAATGTCTGATTACAGGATTTATCTTTGTCCTACTAAGAGTATAGAAGCTAAATCATAAAATTGAAAATACTTTGTCTAAATGTATTTCACTAGATAAAATCTATGGTATACTTTAGAAAGAAGCGAGGTGGGACGATGGAACTGCGTGTATTGGAATACTTTTTGGCAGTGGCAAGAGAACAGAATATTACGGCCGCAGCGGAATCCCTGCATCTGACCCAGCCGACACTTTCCATTCAGCTGAAAGCGCTTGAAAAAGAGCTGGGAAAACCGCTGCTCGTGCGTGGAACAAAAGGATCCCGGAAAGTCACCCTGACCGAGGACGGAAAACTTCTTCGTGCCCGGGCAGAGGAGATTTTGAGTCTTGTGGAAAAAACTGAAAATGAAATTCATCAGGCAGGCGACACGGTGGCAGGTGATGTCAGGATTGGAACCGGTGAGTCGGATACAATCCGTGTTTTCGCACGTGCTGCCAAAAAATTGCAGAAAACTTGCCCGGATATCCATTACCATTTCATGAGCGGCAATGCGTCCTATGTCATGGAACAGTTGGATAAGGGACTTATTGATTTTGGTCTTTTGTTCAGTGAGGCGGATTCAAAAAAATACGACATCATGCGCATTCCAATCAACGAACATTGGGGTGTTTTGATGCGGCGGGATGATCCATTGGCACTGAAGAAAAGCATCTCTCCCGAAGATTTGAAGGATTTGCCGCTTATTACCTCCGCCCAGGAGAATGCAAGGAAAAAGCTGGCCGGCTGGTTGCACAAACCGGCATCTCGTTTAAAGATTGTGGCAACCTATAATCTCATCTTGAATGCGGCTATTCTTACGGATGAAGGGCTTGGTTATACCATCGGTTTTGATAAACTCCTGGATACTGTCATGGACCGGGGAAATTCATCATTGTGTTTCAGGCCGCTATTGCCCGTTATGGAGGATGAAGCTTTTATTATTTGGAAGAAATACCAGATCTTTTCCCGTGCTGCGGACCGTTTCTTACAGCAGATCAGGAAAGAACTTTATCCTTCTAGAGACGCAGAGCAATAAAAATGGACTGTAAAACAATTGATTCGTTGTTTTACAGTCCATTTTTCGTTTACCATACCGTTGCCATAAACAGATAACCTATATTGCAATTATTCTAAGCGCCGTTAAAGCAGGTAATCATACAACTGTTCTAATCACTGTACACAGGCTTTTTCACTATCTCTTCTTTCTAATTTATTTCGTTCCGGTACTTGATATATTCCAGAAATTTCTGTACTGCCTTTGACGCGCTGTGTAAATCTTTCATAGCGATTCCAATCTGCCGGCGGGCGGGGACAGTAAGAGGACGAATAGCGATATGGTACGGCATTCTCTTTAAGATAAGAGAGTGAAGCAGCCCTATTCCGAGTCCTTTTTCGACCATAGCCATGATGGCATAATCGTCCCATGTGGTAAAGCGAACGTCCGGTGTGACATGATATTTTTCAAGATAATGAGATACTTCTGTTTTCCCGCCATGCTCCAAAAGAAGGAAAGGTTCACCATTCAAGTCTTCCGGAGCAATTTTTTCTTTCTTTGTCAGGGGATGCTCCGGAGGCAGGGCTGCCACCAGTTCATCGTCTTCAATCCATTTTGCATAGAAATCAGAACGCGTCGGGAGCAGCAAAAAGCCACAGTCTACTGTGCCGTTTTCAATCCAGGTCTCGATTTCATCATAATCTCCCAGCTGCAGTTCATAACGGACCTGCGGATAATCACGCTGGAACGTACGAATGATATTGGGCATCCACTCTTCAGCGGCACTGGCAAAAAGGCCTACACGGATGGTTCCTGCGGTAAGCCCCGACAATTCACTTACCTGCTCATTGAGGTTTTCATAGGAAGCAAGCAGCGACCGTATAGCCGGCAGCAGCGCTTTTCCGTCAGAAGTAAGAGAGACACCGTTTTTGCCGCGGTCAAAGAGAATGATGTCCCATTCTTTTTCGAGGTCGGCAATCATTTTGCTTACTGATGATTGGGAGTATGAGAGCTCCAGGGCTGCTTTTGTAATATTTCCCGTTTCCACGGTTTTAAGAAACGCATGATATTTTTGCAGGGCACGATCCATTTTATCCTCCAAACATTCAAAATCACGATGGATATCATCTGAAACATTCTCTTTTATGATTATAAAACTCGCTTTACAATGAAGCAAGATAGAACATCAAAGGGGATGCATGAAATGAATCCGATTCTTGAGGGACCGCTCTTTAAAAATATTTTTCTGTTTGCCATGCCTATTGCTGCTTCCAGTATTTTGCAGCAGCTTTTTAATTCGGCGGATACGGCAGTCGTTGGCCGCTTTGCCGACATGGAAGCACTCGCGGCGGTTGGTATCAACGCGGAAGTTGTTGCTTTGCTGGTGAGTTTATCAGCAGGTCTTGCAGTCGGCTGTAATGTCCTCCTTGCCTGGGCTATCGGACGCAGGGAGACAGGGAGAATCCGCGGCGTCATGCACAGCGGCCTTGTACTTGCGGTGCTCGCTGGTATTTTTCTGATGGGTCTCAGCCTCGTGGCAGGCGAACCACTGCTGAGACTCATGGAGACGCCGGAAGAAATTCTTGATGAAGCTCTTTTATATCTGCGCATCTATGCGTGATATGCTCCCCTTAAGACGGAGAAAAAAATTATGTCAATGTTTTAAGGAGGCATGTCATGGTAAAGAGCAATAATAAATTCATCTCTCCTGAGATTAAACTTAACGCTGTCAAAGATATCCTTGAACACAGATCCAACACCTACCAAGTGGCTAAAAAGCTTGGTATCCGGCGGCAGAACGTTTCTGTTTGGGTAATGAATTACAAGAACGAGGGTGCAGAAGCCTTTTCCCCGAAAAAGGGAAAGAAAACCTATCCCCTTTCCCTTATGGAAAATGCCGTTAAGGATTATCTGAATGGTAAAGGCAGCTACATTCAAATCTGTAAGAAATACAAGATCCGTTCCCCCAGGGTTCTTGCAGACTGGGTTAAGCATTATAATATTCATGGAGAATTAGATTCTTACGCTTATCAAGAGAGATGTGATAAATCCATGAAAGGTAAGGCAAGTACCCTTGAAGAACGCTGCAAAATCGTCAAGGAATGTCTGGAATCCAACCGTGATTACCGTTCTGTAGCCGAAAAATACGGTTATTCCTATCGTCAGGTCTACAACTGGGTTAAACGCTACGAAAAGGACGGGAATTCAGGACTGGCCAACCATCAGGGTAGACCCAAGAAGAAGCCGATGGATCCTTCCCACAAGGAAACAAAAGATGAGGAACTGGTGCGCCTGAGACAAAAAGTCAAGGATCTCGAATTGGAGATTTTGCTTCTAAAAAAACTGGACGAGTTGACGAAAAGGAATCGCTTTCGTTGACTCGTAATCGTAAGCAGTATGAAGCGATTCAAGAGGTTTGCGAGGAAAATGGGGCTTCCGTGCAAAAGTGTTGTGCTATCCTGCACGTTTCCCCCTCTGCCTACTATAGCTGGCGCAAGACGCCCCTTAGCCTGAATGAGCTCATAAACAAGGGGATCTGCTGCCATATTCTCAGGCTTCATATTAAATATCCTGAAGCGGGATACCGCATGATGGCTGATAAATTAAGGGAAGAATGCAACATCGATATCTCTGATAAACGGTGTTACCGTCTTTTTCGTAAGCTGCATATTCATTCCCAGATTAAATGGAGACCAAAAGGCTGCACCCATAGCCGTGTAGGCAAGAACAGTCCACGCAAAGCAGAGAACGTACTGAACAGGAAATTCCATGCAGACATGCCTGACCAGAAGTGGGTGACAGATGTATCCGAATTCCGGCTTAACATTCCAGGCCCTGTCAGTGGAACTTATATTGTTAAACATCTCTATTTAAGCGCGATTTTAGATCTATATGACCATAGAATTGTATCCTATGCGATGAGTGACCGTAATGATACACCTCTTGTTATGGAGACTTTCAGGAAAGCCTTCAAACAGAATCCCAATGCACATCCATTGGTCCATACAGACCAGGGTTTTCAATATACAAGCAATGAATATCTGGAAATGGCAGAACAGTACAACTTAACAAGAAGTATGTCCAGAACCGGCAGATGCCTTGATAATGCCCCAATGGAAGGGTTCTGGGGAATGTTAAAGCGGGAAAGAATCTATATGCATACATACTACAGTATCGAAGAACTGGAGTGGGATATCCGGGATTACATTCTATATTACAATACAAAGAGAACTCAACGTAAACTGATGAGAATGTCCCCGATGGCGTTCCACAATTTCTATGCCAGTGCTGTTTAAGAATATGTAAGAAATGATACATTTTTAAGCAGGATTTTGAAATGTTTTAGTCTCCGCTTGACGGGGAGCACACCAGCGGCAGGACTGCCTTTCCTCCTGCTTTATGATTTTGGCTCTGCCATTGAACGGGCACGTGGGAATAGCAAGAGACCGCTTTACGCGCTGATAGCTTCAGGTGTACTTAATGTACTGCTTAATTTACTGCTCGTAATCGTTTTTCATCTCGGGGTAGCCGGTGTGGCAATCGCAACGGATATCTCAACGGCAGCAAGCGCATGTGTGACGCTATACTGGCTTAGCCGGGAGAAGGGAGAATTCCGCTTTTCATTACGTTATCTTTGTTTTCAAAAAGATGCCGTACTGGGCATTCTGCGCATCGGGATTCCTGCGGGAGTACAAAGCGGTGTATTCTGTTTTGCCAATCTTTTTGTGCAGTGGGCTATCAACCGCTTTGGCGCTGCTGCGGTCGCGGGCGTTACCGTTTCACTGAATTTTGAATATCTGACTTACTATATGATTATGGCCTTTGCCCAGACGGCTACTACGTTTACGAGCCAGAATGCGGCAGCAGGCGAGCAGAAACGGTGCCGGAATATTCTCTGGATCTGCCTACTGCAGGGGTTTATCCTCAGTGCGCTCATTAGTACGCCTACATCTCTTAAGTACCGCTATTTTGCAGGGATTTATTCCGATGATCCTGCCGTCATAGAAATGGCTGGTGTAAGGATGCGGTTACTTCTTTTCCTGACTCCGATTTCTACTTTCTATGAGGTACCGGCCGGCTTCCTTCGCGGTCACGGACTTTCAGTACTTCCGGCAATCGAAACCATCACGGGCATCTGCATTCTTCGAATTTGCTGGATTTTATTTGTACTGCCTTCCTACCAGACTTTATTCATGCTTTTTATAGTGTTTCCCATTTCCTGGATTGTAACGACAATCATGATGTGGGGGAGCATGGGGTATCTGCATCACTCACTGAAATATCGGCCTGCAGGTCAGACAAGAGTCGAAGCAGCAAAGCTGTGATGCTGTGGAAGTACATAGTTTGATGAAAAACGGAAAGAAGCTGTTGAAAAAATAAAAGCGCTTTTGGCATTTGGCCTATAGCCTATAGCATATAGCCGGAAGTGGTTGGTGATGAAAGAACAGCGGTTAGTTTCTGTAGTGCGGGCATTTTTATTGGCGGATTCTTGACGGCAATTTTGGTTCCACGAGCGGCCGGCGACCTGTGTAAAAGAGGCTGTGAAATAATGCGTGCGCATTATTTCACAGCCTCTTACTTAGTTTATGGTGTTGTTTAAGAATTTGTCATCACAAACTGGTTCCTACGGTTACTTTCAGCTTTTTCTTAAGTACTGTCATAGGAAGCAGGCTTGCTAAGATGCCGACAACTACCGCGCCCGCAAGAAGTGCAATGGCAAGCGGCGGCAGGGAAATCGGCAGCGTCACAGCAGTACTGGCTGCAAGGAAATGAGCCAGAATGGCATACACAGCAAGGCCGAGGCAGGTGCCGAGCACGGTGCCGCCGGCAATGAGGAAGGTGTTCTGCCAGAGCCAGATGGCCGCAATCTGTTTTTCTCTTGCTCCGAGGGCCCGCAGTACCGCGTATTCACCGAGCCTTGTCAAGGTGGAAAGATAGGATGTGATGACGACAATCAAGATGGACAGCGCCATCAGGAAACTACCGACAGGCCGCCACATTTTTTCACCTCTGCCCATGAGATTAAAGAACTGGACAATAGTCTGAGCAGGGAAAACAAGCATGGCGTCTTTACGGGACTGGTATTGGCTGGCAAGCTGATAAGCCTGGCTGTAGCCGACCGGTTCCACCAGAATAGCACTGACTTCTTTTTCATGCTTTTCTTCCGGCAAAGGCTTACCCGTCTTTTGAGCGAGTTCCAGGGCCAGTTTATTTTGCTCCTTATGAGCATGGACTTCCCAGACGGATTCAATCGGAGTCAGGATGACCTGATTATAAGGCCCCTGTACATCTTTCAAGATGCCGACTACCGTAAAAGGATGCCCCTTGTGAGATTGCTTACTCTTGGGAAGCAGTCCGTGCGTGGATTCAAATGAGGAGCCGATGGTGAGATGAAGTCTGGAAGCGACATCCTGCCCGATGACGGCTTCAAAAGGTTTTTCAAAGGGTCGTCCTTCCCTGAGGGAAAGCCAGGGCGCTGCATTGGGTGATGCTTTCATCTGAAAGATTGCCTGCGTGGCACCTACGATCCGGTACCCCTTGTAAGAGTCACCAAAGCCAAGCGGAATCGCCGCTTTGACAAGTTTTTCTTTCTTTTGAAGTGCCGTGACTTCTTCGTAAGGAATATTAGGAAGAGGCCGGTCCTGCAGGAAAACAGCGTTCAGGACCAACTGATGCTGGCTTCCGGGCGCACTGACGAGCAGACTGAATGGTTCTGTAGCGAATGTCAGTCCTTTTTGCAGTCCCTCGTGCAGCGTCATCAGAAAGACGCTGACACCGACGGAAAGAGCGATGATAAGGAGCAGCAGGCCTGTCGTGACAGGACGGCGCCGGAGCTGTTTATAGGCTAGCTTCGTGATCATGGCGTCCTCCTTTCGTGAGCGGCAGTCTGTGCTCGAATGCATCAATGACCATGGCATCATGACTTGCGATAAGAAGCATGGCCTCATTCTTGGCAACGTAGTCTTTAAGGAGCTCAATCACAATCTGGCTGTTATCGGCGTCCAGGTTGGCCGTCGGTTCGTCGGCAAGAATGAGCGGTGGTTTCTTGATGAGGGCACGGGCAATGGCTACACGCTGCTGCTCACCCTGGCTTAGTGCATCCGGATACTGGGAAAGAAGTTCCGTAATGCCCATTTGCCGGGACAGTGTTTCCAGACGGGAATTTGCTTCGTCTTTTTCTACACCGGCAAACCAGGCCCCGGTCAGGATATTTTCACGAGCTGACAAGAAGGGCAGCAGATTGAATTTCTGAAAGACATACCCGATACAGACAGCCCGCCAGTGATCAAGCTCCTTTTCATTCTTGCCGCCTGTAATTGCTTTTCCGTTCCAGGCAATCGTTCCTTTTGTCGGATGGATCAGACCGGAAATGCAGTGAAGCAGTGTGGACTTCCCGCTGCCGCTGGGGCCCGTGATGCACCAGGAGCTGCCTTTTTCCGCCTTAAAATGAGGGAGTGATAAAGCGGTAATTGTGGCATGGCCATCTTGATAGACCTGTACCAGATCTGTGATTTCAAGCATGGCATCCTCCTTATTCGACAGATGCACTTAATAACCGAACCTGGCTGACAAAGCCCGTATTATCATCTACATAGCTGCCGATATCAAGCGTACCCGTAACGCTCACTTCCTGATCATAGGGCAGGGCTTCAACGGAACCGTCCACATAGACTACGACTATGTTATAAGGCCAGTCTGCGTCGGTAGAACAGAACGGGCATACAGACATTGGCGTTTCCGTCAGCACAAAAAAGTCAATGCTCGGTTTTAAAGGGGGTGCCATATATCCTGTCATGGTAACCGAAGAGCCGGCAAGTTCATTCAGCTTATCGGAGAAAACTAGTCCCTCCGCGGAAGCACCGGCATACATTTCGGAAAAGTCCATATAAGCTGCAAAGGCCCCCGCAGGGAGGGCCAGTACAGCAACCAAGAGGAGAGAGAGTATTCGTTTTTTAAAGCTCAGAAGAAAACTCATTTCTGAGCACCTTCCTGAGAGGTGAACGGTACTTCCGGAGTTCCTTTGGAGGCATCTACGCCGAGGGCGCGGAGGATACCGAAGAAGACTTCCGTATTATCCATTACACCGTGGAAGTATTCAGATCCAGGACCTTGTGCCATCAGGACTACATCGTCGGCAGAATGGCATTCCTGGGTTTCGCCGGTGGTCGTAGGAATATCGCCTTCGACAAGGCGGGCACCCTGCGGAGCACGCTTCGGGTTAGCGGTCACTTTACCTTTGGCGTCCACCGTAGCAGGTACGGTCGGTTCCTGCTGGAAGCGGTAGTTTTCGTAGTGGTCAGGTGCATTTGCGTACTGTACAGCCAGCGTTACATCAGGATCCGGATTATCCGGGAATCCATCGTGGTTGGCATCGACGAAGGTCGGCCACTTGGCATCGCCGTAGACACGGACAGCTTCACGGCCAACTTTGCCGTTTTCTTCTTTATAAGTACCGGAAATGCTGACACCGTGAGCATGGTCAGCAACGACGATAATCAGGGTGTCATCATTATGCTTCTTTGCATAATCCTGAGCCCATTCAATCGTCTTATCGAATTCGATGGTATCGTACGTAGCACGCTGCCAATCCATCGTATGCAGCTGCTTATCGATAGAACCGCCTTCACTCATGAGGAAGAAACCGTTCGGGTTCTTTTCCAGGACGGATACAGCCTTTTTGGTCATGTCGAGCAGGCCGGGCTGATCCATGAAGCCCTTCAGAACCTTCTTGTTCTTCGGAAGGAATTCACGATCCATGTATACGTTCATATGGCTCATCGTAAAGAGGCCGAGAATCGGCTTGTCACTGTCAAGTGCGTTCAGTTCGGCTTTGGTACCGGCAAATTGATACCCTTTTTCCTTGAATTCGTTGATGAGGTTGCGGTTATCCTTACGCTTGGAACCAGGCGTGGAGAGCGGCAGGAAGAACTGGGCACCGCCGCCCATGACAACTTTCGGCGGATTGTTGCGGTTCAGGTATTCACTGGCAATGTAGTTCTGCTCACCGCGGCGGCGCGTATGGCTCATGACGGCAGCCGGCGTAGCGTCGGTGATGGCAGCAGTGGAAACCATACCATAGGACATCTTCTTACTGCGGGACAGGATTTCTGCCACCGTTTCGACTTTCGGGTCGTCAAGAGGCGTCTTGGTCTTATTTTCATATACACCCATGGCGTTTACGACGGATTTGTTACCAGTCATATAAGCGGACATACTGTTGGCCGAGTCGGTTACGAGGGAATCATAGCCGGAAGTTGTGATGAGAGCCATGTTTGGCATCTTTTCCATGGCAAGCAGGTCATTAAATTTGCCGTCGGACAGGCCTTTCGAAAGGATACGGCCCAGTTCCTTGGCCTGCATACTCATGCCGTCACCGATGAAGAGAATGACGTTCTTTGCTTTTCTTTTGGCTGCTTCTTTCACGACAGTGTAGTTGGCTCTCTTGGAAAGATTGCCGATTACGCCGCTGGCCGTGGCAGAAACTGCTTCAGAACCGGGTTTGGAGAAGGTGACATTATTGATACGGTAGGAGATATGCGTACCGTAGTTTGTGATTGTCGCTTTCTTTCCAAAAACATCTTCGGCATCTTTACCATTGATGGTTACTTTTTGGTTCGTGCTGCCGGTCGGGAATTCCACTTCGAAATCGAAGCGCTGGCCAGCCCACAGTTTAGCGCGGTTTATTGGAAGAATTGTGATGGAATCTTCAGTGACCACACTGCCTCTGGCGTTGTTGTGAAATTCAGCCTGCTGGGAAATCGCTGTCGGTGCGGCAGCGGGAGCGGCGGCCTGGGCCAGGGAGCCAAAGCTCATGGAAAGAGCTCCGACCAGGGAAAGTTGTACAAACACTTTGAGACGACGGTTTACGTTCATAGATTTGCCTCCTACCTTTTGGTTAAGTTCGGAAAAACTTCGTAAAATTAAAGTTTTTCGGGTACATCTTAAGACACGGGTAGTGTACCATGGGTAGTTGGTAAATCCTGAAAAAACGGCGTAAAAACGAAGTAAAAGATTTTTACATAGTGTAAAAAGAAGGTAAAGGGTCTGTCCTTCGGCTGCTATGCTGCGTGTACCTGCCAGCTTTGGTACTGTGACAACAGTTCAATCTATCCATTTCTTTCCTATCTATGGTAAGATACGTATTATATGATTCTGAATATTAGTAAAAAAGTTTTTGAAGTCGAGGAGGAATTTACATGATCCAGGACATTGGTTCCGGTCTTTTTCATAATGAGTTTGGGCATCCTGAGCCGCAGGCTGACGATTGGGTCTTTTCCTTTGAAAATCGGACGGTACTTCTGCGTGAGGGTGCAAAGGGGATTGAAGTGCCCCTCGTACGTGAGCTGCCGGTGGATAAGCAAAACACTGCCAGTCTCCAATTTTTGTTCCGCGTAAACAGGAAAGCTTGTTATCTCTGGTATGAAAAAGAGCCGCTTATGGTAACTTCTTATTCTTACGAAAAGCTGCGTCTTTTACGCAGTGCCCATCCGCAGGATGTCTGTTTTGCCGGTGAAACGGCATTCCAGCTTTATGGCTGGTACCGGGATAATCAATTTTGCGGCCGCTGCGGTAAGCCTATGCACCCGGATAAGGTGGAACGGGCCATGAAATGTGATGCCTGCGGTCATATTGTCTATCCCAAGATTATGCCGGCCGTTATTGTCGGTGTACTCTGGAACGATAAAATCCTGACAACCCGGTATGCAGGGCGGGAATTCAAGGGACGGGCCCTGATTGCCGGATTCTGCGAAATTGGGGAAACCGGGGAAGATACGGTCAGACGTGAGGTCATGGAAGAAGTGGGACTTCGCGTCAAGAATATTCGTTATTTTGCCTCGCAGCCCTGGGGTTTTGAGTCGGATCTTCTCATTGGATACATTTGCGAGGTCGACGGTGACCCGACAATTCATGTCGACCATCAGGAACTTGCCATCGGCGAATGGATGACACGCGAAGCCCTGCAGCAGGAAGAACTTCATACCATCAGCCTGACGGCGACGATACTGGATGCTTTCCGTAAGGGAAAGTTGTAATTGTATGGAGAACAATATTTTTTCGTCGTTTATTTATCTCTGTGGTAAGATAAGACCATATATAATTAGAAGGTGATAGGATGACTGAAACCAGGAAAACAAGAGGAATCGGGGCTGTCATCGCTTTTGGCCTGATTGCTTGTCTTTTGTATGGTCTCGGTGCAGGCATCCGCGGCGATATCGGCATTTTACTGAAACCGCTTTCGGCACACAGCGGCCTCCCTTATGAAGATGTAAGCCTCTGTATAGCTATTATGGAGCTTGTTTTCGGGCTCACTCAGCCTTTTTTCGGGCTCCTGGCTTCCCGTAAGTCCAATCGTCTTGTGCTGGAACTGGGGTCTGTGCTTCTCATTGTCAGTATGGCCGGAATGCTGCTCGTTCATTCCTTTATCGGACTGGCCCTCTTCCTGGGTGTTATTTTCGGCGCCGGGGCCGGTGCCATTTCCTTTGGAATGGTGCTTACTTCTGCCATTCATTTTGTGGGGCCGCAGTACTCGATGCTGCTTGCGGGCATGCTGAACGCTGCCGCGGGTATGGTCAGTTTCTTCTTGTCTCCCGGCATCGTTGCACTGCTGCAGTGGGGCGGTATCCAGACGGCACTCACTGCTCTTGGATTTTTGTGTGCTCTTTTGATTCCGATTACGCTCATCGTAACGAGTCATGATCCAAGAAAGGCAAAAGGAGAGCAGGAAGAAGAATATGTGCCCGTTCGCAAATTCTTTAAAGAGGCCCTGCAAAATCGGACCTATCGTCTGCTGCTTGCCGGGTTTTCAACCTGCGGTTTCCATATGGTCATCATTGAATCACACTTGTTTTCTCAGTTTCTGGCGTTTGGTATTGCCGATTATCTGGCAGGCTGGGCTTTTTCCGTATACGGCATTTCGACCATTACGGGAGCACTCTTATCCGGATATTTGAGCACCCGTCTCCATAAAGGTCATCTCCTTGGATTTTATTATGGCTTTCGTGCCGTGTGGGTACTCGGTTATATTTTCTTTGTCCCGAAAACTTTTGTCACTGCCCTGATTTTTTCTGCCGGGCTTGGCTTCACTGGCGATGCTACCGTATCTCCTACGTCGGGACTTGTTCAGGATAATTTCTCCTTAAGCAAGACAGCAACGCTCATCGGGCTGCTTTTTGCAGGCCACCAGATTGGTGCGTTTTTCAGTGCCTATCTGGGTGGTGTGATTGTCAGTGCGACAGGCGGGTATAGTCTTTTGTGGATTTTTGACATTATTCTTTGTTCCCTGGCTTCTTTTGCTTCACTCCGGATCTGGTAACCTTAAAAAATCTCAAAAAAGTCATCGTATGCCGCCTGTGTGTTGGCTATTTGAACCTCATTTTGTGGTGATTGAATAACTATCGGTTTCTTGCAATCTTTTTCAAGAATCCGTGCAAGTTGATTTCATTACAATTATACTAACCACCCGCCGCTAATCACTATCCACTTTATACACCCTTACTCATTTTCACCTTTTCCCTTGTGTTGTATAATAATTTTAAGAAGCGGAGGTGGGAGTATGGCCGATGCAAAAGCATTGAAAGAAGAACTTTTCTCTTTACTGAAGTCCAAGGGGGCGGCCCTTGTCGGTGCAGGAAGCCTGGAGGGGATTACGCTCAACGAAGGTATGTTTCCGGATGATAATGCCCGTCTGCTTCGTCAGGCTTTTGAAGAAAAGAAACTGAAAATCGGGGTTTCGGTGGCAGTTCCTGTCCCGGCTTCCATCGTCAAAGACCTGAAAACAGCACCTACGAAAGAATATCGTGATGCTTATTTTGCGTTGAATCACGAGCTCGATGAGATTGTTAAAGCAGGTGAGAATTTTCTTTGTACCAAGGGGTTTCTGGCCTTTGCTAATTCCACGGACCGGGTCCACAAAAATGAAGACAACCGGACACCTCTTCCGCATAAGACTGTAGCCACTCGTGCAGGTATCGGGTGGATCGGCAAAAATTGCCTGCTTGTGACGCCGCAGTACGGCTGTGCTGTGCGTATCTCGAGTCTCCTCACTAACGCACCGCTTCCGCTTAACGAACCCATTGAGACCAGTCGCTGCGGTTCCTGCCGCCGCTGCGTAGAAGCTTGTCCGGCCGGTGCCTTGAAGGGTACCCTCTGGAAGGAAGGCGTAGAGAGGGCGGCCATTTTTGACTGGCCGAAATGCAGGCAGAAACAACTGGAGCGAATGATTGCGGCTACAGGGATTCATCAGGCTTTATGCGGTCTTTGTTTTGCCGTTTGCCCTTTTACGCAAAAATATCTGCAGCAGAATCGTAAATGATGTGTTGAAAATAATGTGATAGGGAATATCGTGAGAAGTATCGGTTTTCTCTTGTCATTGTCGGTAAAAAATAAATTTTACGAACGGCTGGCATTCAGCCGCCTAACTAGCAGAAAGGTTGTGAATCGCAATGAAAACGTTACATGTGGCAGCTGCTGTCATTGTCAAGGGAGATATGGTGTTAGCCGCACAGCGCGGCTACGGTCCCTATAAGGGCGGCTGGGAATTCCCCGGCGGCAAGATTGAAGAAGGTGAAACTCCTGAAGAGGCACTGAAACGTGAAATTCGGGAAGAACTTGATATGGAAATCAACGTCGGGAAAAAACTGGTGGAAGTCATATATGATTATCCGGAAATCCACCTCATCATGGAATGCTATCTCTGCACGGTGGCTTCCGGAAAACCGGTTCTCAAGGAACATGAACAGGCCCGCTGGCTGACTCCGTACGAATTGAATACCGTTGATTGGCTTGAGGCCGATAAAAAGACGGTGGAAGCACTGAAACGCTTCCAGAAAGATGCCGAACGGTTTGAATTTCGGACTGTGGAGCTCAGTTCCCCGGAATTTCACTAATCAATCATATTTCAATTCTTGAGGAGGAAGCTGCATGCAGGGTAGTTTGACCGCTTTTGGCGGCAGTGGGGAGCACGGAAGGAATTGTTATGCCTTGTCGGTACCGGAGGGCACATATCTTTTTGATTGTGGTGTCAAAAAGACGGTTCATGGCCTCGAGGTTGGTGCTTATCCACTTCTTTCGCGGGAAGCAGTCAGTAAAATCCGGGCCGTGTTCCTTTCCCATGTCCACGAGGATCACTGCGCTGCACTGCCTCTTCTGTATCACCTGGACTATCAAGGTGTCATTTATGCTTCGCCGGAATCCATTGCGATGGTTCGCGGCATGCTGGATAAGTGGCGCTCTTATGCAGCGAGAAGGGGCGGAACGCTTCCTTATACGGAAGCAGACTGCCGCGCCCTGCGGTTTGTTCCGCTGAGTCCCGGTACCCATGATATAGAGGGCATTACTGTAACAACAGGGTCATCCGGGCATATGCTCGGGAGCTTCTGGTATCATGTGAAGTGTGCCGGCGGAACCTTTTATTACAGCGGGGATACTGTTTTTAATCCTTTGCTGCTTAAAAGGGAGTCTCCGCCGCAGGCGGAAACGGCCGTCCTTGACTGCGGCTATGCCGGGCGGCATATTGACCAGGAGGCCCAATGCCGCCAGCTTATTTCCGAGACGAGGCAAGTCCTTAAGGATGGAGGGAAAGTGCTTTTTCCACTGCCTCCCAAGGGGCGGGCTGCCGATGTGTGGTCGCTCCTTTCCCGTACGTTTACCTGTGTTCCTTTTTATGTGGATGAGGCAATTGACAGTTACGTAAAGTCGCTGGTAAGCCATACAGAATATCTGCAGGAAGGAAAACTTTCTGCCGGGCTATCCGGCCGCATCGTACGTTCTGATGATGAAAGGCTTCAAATCTGCAGGAAAGACGAACCGGCTTTGATTTTAACCCAGGATGGGATGCTGACGGCGCCGGAAGGACTATTTTATCTTAAACAGCTTAAAAAGGAAGCTCGGCACAAAGTCATTTTTACGGGAAAACTTTCCAAGGGAACAGAAGGTAATCTTCTCTTTTCGGATACGTACTGCCATCAGAATGACATTTATTTGCAAAAGAGCCGGGTGATTTTTAAAGTCCATCTGGATGAGGAGGACACGATTGCTCTTGCAGATGAAGTAAGGGCGAAGCAGTGCCTTCTTTTTCATGCCCGGAAGGATGCCAATGATGGAATCCTGCAAAAGCTCCGGGATAGAGGAGTCAATGCCCGTATCCTGGCACCGGGAGAAACCTGGGAACTTGGATAAACAAAGGGAGTGAAGAGAATGCTCGAAACAGGAATTGTGGCACCGGATTTTATACTTCCGGACCAAAATGGGAATGAAGTCACCTTAAGCCAATTCCGCGGCAAAAAGGTGGTTCTCTATTTTTATCCCAAGGATATGACCGCTGGCTGCACGAAACAAGCCTGTGGCTTTGCTGAATTGTATCCGCAGTTTACGGAAAAGGACGCTGTAGTCATTGGCGTCAGTAAGGACGGCGTGGCTTCTCATAAAAAGTTTGAAACGAAGTACCAGCTGCCTTTTATTTTGGCGGCAGATCCGGAGCTTACGGCTGTCAAAGCCTATGATGTATGGAAAGAAAAGAATATGTATGGCCGCAAGACCATGGGTGTCGTCCGCACGACTTACCTGATTGATGAAAAAGGCATGATCATTAAGGCCATGGAAAAAGTGAAGCCGGCAGAAAATCCAAAGCAAATGCTGGCATTACTATAAAATGATGAATAGGGAGCGTTCAGTAAAAAGATGAGTGAGAAAGTATTGCTTACCGGTGCCGACGGCTATCTGGCCGGTTTTACGATTAAGGCACTGCTTGAAGCGGGGTATGAAGTGACGGGGACAGTCCGTTCCGACGACAAAGCAAGATTGACACGGGATGTGCTGTCAGAGATGCAGGTCCCCAATCTGGATAAACTTTCTTTTGTCCAGGCCGACATCCGGGAAGATGCGGGCTGGGCGGAAGCGATGCAGGGTGTAAATGCCGTCATCCATATGGCGCACCCGACACCGGGACGCTGGAATCTCGATGGTCATGAGAAAATAGATATTACCGCCGATGGCGTGCACCGTGTGATGCAGGCTGCCCATGACGCCGGTATTAAACGTGTAATCCTTACGAGCTGTGCCGGTGCCGTCAATGGCGGTCACGAGCATCATGATGCACTTTTCACCGAAGAGGATTGGAGTGACTTATCCGATAACGGCATTCCTGTCGACTACGATGCACGCGCTAAAATGAAGGGTGAACAAACCGCCTGGGATTTTGCAGAGGAAAATCAGATGGAACTTACTTCCATATTGCCGTCGCTCATTATCGGACCGGCTCTAGGCGATTCATTTTCCAGGCAGAGCATGATCATCCAGGCAATGCTTATGGGTCAATTGTCCCATCTTCTTCAGCAATCCTTTAACTACGTCGATGTGCGGGATGTGGCTGCTTTTCATGTCCTCGTGCTGCAGCATCCGGAAACAGTCGGACAGCGTTATATTGTGTCCGCCGAAGAATATGTTTCCTATAAGCAGATGGCCATGTGCCTGAAGGAAAGACTGGGCGACAAAGCCACTAAAGTTCCGACCAAAGAATTGTCGAATTTTGCTGCTAAAGTCCTTTCCCTTCTCGTAACGGATCTGCGCATGCCCGTGAAATATCTGGGCAGAAATACAGCGCTTTCTGCTGCCAAGGCAGAAAAAGAATTGGGCTGGAAAGCAAGAATCGCTTACGATGTGATTGGTGAGTGCGCGGAAGAGATCATCCGTGTAAAGGGTTTGTGAGATTTTTTATCATTTCAGCTGTAAGGAGAAGCGGGTGAAGCTAATAGTAACGTAGTCCGCCGCCTGCACTCAATAGTTAGGAATCATCGGTATTTAAATTGATCATGCCCAAAGGAGGGTTTCCTTATGAAAATTATGGTTACGGGTATCGGTGCCATCGGCGGCTATCTGGCTTCCGTCCTGACACTGAATTACCCTGATGACGTAACAATCATTGCCAGAAGAGGACGCAAGGATTCTATCCTGGAAAAGGGACTGGTGCTTCACAGCGCACTTCTCGGTGAGAAGGTGACGCATCCGAAAGTGACGGATGACCCTGCTTCCGCCGGCATCCAGGATGTCATTTTTGTCTGCGTCAAGAACTATTCACTTGAAGCAGCTTTGAAGGGAATCTCTCCCTGCGTGGGTCCGGAGACCATCGTGGTGCCTATGCTGAATGGTGTAGATCATACAGAAGTAGCAAAAGCAATCCTGCCGAAAGGGACGACTTTTGTCGATACTGTTATTTATATTAATTCAGCAGCTGATAAGGATTATTCCATTCATCAGCTGAGTAAGTTTGCCATCCTCTTTGTGGGCGGGGAGGACAAGGCAGCAGCAGAAACTGTATTTACTCTCCTTAATCACGAGGGCTTCAAAACTCACCTTGCCGATGATATCCAGGTCGAGATGTGGAATAAATATATAACGAACTGCGCCTACAACGTGATTACCGCCTATTATGAAAAGACCATCGGTGAAATTCTGAATCTGCCGCAGGGCAAGGAAGAGCTTCATACGCTTCTTATGGAAGCCCAGAAAGTAGGCGAGGCTCAAGGGATTGCTCTCAACCCGCAGGAAGCCGAAACGATTTACGGACGCATTCTCAAGCAAAAAAATAAGGATGTATACAGCTCGCTGGCCCTTGATTTTATGCATAAACAGCAGAGCGAACTGGAAACTTTCAGCGGTTATATTGCCCGCACAGGACGAAAACTCGGTGTCGATGTGACCCTTTCTGCCAAAATGTACGAAGCGCTCAAGAAACGCAGTGAGGCTTTTATAAAATAAGAAATGTGACTTCCGGAGTGAACCCTGCCATCGGTGCAGGTGCATCACTCCGGTTTTTTATGCAAAAAATCGAACTTAAAATAATGCCTTATAATAATTGTTCATTTTGTCAAATCCTTTACAATTTTTTAAAAAACAAAATTATGTAACATATTTTACCCCAAATATTTTTATTATTTTATAATTAATTTTTTTCTTATTTCCTCTTGTAAAGTAGCATTTACCTGCTATAATAAGGAAGTACAACGACTTGTGTACATAAAGTTTATATGCGAGAGACTAATGTGTACAAGTTGCACTATAATTATCACACTTCGTTATACTCATTTTTTTACTACAGGAGGGGTTCTCGTGAGAAAGATTCGTTCGGTTTTGGTGGCTAACCGAGGTGAAATAGCCATTCGTGTTTTTCGTGCCTGCAATGAATTAGGAATTCGTACGGTTGCAATCTATTCCAAGGAAGATTCTCTTTCTCTGCACCGTTTTCGAGCTGATGAGTCCTATCTCGTAGGAGAAGGCAAAAAGCCGGTTGACGCCTACCTTGATATCGATGATATCATCCGTATTGCCCATGAGCATCATGTCGATGCCATCCATCCAGGCTACGGTTTCCTTTCAGAAAATGCTGAATTGGCTAAACGCTGCGAAGAAGAAGGCATTATCTTTATCGGCCCGAAGGTCGAACACCTGATTATGTTCGGTGATAAAGTGAATGCCCGCAAGCAGGCCAAGAAAGCAGGTATCCAGTATATTCCGGGTAGTGACGGTCCTGTCATGAACTACGCCGAAGTAGAAAAATTTGCCCGGGATGTAGGTTTCCCGATTATGCTGAAAGCCGTTAATGGCGGCGGCGGCCGCGGTATGCGTATGGTTGACCGCATGGCCGATCTGCGCGACGCCTATGATCGTGCCAAGTCCGAAGCTAAACTCGCTTTCGGCAATGATGAAATCTATGTAGAAAAGTATATTCAGAATCCTAAGCACGTAGAAGTGCAGGTCATGGGTGATGAATACGGTCATGTGGTTCATCTTTTTGAACGTGACTGTTCCATTCAGCGCCGCCATCAGAAAGTCGTTGAAATTGCTCCGGCTTTCGCCCTGCCTGTGGAACTGCGTCAGAAAATCTGCGATGCCGCCATTAAACTCATGAGCAATGTGCACTACGTAAATGCCGGTACCGTTGAATTCCTGGTTACGCCGGACGGTCAGTTTTACTTCATTGAAGTTAACCCGCGTGTCCAGGTAGAACATACGGTCACCGAAATGATTACGGGCATCGATATTGTCCAGACCCAAATCAAGGTGGCAGAAGGGTATGCCCTCGACAGTGAAGAAATCGGTATTCCTTCCCAGGAATCCATTCAGTGCCGCGGCAACGCTATTCAGTGCCGTATTACGACCGAAGACCCGACGAATAACTTCATGCCTGATTCCGGTAAAATCATTGCTTACCGCAGCGGCGGCGGTTTTGGCGTACGTCTCGACAGCGGCAACGCTTTTACGGGCGCCATCATCACTCCGTACTATGATTCCCTCCTGGTTAAGGCGACCACGTATGGCCTGAGCCATGCCAAGGCTGTGCAGAAGATGCTGCGTGTACTCGGTGAATTCCGTATCCGCGGTGTCAAGACGAATATCGGTTTCTTAATTAATGTACTGAAGGAACCTTCCTTTGTAAAAGGTGACTATAACGTCAACTTCATCGATAACCATCCTGAGCTCTTCGATCTGCCGGTCGTTCATGACCGCGGGACGAAGCTCCTGAAATACATCGGTGATACGACCGTTAACGGCTACAGCAATGCCGGGCATCAGGATGTGCCTGATTTTGTGCCTCTGGAAATGCCGGTGCCGGCGGAAGGTGACTTCCCGAAGGGCACGAAGCAGCTCTTTGACGAAATGGGTCCTGATAAGTTCTCCAAATGGATTCTCGACCAAAAGAAGGTACTGCTGACAGATACGACCATGCGTGATGCCCATCAGTCCCTTATGGCAACGCGTGTCCGCACCATTGATATGCTGCGCGTCCTGGAAACGGCTGCCAAGAAGCTGCCGCATTTCTTCTCCTATGAGTGCTGGGGCGGCGCTACCTTTGACGTGGCTTATCGTTTCCTCTATGAAGATCCGTGGGAACGGCTTCGTAAAATTTGTGAAAAGTCCCCGAATATCCTGCACCAGATGCTGATCCGCGGCGCTAACGCCGTCGGCTATACCAGCTATCCGGATAACGTAGTCAAGAACTTCGTGGAACTTTCTGCCAAAAACGGCGTCGATGTCTTCCGTATCTTTGACTCCCTGAACAGCCTTGACAATATGTATGAGACAATTCAGGACGTCCGTGAAACGGGCAAGATTGCCGAAGTGGCCCTGTGCTACACCGGGGATATCCTGGATCCGTCGCGGCCAAAGTACAACCTTGATTATTATGTCAAGATGGCAAAGGAACTGCAGCGTGCCGGTGCCAATATCATCGCAATCAAGGATATGGCCGGTCTGCTCAAGCCGGAAGCCGCTTATCAGCTCGTTTCTGCTTTGAAGGATGCTGTAGATCTGCCGATTCATCTGCATACGCACGATGGGGCAGGCAACGCAGTGACGACGCTCTGCCGGGCTGCCGATGCCGGCGTTGATATCGTGGATGTAGCCTACGCTTCCTTCGCAGGCGGTACGAGCCAGCCCAGCATGAACAGCTTCTATTACGCTATGAGCGGCAAGGATCGTCAGCCGGAAATGGATACAGACTCCATGGAAGAAATCACGCGTTACTGGGCTACGGTTCGTCCATACTACAAAGGCGTAGATAAGGCGGAACCGTATCCAAACACGGAAACTTATTACTGCGAAATGCCTGGCGGTCAGTTCTCCAATCTGCGTCAGCAGGCCAAGGCTTTAGGCCTGGGTGACCGTTGGAACGACATTAAGAAGATGTATCATGATGTCAACCTTATGTTCGGCGATATCGTAAAAGTGACGCCGTCCTCCAAGGTTGTCGGCGATATGACGCTCTTCATGGTGCAGAACGGACTGACGGAAAAGGATATTTACGAAAAGGGTGATACGATTGACTTCCCGAAGTCTGTCGTAGAATTCTTCGAAGGCCGTCTGGGCTTCCCGTACCAGGGCTTCCCTGAGAAACTCCAGAAGATTATTCTGAAGGGGAAGAAGCCGCTTACGCAGCGCCCGGGCAAGCTTCTTGATCCGGTGGATTTCGAATCTGTCCGCAGCAAACTTGCCAGCGCAGGCTACGGCAGCACGGATGAAGATATCAACGCATACTGCCAGTATCCGAAAGTCTTTGCTGACTACAGCGAGAAGCTGAAGCGCTATGGCGATGTCAGCGTACTGGATACGCCGACGTTCTTCTTCGGCATGAAGGTCAATGAAGAAATCACGGTTGAACTGGAAGAAGGCGTGCAGCTCATTATCCGCCTGATCAATATCAGTGATCCTGACGATGACGGTATGCGTACGATTACCTTCATGTTCAACGGTGCTGAACGTGAAATCCAGGTACTTGATAAGAGCGTCAACCAGACGACTGTCAAGACGAAGAAGGCTGATCCGGATAAGCCCGGCGATATCGGTGCCACCCTTTCCGGGTCCGTCGTAAAGGTACTCGTGACGAAGGGTCAGAAAGTCAAGAAGGGCGATCCGCTGGTCGTTACGGAAGCTATGAAGATGGAAACTACCATCACTTCCCCGATTGACGGTGTCGTTGGCGAGATTTATGCTCAAAAAGGCAAGGCCATCATCAGCGGCGACTGCCTGCTTGAAATTGAATAAACTCCTTCTCTCAATAAAAGGGGCTGTGAGATAATGTACACGCATTATTTCACAGCCCCTTTTCGCAGGCCGCAGGTTGCTGGTCGCATTGTATGTAGAAAAATTACGAAAGCAATTTTTTCTCAATTTCATAAAGTCAGGTTCTTGCTGCTGCAGGCCCGCCGGCGAAGCCGGCCACAGCGTTATAGCAGCGCAGTTTTTACCCGTAGGTTAAAAGCGCTTTTTATAAAGCGCCACAGCGTCACATCCGCACTACCCGTAAAACGGGTGGTGCTATTTTACCCCCTACAATCTTAATTAGAGATATGGTATAATAACACCTAATTGATTTTGAAGGGAGTTGTTTTGATGTCCAACTTTTTGAAAGAATTTAAGGCGTTTGCTCTGCGCGGCAACGTGGTGGACATGGCCGTCGGCGTTATCATTGGCGGTGCTTTCGGTAAGATTGTGGCCTCCTTTGTCTCCGACATCATTATGCCTCCGATCGGGAAAATTATCGGTGGTGTTGATTTCTCCAATTTGTTCATCAACCTTTCCGATAAAAAGGTAAGTACGCTTGCCGAAGCTACGGCTGCCAAGGTTCCTGTCATTGCCTATGGTAAGTTTTTGACGAGTGTCATTGACTTTATCATCATGGCTTTCGTCATTTTCTGCATGATTTCAGTCCTGAATAAGTTTAAGAAGGAAGAAGTCAAGGAACCGGAAAGACTCTGCCCGTACTGCAAGATGCCGGTGGATAAAGAAGCGACCAGGTGCCCTCACTGCACTTCCGAGCTTCCGAAGAATGCATAATCCGGCTCTAATTTATGCTGCTTATTCGTACCTGCTGCGAATCTGATTCCGGCAGGTACTCTGTTATTTATACATTAAGTGATTTTTATCATTCGAGGAGGTTATTCCAATGAACGTATTAGATACGCTTCAGGAAAGAGGATACCTGAAACAATTATCCCATGAACAAGAAATGCGAGAACTGCTGGATAAAGAGAAGATCACTTTCTATATCGGTTTTGACCCTACGGCTGACAGCCTTCATGTCGGTCACTTTATAGCCCTTATGGTCATGGCCCATATGCAGCGGGCCGGCCACCGTCCTATTGTCCTCTTAGGCGGCGGTACCGGTATGATCGGCGACCCCAGCGGCAAGAATGAAATGCGTAAGATGCTGACTCCGGAATTTATTCAGCACAACGTGGAATGTTTCAAAAAACAGGTAGGCCGTTTCATTGATTTCTCTGACGGCAAAGCTATTATTGCCAACAATGCCGATTGGCTGCTGGATCTGAACTATGTAAAGTTTTTGCGGGAAATTGGAGTGCATTTCTCCGTGAACCGGATGCTGGCTGCCGAATGCTATAAAAATCGTCTTGCCAGTGAAAACGGACTTTCTTTCTTTGAAATGAACTATATGATTATGCAGGCATATGACTTCTATATGCTGCATAAGAAATATAATTGTGTCATGGAGCTCGGCGGCGATGACCAGTGGTCCAACATGATTGCCGGCGTGGAACTGATTCGCCGCAAGGATCATCAGCCTGCTTTCTGCATGACCAACACGCTCCTGACAAACAGCCAGGGCCAGAAGATGGGTAAGACCGTAGGCGGTGCCGTATGGCTGTCTGCGGAAAAGACGTCTCCTTATGATTTCTATCAATACTGGAGAAACATCGATGATGCGGATGTAGAGAAGTGCCTCGCGCTTTTGACTTTCCTTCCGATGGATGAAGTCAGACGTCTGGGCAGCCTCAAGGGTTCGGCAATCAATGATGCCAAGGTTACGCTTGCTTACGAAGTGACAAAGCTGGTTCACGGCGAAGAAGAAGCTAAAAAGGCCAAAGAAGCAGCGGAAGCTGTATTTGGCAGCGGTTCCAACAAGGAAAACATGCCGACTGTTGAAATTACGCAGGATAAGCTTGGTACAAAGCTGCTCGACCTGATGCAGGAAAATAAGATTATTGCTACGAAGAGTGAAGGCCGTCGTTTGATCAAGCAGAATGGCCTGAGCCTTGGTGATGATAAAGTCACCGATTTTGATCTTGCTGTTACGGCTGATCTCTTTAAAGGCAATGATGAGCTGATGCTTCGCAAGGGTAAGAAGAAGTATTACCGTCTCGTCTTAAAATAAGCATGCTGAGGATGCTGCTTTTGCAGTGTCCTCTTTTTTTGTCTCAATCGGTAGATTTATGGACAGATAATTTATAATCGTTCATTGCCGGAACAGAGGATGGAACCTGACTTTTCACGTTTCCGACTCACTTTTTGCCGGTATCGTGCTTCTTTTATCTATTTGTTCCATGTGGTATAATAATCTGATTAATGATGCATAAAGTTGCGTTCGAGGTGAACACGATGGATGATGAACTGAAGAAAAAACAAGATGAAGATGTCGCAGTAGAAGAACAAGACGAAGATATGGGATCGATTCAAGTTGATGATGAAGTCCTGAGCATTGTGGCCGGTCTTGCGGCCTCCGAAGTTCCTGGTGTCTACGGAATGAGCGGCGGAATCCGCGGCGGCATCAACGATATGCTTGGCAAGCAGAATTTTTCAAAAGGAATTAAGGTTTATACAGAAGGTAAAACGGTTCGTGTGGAAGTCCATATGATTATTACGTATGGCTACAATATCCCGGATGTAGCTATCAAGCTGCAGGAAAAAGTCAAGGAAGCCGTCGAAAGCATGGCCGGCTACGAGGTTACAGCCGTAGATGTCCATGTGGAGGGCGTGCGTAAGGATAAGCTGAACAACCTTGAAGAAACAAAAGATGATGTAGAGGATTTGGAAAAGAAATATAAAGAAGCCGAATCGGAGGAACTTTCCCAGAAATCTGAGGCAAAGCCTGAAGAGGCAAGCGCAGAAGAGGATAAATCCGAAAACGGGGAAACGCAGAAGGCTGATGCGGAAACTTCGGATAAAGCACCGGCTGCAACAGACGCCGCTGCGGAGAAAGAAAAAGTGGAAAGCCAGGAGGCTTCGGGGGATAAGGCATGAGCATTTTTGATCGCATCATTCTGACGCTGTATACGTTCCTGATGGCTGTGGCCGCTGTGTTGATTATCATCGTCAGCGTCAATTTTGTACCGCTTGACGATTTCGTGGCCTTTGCCGCACGCATCCCGGGCCGCTGGGAATATACGGTGGGCGGCGCCGTGCTGCTTCTTGTGAGTGTCCGTCTTTTTGTCGCAAACTGGTGGAGTCACAGCAGCAGTGCCGACCTGACGCTGGAAAGTGAACACGAAGGTCAGATTCACGTGAGCCAGAAGGCACTTGAAGATTATATTGCCAGCTTCAGTAATGAAGTGTTCGGCGTTCACAGTGCCAAGGCCCGCATCAAGATGGAAGACCAGAAACTCTCCGTGCGCATCAATGCGTCCATTGAGCCGGGCATCAATATTCCCGACACAACGGATGAAGTCCGCAGAACGGTAAAAAAGAATATCAAAAAAGTGATAGGCATCGAAGTTTCCGATGTAGAACTCTATTGCAAGCATATTAAGGCGAAAGAAGAGTAGGAGGCGAGACGATATGTGGCAGGAATTGCTGAAAAAATTGTTTGAAACGTCTCGTTGGCGCATTATCTGCGCCTTGATTGGCTTTTTTGTAGGAATTTTGTTTATTATCCTGGGCTTTTTCCGGGCCGTTTTTCTGCTTTTTTGTATCGGTCTGGGTTTTTATATTGGTTACAAAATGGACGAAGGAGAAGATCTTGCCGATTTGCTGGATAACTGGCTCCCGCCCTATCATAAATAAGAAATGAGGATACTATGAGTAGAAGAGAAGCAAGAACGGTGGCGCTGAAGAGTTTGTTTTCCCTGGATTTTTCCTCGGACGCCGTACCGGGTGAAGTCGTAAAAGAACTTCTGGAGGATGAAGACTGCCCTCTGAAAGGGTCCCATGACAAAGCTTACACACTGAAGCTGGTTGAAGGGACAAGGAAAAATCTCGAAGCAATCGACGCGGAACTGAATACCCTTTCCAAAGACTGGGCTGTAGACCGGATGAGCGGTGTCGACCGCAATTTGATGCGCATGGCCGCTTTCGAAATGTACTACAGTGATGAAAAGATTCCGCCGGCCGTAGCCATCAACGAAGCTGTGGAGATCGCCAAAGTTTACGGCGGTGATGAATCTCCCGCTTTTGTTAACGGTATGCTGGGGACTTTGGTGAAAAAACATGCCTGAAGAAGCTGTGCTGGGCATTGATACGAGCTGCTACACCACTTCTGTTGCTATACTTTCGATGGAAGGCACTTTGCTGGAAGACCGGCGGAGAGTACTGTCCGTAAAACCCGGCAGAAGAGGGCTTGCGCAGTCTGAAATGGTCTTTCAGCATACCCGGAATCTGCCCGAGCTTATTGAATCCTGCAGAATGGAGAAGCTCTCTATCCGGGCCATCGGCGTTTCCAATAAACCGAGGCCTCTCATAGATTCTTACATGCCGGCTTTTCTGACTGGCTTCGGGCTTGCCCGCAGTCTTGCTCATGTACTGCGCGTCCCGCTCCATGTACTGACCCATCAGCATAATCACATGTTTGCCGGCCTTTGGTCCGTGAGGAAAGAGGCACCGGCTCATTTTCTTGTTGTCCATGTTTCGGGCGGCACAACTGACCTGCTTCTTGCAGATAAAAATGACGATGGTGAGTATGCTTTAACGCCTCAGGGTACGAGTATCGATCTTCATGCCGGCCAGATGATTGATCGTGTCGGTGTGGCCATCGGACTGCCTTTTCCCTGCGGCCGCCATCTGGAGAAGCTGGCTTTTTCCGCAAAAGAAGCTTTTGATTTGCCCGTCTGGACCGATAAGGGAAATATGAGTTTATCCGGCCCGGCCACCAAGGCACTGCGCGCACTGGAACAGGGAGCCGATCCCGCTTCCGTAGCACTCGGTACGGAACGGGTAATCGCCAAGGGCCTTGTAAAGACAATCAGCAGCGTCTGTGAGGCCCATGACCTGCACGAAGTACTTTTTGTGGGCGGCGTCAGTGCTAACGAAGAAATCAGAACGCAGCTTAAACGCCATTTAACAGGAAAACAGATTGAGGTCTGGACTCCTGATCCGGCCTACAGCGTGGACGGGGCCGTTGGCTGCGCTTTTTATGCATTACGTAAAGAGAGGAATGGACATGATTTTTGGTAAGGTGTATACCGTTTCCGAAGTCAATGCCACGATTAAGGGATTGATTCACAGCAAGCCTGAGCTTGCCAACCTCCAGATTCAGGGGGAAATCTCGAATTTTCGGCGCTATCCATCCGGTCACTGCTATTTTAATTTGAAAGATGGCCGGGGACTCCTGAAATGCGTCATGTTTGCCGGCAGTGCAAGACGCCTGAAACAGCTGCCCCAGAACGGGGACAAAGTTGTCGGCATCGGCCGCATCGATTTATATGAACGGGACGGTGTCTATCAGTTTTATGTTGATATGATGATGCCGCTCGGAGCCGGCGATCTGATGGCCGCCTTTGAAGCACTGAAAAAGCGTCTGGCTGCAGAAGGACTATTCGATCCGGCACTCAAGAAACCGATTCCGACACATCCGCGCGTGGTCGGCGTCGTGACATCGTCTGCCGGCGCCGCTGTCCGCGATATCATTACCGTTTCGGGCCGGCGCGATTCGTCGGTCAGGATTCTTCTGTATCCGGTCAAAGTGCAGGGAACCGAAGCGCCTCCCGAGATTGTTCACGGTATCGAGTTCCTGAATCGTCATCATCTTTGTGATGTGATGATTGTAGGGCGCGGCGGTGGTTCCATGGAAGATTTATGGGCTTTTAATGATGAACGTGTCGTGCGTGCCATCGTGGCTTCTGATATCCCTGTGATTTCCGCGGTTGGTCACGAAATTGATTTTACTTTGAGTGACTTTGCCGCCGATCTGCGCGCGGCTACGCCGTCTGCGGCGGCTGAGCTGGCCGTGCCGGATACCGCAAAGGAAAGAGCTGCTTTTGAAGGGCTGGCTCAGCGGCTTACGCGAAGCGTGGAACTGGAACTCTCCCGGTGCCGGGATCAGCTTTCCAAGCTTGACCAGCGCCCTTGTTTCCTTTATCCTCAGCGTTTATTTGAAAATACAGGACTGCGCCTTGACCAGCTGACTCAGGCCATGGCCGTCAGCGGTCAGAAAGCGCTGCAGTCGCGTAAGGACAAGTACCAGGTACTTGCGGTTAAACTGCAGGCCCTTGACCCGCAAAAAGTCCTGGAACGGGGTTATTCCATTACGGAAACGGATGACGGTCACGTTATTCTGGATCCGGGAAAGCTTACTAAAGGAGACCGCATTCGTACCTATATGTCCGGAGGAACTATCGAATCCCTTGTAGAAACAGCGGAGGTTCATAAACATGGCAACTAAAAAAGCAAAGGCAAAATCATTTGAAGACAGCATGAAACGACTGGAAGAGATTGTGCAGACGCTGGAAAGCGGAACCCTTTCTCTTGAAGAGACGGTCGCTTTATATAAAGAAGGAACGGAACTCAGCAAGTACTGCGGTTCTGTACTCAAAAAAGCAGAGCAGGAAGTCAAGAAGATTTCCGAAACCCCTGATGGGGAGTTTACCCTGGAAGATTTCCCGGAGGTGAAGGCATAGTGGATTTAAAAGCATATTTGAAAGAGCGGGGAGCCCTGGTCAATCAGTTCCTCGATGAAACCATTGGCAAAGGGAGTATTTCTCCTGTTGACGAGGCAATGAAGTACAGCGTCATGGCAGGCGGCAAGCGTCTGCGTCCGATTCTGCTCATGGCTTCGGCGGATATCGTGGGAGCTGACGGCACGAAGTTTATCAACGTAGCTGCAGGTCTTGAGATGATTCATACCTATTCGCTGATTCATGACGACCTGCCGGAAATGGATAATGATGATTACCGCCGCGGCCGTCTGACCAACCATAAGGTCTTCGGTCATGCTATGGCTGTGCTTGCCGGTGATGGTCTGCAGTCCCAGGCTTTTGAAGTGATGCTCGAGCAAAAGGGCGTTGCTCCGGAAAAACTGGTGGAAGTGGTGCACCTTGTGGCGCACTGTGCCGGTCCGTTCGGAATGGACGGCGGTCAGGCCCTGGATATCACTTCCGAGGGCAAAAAGCTGACGCTCGCTCAGATGAAGCAGCTCCATGAAGCTAAGACCGGGGCTCTTTTCATTGCATCAATCCGCGGCGGAGCTATTCTCGGCGGCGGGACCCCGGAAGAAATCGAAACCCTGACGAAGTTTGCCCGTCTTTTTGGCCTGGCTTTCCAGATTACGGACGATATTCTTGACGTCGAAGGCGACGAGGCTGTCATGGGCAAGAAGGCCGGTATGGATCAGCTTATGAACAAGTCTACCTATGTCACATTGTTCTCTCTCGAAAAGGCCAAGGAAATGGCTAAGGAAACCCTGGAAGAAGCCCGCAAAACGCTTGCTCCTTTTGGTACCAGGGCGGAAGTCCTGACGGCAATTACGGAGCATCTTTATAACCGGAAGAAATGATCTGGAGCTGTAAGGAGGCGTGCGCATGAGTTTACTTGAAACGATTCATTCCCCACAGGATTTGAAAAAACTCTCGATTCCACAACTGAATGCCCTTTGCGCAGAAATTCGCTCCCTGCTGATTGATGTAACAAGCCGCAATGGTGGACACCTGGCACCGAATCTCGGAGTGGTGGAACTGACGGTCGCCCTGCATAAGGTATTTTCCGCTCCACGCGATAAAATTGTCTGGGACGTGGGCCATCAGTCCTATGTCCATAAAATATTGACGGGGCGGTGCAAGGCTTTTTCGACACTACGCCAATACGGCGGCATCTGCGGATTCCCGAGACGGGATGAGAGTCCTTATGACTGTTTCGGTACCGGACACTCCAGTACATCCATTTCAGCCGCTTTGGGGATAGCCTTTGCCCGTGACCTTGCCGGCGACGATTACAACGTGCTGGCGGTGATTGGTGACGGCGCGCTGACCGGCGGTGAGGCGATTGAAGGCCTGAACAACGCAGGGGCCCTGAAAAAGCGTCTCATTGTCATTTTGAACGATAACGAGATGTCTATCTCGAAAAACGTCGGGGCCCTGTCGAGCTATCTCACTGATTTGCGGACAGCACCGACCTATTCCCGTGTCAAAGCGGATATCGAAAGCTTTTTGAAGAGCATTCCGACAATCGGTGATTCCGTGGCTAAAACGGTAGCACGGATCAAGGATAGTCTGAAATATCTGGTCGTACCCGGCATGTTTTTCGAAGATTTGGGTTTTACCTATCTGGGACCCGTGGACGGCCATGATATCCTTGTATTGATTGAAACGCTGCAGAAGGCAAAGACCCTGAACGGACCTGTATTCATCCATGTGATTACCAAAAAAGGCAAGGGGTATCCACCTGCCGAAAAATATCCTAATAAGTTTCACGGGACTGGTCCTTTTGATATTGCAACGGGGCAGAAGATTACTGCTAAGGACGCACCCCCTTCCTATACAAGCGTGTTCAGCAAGGCTCTGGTAGAGCTTGGCGCCAAAAATCGTAAGATTGTTGCCATCACAGCTGCCATGCGGGAAGGTACGGGGCTTGATGCCTTTGGAAAATTTTATCCGGACCGGTTTTTTGACGCTGCCATTGCCGAACAGCATGCGGTCACCATGGGGGCCGGTATGGCTGCCAACGGTTATCATCCGGTAGTTGCGATTTATTCGACATTTGCGCAGCGTGCTTTCGATCAGCTGCTGCATGACGTGGCGACGCAGAATCTGCCCTTTACGCTGTGCCTTGACCGTGCGGGGCTTGTCGGTGACGACGGGGCTACGCATCACGGCAACTTTGACCTTTCCTATCTGCGGCTCATGCCGAATATGACGATTATGGCGCCTAAAGATGAAAATGAACTGCGCCATATGCTTTGTACGGCTGTCAATTATAATGGCCCGACTGTACTGCGGTATCCGCGCGGCAGCGGACTCGGGGTGCCTGTGGATGAACCGATGCATACAATCCCGATAGGTGTCAGCGAACGTCTGCGCGAAGGTACCGATATGGATATCTGGGCAGTAGGTACGATGGTCGATACGGCAATGAAAGCAGCGGATCTGCTTGCCAAAAAAGGCATTTCCGCCGGTGTCGTCAATGGCCGCTTCATTAAGCCGCTTGATACCGAAGCACTGGAAAGTTCCGTGAAGGAAAAGTCTTATCTTGTCACGATGGAAGAAAACGCCCTGATTGGAGGATTCGGTGAGGGTGTGCTTTCCTTCCTTGAGCAAAAGATGCTGCTTACGGATAAACGCGTACTGATGCTGGGCATGCCTGACCGCTTTATTCCTCACGGAAACAAAGCGCAGCTGCTGAAAGATGTGGGCCTTGACCCGGAAGGTGTTGCTGCCCGCATTGAAGAAGATTGGAATTTATGGAAACGGGCTAAAAAAGCATGAAAAAAGAACGACTGGATGTTTTTTTGACTGAACAAGGATATTTCGAATCGCGGAGCAAGGCTCAGGCTGTGATTATGGCCGGAGAAGTTCTTGTGGACGATCAGAAAATAGATAAGCCGGGCACGATGGTGAAACCGGATGTAAAAATTACGCTCCTGGGTAAGAAGATGCCTTTTGTCAGCCGCGGCGGGTATAAACTCGACAAAGCCCTGAAGGTATTTCCCATCAGCGTGGATGGGAAAGTGGTGGCTGACCTTGGTGCCTCTACCGGCGGCTTTACCGATGTGGCTCTGCAGAACGGGGTGAAAAAGGTCTTTGCCATTGATGTCGGTTACGGCCAGCTTGCCTGGAAACTGCGCAATGATGAGCGCGTTGTCAATATGGAAAGGACCAATGTCCGCTATCTGGAAGCGGATTCCCTGGGAGAGCTCGTTGACGCTGTGACCATTGATGTGGCTTTCATTTCACTGGATAAAGTGCTTCCTGCAGCTTTTAAGATCCTGAAGGCTGACGGCTTCGTCATTGCACTTATTAAACCGCAGTTTGAGGCCGGGCGGGAGAAAGTCGGGAAAAAAGGTGTAGTCCGCGATCCTGCCGTCCATCTGGAAGTCATCCATAAAGTATTGGCACAGGCCCGGGAAATGGGCTTTATACCGCTGGGCCTTTCCTATTCTCCTATCAGGGGACCGGAAGGCAATATCGAATATCTGTTATATCTTGGAAAACAGGGCGAGGATCAGGTCCCGGATGATCTGCCTGCGCAGGTTGTCAAAGAATCACACGCTGCCCTGGAATGAGGGGGAGATTGCATGGAAGAGGTCCGTATCGGCATTTTTCCAAACCTGCAGAAACGCCTCGTAAGGGAAATTCTTCCCGCTCTGGCGGAGTACTGCAGGCGTGAACATGTCCATATCGTTTTTCCAAAAGAGATTGCGGCAAGCTATGAGCTTCCTGCTTATGATCAGGAAGATATCGAGTCTCTTAAGCTTCTTGATGTCGCACTGACCCTTGGCGGTGACGGTACCATTCTGCGGGCGGCCCATTATGTAACACCGGCCGGGATTCCGCTTATTGGTGTGAACCTGGGAAAGCTGGGCTTTCTTACGGAAGCCTCCCTGCCGGATCTCAAGTCAACGCTTCGGGAACTGAGGGACCGTCAGTATACCATTGAACGCCGCAGCATGCTGCAGCTGACACTCTTTGATAAGGGACGTATCATCAAGAAAGCTCATGCTCTGAATGATATGGTACTGGAAAGCGCGGACCGTTCCCGTCTGACGCGGCTCAAGCTGCGTATCGGCGGAGAACCGACCGCCAATTTTCCTTCGGATGGGCTGATTATCGCGACAGCTACCGGCTCGACGGCTTATTCGCTTTCGGCCGGAGGTCCGGTCGTGCATCCCTGTCTGGATGCCACTATCATTACGCCGATTTGTCCGCACGCGCTTCACGCGCGGCCGATAGTCATTCCTATGTCGGACAATATTGAGGTGGAACCTTATCCTCCCTTTGAAAAAATCATTATTTCCGCTGACGGCATGACCGTTTCCGGATTAGATGAAAAGCAGAAAGTAGTCATTGAGAAATGTCCCTTTGATGCCCTTTTTGCCAGAATCCGGCCTCTGTCCTATTATGCAACGTGGCAATACCGGATGCTGCGTAACGAAGGTCAGACCATTATTTAGAGGTGCCCTATGAAATTATCAAGACAGGAAGCTATTAAACAAATTATCAAAACCCAGACGATTGAAACGCAGAGCGACCTGGCCGAAGCTCTGAAAAAAGCTGGATTTAATGTGACTCAGGCCACGGTTTCCCGTGATATCAAGGACATGTTCCTAATCAAGATCCCTGATGAGGACGGGCGCTACAAGTATTGTTTTCCGACCGAACAGAATCAGATGATTACGCCGGAGCGGCTGAGAGATATGCTGCGCAGCTATACGCTGACTCTCAATACCTCCGAAAATCTCATTGTGCTTCATACCCTTCCGGGGATGGCACCGGCTGTTGCTTATGCCCTGGATCATCTGAGCTGGAGTGAGGTCCTCGGTACGGTAGCAGGGGATGATACCATCCTGATTGTTGTTGATAACCGGGATCATATCGAACAGGTCAAAACCAGAATTTTGCAGAAGAAAGGCTAAGGTGGAAACGCCATGCTTACTTCACTGGAAATCCATCATTTTGCCTTGATCGATCGGCTGCGGGTGGAATTTTCCGATGGGTTTAACGTATTTACAGGTGAAACGGGCGCCGGCAAGTCCATTTTGATTGATGCCCTTGGCATCGTCCTGGGCGGCCGTGCGTCCGCTGTATATTTACGGGACGGAGCGGATTCCTATGATATCCAGGCCATCTTTGACCTCAGCGATGCTCCGCAGGCAGAGGCTGCGTTAAAAGACCTTGCCCTTGACGGGGAAGATGATCTTTTGTTCCTGCGCCGCCGCGTTGCTGCATCTGGTAAAAGCCAGGCTTTTGTCAACGACCGTCAGGTCCCGCTCAAAGTTCTCTCCAGACTGGGGAGCCTTTTGGTCGATATTCATGGGCAGCATGAAAATCAGTTCCTTCTGCGTCCGGAGGCCCCGCTCACGATTCTTGACCATTATATCAAGGAGCTTGCGCCGGCCCTTGCTTCCTATCGAGAAGCCTACAATGCATATCAGGAGACATCCAAAGAGCTTCAGTATTGGCAGGGAAAGCATCTCCATCAGGGAGATGACCTGGCCCGCCTGGAAGCCGATATCAATGAAATAGAAGAGGCACAGATCAAAATCGGTGAAGACAGTGAGCTGCGGGATACCGTGAAGAAGCTGTCTTACCACGACAAGATTATGCAGGCCCTCAGTACAGCCCATACCCTTCTGGAAGGGGAGGAGGGCGGCGTCCTTGACGGAGTTACAGAAGCCCGTAAGGCAATCGATCAGGTGTCATCCCTTGATGAAACACTGGCTCCGCTCAGTGAATCCCTCGATTCTGCCTGGCAGACGCTGGAAGATGTCAGGCAGAACGTGGCCGACCGGCTTGCCTCTGATGAGGATGTTTCGGAGGCCCTGAACGAGGCACAGAGCCGCCTTGATCTGCTGTATCATCTGAAGCAGAAATATGGCGGCACCTTGGAAGCTGTATTATCCTATGCTGAAAAGGCAAGAGAAGAGTACGAAAGCCTCGAAAAACTTTCCGAAACGATTGAAAAGTGGGCTAAAGAGACAGAAGCCGCGAAGAAGATTATGCTGGAAAAGGCTGCGGCACTCACAGCGCTGCGCAAAAAAGGAGCAGAGGCTTTTTGCAAAGCCATGCTTCCGCATATCCATGATCTTGCCATGCCGGAAGGCAAAGTGGAAATCGCTTTTTCCAAGCTGCCTCAGTGTGGAAGGAATGGACAGGACGAAGCGACGTTCCTCTTTTCTGCAAACCTTGGCATGAAACCGCAGCCGCTCGGGAAAATTGCTTCCGGCGGCGAATTATCCCGTTTTGCCCTGGCTGTTAAGACTGTGCTGCTCGAAAAATTTGGTGTGCCCACTATGATTTTTGATGAAATCGATACCGGTGTGGGCGGCGTTACTGCGCAGAAAATGGCTGAAAAAATTGCCCTGATTTCTGCCAGACGGCAAGTCTTGTGTGTGACCCATCTGCCCCAGATTGCCTGCTTTGCGGATCGTCATCTCTATATTTCCAAGGCCGCTAAGGACGGCAGTACGGTCAGCAGTGTAAAAGTCCTGGATACGGAAGGTCAAGTGGAAGAATTGATGCGCATGACAAGCGGGACGCAGGTGTCGGAATCGGCTCGTACCAACGCTCGTGAACTGCTTGCCATGGCGGCAAGTTACAAAAATAAAATGAAGGAGTGACCCTGCATGCTGAAAATCATGCATGATAAGCGTTTGGATGAAAAAAAGGTAAGTTCTGAAAATATCTTCAGCGGTCGGCTGCTGCATGTATTTAAAGACACGGTATCTCTGCCGAATGGGCATGAGACCACGCGTGAATATATCCTGCATCAGGGTGCTGTCGCTGTGCTTCCGATTCTTCCGAATGGGGATATGATCTTTGTGCGGCAGTTCCGTTATCCCATCAATTCCGTGATTTATGAAGTGCCGGCGGGCAAATTGGAAAAAGATGAAGATCATCTGGAATGCGCTAAACGTGAGCTTTCGGAAGAAACTGGATACACGGCCCGGAACTGGATGTATCTTACAAGTATTGTCACGACGCCTGGATTTACCAATGAGACCATTCATCTTTATGCAGCTTCCGGGCTTGAAAGAGGACCGCAGCATCCTGATGACGACGAGTTTATTGATGTCAAGGCATTTCCGGAAGAACAGGTAAAGAGAATGGTCATGAATCAGGAAATTTATGATTCTAAAACCTTAGCAATTCTCTATGCTTATATGCTGAGCAAGGACAATTACACTAGTTTATAATTTAAAACAAACAATTTACAAAAAAAAACTAGTAAATTTTTATTTTTGTGTTATAATATGCTTAATTTAATTCTATGCTATCTCATCTTTCGATTCATTTAATGGGGGGACAAAAAATGGATGTACTAAAAGTATCTACTAAATCCAATCCAAACTCTGTAGCAGGTGCCTTAGCTGGCGTATTGAGAGAAAAAGGTAAAGCTGAGATCCAGGCAATTGGTGCTGGTGCCTTAAACCAGGCAGTAAAGGCTGTTGCCATTGCGCGGGGGTTTGTTGCTCCTCATGGAATGGATCTCGTTTGTGTACCTGCGTTTATTGACATCACGATTGATGGAGAAGAAAGGACTGCCATCAAACTGCTCGTTGAGCCACGCTGAGCAGTAAGAAATAGAATCCCCGGGGAAGGAAGCGGAGCTGGCTTGAGGTTCCGTTTCCTCCTCCGGGGATTTTGGTTTTAGAAATGTGGTTAGTGGTCAGTGGCAAGTGGTTAGTACGCTAGCGCAGGCAGGTTGTAAGGTGAAACAATAGGCAGGTAGCAGTTAGCAGATAGCAGTAAGCTGATAGCTGTGGCTGCTAGAGGATAAAAAGGCGCTTTTGGCTTTTGGCCTATGTCATTTAGCCTCGTCTGCAGCAGTGTAGTAAGACTTTTTTGAGCAAAATAAAAACCTAAAATTTAGCAGCTAACCCAAATTTTAGGTTTTATTTTTCTAAGTTCGTAGAAAAATGCCCTGGCAATTTTTCTTCTACGGGCGACCCGCGTCCAGCGGCCAGCGACCGGTGTAACAGGGGCTGTGAAATAATGCACTCGCATATTTCACAGCCCCTGTTTTGTCATCATTTCATTGCTTTTATAATTTTAAGTCATCACCGGCAAATTACTTTACGAATAAGCTGTCTACGTCTACTTTATTTTCCATCATCTTGGAAGAGACGAGGAAGTCCTGGGTCTTTTTGAGGGATTCAATGGCTTCCGGTGTGATGTCCATGCTGAAATTATACAGACCGTACATGGAGCGAACGGCTTTTTCATCAAGTTCCGTTGCTTTCATGGTAGCTTCCAGGGCTTCTTTCTCATGATCTTTCATGTAAGCCAGGGTTTCTTTTTGAACAGCGAGGAACGTATCAACCAGGTCTTTGTGTTCTTTCAGGAATTTACCGCTCGTTGCCGTGACGGTGAGCCCGGATACCAGACTTTCACCCGTTGTAACTACATGGAGCCCTTTTTGTTCGCTCTGGTAGGCAAGCGGACCTGCGAGCAATGCGCAGTCGGCAGAACCATTTTCAAGAGCGGCGCGGGCATTGGGCAGTCCCATGGAAACGAATTTTACATCATTCATGCTCATACCGGCCTTCTGGAGGTAAGCTGCCAGTAACTCATGCAGGATGGTTCCTTTCGGACCGGCAATCGTTTTACCTTTCAAATCCTGCGCAGATTTAATAGAAGGATCTTTGGAGAAAAGTTTAAAGGCTTTTGGAGCCTGGGAATATAAGCTGATGATTTTGATATCGGCTCCGTTAGCTGCGGAAAGCAGCACAGAAGAACCGCCTACACAGTTCAGGAACTGAATGTCGCCGGAAGCCAGGGCAGCAGTCTGATCGGCGCCGGAAGTAATAGTGGAATATTCAGCAGTAACGCCTTTTTCCTTGAATTTTTTCTCAAAGCTTTGGTTCGCTTTTTCTACAATAGAAGGAACGTTCAGCGGTGCCTGTACATAGGTGATGCTTACCTTTTCAACCTTGGGGGCAGCTTCCTTTTTGGTTTCTTGTTTACCGCCGCACGCAGTCAGCATTAACGCTGCAGCGAATACTCCAATGACCCCTAATACTCGTTTTTTTAGCTTTTTGTTCATCTTTGTCATCCTTTCCCGTTTTACTTTTTATATGAATCATCTGTCTGCAGCGCGTCGAGCAGACGCCGTTTCAACAAAATGAATTCAGGAGAGAGTAAGTCCCGCTTGGTTTCACCCGCTGGTACTTCTTCTTCAAATGTAAAATTTCCGTTTTCCAAAACAAGAATTGTATCGGCGAGGTTCAGCGCTTCTTCTACGTTATGAGTTACAAGAATCAGTCCCAGATGCAGCTGGTTTTTCATGTCCATCAGTTCCTGCTGCAGGCGGAGGCGCGTAAAATAATCAAGAGCCGCAAAGGGTTCATCCATCAGGATGACCCGCCGATTCATGGCGAGCGTTCTTGCGAGAGCTGTCCGCTGCTGCATGCCGCCCGAAAGTTCATGCGGGTAACGGTCTGCCGCATCCGTCAGATGTACCAGTTTCAGCAGTTCATCAATGCTGCGTCCGCCGCTTGCTTCCCGTTTTCCCAGGGCTACATTCTGCCGGCAGGTCAGCCAGGGCATAAGCCGCGCCTCCTGAAACATCATGCCAAAGGAATGCTCGGGCGGCCAGTAGATGGTTCCCTCATCGGGTGTTTCCAGTCCTGCCATCAGGCGAAGCAGCGTCGTTTTTCCGCAGCCGCTTTTCCCCAAAATAACAGTACAGGCATCCAGCGAAAACTCGTGCGAAAGATGAGAGAGCACTGTATGTCTTTCAGCATTTTCGCCGTAGGATTTGGAAAGGTCTCGAATCACTAAATCTGCCATCAGGCGTGCCTCCTTTCATAAGGAAGGAGATACCAGGTCAGAAAGGAGAAAATTCCGTCAATCAGAAATCCCAGCGCACCGATAGCAAGGATTCCGATAATGACCTTATCGCTTCGGCTCATTGTCTGAGCATCGAGAATCAAAAAACCGAGGCCGCTGTCGGCGGCAATCATTTCAGCACCGATGATGGCGCGCAGGCTGTAGCCCATACCTACTTTGACACCTGTTAAAATGTAGGGAAGCGCAGAAGGAACACGAATCTTCCAGAGCTGTTCCAGCCGCGTCATGCCAAGCATCTTTCCCAGTTCCAGCAGCTTCGGATCGCAGCGCCGGATACTTTCTTCCATGTTGAGATAGATAGGGAAAAAAGTAGCCAGGACGATAATAATTGTCTTTGGCGTTTCGCCGATGCCAAACCAGAGAATCAAAAGCGGAATCAAAGAGAGGGGCGGGATATGCTGCAGTACCGAAAATAATCCTCTGTCCAGTTTTTTCAGTACCGGAACCAGCAGCGATGCAATGGAAAAAATCGATGCCAGTCCGAAGGCCCATACGAAGCCCCAGAACACGCGCCGCAGGCTGATGATAGTGTGCTTCAGGAGTTCTCCTGAGGCGAGCATACGCTGCGCCGTTGCAAGCACTTGTTCCGGCGGGGGAAGGATGTACGTACTCCACCTTCCCGAAGCGACAGCGGCCTGCCAGGCTAACAGCAGGATGACAAAGGGAATCAGCGGAAAAAGTTGTTTACGCATGAGCTTCCGGCATTTTAGCATAGGCAATCTTGGCCGTTACCCCTTCCAGACGGCCGATTTTGCCGGATGCCTGACTGATTGTATCCTGGGGCGCATCCATTACGACACTGATAATGTGGATTTTGCGTTCCCGGTAGGGAAGCCCCATCCGACCGATAATCCAGCGGCCGTATTCATGCAGGATAGCGTTTACTTTTTCGGCAGCCTCGGGATCTTCCACAATAATTCCAATAAGTGCGACACGGGTTTCCATAGTTCCTCCTAACATAAAAAAACGCATCTGACATGCAGATGCGGTCTGGTACAGGCGGCGAAAACAAAGTTGAAAGGTCTTATCCATGTCAGCTGTTTCCGGCAGAGCCTGTCTAATTATTTTCCTGCATCTTGCATCGCAACCCAGTTTTGATGTGAGATGATAGCTAATCTCATTTTAGATTTTATTTTTCTGTCCGTTGAAAGTATACGTCATCTGAGCTTAGTTTGTAAAGAGCAGCGGACGTGCCCACTGGCTTTTCCTCACGAAAAAGAGTATCTATATAGTAGTCTGAGGGTGGTGATAATGGAGGTTGTTCTTTTTTCAAAAGCGTAAAAAGTAAACGGCTCTATTTTCGATTCTTTGTGCTAGAATAGGGGAAAACTGGGTGTAAAGGAGGGGGAAGGACTTGAATCAAAAAGAAAAAGAAGCAAAAAAATTGCATGAAATGCTGGAAGCTCCCCTGGATCGCCTGATTGTCAAACTGGCCGTACCTTCTGTCATCAGTATGCTGACGACCAGCTTTTATAATACAGCGGATACCTTTTTTGTCAGTAAATTGGATACGAGTTCCACGGCGGCTGTAGGGATTACCTTTGCCACGATGTCGATTCTGCAGGCCGTAGGATTCTTCTTCGGCCAGGGCTCCGGCACCTATATGTCCAGGGAGCTGGGCGCTTCCCGCCGTGAACATGCGGAAATTATGGCTTCTACAAGTTTTTTGTATGCTTTTACCATCGGGTGTGTTCTCCTTGTGCTGGGCCGCATTTTTGCACCTGAAATTGCCCGGATTACCGGTTCTACACCGACGATTCTTCCTCATGCCATCGCTTATCTTTCCATTATTGTCCATGGCGCTCCCGTCGTGCTTTGTTCTTTTCTTATGAATAATCAGCTGCGTTTCCAGGGCAGTTCCGCCTTCGGCATGATCGGCATCATGTCGGGCGGCGTTTTAAACGTCTTTCTGGACCCGCTTTTTATTTTTTCCTTTGGCATGGGCGTTGCCGGAGCCGCTCTCGCTACAGTGCTCAGCCAGTGTGTCAGTCTTTGTATCCTTCTTGCCATGGCGCGTCAGGGCGGGAATATCCCGATTCGGATCCGGAATATGCATCCCTCTGTGAATTTGTTTAAGGAAATCGTGGCCGGTGGTATTCCTTCTCTTTTCCGGCAGGGACTCAATAGTTTTTCTACGATTTGCCTTAATGTCTCAGCCGGTGCTTTTGGTGATGCTGCCATTGCCGCAATGTCCATCGTGACGCGTCTGATGTTTATCGGGACTTCCGTCGTCATCGGTATCGGTCAGGGCTTTCAGCCGGTCTGCGGCTTCTGCTACGGCGCTGGAAAATACATCCGGCTGCGGAATGGCTTCCGTTTTGGCCTGAAAATCAATATTATTCTCAGTTTCCTTGCTTCACTATTCGGCTTTTTGAATGCTGATTTCATTTTGCGCCTTTTCCGGGATGATCCTCTGGTCATTCAGATTGGCGTGCTTGCCCTGCGCGCCCAGTGTCTTACCTTTATGACAGCGAGTCTCATCATTATCAGCAATATGACGCTTCAGGTAACGCGTAATACGCGGGGCGCTGTCATGATTGCGGCAGGACGCAGCGGATTGTTTTTAATTCCTCTTGTATTGACGCTTCCGCGTATTTTTGGACTCTATGGTCTTGTTGTCTGCCAGCCGCTTGCCGATATCTGTTCCTTTTTGCTGGCGTCGTACCTCATCCGGCTCTTCTTTCGGCGGCTGCCCCGGGAGGACAGATGCGGTGAGTGATTACAGGTTTGCAGCCTGTCAGGGACGCAGCTGGATGGATTGACTTGCGCCTGTACATTTTCTGTAATCCGGCGTGCAATTATGGTATAATGAAATTATCTAGAAAGAGCTAGGAGGATGTAAAATGCCATTAGTTACTTCAACTGAAATGTTCAAAAAAGCTTATGAAGGTCATTATGCTGTCGGTGCATTCAATGTTAACAACATGGAAATTGTGCAGGGCATTGTCGATGCCGCCAAAGAAGAAAATGCTCCGCTGATTCTCCAGGTTTCTGCCGGTGCCCGGAAATACGCTAAGCATAACTATCTGATTCATCTGGTACAGGCAGCTTTGGAAGACACCGATCTTCCGATTTGTCTCCATCTGGATCATGGTGCTGATTTTGACATCTGCAAAGCTTGTGTAGATGGTGGTTTTACGTCCGTTATGATCGACGGCTCCAAGCTGCCGTTTGAAGACAATATTGAAGTGACGAAACGGGTAGTTGATTATGCCCACAATAAGGGTGTAGTCGTAGAAGCTGAACTTGGTAAACTGGCCGGCGTCGAAGATGCAGTCAAGGTGAACACCAAGGATGCGACCTATACGGATCCGGACCAGGCTGTTGAGTTCGTAGAACGTACCGGCGTTGACTCCCTTGCCATTGCTGTGGGTACGAGCCATGGCGCCTATAAGTTCAAAGGCAAACCGGAACTGGATTTCCCTCGCATTGAAAAGATTTCCAACCTGCTGCCGGGATTCCCGCTGGTTCTGCATGGCGCTTCCACGGTTATTCCTGAATTTGTGGAAGAATGCAATAAGTATGGCGGCAAGCTGGACGGCGCACAGGGCTGCCCTGAAGACATGCTGAGAAAAGCAGGCACTATGGGTATTTGCAAGATCAATATCGATACGGACCTGAGACTTGCCATGACGGCTTCGATTCGTAAATATATGTATGAACATCCGGAAGACTTCGATCCGCGTTCCTACCTCGGCAAGGGCCGTGAAGCCATCAAAGCGATGGTAAAACATAAGATCCGTGACGTATTGAACTGCTCCGGCCGCGCTTAAGTCTTTCTGATGGGGCTGCGGCTTCTCACAAGTAGTTAACAGCAAAAGGCTGTGAAGAAATGAATGCTCGTTTCTTCACAGCCTTTTTACGTAACCAGCCGGATACGGCCGTCCTGTTTTATGCGCAAATGGAATTTATATATATTTGCGGATCTTATCAGCAGGCAGCGCTTTTCTCATGACTTCCTTCATATCGTCCGGCAGCGGTGCTTTGATGGTGATGGGCTTTCCGGTCAGCGGATGAACAAAGGAAAGGGCGTAGGCGTGCAGCAGATGACGCTGCTGGGGCTGCGGTCTGCCGTACAGGCTGTCTCCCATCAGCGGATGCCCTGCGGCCGCGCAGTGCACACGGATTTGGTGTGTTCTTCCGGTACTCAGCACAAAACGGACCAGCGAGATACCATTCCCTTCTGCCAGTACTTCGTATTTTGTTTCTGCCGGCCGGCCTTTTTCATAGTCAACCATGCGTTCGATGATGGAGCCTGGTTTTCTCGCGATGGGGCCGTCCATGATTCCTGCTTTCACATCCCATCTGCCTTCCGTTAAACCAAGATAGACTTTTGTGAGCGGGCGGTTTGTCATCATGTGGTGGATACAGGCATTTTTCGCGAAGAGAACAAGGCCTGATGTTTCCTTATCCAACCGGGAAACGGGGTGCACGGCTGCAGCAATCTCTTTTTGCCGGTAATACCAGGCTACACGGCGGGAGAGGGCACTGATTCTTTCTTTTCCTGGGTTATGGGTGAGGAGTCCGGCAGGCTTTGCCACGGCAAGCAGTACGTTGTCTTCATACAGGACAGACACAGCGGTTTCTTCCGGGAGCAGTGCTGACGTTTCCGGCAGGAAATCCCACTCTACCCGGTCTCCGGGGCCAAGCATACAGTCTCTATCCTGAGCGAGACCATTTACTCTTATGGTGCCTGACATTTTCAGTTTTTTCCAGTAGCGGTCAGAAATCCCATACTGCTTAAGCAGTGTCTTCAGCCTGATGGGTGCGGCATGACCGGGAAGCGTGAATTGAAACATCGGATTTCCTTTCTATGCAGGAGGGTCTTTTCCAATTAAGTCCCGATTCGGGGACGTAAAAATATTTGACTATCTATTCCCGATTGGGTAATATGAGGAGAGCATCATTGATTTTTCCGGAGAAAGAACGAGGAAGTTTATGAAGAAGCAAATTCTGGGCCTGACGCTGTCACTGCTTGCTCTTTGCGGCGCTTCCCGCTGCTTTGCCAAGGATGATACCGCCTGGGACCTTGTACAGGAAAATAAAGCGGGTATCTATTATGTCAGCAGGGAGTCTGTGGAAAAGACGCTCAAAAAGCCGGAGGCCCCGCAGGTCTATAAGGTGCGGACAAAAGCTGTCTTTAAAGATGAGCCTTTTATCCGGCTCTTGAATGAACATTTTGGCAAGAAGCTGAAAGAAGGGGATTCAGCTTCCAGCTGCGAGCTTATTTTATCACTTAATACGGAAGATGACACCTACCGCGTGGAAAAGGTGGAACTCTTTTCAAAAAAAGGAAAAAGGCTGGTGAAAAAGTCACTGGAGGAAGAGTTCCAGACCATTCCTCAGTCCACTTACGTATCTGTGCTCGAAAAAAAGCTGAAAGAGCAGAATACGGCACCTGTCACTCAAGAAAAGAAAGACAGCGATGGCACTGAAGACAAAAAGGATAAGGCTGATTCTAAAGACAAAATGAATCAGACCGGCGTCAAAGACAAAAAGAATCAGAAAGGAACGACTATAAATAATGACGAAAGTAAGAGGATTTGAAAAAATTTCAGCCTATAAAGATAAGGAATTTCCGATGCCGCGCCGCCAGACGAAGGCTTCTGCCGGGTATGATATCTATCTGCCTGATGACGCTGTGATTCCGGCCCATGGGCAGACCATGGTTCCTACGGGTGTCAAGGCGTACATGCAGGGTAATGAATATCTCGGCATCCATATTCGTTCCAGTATGGCCATCAAACGCCACTTGCGTCTTTTAAACAACGAAGGTATCGTGGATGCCGATTACTATAACAATCCTGACAATGAAGGACATATTATGCTGGCTCTTGCCAACGATACGGATGAGGATATCGTCCTCAAAAAAGGGGAAAGGGCCGCTCAAGGGATTTTCTATTCCTATTTGCTGGCCGATGACGACGATAAGGCTCCCAAGGCCGATAGGAGCGGCGGCTTCGGCAGTACTTCAAAATGAGGGTGATTAATTATGGATGAACAAAAGATGATTTCCCTGGTCAATACCATTGGAGATGCCGGGGGATATAAAATTATCGAATGGTTTAAACTGTTTCCTGATGACCGGGAGCAGGCACTGCGCGAATATCTCTATCTCAAGGTTTATCTGATCCGGATGGCACTGCACCAGACAGGGACCAATCTCACGGATGATGAGTACCGTCTTTTCTGTGCACACGTGGCGGATGCTTACCTCGCTCAGCCCAATGACTACTACGGGGCGACGCCGCAGGGACTTCTCGAAGCACTTCAGGCCTATGAGGGTCATTCCTGGAAAGAGCTGATTTCTATCTTTGCAGAAAGAAGCGGAATCAGTGCGTCCATCTATGCCAGACGTTTTGTATCGGATTTAACAGATTTGTTCACGAATCTGATGGCAAATCTTAGAGTTGCCCTTAAATCGTGAAAAATTATGCTAAATTTTCGGAATAGCATTGACATATTGAATCAAATTTTCTATACTGTACACATAACTTAACAAGAGATAGAGGCGCGGGACCTAAAAGTAATCTCCGGAGGGACACCGTAGAAGGGGATGAAAGGAGCGACCGCCGAAGTGCTGATCCGGGTACGGAGAGGCGCTGGGCCAACGGTTAACAGCTGTTGGACTGTCGCCAGAATTGGTGGAGAGCTATCATGTGAAGTAGAATGATGTGTGCCCGTTACATTGGGTCGGTTCTTACGGTCATTGGGATGGTTCTCAATGATCGATTTTTTTTGCTAGTCTGGAAAAGGGATGAATCTTATGATCAAAGTACTCGTCAACGGAGCTCTTGGAAAGATGGGTTCCACTGTAGCAAGAACCGTAGTTGAGCAGGATGATATGGAATTGGTCGCTGCCGTTAATGATCACGGCGCCGGAAAACCCGTGGCGGGGGTTGTTGTTGAAAGTAACCTGGCCGAAGCTATTGCTGCTCACCATCCGGATGTAGTTGTAGATTTCACAAGGCCGGATGTCGTCATGGACTGCCTGCGGACTGTACTGAACGCTAAAGTCAATGCTGTGGTGGGGACTACAGGATTTACGCAGGAAAATCTTGATGAACTGAAAGCTCTGGCTGAAAAAAATAATGTGGGCTGCCTGATTTGCCCGAACTTTGCCATGGGCGCTGTACTCATGATGAAAATTGCCGCGGAAGTAGCAAAATATTTTCCGAAAGCTGAAATCATCGAGCTTCATCACGACCAGAAACTGGATGCACCTTCCGGAACCGCAATTCTGACAGCACAGAAAATGGCTGAAGCCCGCGGCGGAGGATATATTGCTCAGGGCCGCCCCGATGAAGTGGAAAAACTGCCGCATGTAAGAGGGAACGATTTCCAGGGCATGAGGATCCACTCGGTACGTCTTCCCGGTTTCGTAGCTTCCGAAGAAATCATTTTCGGGAGTACAGGTGAAACACTGACAATCCGGAACGATTCCATTAACCGTGACTGCTATATGCCCGGCGTTATGCTCGGCTGCCGGACCATGGTGAAACGCAAAGGTCTGGTTTACGGACTTGACGCTATTTTATAAAGATTATTTAGAAGACTTGAAGGGAGAAAACAAAAATGAAGGAATACAATCTTGCGATTCTGGGTGCAACGGGTGCCGTTGGTCATGAATTTATCAACCTGTTGAACGAAAGAGACTTTCCGTTCAAAAATCTGAAACTCTTGGCTTCTTCCCGCACGGCAGGTACGGAACTTACCGTCCGCGGCAAAACCTATAAAGTTGAAGAAGCAACGGCCAACTCCTTTAACGGGGTTGATGTAGCTTTGTTTGCCGGTGGTTCCATCAGCAAGACCTTCGCTCCGATTGCCGTCAAGGCCGGTGCTGTTGTCATCGATAACTCCAGCACGTACCGCATGGATCCGGAAGTTCCCCTGATTGTTCCTGAAGTTAACCCGCAGGATATTACGAAACATAAAGGTATCATCGCCAATCCGAACTGCTCCACAATCATTATGGTAATGGCGCTGAAACCGATTTACGATCTGGCCCGTATCAAGAGAATCATCGTTTCCACCTATCAGGCAGCCTCCGGGGCCGGCAAGGATGGTTTGGATGAACTGGAAAACCAGATTAAACAAGCCGCTGCCGGTGAAGAAATGACTGCCAAGATTTTCCCGATGGCCAAAGCTGAAAAGCACTTCCCGCTGGCTCTGAACCTGGTACCGCAGATTGATATCTTCCTGGATAACCTTTATACCAAGGAAGAAATGAAGATGGTCAATGAAACGAAGAAGATTTTCTCCGATTATGATATGAGAATTACGGCTACGACGGTTCGTGTTCCTGTCTACAGAAGCCACAGTGAATCTGTGAACGTGGAACTGGAACATGATGTACAGCTGGAAGATATCCGCAAAGCATTGAGCAGCTTCCCGGGTGTTGTTCTGCAGGATGATCCTTCTCAGCAGATTTACCCGATGCCGCTTTATACTTCCGGTCTGAATGATGTATATGTAGGCCGTCTGAGACGCGATGAATCCGCACCGAACAGCTTCAACTTCTGGTGTGTAGGCGACCAGATCCGCAAGGGCGCCGCACTGAACACGCTGCAAATTGCGGAAACGATGGTTAAGAACGGTTGGCTCTGATAAGGAGGGGCATTTTCGATGAATATTATTGTACAAAAGTTTGGCGGTACTTCTGTTGCCACTCCGCAAACGCGCCAGCTTGTTTTAAAGAAAGTAAAGGAAGCTATCGATAATGGGTATGCCCCTATCGTAGTTGTATCTGCCATGGGGCGGAGGGGTGACCCGTATGCAACGGATACGCTCATCGATATGCTGAAATCTGTCAATGAATCACCTGATGTGCATGAACTGGATTTGATGATGGCCTGCGGGGAAATCATTTCTTCGACCGTTATGGCCGCTACCCTGCAGAAGGCCGGGCTCAATGCCCGGGCCCTGACAGGCGGTCAGGCTGGTATGATTACGGACAGCCGTTACGGCAATGCCCGCATCAAAACGGTCAAGGCAAAACATTTGAAAGACCTCGTATCTCAGGGCGTAATTCCTGTCATCTGCGGTTTCCAGGGCGTAACTGATGATAACCTCAATATCACCACACTGGGCCGCGGCGGCAGCGATACGTCGGCTGCAGCCTTCGGCGTGGCCGTCGGCGCTGATAGAGTCGAAATCTATACGGATGTAGACGGCATCATGACAGCTGATCCGCGCATTGTTTCCGATGCCCAGATCATCAAACATATTTCTTACGATGAAATTCGCGAGATGGCTCACCAGGGTGCTAAAGTCATTCATCCGAGAGCGGTTGAAATCGTCATGCGCTACGGCGTTCCCATGGTCGTAAAGAGTACCTTCTCTGATGCACCGGGGACACTGATTACCGCTGATGACCAGATTGAAACGATTGAAGAGCAGGATGACGTAGAGAGCAATCACGCCAGCGGTGTAGCCAATATGATGAATCTGGCTTTCTTCCAGGTTTCCCTGAAATCCGGGGAATCAGCAAACGGCAGCAGATTGTTCAGAGCCCTGGCTGACGGCGGTGTCAGCATCGGCAGCTTCAGTATGCAGCCAGGCTCCCTGATGTTTGCTGTTTACTCCGAGGCAGCTCCCAAGGCAGAAGAGATCCTGAAATCGTCCGGTTACACATACAAACTGATTCCAAACTGTGCCAAGGTTACTGTCGTCGGTTCCCGTATGGGCGGCGTACCCGGCTATATGGCCCGGTTTGTCAGCGCCTTAACGGATGCAGATATTGAGATCCTTCAGACTACGGACTCGGATAACATGATTGCCGCTATCATCAAGGATTCACAAGTAAAAGAAGCAGTGAATGCGCTTCATCACGCATTTAAGTCTTAAGGAGGAGTAGAGATTATGAACAAGCCTTATTTTGGTCGTCTGATTACAGCTATGGTAACACACTTCAACGAAGATGGTTCTCTGAACGCAGAAGGTACGGCGAACTTTGCTTCCTGGCTTGTCGATCATGGTTCTGACGCTATTTTGGTGGCAGGAACTTCGGGAGAAGCACCGACTATGACCGTGGAAGAAAAGGAAGAACTGTTCACGGCTGTCATCAAAAAACTGAACCATCGTGTTCCTGTGATTGTAGGTACCGGCTCCAATGATACAGCAGCTACCATCCGGATGAATAAGGTTGCCGAAAAAGTCGGCGCCGACGGCGTCCTTGTGGTGGGTCCTTTCTATAACAAGCCTTCCCAGGAAGGTTTCTACCGTCATTTCAAGACCGTTGCTGACAATACGTCCCTGCCTGTCGTCATTTATAACGTTCCGGGCAGAACGGGTTCCAATATTCTTCCGGCTACCGTAGCAAGACTGGCCCATGACTGCAAGAATATCGTGGCCATTAAGGAAGCTTCCGGTAAGGTTGATCAGGTGGCTGAACTGTACCGTCTGCTGCCTGAAGATTTCTCCATCTACAGCGGTGATGACGGCCTGACGCTTCCGTTCTTTGCCGTAGGCGCCTGCGGGCTGATTTCCGTTCTGAGCAACGTCGGCGGTGAACTGCTGCAGGATCTGATGCAGAGCTTTGAACGCGGCGATATTCAGCGCGCCCGTGAACTGAACAAGATCATGGTGCCTCAGGCAAAGTCCATGTTCATCGTCAGCAACCCGATTCCTATCAAGGAAGCCATTACGAGAATGACTCCGTTCAATGCAGGTCCGTATCGTCTGCCACTGTGCCCGATGACGGACGAGGAACGAGCCAAGGTTGAGGCTGCCTGGAGAGAGACCGGACTTTTGAAGTAATTTCATATCGATTATCAAAGAACCTGTGACAGATAAAATGCCGCAGGTTCTTTTTTACTGCCATTGCTGGGTATGGATTTATAAAGTAGATTGCCTCTCTCCCGACGAGATGTCATTTATTTCCCCCTTTTTCCTAAAGGGGGTGAAACACCGGCGCCCTCATGTTATAATAAATAAGATATTATGGGAGGAGTGTCAGTATGTTAGCTGATTTACACATCCATACGACATTTTCAGACGGTGTCAATACGCCTGAGGATGTTGTCAGGGAAGCGGTAAATGCGGGATTGGCAGCTATTGCCATCACCGATCATGATAATATCAGAGGTTACGAACGGGCGGAGCGGTATGTAAAAACAAATCAGCTTCCGCTGAAAGTACTTCGCGGCGTGGAGATTGATACGGACTATAAAGGAAAAGATGTTCATGTCCTTGGCTATTATTTCGCTCCGGATGATCCGGATCTGATGCAGGCCCTTGCCTGGAACCGCAGTCAGCGGGTGGACAGAGTGCAGCGTATTGTTTCGAAAATTCATAGTTTCGGATATCCCATTTCTTTTCCTGAAGTCGTAAAGGAGGCAGCCGGGTCCCGCAGCCTTGGCCGTCCTCACATTGCGCGGCTCCTCGTCAAAAAGGGCTGCTTTAAGACGGTCAGTGAAGTTTTTGATACGCTTATCGGCGCGGGAAAGCCATGTTATCTGCGGCAGGTCAAGATGTCTCCAAAGGAAGCGGTTGCTCTGCTTCATAATGCCGGCGGTATCGCAGTGCTTGCGCATCCTGCCGAATTGGAAAATTATGATCTTGTGCAGGAAATTCTTAATGGAACGGCTTTTGATGGGATGGAAGTCTGGCATCCTTCCACGTTAAATGAACATCCGCATCATGACTGGAAAGCTGTTGCCGAAGCGCACCATCTTATCCCCAGCGGCGGCAGTGACCTGCACGGCAATCCGGGACGCTTTCCCATGCATTTGGGTGAATTCCGGATTCTTTACGAAGATGTGAAAGGGATTATCGACTATAAAAAACATTCAAATTGAGGCGCACTATGAAAGTTATCGCATTTACAGGACCCAGCGGTACCGGCAAAAGTTTCCGGGCTATCGGTGTGGCGCATGATCACCTTTGTGACGGCATCATCGATGATGGCCTCTTGATTGAAGGAACCAAAATTTTAGCCGGCACTTCGGCAAAAACAGAACAAAATAAAGTCCAGGCCGTAAAGCGTGCTATTTTCATGGATAAGAAACACTGTGCAGAAGTCAGGAAGGCCCTTGCGGGCAGCAACATTGAAAATCTTCTTGTCATCGGCACCTCCGATAAAATGGCTGTCACGATCTGTAAACGGCTTGGTATTCCGCAGCCTTCGGAGTATGTCCATATCCAGGATATTGCGACTCCGCGGGAAATGAAAAGAGCCCGGGAGCTGCGAATCAAAGAGGGAAAGCATATTGTCCCGGTTCCTACCATTGAATTGAAACCGCATCTTTCGGGTGTGTTGGTGGATTTGCCGCACCGTTTGTTCAGCCGCAATAAAAAGCACAAGAACATCCAGAAAAAATCCATTGTCCGTCCTTCTTTCAGCTACTATGGCAAAATTTCTGTGACAGATTATGTGGTCAGCGATATTGTACGTATTGTCGTGGAGAAGAATAAGAACGTTGACCGGATTACTTCTATTAAGGTCCGCCGTCCGGCCGATACCAGCAAGGGAATGACGATTTATCTGGATCTTGTGCTGTTTTTCGGGGCTGAAATCTTTGACACGGTGAAGCAGCTCCAGACAAAAATTAAATTTAAGGTAGAAGGCATGACTTCCATGCCAGTAAGAGATATTAATGTGGCTGTTCGCAGCCTTACCGTGCGGCAGCCGAAAACGTCTGAAAACGAATGAGGAGTGCAGTGTGGCACAAAATATAAAGAAAAATGTTTCTTTTGAAAATTGGGTGCAGGAAGCAATTGAAAAATTGCAGCCCCTGGCGGCAGAGCCAATTGCGGAGAAAGCTATTAATTACGGTGTCCAGCTGACGATTAAAGATAAGGGGCAGGATGCCAAGTTAAACCTGTACCATGGAAAGAAAGGCTTTACCATGACCTGGGGCGGAAAAGATACGCCCTTCAGGGCCTCTCTGCAGGAAGCACTGGAGAAGCCTGCGGCCCAGGGGGAGGCTTCCGGCCCGCTGGTCTCTGCTGTTTCCCTTCTCGATGACATTCCGGGTTTTGACGGCGTCTGGGCCGGCAGTGATGAATCGGGGAAAGGTGACTTCTTCGGGCCACTCGTCGTAGCGGCTGTCTGTGTCAATCGGGAAATTGCTTCCGCTTTTCGCCAGGCTGGCGTGCGGGATAGTAAAGCACTGACAGATGCGCAAATCGGTCGGCTGGCAAAGCAAATCAAGGAGCAGGCTCTCGCCGTAAAGGTACTGGCTCTGCCTCCGGATCTCTACAATAAGCGCTATCAATGGTTCAAAGAGCGGGGCTGTAATTTAAATCAACTTTTGGCAAATGGTCATGTCCAGGCACTTTCCGGAGTGCTGACGGATGTGCCTTCTTGTCATTTTGCTCTCGTTGACCGTTTTGCTGTCCATAATAAGATCACTGAACGTCTGACATCACAGTTTGTCGGATTAACAGTACGTCAGCAGCCCAGGGCGGAAGCTGATATGGCAGTTGCTGCCGCTTCTATTCTGGCGCGGGATGAATTTGTCCGTATTATGAAGCAGCTTGGCATGGAAGCAGGGATGGAACTGCCCAAAGGGGGCGGAGCGCAGGCTACGCAGACGGCTCTCGTCTTAGAGAAAAAAGTGGGACGGAAAAAAATGCCGCATTTTGTGAAAATGCATTTTGCTAATGCCGGCGCGCTCTAACTCAATATTCTGCACGGTGCAGTGTGTATTTTGCAGTTGTCAGGCTTTATGATTTTTTGAATTTTGTTGGGAATTTAGTAATTTTTTAAAACAATTTAGGATTATGTTCTGTTAGATGCACTTTCCTATGGTATAATAAATAAGTTGCGGATTCAGTTATCGAGTTATCAATAAATCTATTGGCAGGTCTTTCTATAATGAGAAAAACAATCTTCAGGATGCTGGCGGTTCTCTTTTTCGTAGTCATCTGCGTATCTGCCGGTGTTATTTATTTTACATTTGATACAAGGGCGCTCAAGTACCTGACAACTTTCCAGCCGGAGTATTGTCTGCTGGCGCTGGGAATATTGAGTGTCGGGCTCTTTTTTGATGCTTCACGTCTTATCACATTGACCCACCTTTCTGGTGAGAAGATGGATTATAAGCACGTATTCAACGTGGTTTTCAGTAACTACTTCCTGGCCCTTCTGACACCGGGGCAGGGAGGCGGCGGTGTCGCCCAGCTCATGTTCATGAAACGGGCGGGTGTATCGGTGGCCAAGTCTACGCTCATCATTATTGTGCGTACGGTCATGTCAATTTTGTTCCTCTTTTTGACGGTCCCGATTGTCTTTTATTTTGATCCCGGCCTTGTCAGCTGGATGCCGCCCAGTCTGATTGCCCTCATCTGTCTCTTTGTGATTTTTGCCCCGGGGCTGCTCATTTTCTACATCATCACCGGGCGCTTTGAGAGATGGCTGATTCGCTTCTGCCGGAGATTTTCTCCCAAAGTTCAGGAGGCCGTGTTTCTGTGGTACCGGGATTTCCAGCAGGCCCTTTTCCTTTTGGGCAAGAATCCGAAACAGGTGCTGCGGGCTTTTGCTGAATCAGGTGCCAGCCTTTTGTGTATTTATGGCGTTGTCCCTGTCTTTATCCACGCATTTGGGATTACAGATGTGCCGCTTCATATCATTATGGGCCGCATGTGCCTGGTCAACCTGGTGCTTTATTTTACGCCGACTCCGGGTGGTACCGGTGTGGCTGAAGGCGGTTTCCTTGTGATGTTCAATCCGCTGCTGCCTGCCGGCGTAACCGGTGTCATTGCCGTCATGTGGCGCTTTTTCTGTGAGTATATACCGTTTACGATTGGTGCTATCGTCACCATCCGGTATTTTGGCCTTGATATTCTGACGCAAATTCGAAGGAGGAATTCGGACGAATGAGAAAAATCCTCGTAACCGGGGGAGCTGGCTTTATCGGTTCCCATGTCCTTGAGAAATTGCGTCTCCACGGATTTACGGACGTGACGGTACTTGACTCTTTTGTCTCCGGCTGCCGCGCCCATATCCCTGATGGTATGCGGGTTGTAGAAATGGATGTGCGTGATCCGCAGCTTTCTTCTTTCCTTGCAAGGGAGCATTTTAAATGCGTTATTCATCTGGCAGCTCAGACTCAGGTTCCGTATTCTATGGAACATCCGGAAGAAGATGCCGATATCAACATCATGGGGCTTCTGAATCTCCTGGAAGGATGCCGTAAGAGCGGTGTATCTCAGATTATTTTTTCATCCAGTGCTGCCGTCTACGGTGACAATCCGCATCTTCCTCTTAAAGAAGAAGAAACGGTTCGTCCGCTTTCCTTCTACGGGCTTTCCAAGGCGGTATCAGAGTCGTACATTCGTCTTTACTGCCATGAATATTCTATGGATGGCATGATCCTGCGCTTTGCAAACGTGTATGGCGAGCGCCAGGGTGAGAGTGGGGAAGGCGGTGTCATCAGCATCTTTGCCAAAAAGATTGCCAGGGGCGAGGACCTAACCGTTTTTGGCGATGGGAGCCAGACCCGTGATTTTGTCTATGCCGGTGATATTGCGGAAGTCATTGTGAGGGCTATTGGTGAACCGGGTGTGCATGTTCTGAACGTAGCTACCAATACGCGTGTGTCCCTGAATGAGCTGATTGAACTGTTCAGAAAACTCACGGACCACCCCTTTGCCGTTCATTATGGTCCTGTCCGGGACGGCGATATCTGCGACTCGGTCCTTTCTAATGAAGCTTTGAATAAAACGCTGGGATTCAGGCAGTTTACTAATCTTTCCGAGGGGCTGAAAAAAACGCTGGAAGATACGCTGAAACATTGCTGAACCCAGTTTCGGGTAAGATAAAATGAAAAAGAGTTTTACAATTTTAACACTCATCTGCTGTCTTCTTCTGGGTGCCGGCTGCCACAAGGAAGCCAAGGCGCCGAAGCCCGTAAATGAGAAGCCGGCTGTGATGTCGGTTCGCATCGGCGCGGGTAATGTGCCGGGAGTTTATGCCCGCATCGGATCCGAGCTCGATAAGCTCCTGAAAAAGGAACTTCCGGATGCGGCAGACGGTACGTTATCATCGAATGGTTCTATTGCCAACGTCGAGCTGCTGCACCAAAAGAAAGTGGAACTGGCGCTGACCCAGGAAGATGTCGCCGAACTTGCCTTTGCAGGAAAGGGTCCCTTTGCGGGGCGTCCGTTCCAGGATATCCGGCAGATTGCGTCCCTCCACCTGGAAGCACTCCATTTCATCGTGCCTTTTGATTCTCCGATACGCAGTGTGGCCGATTTAAAGAAAAAACGGATTGCCCTGAATGCACCGGGGTCGGGTTCTGAGGTCACTGTACGTAAGGTCCTGCAGGCCTGGCACTTGACTGATCAGGATGTGGATATCCAGTATCTTCCTGAAGATCAGATTTTAAAAGGGTTGGAAGCTGGAACGCTGGATGCCGCTTTTATCATTACCGGCTTTCCCAGCCTGGAACTGAAGCCTTATGTGGCAGATCATAAAGTCAGACTTGTCTCTTTGGAAGGCCCCCAGCTGGCCTCGATGTTCGAGCGCTATGGATATTATCATCCGGTGCTTATGGGGGCAGGTACTTACAAGGAACAGAACAACCCTGTCGTCACGCTGGGAGTACGCTGCCTGCTGGTCTGCACGGAATCTACACCCAAAGAGATTACGGCGGCAGCGGCTTCTGTGATCTGCGCTCATCTGGAAGACCTGAAGATTGCTGATGAAGCTTTCTGGCCTTTGGAAAAGTCGGATCTTTTTCCTGTACTCGGTGTTCCCATGGTGGAAACTTCCAAAGAGTTTAAAGCGAAAGTGTCAGAGAAAAAGCGGTGAATTTGCAGGTATACCACTGTATTGCAATTCCTATTTTTTCTCTGTATAATGTTGAACGTGTACATTTATTGCCCCAGCTATGCTATAATGGGCGCTTATGGGGCAATTTGCTGCGGTATAATTTTATTTTTGTTTTTTACTGGACAGTGGACTGACTGTTCAGTGCTTTTATATTCATTTTAAATAAAGATTAATAAAAGATTTGTGAGGAGGTGCCTTTTTGAATAAAGGTCAACGTAATACAAAAAAGTTAAATATTATTCCCTTGGGCGGATTAGGTGAAATCGGAAAGAATATGACCGCCTTTAAGTATGGGGAAGAAATCATTCTTGTGGATGCCGGTCTGGCATTCCCTGACGATGATATGCTCGGAATCGATCTGGTTATTCCTAATTTTGCTTATCTGCAGGAGAATAAGGAAAAAGTCAAGGGTATTTTTCTGACCCATGGCCACGAAGATCACATCGGTGCGCTGCCATATGTAATGAAGGAAATCGACTGTCCCGTTTACGGTACGCCGCTGACGCTTGGCATCCTGTCCGGACGTCTTAAGGAAAATGGCGTTTCTGACGCCAAATGCAGGGAAGTGAAACCCGGCAGTACGGTTCGTGCCGGCTGTTTCCGTGTTGAATTTATCCACGTCAACCACAGTATCCCTGACGCGGTAGCACTCGCCATCCATACCCCGGTTGGTGTGATTGTTCACACGGGTGACTATAAGTTCGATCAGACCCCGGTGGACGGCCAGCCGACGGATTTTGCCCGCCTGGCTGAAGTCGGCGATAAGGGCGTGCTGCTGCTCATGGCTGACAGTACGAATATTGAACGGCCGGGATTTACGCCCAGTGAAAAGAACGTCGGTAAGATCCTTGACGAACAGTTCCGTCTGGCTAAAAACAGGGTCATTGTGGCAACGTTCTCTTCCAACGTGCACCGGATTCAGCAGGTGATTGATGCTGCTGTCGTAACGCACCGTAAGGTAGCTGTCATTGGCCGCAGTATGGTCAATGTTGTCAATATCTCTATTGAAATGGGATATCTGAATGTGCCCAAAGGTGTCCTGATTGATATCGATGAAACGCGCAACTATGCACCGCGGCAGATTGCCATTATTACCACGGGCAGCCAGGGCGAGCCGATGAGTGCCCTGACGCGCATGGCGAACAGTGACCATAAGAAAGTTTCGATTATGCCGGGCGATACGGTTATTATTTCCGCAACGCCGATTCCGGGCAACGAAAAGGGCGTTGCCCGTACTATTGATAATCTGTATAAACAGGGCGCTGAAGTTGTCTACGGCAGAGAACGCGGCATTCACGTTTCCGGGCACGCCAGCCAGGAAGAAATCAAGATGATGCACCGTTTGATCCGTCCGAAGTTCTTCATGCCGGTTCACGGTGAATACCGTCATCTGGTTCTTCATAAGAAGCTGGCAATGCAGCTCGGTATGCCGAAAGAAAATGTGGTCATTGCCGAAAACGGTTCCATTGTGGAACTGACACCGAATTCTATCGGCATCAACGGAAAAGTAACTTCCGGCAAGGTCCTGATTGACGGGCTTGGTGTCGGCGATGTCGGGAATGTTGTTCTTCGTGACCGCCGTCAGCTTTCTCAGGATGGTATCCTGATTGTGGTTGTTACCATCGATCACAGCAATTACTCCATTGCTGCCGGCCCGGATATCGTTTCCCGCGGTTTTGTCTACGTCCGTGAATCGGAAGAATTGATGGAAGGGGCCCGCGATCGTGTCCTCAGCACGCTTGACAAGTGCCGCGAGGACCATATTACCGAATGGTCCGCACTGAAGTCTGCCGTACGTGATTCCCTCGGTAAGTATCTTTTTGAAAAAACGAGACGGCGTCCGATGATTCTGCCGCTCATCATGGAAATTTGATTATAATGCAGGAAGGGTAGCAGTGAAAAAGAAGGGTTCTAGAAAAAATACACAAAAGAATACTCAGCAAATTGAAATCATCCCGAACCGCGAAGTCATCGGGATCTTGCTCTTCGCCTTTGCATGCATCATGGGGGCCGGTCTTCTTGGCTTTGAAATGGGCTCACTGGGGTCTTTTATCAAGCGGGTACTGACGTATTCCCTGGGCAAGGGCGCGTTCCTTTTCCCGCTGTACATTGCTTGTCTGGGACTCGGTTACATCGTTAATCATGAGCATCTGCGTCTTTCCAAGCGTTTCTTTTCTCTGCTTCTTTTTGTGGTTTCTCTCTTATCCCTGTGGCATGTCTATGTTGTTCCCCAGGGATCTGAGATTATGCCTGAATACCTTCCGGTCGGCGGCGGCCTTCTCGGAGGCTCCATCGTGTTTGTTCTGACCAAGATTATCGGCCGGCTCGGCACAATCATTGCGCTGGCGGCTCTGACACTGGTATCCATGGTCCTGACCAATCGTTTTTCTCTTTCCAAGCCGCTGAAATTTGCCGGCGAAGAAATGAAGGAAGGCGCTGCTACGGCCGCACAAAAAATTGAGTCCATCCATCTCAACTGGAAGAAGGATGAACCCCAAAATGATATTTATGATCAGGAAGAGGAACCTGATACGAGAAAGCGTTCCCGGAATGGGGACAAACCAAAGAAGTCCCTGGCCCAGAAAATCAAGGATACTGTAAGCAGCAATAAGCCAATCCTGCATTTTGACCCTGAACAGATTGAAGGCACAAGTGCGGATTCCGGTGCAGGAGCTACTTCCCGTACGGATACGGCTCCGCGGGTCTACACGCCTGCAATCCCGCCGAATATCCCTGATGACGAACAGAAACCCGTCAGTGTGGAGGAGACTGCTCCTTTATTTGAGCCGGAGCAGGGAGCAGGGGAGGGGAGTACTGAGCCCCAGTATAAGTTCCCTCCGTTTTCGCTGCTGGATAGTCCGCGTCCGGTGAATCTGAAAAATTCCCAGAAAGAAATGCAGCGGCAGGGCGGTATTATCGAACAGACACTCAGTGATTTTGGTGTCAATGCCTCTCTCATCAATGTGACGAAAGGGCCTTCCGTCACTCGCTATGAAGTGGCACCGGCCCCTGGCGTCAAAGTCAATAAGATTCAAAATCTTGCTGAAGATATTGCACTTAAACTGGCTGTGACCAGTGTACGTATCGAGCCTATTCCCGGAAAGGCAGCGATTGGGATTGAAGTACCGTCAAACTTAAAAGAGCCGGTTACTTTCCGTTCCATTGTGGACTGTGATGAAGTGCGCCGCGCCAAGGGTAAACTCTGCGTAGGTCTCGGCAAGGATATTTCCGGCCGTGTTATTGTGGCCGATCTGAGTAAAATGCCGCACCTTCTGATAGCCGGTTCTACCGGTTCCGGTAAAAGTGTGTGCATCAATACGATTATTGCCAGTCTCCTGTATCGGGCCCGTCCGGATGAAGTGAAGCTGATTCTGGTCGATCCGAAAGTGGTGGAACTGACCAACTATAATGGCATCCCGCATCTTCTGACTCCTGTAGTCACGGGACCGAAGCAGGCTGCCTCTGCCCTTCACTGGGCTGTGGTAGAAATGGAACGCCGTTACAGCCTCTTTGCCAAGACGGGCGTCCGCAAAGTCGATGATTATAATAAGATTGCCGGTGAAGGGGAGAAACTTCCCTTTATCGTCGTCATCATCGACGAGCTGTCTGATTTGATGATGGTTGCTGCCGTGGATGTGGAAGACGCTATCCTTAGACTTGCCCAGAAAGCACGTGCTGCAGGAATCCACTTGATTCTTGCCACGCAGCGTCCTTCCGTCGACGTCCTTACCGGTACTATCAAAGCCAATATTCCTTCCCGTATTGCGTTTGCCGTGTCGTCCAATACGGACAGCCGGACAATCCTGGACATGAGCGGTGCTGAAAACCTGCTTGGCAAGGGCGATATGCTCTATTTTCCGACAGGTGCCAATAAGCCGATCCGTGTGCAGGGCGCATTCATTACGGATGAGGAAATTGCCCGTATCGTTAACTTTATCAAGGTTGAGTCCATTCCTACAAATTATACGGAAGAAGTCACCACACAGGAACTTTCCGAAGATAAGAAAAAACATACTACCGGACCTGAAACTGAAGCCGAGGATCCGCTCTTTCTGGATGCACTTCAGCTTGTACTGGATACGCACCAGGCGTCTTCCTCGATGCTTCAGCGTAAGTTCCGGATTGGTTATACAAGGGCAGCACGATTGGTAGATACGATGGAAGAGAAGGGTATTGTAAGCCCTGCCGACGGCAGTAAGCCGAGGACCCTGAGAATGAGTGAAGCTGCCATTGAAGAAAGATTTTTTAATAAGAACAAGAAAGAGGCTGACTTTTGATGAAGAAAGTGGGAGAGTATTTACAGAAACTGCGGGTCGAAAAGAATGTTTCCCTGGAAGAAGTTGCCGAGAAGACAGGCATACGCGTCCAGTACCTGCAGGCTCTTGAAAATGGTGACTATAATAAAATCCCGGGGGATGTCTTTATCAAGGGATTTATCCGTAACTATGGGAATTATCTTGGTGTTGACGGCAATGGCCTGGTAGATGCTTATATCAAGGAAAATGAACAGCCGGCAGCTTCAGCCCCTGCCGCTGATCAATCTTCTGATACCATCGTGATTCATCGTCCTCTTTCTTCTCATGATGAAGAAGAAGGGGATGGGGCTACCAAACCGCTCGATGTGGTGCCGCTGTCCGATGCTCCTCCGACCGTTCCTGAGTCCGAAGAGGAAGAAGAACCGCAGCCGGAAATCAAACCGTTCATCAAGGAATTGGATGATGATGATCTGGCTGACCTCGAAAATGCCGCTGAAGAGGAGAGCCAGGGCGGCTTTGTGCAGCGCATCAAACGCTTTATTGATGAGAATTTGTACGAAGATGTGCCCGACGAAGAGGATGATAAGGGAAGCGGCGCGTTTTCCGGCTATGCTTATCAAAAAGAGGAAGAGGATGGCAGTAAGAAAGGTCTTGCTGCTTATCTGAATATGAAGGTATTTACCGTTGTTTTCGGTGTCTGCCTCTTGATTTTCTGTCTTGTCATGGCGTATTTTATCTTTGGCGGCAAGACGACGCCTGAGATTCCTGCCACTACATCGCTTTCTGACAGCGTAAAGAGTGAAAACTCGAATACGAGGGCAGCTGAGAAGGAAGAACAGAAAGCCCAGGAAACCGAGAAAACGGATACAACGAAAGACACGAAGAAAGAAGAGAAAAAGAGTGAAACCAAGACCTACGGTCAGGCGACCAAGGGTGGCGTCACGGTGGAAGTTACGTATAACAAGCCGGTATGGACCCAGACCAGTATCGATGGGAAATCCGTGGAAGCGATGACGGTCCCGAAGGGATCTACACGCATATTTAACGGCAAAAAATCGGTCCGCATCACTTTCGGCAGTATTCGTGATGTGTCCATCAAGGTGAATGGTAAGGATGCTCCGCTCAAAGATACTGAATGGGGCACTATGACAAAGACATTTACAGCAAAGTAATGAATGAGGCTGCTGCACACTTGTGGTGCAGCAGCCTCAGCAGATAACAGAGACAAACGAAGCCGGTTCTGCCGGTCTGTAGAGAAGGGAGCCTATTTTGAAGATTGGTGTTGTCAGCCTTGGATGTCCGAAGAATCTGGTCGATTCCGAAGTGATGATGGGGCTTATCGAAGAAAGAAAATGGGAAATAACCAATGATCCGGCCGCTGCGGATATCATCATTGTGAATACGTGCGGATTCATCGAGAGTGCCAAGACGGAATCTATCAATACGATTCTGCAGATGGCAGAATATAAAAAAGGCGATGCACATAAAAAGCTTATTATGACGGGATGCCTGGGACAGCGGTACGCCGATGAACTTTTTGAATCCCTGCCGGAAGTGGATGCCATTGTCGGCACGGAATGTTATGACCGAATCGGCGAGGTCATTGACCGCGTTGAGAAGGGCGAGCGTTTTAAGATGATTCTGCCGGTAAAGGCATACTCCCAAAAAGCAAACCGTGTTCTTACTACGCCGAAATATACAGCTTATCTTAAAATCGCCGAAGGCTGCAGCAATTGCTGTACCTATTGCGCCATTCCTAAGATTCGGGGGCCTTATCGCAGCCGTCCCTATGAGGAAATTATAGCAGAAGCCCGTAAACTGGCGGATGCCGGCGTCAAGGAAATTATCCTGGTGGCGCAGGACACCACCCAGTATGGCATCGACCTATACGGGAAGTACCGTCTCGCGGAGCTTCTGCGTGATCTGAATAAGATTGAAAAATTGAAATGGATCCGCATTCTGTACTGCTATCCAGATTCTTTCACGGATGAACTCATTGAAACCATCGCCACCTGTGAAAAGGTATGCCATTATGTGGATTTACCGCTGCAGCATGCCAGCAATTCGCTTCTCAAAACGATGCGGCGCCGTGATACGCGTGAACAGGTGGAAACGCTGCTCGATAAACTGAGACGCCGAATTCCGGACATCTGTCTGCGGACAACCTTTATTGTCGGTTTCCCCGGCGAAACGGAAGAACAATTCGAGGAACTGCTCGATTTCACTGAAAAGGAACGCTTCCAGTGCGCCGGTGTCTTTACCTATTCCAAGGAGGAAGGTACGGAAGCTGCGGAAATGCCAAATCAAATCGATGAGGACGTCAAACAGGACCGTTATCACCGCCTGATGGCCCTCCAGGCCAAGATTTCAGAAGAAATCCAGCAAAGTCGTGAAGGCAGGACGCTGGAAGTCGTTGTGGAAGGCCACGATGAGGAAAATCCGGACCTTGCCGTAGGACGCTCCTATGCGGAAGCCCCCGACATCGACGGAAAGATCTTTATTGAAAACGGCAGGAACCTGAAGACCGGTTCCTTTGTGAAAGTAGAAATCCAACAGGGCTTTACGTACGAAGCGGTTGCTCAACTTGTGACGGAGTGATTCCTGATAAAAGCGGAAATCTCCAGGCGTGGCTTAATCAAGCTGCGGCCGTACTCCGCTTTCTTTGCGGCTTTGTAAGGAGATTTTTTATATGACTGATATACATTCCATAGTTCGTCTGCTCAAAAATCATCTGTATCCAACGTATCAGCTGCATGCAGTCATGGCAAACAAAAGAATAACGCCTGAGGATGGTCTCAAGCGTGGGGCCCTTACGGTTATCGACTGGGTCTGCCAGCGGCTGGGCGGGGACGTACCATCGTCTCTGCAAGTGCCGAAGCCGGAAGAGTATGCGAATTTTGACAGCAATCGCCTTGTATCAGTGCATTTGAACTATGGCTTTGTTATCGATATTGTTTCGCTGCCGGAAAAGGGAATCTGGAGTCTGCAGATTACGGAACCTGACCTTGGCAGCGATCCGGGGAATCCGCATCAGGGGCGTCAGCCTGTGGCGGGCCGTATTTTTGAGACAGATGTGGCTTTTCTGGTGCAGGATAATGAACTGGAAATCGGCGTCAAGACTATCATTTCAGATCCGGTAGGGTCGGCTCTGGCGGATGTGTATCGGCCGGCTTTTGTTAAAAAACTATACAATGATCCGGAGTTCGGCCTGAAGCATCTGATCCCGATTGAGCCAAAGCTGCACATGGTGCAGAATCAGGCGCAGCTGAAAAGGGTACTGCATCTTTACCATCATCCGGAAAACCAGCTGCCGCTGGTGCTATTCAGCAAAATCAGGAAAAATATCTCTGAGGAACGCCCGGCAATGCCAGGTCTTACGTTGAATCAATTGCAGACCGGAGGGGCTCTGCATAAGGATATTACACTTCCGGGCGGACATCTGTTAAAAAACAATGTGGGAAAGAAGCAAAATCCCATTTGGGCAAAAGAAAAAGCCGCCAAGGGACATCAGAAAGGAAAGCCCCGTGAATGGAACGGTGCAGCGATGGGAAGTTTACGGGAATTCAAAGTAAAAGGGCCTTCCGGTTCAGACCAGATCGATTCATTACGGATTCTGAACGGCAATTCTTTTGCCGAAGCACTCAAACCAGTGGAACCGTCAAAACCCAGTACATCTTTTCAAACCGTTTTCCCACCGTACGATGTGAAGCGGTTTGCTGCTTCTCTGGCAGGCTTTGCCCATGTATTCCTGTTGGAACCGGAACTGCTCGACACGTTGAATCAAGAGGAAAATCTGGAGCTTAGAACTGGGGACGTCCTCCTTCTGGAGCCTCAGTGTTTTCAAGGCGCAAAAAAGATATTCCCGCTGGCGCAGGCCAGGCAAAATACCAGGCTGTTATGGCAATATCTATATACCTATCCGCGGGAAAAGGCATTCGACTTCGGCAATGTGTATTTTCTAAGCGGTGCCCAGGAGGCACTGGTACATAGCGGGCAGGAGGCACAGAATTTTTCCCTCAGACAGGCGGAACGTTATGCTACGGAGCAGGAAGTCAAAGATGCACAGTGGTAGGAACGCCTGAAAGAAAAAGACCGGGCTTTAGCAATACTCGAAAGCAAGCTGCATAAACAGGAGCAGCAGCTGACCATAGCCGGAGAAAAAGCTATCGACGAGAGGCAGCAGTTACAGCAGAAAATCGAAAGGCAGGATAAGCTCCTCCGGGAGAATGAGGATTATATCCGATATCTGAAGGAACGAATTGCCCGTCCTCATACGAAAAAGGAAATATCCGGCTGGGCGGAGAGCCAGCTTTCTGATCATCTGGTGCTGCTGCCCAAGGCTTTATCGGCACTCGACGCTGCTTCTCTCAGCAGTGACAGACTGGAGGAAGTTTATGATTCGCTGGAGTTTCTGGCTCACGAATACTGGGAATCCCGCTATGCAGGGCTGACAGAAGAACAGCTGCTGCTGCGGTGCTCCTTGAAGTACAATAAGAAGTTTGAGATTACGCCAAACAGTGACAGCAGCATCAATACGTATCCGGGACAGTATAAAGTGTTCCATTACAAAGAGCCGGACGGAAACGAAGTCACGAAAGAACTGAAATATCATCTGAAATCCGGCAACAAAGCAGAACACCTGGTGCGGATTTACTTTTTCTTTGATGATGCCCGCCGGCTGATTGTGGTCGGCAGCCTGCCGGATCATCTGGATACGGTACTGTATTAATTTTGAGTGAAAAGATCAGGAGGCACTTCTTTTAAGATACGTGCCTTCTTTTTAACGATTTTATCCTTTGGCCGCTTACTGCTGATTTCCTGTGACAATTGCATCAGGGGGCAATCTGTGATAACATGATAAATTGCCACTGATATACGCAAATTGTTTTCTGCTCGGTATCGGCAAAAGTCGCTTTTACCAATGCCAGGCTGCAATTCCCCGAATTTTGTGGCTTCCCATTCGCATCAGAATGGGCCGGATATTGATGGTACCTTTTTATTGGATACGAAAATGACCTGAATCCAGGGTTCTTTGTGAAAGTAGAAATCCAACAGGGCTTTACGTACGAAGCGGTTGCCCAACTTGTGAAGGAGTGATCCTGATGGATGTAGAAATCATTAATACGGGTACAGAGCTGCTTTTGGGAGACATTGTCAACACAAGTTTCCAGATTCTTGCCCGTACGCTCAATGATGCCGGTTATAACGTACTGTATCAGACGACAATCGGGGATAACCCTGACCGTCTGCTGGAGTCCCTCAAAATAGCCCTTTCCCGTGCGGATATTGTTATTACAACAGGAGGTCTTGGGCCTACCCGCGGCGATATTACGACAGAAATTGTGGCTAAATTAGTGGGCAAACAGCTGGTGCTCGACACCTGGTGGTACGAAAAGTTAAAGAAAGACTTTGCACTGCGCGGCCGCGAGCTCACAGAGAACCACCGCAAGATGTGTCTCATCCCTGAAGGCGGGAAAGCACTCTATAATTCCGTGGGGACAGCCCCCGGTATTGCCGTAGAGACTCCGGAACATAAGCTCATTATCATGCTGCCCGGTCCTCCTGCTGAAACGAAAGCTGTCTTCATGGAACAGGTGATGCCCCTTCTGAGAAAAGCATATGCTTCTCAGGGCGTAATCCATTCCCGTGTGCTGCACCTCATTGGTGTAACCGAATCGTATGTGGCAGAACAGCTTGACGACGTGGTACAGGCACAGACTAACCCGACGGTCGCTATTTATGCCCGCAATGGGGAAATCATCGTCCGGCTTACGGCAAAGAGTGATACGCTGGAACATGCGGAAGCGATGCTTGCTGAAGAGGAAGCACTCATTCGCAGCCATGTCGGCGATTTTATTTACGGCGTTGACTATGAAAGCCTGGCTGAGACTCTGGGAAAAGCACTGAAGGCCAGGAACCTTACCATTGCTTTTGCCGAATCTTGCACAGGTGGACTTGCTTCGAGCCTTATGACCGATATTCCGGGCAGTTCCGAGTATTTACCCGGTTCCATTGTCTCTTACTGCGATCGTGTCAAGCATGAACAGCTTGGCGTCCCGTCAGATATTCTGGAAAAATATACGGCTGTCAGCAAAGAGACGTGTAAAGCCATGGCAGAAGGTGTACGTGCGCGCATTAAGGCGGATGTTGGCGTCAGCGTAACCGGTATTGCCGGTCCTGGCGGCGGCACACCGGAAAAACCGGTAGGCCTTGTCTATATTGGCTGCGCTACCAAACTTGGAACAGTAGTGCGGGAACTTCGTTTCAGGGCTTCCCGGACGACCATTAAAAAGAGAAGTGCCATGCGTGCCATGGGCCTCGCACTGGAACAAGTTAAAAAATTATAAATCATAATTTAGAGGGGAGTATAAGGGAGCACCATCCCGATGGAGGCTCCCTTTGCTTTTAAGGAGATTCTATGACCGAAACTATAGAAGAAAATGTAAATGAAAATGAAGTAACCTCATTTGAGGACTTGCATATTGAACCGAAAATTTTAAAAGCGCTGCAGGATATGGGATTCGAAGAGCCTTCTCCTATTCAGAAAGGCGCGATTCCTCTTGCCCTGAAGGGCGAGGATATTATCGGACAGGCCCAGACCGGTACAGGTAAAACGGCCGCTTTCGGTATTCCTATCATCCAGTCTTTGAATGAAAAGGACCGTCATGTGCAGGCGCTTGTCATGTCACCGACCCGTGAACTTTGCATCCAGGTCGCTGAAGAAATCGGTAAGATTGGACGTACGAAGAGAGTACGCGTCCTGCCTGTTTACGGCGGACAGCCCATTGAACGGCAGATTCGTTCCCTGCGCAACGGCGTTCAGGTGGTGATCGGCACTCCGGGCCGTCTTCTGGACCATCTGCACCGCGGTACGATTAAACTCGACCATGTCCGTTTCCTCGTGCTGGATGAAGCCGATGAAATGCTGGATATGGGCTTTATCGAAGACATTGAGAACATTATCAAACAGGTTCCGTCCGAACGTCAGACGATGCTCTTTTCGGCTACCATGCCGCGCCCGATCCTGAGCATCAGTAAGAAGTATATGCGGGCACCGAAACTTGTGGCCATCCATAAAGAAATTATTACGGCTCCGACCATCGCCCAGTACTATTATGAGACCCGGGACAAAGTAGATGGCCTCTGCCGGATTCTCGATACGACGGATAATTTCAAGATGATTATCTTCTGCCGTACAAAAAAAGGCGTGGATGAACTTGTTATTGCCCTTGCAACGCGCGGCTATGAGGCGGAAGGACTGCACGGCGACCTGAGTCAGAGTCAGCGTGACCGTGTTATGAAAAAGTTCCGCCATAATGAAGTCGATATCCTTGTGGCTACCGATGTGGCTGCTCGTGGCCTCGATATTGACAACATCACCCATGTTGTTAACTTCGATGTGCCTCAGGATCCGGAAAGTTATGTGCACCGCATTGGCAGAACAGGACGTGCCGGCAATACGGGCGTTTCTTTGACCTTTATTACGCCGCGTGAATTCCGTCAGCTGAAGCTCATTGAACGGACAATCAAAACGAAGATTATCCGCGGTACGCTTCCTACGGATGAAAATGTACTGGAACGCCAGCGCGAACAGATTATTTCCAAGATGCAGAGCGTGCTGGAACAGGATGCATATCATGATTATCTGCCCATTGTAGAAGCATTGGAAAAGGATTATGATATCCACGATATTGCGGCTGCAGCCCTGAAATTCATGCAGGAAGGCAACAAAGCGCTCGAGGCTCCGGAGGATGCTGACACTCTGCCGGCAGCCCTTGCCAACACGGGTGCCCGTCCCGGCATGGTACGGCTCTTCATCAACGTGGGGCGCAGTGCCAAAGTGACCATTCGGGATATTGTGCAGACCATTTCCATCGAAGCGGAAATTCCGCCCCGCAGCATCGGAAAAATCAGCATGTACGACAAATTCAGTTTCGTAGAAGTGCCGGCAGAATCGGCTGAAAAAGTTATCGGCGTTATGCACAGAAATACAATCCGCGGTTATCGCGTCAATATGGAGCCTGCCAGAGCTAGAGGATAAATTCCCCATGGAAAAGACCATTTTTGGAAATACAGAAGGCATCAAAAAGAACATTCTTGACCGTCTGGAAGGAATGTATGATATGACGGCAGACCAGGGTCAGCTGATTTCTCATGAGCTGGCTCTGGTACTGCGTGACCTTTCGGCTGCCATCGGCCGTGAGGTCTCTATTTATGTCGACCGCAAAGGCCGCGTCATCAGCGTAGCGGTTGGATCTGACCGCAACGTAACGTTACCCGACACGGGGTCTCGAAAGAGCCGCTGGAGGCTTTCCGGCGTGAGCTGTGTCCATACGCATCCTTCCGGTGCCGCTCGTCTCAGCAGCGTGGATATTTCGGCCCTGAAATCACTGCGGCTCGATGCCATGGCTGCACTTGCCTGGGCGTCTCCCGAAGCGGAACCGCTCCTTTCCTTCGGTATGATTACCGAGTTTTCCGAGACGCTGGAACCGCGTGTTCAGGAGTTTGGTCCCTATACGGCAAAGGAAGCCGCCCATCTGCCTTTTGGCCGGATTGTGGCGGCTGTAGAAAAAATCCTGGGTAAAACCGCACATAGTCATGAAACCCGTGAGGGTAAGGAACGGGCTATGCTCATTTCCATGAGCTGGGGTGACACGAAGTCCCGCTGGTCCGCGGAGGATTCCGTAGAGGAACTGGCGGAACTTGCGAAAACAGCCGGGGCTGAAGTCGTCGGCCGTTTTGTCCAGACGCGCCCCAAGCCGGATCCGGTATATTTCATCGGGCGCGGGAAAGTACATGAAATGTCTCTTTTTGCTCAGCAGGAAGAAGTTGATCTTTGTATTTTTGATGACGAGCTTTCACCGGCTCAGCAGAGAAACCTGGAACAGGCGCTGGGCGTCCGCATCGTTGACCGTACCGGCCTGATTCTTGATATATTCGCCCAGCGGGCCCGCACGAGTGAAGGAAAACTTCAGGTCGAACTGGCCCAGCTGCAGTATGAACTGCCCCGCATTATGGGGCAGGGCATGGTGCTTTCCCGTCTGGGCGGCGGTATCGGAACGAGAGGCCCCGGTGAAACAAAGCTGGAAGTAGACCGGCGCCGCATCAGGGACCGGATTGCTTTTCTGGAAGACCAGATCCAGAAAATGAAACTTTCCCGTAAGACGCAGCAGCGTTCCCGGATAAAGCACGAAATTCCTCAGATCTGTCTTGTTGGATATACGAATGCCGGTAAATCGTCACTTCTTAATACGCTGACAAATTCCGATATTTACACGCAGGATCAGCTTTTTGCCACGCTGGATCCGACGACTCGTCAGCTTACCCTTCCTGATAAGGAAAATTGTACCCTGACCGATACCGTAGGCTTCATCCAGCGCCTGCCGCATCAGCTCGTAGCAGCCTTTAAATCAACGCTCGAAGTCGTGAAAGACGCGGATCTTCTGCTTCACGTCGTTGACTGCAGCAATGAAATGTATCATGAACAGGAACTGGCCGTTTATGATGTCCTGCATGAGCTTGGCGTCGAGAACAAGCGGATTCTGACGGTTTACAATAAGATCGATAAACTGCCGGAACATGCGGCGCTGCCGTCTCACCTGGAACGGGAAAATACGGTGGCTGTTTCGGCTAAAACAGGAGAGGGGATACCACAGCTCCTGAAAGCAATTGAAACGATTCTTAATGAAGACAAAAAAGAAGTCACTCTGCTGATTCCTTATAGTGATACCAAAACTGCTGCGACCCTTCACACGGATGCTACAGTGCTTGAAGAAACGTATGAAGCAAATGGCGTTCGAATGAGAGTTCGTATGGAAAAAGCCCGCATTGACAAAGTACGTCCGTATCTTGTCAACGGGTAAGCGTTTATTAAATTCGATATACAATTTTACATAACATGTTTGCCGCTTATAAAGTGACATACCTTAGGAGGTTCAGATTTTAGCATGATTGATTGGGACAAAATTGAAAATGACGCACTTGCCTGTGTAGCTAAAGCATCTGCAAGCCATGAGAAAGCAGCTCTTATTAACACTAAAAAGGTTCTCGATGCCTTTGCCAAACACCAGGTTTCCGACTACTATCTGAAACCCAGTACCGGTTATGCTTATTCTGATACCGGCCGTGATGAACTTGACGGCGTCTTTGCCGATATTTTCCATACCGAATCCGCCCTTGTTCGTTCCCAGTTTGTTTCCGGTACTCACACGCTGGCCGTGGCACTCCTGGGCACTTTAAAGCCCGGCGATGAACTCATTGCCGCGACCGGTGAGCCTTATGATACGATGCAGACCATCATCGGTTACCCTGTCAAGACACCGGGCTCACTTGTGGATCTTGGCGTTTCTTATAAACAGATTCCCATGAAGGGAAATCATCCTGATATCAAAGCGATTGTGGATGCCATTACGCCCAAGACGCGCATGGTCCATGTACAGCGTTCCTGCGGCTACAGCAGCATCCGGAAAACTCTGACAGTCGACGAAATCGGCGAGATTTTTAAGGCTGTCAAAGCGGCTAAACCCGATGTAATCTGCTTTGTCGATAACTGCTACGGTGAATTTATCGAAGATAAGGAACCGACCGATGTCGGAGCCGACTTGATGGCAGGTTCCCTGATTAAGAATCCGGGCGGCGGTATTGCACCGACAGGCGGTTATATCGTCGGACGCGCCGACCTTGTGGAGCAGGCTTCCTATCGCCTCACGGCCCCTGGCCTCGGCGGCGAAATGGGAGCTACCCTGGGGGACACGGCCCGCGAATTTTACCAGGGCCTTTTCCTGGCACCTCATGTGGCGCTCCAGGCAGTAAAAACCTCCATTTTTGCGGCTTCTGTATTCCAAAGTCTCGGTTTTGAAGTGTCTCCGCTGCCGGAAGATAAGCGCAGCGACATCATTCAGACGATTACACTCAATACGAAAGAAAATCTTTGTCGCTTCTGCGAAGCTATCCAGGCGCATTCCCCGATTGATTCTCATGTCCGCCCCATTCCCTCTCACCTGCCTGGTTACCAGGATGAAATCATCATGGCAGCCGGGACCTTTGTACAAGGCGCTTCCATCGAGTTAAGCTGTGATGGTCCCTGCCGTGAACCTTATAAAGTCTACCTGCAGGGCGGCCTGACGTTTGAACACGGTCATATTGCCATCATGGCGGCTGCTAAACAGATTATGAAATCCATGAAGAAAGATTAACTCTTTCTTAAATTTAAATATCTTACAGGCTCCCGCTATTTTACGGCAGGAGCCTTTTTTATATGAAATATGATTAGTTAATCATGTACGAGATAAAAAAGGCTCAAAAACGAAATTTGAAGCTCATCTTAATGAAAGGGCGAGTGTAGTCTATTCATGTTTTCTATTGACTTCAAAAATCACTTTCAAGATGAAACCAATTTTCAAATTTTGAAATCAGGACAAAAAGTTAAAAATAATTTTTCCGGTTTCGTAATTTGATTCTAATCTGGAAAATAGAGAAGATTTTTCTCAAAAATTTATAAAACACTTAAATTATCGTGAAAAAGAAAAAATTACAAACCATCAGTAAAAAATGGCCTCTAAATTTAGCTTTAGAGGCCATTTTTGATAATTATTTGATTAACTACATACAAAAACATTAAAAACGCCTCAAAAACGAAATTTAGGCCTAATAGAGGCAAAACGTCATTTTGAGGCTATTTTTAAATTTAATATTGAAGAAAAATTGGCTTTTCAGTACATTTTTCCTTAAAGAACACGGAATACACCGACGACAACACCCATAATTTGAATATTATCCGTTCCGACGATAGGATCATAATCAGGATTCTCCGGCTGCAGACGAATCTGTTTCAATTCACGGTAAAATCTTTTGATGGTAGTTTCCTCTCCGTTAATGAGGGCAACTACTACATCACCGTTGGAAGCAAAATTCTGTCTGCGGACGAACACGTAATCGTGATCCAGGATACCGGCGTTTTTCATACTGTCGCCTTCTACCGTCATCATGAAAACGTCATCCTTGGTGCCGAGCAGATCCACAGGAATAGGGTAGGTGTCTTCAATATTTTCGTCGGCAAGAATAGGATTGCCGGCATGAACAGCACCGACGAGGGGCACAGGAACCATAGTTTTCTGGCGCCAGGAGATGTCCTGGGTAATGCCGTAGGTCCGCGGTTTATCGGGGTTCCAGCTTAAAAAGCCCAACTGTGCTAACTTTTTGAGGTTATTATGAACGCTGGCACTGGAAGCAAGGCCAACAGCTTTGCCGATTTCACGAACAGCAGGAGGAAAGCCATTTTTGAAGGTATATTCCTTAATATATTCTAAAATCTGACTCTGGCGGGGAGATAATGCAGTTTTCTTGGATGGATCTGAATTACGAGCTGCCATAGGAGAGCCTCCTTAAATTTATTCTATATACAGTAAAGTATAACAATAGATTTTCAAATAGTCAAACAAATGTTTGAAAGATAGAACAAGAATCAAACATAAACGAAAAAAGCTGCAGCAGAAAAAATATAATCATAAAAGCAGAATCGAATAACATAAATACAAAAATAAAAAATAAAGATCCATATAAAAAGGAACCAATAAAATGATGCTGGAGAAATTCGTACGAGAAATAAAATTATAAAGTGAAGCAGAAATAATAAATTAATAAGCAAAGCAGAGTGCAGCCAAAGTGACCTCTCTTTTTGCGTTTTATTTTACGTCCTATAATATATATTATGTAAAATTCTATCAAAAAATATGGACACATATAAAATAACCCCGAGGCGCATGGAATCTTGTGCTCGGGGTTAATCTGAGTCAAATTTGTAATTTAATTAGTCAGCAGCCGTTGTATTTTCTTCATCCTTCAGTAACGTAAAAGATTCTACGGCCTGGCGGAAGGCTCTGAGCTTCAAATCATAGTTGATGGTATCATCCGTCTGGAAATGAAGCATATAACCTTTGCCTTGCGGGTTCAGGAGATATGCGTTGAGGATAAAGGCCTTTTTCAAATCTTCGTTATCAGTAGATTCGAAGAGGCTCCCGCGCAGGTCTCCGACCGTAATCGGTTCGTGCTTCAGGATTGTAATATTTGGTGTATACTGGGTGATTTTATTAATAAAGTTGGTTTCTGCCTGTGCGATGGTATCTTTGCTGGCATTTCCCAGTTCTCTGAAGCTGTCATCACTGAATTCCCGGATCATGAGGTTATCTGTATGGACACTGCTCAGGGATCTTGCAAAGATGACATTGTCAGCTCTTACCGTGAAGACGCGCCATCCGCTGGGAATCTCAATGCTGTAATGCTCTTTCGGCACTGTCAGAAGGTTGATATCCGGGTATCTCACGCGGCTTAATTTCATTTTTTGCGTCATGGCCTTCAGGGCTTGTCCTGCAGCATCCGCATTTTCATCAGTCGTTCTAACTGTCACAACCAGCAGTGAGTTTTTCTGCGGCTGGTAAGCTTTACCAATGATATACGGCCGGTTTGTCTTTGCCGGATCATTCGGTTTTGCACGGAACTCGTAACTTTTATCGTTGATGACGCGTTTTGGTTTTCTGGACGTTTCCTTATCAGCCGGTACCGTTTGTGTGGATTTCCCTTCCGCACGCTGACGCAGCCGGTCTAACGCACTTCCGCCTGCCGCTTCGCCGGCACCAATCTGTTCTATGGTACCGTCCTGGTCATCCTGGATTTTGGCAAGGAATTTATCGAGTTCCTTTTTCTGTTCACTGGAATATTGTTTCATTGGAACAGAAATGAAACTCGGCAGCGCGTATAAATCGGCGCTTACCATGAAATCCTGTCCGACTTTAAAACGAATTCCGGTGGACGTATGATAAATTTCTTCGCTGCCCGGCGGTATCGTGATTGTATAGCCGCCGCTCTTAGGCTGATATGTATTTGCCTTCGCAGCCAGCACCGGGATTGACGGATGAAGCGTCATCCACAGCAGCGAAGCTGTAGCTGCCAAAAAGCCTAATTTCTTCATGGCATCCCCCTCTTTACTTTTGTTATGCGATATTTTTACAGGTATTCATAAGAAAGAGAAACTTATGTTTCCACGTCTCCCCTTCTCCCTGATTTTACGCTTTTGCTTTCATCCGTTTCAAACTTTCTTCTACTTTGGCACAGACTTTTTCGATATCAATGGTCTTGTATTCGCCCTTGGCGTAGAGCAGTTTGCCGTCGACCAGTACATGGTCTACGTCGTGGGAAGATGCGGCATAAGCAAGCAGTGAATACCGGTCGTTCCGCGGGTACCATTCAGGAGAGGTCATATCATACAGGGCGATATCGGCCTTCCAGCCTTTTTCGATACGGCCAAGCTGCGGCATACCGACGGCCTGGGCCCCATATACGGTACCCATGGCAACGGCTTCCCGCGCCGGAACGGCTTTCGGATCTCCCGAAGCTGTCTTTGCCAGGAAAGCGGCCAGACGTACTTCTTCCAGCATATCAAGGTTATTATTGCTGGAAGCACCATCCGTACCGAGACCGACAGTAATGTTTTTAGCGAGCATGGATGCAGTAGGTGCAACGCCGCTGGCAAGTTTCAGGTTGCTCTGCGGATTATGAGCTACGCGGACATGATGGCGGGCCATGATGTCCATATCATCATCCGTGACATGAACGCAGTGTGCCGCAAGAGTGCCCAGTTCAAACAAACCAAGTTCTTCCATCAGGGCAATCGGCGTTTTGCCGTACTTTTTGATGCATTCTTTGACTTCCCCTTCCGTCTCGGAAAGGTGCATATGAATCTCGGCTCCCATCCGGGAAGCTTCCGCAATGACGGATTTGATATAGTCCGGAGTGCAGGTATAAGGCGCATGGGGACCGTACATGACATGAATCCGGTCGCTGCACTTGCCGTGCCAGTTTTTATAAAGCGCCGTATTTTCCTCCAGACGGGATTTTCCGTCTTCAGGTGAACTTCCTGTCAGGCCGCGGGATAAAACGGCTCTGATACCGCTTTCTGCAGCTGCGCGAGCCGTGTCCTCCATAAAGAAATACATATCGGCAAAACATGTCGTTCCGGTCCGGAGCATTTCGGCAATGCCGAGCAGGCTGCCCCAGTAAACCGCGTCCGCGTCCAGATTGTTCTCCATGGGCCAGATATGGTTCTGCAGCCAGTCCATAAGCACCAAATCATCCGCATAGCTGCGGAACAAGGTCATGGCTACATGGGTGTGGGCATTGACAAAACCGGGGACGGCAAGGTGATTGGTACCATCAATGACTTCGGTTCCCTCTGCGGGTTCTGTGCCAATATAAGCAATCTTTCCGTCCTTGATGCCAATGGAATATGTCTTACCATCATTTTTATCCAGGATTTCAGTGTTCTTGATGACTACATCATACGTCATGCTGCGAAAAGACTCCTTTCATCAAAAATCTTCAACATGGAAACCGCCGACAGCGCTTGCTGCTTCATGGCAATGACAGGTCGACATAACAGGGTCGTCATCCGTAATAAAAGCGTGCATGGCGGCGGCAATCTTCTTGCTGTTTTCTGCCATCATGGCGGTTACTTCTTCATGGGATAGAGGCGCAAAGCTGAGGCCGGAACCCATATTGGTAACAACTGAGCAGTTCGCATAGCAGATTTCGGCTTCTCTCGCAAGTTCTGCCTCGGGCATCTGGGTCATACCGGCCACATCGCCGCCCAGGCAGGCAAACATCCGGACTTCTGCCGCTGTTTCGTAGCGCGGTCCTTCTGTAACCACATAGCAGCCGGCCTTGGCATGACGGATATTTTTCTTTGTCAAAGCCCTGATTAAACGTTCCCGTACGGCCGGGCAGTACGGGTAAGCAAAATCTATATGGCAGACGGGATGATTTCCGCCGTCAAAAAAGGTGTGATCCCGCCCCTTGGTAAAGTCAAGAATCTGATTGGTAACTACAAAAGTTCCGGGCTGCAGTGCCAGGTTCAGGGACCCTACAGCGGTAAAAGAAAGGATTTCGGTAACGCCCAGTTTTTTGAGAGCAAAAATATTGGCTTTATAGGGAATTTTATGCGGCGGTACAGAATGATGGACGCCGTGGCGAGCCATAAAATAAACAGTGTTGCCGCCCACGTTTCCCTTAAAGCAATGGGCTGTTCCGAATGGAGTTTCTACATCAAGCGGTGTCAGGGAACCGAATAAAGAAGTGTCTTCTACGCCGGTACCTCCGATGATTCCGATGATTCGCATGTATTTCACCTCTGGTCGTTGATTTGTTCGATGACGTCTGCCAGCTGCGGCAGCGTCTTAATAATAAAATCGGGTTTAATGTAATGATTAAAGTACGATTCCTTTAGGGAAGACCAGCCTACTTTAACGCTGGCTTTGCAGCCGGCAGCCATTCCGCTCATGAGGTCAAACGGGCTGTCTCCGACGCAGATGCACTCATTTCCCGGTAGGCCCAGTCTTTCCAGGGCAATCCTGGATGGCATCGGATCCGGTTTATGGAGTTTGCTGTCATGGACACCGACCACGCCTTCTACATATGGAGTCAGTCCCAGACAGTTAAGGCCGCGCTCGCACGTCTCATTGGTTTTACTGGTCACAATCATGGAACGGATTCCCCTTTCCTTGAGCAGGCGGCAGCCTTCTTTTACAGTCGGAAAGGGCCGGATGAGCTGGTCATGGATGGCCAGCTGGTGAGGACGATAATAGGCCAGCATATCCTCCACTTTTACTTCGTTTCCCGCAAAGCGTGCCATAGCTTCCGGCATGGGAAGGCCGAAAGTAGCAAGGATTTCCTCATCCGAAGGTTCAAATCCTCTGAAGTGTTTTACGGTCATTTTAAAACAGTGAAGAATAAGCGGTGTGGTATTGGCCAGGGTACCGTCAAAATCAAAAAGAATGCCGCGAATGGCCATAAAAGTCTCCTCTCATGTTAATGTCTATACCTGCTTATTTTACCATAATTGGAAGGCAAAATAAAATGAAGAAGAGGCTGTGGAGAAATGAAAATTCATCTCTTCACAGCCTCTGTTTCGCAGATAAAGGCCCGCGCTGACCACAGATCAGGTAAATGCCAAACGCTGGAAACCAAAAGCGCCTTACTATTTCTCCCTTACAGACGGCAAATGGAAGCTGCCGCAAGGATGCATTTTTCAGTCAGGGATGCGACATCGGCCGCTTCTTCATACGTATGAGCGCCTGTGCCGACTACACCCATACCACAAAGTGTCGGAATCCCTGCCTGGATGGGAATTCCGGCATCGGAAAGGCCTCCGACCTGGATGCCTTCGAGTTCTCCCATTCCGCCGTCCCGGGCCGTTTCCTGAACGCATGCAAAAAGCTTTTTTACGGCTTCCGTCGTATCCATGCACGGAATCGTATGGCTGATATCGAGTTCCGCTGTTGTATCCGGGACAGTGTGCTCTTTTGTCACACGGTCAAGCAGTGTAAAGATTTCCTTTCCGATGGCAGCTGTCCGGAAGCGGATACCGATACGGATGAGGCACTCAGCCGGAATCGTATTTTCTCCAATACCGCCTTCAACTGCGCCGCAGTTAATCAGTTTGCCGCGGGGAATATCATTGGCTGCTTCCAGGGCGAGAATCTTATGTGCTGCTTCCAGAATGGCAGAACGCCCTTTTTCAGGAGCCCCGCCGGAATGAGCAGCAATGCCGTGCACCCGGATTGATACAGGGCCTCCGCCATAGCGGCCGACTACGACTTTACCCTTAGCGGGTGCCGGTTCAAAATTAAATACGGCCGCAGCGTCCTTAACGGCTTCGGCAATACGTGCTTTACCGTCGGAACGCATATGAAGCGTTTCCTCATCAGGAACAAAGACCAGTCTGATGGGCCGCTTTTTATAGCCGGTCTGCTGCAGTGCTTTCAAAACGTAGAGCGCGATGACATCGCCGCCCTTCATATCGGCTACACCGGGGCCGTGAGCAAACCCTTTATCATCAATCCGGAAAGGATTTTTCTGTGCAGCCCCGGGCGTGAATACCGTGTCGATGTGTCCCATGAGGACCACAGGAGGCTGCTTCACATCTGTATTCCACTCCCCAATCACCATGTCACCGGCATTTAAAACCTTGACGCGGTGAACGGTGCAGCCTGCTTTTCCCATCTCATTTGACAGGATATTTCCTACTCTGTTTACCCCGTCAATCTGGTCAGGTCCGCTTTCTGTATTGACAATCTGTTTCCACAGCGCAAGCATGGATTCTTTTTGATTCGTTACAAAGGCTTTGATTTCATCGAACTGGTTCACTATGATCAGACTCCTTATAAGATATTTACGACAACTCCTGCAAGCAGAACTGATGTAATCGTAACCGTCACAAAGCCGGCCACGAGCATCTTAGGCAGCATATAATTAAGCAGTGCCGTGCGTTCCTGTTGATTCTGACCGATGGCTTCAGATACTTCCTGAGAAACAAGCATTGTTGTCGGGAAACCGAACGTACAAGTAATACCGAGGGAGACGCACAGCTCAAAGGGCAAGTGGAAAATCAGGCTGCACAGGAATCCGGAAAGGAAGACACCTGCTACCCCGAGTACAGCTGTGACAACCAGTGGCGGCAATACGGAAACCACGTGAGCCGGCGTGGTATTTCCCAAGGTCGTAAAAATGACTACGGTAACTAAAAAGATAATGAGACCGCTCGATTCCGTTTTCTTGAGAATACCTGCTTCCAGAAAGCCAAGTGCGTAGAACAACATGCCCATGAGAAGGCACATGACGAGGAAATGAACCCTTCCGCCTGTCAGCTTGGAAGCATAGAAAGCAATGGAAGCCACGATACCCAGTTTTGCCAGGTAAACCGAAGGCCGATCAAACAGGGACGGAAGCTTCATCGGTTTTTTTGCTTCATTTTCACTTTTTTCCTGGCTGTACAGCGCTACAAATTCGCTGTCTTTCCGCAGCTTTTTGGCAAGACGGCGCAGCATCATGGAGGCGACCGGAATGCCAAAGAACTTCTGGGTAACCAGAAGTACAAGGCAGAAGGTGGCTACATATTCTATGCCTTTTTTCTTAGCTCCGTCAAGCATAATCAGCGTCGCTGCGTTGCCGCCCGCAAAAATCGGCGAACCGGCAATAGCAAGTTTAGCGTCAATAAAGTGCTGACCAATCAGGATAATAGCAGCAACGGAAATGACAACGGCGGCCATGGAAGTCACAACAACTTTCCACTCCCGTTTCATTTCTGCAAAATCGATGGTTGTGCCAAGGGACACAATAAGCATACCTACCGTAAGCATACCCATTCCGGGAATCTGGGCAATCTTGATGATGTCCTTAGGGAACAGACCGGACCAGAAACCGGCCGTCAAAATAACAGAAATTCCCAGGACGGTCGATAAGACGGCACGTGTACGCAGAGCAATGATTTCGCTTACAGCGTATACGATAAACAAAACAGTGAGCGCTACAATACTAGGCATAGACAATATCTCCTTATATTACACAGATTGTTTTCATTATATATATTTAAGATTCATGTTGTCAATTTTTTGTCACAATTTCTAAAGCTTGCAAATAGAAAGCCTTCCTTATGAGGCGGAAGGCTTTCTAGCATATAGAATCATTTAATTTGCAGATGGGAGCGTCAGTTCTTTGCTCCCCCACTCCCCTCTTTACGCTTTTTCTTCTGCTTTTGAGTTATGCAGCTTATTCGCTGCTACAGTGATGCAGAAAGCACAGAAGGCAGAAGCAAACATACTGATGATAAAACCGAGCCAGTTATTGGACAGTGCGGGGGCTGCAAGACAAGGTACGTAAGCAGTTCCGTGGACATTGAAATAACCGACGAAGAGTCCGCCGATGCCGGCTGAAAGAATGGCTCCGATCATGACCATCTTATCGGAAAACATGAAAGGATAAGCGGCTTCGACAAAGGTACCGAAAGCAAGGTTAATAAAGAGGCCCGGTACGGCAAGTGCACGGTCATCTTTGCGTCTCGGGCTTACCACGTTAGCGAGGGTAATACCGGCGGAGACCATGACGAGGCCTACCATATCAATAGCCCCCAGGAAGGAGCTGCCCGTTTTTTCCATTTCGAGCATGATAATCGGCAGAATAGCAGCATGGTACATGCCGCACATAATAGCGGGCCAAATCAGAAGTCCGGCGATGACGCCGCACAGAATCGAACTCATGGCAAGAGCTGTATCAATCAGGCCGCGGATGCCGTCGCCGACGAAGGTAGCAAAAGGCGCAATGAAGAGGTATACAATGAGACCAGCAATCAGACCCGCAATACCGCCGGCTACAATGTTAGCCGTAGTCGCCGGGAAGTTCAGTTTCAGGCAGCGGATAAGCAGATATTCAACGAGAGCGCCGGCAATGATACCTCCAATCATGCCGCCGATAAGGCCGCCTTTGACGGACAGGATACCGGTCACAACACCTGCGACGATGGCTACATCGCCCAGACCGGAAATCTGATGGCAGGCAATGGTAGCAACGATGACAGGCAGCGCGTCAATCATTGTGTTAAATATCTTTTCGAAATATTCAAGTCCCGGAATCTTACTGATAATCAGAGTCAGTGCCATAGCGATAAAGCCGGGCAGCGAAGCCATCAGGACACCGTGCAGACTGATGCGGGACATGAGGCTTCCGTGCTTCATGTTCTGTGTATCACCTTTACCGATAGCCGGGTGGTAAGAAAGATTCCATTCTTTGGCGAGGGCAAAGACATTGGCAATGGCTCTTGTCCGATTCGTTGTACCGGTAGTTCCCGACACAGCGACAACGTGAAGCCCCATTGCTTCCGCCTGGGCCATGGAAGTACCGCCTGTACCGACTGCCGTCAGTTTGACTTTAGAAGCTGCTTCGAAGGCCTTGGCATTGGCGCCTTTCGGATCGGCGCTGACCAGTATGGCACCGTCTATTTTCTGGCTGGCGATTTTATCGGCAATCACAGCGTCTTCTTCGGCAGCCCGTGCGTTGACTTCGGCAAGAGTCCCCTGGAAAACAAGCGCCGGTTCCGAGCCGTTCCAGGTCCACAGTCCGGCCTTGTCTTCAGGTTTGATGCGGTCCATAGAAGTACTTGCCGCAATAAACTGGATGGCGGCCACTTCCATTCCTGCCGCTTTGATCTGACGGACGAGTTCGCCCAGAAGATTCTCAGGATCCTTACCGCCCAGATTATAAAGATTTCCGCCGCTGCTGCCTAATACAGCAATTTGTTTTGCCATTCTAACTTCCCCCTCACATCATAATTCTTATGATTTCTTCCTTTGATGTATACAAGAGTACAATATTTAGGATACACACTTTAGTACGGTATGTCAATAATACAATAAAGGAATAAAGAAATTAGCACCGCCAAAAATAAAAAAAGTTGATTGGTATATACGGGTTCTATTGTCAGATACTTCTCATGACAATAAAGAATTTTATCCTGTGGACGGTGCGTAAATGACGCTGTGACCGCCAAGGCGGCTGGCCTGCGGCACTAGCTTTGGTTGCCTTCGGCAACGGAATGAGGTGTTATTAAAATGGTACACTCCCATTTTACTTTCTAAGTGATAGCTTTCTTCACTGCTTTATTACATTCAAAATACTGTCTGCCTGCTCACAGATGGCGCGTAATCCGAATAAAAAAATCATCCTTTCCGGATACAGAAAGGATGATTTTCATATCTTAATTTAAAGGCCCGAGGCCTAACCAGCGCCGAATAGCTGCGAATCTTTGTTATCGAGACTGTGCTTTCTTCTTTTCTTCCCGCTTGGGAAGCACAATCTGCTTCGGCCCCTTATCAGAGCTTTCCGGTACCATGACATCGTTGAAGCTGATGCCGCGCGTATGCAGCGTGTGGCTCCAGACGTGCTCATGACGATGCAGGAACCCGAGGAACGTAATGGGAATCCAGCTATACACGAAGACCGGATAGAAAATGGTATAGAACCAGGACTTCGGAGCTGCGTGAATTTTGAGCAGTATAACCGCCGGTACCACGTACTGTCCGACGCCGATGACCTGCCAGATTTCATAAGGCAGGATTGCATACAGGACGTTCGTATAGAAAGGTACAAACGTGTAAATGGTACTGCAGATAACAAAGAAAGCAGAAACCAGCAGGAAGTAAGGCTGAATCAGGTCAATGACACCGTCCAGAATGACGATATCATGCTTTTTCAGTCCTTCCTTCAGGAGCTTCGGAATGTACCGCTCTCCCACATCGAAATGGCCTTGTGCCCACCGTTTACGCTGATTCCATGACTGTTTAAACGTCAGGGCCTTTTCATCGTAGACAATGGCAGAATCGCACCACGTCGTAGGAATCCCTTCCAGGAGAGATTTCATGGTAAATTCCATATCCTCAGTCAGGCACGTGGCCTCCCAGCCGTATTTCTTTAAAATATCGACGGAAATGCACATGCCCGTACCGCCCAGGACACTGGACAAACCGATATTATATTTGGCAAGGGACCAGCAGACGTTGGTAATCCAGAAAGAAATGGCAAATACACCGCTGACCCAGGTGTCATTCGGATTTTTCGAGTCAAGATAGCCTTGAATCAGACGTTCTCCCTTGCAGTAACGGGAGTTCATTTCCTTCAGGAAATCAGGATGAACGAGATTATCGGCATCGAAGATGACGACGGCGTCATACTGCTTTTCCATCTTGAAAATGCGCTGGAACATCCATTCAAGTGCAAAGCCCTTCCCCTTTTCCGTATCGTTGAAACGTTCATGAACGATAGCGCCTGCTTTTCGGGCTACCTCTGCCGTATGGTCCGTACAGTTATCGGCGACGACGAAGATGTCGTACATTTCATCCGGGTAGCGGAGCATGCGCAGATTTTCAACGAGCTGTCCGATGACGCGTTCTTCATTATGAGCAGCTGCAATGACCGCAAACGTCGTTTTCGGGGTTAAGATCTTCTTTTCCTTTTTACGGGGTAAAATCCCAAAAATGGAAAGCGTAAAAAAGTAAAGCGTAAAGAAAACGATGAGCACTTGCAGAGGAATCATAATGATGTCAAAATAACTTCCCATAGCAATGCGCTCCGATCATGCTTCTGTTTGTTTATTCTTACCAGTAGCTTTCACATAAATGGCGTTTAACACACCGCAGAGGGTATACGTGAACATAATGACAAAAGGCCAGGCCGAGAAATTCTTCAGCAGCATAAAAGCCCCGATGATGAAAGAAATGATGACGGGAAGTTTATACAGCGGGTTTCCATGCCCCTTGAAGTCAGGATAACGGACATCACTGTACATCAGCTTGGCAACCGCCAGCGTCAGAATGGCCGTCCCGACAGCCCCGAACTGGAATCCGGAAAGGACATAGGTCACGATAACGCAGGCACCTGCCGGTGCCGGCATACCTTGAAAGTAACCGTGAACCACACCTGTATTGACGTTGAAACGAGCCAGTCTCAGTCCTGCTCCGAAGGTGAAAAGAGAAGCAATGATCTGCCCGGCAAGGCCCAGCTCTGTCATGGCATACGTATAAATCAGAATAGCAGGAGCCATCCCGAAGGAGCAAACATCACAAATAGAATCCATTTCCTTGCCGAAGTCACCGCTGACGCCCAGGAGACGTGCTGCGCGGCCATCACAGGAGTCCGCACAGACTGCAAGGATAATGAAGATAGCGGCCCGGGAGAACTGGTGGTCCATCGTCAGGAATATGGATAATACACCCAGAACCATACTTAAACCACTGATGCTGTTTGGAACCATACGTTTATAATTCATTCTGCGTTCTGCCTCCCGATAATAGTTATACCGCCTTTTACCTTGTCACCTTTGCGTACTATGACTTCTACATTCTTAGGCATAATAAGTTCTGTACTGGATCCCAGCTTGATCATCCCGTATGTTTCCCCCTGAGCAAGCTCTTTGCCGAGAGAAGTCCAGGATACAATGCGACGCGCCAGGATGCCGGCAATCTGAACCACCAGGACACGATTCTTACCGTTATCGAGACCAATCGCCATGCGTTCATTGACGACCGGTGCCGAACCGCGGTACGCTGGCTCAAATCCGCCGCACGTATAACGTTGGTATTTCACAACGCCGCGCATCGGAGAACGGTTCGTATGCACATTGAAGATGGAAAGGAAAATCGTTACTTTCTTAGCTTCTTCATGAAGAAATTCATCATCATAGAAATCCTCTACAGACATTACCGTCCCATCTGCGGGAGAATACAAGATATGATTATCTTCCTTCACGGGACGATAGGGTTCCCGGAAAAAGAAAGTAATAAATATCGTAACCAGGGCCGGCAGCACAGCAAAAATCGGTCCAATCAAATAACCGATCAGCAATGTGACCGCCAAAGCTCCGAAAATCATAGAGTATCCTTCTTTAAGGATCTTAAAACTGCTCACGCCCTCACCTCCATCATCCGACTATTATAATACAAAGAACCAAGCTTTGTCTATTTATGGGCAGCGTTCTTTGCATTTAATACCTTCAGAACAAATTTGGGCAGAGCCATCATCCTTCCCAGCCGGCTGGGCTGCTTATAAAGACGGAACAGCCATTCAAGAGAAGCCTTCTGCATCCACTGGGGAGCGCGTTCCATCTTCCCGGCGAGCACGTCAAAGCTGCCGCCGAGGCCGATACGCAGAGACGGCGTCAGTGCCGGTCCGTACTGCTTCAGCCAGTATTCCTGTTTCGGGGCTCCCAGTGCCGTAAACAGGATATCAGCGCCGGTTGCATTGATAGCATCTACAATGGCGGGTGATTCTTCTTCCTTGAAATAACCGTTGCGCATGCCGACAATCTGGACGCCGGGTGCAATTTCCAGGGCCTTTTGGGCGGCGGCTTCCGCAATGCCCGGTGCAGCGCCAAAGAAGTAAATCTTCTGGCCATGCTGCGCCGCGTATTTCAGGATTTCCAAAAAGAGATCATATCCCGCAACGCGTTCGGGCACTTTATAACCGAGTTTACGGCCGGCCCAGACGGTACCCGCACCATCCGGAAGGACCAGGTCTGAATTCCTTAAAAGCTCCAGGTAAGAAGGATCTTCCTGGCACATCATGATGATTTCGGCGTTGGCCGTAATGACGTGAGTAGGAATATGGTGATTGACACGATCCATCAGCCAGTCAACCGCCTCTTGCATGGAAAAAGGCGTAACCGGTACCCCTAAGATATCTATCGTCGTTTTTTCCTTCAAGACTATCCCCTCCCCTTCTGTTTCATTAAATTGCTTTGGCTTCGGACGGAACTTCCGTGAAGTTGATGCCCGGGTTCCGTTCCAGGATCCAGTTCAGGTTCCATTCGTTGGAAACAAGAATAACAGGGCGTTCCTTCTTATCAAACACGAGCATGCCATTATCCAGCCCTTTGATATTTAAAATATCTTCCGCTTTGTCAGCATAGACCCAGCGGGCTACTGTGTACGGGAGCTGATCCATAATGAGCTGTGCGTTGTATTCATTCTTCAGGCGGTACTCCAGCACTTCCAGCTGCAGCACACCAACGACGCCGACAATGAAGCTTTCCATACCGACATTGCGCTGATGGAAGACCTGGATGGCACCTTCCTGGGCGAGCTGTACAATCCCCTTTTCAAACTGCTTTCGTTTCAGGGAATCTTTCGGCTGCACCTTAGCGAAGATTTCCGGCGGGAAAATCGGGAAGTCTTCAAACTGAATCTTATTTTTTGCCGTGCAGAGGGTGTCACCGATGGTAAAGATGCCGGGATCAAAAATACCGATGATATCCCCCGGATAAGCCTCTTCCACGGCTGTCCTCTCCTGCGCCATGAACTGCTGCGGCTGGGCCAGCTTGACCATATTGCCGCCCTGGACGTGATAGACGCTCATGCCTTTTTCAAATTTGCCGGAGCAGATTCTCATGAAGGAAATGCGGTCTCTGTGCGCCGGGTTCATGTTTGCCTGAATCTTGAAGATAAAAGCACTGAAATCTTCATCATCGGGATGGACCAAGCCGCCGTCCTTGAGTTTTCTGGGCTGCGGTGCAGGAGAAAGTTCAAGAAATTTTTCCAGGAACGGACGTACGCCAAAGTTCGTCATGGCGGAGCCAAAGAACATTGGCGTCAATTCACCTGCATCGACACGGGCAAGGTCAAATTCATCTCCCGCAAGGTCGAGAAGTTCAATATCATCAAGCAGATTCTTGTAGTTTTCTTCTCCGATGGCTTCCTTGATGGCAGGATCATTTAAATCGCCTGTCGTTGATTTAAGAATTTTGGAGCCATGACTATTGTCGTTATCAAAAAGCTCGACCTGTTTTTTCAGGCGGTCGTACACACCGATATAATGACCATCTGTTCCGATTGGCCAGTTGATAGGATAAGCGTTGATATGCAGGACCTTTTCGATTTCATCCATCAGATCCATAGGAGCCCGGCCGTAGCGATCCAATTTGTTGACGAACGTAAAAATCGGCAGCTTTCTCCGGTGGCAGACCCAGAACAACTTCTTGGTCTGCGGTTCCACGCCCTTTGCTGCATCAATCAGCATGACAGCGCTGTCAGCGGCAATCAGCGTACGGTACGTATCTTCACTGAAGTCCTGGTGGCCCGGCGTGTCCAGAATATTGACGCGGTACCCGTTGTAGTCGAATTGCAGCACACTGGAGGTGACAGAAATACCTCTCTGCTTTTCGATTTCCATCCAGTCGGATACGGCATGACGATTTGCTTTTCTGGATTTTACGGAACCAGCCAGATGAATTGCGCCTCCATAGAGAAGCAGCTTTTCAGTCAAAGTAGTTTTACCAGCATCAGGGTGAGAAATAATTGCAAAAGTCCGGCGTTTTGCAATCTTATCTTGTAATTCGGACATCGGTGTGGAGCCTCCTGTTAACATGCATGCAAATTAGTCAAATACAGCTCTATTATACCAGTAGTTATGGCATAAAAAAACGCCACAAAGCTTAAACTTTGTGGCGCTTGTTCTCTAAATGGTCGGAGCGGCGAGATTCGAACTCACGACCTCTTCCACCCCAAGGAAGCGCGCTACCAAACTGCGCTACGCCCCGAACACGTCTTCTAGTATACAACAGCGGCATAAAGAAGTCAAGTAAAATTTAGGTGTATCCGGGGCACTGAACGGCAATCAATCCTTACGTGCGCTGCCTTAACTATTCGATTTTTAAAGGTACCTTTGAATGCTTTCCCTCAATCAGCCGTCCGCAGCCCGCCTGTGGAGGAAAAATGACCAAGGCATTTTTCTACGAACTTATAATAATAAAACCTGAAATTCAGATTAGCTGCTAAATTTCAGGTTTTTATTATTTTATTTGAATCAAAAGCTTTGCCAAATTGCTGCAGACGAGGCCAAAAGCCAAAGGAGCTTTTTTATTTTTTCAAAGCCCCTTAAAGAACCTTAGCCCCTTCTCTATCGATGTCCAGATAGTGAACGTGTGCTTCGATACTGCGCTTTTCGAAAGGAGCCAGTAAAGCTTTCCCAATTTTATCACGGTCGGCTTCCATGGGTGCATACGCAAGGAGCGTGGAACCGGATCCGGAAATGATTGCCTGATAGGCTCCGGCTTTTACGGCTCCCGTCAATGCTTCCTTACAGCCCGGAATAAGCGGCATCCGGTACGGCGTGTGGAGCTTATCAAGCAGTGCTTCCTGCAGGCATTCATAATGCCCCGTAAGCAGAGCAGCAACGAGAAGAGCCGCACGGGAAGAAGAAAAGACGGCATCCTTATGAGCAATCGTATGAGGAATCGCAGCCCGTGCCTTCGCCGTCGAAACACGCACTTCCGGAACAAGGGCGATGAGCTGCAGCGGCTTTGCCACGTCGACTTTCAGACTGTGCACTTTGCCGTCGGCAAGAATACTGACAGTGAGTCCGCCCAGAATGGCAGGTGCTACATTATCCGGGTGCCCTTCAATTTCCGTAGCACGCGTAACGAGTTCCTGCGGGGAAAGAGGCGAGCCGGCCATCTGGTTAGCCGCAGCAAGACCTGCTACGACGGCGGTAGAACTGCTGCCCAGCCCTCTGGATACGGGTACTTCAATATGGCTGAAAATGCGCAGCCCCGTTTCCGGCATATGGAGCTCTTCCCACAGGCGGTAGAATGACTGTGCAGCCAGATTCCGGCGCCCTTTTGGCAGGGTATCGGCTCCCCTGCCCTCTCCGCTTGTTTCTACCCCTTCCGGAATACGTTCAAACGTAAAAGTGTTGTAGAGTGTGCAGGCAAGGCCCAGACAATCAAAACCGGGACCGCAGTTAGCGGAAGTAGCCGGTACTCGAATCGTTACTTTCTGCATTTAAATCAATGTCTCCTTTGTCAGTCCGTAAGAGTAGAATCTTCTACGCGGATAATATTACTGATGCGGCTTACGCAAGATTCCTTGTCGAGTTCATCTGCAGCCAGTTTCATATCATATTCGGATACACTTCTTGTGATAACAACGATTTCTGCCATCGTCCCGATAGAACGTTTCTGCACAACCGTTTTCAAGCTTACGCCGTGATTGCCGAAAGCTCCAGCGATTTTGGCAAGTACACCGGGAACATCTTCAGCGAGAAGACGCACATAGTAAGGAGAAGTAACTTCTTTTTCATCCGCCAGATGTGCTACTTCATAGCAGGTGCAGCCAACACGGCCGGTGCAGCCCTGACGGATGTTTCTCGAAATCTCAATGATATCACCGCAGGCAGCACTTGCTGTCGGGAAACGGCCGGCACCGCGGCCGAAGAACATAGCCTCACCAATGGGCTTCCCTTCAATGTAGACAGCGTTAAACACGTCGTTGATCGAAGCCAGCGGGTGATCTTTAGGCAGCATTGTCGGATGGACGCCGACGCTGATTTTCTTATCGCTGTACTGCTTGGCAATGCCCAGCAGCTTGAGCACATAGCCCAGTTCCTCCGCGTATTCAATATCACGCAGAGAAATTTTTTCGATTCCTTCGATGGAAACATCTTTCAGCCCGATTCGGGAGTTGAAAGCGATGGAAGAAAGAATGGCAATCTTACGGGCGGCGTCAAAACCACCGATATCTGCAGTAGGATCGGATTCTGCGTAGCCCTTCTCCTGGGCTTCTTTCAGCACTTCGGCAAAATCCATATGTTCGGCCGACATTTTCGTCAGCATATAGTTTGTGGTGCCGTTGACAATACCCATGATCAGGGAAATCCGGTTACTTGCAAGGGATTCCTTGAGCGGACGAATAATCGGAATACCGCCGGCTACCGCGGCTTCAAACAGGAAATCGACATGTTTATCAGCAGCCAGTTCAAAAAGCTCTTTTCCATGTTCCGCTACCACATCCTTATTGGCGGTAACCACGTTTTTGCCGGCTTTAAGAGCTGCTTCCATGTACTCGAGAGCCGGGTGCTCGCGTCCCATGAGTTCTACGACAATGTCAATATCAGGGTCATTGATGATAGCATCAATGTTATCCACTGTCGAAAGTGAAGGATCAAGAGCGCTTACTTTTTCCGGATGACGAGCCAGAACGTTTTTGATGCGGATAGGGCAGCCCACACGTTCCGTGATGATATCTTGATTCTCTTTCAGGACCAGGATGACACCACCGCCTACAGTACCGCAGCCTAACAAGCCAATGTTAATTTGATTTTTCACAGGACCACACCTCTCCTTATCTTGTAATAAAAATAAAACAGTTCACCTTTATACAGCAGCATTGCTCACTAAGCTCACTTCATCATTGTTATGATGTTGCGAATATTTCTGGGATACAGGAGTATAATGGCAGCCATATAAAGATGAACTGTTATATAAATGAATTTGAAAAGATGAAATTAATCAACCTGGCCAAGTACGTCCAGACGCTTTACACCTTCGATCAGACGAACTTTGTCAAGCAGGGCTTCCATATCAATGGTCAAAAACTTTGTTTCGACAGAAATGGTTGTGTTCGCGACGCCCTGAAGAGGCACTCCCTGGTTGATTGTAATAACACTGCCGCCATCGGCAGCAATCGTGTTCAGTACGCTGGAAAGAACACCGGGTTTATGCTCCAGCAGCAAAGAGATGGTAATGACCTTCTCACGGCTGGCATCATAAAACGGAAAGACATAGTCCTTATACTTATAATAAGCACTTCTGCTCAATCCGACTTTTGCCACAGCTTCATTCACAGTTTTTAACTTACCGCGTTTGAGAATTTCCTTCACCATAATCGTCTTTTTGATTGCTTCCGGAAGGATCTCTTCTCTGACTAAATAAAATTCTGATTTTTTCTCATTTGCCATGTAGCATCTATCCTCTTTCAACGAATATTTATCCTCTCTGAGAGGACATTATAACATACTTACCGTTATAAATCTACTCTTTCTTTCCTTTTCTATTCATAGAGTCGTGAATTGCCTCACGAATACTCTTTCCTTCGTACAACACCTGCCATAGTTGGTAAAGGAGCGGCATTTCAACATGATATTTTTTGGATAATTCCATAACTACCTTGGAAGCATCGATGCCTTCGATAACCATCTTTGTCCCACTGAGCACTTCTTCCAGCTTTTTACCAGAGGCAAGAGCCACGCCGGCAGAATGATTCCGACTCAGGGGACTGCTGCAGGTGGCAATCAGGTCGCCGACACCGGCCAGACCAAAGAAAGTTTCCCGCTGCGCTCCCATAGCAACACCTAATCGGGTAATTTCCGCAAGGCCGCGCGTAATGAGTCCGGCCTGACAATTCTCCCCCATTCCAATGCCTGCCATCATTCCGCTCATGAGCGCATAGCAGTTCTTGACGGATCCGCCAAGCTGTACACCGATAAGGTCGGAAGAAGTATAGGGCCGGAAATAGGAATTAATCAAGGCATCCTGCAAAGTTACGGCAGCGGAAGCGTCCTTGCAGGCAATGACCGTAGCTGCCGGCTGTCTGTCAGCAATTTCCCGTGCCAGATTCGGACCGCTGAGAGCTGCGATTGCCTTCGCTTTGGGAAATACACTGCTTAAGACATCCGTCATGAGCCTGTGGCTTTTCATATCAAAGCCCTTGGTACAGCTCAAAATGATCTTATCCCGGGCATCCGTATACGCACTGAGCGCTTCTGCCACATTTTTCATTCCTTTGGAAGGCACAACAAAAACGAGCACTGAGGCTCGTTTCGCTGCCAGTTCCAAATCACTTGTGACTGTTACGGAAGGAGGTAATATCATATCCGGAAGATAATCCGCATTACGCCGGGATTTCTGGATTTCCGCTGCTTTCTCAGGATTTCTTGCCCACAGCACAACGGTATGACCGTTATCGGCAAGAGTACGGGACAGTACGGTCCCCCAACTGCCGGCACCAATTACTGAAATCTCCATATGATGCTCCTTTATTTTTTCTTTTTGAAACTTAAATGCCCTTCCTTAATTTTACTTTCGGTTCCGTTTTTGAGTCGGACCATATTATCATAGTGACGAATAATAACGATAGCCGCCATTATCGCCGTAAAGCCAACCAGCCAGCTGTCATAATCGCGGTACCATGCTGCAATCGGCGCAAGGAACGCTGCAATTACGGAGCTTAGGGAGACATAACGGGTCACAAAGACCGTTGCCATCCAGACTGTCAGGCAAAAAATCGAAACATCCGGCATGAAGTAAAGCAGCACACCCAAACCGGTGGCTACACCCCTGCCGCCTTTAAAATGCAGGAAAAGGGAATAACTGTGACCAAGAATAGCGGCTGCAGCACAGAAAAGCTGAACCCGTACATCCTGGGAAACAAAGTGATCCGTGAGATACAGGGCAATCATTCCTTTGCCAATATCCCCCAGAAGGACAAAAGACGCCATCCGGGCACCGACGGTGCGGAAAACATTCGTCGTCCCGATATTATGGCTGCCGTAATCCCGGATATCAATTCCGCATACGGCCTTTACAAAGACGAGGCCGCAAGGAATTGAGCCGAGTACGTAACCGATCAGGATTGCGAGTACTATGTCCATCTTTGCTCAGCCTCCTTTGTATGACTCATCAAGAAGTTATGCTTCATCCTCATTCTTGCCGCGCACAATCAGATTGATAGGCGTGCCCTGGAAACCAAAGGCATCACGCAGCTTATTTTCCAGATAACGCTGATAAGAGAAATGCATGATTTCAGGTTCATTGCAGAAAATCACGAATGTCGGCGGTTTCACCTTCACCTGGGTCGCATACAGGATTTTCAGGTGCTTGCCCTTTTCCATAGGAGGCTGGTTCATCGCCACGGCATCCGTAATCACTTGATTCAATACGGACGTGGAAATTCTCATGGCATTGGACTCTGCCGCGTCCTTTATAAGTTCGGGCAGGCGGGAAATACGCTGCTGTGTCAATGCGGAAACGAAGACGACATTGGCATAAGGCATGAAAATCAGTTCCCTATGGATCATCTCCGTAAATTTCACGGTAGAGTTATTATCTTTATCGTAAAGATCCCACTTATTGACGACAATGACAATACCCTTGCCTGCTTCATGTGCATAACCGGCAATTTTTTTATCCTGTTCGGTAATGCCTTCCACGGCATTCAGAACCATCAGGACTACGTCAGAGCGATCGACAGCACGCAGCGTACGGATAATGCTGTACTTTTCAATCGGTTCATCAATCTTGCCCTTGCGGCGCATACCGGCCGTATCTATAAACAGGTAAGTCTGCCCGTCTTTGACAACGGGTACGTCAATAGCATCACGGGTCGTACCTGCCACATCGCTGACGATGGAACGGGCCTGACCGCAGATGTCATTGAAGATGGAAGATTTCCCTACATTCGGGCGCCCGATAATGGCGACCTTGATTACATCATCATCGTCGTCGTCATCATCGTCGTCTTCTTTCGGGAAGTTATCAACGATTGCGTCGAGGAGGTCACCAAGATTCAGACGGTTGGCTGCAGAAATCATAAAGGGTTCCCCGATGCCCAGGTTATAGAATTCATACGCCTGTAATTCCTGGGTCTGGGTATCAGCCTTGTTGACGGCAAGTACCACGGGTTTACGGGAACGGCGCAGTAAATTGGCCACTTCCTGGTCTTCGGTGGTGACTCCCGTGCGGGCATCGCAGACAAAAAGAATGACATCGGCTTCTTCTATAGCAATCTTTGCCTGTTCCCGGATGGAAACGGCAATAGAGTCAGTATTTTGGATTTCAATTCCGCCGGTATCGACCATCGTAAACTTGCGGTCGAGCCATTCGGCATCCGCATAGAGACGGTCACGCGTTACGCCCGGAGTATCTTCTACGATAGAAATCCGGCTGTCGGCAAATATATTAAATAGTGTAGACTTGCCGACGTTAGGTCTGCCGACAATTGCAACTATGGGTTTGCTCATTTAAAATTCCTCTTTCAGTGCCTGTGCTGCACTTTTACTTCATAAATTTTCCAGGGAGCGAATCGCATCCGCCGTATCACCCGTGAAATAATAACGGACTTTACGGAGTTCGGAAGCATTCCGGCATCCCAGAAGTACATAAAAATCCTTGATAGCTTCTAAATCACGCAGGATCATGTCAGCCGCAGCTTCGACGCCCTGCTGTAAAACCATACGGAGTACATTCCCTGCCATGGCTGCTGCATTGGCTCCCAGGACCTGAGATTTTACGACATCAAGTCCCGACCGGATACCACCGGAAGCGATGACACCGCCCTGCCATCCTGTCTGGGAAACTACTTCCCTCAGGGAAAGCACAGTGGGAATTCCCCATGTATTCAGTTCTGCATTACCATCCTGGTAACGACAATGTTCGATTGCAGGAAAATTGGTTCCCCCTGCCCCACCTACGTCGAGAAGGGAAACACCGCAGTCCAGCAGCTGCTTTGCTTGTTCTTTTGCCATTCCGCAGCCTGTTTCCTTGACGATGACAGGTATTCCGGCATGGCGGCATATTGCTTCAATATGCCGGAGGCAGGAAGTAAAATCCCGGTCTCCCTCTTCCATAGCAAGTTCCTGCGCGGCATTCAAATGAATCTGCAGCGCACAGGCCCCTATCATCTCAACAGCCCGCTTCGCGTCTTCCACAGACGCAAAAGCACTCAGGTTCGCAAAAACCATACCATTGGGATTGACTTTACGGACAACGGTAAAAGTATCCGCATTCTTCCCCTCACGCACGGAACCATACTGGGAGCCGACAGCCATCGCGCTATGCGTGACAGCTGCCGTTTCTGCCAGCTTTTGATTGATTTCCTTGACGCTCGAGGCCCCTCCCGTAATGGCATTGATGATAATCGGGTGCTGCAGTACCCCGATTCCCGGGAGTGTGACGGACACATCAACCTGGCTGCGATCAATGCCCGGAAGACAGTTATGCATCAAATGAACATCAGAAAAGCCGGAAGCGCAAGGTCCATCGTCAATGTGCATAGCGTACTTGATGTGGTCTAACTTACGGCTTTCCCGTCTTTTCATGGTGTTACTCCTCTGCGTTTATTTTGTTTCGACTTCAGCCAGCTTGTCACCGATACCCTGGGACAGCGTGCCTTTCTTGCCAAGATATTGTTTCATTTCAGCCTTTTCAGCATCTTCCTTAGCCTTGGTGATGCTGAGGGCAATCTTCTTGTTTTCGGTATCGATACGCAGTACCTTAACCTTGACTTCCTGACCAGCTTCCAGAACATCTTCCGGCTTTTCAATGCGCTGCGGAGCAATTTCGGAGATATGGATCATACCTTCGTTCTTGTCGTTCAGTTTTACAATAGCGCCGAACGGAAGGAAGCGAACAACTGTACCGGTTACGATATCGCCCACATGCAGGGTCTTAGCAGCAGTCTGCCAAGGATCTTCCTGCAGTTGTTTGATGGAGAGGCTGATACGGCCCTTTTCCTGATCCAGGCCTTTGATATATACCTTAACGGTATCGCCAACCTTATAGAGGTCAGCCGGCTTTACGCTGCGGTCCCAGGAGATTTCGGAGATGTGAACCAGACCTTGTACGTAAGGTGCGATTTCTACAAACATACCGAAGTCTACAATGCTTCTGATCGTGCCGTCGACAACGTCGCCTTCATGGAAGGTTTCAAAAGCCTTGGCCAGAGCTTCCTTGCGGGCTTCTTCACGACGAGCTCTTTCTTCTCTGTAAGCCTGGTTCTTGGCAGCTCTTTCTTCTCTCAGAACGTTTCTGCGGGAGAAGACCAGACGCTTCTTTTCAGGGTTGATTTCAAGCAGGGAAACCTGCAGTTCCTTGCCTTCATATTCCTTGACATCATCCACGTGTCTCAGATCCAGATGAGAAGCAGGGATGAAACCGGTTACATCGTTATAGGAAACAGTCAGGCCGCCCTTAACAGCGCGCAGGCCCTTGACCGTAACGACTTTCTTTTCGTCTTCGAATTCTTTCGGCAGTTCCTGCCAAACTTTGTCAGCTTCCGCTCTGGTCTTGGACAGTACAACAAGACCATCCTGGTTTTCGCTGGCGATGACCTTTAAGGTAACTTTATCATCTTTCTGTACTGTGGGAGCGACGGTATCCTTGGTACCACCCTGAACCCATTGGTCAAAAGCCACAGATCCTTCGCTCTGATAACCGAAGTCTACAACAACTTCGTCATTGGTTACGTCGACGACTGTGCCTTCCACAATCATACCAATGTGCAATTTCATGCTTTCATGTTCATTCAACAAGCTTTCCATCGTTTCCATAGCAACAATAGCCTCCTCAATAATTTCCTGCGGTGTCGATGCACCAGCAGTGATGCCAATTTTTGTAGCTCCGGCAAGCATTGACGCGGTAATCTCACTGGCATCCTGTAAAAGATAAGAACGGGAATTGACAGTACTTGCAATGTCCCATAAGTGACGGGTATTCGCGCTGTTCTTTCCACCGAAAACGAAGAACGCGTCTGTCCGTCCGGCCAGCTGCCGGGCAGCCGCCTGTCTCTCAGCAGTAGCCGTACAAATGGTCCTGCTCACTTTGTAATCGCCGGGACGTCTTTCCTGAGACATCCGAAGCAGAAGGTTAAACTTCTCTGCCTCAAAAGTCGTCTGGCTGACTACCCCATACTTATCTCTTTCAGGAAGAGATTCCAGGTCATCTTCGTTTTCAATGACCACAGAGTCCTTACCTGCCCAAGCCTTGATACTTTGCACCTCAGGATGACGCTTTTCCCCAACAATAATCACAAAACGGCCCTCTTGAGCCAGTTCCGCAGCCGTTTTCTGTGCTTTCCGCACGTGTGGGCATGTGGCGTCAATGACATTCAATCCACGGCGTTTGGCCTCTTCGTATACTTCCGGCCCGACACCATGGGAACGAAAAATTACCGTATCACCGGATGAGAATTCATCCAGCGTTGTCTTACATTGTACACCTTGTTGTTTTAATGAATTTACAACACGGGGATTATGAACTAATTCACCCAGAGTGGCAATACTAGTATTATATCCTTTTGCTTGCAAATGTGCAATGTCCACTGCCCTTTTTACACCATAACAAAATCCGCAGGGATCTGCCACATAAATCTTCATTTTCATCACGCATCCTTATGCGCTTCGATTAAAAGGCCGATTTCCCGCATCAGCTCTTCTGAAAGCGCCTCAGTTTCTTTTTTATTGCCCGATTCATCGTGTACGGAAATCGGTTTGCCGAAAATTACTTTGATGTGCGGCCAGAAAGATTTACGGGCTTTTAAATTGCTGCCCATGATGGCCGTCGGCACGACAAGTGCTTTTCCTTTGATGGCAATGGCCATGGCGCCGGGTTCGGCCTTGTCAAGCTTTCCCGTCGTGACGCGGTGTCCTTCCGGGAAAATGCCGAGCACCTGTTTATTCTTCAGAATCGTCAGCGCCTTGCGGATGGCCTGTGTATCTGCCTTGCCGCGATGCACTGGAAAGGCATACAGGGAAGCATAGACCTTTCCCATGAAGGAATCAAACAGTTCGGATTTGGCCATGAAATGAATCGTGCGGGTTGCCGCGGTCCCGACCATAGGGGGATCGAGATTGCTCACATGGTTGCAGGCAATGACAACAGGTCCTTCCTTAGGAATATTTTCTTTGCCGTACACGTCCAAACGAAAGAGAATCCGGAAAAGTACGGAAAAAACTACTTTTACAAATTGGTACCACATACGCCGTTCCTTTCTGCCAAAGCCACAATTTTGGCGGTTACTTCATCAATGGAAAGCGTGGTCGAATCGACCAAAACAGCGTCGTCCGCCTTGCGCAGCGGCGCAATTTCGCGTGTTTCGTCAAGATGATCGCGCTCGGCAATACGCTTTTTGAGATCTTCCAGATCGACATCTTCGCCTTTCTCTTTCAGTTCAAGATAACGGCGGTGAGCTCGTTCTTCTACGGAAGCGGTCAGAAAAACTTTTAATTCCGCATGCGGGAAGACAACCGTCCCGATATCGCGCCCGTCCATGACGACGCCGCCCATGGAGCCGATTTTGCGCTGCAGGGCTACCATGGCTTTGCGGACCCCGCCGACAGCGGAGACTTTTGAAACATTGCGGGATACTTCCAGGGTGCGGATAGCTTCCGTGACCTCTTTCCCATTCACATATACGCGGTTGACCCCATCCTTATAGGCAAAGGAAAGATCCATGGTTTCTGCTTCCCGCGTTACCACATCTTCTGAAAACGGTGCGCCGCTTTGCAGGAAGCACAGTGTGACTGCCCGATACATAGCGCCCGTATCGATATAGGCATAACCCAGCTTGGCAGCAACCTTTTTGGCAATTGTACTTTTCCCCGCACCGGCAGGGCCGTCAATCGCGATAATGATTTGTTTCAATTATAATTCCTCTTTTCTGAAAGCGGCTGCATTTTTTCCAGACACAAAACCGGATGAGAAAGCAGCCTGTAAATTATATCCTCCCGTAAACCCATCCACATCCATTACTTCACCGGCAAAGAACAAATTCGGTACGAGTTTGGATGCAAATGTCGACGGGGAAATTTCTTTAAGGTTGACTCCTCCTGCAGTTACAATGGCTTCCGCGAGAGGACGCGTTCCCGTAAGAGGCAGGGTGAATTTTTTGAGGGTTGCGGCAAGACGCAGCCGTTCCTTTTTGGTCAGCTGATTAACCGGCTGGTCCGGCTTCAGACAAGCCGCGTCGATGATCACCGGTATCAGCGACTGAGGCAGCAGATCATGCATCCCTGCCTTGAGCTGTTTCCGGCTGTATTTCTGAAAATCACGCTGCAGCCGGACATCGAGCTGTTCCGGAGTCAGCGCCGGCTTAAGGTCAATGGCAAGATCCAGCAGGCCGTCAGGATGCTTCTTCCAGTAGAGCGCCGCTGTACGGCTCAGTTTCAGGATCACCGGACCCGAAACGCCGAAATGGGTAAAAAGCATCTCACCGAACTCCTCGGCCAGTACCTTGTCACCGGCAAGGAGGGAAACAGATACATTGCGCAGGGAAAGACCCTGCAGAACCTTCGGATCATCCATCTCACATTCGAGCGGTGCCAGCGCCGGTGAAGGCGTCACAATCGTATGCCCTACGGATTTGGCAAGCGTATATCCATCGCCGGTAGAACCGGTACGCGGATATGAAGCACCGCCGGTCGTGATGATGAAGGCATCTCCGGGATAGCGGTTTCCTTCCGTATCGACGACGGCCGTAATGAGTCCGTCTTTGGTATCAAAATGAGAAGCGCGGCAGTTCGTCAAGAGCCGTCCGTGGGCCTCTGTTAAAATCTTTTCGAGCGTCTTTACAACGTCTGGTGCTTTATCGCTGACGGGGAAAACTCTTCCGCCCCGTTCCACTTTTGTGGGAAGACCATTGTCTTCGAGGAGGCGAATGATATCCTGATTGGAGAACTGGGAAAAAGCGCCATAAAGAAATTTACCATTGCCCGGAATATGGGCAATCATTTCATCCATGGAGCAGCTGTTTGTAATATTGCAGCGCCCCTTGCCGGTAATCATGAGCTTCCGTCCCGGCTGGTTCATCCGTTCCAGGACAGTGACCTCCGCACCCATTCGAGCCGCCGTAATCGCCGCCAAAAAACCTGCGGCGCCGCAGCCGATGACAACAACTTTACTCATGATGCTTCACCAGTTTCCATAACCCATCGACTTCTTCCTGCGTCAGATCCCTAAACTCTCCGCGCTTCATGCCTCTAAGCGTCAGCATGCCTACCTGTACGCGTTTTAAATGACGCACAGGATAGCCGATGAACTCACACATGCGGCGCACCTGGCGGTTTCTTCCTTCATGTATCGTTACATGAAACGTTGTCAGATCTTTAGCTTCGTCGTAATGTTTGATTTCCACAATGGCAGGAGCCGTAAGCCCGTCTTCCAGGGGAATGCCGAGCCGCAGGAGGTCGAGCTTTTCTTCCGGTACTTTGCCCTTGACGATGACTTCATACGTCTTATTGACGTGATAGCTCGGATGCGTCATCCGCTGCGCAAGGGCACCATCGTTGGTCATGAGGAGAAGGCCCTCCGTCATAAAGTCGAGCCGTCCCACCGGATACACGCGTTCCTTTAAGGCAGCGGTCAGATCCGCTACCGTTTTTCTGCCGCGCGGATCTTTCATGGTCGTGACCACGCCGACAGGTTTATACAGCAATATATATCTTTTGTGAGAATGATGCAGGCCCTTGCCGTCAATTGTGATGACAGCATCGGGTCCTACCTTGGTTCCCAGCTCCGTTACAATCTTTCCGTTGACTTTGACGCGTCCGGCCAGAATAATTTTTTCGCACTCCCGCCGGGACGCTACCCCGTTGGCTGCCATGACTTTCTGCAGCCGTTCCATTTTTTCTTCCATATCAATCCCCATTAGTCTGTGCAGTTTCCGGCTGTTCGGCTTCCTTATCTGATGCTTTATCTTCTGTTTCCGCCGGTTCCGGCCGATCCAGAAGTTCTTCAGGAAGTTCCGGGAGGTCATTCAAACTTTCAAGACCGAAGGTAACAAGAAATTTTTCAGTGGTACCGTAAAGAACAGGTCTCCCGATTACTTCCTTGCGTCCCACTTCCAGAATCAGTTCCAGGTCTGTCAAAGTATTTACGACTCCGTCCACCTTGACGCCGCGGATAGCTTCGATTTCACTTTTAGTCACCGGCTGTTTATAGGCCACAATGGCCAGGGTTTCCATCGCGGCATTGGAAAGTTTGATTTCCTGTTTTTCGTGGAGTTCACGGATGACAGGCACAGCTTCCTGGCGGGTGACAAGCTGCCAGCCGCCTGCTACCTGGCGCAGCATCAGCCCTGAATCAGGTGTATTGTATTTTTCGGAGAGTTCCTGCAGGAGCTGCTCCGTATCCGGTAAGGACAGATGCAGGATGGACGCCATTTTTTCGAGCGTCAGAGGATCTCCTGAAGCAAATAACAAGGCTTCAAGCTGACCCACTTTGCTTAATTCCATCGTTACATTTCCTCCCGTCTTAGAATATAAATCGGTGCAAACGCACTTTGCTGCTCAATGTTGATTTTACGCAGCCGCAAGAGTTCGAGTACGGCCAGAAAAGAAGCAATCGTTTCACTGCGGTTTTTGCCCGAATGGACGATGTCATTAAAAGGCAGCTTCTTTGTCCCGCTGTTTAAGCTCGTAAGGATTTCTTCCATCTTATCCTGCACATGAAATTCCTGCCGCACGATGACGGCAGGTCTTTCTTCCGGTGTCGGAATCAGATTGGCCAGCGGACGCAAGAGGTCCGCCAGGGCATATTGTTTGATCCTGCGGACAGGACCAATTGTAGTCATCGGTTTGCGCGCTGCATGCAGGGAAGCCTGGGACAGACATTCCCGGAGCAGACCGGCCCGCTTCTTGAACTGCCGGTACACGACCAGCATTTCCACAAGCATCTGGCGGGGATCCCCTTCTTCATCGTCGTCATCCTCGTCTTTGGGCAGGAGCATCCTTGACTTAATCTGGAGCAGCATGGCTGCCATCAGAAGAAATTCACTGGCTCCGTCCAGGTCATATTCCTGCATGGAATTGAGATACGCGATATATTGTTCCGTAATGGACTCAATGGGAATATCGTAGATGTCTACTTTATCCTTTTCAATTAAATGTATCAGAAGATCAAGCGGGCCCTCAAATTCCGGCAGCTTTAATGTATATGGCATTCCATTCAATCCGTTCCTTTATTCCCCATCCTCAGAGAATGAGGTCGATAATTGCATAACAAAGTTCTACATACAGCGAAGCTAAAGGCTGCAAAATCATTCCAATTATACCTGTAAAGCACAGGACAATCAAGATAAGTGTGGAATAGCGGCCGATAAAAGATTCATAAGCATAGGCCTTCTCATAAGGAAGAAAGCGGCGAAGGACATTGTAGCCATCGAGCGGCGGAATCGGAATCAGGTTAAAAAAGGCAAACCATACATTGTAGAGAGCCAGCCAGCGCAGAAATGTGGCTACGCCGATAAAACTTCTGATACCAACCCGGGGAGCTACAAATTTGGCCAGGAGAGAAGCAATCAAAAAGGACAGGAAACATAAGAGCAGATTGGCAGCAGGTCCTGCCAGGGCCACTTTCATGAAATCTTCCCTGGGATGCTTATAGTAGCGCGGATCGACTTCAACCGGTTTGGCCCAGCCGAAACCGACGAGCACCAGCATAATCGTCCCGAAAATATCCAGGTGCGCCAGTGGGTTCATCGTCAGCCGCCCCTGTGCTTCCGGTGTCGGGTCGCCGAGGGAAGCAGACATGGCACCGTGAGCATATTCATGTACCGTGAGCGCCATAAGCAGCGCCGGTACACGATAAATAAGCGTACTTAAAACTAGCATGATCATTCCTTTCTAAGAATCGTAAAGAGGTTCCTGGAAGAACTCTTTACTTTTCTACAAAAAAAGAGTCAAAATGCACAGGCAGATTGACTCTTTTCAGGATTCCTGTTTTATTTCTTGTGGTCTTTCAAACCATCACGCAGGTACTCGTTAAGGATCCGGACATAAGTACCTTTCATACCGAGGGACTCGGTTTCGAGAACACCGGCACTTTCAAACTTTCTCAGGGCGTTAACGATAACGCTGCGGGTAATACCGGCCTGGTCGGCAATCTTACTGGCAACGAGCAGTCCTTCATCGCCCGGCAGAGCCTTCAGAATTTCGGAAATCGCTTCCAGTTCGCTGTAGGACAGGTTGGAGAATGCAATCTGAACCATAGCCTTCTTGCGGGAAGCTTCTTCGATATTCATAGCCTTGTCATGCAGGAGCTGCATGCCAATGACCGTCGCAGCATACTCGGAAAGGAGCAGGTCGGAATCAACAAATTCCTTCTTGAATTTTCCGAGAATCAAGGTACCGAGACGGATACCGTTCCCGAAAATAGGAACTACCGTCGTGAATTTATTTTCAAAATAGCACTTCGTATTATCGGCAAAAGCGCACATCCCCTTGACCAGACGATAGTTGGAAGAGGTCTCACGGATACCTTCCAGCCATTTTACGTAATGATCAGGGAACTTACCTACATCGAGGACTTTCTTAATCATCAATTCGCATTCAAAGCCGTCCAGGATGGAATAGCCGAGTACGTCGCCGGTGTTCGAAACGATGTAGATGTTTGACTTGATGACATCCTTCAGCACGTCAGCTATTTTTCTGTAGCTGATAGCCTCAGTGTTCTGCAACAGCTTGTTGATTGCTCTCGTTTTTTCCAGTAATGCTAACATAATCTTTCCTCCTATCATGCTCTTGGATGATGCTTCCTATACACAGCAGCGATTCGATCCGCAGTTACATGTGTGTAAATCTGCGTTGTAGACAAACTTGCGTGACCTAATAATTCCTGCACGGACCGAAGATCCGCGCCATGGTCCAATAGATGGGTGGCAAATGTATGCCGGATTGTATGGGGACTGATGTGTTTGGAAATCGACGTCTGTTCCACATACTTATCAAGTATTCGCCGCACACTGCGTGCCGTGAGCGGTGTTCCCCGACTGTTCACAAATACAAAGGAATGAGGCGACGCGTGATAATGCTCCATAAGGACATTTCGCGTATTTTCGAGATAATTCCTCATCGCTTTGACACAGGGCCTTCCCAGCGGAACAATTCGTTCCTTGTGCCCCTTGCCCATCAGCAGGACGTAGCGATTGGACAGATCCATTCGGTCCAGCGTCAGACCCACCAGTTCGGAAACACGGCATCCTGTCGAATAAAGCATCTCAAGGATGGCCCGGTCCCTTCTTCCCAGTTCCGTAGATAAGTCGGGCGCTTCAAGCAGCTGATCGATTTCAAATTCTTCTAAAAATACCGGAAGTCTTTTATCGAGCTTCGGCGTTCGGACTTTTGTGAAAGGATTCATCTTCACAGTTCCTTCCCTCAGTAAATACCGATAGAAGGATCGCAAGGAAGAAATTCTGCGGGAAATCGTCCGTCGTGACAAATTCTCGCGGTGGAGCTCAGCCAGGTAAGAACGGATATCCAGTACGGTCACGTCGGGCCATACCACATCCCCTTTCCGCTTTTGCAAGAATTCGGCAAAGACCTCAATATCTCCCTCATAATTCAGAAGCGTATAAGGGGAATCATTCTTTTCCACCTTTAAGTACGACATGAATTGTCTGACCCAAGGATCCAAATTCTCTCTTTTTTCCATAGGCAACTCCGGATTTTACAAAATTGTATATAAATCCTGACAATTCATACTAACACATAAAAATCATTCCTGCAACAAATTTTTATAATTTTCGAGAATTTTCAAACTCTTAGCCGCTATTGCCGCATTTTTGTCTTTTTTATTACGAATTCGCGGACCATCCCAAGGAGAAATAAGGCCGAAATTAATATTCATGGGCTGGAAATGTTTCACTTCAGGGTTGCTGATGTAATGTGACAAAGCCCCGATTGCTGTTTCAGGAGGAAAAACTACCTTTTTCTTACCCGCAAGGGCACGGCTGCAGTAAATTCCGGCGGCAAGACCGGACGCTGCCGATTCCACATAGCCTTCGACCCCCGTCATCTGTCCGGCAAAATAAAAATGCTCACGGCCGCGAAGTGAATAATCATCATTTAAGAGCAACGGTGAATTCAGATAGGAGTTTTTGTGCATGACGCCGTAGCGGACAAATTCCGCATTTTCAAGTCCCGGGATCATACGAAAGACTCTCTTCTGCTCAGGCCAGCGGAGGTGTGTCTGAAATCCGACGATGTTATACAAGCTGCCGGCCCCGTTATCCTGGCGCAGCTGAACTACTGCGTAGGGATCCTCCCCTGTTCTCGGGTCGGGCAGACCAACCGGTTTCAGCGGGCCAAAGCGCATCGTATCTTCCCCGCGCTGCGCCATTTCTTCGATGGGCATGCAGCCTTCAAACACCATGCCGTGTTCAAAATCCTTCACGGGCGCTACTTCCGCATGACAAAGTTCCTTCCAGAACTTCAAATATTGTTCCTTCGTAAAGGGGCAGTTGTAATAAGCCGCTTCCCCTTTCCCATAGCGGGAGGCCTTGTAGACAATATCCAGATTGACAGAATCCAGTGTCACAATGGGTGCTGCGGCGTCGAAAAAGTGAAAATAATCTTTATTGACCGTCTTTTGAATCGCTTCGGAAAGGGCCGGAGAAGTCAGGGGACCGGTTGCCACGATGACATAATCCTCTTCCGGAAAGTCCAGGGAAGTAATTTCTTCTTCCACAACCGTTACGAGAGGATGCGACTTAATGGACTCCGTAATCGCCTGGGCAAACCCCACGCGGTCCACGGCAAGGGCTCCGCCGGCCGGAACCTGATGGGCATCGGCTTCTCTCATGATGAGGGAATTAAGGTGCCGCATTTCTTCCTTTAGCAGACCGACGGCATTTTCAATATTGTTGGCTCTCAGGGAATTGCTGCAGACAAGTTCACTATAGTATCCCGTATGATGGGCCGGGTCCGATTTGCCGGGACGCATCTCATGCAAAATGACGGGAATGTCCCGGCTGACCAGCTGCCAGACAGCCTCACTGCCGGCAAGTCCGGCACCGATTACATGCACCTGCATTATTTTTTACCTCGTTTCGTAACACGTCCCGTTTTCTTTTTGGGACGACCGTTCACGCACTCCTCATTGCTGCAGTAGTGCGTAACTTTTCCGCTGCGGTCCTTTGCTTCCAGCATAATGCTGCCGCAGACCGGGCATTTTTCATTGATCGGTTTATCCCAGGAAGTAAACCGGCATTTCGGATAATTGGAACAGCCGTAAAAGAGCCGGCCTGTTTTACTGTGACGTTCGATGAGGTCGCCCCCGCATTCCGGACATTGGACGCCAATCTTGACGTAGATGGGTTTCGTGTTCCGGCACTTCGGAAATCCCGGGCAGGCAAGGAACTTACCGTGACGGCCTTCCTTGATGACCATGAAGCGGCCGCATTTTTCGCATTTGATATCCGTGACGATTTCCTTTTTCTCGACTACGGGAATCTCTTTTTCTGCCACTTCGAGCTCTTTTTCAAAGGGCTGATAAAATTCGTTCAACACGTCTTCCTTGCTCATCTTATGCTCACTGATAGCATCCAGTTCGCTTTCCATATGGGCACTGAAAGGCACATCGATGAGACCCTTGAAATACTGGGTCAGCATTTCAATCATTGTTTTGCCAAGCTCGGTCGGTACGATTTTCTTACTTTCCTTCGTCACGTAATCGCGGGACAGAATCGTCTGGATAATCGCCGCATACGTACTCGGACGGCCGATTCCCTTATCTTCCAGCTCTTTGACAAGCGTCGCTTCTGTAAAGTAAGGAGGCGGTTCCGTAAAATGCTGAATCGCTTCATCGACACTGATAAGCTTGAGCGGCGTGCCTTTAGGCAGGTCAGGGACCTTTTTATTCTTCTCGAGATCCTTTTTGTCCATAATCTTGAGAAAACCATCAAAGGTAACAACTGAACCGGTAGCCTTAAGTTCATAATCCCCGCCCGTAATGGCGAGCGTCGTCACGGCACTGACAGAGCTGCTCATCTGGCAGGCCACGGTTCGTTTCCAAATGAGGGTGTAGAGACGCAGCTGGTCGCGGTCCAGGTAAGGAGCTACCGATTCCGGCGTTCTCAGGACGCTGGTCGGGCGGATGGCTTCGTGCGCTTCCTGGGCGTTCTTTTTGCTGCTGTAGAAATTCGGTTTTTGCGGTACATATTTCGAACCGTACTCATTCTCGATATATCCGCGGATTTCTGTTAAAGCTTCGGCCGCCAGATGAACGGAGTCCGTTCTCATATACGTAATCAGGCCGACAGGCGTCTTACGGCCCAGCGCGACACCTTCATAGAGCTGCTGTGCTACCATCATGGTTTTACGCGTCGTAAAATTCAGGTGTTTGACAGCTTCCTGCTGCAGGCTGCTCGTTGTGAATGGAGCGGCCGGACGGCGGATGCGGTCCTTGACGCTGCTGTCTTTTACTGCGTAGGAGGCAGCTTTCAGATCCGCCGTGACAGCGTCTGCTTCTTCACGGTTATGGATTTCAAGCTTTTTGCCGTTCTTTTTGATGACGTCTGCCGTAAATTTCTGCGATTTGCTGTCCTTGGCGAGCGTTACGGAAGAAGTCCAGTACTCCTCCGGTTCAAAGGCATCGATTTCCTTCTGACGGTCGCAGATGATTTTGACTGCCACGGACTGTACGCGTCCGGCAGATAAGCCCTTGCGAATCTTGCGCCACAGCAGAGGACTCAGTTTATAACCGACGATACGGTCCAGGATACGCCGCGTCTGCTGCGCATCTACCTTATCCATATCAATCGGTCCCGGATTCTTTAAAGCCTCTTTAACTGCTTTCGGAGTAATTTCATGGAAAGCAATACGGCAAGAATCTTCGGGATTTACGCCTAAAAGAAAACTTAAATGCCAGGCAATAGCCTCCCCTTCACGGTCCGGGTCCGTTGCGAGATAAATCTTATCGGCTTTCTTAGCCAGGGATTTTAACTCTTTAATCAGCTCGCCCTTGCCGCGGATATTGATATATTTAGGGGTAAAATGATTTTCAATGTCAACGCCAAACTGGCTCTTCGGCAGATCCCGGAGATGCCCCATCGACGCCTTAACGGTATAATTCTTGCCCAGGAATCTGCCAATCGTTTTTGATTTAGTCGGAGATTCGACAATTACCAAATTCTTTGTCATAGAAATCCTCCTACAATGCGAGATATCGATTTCCCGGTCCTTGTCGAACAAGGCCTGCAATCTCCATGCGGAGAAGCAGCATACTGATTACGGCAAAGGGCCATTGAAAATGTTCACTGATAGCTTCCATGGACTGTCCGCCGCTTTGGGCAATCCATTGGTATAATGATTTGATTTGCTCTTGATCAGTCTTGGAAAACTGTTCAAAAAGCGATGGTTCCTCAATCCTCCCGGGAGTGTTCCCGTGACTGGGGAAAAAGTCCTTCAAAATATCTTCCGGACAATCTACCAGCCGTGCTCCCTCTTTGATAAGGCGATGAGTGCCCTTCTGGGAGACCCCGTAATAGGGACCCGGTACGGCATAGACCTCACGGTTTTCGTCGGCTGCGGCATGGGCGGTAATCATGGCGCCGCTTTTTTCGGCGGCTTCTACCACAAGGACGCCACGGCTGAGTCCTACGATGATGCGGTTACGCTGCGGAAAATAATAGGATCTGGGCGTTTCCCAAGGTGCATATTCCGTCACCAGGGCTCCGCCATGTTCACAGATCTGCCGGAACAATCCGCGATGGGCTGCAGGATAAAGATGCTCAAACCCGCCGCCCAGGACGGCGATGGTTTTACCGCCAGCGGAAAGTGCCGCCTTGTGTGCTGCCGCATCAATACCATAAGCACCGCCGCTGATAATGACAAGCCCCTCGCGGGCAAGACTGCCTGTAAGGTGCCCCGCTGCGGCAATCCCATAGGCGGAAGCTTTGCGGGAACCCACTACTGCAAGGCTCACCCGGAGAGAAGGTGTTTCTCCCTTGACATACAGCACCGGCGGCGGAGCTGTGATTTCCTTGAGAAGCGCCGGATACGCGCTGCCGCTGTAAGCACAGATTCTTACTTCATGCGTATGGCAGTAGTCATCGATACGGCTCGGAAGGTCACAATCATAACGCTCCCGGCAAGCTTCTGCCTGTTTTTCAGTCAAAAGTCCCTTAGCCAGAAAAGCATCGGGGCCGGCCGAAAAGGCTTCCCGTGCTGATTCGAAATGCGCCTGCAAATCTTCCAAAAAGATGGCATCCCGACCCGGGAAAAGCGCTGCCAACGCGGCTTCATAAATAGCATCCATGTAATTCCACATCCCTTGCTGCGATTTGAGTGCGTCTAGTATTCCTTACATGGCTATGACAATACCACGAAAAAAAGGAATTGTCCAATTTTTTTCAACATTAATTTGAAAGAAAAATGTGAACTCACAGGAAAATTCGTTCAGAAAATCATGAAAATCTTACGCTGTTTCGCGGGTATTTCCACTTTTCTAACCTACTGTAATGTATTATAATAAGCGTAATAAAAATTGATAAATTTTATCGTACAATTTCTCCCTGCTATTCCCAGTAAGAAGTATCAGGGAGAATTCTTTTTAAAATTAAGGAGGCTAATTATGCCTGCATCGTTAAATGATACCCCTTCCGGTGAACGCGTTCACATTGGCTTATTCGGCTGCCGCAATGCCGGTAAATCTTCTTTGATCAATGCCCTGACCGGCCAGAATCTTGCTATTGTGTCCGATTTGAAAGGGACGACTACGGATCCTGTGTCCAAGGCCATGGAAATCCTTCCTCTGGGGCCGGTGCTGATTACGGATACCCCGGGCCTTGACGATGACAGCCTTCTCGGGCAGAAACGCATTGAGAAGGCCCTTGTTGTACTGCGCAGTACTGATATAGCCCTCCTCGTCGTGGACGCTTCTATCGGCATGAATGACGCTGATAAGACCATCTTAAAGGAAATCAGGGCACGGAAATTACCTTACCTCATTATTTTTAACAAAGCCGATCTGGTAAAGAATCTGACCATCCCCGAAGAAGACAAGGGACATATCATGGTAGTCAGTGCGGCCCGCTATGAAGGCATCACGGAACTCAAAGACAGACTGGCCGCGATGGCTGGTAAGGATATCGTGGAGAAACCTCTCCTTGGTGATTTGCTGAAGCCGGGTGACCTTGTGGTGCTTGTAGTGCCTATCGATGAATCGGCACCTAAAGGCCGTCTGATTCTGCCGCAGCAGCGCACCATCCGCGAGTGCCTGGATTATCACGCCACTTCTCTCGTGACTCAGGTAGAGGAACTGCCGGAAGTTATCCGACTATACAAAGATAGGATTCGTATGGTCATTACGGACAGTCAGGCATTTGCCAAGGTCAGCAAAATCGTGCCGCAGGAGGTACTCCTGACTTCCTTCTCTATTATCTTTGCCCGTTTCAAAGGCCAGCTGGATTCCTTTATCGAAGGCGCTCTGGCTCTGAAGGAACTGAAGGATTCAGATACGGTACTCATTTCTGAAGGCTGCACGCACCATCGTCAGTGCAATGACATCGGGACGGTTAAAATGCCCAACTGGATCCGTACTTTTTCCGGTGTCAACCCACAATTTGATTTCACGAGCGGCAAGGGATTCCCGGATGACCTGACGCCTTACAAGCTGGTCGTACACTGCGGTGCCTGCATGCTGAATCCGCAGGAAGTCAAATATCGCCAGCATAAGGCGACCCTTGACTCAGTACCTATGACCAATTACGGCATTGCCATTGCCTATATGAACGGCATTCTGCCGAGAGTCTTGTCGCCGTTCCCGGAGTTAGTGAAACGAGTGGCTGGTGAGTAATGATAAGTATGATATGCCAGTTGATTGAGAGGCAGCATGGTATGGCCTCGCGGCTAAAATGAATAAAAAATAAAAACAGGGGCTGTGAAGAAGTTTTTTGATAAAATTTCTTCACAGCTCCTTATTTATGGTGGCTGGGATCTTTAATTTACCAATTCCTGTTATCTTACTGAACACCCACCGTGGCCAGAAAGCGTTTACCACGCTTTATTACGGTCCTTCCCTCTTATTTCCAGGGAAAACAAGAGGGCTTGGTGCGTAAAAAAGGCTGCGGCTTTAAATTGCCACAGATTCAGATTTTAAGATTATCCAATCGATTCATACGGAAATCTTCTATGACTTGCATGAAGTCTTTACGGTGGATTGGATTATCGGGAAAACCGAATAAATGAGAAGCAGAGGGTTTATCCGTGGCACCAAATCCTTCAATTTGGAAGGCCGCAATGCGGCGCACTGCTGCTGCCATGTCTTCCTCCAGGTCATCAGCTGTACGAACGGGCACGAGGGCCTCGATATTTGCTTTCTGACGCAAGTAATCGATATGCCAATGGAAGTGCTTGCGTTTACGCTGATGACGTGCCAGACGGGCCGCCAGATTCTTTCTCGCGGAACCGACATAGACATAATATCCTTTCGGGTAATGGACGCTGCCCAGTGAACCCGTTTCGATATCTTTATCTTCCGGAAGCGAAAGCACCACAAAGTAATCGCCCCCGTCGTGGTTTTCACGGTCCAGGATTTCCGGATGATAACCTAAGAGACCGCATACTTTCGGTAATGTGAACGTACTGTCCCACTGCAGGGACAATGCTTTCCAGTCCAATACCCCGACAGCATCCCTGAAAGTTTTGGCAAACTCCGGATCTGTATGGTAATCCGGCAGGAACCAGCGCGCCTTGTTCCAATGGACAAGGAAAAGAACACCGGTGTGGATGCCCTTCTGATGCATCCCGGCAAGTTCCGCAATATGTTTTCGGCCCCTTTCGGTCACCGCATCGGGAAACATAGCGCCATAACGGCTGAACAGCGTGCAAGACTTGACTTCTACATAAAAGAGCTCCCGGCCCCTGCCAAGCAGCAGATCAAAGCGGCTGTCCCCTGCCGTGACTTCCCGGCGGACCAGATTCCAGGACTCCCAGCCGGGGATTTTTTTATTTTCGACGAGGTAAGCTGCCACATCGTTATTATATTGCGTATCCATCAAAATCGGTACGCCGTCACGTTCGATGCCCACGACGTCATACGGCGTCTTGCGGCCCGACTGCGCGGCCCTGCGAAGGTAAATAACAACGCCCGGAAATAAAAGCTCCCACATCCGTCCCGGATTCGGCATATGACAGCGAACCGTTTCGCCCTGAAGCTCACATAAGGCAATAAAACGGTTCGGCCGGGAAAGAAAATGAGCTTTCACTAAATCTTGTTTGTAATGGATCATAACTATAAAGAGTTCCTTTTTTCAGAATGAGGCAGCTTTTACTGCCGCAAAGTATTATAGCACGAGACGAGGCAAACTTATGTATTTTACCTTGTCCCGCACTTAAAGAAACTCTACAAGACACCGGCAGAAACCGTTTGCTATTTATAGCTCTCTTAAGCGTTCTGATTGATTCAGAACGTAATCAAGACCTGACAATCTTGTATTAAGAATTAATTCTTCCGGGAAATTGACAGCGTTAAGCATCGCTTCCGCTGTGGTAAAGTTTCCCACCTGACTCCAGATATGAGCATCACTGCTTACGATGACAGGAATCCTGTATTCCTTACACAGCTCCAGATAAGCCGGAATGTTTTTATCGGCATTCTTTCTGCCCGTACGCGGCGATGTGGAGCTGCTGTTTACTTCGAGTGCCACCTTGTAACGAGCAGCCGCTTCGACAAGCTTCGGGTAGTCCAGCGGGTACCGGTCATCATCGGGATGACCAATGATTTTTACATAAGGATTCTGCATCGCCCCGATAAGCGCATCGGTATTTTCCGCACGGGTTCCTGCTTTGATGCAGGGAATATGAAGGCTTGCAATGACATAATCCATGCGTGCAAGCATTTCGTCTTCAAGATCGAGGCGGCCCTGGAAGTCTAAAATATTGGCTTCTACGCCCGTATAGATGGCAAGGCCCATGATTTCCTTCGGAATAGCCTTATAATTCTTAAAGAAAATCGGGCCGGGAGCACCCGGCATGGCCGGTGCATGGTCGCTGGTACCGAAAGCCAGCAGTCCCTTTGCTTTGGCCTCCTCGATATTTTCTTTCAGCGTGCTGAACGCATGACCGCTTGCCGTGGTGTGTGTATGGATATCAAAAAGCAGTTTCAATGCGAAAGCCTCCTTAGGCAATATACACAAGTTTAACCTGGTCTCCCAGTTTAAACTGTTCGTGGCTGGATGCGTAAACCGTCACATTACGATGATTGCAAAGCAGTGAGTACTGAATTTCCCTGCCGCTATATTGCTTATTGGTGATGACGGCATCAAGACCGCTGCCTTCAAAGCAAATTTTGAATTGTTCCGGACGCACGGGGAAAATGCCTTTCTGACGGAACACACCAGAAATTTCCTTCCCGTCATAGGTAACCGGACATCCGTCGGCAGAAAAGGCATCACCGTTCCAATGACCTTGCACAAGGTTGCACTTGCTGACAAAGGTCGCTACAAATTCTGTTTTCGGGTGGCAGTAGATTTCTTCCGGTGTTCCGAGCTGCTCAATGTGGCCGCTGCGCATAACAAGAATACGATCCGCCATGGCAAGTGCTTCACTCTGGTCATGAGTGACGTAGATAACCGTAGCACCCGTACGCTGGTGAAGATCCTGGATTTCTTTACGCATACTGATTTTCAGTTCTGCATCCAGGGCGCTCAGCGGTTCATCCATCAAGAGAATGGAAGGTTTTCTGACAATAGCCCGCGCCATAGAAACGCGCTGACGCTGTCCGCCGGAAAGTTCACTGGGAAAACGATGTTCATAAGCGGTGAGTCCCATGGCATTGATTGTCCTGTCTACCATTTTCTTTTTTTCATCCGCAGACAGAAACTGACAGCGTTTACTCTTGAGCGGAAATTCCACATGCTCCCGCACGGTCATGTGGGCCCAGAGAGCAAAAGACTGGAAAACCATTCCGAGATTGCGGTCTTCCACCGGTACCATACGTCCTTTACCGGAATAAATTTCCTTGTCCATCCGAATGATACCGGAAGTCGGCTCCTGAAATCCGGCAATGGCTCGCAAAAGCGTCGTCTTGCCGCACCCGGAAGGTCCTAGAATGGCCATAAACTCACCATCGTTGATTGTTAAATTAATATCGTTAAGCGCCAGCGTTGTCCCGAATTGCTGCGTTACGTGTTCCAGAAACAAACTCACTTTCAATCTTCTCCTTCTTTAGCACAGCGCTAAAATTTACAATCCCATAGCCCACCAGGATCATGGCAACTATCAATGTGGACATAGCAGCCGAAAGGCTGTATTCCCCACCCTGCTGGAAATTAAAGATCGTCAGACCGATGGTCTTCGTGTCTGCACTGGCAAGCATGGAAGAAAGGGTCAGCTCCGTCAGAGATGATACAAAAATCAGGAAAGAGCTGGAAAGGACATTCTTTTTCAAAAGCGGAATCAGTACAAAGCGCCAGGTCATCAGAAAATTTCCTCCGGAGGAGCGAACGGCTTCTTCAAGTTCCGGATTGACGGATAACAGTGCTGTCGTACTCCCCTTGATCTGCAGAATCAAATAGCGCGTCAGGTACGCAATCACCAGAATGTTGATTGTTCCGTAGATACCCGGATGAATTCCGGGCAGCGGTTCTGTCCAGTGAAAGATCATCGATAGAGACAGTACAATACCTGGAATGGCATAGGTCATGGCCGCGCATTTTTCTCCGATGACTACGGCATGATTGCCGCGCCGCACCTTGAGATAGGCCATCGCCGTTCCAATGAGGATACACAACGTACACGTGACCATTGCCAGGATCAGGCTGTTGCTGATTGACGAAAGAACGGACGTATTGGTGCAGACAAATTCAAAATTATCAACGGACAAATTCTGCCGAGTAATGGCAAGCCCGTAATTTTTAAGGAATGCATTGGAAACCATCACAAGGAGAGGAATCATATCAAAAAGCCCCCACCCCAGGAGCAGTATCACTTCCGCAGCTTTGCGGCGGCTTTCACGGATATAAACGCGTGGAGAAAAATCCTCCTTGATACTTTCCATGGCGCCGCCCTTACGAACCAGGACTTCCAGCAGCGTACCGCCGATGGCAATTGCGCAGAGCAGTACCGAAAGCGCTGCCGCGAGCGGGAACGACTGTGGGCCGAAGCTGATTGCCTTTTCGTAGATATAGGTACTCAGCACGGGAATCCCGGCCGGAATCCCTAGAAATGCCGGTACCGAGAAATTGTCAATAGCCGCCAGAAAAGAAAGGACGGCTCCACTCATGATGGCCGGCATGGCTTCCGGTACATCAATCTTCCAGAAGGTTTTCAAAATACTGAACCCGCAGGAACGCGAGGCCCATTCCAGATCTTTTGGAATCTTCCGCAGCGTGTGGGTCACGGAAAGGTAAACAATCGGGATATTGCAGACACCGACAATAAACAAAATGCCGCCGATGGAATAAATATTGATGGTTCCGAGGCCCAGCGCTGCAGCAGTCCTGTTAATCAAGCCTCTTTTCGTAATTATTCCGGCCCAGGAAAGGGTCGTAATATACGAAGGGATAATAAAAGGCATCAGCACAAGCATCTCAAGGAGATGTTTGTGCCGAAAATTCGTATAAGCAATGACGAAAGCCATACACGTGCCAACTACTGTCGCAATGCCGGATGACCCTACCGCAATGATAAGCGTGTTAATAATGGCTTTGAGCGTCCGCGGCTCATGGAGCAGGACCACAAAGTTCTGCAGTCCATAGCCATCCGGTCCTTTGCAGCTCATGATAATTAGCCGAAGAATCGGAGCCACAAAGAAGAGAAAGATTACTGCATAAAAAAGCAGTGTACCGATGCGGTTTTTCAATTGATTATGGTGAATCATAAACGTTTTCCTTACTTATTGATTAAACAGTGCACTGAATTGTTTCTTATCATTTTCACGTTCTTTAAAGAGTTCCAGAGGGTTAGCAGCAATCGGTTTGATATCTTTGACACCCTTAAGACCTTCCGGAGCCTTGACGTCTTCGCGAATCGGAGTATAGCCAATGCCGGCAGCTACCTCCTGGCCTTCCTTGGACAGAATAAAGTCGATGAAGGCCTTGGCAGCCGCTTTATTCTTGGACGCTTTCAAGAGGCCAATCGGTTCGGTTACATAGGGAGAGCCTTCAGCCGGATAGATAAATTCGACAGGAGCGCCGTTCTTCTTGGAGCGCATCACCATGTAGTCTACGATGATACCGGCAGCCTTATCGCCGGCAACTACTGCCTTTTGAATGGAGCCATTCCCCTTATCAACCTTGACGCCATTGGCTTTCAGGTTCTTGTAGAAATCCCATCCGATACCCTTGGTACGGGTCAGCACACCCAGGTTGTAAGCGGCAGCACCGGAATACAGCGGGCTCGGCATGGTCACTTCATCTTTAAGAGCTGGTTTCACGAGATCGGCAAAAGACGTAATCTTTTCCTTCGTACGGGTCGTATTGACGATGATACCGGTCGTAATAATTTTTGTCCCGGCATACATATGATCTTTATCTACGTACTGGGATGGAATGTTTTTGGCTTCCGGAGAGTCATAAGCTTCGAGTAAATCCTTGGATTTCAAGGACTCAAATGTCACGTTATCGGCAACGAGCAGTACATCGGCCTGTACCTGGCCTGCTTCCTTTTCTGCCATGACTTTGCTGATGACTTCCTCTGTACCGGAACGGAAGACGCTGACTTTCACATCCGGATATTTCTTATTAAAAGCAGCAATCAATTTTTGAGCGTCCGCATTCGGCTGAGACGTGTACAACACAATTTTGCCGGAAGGTTTGCCCTTATCATTAGAGGCAGCCTTATTATCAGTTCCCTTGCCGCCGCAGCCGGCCATTCCCACAGCCATCAAACTGGCCAGAATGAGTGCCATCGTTTTTTTACCCAAGAATTTCATATCCTTTCCACTCCTTTAAGCATTAAAATGGTTCATAATAATTTCTGCTGATGTTGTCATTGCATCGGGAATAATCGATGCTAAATAGGCTGCATTATGCCACAATTTTGTACGATTGGGACTATCGTCGTATCCTTCAAGTACCAGTTTCTTACCAGCAAGCAGAAGGCGGGGCAACAGCCAGCGAAAATCAAAATCTCCGTCATCAAGGGACGTGTGATAAGTTTTGCCTTTGCGGTTACTGATATGGAACTTCGAATAAGAAGGCAGTGAAGAAGCCAGTTCATCAATTTCTACCGTACTGTCGCAGTGTGCTACATCAATTGTATACGTGAAGAAATCGGACAGAGAACCGGTTACCTGTTTCATGGCTTCTGCATTCGTGACGAATTCTTTTTTAACCTTCTCCATGACTTCAAGGGAAACAAGCACATTTCTTTGCTTTGAAATCTCCGCAATCTGCAAAAGAGAATCCCGCATCAGCTCGATACTCATTTTCTTGAAACACGTCATCGTCATATGACCCGGATGAACGGTTACATCTTCCCCATTGATTCGTCTGCACAGTTCAATAGATTCCTTAACCTGTCCAATAGATGCTTCCCGGACTGCATCGTTGATAGAAGATAAGTTTAAATCCCAGCTCACGCTGTGAACCGTTGTGCCAAGATGATAAAACTCGGCAAGCCGTCTGTATTCTTCTTCATCATAGCCGCAGTCAAAAAACTGCTGCGCCCACATTTCAATGCCGGAAAAACCGCACTCATGAACAACACGAAATAATTCTTCAAGAGGAACTCCCCACAGGAAAGAAGAAGACGCATAAACTTTACTCTTCATAGATACCCCCTTATCTCATAACGGGTTTATTATTTCAAGAAAATGTAAAAGATGAATCAGAGATTTGTAAAATTTGCATAAAAAGAGGGTATCTACTATCTCAACATCATAAGTTCTATCGGACCAATTCCTGTTATCCAATTGAATACCCACCGCAAGCGGTCCCTCCCTTATTCGCGAAAACCACGCGAACAAGAGGGCTGGTGCATCAATTTTTCTTGCCATTAGCAGAGGAATGGTTATAAAAAAAGCTGTGAAACAATGATTGCTCATTGCTTCACAGCTTTTGATTCCTGCAGGGCGAACCGCGACAAGCGGGCAGCGACCTGCATTCTTTTATGCTTTTTTAATGGACTTAAAGAGGTCTTTATGGGCTTCGATCGCCGTCTGACTGCCGACAACACAGTAGTAATTGTCTTTCAGCACATCCCGGACAAGCGGGGCCAGTGCGCGGATGTCTTCGGCCTTGCAGTCGATGACTTCATCACGGGTCTGCTGCGCATACGCTTCGGGCAGACCGCGCATATACGTCGTAATGGCCTTTTCCAGATGCATAGCCGTCGTAAGCGGCGTATCAATGAGGCTGATCGTGCCGATGACGTACTTCGTCATTTCCCGCTCAGACGCTTCAAAGTGTTCCAGGAATTCCGGAAGGTCGCGGTAAACCTGCAGCGTCTCTACAAGTTTCGGATCACGGTACGAAGAGAAGTAAACATTCCCGTTGCTGTCAAAGCGGGTACCGCAGCCATAAGCACCGCCCTGGACACGGATCTTGGTCCAGAAATAACCATAGCGGAGAATCGTTTCAAGCACCTTCATGGCGCCTGTATATTCGTAACCGTGGTCACGGTAGTTGCCGCCGGCAAGCACATATTGTACCTTACCGGACGTTGTAATGCCTTCATCAGGTTCCAGTGCGGTCAGTTCCGGCATAGGCTTTCCGGCAAATTCAGATTCAGGCAATGTGTCTACAAAGGCCTGCATACGCTGCAGTGCTTCTTCCTTATGCCCAGCTTCACAGGAAAGGGACATCACAAGCTCATCCTTATGGAAGAAAGCTCGCGTCAGCGTCGTAAGGTTAGCAGCCACTTCGTCTACTTTTTCGTCAAAGTGTTCGACGATGTCCTGCAGGAACTTATAGTACGTGAACTGGTCGTGCTCTGCACTCCGCGAAGAACGGGAGAAGTAGGACTGCAGACGAATCGTGGCTACCGTCATGCCGCGGGAGAAGAACAGTGCATCCCATCCGGACTTGACTTCTTCCACGATTTCACGAAGCCGCTTCTTATCATCTACATGGCTTCGCAGCGCCAGGGAACTCAAGAGCGTAAAGAGTTTATCCTCGTTCTTTTCGAGAACCTTGGCAGAGACCTTAAAGTAGTTGCGGTAGGTATTCGTATCCTTATAGAACGTGTAAGGCTGCACGGCAAAACTCAGGCCGCCGATATAACGGTCCGTGTACGTATTGAGTTCTTCATACGTGAAGTCATCCGTATTGACCTTGCCCAGTACATCAGACAGGAGATAGGCGTAGCAGAGCAGCTCTTCCGGTACCCCTGTCATATCAAAGCAGAAATCAAAATAGGAAATCTTGTTTGTCGAAGCAGGACGGAAAAGGAAGGTTTCCGTATCCTTTTTCGTGATTTCAGGCTTTTCGTATTCACACTTACGTGTGATATCCGAGCGCTGCAAAAGAGGAATCGACTGCAGCGCTTCGGGGGAATCCGGAGCAGCCTGGCGGGCATGAAGTTCGTCAGCAATGTCCTTATATTCCTTCAATGTCTTTTCGGAAAGACCCTTCTTCACCGTTTCCATTTTGGCCTGGTAAGCCGCCATGTCTTTTTCTTCCTTACCCGGCTCAGGAGTCAGCGTAAGGAGTACCTTATGGGTATTATCCATGAGAATCGTCTCTATCAGGTTCTCATAGTAATGCGTGCCGATCTTGCTCCTGAGGAAATCCAGGGCTTCCGTAAATTTGAGGCACGTCGTCGGATCACCGCCGTAAAGCCACGTTTCCATGACGGCGAGACCATAAATCAGCCCTTTCGGATAAATATTATAATCCGCTTCACGCATCTTGAATTCTTCGGAATTAAGCTGTGCCGTCAAGAGTTCCTCCGGCACACCTTTGCGGGAAATATCCTGGAGGGTATGGTATACGACGGACACAAATTGATCCATTTTATCCGGATCGGATCCGCTGACACGGATGGACCACACCGGCTGCAGTTGTGACGTATTATAGCTGCCTGCCACATCGCTGCCGATACCGGCCTTTAAGATAGCAAGACGCAGCGGTGCATTATCACCGTTAAGGAGGACATGGGACAGCACGCGCAGGGCCATGACTTGTTTCTGGTCATAGACGTTGCCCGTGACGATATTGAGAGAAAGGTACGTCTTATGCTCCTTGCTCTCCCCTGCCGGTTCCGGATACGTGGCGTGTACTTCTTTCGTTTTATCAAAAGGAGCCTGTTCCGGAATTTCAACCTTGAAGCCAGGCGTCTTGTGGAAATGACTCAGGTAATCATGGTCGAGGTAAGCCAGATAAGCATCAATATCCATATTGCCGTAGAGATAAATATAGGCATTTTCCGGCTTATAGTACTTTTTGTGGAAGGCCTCAAATTTTTCCTGGGTCAGGGTCGGAATGGCTTCCGGCAGTCCGCCCGATTCAAAGCGATAAGGCGTATCGGGGAACAGCGCTCCGAGTACAGCATGTTCCTCTACGGCATCCGCCGAAGAGTATACGCCCTTCATTTCGTTGTAAACGACGCCGTTGTGGATGAGATGACCTTCTTCATCCACTTCGTAATGCCAACCTTCCTGGCGCAGCGTAAACGGATTCTCGTAAATCAGAGGATAGAATACGGCATCGAGATACACATCCATCAGATTGCGGAAATCCTTGTCATTACGGCTTGCCAGCGGATACACCGTTTTGTCTGTATAAGTCATAGCGTTGAGAAACGTATTAAGGGAACCCTTAACCAGTTCCACAAACGGTTCTTTCAAATGATACTTGCGGGAACCGCACAGCGTGGAATGCTCCATGATGTGTGCTACACCCGTATCGTCCTGGGACGGAGTGCGGAAACCAATAGTAAAGACCTTGTTGTCATCAGCGCACTTCAGATAAAAGACGCGTGCGCCGCTTTGCTCATGAGTCAGTTCATACCCCACCGCATCCACATCGGGCAGAGGCGTGACCCGCGTTACGGTAAAGCCATGAACCTGCATATTTTCTTTCAGTTCCATGAATCAAACTACCTCCATTAGTGATTTTTTTATAATATCCCGTCCGAAAACGGGCAAAAACGAGGCTGTCGCCTAAGCAACAGCCTCGTTACTACTACTTATTTGAAGTATTGAACACCGGCCAGGAAAATAGGCTGCAGTTTGTTGCCGGGGATATTCTTCATCAGACCGTCGGTAAAGCGTTCAGAGTGCCCCATCTTACCGAGGATACGGCCATCCGGGCTCGTGATACTTTCGATGGCGTACAGGGAACCGTTCGGGTTGTACGGGCTTTCCATCGTCGGATTACCGGAAAGATCCACATACTGGGTAGCGACCTGACCATTCTTGAAGAGGTACTGGATTTCCTCTTCGGTGGCTACGAAGCGGCCTTCACCATGGGATACGGCCACCGTATGGACATCACCCGGTTCGCAGAGTGCGAGCCACGGGGACTTGTTGGAAACGACCTTGGTGTCAACCATACGGGAAATATGGCGGCCAATAGTATTGAAGGTCAGAGTCGGAGACGTTTCGGTCATCGGCAGGATCTTGCCATACGGTACAAGGCCCAGTTTGATAAGAGCCTGGAAGCCGTTGCAGATACCAAGCATCAGACCGTCCCGTTCGTTCAGGAGCTCTTCGATAGCTTCCTTCAGTTTCGGGTTGCGGAACATGGTGGCAATGAACTTACCGGAACCTTCCGGTTCATCACCGGCACTGAAACCGCCGGGCAGGGCAATAATCTGAGCTTCCTTGATGCGTTTAGCCATCTCATCGACAGATTCCTTGATCGCTTCCGGCGTCAGGTTCTTGACGACGAAGATATCGGCTTTACCACCGGCATCTTCAAAGGCAGCTGCCGTGTCATATTCGCAGTTGATGCCCGGGAATACAGGGATGAAAACTCTCGGTTTAGCCACATTGTACGGAGCCGTCAGCGGCAGATCGTTGCTAAACGGTACTTCGCGAATGTTCTTTTTCGGGCAGTTCTTGACTTTCTGCGGGAAAGTGCTGTCGAGCGTTCTCGTATAAGCATCTTCGATATCTTTCAGCGTGATTTCCGTATCGTTGACGGTAATCTTGCCATCATTGGTCAAACGACCAAGCGGCAGGTAATCAATGCCTGCAAAGACATCTTCTGCTTTTGCTTCCGGAGCCAGTTCAATGAGGAAGCCGCCCGGCTGCAGCGTAAAGAGGCATTCTTCATGCAGGAACGGTTTGACAAAGGCAAAGCCCAGTTCATTGCCAAGGCACATGGAAGAAAGTGCTGCGGCTACGCCGCCTTCTTTGACAACGCCGGCCGTAATGATGCGCTTGCCCAGGATGCCTTTATGGACGGAAGCAAGAAGCTTCTTCAGGGCATCAAAGTCGACGACTTCATGTTCATCGCAGGGAACCGGTACGAAGATAACTTCGTTGCCGGCCTTCTTGAAGTCATTGGAGATCGTGTCGCGGCCATCCATCACTCCAACGGCAAAGCACAGGAGGGACGGCGGAACTTCCAGATCCATAAACGTACCGGACATGGAGTCCTTACCGCCGATAGCCGGCAGTTCGAGTTCGCTGCAGGCTTTATAGGCACCCAGCAGAGCGCTCATCGGGAGACCCCACTTGGCAGGATTATGCAGTTTCGGGAAGTATTCCTGCATGGAAAGACGCAGCTTCGTCGTATCTGCGCCGACAGCAGCCGCACGGCAAACCGCTTCCACAACGGCATACATACCGCCGTGATACGGGCTCCAGCAGGCTACATTCGGGTTATAGCCGCAGGCCATAACGCTCGTGGCATTCGTCTTGCCATGGAGCACAGGCAGGCGAGCTGCCATCGCTTCGGTCGGAGTCAGCTGACGACGTCCGCCGTAAGGCATCAGGACCGTGCCGCGGCCGATGGTACCATCAAAACGTTCGCCCAGGCCTTCTTCACTGCAGACGTTCAGGCGGTCCAGGTTAGCGAGCCATGCATCATGGATATTCTTGCCTTCTACAGCCTTCGGAGCTTCGTTAAACGGAGATACGGCTTCAATGCCTTCAACCTTGACGGAGGTCTTTTGAGGAATACCGTTCGTATCGAGGAAAGCCCGGGAAATATCTACAATCTTTTCACCGCGCCAGTACATCACAAGGCGAGGATCTTCGGAAACTTCGGCCACCACGGTAGCTTCCAGGTTTTCTTCCTTGGCAGCCGCCATGAACTTATCCAAATCCTTCGGAGCAATGACAACGGCCATTCTTTCCTGGGATTCACTGATAGCCAGTTCCGTACCATCAAGACCTTCGTACTTCTTCGGTACTTTGTCGAGGTTAATGACAAGGCCCGGAGCGAGTTCGCCGATAGCGACGGACACACCGCCGGCACCAAAGTCGTTGCAGCGTTTGATCAGACGTGTCACGTTCTTATCGCGGAACAGACGCTGAATCTTTCTTTCGTTAGGCGGATTCCCTTTCTGGACTTCCGCACCGCACGTGCTCAGGGATTTTGTCGTATGTTCCTTGGAAGCACCGGTAGCGCCGCCCATACCATCACGGCCGGTACGGCCGCCGAGCAGAATGACAAGATCACCGGCTGACGGTCTTTCACGGACAACAGCATCTCTTGGAGCTGCACCGATAACGGCACCGACTTCCATGCGTTTTGCTACAAAACGTTCATGGTAATATTCTTCAACAAGGCCCGTCGCCAGACCGATCTGGTTCCCGTAGGAGCTGTAGCCGGCAGCAGCGCCGATTGTAATCTTTCTCTGAGGCAGTTTGCCGACAAGCGTCTTTTCATACGGCGTGCGGGGATCACCGGCACCGGTGACACGCATAGCCTGATATACGTAGCTGCGGCCGCTCAATGGGTCACGAATAGCACCGCCAAGGCAGGTAGCAGCACCGCCGAACGGTTCGATTTCGGTAGGATGGTTATGGGTCTCGTTCTTGAACATTACGAGCCAGTCTTCCTTCTTCCCGTCAATCGTAATCGGCACGACGATGGAGCAGGCGTTGATTTCTTCGGAAGCATCCAGATCAGGAATCTTTCCTTCCTTCTTCAGCTTCTTCGTAGCAAGGCAGGCCATATCCATCAGCGTAATCGGACGCTTGGTGTCTTTGCCGTACACAAAGTCGCGGTCTTTCTTATACAGGTCAAAAGCTTCCTGCACAGGTTCCGTATAGACGGAATCGTCAATCTGCACATCTTCGAGTTTTGTCTCGAAAGTGGTGTGACGGCAGTGGTCGGACCAATACGTATCCAGAACCTTGATTTCCGTAATGGAAGGATCGCGGTTTTCCTTCTGGAAATATTCCTGGCAGTAAGCAAGATCTTCAAAGCTCATGGCGAGTTCCTGCTTCTTAAGGAAATCAGCCAGTTCATCCTTCGTAAATTTCGTGAAGCCCTTGATGATAGCAACCGGTTTCGGAGCTTCCCACTTAAAATCGAGGGATTCCGGTTTTTCGATAGCCGCTTCCTGAGCTTCTACCGGGTTAATGACATATTTCTTGATCTTTTCGACATCGGCATCGCTGAGATTCCCTTCAAGGAGGTAAACCTTAGCTGCCGCCACGATAGGAGGCGCACTCTGAGTGACCAGCTGAATGCACTGAGCGGCGAAATCTTCACGCTGATCGTACTGACCGGTAATCAGTTCCACAGCAAAACTCTTGACACCGGCCGGAATTTCCATCGTTTCATCATAGACGTTGTCCACAGGCGGTTCGGAAAGAATAACCCTCTTGGCAGCATTGTACGCATCGTCCGTAATCCCGCTCAGATCATAGCGGTTAATGACACGGACACCCGTCAGCTGCTTCATGCCGAGGGTCTGCTGCAGATTAGCCAGCATATTGCTCGCTTCTACGGCATACTCTTTCTTCTTTTCTACGAAAATTCTTCTGATTTCTTCGCTCATGACAGCCTCCCCATTAGAAATATTCATTGATATAGTTGTGTTGTACCGGGAATAACAAAGTAAGCTTTCTTGCTGCTTCCTCATCTTTGGTCAGGATAAATCCTGCATGCCGCAGCGTTTCCACGCTCACAGCGCCAAATGCCAGCTGCGTAAAGGCACCGATATCAAGCAGTACATCCGGATCTTCCAGCGTGTTGAGCAGCTTGATACCTTCCTCTGTAAACGAAACCTTTACAAGCATCGTATTGAGAGGAATATCTTCATCCCGAATAGCCAGGACGAGAGAATCCCGAAGCAGTGCCTGAGGTACGGCAAGGCCTTCCAAAAACAGGGCCGCGTCGATAATCCGCCCCATCATGAAAGGAGCAATCTTCGGCGCCATACCCTGGTCAGGAAGCCGCAGGTACATCAGGTCGTCGCAGGGCGCAAGATATCGGAGTGTCTTATACGTACCTGCCAGACCTCTCAGATAACTCATGAGACGATACATAACAGGTGCCGAAACACTCATCAATTCCTGAACATTTACGACCTCATCTTCTTTATTATACAGCATATAGCCGAGAATGTCAGACCCATCTTTGACAATGACTGTCTCCATATGGTCCTGCTCCGCCGTAATCAAAAGATTATCCCAAACGCGGTCATCTCTCACTACATACCCATTATACCGCGCTGCCGCACTTTCGTACACGGGGGCAATCAGAGATTTTGCAGATAAGGTGGGAATCCTTTCGAGCTGATAATCACTGTCGTCATACCCTCCGAACGATAAGGCAGAAAGGGGCAGCTCATACTGTTTGCGAAAATGAGTGTAGCGGAATCCGTAAGGCTGATAGATGCCTGCATAAATCGGCATCAGAATGACAAAAGGAATCCGCATGGCCCTGAGCATGGTAAAGGCGGTCTTCATCAAATCGCCCATCACGTGCTGCCCGCGGTCAACAGGGTCGGTTGCCACACCAACAATATACGGTACACGGTAAGTTTGTCCCCGCAGCATCAAGGTATACGGATTGAGGTGAAGCATAGTGGCAAGCCGCATTCCCTTGAAACCGCCGAGAATTTTATTCTGCTTCAGGCAATATTCGGAAAAATACCACTGAAAGAAAGGGGTATCCTTCTTTTCAAAGCAGTAATCCCAGAGATCCATTGCCTGAGGAAGTGTATCCTTGTTGAGAAGCCGAAAATCCATGCTGCAGTGCTCCTTAGGAAATAATGGTATTATACTTTTTCACCATGAATTCAGGATGATAGGATTCCTTAGCTTTTCTCATGCCGGGAATCCCCATATCTTCTTCGCGGTTGATGTATTTAACGTCGGACCACGTCCGTTCCACATATTCTTTATTGATAGCCGTAAAGAGTCCCCGGATATCCGGGTCAGCCTTTTCAATATGGACGACGGCAGTTTCTTCACTGACCCGTTCACCGAACGTAAAAGCTTTAACCTCTCCATCAAGACGAATCAGACCGCCGCGTATCTGGAGTGCTTCAATATTGCGCAGGCCTTCGACAATGGCCGACTTTTCACTGAGAATGGTCGGATCAGTCTGTGCTCTGTTTTCATCCCATTTCATGCCAAAAGCGATACATTCCTCGGCATTAGCCGGCGTAATAGGTTCATAGACAAAATCAGGATGGTCTTTAATGAACGCATTATAATGATTTTTCTTGCCATGGTACTTGCGGCCGGAAAGCGTAGCCAGTTTCTCTCGTGAATATACGTAGTCCCAGTTATCCCGGTCTTCCGTATATTCCGTGACTTCGGGGAGGTACTTCTTGAATCTTTCAATCGTCGTATCATACACCCCGTGGAATTCAAAGGGTTCATGATGGAAATAGTCTTTCAAGGACTCCACGACAAGAGGCAGCTCTTCATCGACGCCTCCAAAGGGAGGCAGAACAAAAGTACGTCCCTCATTCGTCACTTTGAGAATCAGCGCACCATGAGATACAGCCCAATAGGTGTCAAAATATTTTCGCCAGATAAACAATGTGCCAAAGCAGCATTCCGCTGCATGATAGTCCTTTTCATTGAAGTAATTATCAAAGATAGGCTTATCATCGATAGAAATATGTTTAAATTCTAAAATAAAAATCTCTCCTTACTTGTACTGAGTTTAATCCAATACGCTTTCATTATATCAAACGTGTAAAGAAGGGACTCCGTCGGTTGGAGATTCGCAGCAGACATATAGATGGGAAAAGATTTCCTTATATCCCGTTGCCTCAGCAAAACTTTTCAGACTTTCGTCTGAAAGTTTCACGAAATTTGAAACGCTGACAACGTGTGCAGCCAAATCCATTTGCCCTTCCATTCTTCTTATAAGGAGAATTGTACACCAAAATCGGGAATTTTTCAGCCGTTCACTCAAGTGTTCCCAAATAATTTACATATCGAATGCGATATCCGATACGATGGTCATATTCGATACGGCAAACTGACGTATTATCGATGCAGAAATGCCAGATTTGATTCAGATTTGCATCAAGAATCTTGCTGAGCAGCAGACGGATCATACCGCCGTGGCTTGCAACCATGACCTTTGTATTTTCCGCCATTTCCTGACGGATAGCATCAAAGGCATCCCAGCCTCTTTTCTGTGCCTTAAAGAGGTCTTCCCCGCCGGGAATATGGGCATCGGCCGCATGGAGCCAGAGCGTATCAAGGAGTTTACCCTGGGTTCTCTGGATATCGGTAATCTTCTCCCCTTCCCAGTCGCCGAAAGAAATCTCCCGGAGACCTTTCTTAGTAGTAATCGGCATTTCCTTTATTTTAGCCAACGGTGCCAGTGTTTCATGCGTCCGGATGAGATCACTTGCATAAAGTTTTGAAAGTTTAAGGCCTTTTGCGCGCTCAGCAAGGCTTTCCGCCTGACTGCATCCCGTTTCATTCAGCGGATGATCTTCCCAGCCCTGAAAACGGCCATCGGCATTTGCCTGTGTCATTCCATGTCGAACCAAATAAATAGTCTTCATAATTTCCTCAATAGTACAAAAAAACGAGCCCGCTTATAAGGCTCGTTTTTTAATTTAAAGTTATGCTCTTTCGATGTATTCACCAGTACGGGTATCAATGCGGAGCACATCGCCTTCGTTGATGAACAGAGGTACCTTGACCACATAACCGGTATCCATCGTAGCGTTCTTGCTGCCGCCGGTAGCGGTATCGCCTTTGATGCCCGGTTCGGTTTCAACAACCTTCAGTTCTACCGTGTTCGGCAGTTCTACACCGAGAATACGATCGTTGAAGGAGCTGATCTTGACATCCATGTTTTCTTTCAGGAAGTTGATCGCGTTGCCCAGCTGTTCCTTATTCAGTTCGAGCTGTTCATACGTTTCATTGTCCATGAATACATACATATCGCCGTCAGCATACAGATACTGCATTTCTCTTCTTTCGACGTTAGCATTCGGAAGACGTTCAGCAGCGTTGAAAGTACGTTCAACAACAGCGCCGGTGCAGAGGTTACGCATCTTTGCACGTACGAAAGCGGCACCCTTGCCAGGCTTTACATGCTGGAATTCAACTACCTGCCAAGCATCGCCGTCAATCTCAACCGTTACCCCAGTTTTAAAATCGTTCGTAGAAATCATTCAAAAACCCTCCAAATTATATAATCTGTTATTCAAGTTCTTTCAACGCTTTATCAACGGACGTCATCTTTTCACAGCCCGTTTCGGTCACAAGGACCGTATCTTCAATACGCACTCCGCCGCGGTCAGGCAGGTAGATTCCCGGTTCGACCGTCACAACGGCTCCCACCGGAAGCGGCGCATTGTTTACTTTGTTCAGCACAGGTTTTTCGTGAATATCGAGTCCCACGCCATGACCGAGGCCATGACCAAAATACTCACCATAACCGCGTGATGCAATGTAATCACGTACCTTGCCGTCAACTTCGACACCGGTCAGTCCGGGACGAAGTACCTTTTCTCCAAGAAGATTGGCATTCAGGACAATGTCATAGATTTCTTTCTGCCAGGGGGCAGCCTTCCCTATCACAACAGTACGCGTAATATCGGAACAGTACCCTTCAAACACAGCGCCAAAGTCGAACGTCAGGAAATCACCCTTCTCGACGACTTTATTGGAAGCCCTGCCATGGGGCAGAGCACTGCGTTTACCGGAAGCTGCAATCGTATCAAAAGAAGGTTTTTCAGAACCCAGCTTTTTCATATTGTATTCCAGTTCGGCAGCAAGATCCATTTCTGTACGGCCCGCCTTGATATGCGGCAGAAGCTGGTTGAATGCTTCATCCGAAATAGCAATGGCCCGGCGAATCCGCTTCATCTCTTCCGGCAATTTCACCTGACGGAGCCCAACAAGATTCAGGTTCTTCCAGGACGCATCCGGCAAGGCAGCGGCGAGTGCCTGCTGCTCCGTATAGGAGAAGTAATCTCCGTCCAGAGCCAGATTACGGGAAGTCGGGAGTTTAGCAGCTTCAGGCCAGAACCCGTGGTGATGTTCCACCAGTTCGCACTCCGGTGCTTCCTCTTTTACCTGAAGGGTATAACGGGAGTCCGTAATGATGACCTGCCGCTTACCATCCACGTAAAGGAGGCTCTCTCCTCCGGTAAAGCCGGTAAAATAGCGGATTGAGGAATCTCCCTTGATGAAAATTCCATCGACTTTTTCCTGTTCCATGAAGGCGCGCAGTCTACTGAGTGTATTCATAACGATGCCTCCAAAATAAAAAGTACCCTAGTATTTTAGCATATTCGCGGCTTTTTGCATATAGCAAAAAGCGAAAAAGTGGCTGTTTCAGTGAGTTTGACAGATTTCTGCAGGCATTTGCTGTCTCATTTTCGAATCAGTCTTCTGACCAGGGAATAAGATTGCATGCGGTCATCGCCGTCTGCCGTGTAAATCATCTGGGGATGCGGAGCCGCCGTGATAGGCGCGCCCGTATCATCCTTCATATTAGCGAGTGTCCAGGAGAAAATCTCCCCATCAGGCGTCAATACTTCGAGCTCCTCCCCTGCCTTCACATGGTTGCGCTGTTCAATGGTCACGCGCTTTGACGTTTTATCATAGGCAACAATCTGACCTACAAAATCAGCGGACTGAATGTAGGAACTGCTTCCATAGACTTCTCCGTCATCGGCGTGCGGTGAAACGGCGAACGCCGTTGTATAAGGGCGATGGGAAATCTTTTCGAGTTCATCGCGCCAGGCCTGAGGCACCTGATAATGATCCGGGTCGACAAAGCAGGCGTCAATCGCCTTGCGGTAAACGCTGACCACCGTAGATACATAATGGATACTCTTCATGCGGCCTTCTATTTTAAGGCTTGCCACTCCTGCTTTCATAAGGTCGGGCAGGTAATCTATGAGGCACAGGTCCTTGGAATTTAAGATATACGTGCCGCGCTCATCCTCGGCAATATCAAAAGCTTCACCGCGGTGATTCTTTTCATGCAGAGAAAACTCCCAGCGGCAAATCTGGGCGCAGGCGCCGCGATTACTGTCGCGGTTCGTGAAATAGTTGCTCAGAAGGCAGCGGCCGGAATGGGAAATACACATGGCCCCATGGACAAAGACTTCAAGATCTATATGGCTGCGGCGCGCAATTTCGGCAATCTCACTGATCGACAGTTCCCGGGCCAGCACTACGCGGCTCGCTCCGAGCGCTTCCCACGCTTCTACGGCCGCATAATTTGTCGTATTTGCCTGCGTGCTCACATGGAGCGGCATAGCAGGAATCACTTTGCGTGCGATATTCCAGATACCCAGATCGGAAACAAGGAGCGCATCCACACCGGCATCCTGCAGTTCTTTCAGATAAGCAGGAAGTTTTTCCAGGTCTGCGTTATGGGGTACGATATTCACGGTCACATAAATCTTTTTTCCGCGTTCATGGGCGAAGGCGACAGCCTCCCGAATCTCATCCAGAGAAAGATTGGCCGCAAAAGCGCGCAGTCCGAACATCTTGCCGCCCAGATAGACTGCATCGGCTCCATAGCGCAGGGCCATTTTGCATTTTTCGAGGCTGCCGGCAGGGGCTAGTAATTCTGGTTTTTTCATTGCTCTGTATCTCCGTTGCCAGAAGCAGCTTCATCAGAATCTCCGTTGATTCTCTGAATCATCTCCTGGTGTTCTTCATAAGTTTTTGTAAATCGATGGTAGCCATTCTTATCGGCGACAAAATACAGATATTCTGTCTGGATTGGATGCGTGACCGCTTCAATCGCTTCAATGCTCGGATTGGCAATCGGTCCGGGCGGAAGCCCCTGATGAAGGTACGTATTGTAAGGCGATTCCACCTTGAGATCGTCGTAGGTCACGACTTCATGATGGGCACCCAGGATATACTGCACCGTCGTATCCGACTGGATGGGCATGCCCATCTGCATTCTCCGCAGGAAAATACTTGCCATAATCGGCATTTCTTCCTTCTGGGTCGCTTCCCTTTCCACCATGGCTGCCACATTGACGACATCGCGTATGGACATATTCGTCTTGGCGATATCAGCACGCAGTTCCGGGGTCAGGCGTTTATCAAACTCCTTAACCATGATTTCCAGAATCTGCTGCTCCGTGGCGCCCTCCGGGAGGTGATACGTAGAAGGATAGACAAACCCTTCTGCCGTATAAATCACATCCGGATTAGACGTCTGCATATAAGGAAATGGTGCGTAGCGTCTTGCAGCTTCCTGAAAAGCTATCGCATTTCCCAAATGCTTCTTTTCGAGGTAGACACCAATTTCCGGAATCGAAGCTCCTTCCGGTACGGTAAACGTATTGTAGCGCACCCTGCCTTCCGCCAGCATCGTAATTAATTCTTGATTAGAAATGCCAGGTTTGACCTCATAATTTCCTGCCTGCAGGGAGTTGTCCAACCCGCGCAGTTTGACCGCAATCCGAAAAGTTTCAGGGATGGCTACAACATCCTTCTCATGCAGAAGGGCCGCAATTTCTTTCGTTCCCATTCCTTTTTTTACTGTAAAGCGGACTTTTTGATCAGACGCAAGAGCCTGGTTGTTATTATATTGAGTTTCATACCAGTATCCGCCGCCTAGGAGGGCTGCACCGAGCCCCAGTAGGAAAACTGCCGTCCATAGCTTCTTTCCCATGTTTTCTCTTTATTCCTCGTCCTGTTTTTCCATTTCGTCCATGATGGCGTCATAAGCCTTCTTGACGACTTCAAATTCTTCGTCCGTAGGATCCAGATAAAGCGGCTCTCCGTTTTCATCAAATTCCATACGGGCAATAATGACCGTGTCATCGTCATCCTCTGCAGCTTCATCATCAGCCTGAGCCTTTACGAGAAGGGCAAAGTTTTTGTTATCCACGGGAATGACCATTTCTTCCGTATAATACGTTTCATTTCCTGCTTCGTCCGTGATGATCACAAGTTCTTCCTGATCCTGTGTATCCATCATGTCCTTTTCCTTTGTCATGGTAGTTACCTCCTCCGGCTGTCCAGATAATTCTGCAGGATGACCACAGCCGCCATCATATCGATGATTTTCTTCCGTCTTTTGCGCTGCAGGTCGGCCTCAATCAGCACCTTTTCGGCAGCTACCGTAGAAAGCCTTTCATCCCACAGGGTGACAGGCTTTCCGGGGAACTGCTGCTCCAGAAGGACTTTAAATTCCTCACTGGCCTTGGCTCGTTCGCCGACAGAGCCATTCATATTTTTCGGATATCCCAGGACGAAGGCCTCGACATTTTCCTGCCCGGCAATTTCCTTCAGCCTGGCAAAATCTTTTTCAAGGCTCCTGCGATGGATTGTTTCCACCCCGCGGGCAATCAGTCCCGTCTCATCACTGACGGCGACGCCGATTGTCCGGGTTCCCAGGTCCAGTCCCATAATTCTCATTTGGTTTTCTGTTCTCCGAGATAAGACTGCAGCAGAGCTTCAATCAGTTCATACCGTTCATAACGGCGAATCTTCAGACGGGCATCCTTATAGCTCGTTACATAGGCAGGGTCGCCGCTCAAAAGATACCCTGCAAGCTGGTCAATCGGGTTATATCCTTTTTCCTGCAGTGCATCCACGACCTCGCGGATTGTTTCCGCAATGGATTTCTTTTCGCTGACCGGTTTAAACATGGTTGTTTCCTGAGTTGCATGAGACATAGTAATCCCTCCTTTGAAACGTTGAAAGACGATGATGCATAATTCATCATCGGTCGATTAACAAAATATGGGGAACTTTGTAAGAAGTATCCCCATATAGAGTCACTAGATCAATTAATAGAAATACTGGCTGATGCAGACAGGAATCGACTCCTGGAACAACACCAGCATCACTTCGATAGGAACTTTCATACCGTCGACAATCCAGCGGATTGTCATTTCCTCGCCGCCAACGACCACCATTTCCGTGGCAAAGATGATATGTGGATTGTTCAGGTCGGCTCCGGCATGATGCAGCATCATCCTGTAGGCGTCCCGCACGAAGCGGCGGTTCACCTGACGGAGATCCTCAATATCCTTGCCCTGGTACACATGCTGAAAGAACTTCAGGTTGGACTGATAGACAAGAAACTTTTTATAAAGTGCTTCGGACCAGGAACTGCTTCCGAGGATATCCCGGGCGTGAACCGAAAGGATATGCAGATATTCCCACCTTACCAGTTCTTCCTTGGAATGGAAGTACTTATAGAACTGATAACGGCTGACCTTTGCCTTAGTGAGGATTTCCTTAACGCTAATCTCCTCGATGGTACGGTCTTCCAGCAGTACCCGAACAGCTTCACCCAGCAGTTTTCTCGGATCCTTTTCCATGCTAACACCTTCTTATTGAATCTGACCTTCTACTACAGTCAGAGCTTCCTTCAGGGCAGCCTGCACCTTGGAAGCGTCTTTGCCGCCGGCCTGGGCCATATCCGGACGACCGCCGCCGTTGCCGCCCATTACCTGGGCTACGGCCTTGACAATCTTACCGGCATGAATACCCTTCTTAACGGCATCTTTCGTGGCCATGCAGAGAATATTGACTTTATCCGGTGCCATCGGAGCAGCCAGAACAACGACGCCCTGCACTTTGTCGCGCAGCTGGTCGCCCATCGTTCTGAGCGCCGGCACATCCCGAACCTTGACTTCCTTGACAAGAACCGGTACACCCTTGATTTCTTTGACGTCATCGGCAGCACCTGCTGCAGCAGCGGAAACCAGTTTCTTTTCAAGTTCCGCAGCCTTATGCTTTTCAGCTTTCAATTCATCCTGCAGCGCGTCAATACGGCTGACGAGCGTGCTCGGACGGCCCTTGACCTTTTCTGCGGCTTCATTGATCAAAGCTTCGAGTTCACGAGTATAGGCCAAGGCACCGCGGCCCGTAACAGCTTCGATGCGGCGAACACCGGCACCGACACTGGATTCGGACAGAATCTTAAAGAGCCCGATATGAGCGGTATTGCTTACATGAACGCCGCCGCACAGTTCCATGCTGTAGCCCGGTACATTGACGACACGGACAATATGGCCGTACTTCTCACCAAAGAGTGCCGTTGCACCCATTTCTTTGGCTTTTTCAAGTTCTTGTTCAGAAATTTCTACATCCACGGCGTCGAGGATCTTGTCATTGACAATATCTTCCACTTCCTGCAGTTCGTCCGCCGTCAGCGGGGAGAAATGCGAGAAGTCGAAACGCAGACGATCCGGTCCTACATAGCTGCCGGCCTGGTTGACATGGCTGCCCAGTACCTTGCGCAGTGCTGCATGAAGCAGGTGCGTAGCCGTATGGTTGCGGGCAATGTCAGCCTTGCGGGACAGGTTGACTTCAAAAGTCACTTCTTGTCCAACCTTGAATTCGCCGGAAGCCACGGTACCCAGATGAATGGTCGTGCCGTCCGGAAGCTTCTTCGTGTTAGTTACATCAAAAATACCTTCCGGGGAAACGAGACGGCCTGTATCGCCGAGCTGTCCGCCGCCTTCTGCGTGGAAAGCCGTATTTTGCAGAATAATGGCCAGTTCGTCGCCTTCCTCGCCTTTTTCAATCGGCTGGGAATCATGGGCTTCGAAGAGAGCGGCCACTTTGCCTTCCTTGCTGTCTTCATCAACTGTCAGGTCTTTCAGCTGGAGGCTGCGGGTATCGTACATCACGGCAGCACCGTTCTTCCCGCTGCGGGCTTTACGGGCACGTTCCTTCTGTTCGGCCATAGCCTTGTCGAAGCCTTCCTTATCCATGGAAAGGCCTTGTTCTTCCAGGATTTCTTCCGTCAGTTCCCAGGGGAAACCGAAAGTGTCGTACAGTTTAAAGGCATCGTCTCCATTCAGGACCTTCGTGCCGGAAGCTTTCATTTCGGCAATCTTGGCATTCAGCAAATCCGTACCCTGTTCCAGGGTCTGGAGGAAGCTGCTTTCTTCCATGTCGATGACTTTCTCGATAAATTCTTTCTTTTCGACAAGTTCCTTGTAATGGTCACCGTACATTTCGATAACCTTGTCGGCAAGCTTAACGAGGAACTTATCATGGATACCAATGAGGCGGCCATGACGAACGGCACGGCGCAGTACGCGGCGCAGCACATAACCGCGGCCTTCGTTGGACGGCAGGATGCCGTCGCCGATCATAAAGGTGACACTGCGGGCATGGTCGGCAATAACCTTCAGGGAAACATCCGTTGCCGCATCGGCATTGTACTTCTTACCGGAAATCGCACAGGCCATTTCAATGAGCGGGAAAATCAAATCCGTTTCAAAGTTGGACGGCTTGCCCTGGATAACGGAAGCCAGACGTTCCAGACCGGCACCGGTATCGATGTTCTTATGAACCAGCGGCGTATACGTACCATCAGCGTTCTGGTTGTACTGAGTGAATACGAGGTTCCATAGTTCGAGGAAACGACCGCAGTCGCAGCCGGGGCCGCAAGTCGGTTTGCCGCAGCCTTTATCGGCGCCGAGGTCGATATGGATTTCGGAGTCAGGACCGCACGGGCCGCTGCCGATTTCCCAGAAGTTATCTTCCAGACGTACGATTCTCTCATCAGGCACACCTACTACATCGTGCCAGATATGATAAGCTTCATCGTCTTTCGGATAAATGGTGATCCACAGTTTGTCAGCCGGGAGTTCCAGTTCCTTGGTCAGAAATTCCCAGGCCCAGGGAATGACTTCTTTTTTGAAATAATCCCCAAAAGAGAAGTTGCCCAGCATTTCAAAATACGTATGATGGCGGGCCGTATGACCCACGTTTTCAATATCATCGGTGCGGACGCACTTTTGGCAGGTCGTAATTCTCTTGGAAGGCGGCTTCTGCTTGCCCGTGAAGAAAGGCTTGAAAGGCGCCATACCGGCACCAATCAGGAGCAGCGTCGGATCATCGTGAGGAATGAGGGACGCACTCGGAAGGACCAGATGACCGCGGGCCTTGAAGAAGTCCAGATACTTTTGACGAATTTCATTACCGGTTAAATATTTCATTCATCTATCTCCCAACGTCATTTAATCGCAGCAGGAACGAGCAAGTCCCGCCCTGCCAAAAAGCTTTCAAGCATCCGTAAATTATATAAAAATAACGGAAAAGTGTCAATTAAGAGGAAAATCCGACAGGCCAGAGATGGCTAAAAGAAACAAATCTACGGCCTGTCGTGACAAATTCATATAAAATTGGCTTTATTTATATTCCGCGGCCAGTTTCTTAAAGAGCGGCAGGCTGCGGCGAATCGTATCCTGATTAATGCAGTAGGAAGCACGGAAATAACCGGGGCATCCGAAATCAGTACCGGGAACGAGGAGCAGATCGTACTTCTTTGCACGTTCGCAGAAAGCATAATCATCATCTTCGAGGCACTTCGGGAAGAGATAGAAAGCACCCTGCGGTTTCACACAGGAAATACCGGCTTCCATCAGGCCCTGGTACAGAAGACGTCCATTTTCTTCATACGGCTTGATATTGGAAGGTTTGCCTGCACAGCGAGCCACTACGAGCTGCCACAGGGACGGTGCATTGACGTGAGTCAGAATGCGGGCAGCACCGGCAATAGCGCCATAGACTTTGGCAAATTCATCCACTTCGGAAGGAACGACAATATAACCGATACGTTCCCCCGGAAGCGAGAAGGATTTACTGTAAGAATAGCAGACCAGCGTATTGCGATAGTACAGCGGCACATAAGGCACCGTCAGACCATCGTAAACGATTTCACGATACGGTTCATCACTGATGATGAAAATCGGATGACCATATTCTTTTTGCTTCTTTTCGAGGATGGCAGCAAGACTCTTGATGGTTTCCTCGGAATAGACCGTACCACTCGGGTTATTCGGAGAATTGATGATTACACCCTTCGTATGAGGCGTCAGTGCTTTTTCAAGTTCATCCAGGTTAATCTGAAAAGCCTTTAAATCTGCAGGAACGACGACAAGGCGTGCACCCGTAGATTCAACAAAGCAGCGATATTCAGGGAAGAACGGAGCCACTACGACGAATTCGTCTCCTTCCTCGGCCAAGGCCTTGAAAGAAATCGTGCAGGAAGCAGCCGCACCGCAAGTCATGAAGAGATTATCTCTCGTGAAGTGCGTGCCAAAACGCCGGTTGATATCGGCAGAAATCGTATCACGTACCTGCGGGTTGCCGGGAGCAACCGTATAGCTGTGAATCTCCTGCGGCGTCATGGTCGTCATAATATCGATGACGGCTTCCTTGATAAATTCCGGAGCCGGGACGTTCGGATTACCCAGACTGTAGTCGAAGATATTTTCTTCGCCGACTTCGGCGGCACGTTTCCGTCCGTATTCAAAAATCGTACGGATCGTAGACTTCTTGGACCCCAATTCATACATTTTTTCATTAACCATGGATTTGTCCCCTACTTTCTATCTATCATTTATACGTTGTCAACAGAAACATACATAATTATTTTAACACGGTTAATGGGCACATGCTAGGGTGAATATAAGCTGTGGTGCTATCGCGCTTTTGGCATATGGCTTTTAGCCCCATTTGAATCAGAAGATAAAGTGGCTAGTGGATAGTGGTGAGCGGTTAGTACTGTAGTGCGGGCAATTCATTGCGGATTTTTATCAGACCGATAGCTACGGTTAGCAGTAAAGCACTTTGGGCATTTGGCAAATGGCTTTTAGCCCATTTGTATCAGGGGATAAATGCAGCATGAAGTAAAAGAAGCTATCCCTCCATCGCAAGCGATTCTCCTTCTTCCAGTGCGACACGCGGCCAGAGAATAAAAAAGAGCCTTTGAAAAAATAAAATGCGCATTTGGCTTATAGCCTATGGCATATAGTCTCGTTTGCAGCAGTATGGTAAAACTTTTGATTCAAATTAAATATAAAAACCCTAAAATTTATCAGATAACCTGAATTTTAGGATTTTTATAAGTTCGTAGAAAAATGCCCTGGCAATTTTTCTTCCACGGGCGGGATGCGGACGGCGGGCTGCGGAAAGCGTGAAAAAGGGGCTGCGAAATAATGCACACGCATTATCTCACAGTCCCTTTTTTATGCTATATCAGGCGTGGCAGCCGCCTTGTTCGTGATGACCGCAGCCATTATGATGGTGGCCGCAGGCATGGTCATGGTGCCCACAGGAAGGGGCTTCATTTGAATATTCGAGTGTACCTGCCGCATAAGCTGCAGCAGCGTCATCACAGGAACCGGTTACGCCCGGAAAGAATTGAATATTTTCTGCTGCCAGGGCCTGCCGGGCGCCACCGCCGATACCGCCGCAAAGGACAACATCGACATTGGCACCTTTAAGGAAACCGCTGAGCGCTCCGTGACCTTGACCGTTAGTCGGTAAGAGCGTCGAAGATACAACTGCACCATTTTCGATATCATAGACTTTAAACTGTTCCGTTTTTCCGAAATGCTGAAAAACTTCTCCTTCTTCACAAGGAATTGCGACTCTCATTACATCAGATCCTTTCTTTAACAGCAGGGCCTCCGGGTAAAGCGGAGAACGTTTCAGTTCATAGCGGCCGCCGGCCACGACAAGATTCTTTCCGTTTACCAGGCAATCAGCCAGGACAAAACGAGCATGGTCATAAATATCGGTTACAGTCGTTCGCGCAACGTGCATCCTTTCGGCGCATTCCTGCTGCGTCAAATGCTCCCAATCAATGAGACGGATTGTCTCAAATTCTTCAACGGTAAGAACGGCCGTCTCGGCTTGGCTCGATTCTTCCGGACCAAAACTATTCCACTGCGGATAGGATTCCACAAAGCGGCACCGTTTCATTCTGCCCATAGCGTAGCACCTTTCTTATTTTTGACATATGTCAAGTATAACATTATTTTCGACATATGTCAAAAAAAAGCTATGGGCCGATTGCATCGGCCGGCTGGACTGCCGAAGGCAGCCAGCTTTGCGAAGCGCCAATAAATGGCACTTCGCGGGCTTTGGGCACCTGCGGTGCCCGGCGGAAAAGAGGAATTTCAAACTTGACGGTTTAGCTTCATAAAAATACCCTCCTTGCTGATTGATCCAGCAAGGAAGGTATTTTGTGAAGAGCGACGAACCCTTCATCTTAGGGAATGAATGTTTAATTAACGGCGGGCGCGATTGAAGTTAATCAGGCAGCCGGCTTTGATGATTTCTTTTTCTTCTCCATTCAGTGGCAAAATATAGAGCGTCATAGCTTTTGCCTCGCCCTTTTTCAGAACATAGGCTTTGATATTATCCAACTTGCCGTCCAAGGCTTCACGAATATGAGGCACAAAGACGAAATCTCCGACTTCAAAAGGAATTTCCTCTTCCTTCAGATGGAACGGAATCATACCCCAGTTGATTACGTTGCTGCGATACCGTTTAGTCGCATACTCGCGGGTGATATTGGCAAGTCCGCCAATGACTCGCTGACAGCTTGCAGCCTGTTCACGGGCTGAACCATCACCTGGTTTATTGGCATAAATAGTGGAACCGATTTCTGTATTGCTAAGATCCGCTTTTTCCATACCAGCAATATGATGGATTACGTCAAATGCCGCTTTCACATCGGCATCTTTTGCAAGAACATCTTCTCCCTTTTCACGGGCAAGTTCCAGTTCCTTGACAGCCTTCGTGCGGCCCACATACTGAGGATCACGGCGGCTCAAGGTAAATTCTGCAAGTCCCATCGGATTGGAACGGAAAGACGCCGTTTCTCCCGAAGGAATCAGTTCATCCGTTGTTGTAACGGGGTCTTCGATTCTGGAGCAAACCCGGAGGAGAATATTGTCGCTCAGAGGCGGCAGCTCCGGCCATGCCTTGATATTGGGTCCTTCATAAAGCTTCTCTTTCGGATGAGCTTTGCCAAAGCCTTCATAGACGCGGGCTTTGTAGGCACTGTCATCAAAATGATAGGTTGGAACATGGCCAAAGGCATCGGCGAATGCCTCTGCACTCGTAAGAACGCCATGGTTGGCTGCCGTAGCAGCAATGCTGCGGGCATCCATGAGTGCCACTGCTGCCATCTGCCCCTTGCCTGGCTTACTGCCTTCGCGGTTCGGGAAGTTACGCGTCGTATGACGGATAGAGAACCCATTATTATTCGGCGTGTCGCCGGCTCCGAAGCAAGGTCCGCAGAAACAGGTCTTAATTACGGCACCGCAGGCCATAAGATCCGTCAGATAACCCTTTCTTGCAAGATCCATATAAACCGGCATGGAAGAAGGATATACACTGAGCGTAAATTCGCCCGCTCCGATAGAACGATTCTTGAGAAGGCTCGCTGCTTCTACGACATTCGTATAGTTACCGCCGGCACAACCACCGATAATGCCCTGCTGAACCATGAAATGACCATTTTGAACCTTGTCGGTCAGCGTATAGGAAGCACGGCCCTGGCTGACTGCTTCGGCCTTCTTTTCCGTCTCACGGAGGATATCCATAAGGTTGGCATTAAATTCATCAATTTCATAGGCATTGGAAGGATGAAAGGGAAGCGCAATCATTGGTTTGATTGTCGATAAATCAATATAAACGCAGCCGTCATAGTAAGCGACATCGGCCGGATTGAGTTCCTTATAATCACCGGCACGGCCGTGTTCCGTCAGGAAGGCCTTCGTATCCTCATCCGTCCTCCAGATGGAAGAAAGGCATGTCGTTTCTGTCGTCATGACATCAATACCATTGCGGTAATCTGTCGTCATGGACGAAACGCCGGGTCCTACAAATTCCATAATCTTATTCTTCACATAGCCTTTTTCGAAAACGGCACGGCAAATCGCAAGGGCAATATCGTGAGGTCCGACCCAGGGCGCCGGTTTCCCCGTAAGATAAATAGCGACAACATCCGGATAAGGAGTATCCCAGGTATCCCCCAGAATCTGTTTATCGAGTTCGCCGCCTCCTTCACCGACAGCAATGGTGCCAAGCGCGCCATAGCGGGTGTGGCTGTCACTGCCAAGAATCATCTTGCCGCAGCCGGCAAACATTTCACGCATATACTGGTGAATCACGGCCACATGGGGCGGAACAAAGATGCCGCCATATTTCTTGCAGGCCGAAAGTCCAAACATGTGGTCATCTTCGTTGATAGTTCCTCCGACAGCACACAGGGAATTATGGCAGCAAGTCAGGACATAAGGCATAGGGAACTTATCCATGCCGGAAGCGCGGGCCGTCTGAATAATGCCGACATAAGTAATGTCATGGCTCGTAAGGGCGTCAAATTTAATTTTGAGATTCGCCATGTCCTTGTTCTTGTTGTGAGCCTTCAGAATACCATAGGCAATGGTTCCTTTCTTCGCCTCGGCTGCACTGACCTTATGACCGACATGCTGTTCCACTTCATATACTTGTTCTTCGGGAATCATTTCTGTGCCGTGGAGCAAATATACACCTTTATCAAATAACTTAATCATAGTTATTTCTCCTCTCTTACCTTACATACGATTCCTAAATAAGACCGCCCAGGTTAAACACATGGAGGGCTGCCATGAGGACATTCACACCTACATTGGCGACAGATAGCAGGAAGAGTGTCTTAAACATGTTGTTCATTTCTTCCGTCGTGGTCTGTTTAGCAGCCGAATAACTCGACATGATAATGGCACCACCGGTAGAAAGCGGACTGATCGCCGCGGCAAAACTGGTAGCCGTAATGGCGGAAATGAGCTCAACATACCCTACCTGACCGGCAAAAGTCTTGGCAATCTGGTCGGCAATCGGATACAACGTCGGCATAACAACACCGGTTGTGGAGCTGACCCAGGACAAAATACCACTCGTAGCAGCAATGATAGGAACAGCAGTGTTCTCATTCATATGACTTGCAAGAAAGTCTGAAATTAACTTGATGCCGCCCAATTTCGTCAGAACATTAACCAGAACCCCTACGCCGCAAATCATCATCAGCGTGCCCCAGAGAATTTGTTTAATGGCTTGTTTTTCATCGGCGCATCTCAGAAGAATCAAAACGGATGCTGCGGCGAAAGCGAAGAGCCCTGTATCAAACTTGAAGCCGATGCAGAAGATCACCATAGCTACGATAGCGCCAATCGTAATTTTCTGTTCATGATTGAATGCAGGAATTTCCGAAAGTTTCAAAGGGTTATCAGCCTTTACCTTCCAGCCCTTGTACCCTATATAAACAATCAGAGTAAAAACAAATCCGGATAACAAAGTTGAAATAAAGAGGTGAGCACCAAATCCGCTGTAGCCCATCGGTTCGGACAGATTCTTTGCCAGGATACCCGTCAGGGAAAGCACGGAAGCACAGCCCGCATTGGCGCCCAGCTTTGCATACAGTGCCGTAGCCATTGGGTTGATGCCCATTTCAAAAGCCAGATAAACAGCGAAAGTCGTCATCAGGATCCCCGAAGCAATATGGCCGGGTCCGATAGCGGAAATGAAAGCCGAGAGAACGAACATCAGGATAGGGATGAGATACGTTCTTTTTCCTACCAGAGCCACAATTTTCTTAGAGAAAAGATCAAGGGTGCCATTAGCAGACGCCATACCAAAAAGGAAGGTAACGCCGACGAGTGTGACGAACATGGAACTGGAAAAACCGGCTGCAATCTGTTTGGCACTCATATTTCCCACTGTACCCAGCAGAAAGGCAGCACCGATTGAGAAGAAACCGATATTTACTTTTTTGATGAATCCTACAGCAACAACTATAGCAAGTACAATCAGAGATATAGCAGCTAAACTCATAACAGATGCCTCCTTTTATTTCATAACAGCAGCTTTGCCCGACAGATGAACTCTGGCAATTCCTTCCATAAGAAGATTTGCCGTACGATATCCGTAGGTTTCTTTAATAGTCGGGATATCGCCATTTTCGTCTGCAATCACACCACAAGTAAGAATTCCGGAACCATGACCAATCCTGACTTCAGGAAGTTTGGCCTCTTGGGATAACACTTCGTTAACAAGGCTTCCGGGGACTGCAGCGGCGGCTGCCGTACACATGGCACCCGTCATGGCATAACTGGGATGAGCCTTCTGCATGCTCATCATGCGTCCCAAAAGATCTATGTCATGACCGTCTACGTTACTTCCCGAAGATGTTACGTAAGAAGCAGGCGGTGCTACAATCGTCATCTTAGGAATGCCCGGAGTCTCCCAGGCTGCCTTTTCCCAAGATTCCGTGAGTCCCAATTTAACGGCTGCCGTACCGCGGATCCGTTCCAGACGATTCAGCAGTTCCGCATCGGCGTTTATTTCATCCGGTGTTTCCGTACCTTTCATATTGACGTCTTCAGCCTTCACAAACACGAGCGGATTCGCCGCATCCACAATGGAGACCCTGACATTTCCGACACCTGGCACATCCAACATATCTGCAGCATGACCCGTTGGCAGCAGCCCCTTACCGAGGGTACCGCTTGGATCAACGAAACTCAGCTTGACAGGAGAGGCTGTGCCGGGTACACCGGCAATTTCGAAATCACCATCGTAAACGACTTCTCCGTCTTTTGTCTTTACAGTCTCATTGATGAGCTTTTTCGTATTCGTGTTGTAGACGCGAACCAGCGTTTCATTACCTGTTGCCGGGACAATGCCTTTTTCGATAGCAAAAGGTCCGACACCGGAAGATATATTTCCGCAGTTTCCTCCGTAGCTCACAACAGCTTTATCTACAGAAACTTGAGCGAAGGTATAATCCACATCCGCGTCAGGGCGATTGGATTTATTGATGATAGCAACCTTGCTCGTTACGGACTGGGCACCGCCAAGACCATCGATTTGCTTCTTGTCGGGGCTTCCCATGAGTCTCAGCAAAATGGCATCCCATTCAGAAGGATTTTCCGGCAAATCTTTCTTCAGAATATAGACGCCTTTACTCGTACCGCCTCTCATAATCGTGACCGGAACCTGAATTTTATTTTCCATAATGCTGCCTCCTCATATGCAGGAAATATTTTTATTTTCTGAAAATATAATACCAACGAATTCGTTATAGGTGAAATTCATGTTACCCATATTTTTTATTCCTTTATTGCATGACATTTTCATTTATTAATTTTAAATAATGAGAAGATATCAGCATTTTAGAAAAAAGATGATAAAAAATGACTCTTTTATTTATCATAGTTACAATGCATTTTTTATATATAAACCATGGTGATTTTTCATAGTTACTGATATAATAAAAAGGGCCCCTTAAAGGACCCTTGAATTGTCATAAATAAGGAGGAACACTATGGACTTTCGTGAGCTCTCCTATATTCTTGCCATTGCGAGAGAACAGAATATCACGCGTGCCGCTGAGTCCCTGTATCTCAGTCAGCCCACGCTTTCCAAATTTCTGAAATCCCTGGAGCAGCAGCTGGGCACTCCCCTCTTCAGACGACTCGGCAACAAGTATATTCCCACCTATGCGGGAGAACAATATATCAAGAAGGCGCGGGAAATCCTCAATCTGAAAAAAGAATTGGACAATCAGATGAGCGATATCATCAAAAATAATGAGGGCTGCCTCAAAATTGGTTTTCCTGCCATGCGTGGCACCTATATGCTGCCCAGGACACTGCCGGTCTTCCATGACCGCTATCCCAATGTACGGATTGACCTCTGTGAAGCTAATTCCGAAAAGCTTACGCAAATGGTCATAGATGGGGATATCGACCTTGCTTTCTTTAACTTTGTAGAAGATAATCCTGCCCTCAGCTATAATGTCATCAGCCATGAAGAAGTGGTTCTCGTGATGAGTGCCAAAAATAGTTTCGTGCGCTTTGGGAAGAAACGTGCAGGATGCAAGTATCCGCATATGGATCTCAGGCTTTTAAAAGATCAGGGATTTATCCTGCAAAACAGAACCCAGCATACCCGACTCATTGTCGACCGCATCTTTCATAACCTGCACCTGGAACCTCATGTAATTTTGGAAACGACAAATATTCAGGCGGAAGCAGAACTTGCTGCAGAAGATTATGGATTTACCTTTATTACAGAGACGCACTTAAAGTACATTCCGCACAGGGAACGCCTTGCCCTGTTTTCAGTTGGATCTCCCAAGACAACCGTGGACTTTGTAGCAACGTATCGAAGGAATTGTTATTTACCCTTCCATGCGCAGGAATATATTAAGATTGTAAAGGAGTTTACGTGAATGGAAGTGAGGCTTGTGTTGCCTTCGGCAACAGGCTTTGCGAAGCGTCATGGACGCTTCGCGGCTTTGGGCACCTGCGGTGCCCGGCGGTGAGGCTTCGGCCGATTACATCGGCCGACTGGAAGGCTATGAGGTAGGAAGATTTGGCGCTTCGCGCTATAAAGCTGTGTTCGCCTTCGGCGACAATAAAAGAGGTAAATATAATTTAAAAAGGAGCTGAAAAGATGGTTGTATCTTTACAGCTCCTTTTGGTGTGAGATAAAACATTCTATCCCTCCATCGCAAGCGATTCTCCTAAACTTACTTTCCTCCCCCACTTCGTGGTCCTTCCTTCCTACGGACGGAGGTGGCAGAGGAATTCCAAACCTTACGGTTTGGCTTAATTAGAGCGGCGTAATACAAGGTTCTCCGTAGCCAATGCTTCGCATTGCCTGAATTAATCAATAAAAAAAATTAAGCTATGAAATAAACAAAAAAATCCCTGCCGCTTTCGCAGCAGGGATTTTTTAATGACATTAGATCTTGTTCTTGCAATCGCCGGTTTCGATGAAGTCTTTCAGGTTCTGATAGGAGATATCAACCATTTCGCGAGCAGCTTCATCCGTGTAGGAGCCCAGATGCGGAGTGATCAGGACTTTCGGATAGAGGGACTGCAGTTTAGCCAGGGTCGGGTTCGGGATTTCCTTATCGCCGAAGTCTTTACCGAAGATATCAGCTTCATCAACCAGGGTATCAACGCCGAAGCCATTCAGCTTGCCGCTTTCAATACCTTCGATGACAGCTTCCGTATCAACAAGCTGACCACGAGCAGCGTTAACGAGGATAGCGCCGTCTTTCATCTTGGAGATAAATTCTTTATTGACGATAGCAGGATCGCCGGTGTTGTAACGAGCATGGATGGAAACGATATCGCACTGAGGAATAAGTTCTTCCAGAGGAACCTGAGTGCAATAATCATCAATACCCTTGATCTGGAACATATCATAGCCGATAACATGAGCGCCCAGGCCATGATACAGGGAAGCAGCCACGCGGCCGATACGGCCCAGGCCGATGCAGCCGACGGTGCAGTTGCGAATTTCCTTGGAGAATTCGAAGCTGTCGATCTTGAAGTTCTTCTTGCCAGAACGAGAAGTAGCATATGCAAGGTGTCTCAGCAGCATCATAGCATGAGTTACAGCCAGTTCAGCAATAGCGTTCGGGGAATAACCAGGAACATATGCGCACTTGAAGCCCAGTTCATGAGCATAAGGCAGATCGATATGTTCATAGCCGGCAGTTCTGGTCATAATATATTTTACGCCCAGTTTCTTATAGATATCGAGGTTTTTCTTATTGGCAAAGCAGTTGCCGCGGAGAATAACAGCTTCAAAACCTTTAGCCAGGTTAGCCGTTTCATCCGTGTTCAGATAATCAGGTACGCATTTGATTTCATACCCGTACTTCTTGTTGCAGCTTTCAAAAATCGGCAGCTCTACGTCTCTAACACCGTAACACAAAACCTTCATGTCAATAACCTCCTAGAATGATGTTCGCTTCTTTTACGATTGCGGTTCTTCAATCGCTCTTCTCATTTTATCACGATTTTTAAATTAATCCATAATATTCTGTATTTTGTATACACTTTTTTAAGCGGACACAATCAATTAAGGACAAAAGCCAGGAAAACCGGTCAGAACTTACAAGTTTTTTAACTGCTCTGGCCGGTTTCCCATACTTCACCTAATTCAATTGTGTCAGGCTTTCCACAGCCCATGAAGGTTGCAGTAAGCATAAACGGCAACCACTTCATCTCCGGGGACGATTGCAAAAGAAGTCTTCGGAACTTCACCCGGCTTCAGCACCTTGCGCTGCATGCCCTGCTTCGTTTCCAGAGAGATCCATTCAATATAATGCTCCGGCAGCATCGGATGTTCAGTAGAACCCACGGTCACGGAAATGATATTGTCTTTCACTTCATATACCGGTACATGCTTTTCTTTGGCAGCATCTACGGTATTCGGAACAATTTCTTCCATCTTCTGGCCGCAGCACATTACGGGAACGCCTGTTTCTTTCACAACGGCAATAATTTTACCACAGTGAGCACATTTGTAGAACTTTGGAGCCATCTTACTTTCCTCCTTCTGGAAACTAAAATATGTTGGTGGATTGTCGGTAGGAATAAACCCTACGGTGTCAGTATAACATGAGGAAATAGATTCTGGCTACTTAATAAAGAATTATTTACAAAAAATATACATATTGAGAGTTATTATCCATCTTAAAACTCAGCGACCGTTCCCAGCCTTCTTTGATCGTTAGAGAGGAAGAAGGAGAACCGCAGTGGGCGTCGATTGCTAATGCAATCGCGAACACGTCTGCGGTGGATATTCAGTCAGATAACAAGTAAGGGTAATAAGAAGAGAGTAAAAACAGCAGCACTCCTGAATGTAGCCAAATCAAAGATTTGGCCCAATTGAATTAGGACACCCCCTTAATCGTACCCATTCCTGCGTTCTCACTGAATACCCACCACGGACGGAAAGCGACTACGTCGCATTCCTGTGGTCCCTCCCTCTTATTTTTTTATCAAAAAACAAGAGGGCGAAAGAGCTGCTGAAATTTCCATTAGTGCTTTTATAACAAGAGAAAAGCAAAAATTTAGTAAAAAAATAAAAAAATAATAAGGGTCATCATCCACCGCAGGCGGTCCCCCTTCCTCAATGTCGCGTAGCGACGTCGAGGAAGGTCCCTAAAGAATAAACCGCTGCGATTTTTATATTTTCTTTGGCAAACCGACGTCAGGAGGTTTGGCTACGGGAAAAGCCTGGTGCTGCTAATGAGGGGGTAAAAGGATTAGTTCTGTCTTTCTTTCCCCCACCATCGCCCTGTCTCACACCTCTTTTTACATTTTCTTTTTATGGACGGCACAGAAGATGGGTGCAGATACAAGGAAAGCGGGCTTAGGAACCCGAGATAATACAAAAATAGTATATCGAGTGGTTCCTAAGCCCGCTTGACACAGTAGATGCGACCATATTTCTGCGCCGGACGGAAAAAGTTTCCCTAAATAAAACTCTGGCCAAATAGACGTCCGAAACAAGTCGAGGACTCTATTTGGCCAGGTGCCTTTAAACTTACCGGTTTCTATCCTTCATAGCCCTATCAATCTCTCTCTTAGCCGACCTCTCCGCCATATCACGTCTCTTATCGTAGAGTTTTTTACCGGTTGCCAGGGCAAGTTTGCACTTCACAAGTCCGTGCGAGAAATAAAGCTGCAGCGGCACCAGGGTGAAGCCTTTTTCCTTCGTCTTGCCAATGAGCTTCTGAATTTCTTTCTTATGCATCAGCAGCTTGCGGTCCCGCCGCGGCTCATGGTTAAAAATATTGCCATGCGTATATTCGCTGATGTGACAGTTATAGAGATAAACTTCTCCCGACTTCGTCACGGCTGCATAGGCATCCTTGAGATTTGCCTTACCGGCACGCAGGGACTTGACTTCCGTCCCTGTCAGGACGATACCGGTTTCATATGTCTCGTGGATATTATAGTCATGACGCGCTTTTCTATTTTCTGCGACGACCTTCACCGCGTTTTTTTCCATTTTTGCTTAGACTCCTTTTGCTCGATTTATTTCTATCAGAGCCGCGTTTTTCTTCTTTCTGGCGACGTTTCTTCTTGGAATTTTTCTTTTTCCCGGAACCGCCGTGCCTGCCGCTGGTTCCCGACTGCAGCTGACGCGCTATCTGGTCTTCCATTGTTTTGCTGAATCCGGCGGGAGCAAAGTCAATCTTTCGTTCCGCAATATCGACATGAATCACCTCGATTTTCATCGGATCACCCAGACGGTACCGCTTCCCGCTGTACTGCCCGACAATGGCAAATTCTGTTTCATCGTAACGGTAATAATCGTCATTGAGACTGGAAATATGTACCAGTCCCTCTACCCCGTTCTGCAGTTGTACAAAAAGCCCGAAACCGGTCACGCCGGAAATTGTCCCTTCAAATTCCTGTCCGACAAACTGCGTCATGTATTCGGCCATCTTAAGATCCGTTGTCTGCCGTTCCACTTCAATGGCGGCGCGTTCACGATTCGACGCATGAGAAGCTGCAAGAGATAACTTGGCATCAAGGTTCTTCGCCTCTTCGCCTGACATTTTCTTATGAGAAGCTTCGAGTTTCAAAAGACGGTGCACCATCAGATCGGGATAACGGCGGATAGGTGAAGTAAAGTGAGTATAATCCTTCGCCGCCAAACCAAAGTGCCCGATATTTTCCGTCTGATAAACGGCCTGCTTCATGCTGCGAAGGGTCAGGGTCGAAATCATGCTTTCTTCCGGTCTGCCCTTAAATTTATTGAGGGCGGCCTGCAGATCCTTCGATTGAACTTTATCGCCGACTTTCAGTATCACGCCAAAATTGGCCATGAGATGAGCCAGCTCCGTAATCCGGTCGCTGTCAGGCACATCATGGACACGATAAACAAAGGGAAAATGCCTCTTGCTCATATGCTCGGCCACGGTTTCATTCGCCGCCAGCATGAATTCCTCAATCAGCATTTCGGCAATGCTGCGTTCCCGCAGCTGAATATCAATGGGTTTATTTTGTTCGTCCAGAATGACTTTAACTTCCGGAATCTCAAAATCAATGGAACCGCGGCGAATCCGCTTCTTTTTGAGGACGCGGCAAAGATCGGCCATCGTATGCAGCATGGGTACGATATCGCTGTACTTCTGACACAGCTCTTTGTCACTATCTTCGATGATTTTCCGAACGTCAGGATAATTCATCCGGTGCGCCGAACGAATCACGGCCGGTGCAATCTCATACGAAAGCACCTTGCCGGTCTTGCTGCTGATCAGCATTTCGCAGGACATAGCGAGGCGGTCTTCTCCTTCGTTCAGGCTGCAGATGCCGTTGGATAAGGTAAAAGGCAGCATAGGCAGCACACGGTCCACAAGATAGACACTCGTACCGCGGGCATACGCTTCCCGGTCAATCACGCTATAAGGGTGAACATAGTAGCTGACATCAGCAATATAGACGCCCAGGAAATAGTTCTCGCCCTGCTTTTCGGCATAAACTGCGTCATCCAGGTCTTTGGAATCGACACCATCGATTGTAATAATAGACCAGTCGCGGCGGTCTTTGCGGCCGGCAAGTTCCTTCGCCTTGATTTTCTGGGGTACCTCTTCGGCAGCCTTCTGAACTTCCGGCGGGAAATCAAGAGGCAGGTCATTATCTTTGATAATGGAAACTATTTCAAGACCGACGTCGCCGGGATTCCCTAATACCTCGGTAATCTTTCCTTCGGCATGATGATACTCATCCGGCCAGGAAGTTATCTTGACAACGACCTTTTGGTTATTTTCAGCGTGATTAAAATCTCGGCGGCGTACATAGATGTCCTGGTGAATTCGCTTGTTATCCGGCTCCACGAAGGCAAAATCGCCAGATACGACAAACGTTCCTACAAGAGATTCGTGAGCGCGTTTGATAATACGGATGACCCGGCCTTCCTCCTGACCGCGTTCATTCTTTCCGGAAACGCGGGCAATGACCGTATCATCCTGCATGGCTCCCAGAAGTGCTGAAGAAGGAATAAACAAATCCTCACGTTCTGTGCTTTTCTCAAGGGGTACGACAAAGCCGAATCCCTTGGTCGTAACCTGCATTCTTCCCGTAATGAGCCCCATGGCTTCCGGAATTCCGTATTTCTGATAGCGTGTACGGATAAGGGCACCCGAATTCTCAAGCGCTTCGAGAGCGGACCAGAACCCCTTAATATCCCTGTTTTTAACGCCCAATTCAGAAATCAGCGTCTCCGCATCTACCGGCCCCTGACAGTGGGAACGGACATACTCCATGATTTTCTCACTAATTTCTTGATTTGTCATGATCCTCCTCATACATCATCCTGGCATCTGCTTCCGCAGCCACCGTACCATCCGGACGGATAATCTGTCCCGTCATTTCAAGCATCTGACCTTTGCGGCGCTTTACTTTTGTAATGATGGACAGCTCCTGGCCGATGACGACAGGCGCGCGAAAACGTACTTCCAACCGGGCCGTGTAAGCGACCTTTTTTTCATACATATAGGGATAATTCCCCATCGTTTCATCAAATAACGTAGAAATAAGTCCCCCGTGCATCCGGCCATCATAACTTTGATGAACCGCCTGAGGGATAAACTTGGAATAGCAGCCATTGGCATCCACTTTAAAATGCATGTGCAGGCCGATGGGATTGTCTTTTCCGCAGCCAAAGCACAAGGCATCACGATTAGAACGACTCATTGTGTTTCCTCCAAAAACTCATCTACCAGGCGGTAGACGGTAAATCTTTCTTTATATAATGTCAATACATGTTTTCCTTCCTGCAGATATACCAGCTGGCAGACAGGAGAACCAATATGGTCCTGCAGATACGCCGCACTTTCAGGGCGTACCGTATGATCCGTGTACGACTGGATAATCAGCGTCGGTGCCGAAATTCTGGAAAGCCAGTGTAACCGCACAGCTTTAAGAATTCGCCTCAACTGATCAACGGCCTTAAGCGGCATGCAGCGGTACGCCACATCATATTTCTGCGGTGCATCAATATGCCTTCTCCGCTTCGGAAGCGCATCCGTGACGGGCATTGCCATCCAGAGAAAATGGATGCGCCAATCGTAGAGATAAATAGGTGTGGAAATCAGAATCAGACGATCGACGGAGCAGAAAGCACCGGCGTAAATTGCCAGAAGGCCTCCCATGGAAAGACCGATGACGGTGACTTTTTCACATGTTTTTTTGAGTAAAGCAACAGCTTCCCGAACCTGATTGAGCCAGTCTTCGGCCTTCACGTGTTCCAGGTCCTCCGGAGCCGTGCCATGTCCCTTGAGCAGAATGCCTTCTACGGTATATCCCTTTTTATGCAGCCGCTCTCCCAATTCGCGAAGCTCTGAAGGGGAACCGGTGAAACCATGAATCAGAAGTACGCCTTCCCCGTTTGTTCCGGAGAAATGATAAGGTTCCGCTCCTGTCAGCATAATCCATCCTCCCCTCAGATATACAAAAAGGGCATTACCTGCAATAAGGCAATGCCGCTTCTTTTCCTCTATTCAAGCCTGTACTCATATTATTGGAGCCGTGCAATGACGACGTTCAGCACTGCGAAAATCAGGCCAAACACAACAGTAATACGAGACAACGCTTCATCCATATCGGTTGGTTTCCCGGAAAACAGGGATTCGCCACCGCCCAGTCCGGCAAAACCGGAGCTCTTGCCAGATTGTAAAAGTACGGACGCAATCAAAATGACACTGATAATTACGTCAACAACCATTAACACAGTCAATAACACTGTAATTCCCTCCACACTTTAGATTTAATAATCATAACATAAAAGGATTGGAGAATCAAGAAGGCAGCACCGCAGATTCATTCTCTCAGGCCGCAAAGATTGTCAGCTTTCGCTGAATTGTCTCTCCACAAAATCAAAGATAACAGCATAATATTGCTGCCCAAGAGATACACTTTCGGCATGGCCCATACCGCGTACCGGAACAACTTCCTTGCGCTCCGCGGCACTCGATGCACCGAGTTCCTGCATCATCGTGACAGGAATGAGCCCGTCATTGGTTCCATGAATAAAAAGAACGGGCACCGAAGATTGAGCCACGGCGCGGATAGGACTCACGTCGCTTAAAAAGACACCGGTACGCACCTTCATCAGGAGATTGGCCGCCAGAAGAATAAAATCTCGATATGGTACGTGAAGATCATCCATGCGATATGTAAGCAGCTCTTTAAGGTCGCTGTAACCGCTGTCTTCCACCACTGCTTTAACCTGTTTTGGAAGTCCTTCACCGAGAGCCATCATCACATCGGCACCGCCCATGGAGACGCCGTAAAGAACAATTTTGGCCGAAGGATCTTCCTCTGCGATAGCTCTGGCCCAGCGAGCCACATCCTTGCCTTCAAGCGCACCCATCGTCAGATACTGACCTTCGCTGCGTCCCGAGGCCCTCATGTCAGGAGTCAGTACGTGATAACCGCGCTGCAGGTAACGACGGGCCATGGACCACATAAAACGCTGGTTACAGCCGTAACCATGAACCAGGATAGCCCAGCGGTGACTCCCGGCATTCTCCGGAACAAAGTGTGTCGCCGAAAGTTTCAGCCCGTCAAAAGAAGTCATCGTCCATTCCGCCCGTTCCACGTCCGGCGGATCAGGTTGGGCATAAGGATACTTATTGGCATACTGATATACATCTTCAAACGCGGCAGGCGGCGCCATCGGATCTTCGCTGTTCCCCCGCTTCAAAGCGTAATCCACGTAAGGGGAGCCAAAATAATAAATTGCCCCTGCAGCCCCGGCTCCAAGGAGAAGTGCCAGAACCAGCAAAAAGGCAAAAAACTTTTTCATATACGTCCACTCCTTGTGAGAATAGGACTTTATTGTACAACAAAAAGGGAGGATCAGAGAGAAATTCCTTAAAAATTCACAAATGGTAGGAATCGCCGTCAGCAAGCAGTTCCGCGGCCTTCGGCCGTATTGAAAAGGATAGTGGGTAGTGGCTAGTGGATAGTACACCCGTGCGGGTATTTTTCTTGGCGGATTCTTGAGAAAGGGTGCAGAGGGCATTAAGAAATTAGCCTTCGGCAGAAAAGGTCATCATCCACCGCAAGCGGTCCCCCTTCCTCAATGTCGCAAAGCGACGTCGAGGAAGGTCCCTAAAGAATATACCGCAGCGATTTTTTAATTTAATTTTTGGCAAACTGACGAGAGGAGGTTTGCTTCTAAAGGACCTTCTTTCAAGCCGCTTCGCGGCTTCGGAAGAAGGAGAATCGCAGTCAGCGCTGACGTAAGGAAGCGTTGACGAGTGCGGTGGATGATAGCTTCTTTTATTCTTTTCTTTATGCTACGTTATCTCCCAATATAAATCCGCTGCAAAAAATACCCGCATTAGAGTACTATCCACTATACACTAGCCACTAACCACTTTTTCGTCAATAAAGCTAAATGCCATATGCCAAATGCCAAAAGCGCCTTTGATTTTTTCTGGCTATTTCCCGTTCTTATACTTCCCTGCACTGCCGTACAATATTTCATCCTGCTCTTCCCTCGTCAATGCTTCCACCGTTCCTTCTTCACTCAAAAGGGCGATTTCCGCGCTCTGGCGGAGATTAGCTTCAATATCTTTAATCCTATGCATCGTTTCTCCAACAATATAGGCACAGCCCTGATATAAAATCACAGCCGGCGTACCATACTTTGCCTCAAAAGCCGTAATTTTATCCCTGGAAAGGGTATCTCCCATCACAAGAATCGTCCTTCCGCAATAGGTCAGCCCATCGGGGCTGATGGCAACGGGCCAGCCTGTATCAGCAAAACGCCGTGCTGCCTTACAAATGACGGCATCCGTACTGACAGAGATGAGCTTACCTACTGGCCCGTCGTTCCACTTACGAAAAGCATTATAGAAAGCAGAAGCATTCTGATAGGGGACGTAATCCGCCTTGAGATAATCAGCCGCTCGCTTTTCTGTTTCTTCCGTCCTGCGAATGACCTCATCCGTAGTTTTACCGCTCACAATAAGGCCGTGATTTTTAAGAAAGACAAGTGGAAATTTCCCCTGCACATCCGCATCTCTCAGTACTTCATAAAACATCGCCGCCAGCGGATACCCCGGCGTCCCGTACCCAACAAAGACAGCTCCTGGAAATAGTGCCTGCATAGTTTCCATCCCGCCTTTACGCGAGAGCAGCACATTGACAAAGGTCGGATGCGTATGGAGCGTCACCGCGTCCGTCACGGCGTGCAAAAACGTTTCTATGGAAGGGCGCTTACCCTCAATAAGAGCCTTAGCGATAATTTTAGAGGCCTCTTCAGCCGGCACTGCCTGGCCTACATGACCTTTCATAAAGTATGCCAGCATCGCATAATCCACGCTGGACCAGCCGTAGTCTGCCCGCATCTCACCCATCTGGCAGCCCGACGCCTTGATAAGCATTTCATGATCATTGATTTTGACGGAACTATTTCCGCCGCCTGCCTGGGCCAGATCTTCCCGCATGCCTGCATAATGGGAAATCACAAGTAAATCATTGATATCCATCTTCTGCCTTCCTTCCAAAAACCGGCTGCCTCACGGAAAAACTCCGGAAGCAGCCGGTGCAACCATTTAAAATTGTACAGTATAGGTAATAATCCCGTCTTTAAATGAAACTTTGATGCTGCCCTTCAACAGCTCCGTCAAATCCCTTGCCATGGAAAGTCCGATGCCGTAACCGGCTACTTTTCCTGTGCCTGTCGAATGGGAAGTATCCCCACGGTAAAAGCGTTCAAAGAAGTGCGTGTAGTCTTTGTTCGCTCCTGCCGCATAGCTGTTTGATACAGATACCTTGAAACCATGTCTGCCGCTCTTTGAAAGGGCTGCCGTAATCGTTCCATTGGGATCGCAGTACTTGACGGCATTGTCCATGAGGATGTTAAAAATCTCGTAAAGCGATTTCTCCTCAGTTTTGGCCACGACATTCGGTTCAATCTGCGCTTCAATTTTCTTTCCGTTGTCATCCAGTACCAGCGGACGGAACGATTCTACAGAATTGTCAAGCAGACCGGATACATTGACTTCCGTCAGTTTCAAATCTTTTCTCGTCCGTTCGCCCATCTTAGCCAGCGTAATAAGGTCATTGATCAGGTGAGTCAGCCGCTTGACCTGCGTCAGGATGTTGGTCGTCCATTCCGACTTGCCCTGCAGCAGCTCCATCGCTTCCGCATTAGCCGAAATAATGGCAATCGGGGTCTTCAGTTCATGACTGGCATTCGTGATAAACCGTTTTTGGTTCTGCATATTGTTGATAAACGGACGGATAATGATGTTACATATACCAATCAGAATCAGAGCGTAAATCACGACACAGATCAATCCGAAACGGAAAGAGTACCTCATGAACTGCTCTACGGCCCCATAGTCACGAGTCGTATCGAGCACGACGAGCAAATAATGGGTGCTGTCCGGCTCTGTAATCTGGTAACTGTAGTGAGCGCGGTTTCTCTTAAAAGTGCCCTTTGGCGTTTTGCTTGCCAGCACTTCCTTGATGCATTCCTGCACGTCCAGCTTGCCAAAGGATGCAATATTGTTCAGGTTCGCTCTGACAAGTTCACCCGACTGTGTCATTAGAACGCTGAAATACCGCATCTGGTAGTGCGATTCCGGAGAATCGTTGTACCAGTCCGGTTCGTCAATTAAGGTATCTCTCTTCGGGGCGGGAACGTTGGGCAAGTGCCCGTCGTTTTCTGAAATCATGGTCAGATGGTCGTCGACTTCTTCCTGCATTCGCACGTAGGCCATGGCATTAATCAGCCCCAGGGCCACAGTCACAATAATGACTACTGCAAGCGTGGCTGTCAGTATAAATTTCCGGCGCAGCCGGCGAATCTCATCCATCCATTAAGTCCTTCCCCTCAGGCCCCCTGAGTACAAAGTTTAAAGTTTCCTCCGCGTTTACCGTCAATGCGGACATCACCGCCGATGGCGGCCAGTTTTTCCCGCAGATAAGAGACATAGATCCAGACGATACCGCTGTCCGACTGTTCCTCTTTATCCCAGACGCGGTCAAAAAGCATTTCTGTCGAACATTCCTTGTCAGGATTCATCATGAGCACCTTCATCAGCTGGGTTTCCTTAGCGGAAAGCCGGACGGCGCTCTTACAGGAAAGCTCACCTTCCCCGACTTTCAGCGTCACAGAGCCCTGATGCAGGGCTTCCGAGTCCTTCTGGTTGCGACGCACCATAGAGCGGATGCGGGCCAGAAGTTCTCCCATAGCAAAAGGTTTCGTCAAATAATCATCGGCCCCGGCATCGAGCCCGTTGATTTTATCATCGACTTCTGATTTCGCCGTAAGCAGAATGACCGGCGTCGTGTTGCCGCTTTGCCTCAATTCCTGAAGGGCAGTGATTCCGTCCTTGCGCGGCATCATAACATCGAAAATCATACAGTCGTAAGGGTGACTCTGGGCCTTATCCACAGCTTCCTGACCATCATAAGCCGGATCCACATGGTATCCGGAATGATTCAGGACAGCAGATACAGCCATTGACATCGCCTTTTCGTCTTCTGCCAGCAAAATATCCATTCGTCATGACTCCTTTCCATCATCTTCGCTATCCTGTATGAGGTTACGGATAGTTTGCATGGATAAATCGCACGCTGCCAGTTCATCGGCGCAGCGTTTTAATTCTGCTACTATCAGTTCAGGATTTTTGATGTTGTGTTTGTATTTCATTTCGTGTTCCAGGCTGGCCCATGTATCCATGGCAATGGTGCGCAGCTGAATTTCGGCATAAAAATGACCCGGATTGTTCCCGTCGATATCCTCGTAGGGAGCCTCCAGTTCAATAATCATATGATAACTCCGGTAACCATTTGGTTTAACATTTTTGATATAATCCTTTTCCTTCACCACACGGCAGCCGGGTATATTTCTAATTGCTTCAATATTGGCATACACATCGTGGATAAAACGGCACACCACACGGAGGCCGATGGCATCATAGAGATGCCTCAGCGCCGAATAGGCCGACACTTCATAACCCTTGCGGGTACACTTCTCATTCATGCTGTCGGGTGCCTTGATGCGGTAAATCAAATGCTCGTACGCACCATGACCTGTTTCCGACTTCATCTTTTCGTTATAGGCTTGAATCTGATCAATAAGATAGGTCTGAACTTTTTTCAGGACTGGAACCCATGCTTCATAATGAGTTTTGTCTGTTTCCATCTCTTCACCTACTTTTGCATCATTGACTTACCCTGCTATTATTGTAACATATTTTACGACAGAAATTTGAGGATATTTTCAGACATTTGTAACAAAGATGTAACATGGCCGCCAAAGGCGGCAGAATGGAGTTGCCTTCGGCAACTCGCTGCGGGCCGACTGCGTCGGCCGGGAAGCAAAGCGCCATTTCATGGACGCTTTGCATGTGGGGCACCAAAGGTGCCCGGGATTATCGTACATCTACTTTTCGTATGCTAGTATGATATACAAAAAATATGAAAAATATATTAAGAAAGGGAAAAATATTTAGTAAAGAAGGGCTTAATTTTGGTTATCGCGATACCGTTAGAAAAATAAAAAAAATAAAAAAATTAGGGTCATCATCCACCGCAAGCGGTCCCCCTTCCTCAATGTCGCGCAGCGACGTCGAGGAAGGTCCCTAAAGAATATGCCGCAGTGATTTTTAATTTTCTTTTTGGCAAACCGACGTAAGGAGGTTTGGCTACGGTGAACCTTCTTCCAAGCCGCCCCACTCGTGGCGGCTTCGGAAGGAGGAGAATCGCAGGAAGCACTGGCGCTAGCCAGGGCTGACGATTGCGATGGAGGGATAGCTTCTTTTATTATTTTATTATTTTTTGCTAAAGCGGAGCTTTAGCGACTATATCCGTGCCTTCTTCGAGCGTCAGCGAGGAAGAAGGGGAACCGCAGTGGGCGTCGATTGACTTGGCAATCGCGCACACGGCCGCGGTGGATATTCAGTTGGATAACAAGTAAGGGTAAATAAGAGAGAGGTAAAACAGCAGCACTCCTGGATGTAACCAAATGTCCCATTTGGCTCAATTGAATTAGTTCGTAGCTTAATCGTACCCATTCCTGCGTTCAGAATGAATACCCACCACGGACGGAAAGCGACTGCGTCGCATTCCTGTGGTCCCTCCCTCTTATTTTTTTATCAAAAAACAAGAGGGCGAAAGAGCTGCTGAAATTTCTATTAGTGCTTTTAATAACTAGAGAAAGACTAAAATATAGTAAAAAATAATAAGAGGGTCCCTAAAGAATGTACCGCAGCGATTTTTTAATTTTCATTTTGCAAACCGTTTACATTTTGCCACCTACAGTGTGACCAGCGATCTACAAAAAAAGAGCTGTGAAGAATTTCTCCACAGCTCTTTTCACGTGCTTTATTTAATGTTATAGAACACTTTCATGCCGTTGTATTCGCTGGCGTTGCCCAGGTCTTCTTCAATGCGGAGGAGCTGGTTATACTTAGCCACGCGGTCCGTACGGCACGGAGCACCGGATTTGATTTGACCGGCGTTCGTTCCGACAACGACGTCAGCAATGGTCGTGTCTTCGGTTTCGCCGCTTCTGTGAGAAACAATAGCGGTATAGCCGGCACGTTTAGCCATTTCGATAGCGGACAGAGTTTCAGTCAGCGTACCGATTTGATTCAGTTTAATCAGAATAGCATTGGCAACACCGAGGGAAATACCCTTGGCCAGACGCTGTACGTTCGTTACGAACAGGTCATCGCCGACGATCTGGATCTTCTTGCCGAGTTTTTCGGTGAGCAGCTTCCAGCCATCCCAGTCGTCTTCTGCCAGACCATCTTCAATGGAAATGATAGGATACTTTTCGCAGAGAGAAGCATACCAGTCAACCATTTCAGCAGCTGTCTTGGATACGCCTTCGCCTTTGAGGACATACTTACCGTCTTCATACAGGCCGCTGGCAGCCGTATCGATAGCCAGTCTCACTTGATTGCCCGGTTTGTAGCCGGCTTTTTCAATAGCTTCTACAATGACCTGCAGGGCTTCTTCGTTGGATTCAAGGTTCGGTGCGAAACCGCCTTCATCGCCTACAGCCGTAGCAAGGCCTTTGCCCTTCAGTACGTTCTTCAGAGCATGATAAATTTCAGCGTTCATGCGCAGTGCTTCAGCAAAGCTGTCAGCGCCAACCGGCATAACCATGAATTCCTGGATGTCCACGTTGTTATCTGCGTGAGCACCGCCGTTCAGGATGTTCATCATCGGTACCGGCAGTTCCTTGGCATTGGTGCCGCCCAGATATTGATACAGGGGCAGACCGCAGTCTTGAGCAGCTGCTTTTGCTACAGCAAGGGAAACACCCAGGATAGCGTTAGCACCCAGTTTACCCTTGTTTTCCGTACCATCGAGACGGATCAGTTCCTTATCGATTTCTACCTGGCGGGTCGGGTCAAGGCCAATGAGAGCGTCGGCAATGACATCATTGACATTGTCAACAGCCTTCTGTACGCCTTTGCCGTTGTAGCGGCTCTTGTCACCGTCTCTTAATTCAACGGCTTCATGGACACCGGTGGAAGCACCGGAAGGAACAGCTGCACGGCCGATAATACCGTTATCCAGCACAACTTCCACTTCCACGGTAGGATTGCCGCGGGAATCCAGAATCTCTCTTGCATAGACTTCATCAATCAATGACATGTCGAGTCACCTCTCACTTTCTATTAATCAGACTGCTGCCAGTCATGGCTTCAGGTTTGGGAAGACCCATCAAATCAAGCAGGGTCGGAGCAATATCGGACAAACCGCCGCTGCGGACCGTAGCGCCTTCTTCGGCACCGGCCACCAGGAACGGTACCGGATTCGTCGTATGCGCCGTCATAGGTTCGCCCGTTTTAACGTCAATCATTTCCTCCAGGTTGCCGTGATCTGCCGTAATGCAGACCGCGCCGCCCATGGCGAGTACCTGGTCGACAATCTTACCGGCACAGGTATCGACAGCCTCCATCGCTTTGATAGCTGCCTCGAGGACACCCGTATGGCCTACCATATCCGGGTTTGCAAAGTTCAGGATGACCAGGTCATAAATACCTTTACTCAGTGCTTCCTGAAGCTTTTCCGTCACGATGTACGCGCTCATCTCGGGCTGCAGGTCATACGTCGCCACCTTCGGAGACGGTACCAGAATCCGGTCTTCGCCTTCATGGGGCTGTTCCCGGCCGCCGTTAAAGAAGAACGTCACATGTGCATATTTTTCGGTTTCCGCAATATGGAGCTGATGGAGACCTTTACGGGAAACGACTTCTGCCAGCGTATCCTTCACATCTTCCGGACCAAAGGCAACCGGAGCCGGAAGCGTGGCTTCATACTGGGTCATGCAGACCACATGTACGGGCTGAGCTTCCGCATACCGTTCAAAGTTCGCAAACTTAGGATCGGCAAAGGCCGACGTAATTTCACGAGCCCGGTCTGGACGGAAGTTGAAGCAGATCAAACTATCCCCGGCCTTTACGGCACCAGGGACACCGTCTACGGCAAAAGGCACCACAAACTCATCGGTTTGTCCCGACTTATAGGCATTCTCCAGGCCTTCCAAAGCAGAAGGCGCGGTCACACTGCCATGGCCCGTCATCGTATCATAGGCCTTCTTGATGCGGTCCCAGCGCTTATCGCGGTCCATCGCATAATAGCGGCCGGACACATCGGCAATCTTTCCGACGCCGATACGGCGGCATTCTTTTTCAATCTGCTCAATGTACGGACCGGCACTCTTCGGAGGCGTATCACGGCCGTCAAGGAACATATGCAGATAGACGTTCTTGACGCCTTCCTTTTTCGCCATTTCCAGAAGGCCAATCAGGTGATCGATGTGGCTGTGCACGCCGCCGTCACTCAATAGTCCCATGAAATGCAGGGCATGACCCTCTTGGCAGGCCAGCTGCATCGCTTCCTTGAGCACAGGATTCTCAAAAAGGGAACCGTCTTTGATAGCCCGGGAAATACGAGTCAGACTTTGGTAAATAATGCGGCCGGAGCCAATCGTCATATGACCAACTTCGGAGTTGCCCATCTGCCCGTCCGGAAGACCAACGGCTTCACCGCTTGCCCGCAGCTCATTGTGCGGGAATTTGGCAAAGTAGCTGTCCAGATGGGGCGTCTTGGCAAGGACTGCCGCATTCCCCGGACCGGGAGGGGCAATGCCCCACCCGTCGAGGATCATCAACATTACAGGTTTTTTAGACATCTTGCGCCTCAAAACGTATTGGCAATTTCAGCGAAGCTTTCCGCATTCAGGCTGGCACCGCCGACGAGCACGCCGTCTACTCCTTCTACGTGGAAGGAATGAGCATTTTCCGGCTTGACGCTGCCGCCGTAGAGTACACGGACTCTGCGGGAAGTATCATGATCAAAATGGTCTTCCACTGCTTTACGAATGACGTCAGCTGCCTTCACGGCATCTTCGACAGAAGCCGTATGACCGGAGCCGATAGCCCAGATCGGTTCATAGGCAACTACGAGATGGCAAGCCTGTTCTTTCGTAATAGAATCCAGTACAGGGTTCAGTTCGGAAAGAATCACGTCTTCCTGCTTACCGGCATCATGTTCATCGGCATTTTCACCAACGCACAGTACCGGATCAAGATTGTTCCGATATGCCGCAGCAATCTTCTTGACAACGATTTCATTCGTGTCGCCGAAGTACTGCCGTCTTTCGGAATGACCAACAATGACGTACTGAGAGCCGATTTCGGCAATCATCGGGCCGGAAACAGCACCCGTGTACGCACCTTTATCTTCGTAGAACAAATCCTGGGCACCATATTCGAGAACGCCGTCAACCAGAGCAGCAACCGATTCCAGCGCCGTGAAAGGCGGGAAAAGGACCACTTCACAACGAGCCGTTTCGGTTCTGTGCATTAATTCATGCGCCAGTTCCATCGCCTCGTCAACGGTCTTGTTGCATTTCCAGTTGCCGGCCACCATAGGGTCCCGAAGGTCGTCCAATGCGGCCACGCCGGGCAGGACTTTCCCTTCCAGATATTCCAGGGAGGCACCGCCGCCCGTGGAAACATGACTCATCTTGTCGCCAAGACCCATTTGCTTAACAGCAGCCGCGCTGTCGCCGCCGCCGACGATAGTCACACCGCCGCAGTTCGCCATAGCTTCAGCTACGCCGCGCGTACCGGCAGCAAACGGAGCCATTTCAAATACGCCCATCGGGCCGTTCCAGACTACAGTCTTCATGCCGGCAAGCGTGTCAGCATACAGTTTCGTCGTCTTCGGGCCGATATCGAGGGCCATGTATTCAGGATTCAGATGATCCAGGTCTTCCGGTTCATGCTTGGCATCTGCAGCAAAAGCGGAAGCCATTTCCAGGTCAACCGGCAGGAGCATCTTCGTGCCATGGTTCTTCGCCATGTCAATGAGATCCTTAGCGACTTCAATGCTTTCCTTTTCTACCAGGGACTTACCCATGTCGTAGCCCTGAGCAGCGAGGAACGTGTTAGCCATACCGCCGCCGATCAGAATGACGTCAGCCTTTTCGATAAGGCTCTTGATAACAGCAATCTTATCAGCTACCTTGGCACCGCCGACAATGGCAGCAAACGGACGAGCCGGATTATCTACGGCATTGCCCAGGTAAGCAATTTCCTTTTCCAGCAGGAAACCAGCCACAGCCGGCAGGAAATGGGTTACGCCTTCTACGGAAGCGTGGGCGCGGTGGGATACACCGAAACCGTCGTTGACGTAGACTTCAGCGAGTTCAGCCAGTTCCTGTGCGAACTTCGGGTCGTTCTTTTCTTCTTCCGGATGGAAGCGAAGGTTTTCGAGCATCAGTACTTCGCCCGGCTTCAGGTCGGCAGCAGCCTTCTTGGCTTCTTCACCGATGCAGTCATTAGCAAATTTAACGTCCTTACCCAGGAAACCGGACAGGCATTTAGCCACCGGCTTCAGGGAGTACTTAGCCACAACCTTCCCTTTCGGACGGCCCAGATGAGCCATCAGAATCAGGGCAGCGCCGTGATCAAGCAGATAACGAAGCGTCGGGAGAGACGCCTCGACACGAGTCGTGTCAGTAATCTCTCCCGCTTCGTTCATGGGGACGTTATAGTCAACGCGAACCAATACTTTTTTACCGGATACGTCAATATCCTTTAACGTTTTCTTCTCCATGAATAACGCTCCTTACAGGCCAGAATTATAAGCCTTTGCTGGCTACATAAACAGCCAGTTCAACGAGGCGGTTGGAATAGCCCCATTCGTTATCATACCAGGAAATAACCTTAGCAGTACGAGGACCAATCATCATGGTGGACAGACCATCAACAATGGAGCTCAGCGGGCAGCCCTTGTAGTCAATGGAAACCAGCGGCAGTTCATTGTAGCCCAGGATACCCTTCATGGTGGTTTCGGAAGCAACCTTCATGGCTTCGTTGATTTCTTCCTTCGTGGTGTCTTTCTTCAGGTTGACAACGAGGTCGGTCAGGGAAACATCAGGGGTCGGGACACGGATGGAGATACCATTCAGTTTGCCCTTCAGTTCCGGCAGTACCAGAGCGGTAGCCTTAGCAGCACCGGTCGTGGTCGGAATGATGGAGCAAGCGCCGGCACGAGCACGCCTCAGATCCTTGTGAGAAGCATCCAGAATCTTCTGGTCGTTGGTATAGGAGTGAACCGTGGTCATCAGGCCGCTTTCAATACCGAAGTTGTCCATCAGGACCTTCGTGAACGGAGCCAGGCAGTTGGTCGTGCAGGAAGCGTTGGAAATAATGTTGTGTTTCTTCGGATCATATTTATCCTGGTTAACGCCCAGAACGATGGTGATATCTTCACCCTTAGCAGGAGCAGCAATCAGGACTTTCTTGGCACCGTTATCCAGATGCGGCTGAACTTGTTCACGATTCTTGAACTTACCAGTCGTTTCCAGAACAACGTCAACACCCAGTTCGCCCCAGGGAATATCTTTCGGTTCGTTGAAACGGGTAAATTTGACGGAACGGTTGCCAATCTTCATGATATCGCCGTCTACGGAAATATCTTCATCAAAAGTACCATGGATGGAGTCGTATTTCAGCAGATGAGCATAAGTGTCAATTCCGGAACGAGCGTTGACAGCGACGACTTCGACTTCCGGATTCTTGACAGCGATACGCAGAGCGCAGCGACCAATCCGACCAAAACCGTTAATACCAATCTTTACCATTTGTAAAAACCTCCTAATAAAATATTTATTATTTGCTGTTCAGCCAATAAATAATTTCACGGGCAGCCGCCTCATCCGTGACCAGGATATCATCCTGACCGCTTCTCAGGACGGACAGCATAGCTTTGCCCTTCGAATGACCACCGGCAATGCCGATGACCGTTTGAATCCTCTCCAGGTCTGTAATCATAAGACCCAGGGAATCTGTGCTGTAGACGACTTTGCCGTCCAGCCGGAAGTACTGTCCCAGGGCTTCCCCTACGGCACCTTCCGTTTCCAGCTTCTTGCTGACGGCTTCGGGAACACCGCGTTTACGCGCCATGACGAGCGCTTGTCCCATCCCATGGACCAGGATGTCGGCCCCTTTGATGGTGTCAATGACATCACTTACCGTCGGATCCTCATCGAGGATCTGGGAAAGAACATCTTCACTCACACTGTCCGGCACATAAAGCTGTAAATACTTGGCCTTGAGCCGCCTTGCCAATACGGTGGCAATCGTGTTGGCCTGCAGTTCGATTTTGTCACCCAGACCACCCCGTGCGGGAACAATCACGCAGTTGGGCTGGCTTCCATAAATCGTTTCAGCCATCGCTGCCACTGTGGAGCCGCCGGTTACGGCGACAATGTGCTTTTCCTTGTTGCTGATGAGTCCCAGCAGAATCCGCGCGGCCGTACGGCCGATTTCCTGCCGTACAACCTTGTTTTCATCCGCGTCGCCGGGAATGACTACCACCTTCTTCAGTTTGAGTTGATCCTTCAGGATACTTTCGAGGGAAGACAATTTTTGCAGACGGTTCACATAGGCACGCAGCTCCTGGAGCAGGCTGTCGCCTTCGTCCGTAAGGGTCATGCCCGTGAGGCCAAAACTAAGAAGTCCCGCCTCTTTGAGGAAATCCACATGGGAACGGACGACGCGCTCGGAAAGTCCCAGCTTCTTTGCCAGGGTCCGGCGGCCAATAGGCTGGTCGTTGCGGATCTGCAGCAAGACGCTGTACCGCTCAATCAGCAGCTGAACCATTTCTGGAACCAGTTTATTCTGCAGATTAATGACTTCATCGATGCTGACGTGTTCAATTTTGTCCCGCGTGTTACTTTTTATGTCCCACCATCTCCAAAAAAAATATGTATTTCCAAACTCATTATAGCACAATGAACTATTTAGAAAAGGGCTATTTATCTTTTTATACGGAAATAATTTTTTTAGGAAAAAATTCTGTACCCTTAAAAAATGCCGTATGTCTCAGATTTTTGTCATTATCGTTACATATTTTGAAATAGCATATGCCAATTTTTTCACAATATTATCGAAAAATTGTCAAATTTCGAATCCAAAGAAATTTTTATACATTTTCTATTAAAGTACACTATTTTCGTAAAACAGCATTTTATGCTATACTTTTTTCTTGTATACAAAAAACAAAATATGAAAGTGAGGTCTTTTCATGTTCCATGTAGCCGTCTTAGACAAGAAACGGACCACAAATACCGCCCTTATCGATCAACTTCATTCTCTGCATCATCTACCACAGCGAGTCATCCCCCACTCCTTTTGCCACGAGGAAGACTTACTAGACAGCTACTATTACGGGAACCGATATCATGCTTTAATCGTACAGGAAACTCAGACTGTATTGGAAGACCTGAGGTTAGAAGAGAGTATCCGCCGCTATGACCAGGATGTCCCCATCGTCCTGATCAACCCTTTCGAAGAATTATCCGTGGAAGGGTACCGCATCCCGCTTTTCCGGTATTATCGGGAAACGCCGGACAGTCAGGAACTCTATGACTTACTCGTCGACTTGATTAATGAAGAAGAAAATCATGTTCCCAATACGTTTATCTTCAATAATGGACAGGGCTATCACCGCCTGGATATCTGTGAGATTCGTTATTTCCATGCGGAGGAAAACCGCGTCCTCATCTATACGAGCAAAACAGTCTATAAATTCCGCGAGTCCATCCGGCGCCTGGAAGAAGCACTGGAGAGATGTGATTTCTGCAGGATACATCGAGGATATCTGGTAAATGTTGATTACATACGGACGATTACGGGATCTACCGTCATCCTGAAAGATGGCGATGAACTGCCGCTGAGCAAGAAGCATGGCACGCAGATCAGGGAGAAACTGAAAAGTATGATGGGACTGCAGAGGGGCCGCTGAGGCGGAAGTAAAACAGGCAGATATAATTTTGTATGGAGCTGTAAAGAGGATTGTTTCTTTACAGCTCCTTTTGGTGTGTGGAAAACATTCTATCCATCCACCAGCCTTCGGCCGAATCGGAGTGGTTAGTGGCTAGTGGCAAGTGGTTAGTACACCCGTGCGAGTATTTTTCTTGGCGGATTCACGATGAAGAAAGATGCGGACAGTAAGTAATAAGAATAAGCCTTCGGCAGAAAGGAGCATCATCCACCGCAAGCGGTCCCCCTTCCTCAATGTCGCGCAGCGACGTCGAGGAAGGTCCCTAAAGAATATACCGCAGCGGTTTTTAATTTTTATTTTTGGCAAACCGACGGAGGAGGTTTACTTCTAAAAGACCTTGTATCATATGTATTGGGACTTTACCCCTCTTCTGGGGGAAAGTGCTACACTGTAAAAGATGCTGTGGATTGGTTTTGGGACCTACCGATTAACGGTTTGAAGAAGACTCCAACCACAGCTCTTTGCAGCGATGTTAATAAGTTAGATACCGCCAGACGGTTTATATAGAACAAGGATACATGGCAGAGAGTCTGTGGTTTCAGCATCATATTTTTTAGGAGGTTTTATATTATGATCTACGTTGGAATTGATGTGTCCAAAGACAAACATGACTGCTGCATCCTTGACCCAGAGCATAAGTCCAGGTACAAGCAATTTACTATTACCAATGATTGGGAGGGCTTTGACTTTCTGCTGAAGCAGATATGCTCTTACAAACAACCGGCAGAAAACATAAAAGTAGGGCTTGAAGCCACCGGACCTTACAGCGAGAATATCACCAGATTCCTGCTGAATAACGGGCTACCAACTTATGTCTTCAATCCCATGTTGACAGATCAATACAAAAAGAGTCATAGCCTTCGCAAAACTAAAACCGATCGCATTGATGCTCATTTCATAGCCTGTATGTTCATGTCCGATTTGGATCTCAAACCCTACGTTCCTAAAGAATACCACAATGAACGTCTCATGTCACTTACCAGATCTCGGTTCAGAATGGTTCAGGCAAGAACAAAGATTAAACAAGACGTGGATCGGCTTGTGGTTCTCAACTTCCCTGAACTAGGAAAATATATGAACCTGAATTCTGCTACTGCTCACGCTATATTCATGGAATATCCTACTCCCGAGGAGCTGGCAAACGCCAACTTGAAACACTTGAAAAACATTATTCACAAGGCATCCAGAGGCAGCTTAAATGAGGATTTGGCTGAACAAATTCGTGACGAAGCAAAAAAATCTATCGGTAAACACAACAATCTGGGCAATGAACATGAATTGCGGGCGAACATCCGGATTCTTGAGGACTATGATGAAGAAATTCGCAAAATCGAGGCTGAGGAAAAGGAGCTGCTGAGCGAGCATCCGGAACCTTTGCTTACAATTCCTGGGATTGGTGCCGTCACAGGAGCTGCAATTTTAGCGGAAGTCGGGGATTTTTCCAGGTTCTCTTCTCCCGACAAAGTTCTAGCCTATGCCGGGCTTGCACCGTCCAGGAACCAGTCAGGACGTCGAAGTGGGATAGGTCGAAGCGCCCACATGGAGAAAAGAGGGTCACGTTATCTACGATTTGCGCTCTTTAACGCAGCGATATTCGTCTGCCGGTACGAACCAGCCTACAAGGAATATTTAGCTAAGAAACTAAACGAAGGCAAGCATTACTACATAGCAATCTCTCATGCAGTTAAAAAATTGGTACGGTTAATTTATGCACTTCAGACAACAGGAAATACATACAAAACATCTGCTCAATTAATGCTTCAAAAGCAGATAAACACTAGCTCCGATTCACAGAAATTTGCACTTGACATATGATAGTTAGTCTTCTTTCAAGCCGCTCCGCGGCTTCGAAAGAAGGGGAACCGCAGTCAGCGCTGACGTAAGGAAGCGGTGACGAGTGCGGTGGATGATAGCTTCTTTTATCTTTTTCTTAATGCTCTTGGCCATCCTTCTCAAGAATCCGCCACGGTAGATGCCCGCACTAGCGCGCTAACCACTATGCACTATCCTCTAGCCACTTTTATTCTCCCTCGCCGCCGAAGGCGGCCACAGCGTCACAGCTTTCTTTTTGCGCGAAGCGCCACAGCTTCTAATTTCCTCTTGACTCTCACCTATAATGGTATTATTATACAATAGTTACTTAAAGTAATTATCTTACATACTAATTTAGAAAGGGAGTTAAACTATGGATGCAGTTCTTGTCGGGCAATTTCTGCTGGCCTGCGATACGGCGCGGCATATGCGTTCGCGCATGCCCAAACTGCCGAAGGGAATTCTTCCGAGACAGGTTCATATTATTGAAGCCATCCATGTTCTGAAGGAACATCAGGACACTGTCCGAGTCGGCGACGTAGCTCACTTTATGCACGGCACCGCCCCGAGCATTACCAAATTACTGGCTGATCTTTGTGCCAGAGGCTATGTTGAAAAGCAGCAGCAGCCCGACGATCACCGGATTTTTACGGTACGGCTCACGGAGTCAGGAGAGAAGTTCTATGACTTCTACTGCCACCAGATGTATCACTGGCTGGCCGACCGCATGCAGGATCTCGACAGCGCCAAAGTTGAAATCGCTATCGATGTGATTCGTCGTTTTGCCCGTGAAATCGGAGCTACCGCTAAAGAATTTCCAAAGGAGGCTTCTCAAAATGGAACCATTTGAGCGCCGGGCCGATGCGAAACTTTATCTTTCCATTCTGGCAACCGGTATTCTTGCCTTTATCGGCATTGTCATTGAAACGTCTATGAACGTAATCTTCCCTACCCTGATGAAGCAGTTCTCCATCAGTACGTCCCTCGTACAGTGGATTACCACAGGGTATCTGCTGGTGCTTTCTGTTATCATTCCGACGTCCAGCTATCTCAAACGCCGCTTCCCGCTGAAACGTCTTTTCGTCTGCGGCAACCTCATTTTCCTGACCGGCACGCTGCTCGGTGCCTTTGCTCCGAACTTTCCGATTCTGCTTCTGGGCCGTTTGCTGCAGGGAGCGGGTACCGGTGTATCCCTGCCGCTGATGTTCAACATCGTACTGGAACAGGCTCCGCTTGAACACATCGGTTTCATCATGGGTGCCGCTATGCTGGTTTGTGCCCTGGCTCCTGCCATCGGGCCTTCCTTTGGCGGATTCGTCGTCATGCACTGGGGCTGGCATATGATTTTCTTCATTCTGCTTCCCTTTATTGTATTATCTTTTCTGGCAGGCACGTATGCCATTCGTCAATCCTGCGAATACGGGCCTCGTCCCTTTGATTTCAAAGGCCTTGTGCTTCTGGCCATCGGCTTTACGACGTTCATTCTCGGCTGCAGTGAAACAGCGTCCATCGTCGATAACCCACTGCCCTGCATCGTACTCTTTATCGCTGCCATTATCTTTCTGGGACTCTTCAACCGTCACGTGGAGTCTTATTTGAAGAACGGTAAAGAACCGCTGATTAACCTGCGTCCTCTCCATTCTCCTTCCTTCGTGCTGAGCATGGCATCCCTTGCCATCGTCATGATTATCTGTCTCGGCACCGGCTTTGCGCTGCCGAACTTTGGACAGATCTATTTAAAAGAATCCGCTTTTGTTTCTGGCTGCATCCTTCTTCCCGGCTGCTTTATCGGCGCTGTCATTACGCCGGTCTGCGGACGCCTGTATGATTCCATGGGCCCGAAAAAGCCGCTGCTCGCCGGCAGCTTCTGTATCTTACTTGCCTGCGTAATTTATCAAATTGTCTTCCGCGCACCTGCCGTATGGCCCCTTGCCCTCACGTATATTTTCTTTACGACCGGGCAGTCCCTGTCTGTCGGCAATACCCTGACCTTTGGCATCAGCCATCTGAGCCCGGAACTCCAGGCAGACGGCAACGCCATTGCCACGACAACTCAGCAGCTCTCCGGAGCAGTAGGAACGGCCATCAGTGCCGCTGTCGTTGCTATCTTCCAGCATGGTGCCACTGATTTTGCACAAGCGACCTTTGACGGTACGGAAGCAGATTTTATTATCTTCCTGGTGCTGGCGGTTGTGCATAATGTGACGATTAGAATGGCACTGAAGAAGGCGGGAGCTGCGCCTGCGGCGCAGAAATAATAAAAGGTAAATATAATTAAGTTAGGAGCTGTAAAGACGATTGAATCTTTACAGCTCCTTTTGGTGTGGAAGAAAACATTCTATCCATCCACCAGCCTTCGGCCGATTAGAAGTGGTTAGTGGCTAGTGGCAAGTGGATAGCACACCCGTGCGAGTATTTTTCTTGGCGGATTCACGATGAAGAAAGATGCGGGCAGTAAGTAATAAGCCTTCGGCAGAGATGGTCATCATCCACCGCAAGCGGTCCCCCTTCCTCAATGTCGCGCAGCGACGTCGAGGAAGGTCCCTAAAGAATAGACCGCCGCAATCTTTTTATATTTTTTAAGGCAAACCGACGACAGGAGATTTGCTTCTAAAAGACCTTCTTTCAAGCCGCTCCGCGGCTTCGAAAGAAGGGGAACCGCAGTCAACGCTGACGTGAGGAAGCGCTGACGAGTGCGGTGGATGATAGCTTCTTTTAGCTACAAAATAAGGCATACGTTTCATTCATCTAGAAACGTACGCCCCATTATCACACATGCTTTTTTATTTTGTTTCTGATGGACTTTGCTGCAAGACAGTCGCAGATACGAGGAAGACCGGATTGGGGCCACGAAGACGGAACTGAGCGCCAACGATCCACAAGCGCAGCGCCGTGGGAGTGAGGGGAGCCACTGACCCATTCAACATCCCATCTTCGCACATCTATGCCGTTCTCTCTTTGTCGACAAGGACTGGGCTTACGCCCGGTAAACGGCGCCTTGTCTCCTAGAGAGAACCGGTATATCTGCGTAAATCTGGAGATATTTCATTGAGTCAGCGGCTCCCCACGCCGCGAAGTGTCTCAGAAGCAGCGACGAGGAGGAGCTGCGTGAGCTTCCTATTCGGCCGAAGGCCGCGGTTTTTAGCACTGGCGCTAGCCAGGGCTGACGATTGCGATGGAGGGATAGCTTCTTTTATTTCAATTTTCACAGAAGATTTGCTGCAAGACGGCTGCAGGGACGCGAAGGGCCGGGCTGAGGCCATGAAGTCGTACAAAAGAGGTACGTCGAATGGTCGCAGCCCGGCCCGACAAAGTCCATGCGGCTGGATTCTGCAAATCGCTCTGTGAAATTCCTTAGAAAAAACTCTGGCCAAATAGACGCCCGAGACAAGTCGAGGACTCTATTTGGCCAGGTGCATTAATTAAATTATTTCTCTACCGGTCTCTTAAGAATCCCAAGCAGCACAGCCCCCACAAGAGATCCCACAACCAGCGCCACAAAATACATCGGCCAGTTATGTACAACCCCAAACACGAAGATGCCGCCGTGCGGTGCCGGGATGGTGCAGCCAAAGTACATGCTGATGGCACCGGCTACAGCCGCGCCGATAGCGCAGGACGGAATGACTCTCACCGGGTCTTCTGCGGCATACGGGATAGCGCCTTCGGTGATAAAAGCGAGTCCCATGACAAAGGTCGTCAGCGAATTATGACGGTCCTTATCGGTAAATTTGCTGCGGAAGAACTGGGAAGCGACTGCAATGGCAATCGGAGGTACCATGCCGCCAATCATGACAGAAGCCATGAACGGAGACGATACGGCAGAACCATCTGCGCCGGCAAGAGAAGCCGTGCCGAATACGTAAGCTGCCTTATTGAGCGGACCGCCAAAGTCGATACTCATCATGCCTCCCAGGACAAAGCCCATAAGGAGCTTACTGCTGCTGCCCATGCTGGCAAGTCCGTTTGTCACGCCCTGGTTAAAGGAAGCCATCACTGGGTTCACGGCAAACTGCATCATGGCACCGGTAATGAGAAGTCCCAGTACCGGATATATCAGAATCGGTTTCAGGCTTTCCAGAGATGCAGGCAGGGAGCTGAAGAGCTTCTTGAGGCCCAGGATAATATAGCCTGCGGCAAAACCGCCGATCAGGGCACCGAAGAATCCGCTGCCGCCGGCATTTGCCATCGCACCGGCAATGAAACCAACGAGGAGGCCCGGACGATCCGCGATACTGGCCGCGATATAACCTGCGAGCATCGGCATCATGAAACCGAAAGCCACACCGCCCGTATTCTTCAGGAAGGCTGCAAGCGGCGTACTCGTACCGAATTTAGCCGTACCGGCTGCATCCATATCAAAGAGGAATGCCAGAGCAATCAGGATACCGCCGCCGATGACAAACGGCAGCATATGGGAAACACCGTTCATCAGGTGCTTATAAATCTTGCGGGCACCGCTTTCTTCCGCTTCCTCTTCTGCACCGGCAGCCGCCGCGCCGGCACCGCCTTTTTCGCCTTCGAAAATCGGAGCATTGCCGCTCAGCGCCTCATCAAGAAGCTGATCCGCTTTATTGATGCCGTCAGCAACCTTGACGATAACGACGCGTTTGCCCTTGAAGCGGTTCATAGGTACGTATTTATCAGCTGCTACGATAATGCCCGTCGCTTTTTCGATATCTTCCGGTGTCAGGGCGTTCTTCACGCCGCTCTGGCCGTTCGTTTCGACTTTAATGCGGATATTCCGCTTTGCTGCATGCTGTTCCAGGCTTTCTGCCGCCATATACGTGTGGGCAATGCCCGTCGGGCAGGCCGTCACAGCCAGTACCTGATAGCTTTCCTCGGTCGGTTCGGCAGCAGCCGCTGCTTCCGGTGCTGCTTCTGCAGCCGCTTCAGGAGCCTTTTCCTGCACTTCATCAGTCTCTGCTTTTTCAATGAGGGCAAAGAGCTCATCTACTGTACTTACGCCCATGAGGCCATCAATGAATTCCGGATCCATCAGCAGCGTGGAGAGGCGGGCCAATACGTCCAGATGCACGTTGTCTTCCGTGTTCGGAGCTGCAATCAGGAAAAAAAGCTTGGCAGGCTGGCCATCGAGAGAATCAAATTCGACGCCTTCTTTGACCCGCATAAAAGCAAGGCCCGGTGCGGATACAGCCGGCGTCTTGGCATGCGGAATGGCAACGCCTTCACCGACGCCCGTACTGCCTTCTTCTTCACGATGGTAGACGCACTGACGGTACGTTTCCACATCGTTGATATTCCCCTGTTTGCTCATCAAGTCGATGAGTTTATCCAGTGCTTCTTTCTTCGTGACGGCATGGCCTTCCAGGTTGACACTCTCTTTTTTCAACAAATCTGTGATACGCATAGCTGACTACTCTCCTTTTTGGATAATGGCTTCAATGGCTTCTTTATCGGCAAGATGCATCGTAAAGGCCGTGGCACTGCCGGCACTGATGCCCCAAAGCAGAGCCTTTTCGTAATCATTATATTTCAGATAGCCGGCCAGGAACCCGGCGACCATACTGTCGCCCGCTCCGACCGTATTGACCGGTGTCCCATGCGGGGCTTCCCGGAAATGAACCTCGTTATTTTCATCAAGGAGCAGCGCCCCTTCACCACCCAGGGAAACGAGGATGTTCCTGGCACCCATTTTCTGCATTTCCCGGGCACCATCGGCGATATCTTCCTTTGTCGGCAGCTTCTCGCCCAAAATTTCTTCCATCTCTTCCCGGTTAGGTTTCACAAGGAAAGGATGACACGGCAATGCGCATTTGAGCAAATCTCCCGTTGCGTCGACAACGCAGCGCACACCACGAGAGTTCATCATCTTCACAATGTCGGCATACAGTGCGTCCGTTCCATTAGCCGGACGGCTGCCGGAAAGCACGAGAATATCACCGTCATCCAGCGTGGCAATTTCCTTTACGAGCGCGGCAATATCGTCCATACCGACTTCCGGACCTTTACCGTTCAGTGCCGTTTCCACGTCGCCGCGAATCTTCACATTGATGCGGGAAAAGCCCTTTTTGACCGGCAGCAGCTTGACGTCAAGATTGCGCTTTTTCAAAAGGCGCTCGATTTCATCGCCCGTAAAGCCCGCCTTAAAGCCCAGGACACGGGACTTGATGTCCAGATTCTGGAGCATAATGGAAACGTTGATGCCCTTGCCGCCGGGAAAAATTTCTTCTTTCACACTGCGGTTAATATTCCCAATAGTAAAATGACTCGCCGTAACGACGTAATCCAGGGAAGGATTGAAAGTGACCGTATAAATCATGACAGCAACCCCTTTTTATAGTTGATGGAGACCGCGGAAATTTTCCGCCGTAATGCCTAGTTGTTTCGTAAGTTTCACATTGCCCGGATCGGTCACAGCACGAAGTTCCGTCGTATAGCTGTGATCCCAGTGGGAATCGGCCTGCAGAATGGCGTCGTCCGTTCCGGGATGAACCATGATTTCTGTTGCACCGGGGCGCATCTGAAGCAGAATCGTGCGGATGCAGGCCGTATCCACGGCATTACCCGCTACAATTCCCCCAAAATAATCCGGCGTCAAAAGGCCATGCCTTCTGGCCTTGCGCCGTGCCTGTTCGGAGAGGACATGAAGCCCCGTCCGCCCAATCTGTTCGCCCAGATTGCTCAGCCGCGTATCCGTAAGACTGACCGGAATGGCAGGAATCCGCATCGCCGGAATGCCAGCCTTGACGCATAAATCCACAATGACATCAATAATGCCCGGCAGCACATGCATATGCTGATGACTGTCTGCATGGGTCGGAACCAGCCCCGTGGCAAGGAACTTATCGAGCTGTGCCTGACACTCTGCCCGCACTTCCGAAAGCTTGACGCGCCCCTTCAAAAAATGCTTCACAAACGCGCCGTGGTCCGGATAAAATCGCCCTGTAGCAGGATCTACAAGCGAAGGAATCTGTTCCGGCGGCAGTACCGGCAGACCATCTACGAGGGTAAAATGGATACCCATACCGAGCTGCGGATATTTTTTCGCAAGTGCCACGGCACCATCGAATGCCTTACCCGTTACCATGACCGTAGCCGAACGAATGAGACCGTGGAGCATGCCCTCCTCCACAGCCTTGTTAATCAGCTCATGACGGCCAAAATCATCGGCATTCACGATCAAAATCTTTTTATTATTCACAGAATGGAAATGCCTCACTTTCCGTTACGATAAAGCATACTTTTCAATATATATAATTATAGTATAAGGGAAGGATTGTTGCTAGGGGGAAAAGAGGAGCTGTGGCGCTTCGCGCTTTTATAAAAAGGCGCTTTTGGCATTTGGCTTTTAGCATTTGACCGGTCTGCGGAATGAAGTGGTTAGTGGGAACAGTGGTTAGTGCGCTAGTGCGGGCAGATTGTTGGGTAAAGCAAGATGCAGATTGCAGATAGCTGCAGATGGCGGGTAGCTGCTTTTATGCTATAATAAGGGGCGTAGCAATTTCCAAGGAGGTTGTTCTTGTGAATCGTACGTTAACACCGAGAGCGATGGTGTTTATTTCACTGATGGGAGCGCTCTCTTTCCTTTTAATGTCCTTTGAATTCCCGCTGCCTTTTGCACCGGCGTATATGAAGTTTGAGATTTCCGATTTACCGGCGCTCTTCGGAGGTTTTTTCCTGGGGCCCCTTGCAGGTACGATGGCTTGTCTTATCAAGATTCTGCTGAAGCTCATTATTATCGGAACCCATTCGGCCCTCGTCGGGGAAATGATGAACCTGTTCTGCAGTATGGCCTTTGTCGTAACGGCTACGTGGTATTATCATTTTCATCGCACGAAGCACGGTGCTTTAGGTGCCCTCATTATTTCGTCTATTTTTGCCAGTGTCTTTGCCGTCGTGACCAACTATTACTTTGCCATTCCCATGTACGTCCGGCTCTACGGCATTCCCCTGGATACCATCTTAAAGATGGCTTCGGCCGCCAATCCCTTCGTGCATTCCATGTTTGGATTTTTACTTTTTACCGTGCTGCCGTTTAATTTGATCAAGTATGCGGCTGTGTCGGGCGTGACGTATATGGTGTATAAGAGGATCAGTAATTCGCTGCAGGCGTTGATTGATAGAGGGAAGTAATGTAAAGGCACCTGTCTCACGCTGGTGCTCGACATGTCTCGCACGCATCTTGAGACAGAGCTTTTTATAAAGAGGTTTCAGTTGTCCTCTGAAGAATCCAGCCGCATCTGCTTTGTCAGACCGGGGTGTGACCACTCGACGTACGTTTTTTGTACGACTTCGTGGCCCCATCCCGGTCTTTCTCGCATCTGCGCCTGTCTTGCATCAGAGTCCACCAGAAACAAATAAAGCCGCCTTTGGCGGCTGGCTGTGTGATGAAGTATAAATGATTTTAATAAAAGACTGTGCAAGAGTGAAAATTCGTTTTTGCACAGTTTTTATTATATTTATTAGGCTATGTCACAACAAACAGTTGATAAATAGCCATTTTTATAGGGGAGTATCAGAACTCCCCTACAAACTGTTATTTGCAGTTATCTATACTCATTTGGAATTTCGATATGAAGTGTCTCACACAATAACTTCACATCATGTGCATCATTTTCATCAAACTCGTATCCCAGATGGAACATTACTTGACTATATGGTTCAATACAGGAAACCTCTATTTCCTCAATTCTTCCTTTACCCGAAAAAGTTTCTACCGGAAAACAATCCCCATCATAAAGAATTTCACCTTCGTCCGTATATTCAAAACAATGCAAATCAATAATTCTGTTTTTCAAATCTTCCCATACAGTATGGTTCAATGTTGTATATTCCATCTTAATCTCATAAAAGCCATTAGCTTTCATTATTTCTATAAAGTTCTGATAATCGTTCTTTTCTACAAAAATGTCAATATCATTATGGGCTCTTGACTGATATCCAAGAAGAGCATCTACACCCCAGCCACCATCAAGAAAGACTTTAATCTCCGCATCTATTGCAAATTGAAGAATCTGTTTTACATCTGTTATATTGACCATCTTATCATCTCCACAAATTCTAATTAGGCGACCAGAGGAACTGCTGGTCTGTTTGATAAATCTCTGCATTTAGCAGTTTTCAATGTTGCCAAAACAAAAGTTAAGAAGATGTTCCTTTTCTCCATGTCGCTTTCTTTGGCGTAATTTACAAGGTTATTCCACACAAGATAGTTGTTCAGATACTTGGTAGAAACACCGTTAAAGCCACGCATAAACCTCTTTAGCTGGCTATGGTAGCTATTGATATGTTGGATATTATAAATGCCTTTCTTGGCTTTGCCAGTCTTTAACTGCACAAGGTCAATGCCATTGGCATTTGTAAATCTCACATAGGAGTTCATCTTGTCCGTAACAAGAGTGGAATTGGTCTTAATCCTACCATCATAAATATGATGTAAATCTCTTGTAGAAACTCTACCAGTATTCGTAATCTTGGAGATAGACAAGCCATTCCTATTAACCGCACAAGGAACACATACCTTTTCTTGGGACAAGCCTCTGATATGTGTAGAATGACCACGCTTATGAGCCTTGCGTGGCATAGCAAATGTCTTACTCTTGCTATGATTGCCCTTGTACGAGATGGCGAAAAAAGTTTCGTCAGCCTCAATAATGCCGTCAAGGGTAACATCGTCTGCCATATTCTGAAGTGCATCCAAAATCTTGTGTCTCCAAAGGAATGCGGTGTTTCTGTGAATCCCACAAGCAACAGCAGTCTTACGAATGGATAAGCCATTCATCATACAATCAATGTACTGCTCCCACACGGACAAGTCTTTTCTTGTACCAGACACAATGGAGTTCGTAGCAATCACGAAGGACTTGCCACAATCCTTACATACATATCGCTGTGTGCCATCTTTACGATGACCATTGCGAACCACATGGATACAGCCACAAAGAGGGCATACACGACCATTTGCAAAGCGTTCCTTTGCTACGAAATCTTCAATATTCAAAGACTTTACAAAGGCAGGACTTAAAAGCATTGTTTTAAGGCTTTCCTGCTCTGCGACAGTCAACATACCGATAATATCTAATGCGTCTTTGATAGTAGGCATATCCAATTACCTCCTTCGGTGGTACTGTTTCTTACTATTATTATACGCTATTTCTCGTCAAAAATCAACCATTTGTTGTGACAGAGCCATTTATTATATTTTGCTAAAGCGGAGCTTTAGCGACTGCATCCGTGCCTTCTTCGAGCGTCAGCGAGGAAGAAGGGGAACCGCAGTGGGCGTCGATTGACTTGGTAATCGCGCACACGACCGCGGGGGATATTCAGTTGGATAACAAGTAAGGGTAAATACGAGAGACTGGAAAACAGGAGCTCTCCTGGAGGAAGCCAAATCAAAGATTTGGCACAATCAAACTAGGTCGACCCCTGATCGTACCCATTCCTGCGTTCTGAATGAATACCCACCACGGACGGAAAGCGACTGCGTCGCATTCCTGTGGTCCCTCCCTCTTAGTCGCGAAAACCACGCGACCAAGAGGGCAATGCAGTTACTGAAATTTCCATTGGTACTTTTATAACCAGAGAAAGAATAAAAATTTAGTGAAAAATAATAAGATGGTCGTCGAGTAGACGGGTCGAGTTGCCTCGCCCGCCCCTCACAGAACCGTACGTGCGGTTTTCCCGCATACGGCTCTTAGAATAATCTTTCAGCACCATATCTGCACTCTTGCACTCGGTGCCTTAATTTCTGTGTCGCAATTTCCATTATGGTAACCTCTTTGTGTTACCTTCTGTTTTGAGACAGAAATCGATTATTCTTTGCCCCCTTCGCTCCGCCTACTTTCATAGGTTTCATCACTACTATGAGGCAATCCGACTACTGACTCAGCTTTTGCCAACCTCCGTACAGTTAAGTATTTAAGTCAGCATACCACTGTCCCTTGGACTGAGTCAGTTCTCCCAGGTACATGAATAGTGTTTGTGTACTCGCCGTGCACTTGGACCCCGATGGAACTCTGTGCAGTTCTCGCCGCAGTTTCCTGCTAACGAACTGTACGCTTCTGCCTGCGACCGGTGATAAGGTATCGGCTTCCATATTACGGTTAACGAGGCTGATTCTGCTTTACGCCTTGCTCATCGCATTTGGCATTACGGCTCTCACACTCCCTGTCTACGCTTCATGCTCACCTCACGGCTCTGCATGCAAGACTCGGTACCAGCTGCTTGCTAGACTTTACTGGATTCGGACTTTCACCGAACTATACTATTCACGCCGAACTGGCGCACATCATCCCCCGCAAGCGGGCCCCCTTCCTCAATGTCGCTCCGCGACGTCGAGGAAGGTCCCTAAAGAATATACCGCAGGTGTTCTACATTTTCTTTAGGCAAAGCGAAACACTGGCTACGTAAAGACTTTCAAAGCGCTTGTAGTGTTTCACCGCTACAAAATATAGCAGGCCTGCAGTTCATAGTAGAGACCTTCTTCGACGTCGCCATAGCGACATTGAAGAAGGGGAACCGCAGGAAGGCCTGGTGATATCAGGCCTTCCGATAAGCGGTGGATGATGTCCCTTTATTTTTTCTTTTTATATTTTTAAGGCAAACCGACGTCAGGAGGTTTGGCTTCGAAGAACCTTCTTCTTCCAAGCCGCTCCGCGGCTTCGGAAGGAGGAGAAGCGGAACTGAGCGCCAACGATCCGCAAGCGCAGCGCCGCGGGAGTTGTCGACGCGAAGTTTCTCAGAAGCAGCGACGAAAAGGAGCTGCGTGAGCTTCCTATTCGGCCGAAGGCCGCATCATTTATCGCTGACGTAAGGAAGCGGTGACGATTGCAATGGAGGGGATAGCTTCTTTTATTCTTTTATTCTTTTATTCTTTTATTTTTTTATTTTTGCCAAATGGCATACAAAAAAGCACTACAGATCTTTCTTTGCAATCTGTAGTGCTTTTCATTTATTTCTCTCAAACAAAATTGATTTGCAGTACTTTTCCCATGCCTGCAGCGAGACGCTGCAATGTCTTTATGGAAGGATTAGCGTTACCGTTCTCAATTTTACTGATATCGCTTTGCGTCATTCCACTTTTAGCAGCCAACTCTTTTTGAGTCAGGCCAGACCCTTTACGGGCATCAATAATGGCTTGAATAATTGCTCTTTCAGGTTCAAGTGCTTCATACTTCTTCTTGAAGCTTTTATTTTTCATTTCTTCATTGAGATAGTCATTAAATTTAACTGTCATTTCATTTCCCTCCTCTTGAAAGGAAATCATTTCGATATTTAATCGCTTTTTCTATTTCACTTTTTGGTGTCTTATTCTGCTTTTTTATAAAACCATTTGTCATAATAATCCGATGCTCAACATAGAAAAAATACAAAACTCTAAATGAATTCGAGCCTTTTCTAACTCTTAACTCAAAAATTCCATTTTTAAGAGGTTTGGAATACGGTTCCCGCAAAGAATTACCATTATGTTGCAAAAGTGTGATAAAACTTGATATTTTAACTCGCGTATCTTCATCTAAAGTACGAAAAAAATCAAGAACTGGACAAAATCCATCACAAGTTTCGTAAAATTCTACAGTAAAGTTCATCGTGCTGCATCCTTTGCTAAATTTATTTTATTGGATATATCCAATATTGTCAAATGAGTATTTTATTTAAACGCTTTACTCTTCACACCTTCTCCAGCTTCACGATCCTTTTCACCGGCACGACTTCTCCTGTCTCCAGCGTCAGTGTCTTTCTGGTCAGGTCTATTTTCCTCAGCATGCCTTTGATTTCCACATATTTCCCGCCTTCTTTACGTGCATCGGGCAGGAAGCAGGTGATGGCGACGACCGGGCCTTCGTCGATGCAGTGCATGAGTGCCTGCAGATGCCGGTCGAGTTCGGCTTTGGCTTCTTCGTCTAAAATATGTTCTGTATCGGTAAAACGTGCTGTCTCCCGCACGATATCGCCGTATCCTTCCAACGCATCAAAGGAGGCAAACTGTGCCGCCCGCGCCGCCTGCGGCATGGTATGGCAGTGCGGTTTGTCCGGATAGGGCCGGTGCAGGATATCTTCGTAGCGTTTCATGCCCGATGCCCCCCAACCTGTTGATTTCTTTCCAGCGTCCTTGCCCCTTCGCAGAGGCTGCTGGCCTTAAAGAGACAGCTCCGGCCGTACCGGTGATGCAGTGCGACGGCCGCCTGCTGGAGCCGGTCTTCCCGGAGATTGGGCATAGCCGCCAGTGTCTCTTCCGTTCCAAACAGCGACGGCAGCATCTTTTCTTCCATGACAGACGCTGTCCGGTCCCGCACATGAAGTACCGTCACCGTCACGCGCCGAATCTGCCGGTACGGATTCACGATACGGTCATAGAGCGCCAGTGCCGTCCGCGTAAGAAGCGATACAGAATCGGTAAACCCCTTGAGCCGCTGCGACCCATGGACACGAAAATCAAAGAACCCGGCCGACAGATCACTGACCTTATGCTCATAACCGAGCGTCAGCACCACTTCGTCCGTAACGACGCCCTTTTCCGTCAGGCTGAGTGCCAGGGCATCCATCATCTCCCGTATAATTAAACGGGCGCTTTCCGCACTATAAGGCCGCGGCAGTACCTGCCCGGACCCGAGACTGTTGTCCCGCGGCCGGTACGCCTTGATATCTTTCATCGTGCAGGGCTCCCAGCCCCAGGCATGGTCAATCAAGAGCTCGGCATTGATGCCAAAAAGCTTATACAGCTGCGCCTCACTCGTGAGAGAAAAGCGGGCAATATCGCCCATCGTATAGAGCCCGTGCGCTTCCAGCTTCGACGCGTATCCCGGCCCGATTCGCCAAAAGTCCGTCAGCGGCTGATGATCCCACAGCTGCCGCCGGTAGCCCATCTCATCGAGCGAGGCAATCCGCATCCCGTAGGCGTCGGGCTGCATGGACTTAGCCACGATATCCATGGCCACCTTACTGAGATAGAGATTCGTCCCGATGCCCGCTGTCGCCGTAATGCCCGTTTCCTTATAGACATCATCCAGCATGACCCGTGTCAGTTCGTACGGCGTGAGCCTGTACATCTCCCGATAAGGCGTCACGTCCATCATCACTTCATCGACGGAATAGACGTGAATATCCTCAGGTGCCAGATAGCGCAGATAAATCCCGTAAATCCGCCGGCTGTAATCCATATAGAGCTTCATGCGCGGCGTTGCCGTAATATAATCCAGTTTGAGAGAAGGATCGGCCTTGAGTTCCGCATCTATGTAGGAAGAATCACGAAACTTTTTACTCGGTGCCCGCGTAAGGCGCAGCTTATTCAGATCTTCCACGCGGCGGATTACTTCAAAAAGCCGCGGCCGTCCCGGTACCCCACGTGCCTTGAGCGGCGGCGATACAGCGAGACAAATCGTCTTGTCCGTACGGCTCTTATCCGCTACAACTAAACAAGTGTTTAACGGGTCAAGGCCCCGCTCCACACATTCTACGGAGGCATAAAATGACTTTAAATCGATGGATACGTAACTGCGCTGCTCCATGGTATGCCTCCTTATATTGCAAACATTTGTTCGTGTATTTGTATTATAGCACAGTTTGCAAAAAAAGACAGAGGGGAAAGTAAATTTTTCCTCTCTGTCCATTTTTATGTACCCTATTGAAAAATTACGGTAAAAGCTCTTGACGGCCGTGGGTTTCCGCCCATTCCTTCACGCGGGCCTTTACCTCATCCATGCGCAGGACACCGAAAGCAAAACCCTTCTGCACGAGTTCCGGCGGCACGTATTCATCGTACTTATCAAAAATCGGTACTTCCTTCGGATAAATCAGCTCCATCGGATCCGTAAGCTTCTCGCCCTCTTCGGCCAGCACTTCAAAGAACGTATCTTCATCGGCTTCCATCGTAAACTGCATGAAGTAAGGCCGGAATGTATCCAGATGTTTGAGACCCAGCCGGTGAGCGCACTTCAGATTAAGGAAGCGCTCCATGGCAAGGAACCCGTACGAACCGAGCCACGGCAGGAGACACCACATCTTACCGCCCAGGAAAATGAGTACCCGGTTGGCCGCCCCACTGGCAAGCGCCGTACCCCGTGCCTGTTCAAGGCGGGCCGCCGCGTTTTTCATGAGATACGGATAAGTCTGCTTTTCCTGCAGGACGCGCCGCATCCGTTCCAGGATCTTCGTATGAATATCACCGGGGCATTCACCGAAGTACGCCGGCACCTTGCCCTTTACCAGTTCACAGTAAATCAAATGGCGTTTGCGGTCGACCTCGAGGACGCGCCACACGTGCCCTGCAAGAGCAATCTTTTCACCCGGCGGAGGCGGTGCCACGACCGTCCCGAGTTCCTGGGAATCATTGCGTACCGTGTATTCTTCGCTTTCCTGAAAAACACCATAGAATTTAAAAGAATTAATGATACGTTCGCCTGCAAGGCCAACAATGAGCCCGCCGCGTTCCGTTTTTTCGATATGATTTTCTGCCACGAGATACTGCAGCAAGACCTTGTAATCTTCCTGCGTAATCCGGTGGAAATACGGCAGTGTCAGCACCTTTTCCGCCAGCGACGCCGGGGACATCTCCCCGCCGGAAGCCAGCGTACTCATGGTCTGATGGTACAGCAGGCTGAATGGCAGCCGGTCAAGACGAGGCGGCTCTACCCAGTGTTCTTCCCGGTAAAGCTGAATCAAGGCAATGGCCTGCAGCAGCTTCCAGGGAATCGTTGCCGGGAGCATGGCCCGGATTTCCGGTTCATCCTCGCGGATAACAAACCACATTTCAGGCGGCAGATTGCGCCGTCCCGTGCGGCCCATACGCTGCAGAAAAGAAGAAACTGTCCACGGTGCATCGATCTGAAACGCCCGTTCCAGCTTCCCGATATCAATACCGAGTTCCAGCGTCGACGTCGTCACTGTCGTATAGACGTGTGACTCATCCTTCATCAGCTCTTCGGCACTTTCCCGGTATGACGCAGAAAGGTTGCCGTGGTGAATGAGGAAACGGTCGCGCTCATGACGCAGGTCGCAGTACTGGCGCAGCGTCGTCGTGACGCCTTCGCACTCTTCACGGGAATTGACAAAGACGAGGCACTTCTTGCCCCGCGTATGTTCAAAGATATAACCAAGACCGGGGTCGGCCTGCACCGGTGCCTCATCCGTCTTTTCATCAAGGACGGGACTTGCCTGGATGTCCGTTCGTTCATCGCCGGCCTGGGCATCCTTCACATAGAAATGTTCTACCGAGAGGCGCCATTTGCTGCCCGGAGCCTTGACCCGCGGAATCCGGGTGATGCGCCCTGTTCCCTGGGACAAGAAAGCACCGGTTGCCTCCGGATCACCCATTGTCGCCGAAAGCCCGATTCGCCGCGGGTTCACACCGGCAAGGCGGCTCAATCGTTCAATGAGGCAGAGCGTCTGCCCGCCGCGGTCACCGCGCAGGAGCGAATGCACTTCATCGATGACGACAAAGCGCAGATCCGAGAAAAGACGCGGCACTGCCATATGCTTGTGCAGCAAAATCGCTTCGAGAGACTCCGGCGTCAGCTGCAGAACACCGGCAGGATGGCGCATGAGCCGTGCCTTATGCGACTGGGACACATCGCCGTGCCAGCGCGTCAGCGGAATATCCCCGGCCTCACAGAGCGGCGTCAACCGTTCATACTGGTCGTTAATCAGCGCCTTGAGCGGTGCAATATAGAGGCATCCTACCGACTGGGGCGGATTCTTTTCAAAGAGGCTCAGAATCGGGAAAAAAGCCGCTTCCGTCTTGCCCGAAGCCGTCGACGCCGTCAGCAGCAGATTATCGTCCGTATGAAAAATTACATCTCCCGCTGCGACCTGGATCGGCCGCAGCTCGCCCCAGCCGGACTGATAAATGTAGTCCTGCACAAAAGGCGCATATTCGTCAAAAATGGTCATAATTTAACTCCATGCCAAATCGTTAGATTTGGCTATCCTCTACAACCTTCTTCCACGATGCGAAGCATCGTCGGAAGGAGGTCTCTAAGTTGCAATGCTCCGCATTGCTCGAATAGAATAAAAAATTAAAAGATTAAAAGATATAAGGGACATCATCCCCCGCAAGCGGTCCCCCTTCCTCAATGTCGCGCAGCGACGTCGAGGAAGGTCCCTAAAGAATATATCGCAGCGATCTTTTTATATTTTTTAAGGCAAACCGACGTCAGGAGGTTTGGCTACGGGGTACCTTCTTCCAAGCCGCCCCGCTCGTGGCGGCTTCGGAAGGAGGAGAATCGCAGTCGCCGCTGACAAAGGAAGCGGTGACGAGTGCGATGGAGGATAGCATTTTTAATTTATTTGCCAAGGCGGAGCCTTGGCGACTATATCCGTGCCTTCTTCGAGCGTCAGCGAGGAAGAAGGAGGGACCGCTTGCGGGGGATATTCAGTTAGATAACAGGTAAGGGTAAATAAGAGAATAAAAACAGCAGCACTCCTGAAGGTAGCCAAATCAAAGATTTGGCTCAATGGAATTAGGACGAACCTTTATCGTACCCATTCCTGTTCCTGCGTTCTGAATGAATACCCACCACGGACGGAAAGCGACTACGTCGCATTCCTGTGGTCCCTCCCTCTTATTTTTTTATCAAAAAACAAGAGGGCGAAAGAGCTGCTGAAATTTCCAATAGTACTTTTAGAATAATGAAACGTTTAAAAAGGAGTTACAAAATAATAAGAGGGTCATCATCCACCGCAAGCGGTCCCCCTTCCTCAATGTCGCGCAGCGACGTCGAGGAAGGTCCCTAAAGAATATACCGCAGCGATCTTTTTATATTTTTAAGGCAAACCGACGTCAGGAGGTTTGGCTACGTTGAACCTCCTTTCACGACGCTTCGCGTCGTCGAAAGGAGGAGAATCGCTTGCGATGGAGGATAGCTTCTTTTGCTTTTAAATCGTAAATTCCGCAAACTCTTTCTTTGTTTTCTCGCCTTCTACTTCATTCTGCGCATACGTAAACTCATCCGACTTCATAAAGTCTCCAATACTCTTCTCAGGATGCTGGTACACGAGGTCGAGCAATTCGATAAAGTCACGGATAATCTCACGCGGCGTAATATGCGAATCAGCGCCGACACGAGCGTATTCGAGTTTGATAAACGTCGCCAGATCTGTTTCCTTCACAGTCGTCTCATAATCATACAGCGTGCTGTGAATATCCCGCAGCTTCTCCGTCAGAATCAGCATTTCTTCCGGTGTGAGCGGCTGCAGGTAAATGACAGGCGCCATAAGGTCTTTGACTTCCGTGCTGAAATGCCCGGACGCCAGGCGCGAACGCAGCGCTTCATAGCTGTAGATACCACGGCGCTGGTCTTCGACACACTGCGGCGTGCCGCTCATCAAAATACCCAGATAATGAGCCTTGCCCTGCATCGTATCATTGAACATAGTCAGGATCTTTTCGTAGTTATTCTGTCTCGACAGGGCATTTGGGATCTTATAGATATTCACGAGTTCATCAATGAGGATAAAGAGGCCCTTGTATCCGGCCTGCTTCAGGAACATGGCAAAAACCTTCAGATAATCATACCAGCTGTCATCGCTGATAATGACGCCGACACCCAGTTCCTGCCGCGCTTCGGTCTTCGTATTGTATTCCCCGCGGAACCATTTGACGACCTTAGCCTTCGTCACTTCGTCGTCGTCGCGGTACGCGTTATAATACAGCGTCAACAGACGCGCAAAATCAAAGCCGTGCACCAATTCATTCAGGGAAAACACGACTTCCTGGATTTTCTTTTCCACGGCAAGCGACAAATTCGGATCCGTCATGGCAAAATTGCCATCCGTCATGACCTGCTGCTGCACGCGGCTGATCCACCGGTCCAGAATGAGCGTCAACGCGCCGCCCTCCGGTTTCGTCTTGGTCGACATATTGCGAACCAGTTCCCGGTATGTCGCAAGCCCCTGCCCTTTCGTACCGGATAAACGCCGTTCCGGAGAAAGATCCCCATCGACCACGACAAAATTCTTTTCCAGCACGTAATTGCGGATGGTCTGCAGCAAAAAGCTCTTGCCGCTGCCGTACCGTCCGACAATAAAACGAAACGAAGCCCCACCGTCCTCAATGACCGAAACATCATGGAGCAGCGCGTCGATTTCGTTTTTGCGGCCCACCGTAATATAAGGCAGCCCGATACGCGGTACGACGCCGCCCTTCAGCGATCCAATGACCGTCCGGGCAATGCGTTTGGGAATTTTCATGGCTTAATCGTTCCTTTCAATTCTTCGATATAATCTTCAATCAGCTCGGGTCCGTCACCTTCCGTGAGGACCGTGTCGCTAAACTCATCATACAATTTTTCATTGATGCTGTCGATAAGGAGGGACGCCATCAGGCCCTTCCCCGTAATCCAGTGCCAATCTCTGCCATAGAGCAGGCACTGCAGGAAATGATACTCGTCCTCCGACAGCCCGTAAGGCAGTTCTCCCGCAGTAGCAGCCTCCGCTGTTTCACCAGGTGTTTTCCCCGCAGGCTCAGCATCAGATGCTTCGGTCTGCTCTTCCGCAGCCTGTTCTGTTTCCTGCACTGCAGGCATTTCCACCTCGTGTACAGCCACTTCACGCTGCGTTTCTTCCGCAGCAGCCGGTGTTACCTCCTGCGGTGCTTCCGCATCTTCTACGTCACTAAGCATCTCTGCAGCCGGATGGCCCGACCGTTCTTCTTCCGTCATCAGCTTATCCCGCGTCGTCTCGGAGTCCCGGCGGATAGATGACAGCCTCGAAAGATCGATATGGACGTGGCGCCGCTGTTCCAGCTTCTGCGCCTCCAGCATCTCTTCATACGTCTCATCAAAGATCCGCGTCAGATATTTTTTCTCAATAGGCACGACGAGAGGATACTTAAACTGTACCTTGTCCCGCAGATACGCGTCCATAGCCCGCAGGATTTTCCGGAGCCGCACCAGTTTCCGCTCATTCAGCACGCGGTGCTTAATCATAAAAAAACTGCCCTTGCAGGAAACCTGGCAGCGCGGCGTCAGTTCATACGTAAATTCCGGAAGATGGGGTTCCGCCACAAAAATTGCCGTCGCAAAAAGAGACAGCCATTCATACGTTTCGTCGTACACATAGGACTCCCAAAACGTATTCTGCCGATGGCGCCTGCAGTATTCAATAAACTTCATCGTAGCATGGGCCGCAAAATAAGATAACCACTGTGGATTCTGCTTATAAAGGCGCGACTTCGTCAGGCAGTTCTTGCCCAGCGTGTCCACAAGCGCAAAAAGATCTTTCGGTGCCAGAGAATCTGCATCTGCCACAACTTCCAGTATATCATTACCCGGAAGGAATAGATTCTTTTCCTCTTCCGTCCATAAGGACAGCGGCAGGCGGTAATAAATCATATAATCGGGAATCCAGTGCACCAACTTACCGTGGATTACACCGTCCCGTTTCCCGTAAACCTGGTCGATACGGCGCAGCTTCCGGAGACCATCTTCCACGTTCTCCGTGCCGACCTGGTTCAAGAGTTCATAAATATGGAGAAAAACAAACGTCGTCGGAGCCTCTTCCGTGCCTCCCTTGCGAAAACGCGTCCGCCAGCCAAAATAGCCGCGAAGCTCCGCATCGGTGAGCGAAGCATACGTGGGGAAATAATGACGGCACGGCCAGGGATACGCCGTATCGTCTTCATAGTCTACCGCCGCCCGCGCTTCCTTGAGAAACGCTGCAGGCGGATAGTCGTATACCTGATACTGTCCCAGACACTTCCGTTCCATCTCGCGCAAATGGCGCAGCGTCTCCGGCAGCTCCACTTCCGTCTTCCGCTTCGGAATCGCCTCCGACTCGTATGTAAAAGGATGGTCGCCGTCCGTCCTGAAAATTTTTCTCTTTCCGTACATGGACAGCGCCTCCCTTCTCCATAAATCATAGTAAACAAACATATATTCGCTTTCTCCATTATAAAATACTTACGAAAAACGTCAAGAGGGGAGGAAGAAAGAATAAAGAAGCTGTGGCGCTTCGCGCGAAAAGAAGCTGGAAGCTGTGGTCGCCTTCGGCGACGGGCCTGCGGCAGCGAGGAAAAAGGCGAAAGAGCGGCTGAAATTTCAATTAGTACTTTTAGAATGATGAAACGTCTAAAAAGGAGTTACAAAATAATAAGATGGTCATCATCCACCGCAAAGCGGTCCCCCTTCCTCAATGTCGCGCAGCGACGTCGAGGAAGGTCCCTAAAGAATATACCGCAGCATTTTTTTATTTTATTTTCTCTGGCAAACCGACGAAGGAGGTTTGGCTACGAAGAGCCTTCTTCCAAGCCGCCCCGCTCGTGGCGGCTTCGGAAGGAGGAGAATCGCTTGCGATGGAGGGATAGCTTTTTTTATCTTTTTTATTTTCTGTTTCCGATGGACTCTGATGCAAGACAGTCGCAGATGCGCGGAAGACCGGATTGGGGCCACGAAGTCGTACAAAAAGAGGTACGTCGAGTGGTCACAAGACGGTCTGACAAAGCAGATGCGGCTGGATTCTTCAGAGGACATCGGAAACTACCCTAGATAAAGCTCTGCACACGATGCGTGCGAGACCTGTCGAGCAACAGAGTGGGCAGGTGCTTTTAAATTATAAATGCTTTATACTATATACATACACTATGCTTAACTGGAGTAATCGATAATGTCACACCTAATCCGCAGCATCCTCATTTCCATACTGACTTTCCTCATCTCCGCCGGTATTTGTTTCGGCGTGCCTTACTGCTTCGCCGAACCCAACTACTGGCAGGATAAGTATGCCCTCATTCCGGCAGCGCTCTTTGCGCTTATGGTTTATTTCAAAGAGAAAAAATCCACCTGCCTGATCCACGCTTACTGGAATGGTCTGATTTACATACTTCCTCTGGCACTTCTTTTCTGGCAGCCCAATGCCAAAGTGACATACCTGGAAGGTCATTCCGCCCTCGTCACATCCCTCATGGCAAGCATGGCGCTGACGCTCTTACTCACATTCTGTAAGAGTACTGCAAAGAAATGGCTGCACCGCACACTGACAGTGCTTACCGTCATCATTGCCCTAATCCTGGAACTCTTTCCGCTCGGAGCTATATTCTACGCTGTCCTGAGCCACGGCCGGCCGCTCCTTGCCGAAATTGTCCTGACCCTGTTCCAGACGAATCTCAACGAATCCTGGTCCTACATCAAGACGCAGCCTGCTGAGAACTGGATCATGGCCACGGCTGCCCTGCTCCTTTTTGGCGGCATCGAAGCCTATCTGCTCAATAAACTCCACAAAGAAGCGCAGCCTATATCCTCGCGTCCACTTGCCATAGCTTTCATCGCCCTTTTTGCTGCCTCTGCAGGATTCACCATTTATTATGGTAAGGATTATCCCGTCGGCATCACCCTCAAGGAAACCGTGGAATCCTTAGGAGAATACTACGAGTATGCCCAGGCTAAGACAGAGCGCATGGAACGCCTCGAGAATCTGAAATCACTTACCATCGCCCAGGAAGCAAAAGGCCTACACGTCCTCGTCATTGGGGAATCGGCGACCAAAGACCATATGCATACCTACGGCTACAAACGCCCGACAACGCCCTGGCTTGATGAGTTCAGCAAAGAACCCGGCACCCTGCTCTTTAACCACGCTTATTCGAATCACGTCCATACCGTGCAGTCACTCACCTATGCCCTGAGTGAAAAAAACCAGTACAACGATATCGAGCAGGAAGATGCCAACTCCATTATCGAAATCGCCAAAGCTGCCGGCTACGATACGTGGTGGATCAGCAATCAGCGCCTGTTCGGCGTCTGGGATACACCCACATCGGAAATTGCCTCTACCGCCGACCACCAAATCTGGCTGAACGGACACGCCGGCACCGGCGTCAGTACGGACCACTACGATGGCATCATTCTGCAGCATCTCCCCAAGCTTACGACCGCACAGCCCACGCTCATCGTCATTCACCTCATGGGAAGCCACAACGATTACGAAGATCGTTACCCCAAAGCGAATGCGCCCTTCGAAGTCGAAAATTACCATACCGATACCTATGACAACAGCATCGCTTACACCGATTACGTCCTCAAAGGCATCTACAAATGGTGTGTGAAGCAGCCCCATTTCGCCAGCTTCATCTATATGCCCGACCACGCCGAAGACATCGATCACTTTGAAGGACACGAAATCACGCGATTTACCTTCGACATGACTCATATACCCCTCGTCATTCACTTGTCCAAAGAAACAAGAGATAACAGACCGGGCTTGTACCTCACCCTGGCAGAGCACATCGACAGCTACTGGACGAATGATTTGCTCTATAACCTCATGCTGGATACTCTCGGGATAGAGAATGCGCCGGTGGTGGAAGAGAAGTTGGATATAGCTTCTCCAGAATACAGTTTGCGAAAAGACGAACTTTGGCTGCTGCATAATAGGAGAAGGTTAGAGGAATAAAAAATCTATCATTCCCCGCACTCGTCAGCGCTTCCTACTGTCAGCGCTGACTGCGGTGGATGATAGAATGTTTTTAATTCTTTTTCCCTTTTACTTCCACTTTTAGTCCATTCACACCAGAATCGCACACTTTTACTTTGATTTCATGTATAGTATCAGTATCTTCAATATCTAATTCTTACAACAGGAGGTACTCATGATCAAAGTAAAAGATGAAATTTCAGACGAAGAATATGATGAGCTGCAAAAACATGCCAGAAGAATGCGTAAAAGTATGACCGTCCACGAGAGGATTCTATGGTTCCAGTTTTTAAGGAAATTCCCGGTTCGATTTGTGCGGCAAAAAGTCTTATATCACTATATTGTCGATTTTTACTGCGCAAAAGCTAAGTTAATCATAGAAGTCGATGGAGTTCAACACAGCGAAGAGCAAAATACGGCGTATGATGCGCAGAGGACTGCTTTCCTACGTACGAAAGGGTATGAAGTAATGAGATTTTCGAATTTAGAGATTCAAACACAGTTACAAACGGTCAAAGCAGAAATAAAGAAAAGATTAGAAGAGAAGTTGGGGATAGAAATAGAAGAGGAATAAAAGGAATTCTATCATCCCCCGCAATCGTCAGCGCTTCCTACCGTCAGCGCTGACTGCGGTTCCCCTTCTTTCGAAGCCGCGGAGCGGCTTGAAAGAAGGTCCTCTCTCGCATTTAGATAGCAAAACATTCTACATTTTCTTGGTCGGTGGGCCAACAACAAAAGTGTAAAATCACCGATGCTAAATTTTTAAAGACCTTCTTTCATTTCACTTCGTGAAATCGATACAAGGGGAACCGCTTGCGGTGGATGATAGAATGTTTCCTCTCTTCTCCATACTAAAAAGGGGCTGTCGCAAGTGACCGATTTTTAATCCCTGAAATAACTTGCTAAAGACCCCAAATTGCCTTACTTTTTAGTTGAATATGTTTTGAGATGAAAAAAGGGCGCACGAAATTAAGCAACTCTAAGTTGCTTTTTTTCGTGCGCTCTTTTTGTATCTTTTAGGCCTCTTTTTTCAGCGGATATAAGTGCAAATCCTCTTTGCCGTCTTGAACTTTGTGATGGACCTTCAGGACATTCCGTGCCATGGCACATATTCCCACTGTTACCAGGGCATTTCCTTTGCCTCGGGTTTCTAGTCTTCTGACGTTTAATGAATCCTTGAGATCCGCAAAGGCTCCTTCTGCCTGTATACTGCGGTTCATCCTCAGTTCCTTACCATATTCGGAAGTAATGTTCTTCAGGGATTCTGCCCTCAATGCAGCAAAATTCTTCGAGACCACTAATTTCTTGTTTCTTTTCTCCATGGGTGTCCTGCAATTGTTCCCATGGATGCACTGTTCCTTGTAGGGACAACCGCTGCAGTCCTTACATTCGTAATATGTTTTCTCTGACACATATCCTGACCGGTTCTTTACCTGGGTTACTTTACTGACTTTCAGCAGTCTCCTACCTTTACAGATATACATGTCTTGATCAGGCAAATATGTCATGTTTTCTGCTTTGCCGATGTCGTTCTTATACTTTTTCCTCTTGCTTCTTTCATAATTGTTAGGCTTGATATATGAAGTATACTGATTCTTCTTCAGCCAGACCAAGTTCTCTTCGCTTTCATAGCCTGCATCGGCTACAATGTTTGCAAATTTCTGACCGAAGTGGGCTTCAAATCCTTCAAGAAAAGGAATGAGTGTCCGCATATCTGTTGGATGTGCACTCACATCTGCAAACAAGGTAAAACCGGAATTGTTGGCATATTGGACATTGTATCCCGGCTTTAAGGCGCCATTAAGCATGGCGTCTTCTTTCATCCTCATAAAGGTAGCATCCGGGTCTGTTTTGGCAAAGCTGTTCCGTTCCCCACAGATGTGAAGCTGCTTCGTATACACCTTAAGCCGTTTGAGATAGTTAGCTAAAATCTCATAGTACTTCTGTAGAATGGTCTTTCTTTTCCCACATCCGTGAACAAACTCGATCCCTTCAGCCCGCTTTATGACAAGCAGTTTTTTTAGGAGCTTCTTTAAATGACGGATGTGGAAAGTGTTTCCGTAACAGACCTTGATTCCGAAACGTTCCTCGATTTCGGGAACCAGTTGCTCCAGTTTCTCTATGAGTTTGTTCTGGCTGCCTAAGACTCTGTTTTTCCAAACAAATTTGTATTTGTTTGCCACAGATTCAATTTTTGTCCCATCGATGAACAGGCTATCCAGCGTGATGAAACCGCGAGCCAGCAGCCATTTATCCATCTGAATCATGAGCTCCTTGATACATGGTTTTAGATGGAGGGAACAAAATCTTGCAATGGTTGCATTATCCGGAGCTTTTTTCCCATCTAAGAGGAACATGAAATGAGTGTCTCTTTTACAGGATTGCTCTATCTTACGCGAACCACGAATTCCTTCCATACATGCATAAATGACGATCTCCAGCAGCTGAATTGGTGACGTTAATTTATTCTCGACATGAGAATACGTGTCATACAATGCCTTTACATCCATCCCTTCTACCATGGCACGCACCAAGCGAACAGGATCGTCATTAGGGATTTGTACTTCAAAATTTAGAGGAAGAAAAAGTTGATAAGAACTGCCAATTTTTGTATAATCCTTTTGTGTAGGTTTGTTTTTTGGCATATTTAAATTCTACACCAAGGCGCGGTCTCATTCAATGAGGCCGCGCCTTGCTTTTACCTTGTTTTTGATACAAAAGGGGCCGTCGCAAAATGCGACAGCCCCTTTTATTTCATCACTGATTCCCTTTTTCACTCGTGACTTTCACAGTCTTCTGGTTTACTTCCTTACTATCCTTTTTATTGTCTTTTTCTTTCTCTTTATCCTTCTTCTCTTCTTTTTCCTTTACTTCTTTCTTTGCCTTTTTCTTCTTCCCGTAGTTGAGATCATTCAGCCGGGCGGCCAGGGTATCGGCGGATTCGTCGCCGGCAACGCATGTGATAATGGGCTGAACGCCCAGCATGACCGTATTGCCATCGGCATAGGCGTTAGGAATGACTTTATTATTGTGATACGCTGCGGCCAAATTGCCCAGCACGAAATAACTGCGTTCCTTACTCGACATACCGCCCGCTGCGACCGGCATGACAAACTGCTTTTTATTGACGTAGACGACGCCGTCTTTATCCGTCACATGCTTATTGCTGTATTTATAGAGCTTCTTCACATAGTTCTCACGGCGCTGCGTGCAGGTCGGATGGTCGCTCCAATGAATATTCATATCGCCGTACTTTTCAAGGAACCTCTGCCAGCAGGCTGCCGTCGCTCCGGGATTATAGTTCGTATGCGTAATATAATCAAAAGCCAGGTTGTCAGCTTCCCATTCCTGCGGCTTCGTCAGATGCACATTCTGTGTATAGACATAAAGCTGATTGATAGCGCCGGACGCCAGACCGCCAGTAGCGGCATCGGCCATACCGGCGACAATGGCAGCATTGATGGCGCTCTTTACGCCATGAATCGGATGTTCCTTCTGACCATGGCCCAGTTCATGACCCAGGACGACTGCGATTTCATCATCATTAGCCATGAGATTTAAGATACCTCGCTGTATCGTCAGGTTGTGCCCGATCGTACAGGACGCGTTTGGTTTATCATTGGCACTCACATAATAGTTATAAGGTTTCTTATCGACCGTCGGATCCACCGCACGGATGCCGGCAATGACGTTTGCCATAATCGTATCTACTCGATTATTGATAGCCCAGTCATAATCAGGTGCCTCTTCTTTCTTCATTTCGGCAAACCATTTATTGCGGCCCTCGTCCGTATTGTTGTACTTCTTATAGACCGCCATGATCTTGTCCCGGTACATCGTACCAATGACTGCCGTACCCAGCACATCACCAAGGATGCTGGCTTCTGCCGGTTGTGCCGGAACCATACCGATACTTAACGTAATCCCCAAAAGGCCCGTCGCACACAGCTTGCCTAACCGGCGAAGTGTGCGGTGAGAGCGTAAAGTGTGAAGTAACATTTTTCCAAAATCCCCTCCCCAAGGAAATTTCGAACTATAATTTTAATTATTATTTTAGCGCGAAAAGATGGCGGGGTAAAGGAAAAATGAAGTGGTTAGCGGTTAGTGTTTAGTGGTTAGTGCGCTAGTGCGGGCAGCTACCAACGCGGATTCTTGAGAATGTTAGCAGCAGGCAGTTTATTCAGGAAATAAAGGCGCTTTTGGCTTTTAGCATTTGGCATTTAGCCTCGCCTGCGGCAGCGTGGTAGAAAATAACAGAAAAAGAAAATAGATGGCCATCATCCACCGCTAATCGGAAGGCCTAAAGGCGGCCTTCCTGCGGTCCCCCTTCCTCATCTCACAAGTGAGGACGAGGAAGGTCCCTAAAAAAAATACTGCAGGTATTCTACATTTTCTTTAGGCAAAGGAATCTCCGGCTACATGAAGACCTGTAAATCTTCTGTAGTGCTTCGTCGATACAAAATATAGCAGGCCTGAAGTTCATAGCAGAGACCTTCTTCGACGTCGCGGAGCGACATTGAAGAAGGGGGACCGCTTGCGGTGGATGATGTCCCTTTATTTTTTATTTATTTTTTAAGGCAATGCGAAGCATTGGCTACGAAGAACCTTCTTTCACGACGCGAAGCGGCGTCGATAGGAGGAGAATCGCTTGCGATGGAGGATAGAATGTTTTCCCTTCCCCCTACTTCAAACAATGTGCCGGATATAAGGCAAGAATCATCTTGCCGTAAAAATCGAGTTCAGGAGACCACCTAGCTTCTTCAGCCCATCTCACAAGTTCCTTATGCTGCGGATGTTCAGGATCGTTATATGCTTTCATAAACTCCCTGTAGCCGTCTACTCCACCCACGTCCTGGGGAGGCGCCTGCCCTTCCGCTTCAATACGTTCCGGTGAATATTTATCATACGATGGCATGGTCTTTACATGCTCAATCCGGAAAAACCAATCGTCCCCAAAGTCATAATTGTAATAAGCATGCGTATGGGGCTTAAAAAGGTCAGACACCGTATGTTCCGCTTCGGGTGCCCACTTATCGTAGCGGCCACCCTTAAAAATCTGGGGATCTCCGTAATAAAACGCCGACCGTCTTTCTTCCCGGCCCCCTTTAGCCACCTTGAAGAGCGCAAACTGATGCAAATGGCCGCCCATGATTGTCGGCGCATAAATCGCCCTCATCACGTGACTTAGCGCATCAAGCGGCAAATCTGCCGGTACAATCACGCGCCGAACAGCTTTATAAGATTCCAGGTCGAGGGTAATCAGAAGCTCGTATGCCTTATAATTCCGGACAGGCATGCCAAAATGCTCCTGCAGTTTCTTTTCCATCAATTCCTGCGGTGTAAACACGCTTCCCCTATTTATCATTTTTCCTTCATGGTAGAGTACTTGATTGACTCGCAGATCAAAATCCACCGGATAATCGAATCCGTTATCCGTATATGTGTAGTAAAGATATCTAGCATCCGTAGCCTGTTTGTTCAAACGCGACGTCATAAGTTTACTGTGATTCGGATGGTAAGAAAAAGTGCCTCCCTCCTTTAAGTAGCCATCATAGACCTCAGGACGCAGCCTAAACTTTTTAAAAAGTTCCAGAATACGATCCTGAAGCGTCAGTAATGTCTTCCGGATACTTGTTTTTCGCACCTTAGGAATTACAATCACAAGGCGCATTGCCTCGTTCACAAAGACCATCGTATCCCCTTTAGCCCTTGTCTGGTAGAAAGGAACCCAATCCGCATACCAGCTGAACAACGGATCCACAGGACCTTCAGGTTCCGTGATTGTAAGCTTCGGGCACGCGTCCCGCATCTTCTTCGTTAAGAAAATATCCATAGCTTCACATCCTTTTTGAGAGAGCAGGAAAGAAAAGTCTAAACAATTTACTAAAAATCCCAACATCATTTTAAAGCATTTTCATTATATTACAAAATAAATACACATATAAACTAAAAAAGTCCCACAGTGGTCCGCAGTGCGTTTCCGCCTGATGCGTTGTGGGCTCTCTCGAATTAAATTATACAGGAAATGGTAATATAGTCAAATTGAGATGGAAACATAAAAAGCATCACAGATGCGCTGCAAGGTCTGTGATGCTCGTGGTTCTATTTATTGATTTTCTTTTTAATCGCAATAAAGATTCTGCCAGAGATATAGCTGGATAGCAGCAAGCCAAAAAGCAGTAAAAAGTAGTTCGGAACACTATCGACTTCAAATTGGAATATGGCATCGATGAGGAAAAAGAGCCATCCCCAGCATACAAAATAGAAAACGCTGGAGATAAAGTAAGAAAATACTTTATCGCAGGCAGCATCATTGGCCGGCGGAAAAGCTCTTCTCATCATATAACTGACAATGCAGCCTGGCAGCAGAATCATACAAACGAGACTTAAATCAAAAAACTCCCCTAAGATACCCATGTGACCTCCTGCTGTTTATCCTTTACCGGTTATTTCACATCGTTACGAACAGTCTACACTAGTTATGGCCCTTTTTCAATTTACCGACAGAAGGATGCTTGCTCTGTGCTATAATCATACTATCTCACACATCGGAGGTCTTCCATGTACATTATAAAATTCATCTACCAGTGGCTCCTGCCGCCTGGTATTTTCATTTTACTTGCCCTGTTCGGCACGATCTACGCGTACCGTCACCACAGTAAATTTCGCCATGTCCTGCTTGCTGCGACACTGCTGGCGTATTTTCTCTCCATCCGCATAGGATCCACGCTCCTGGTACGCCCGCTTGAAACATGGTACCAGCCGCCTAAAGATATTAGCGGCGATGTATTGCTCATGCTGGGCAATGGTTCCGTTGACAATGTACCGGACATCGATGGCACGGGCCAGCCGTCCGGTACGATGGCAAAGAGCATGCTGACCACCTTCCGCCTGCAGAAAGAAACAGGTCTTCCCGTCCTGGTGTCCGGAGGTACCGTCTTTCAGGATACCGGCACAGAAGCAGATATCGCGCTGCGCATCTTTCGCCAGATGGGCATCCCGGATGATAAACTCACAGGGGAAAACAAAAGCCGCAACACCGTCGAAAACGCCCGCTTCTCGCACGTAATCTGTGATGAAAAACACTGGAAAAAGCCTATTCTCCTCGTCGTCGCTATCCAGGCACCCAGCTCTGCCATGATCTTTCAGCGTGAGGGCCTTAACGTCACCGTCTACCCCACCCATTATCGCAAGCCTGGCAGCATCACCTTCGATCCCGTGTATGACCTCGTTCCTCACGCAGATAACCTGGAAGACAGTTCGATGGCGATTAAAGAGTATTTGGGGATATTAGCATTAAAGGTTCATGCACAGTAAAGAGTAAAAAAGCTATCTATCATCATAGACAGTTCTGTCCGAGGTGAAAGATAGCTTCTTTTTTATTTTTTTGCCAAAGCGGAGCTTTGGCGACAACATTCGCGCCTTCTTCGAGCGCAGCGAGGAAGAAGGGGTACCACAGTGGGCGTCGATTGACTTGGCAATCGCGCACACGGCCGTGGTGGATATTCAGTTGGATAACAAGTGGGAATAAATAAGAGACTTAGAAAACAGCAGCACTCCTGGAGGTAGCCAAATCAAGATTTGGCTCAATTGAACCAGGACGACCCGTGATCGTACCCATTCCTGCGTTCCGACTGAATACCCACCACGGACGGAAAGCGACTACGTCGCATTCCTGTGGTCCCTCCCTCTTAGTCGCCAAAACCAGGCGACCAAGAGGGCCTGCTACGGCTATTTTTGTGTTATTATTGAAAACCGAAAGTTTATGCCCACAGAGACCTTCTTCGACGTCGCGGAGCGACATTGAAGAAGGGGGCCCGCTTGCGGGGGATGATGTCCCTCTTATTTTTTTATTTTTTCTTTTGGCAAACCGACGAAGGAGGTTTGGCTACGAAGGACCTCCTTTCACGCCACTTCGTGGCGTCGAAAGGAGGAGAATCGCTTGCGATGGAGGATAGCTTCTTTTTCTCCCCCACTCACGTCAAATGCTTCGGCGCATTCGACACCGCACTCTCCAGCTTCGCCCTCTCCTCCTCACAAATCCTATTCGCAATCTCCAGCACTTTCCCGGTGATCCACATATACGCCGTGGTGCCTTCTCTGTAATCGGCTTCGGCGAACATGTTGATGCGGCCGTCTTCTCTGAGTTTTTCGACTTGATGGAAGGCTTCCTGGCTGCCATGGGGATAGATGGCAAAGGTGGCGCCGCCGTATTTATTAATGAGTGAAAAGGCGGGCACGTCGCTGGGGCCGTCAGCAATGTAGATCATGTTTTGGAATTTCACTCTGCGCATTTCTTCCGGGACTTTGGCGTTCACGTCGAGTTCTGGCTGCTGCGGGATGCCTTTGTTGATTTCAAAGAGGGCCCGCGTTTTGGTGGTGTTATCAATGGTGTAGCCGACGTCGGCAATCATGCTGTGCTCAGCGTTCTCATCAATCATATCACTGTCGATGAGTTCGCAGCCCCAGTAGTGTTCCAGCAAAGGCGCAAGCTCCGATCCTTCAATGATCTTCTTGATGCCCGTACTGACGACATAGTTTTCGACTTTGATGCCGTATTCTCCATATTGCTTCGGATGTTCTTTATCCAGGTTGGCATGCTCTTTTAAAATATCTTCATTAAGATAACGGATGAGTTCAATGGCACCCGGGTAGAATTTCAACTTCTTCCCGTAGCCTTTCAGCTTCTCGTTATTCAAGTCGTACAGTTTATGCTTCCTGGCATAGTGGATCAGATAGTTCAGGTAGACCGTATCTTTATTGACTTCCACGCCTTTTGCCTTATACTTAGCGGGCAACGCACCTACCTCTTTCCAGAATTCTTTACTGTTGATTCCATATTCTTCAAAAAACGGATCCTGCATATATCCGTCAATGAGTGTCTTGTCAAAATCCCAAATGACTGCAATGACGTTATTCATAACTCGCCTCTCACCTCGTTTAATATCGTATGCGTTACAATTCTTCCAAGCCATAAAATATTTCTGTATCCATTCTAGCACACTTGCCCCTATATTGCAGGATAAACCAACTTTCAGTACAAAATTTTACTCCTGATAACGCAAAAAGAGCTGTAAAGAAGATTCCCTCACGAACCCTCTTCACAGCTCTTGTACTTTTCTTATGATCCAGACAAAGCCAAACTCGAAGCCAGCAGAATTCTTTCTCAAGAATCCGCCAATGTAGCGGCCATCGCGGTTGTACTAACCACTCTCCACTAGCCACTAACCACTTTCCGTCTTACAGCTTCGCCACTAAATCCTTCAGGTAGGCTTTGAATTCCTCCCCAATATCCTCTCTCCGCAGTGCAAATTCCACCACGGTCTTCAGATATCCCATCTTATTGCCGGCATCATAGCGCTTGCCTTCGAAGTTATAGGCATAGACGCCGCCATGATGGGCCTGAACGCGCAGGGCATCGGTCAGCTGGATTTCTCCGCCTTTACCGGGCTGCGTTTCTTCAAGGATTGCAAAAATATCCGGCGTAATGACGTAGCGGCCCAAGGCAGCAAAGCGACTCGGTGCTTCTTTGATGGACGGCTTTTCAATCATATCCTTGACCTTCAAGAGGTTCTTATCCTTCGTCTCCACGCCATCGATAATCCCGTAGGAAGATACCTGTTCCGGAGCAACCACCTGGCAGCCGATAATGGTGGTACCAGTCTTATAATACTGATCCATCAGCTGACGCAGAGCCGGTTCCCTGGTCCCGGTATAGACGATATCATCGCCCAGGATAACACCAAAAGGCTCGCCGTCAATAAAATCCTTGGCACAGAGGATAGCGTCGCCCAGTCCTCTCATATGCTTCTGACGAACGTAAAAAATCTGGATATCGGAAATCTTGCGAATTTCCTTCAAAAGATCCATCTTACCCTGCTCGTAAAGGTGCTGTTCCAGCTCCGGAGCAGAATCAAAATGGTTTTCGATAGAACGTTTAGCATGACCGGAAATAATCAAAATCTGCTGAATTCCGCTTGCCATGATTTCTTCGACAATATACTGAATCGTCGGTTTGTCTACGATGGGCAGCATTTCCTTCGGCATGGCCTTCGTGGCCGGAAGGAAGCGGGTACCAAATCCTGCTGCCGGAATCACTGCTTTGCGAATTTTGTCCATACTCTTCTTACCTTTCTTCATTTGATGATTGGTCCCCCAGAAATTAAGAAATTATTTTTCCCCCATTACCTGCACCCATGGGAATCACAAGTGCAGAACCTGTCATACACCTCGTTTATAATAACACATTAAATTTTTTCGTTCAATTATAAACAAGGCTTCTGTTTAACTGCATTAGTATGACTACGATTGTCTTATATACTCAGAATACTCCCATTTTCCCGTGAGGACCCAGTATTCGTAGGTATTAAGCCACGTACAAATCCATGGAATAAAGGTTCTTGAGAGGAACATATCCCGTTGCCACTCACCTAATCCAGGAGCGTATACACATAGCTGGAAGCCGTCCTCTTCACTCTTTGGATAAAGATGATGGGGATACCGTCCATCATATTTTTGCAACTCAGGACTTAATAACCATACTTTTGGAAATTCAGAGAGTGAGTATGTAATTTTGAGTAAGTACTTATCAGAATACTGAGATGGCTGCAGTGTCATGTAACAATACAACTTGGATCGATTAATATAAATCTTTCTTATTAACTTGCCGAACTTTTTTTCTAAATCTGCCTTCTGCATTGCTACACTTACTGGTTTCAAACGTACTTTGGACATCATTATGACTTAATAACCGTAATGGTGAGAAGCAGGTATAGAAACCGTCCCCAGCGCCGATAAATTGCCTGTTTTTGAGTCTATTTTAAGCTTCTGACTTTCGATGTTTTTCCGATCTTCCCTTGCCTTTTCTTCATATACCTGCCGCATAGTTGGTTCACCAAAAACATTCCCTATATGTCGGCCCATCTCAATAGAAGTTAAATCAAACAAGCTTGCATCAGTCAAATCCTCTTTTGCCTTCTCAATCCATTCAAAAAAGGCATGCGCACGATTTGGATGAACATTCCACTTATCTGCAAAATTTTCCCCACTATAGCTGGGATTTTCAATGAAAAACTTTCCATTATGAAAATGTGCCATAACCCATGGTCTTGCTTTATTTAAAATACTACTCAAGGCTTCATATACAGTGTCTTCTTGGTTATACAAAGATGTAGCAATTGTTGTAATGATGATAGAAATCGGCTTATCATCTTTTCGATCTTTTAGAGAATCAAACATAACATCCCTATGCCTTTTTAGCAGTTGGATTGCTTTCTGCAATGGCGTTTTAATTTTTTGCCGCTTGATTTTTTCCAGAGTAGCTTCATCCATCACATGGTTTCTGCCCAAACCAAAGTCTCTATATTCTGCAAACGCACTATCGGTAGTAAATACCCGTTCTCTATAGGCTGCTGACCTATTATAAAACCACTCTCTGTATCCCTTAGGATTGCTTCCAAGATACCTGTAAGTGTCTAGGGACTCATTGTGGTCGGTAATCATTATAAATGCCCCAGAAGAAGCTGCGGGAATCACGTCCATATGGAAATTGGGAACATGCTGATATTCAACATGCCAACAACGCCTTTTTTCTTCAATATCGCTTCGAGTTGGTTTATATCTAGTCAAATATCCTTTCATCGAATATTTCAACTCTTTCGCACTACAGATACATGGATTCTGCAACTCACAAACCATATCTAAATCATAGTCATCAGCATTTGATATGGGTCTAACTACAGTTCCTAAGGCAAAGGAACCTTGAGGATAAACCGAATAACTTTCACCCGCGGCATTTTCGTTCAACCAACTGCCAAAATTTTCATATTCTTTTTTTGCCCGATTAAACATATCATCTCCGATGTCAATATGTTTAAGTACTCTGCCGTAAATTTGATTCATACGATTATTTGTCATCACTATTCCTCCATATAGCTCAAAATAGTTCAAATAAAATTGTTAGAAAATTTCATGTCCTTCCGATTCAAAATTTCTAGATTGATTGCTTGATTGTTGATAAACAAAGAGCTTCGCTAAATTGCTCCTTCCACGCATAGCAGATGCGGATTGAGCAATACACAAGTTCGTCTTTGGATTAGTAGTTGCAAACACATTTAACCGAGAACCAACAGGCAATTGCTGAACTGCTTCAAGAACATCATCTACCAATTTACTGTGGTAGCGTCGACCAATAACCCGTCCTGAAAACACACTAAGCCAAATTGTAGGAACATCCCTTTTATTCTCGGGTAATTGATTGACTCGTATCCCGTAAGTCTCTTCAAGCACAAGATTAAATTCTCTACAATTACTGCTCAGGGCAAGCTCCTTTGGCTTAGTAAATTTAGGTAAAGTTTCATCCAATGGGAATAATTCATCATTAATGTAATAATGCTCGAAAACATGGTTGAGCACCAGTTTATACTGTAAATAAATGGGAACATTTCTCAAATCACAAGATTTAATTCCAAAAAGCCATCGACAAACTCTATACCACCATAATGGATAGTCATGATAAAAATTTTTTGTATTTAAAACATAATTTGAGTTCCATCTGTATAAAAGAAATAAATATAAAAATAACCTCACAATGAACTTAACTGACCAGCAGAAAAAGTTTTCTGAAGGCATTAACGCAAAAATTACAACTTTTGCCTCATCTGAAAAACCTGAACTTTCAACAATACCAAGCAGGCCAGTGAATTCCACTAAAAGTGGCCCAAACCCAACAAGTACAACACCTAAAATAACTTGTGAGATTTGCCTGAAATTATCTTTAAATTTATCTGCCACCTATACTACATCCCCTCATATAATTTTTATAATAGTATATCCGTATATGTAAGCTTTTATTACTCGAACTGAATCTCCGCTTGTGATTTCACATGTAAACGAGTACGTACCTCAATATCCACATCTTGAACAATCCAGCCGCGTGCTGTGCAGCTTTGAATGAATTCCTGAATCCGGTTTTTCCCATCCAATGCTTTTAAGGTGACCACAAGACCAAAATTCAGCCACTCTCCATGCTGCCGGGGCTGTCGAGCTTTAGTCTTTACACTGATTCCCCAAAGGCCACGTTCTCCTTTTAACCGAGGGCGGCGCGAGCGACCTTTTTGCGTTTCTAAAGTTTCAGAAATAATTTTTAAATTATCCCATTTCCTATAAAACTTTCGCACGGTTTCCTCTGGTAAATTAAGAAATCCCGGTGCTGCCTGGCAGTTATTTTGGATATCGTGAATTCCAGGTACGCTGCCTTGACGAGCAACAGGCTTCATAGGGCCAATATGAAGATCCAGTTCTGTATCTGTATAATCTACACCCTGGTTGCGATTACATTGTGTAAAGTAGCACAGCGATACCCGTGCAATATAGGGATGCTTGTCATTTTCAACAGGGACAGGCAAGCCATAATTGTAAGTGTCATATTGGAAAGCAGTTTCAAGAATAAAAAACTTAATCTCATCATCCTTTGACTGCAATACATCCGTTATGCGAACCGGAACAACGCCATATCCGGTAAGAACTGAAGGCTGCGTGCTTCGATTCCAAGAAACGGCAGAATCAACAAGTAATGCCTTGGCAACTTCCCGAGGAAGATTCATAACATCCATCAAATACGCCATCTTACGTGCAATCCAGGGAGCTGCATAAGAAGTACCAATACCAGGTCCTGCGCCTTCAGAAGAAAAGACACGTAAGGGTTGCCTTTGAGTACCTCCGTAATAACTCACGTCTGGTTTATTGAAAAAGGATAATACCGGACCGCAACGTGTGTATTCAGCAGGGGTACCGTCCAATTCTACAGAATTCACGACTATAGAATTGATGGAATCAGCTGGAGCTCCGATTTTAACCGGCTTAGGAGTGTCATTTGTCTTATTAGTGCCCGCAACGACAAATACTACATTATATTTGGATTGCAGGTCATCCAAAACAGCTGCTTCTGGGGATATAAAATTTGGATTAATTTCCATCCCCGATCCCAATGACAGATTCCAAACGTGAATATCTTGATTTTGTTCTACAATTTCCTTAATTTTCTTCATCACAAGGAAAGAACTGAACCTCTTAGTTGCCACCCCGAAGTGGCGAACTCTAAAGCGACCGCAGCCATCATCAAGGCCAGGATTCAGAGATGGTCCATCGACAATTAAAGAGCAGATGGATGTACCATGCTTCTTATCTTCAGAATTCGGGCGTATATTCTGCTCTAACATTAAATGAGAGTCAACCCACTCATGAAAATAGACTCTATCATCGAAAGCCGTATCAATGACTCCAATTGTAGGTTCATTTCCAGGATGTGGAATTCTCCACTCTTCTGGCACAGAGTTAAACAAGGGTTCTACTGGCAATGTTCTTAGGTCCGTAACACCCATAGCAACCAAAAAAGGTGCTCTTCTCAAAATCATTGCATATTCAGCCTCAGTCAAAAAATAGGTATGATTCCCTAATTTTTTGCTTATGTCCACATCTATGCCCAAATAGGTAAAGAGATCATGCTCATCAGCCTCATTATTGTACAAGCTGACAAGAACACTACCGTGCAATGACGGGGCCGATTCTTCTACTCCGAATCGTTCGATGTAGAAACTGTCGATAACAATGTTCTTAAAGCGGGTGTAGGACAAGACACTACCATCCTTATGTTTTGCAATGACCTTTGAAAAGTTTTCTTTTATCAAACTTAGCTGTTCCTCAGATATGGAAGTCAGTTTATTTTGCTCCAAGCAATAAATACTCACATCCAAAGCCTTCAAAGCATCCTTTACTTGATCCGTGGAAAGGCAATGGGTAATAATATGCTTTTTCAAATCCGGAGTATATTTAGCCCCAACGACACTTTTATTGTTTTGTTCAGGCGCTTTAAAGAATATTCCCTGGATACGATTGCTCTTAGCAATAATCCGGTCATAATAAACGCTAATTAGTGGATGACCAGGCATGTTGTATTGCTGCCACGCTGTCAAAGTCGACTGCAAAGAATTATACAAATTACGTAAATGCTGCGCAGAAGCCGTTTTTCCTTTAGGAAGGGAGCGACCACCGCCAGGCTTCCGGCTGCGATGCTGAAATTGCCCTTTGAGCTGCAACAAATGGTTCACTCAAATTTCCTCCTTCTGACATATACTAGTAAATCTAATACGTTGCCTCACTGACGGAATATAACTCTAATCCTTACTCAACCTTAGCAACTTTACTTTTGGAGATACCTGTCAGATCCTCAATTTCACGTACAGAAAATCCTTGATTCTTAAGGGTTCCTACATCCATCTTGCGTGAGACAAAGTTTCGATATAACTGGCGCAAATAGTCCACTTCCTCGGAAGGGTTGCTGAACGCTACAGAACTGCGAATAATATTTTTTAACTCACCAGGATAAGGAAGCTGTGTAGGTATACTAAGAATCTTGCGTACTGTCCTGATATGATGCTTTTTTATTCCAACCTTTAGCAAGGAATCCTGAATCATCTTTTCGGCAATATCCTGCAAATCTTTTTGAGTATAGCGGTCAAAATTACAAGCAAAGTCAAAGCGCCGGAGAAAAGCCTTATCAAGTTTTTCATAAAGATTCGTCGTCGCAATCAACACAACTTGGTCGTTCAACTCATCAAGCCCTTTAAGAATGGCTGAGGTTGCCCGCCCCATCTCCCGTACATCCTGGCTATCAATCCGATTTAAGGCAATTGCGTCAATTTCATCAAGCAGTACCATTACCTTCTGTGGATTAATTAATTGATTGAGCGCTTCAAAGAGCTGTGCAATATGCTTTGCAGTCTCCCCTAATTTGCTATCAATTAGCATGTTAAAATCCACGACGTATAAATCCTTTTGTAAAATGCGGCCAATTTGTTTCGCCGTTTCAGTTTTACCCGTACCAGGGGCACCGTAAAATAAAAATCGATGCATTCCTAATTTGCTTCCAATGGCATTCAAAATACCATGAACATCATCCATAACAGCATCAGGCAGAGCCACCATATCATTGGCATACAAAACCCGACGGGAAAAAGGAATTGTTATTTCCTGACCATACGAAACATTTTGAGCCTCAAATACAGTAGTATCTGAAAGTAAGCCCGATATATATAAAGCTAATTCAGTATCTCCCAAGCGATCAAATTCGCGCGCTATCGAGGCTGCTGTTGTACGAAAACCAGCCTCATCGTGTTCTACATGATATCGAATCAAATCAACAATATCTGCCTTTTTCATTTCGCTGCCTCCTTTTTATTTACATCCTAGCACCATGAGGACATTTTGTCAAATAAATGGACAAACTTTATTTTTAATTTTTAGTTGGCCTTAGTATATATATATATATAAAGGCCATTGCTTTTCTCTCCAACTGTGAAGCCGGATACACTAATCATATCTCCATCTATAGGCACGAACCAGGGCACTATTGTTTAACAGAAGTGTGAACATAAGGATAATCAAAGGGACCGCGGGTCGCTCATAGAAGAAAAATTGCCAGGGCATTTTTCTACGAACATATAAAAATAAACCCTAAAATTTAGGTTATCTTCTAAATTTTAGGGTTTTATTATTTTATATGAATCAAAAGCCTTACCACAATACTGCAGACGAGGCTAAATGCCATATGCCAAAAGCCAAAAGCGCTTTTTAATTTTTTACAGCCCCTTTGATCTCAATTATCTCTTCAAGTGTCATTTACCATTAATAGATTGTGCTAGCATTACGCTTCTCCATCACGCACTTTAAGGGCATACATAAAAAACGGGTCATCAGCTTCTTCCACCACCCAAGCTTTATTCCAAGTACGGTCTTTGTCCAGGCAATACCAGTTGCCATTGTCATAAAAATAATGATAATGCCAAACACGTTTATCTCCGAATTTTGTATTCACGCTTTTAGCCGTCAAATCCACATGATAAGAATCTGACCAATATATGTCGCCTACATAATAGGCCCATGAACCGGAACCACCGACCCACACATCGGCAGCTTCTGCAATGCTCGTAACAGGCAGTCCGCTTACCATGGCGCTCCCTTGTACTACGGTAAGTCCCAGTACGACTGCAGCTGCAAATTTCCGGAATTCGTTTTTCACATAAAAGACCCCCTTTCGATGGTTTTTGCAATACTCTTACTACATGCGGTGCACTTTTAGTATGGCATAAATCTCTGCATCATAAGTCGCCTAATTATGCCTGTTAAAAGAATTATTCTGCCTCATCTGGCCTTAGATCAAGTCCGCACTCTTCTTCCATTTCTTTTAAGGCTTGTGATACAATGGTATCCAAGCCATTACACAATGTTTTTTACAGTTCCTCCTTTACTTCAGGTTGTTGGTCACAACTTACGTTGTAAAGGAAGCTGAAAAAAAATGTAATGGCTATTTTAGTTGAGCTAAATTTGGCGATTTCAGATGGCCTCTAATTGGTCATTTCAGTTGGGCTGTTTTTGGCGATTTCACCTGGTCCCTAACACCCTTAATAACTTCTCCCATTGTACCATGCATAAATCGGTGTAAGTTTACCGTCTGCACGGACTTTTTTTACCACCTTCTCGGAATTCTTTTACCACCCCACCGCACTAGTAGGCCATTAAGAGATTCAGCCAAAAGCTCTGCCGGATGGTTGAGCCGGCAGAGCTGGTTATTTAGTTTTCTTTAAAGTATAGATAAGCTTTAGCTTTGAGTTGCTTTCAGGCCATACCGTTCTCTCATTGAGATACGGCCTTCAACCATAATTACGTATGAGTTATGGATAATGCGGTCCATAATAGCATCAGACACAGGGCTTGCAGATTCGGGGTTCGAATCAATCCTGGTATACCAGCCATCTGTGCTGTACTGGGTGCAGAAAATCATAGAACGTTGGCAACGAGTTTCTACAATTTCTAATAGATCATAACTTTCCTGCGGTGTTAGGGGGCGTATAAGCCATTCATCCAAAATGAGCAAATCAACCTTTTTGTAATTGGACAGGCATTTCTTTAATTCACCGCCGCTTCGGGCAATATTCAACTCATCCAGCAATTCTGGCATACGAATATATCGTACTTTCTTGAATCGTCGGCAGGCAGCGTTACCAAGAGCACAGGCAATGTAGGTTTTACCATTGCCAGAAGCTCCTTCCAGAATAATATGGTGTCCCTCGTCTACAAATTTGCAGCTGGATAGGCGTAAAATCTGTGCTTTATCCAACTTTCTATCTTCGTAGTACTCAATTTCTTCTACTGCGGCAGCTGGGGCAGAAAAATTTGCATTCTTAATGAGTCGCTGTACTGTATTCGTTTGGCGTCGGTTCCATTCGGCAGTCACCATCAGTCCTATTCGTTCCTCAAAGCCAAGCTCATTAAAGGTTGAGTCTTGTAATTGGTGGGATAATTCATCCGCCATAGCGGTCATTCTCATCTTCCTAAGCATCTCTACGGTTTCCTGGTCTATCATTGGCGGCCACCTCTATCCTTACTGAAATACGAGGCACCGCGTGTAATTCCGTAGTTGTTTGCTGCGGCTGGCTTTTTCTGCGGAGCGTTTTTAACAGGTTTATCTTGGTCATTTTTTAAAATGCTGCTGACGTTACGGACGGACGGAGTGGCCTTGTAGGCGAAAATACGTCCACAAGCGTTTTCAAGCCGTACTTTCCCGTAACGTTCTTCCAATTTCCTAAGGCTGGAGCAGGCTTTGTAGCCCTGTTCTGGGGCCTTTCCGCTGGTAAGGAAATACTGCACAGTCTTTTCTGTCATGGGACCAACAGTCGTTGCCCAACGAGTGAAATCATCCGTATTGTAGGTCAGGTACCTTTGGTGTGCAAGGGGCATGTGCTCTAGGTTTACCAGCGGATCTCTCTGTGGTGTGCTCCCCGTCAAGCGGAGACTAAAACATTTCAAAATCCTGCTTAAAAATGTATCATTTCTTACATATTCTTAAACAGCACTGGCATAGAAATTGTGGAACGCCATCGGGGACATTCTCATCAGTTTACGTTGAGTTCTCTTTGTATTGTAATATAGAATGTAATCCCGGATATCCCACTCCAGTTCTTCGATACTGTAGTATGTATGCATATAGATTCTTTCCCGCTTTAACATTCCCCAGAACCCTTCTATTGGGGCATTATCAAGGCATCTGCCGGTTCTGGACATACTTCTTGTTAAGTTGTACTGTTCTGCCATTTCCAGATATTCATTGCTTGTATATTGAAAACCCTGGTCTGTATGGACCAATGGATGTGCATTGGGATTCTGTTTGAAGGCTTTCCTGAAAGTCTCCATAACAAGAGGTGTATCATTACGGTCACTCATCGCATAGGATACAATTCTATGGTCATATAGATCTAAAATCGCGCTTAAATAGAGATGTTTAACAATATAAGTTCCACTGACAGGGCCTGGAATGTTAAGCCGGAATTCGGATACATCTGTCACCCACTTCTGGTCAGGCATGTCTGCATGGAATTTCCTGTTCAGTACGTTCTCTGCTTTGCGTGGACTGTTCTTGCCTACACGGCTATGGGTGCAGCCTTTTGGTCTCCATTTAATCTGGGAATGAATATGCAGCTTACGAAAAAGACGGTAACACCGTTTATCAGAGATATCGATGTTGCATTCTTCCCTTAATTTATCAGCCATCATGCGGTATCCCGCTTCAGGATATTTAATATGAAGCCTGAGAATATGGCAGCAGATTCCCTTGTTTATGAGCTCATTCAGGCTAAGGGGCGTCTTGCGCCAGCTATAGTAGGCAGAGGGGGAAACGTGCAGGATAGTACAACACTTTTGCACGGAAGCCCCATTTTCCTCGCAAACCTCTTGAATCGCTTCATACTGCTTACGATTACGAGTCAACGAAAGCGATTCCTTTTCGTCAACTCGTCCAGTTTTTTTAGAAGCAAAATCTCCAATTCGAGATCCTTGACTTTTTGTCTCAGGCGCACCAGTTCCTCATCTTTTGTTTCCTTGTGGGAAGGATCCATCGGCTTCTTCTTGGGTCTGCCCTGATGGTTGGCCAGTCCTGAATTCCCGTCCTTTTCGTAGCGTTTAACCCAGTTGTAGACCTGACGATAGGAATAACCGTATTTTTCGGCTACAGAACGGTAATCACGGTTGGATTCCAGACATTCCTTGACGATTTTGCAGCGTTCTTCAAGGGTACTTGCCTTACCTTTCATGGATTTATCACATCTCTCTTGATAAGCGTAAGAATCTAATTCTCCATGAATATTATAATGCTTAACCCAGTCTGCAAGAACCCTGGGGGAACGGATCTTGTATTTCTTGCAGATTTGAATGTAGCTGCCTTTACCATTCAGATAATCCTTAACGGCATTTTCCATAAGGGAAAGAGGATAGGTTTTCTTTCCCTTTTTCGGGGAAAAGGCTTCTGCACCCTCGTTCTTGTAATTCATTACCCAAACAGAAACGTTCTGCCGCCGGATACCAAGCTTTTTAGCCACTTGGTAGGTGTTGGATCTGTGTTCAAGGATATCTTTGACAGCGTTGAGTTTAATCTCAGGAGAGATGAATTTATTATTGCTCTTTACCATGACATGCCTCCTTAAAACATTGACATAATTTTTTTCTCCGTCTTAAGGGGAGCATATCACTGGACGGTCCGCAAACGACGGTGGCTGGCAACACGGCTGCCGTGGAAGAATACTTCTACAGTAGTCTTTGTCACCCGAATGTCTACCTTTTCGCCAATCAAGTTGTAAGGGACTGAATATTTGTTCTTGCCATCTGAAATAAGATAATCATTGGGAACTTTGGCTACCGACCAAACAGCAGCCTCAAAATCTGTAGGTGGCAGAGGAAGCATATATTGCTTTTCTTCTTCCATATAGGCACTGTAGCGGGAGCCTGCCATCTGCTTAAAGGGGCGGTCGTTCATTTCTTTAAGTTTTTCCGCAATAGCCTCATTCATTTCATGAAGGGAAAAGAATTTCCTTGAACGTAAGGCAGCAAGAATCCAGGTTTCAGCAAAACGCACAGAAGCTTCTGCGGAGCTTTTATCCTTAGGCCTGCGCACACGGGCTGGTACAATTGCCGTACCATAATGTTCAGCCAATTCCTGGTAACTGTGGTTTAGGATTGTTTCATACTTAGTATTAGACGTGGTTGCAGTTTTGCAATTGTCAGGAATTAGAAGCCGAGGAACACCACCATAAAACTTGAAGGCGTGGATATGGCAGTTCAGCCAGTTCTCAGTTTTCATATCGTCGCAGGCTTCTGCATAGGTATAATAACTGCACGGCAAGGTGGCAATAAAGAGATACGCTGGGCTTGTACTGCCGGTTACCGGGTCATATACGGGAAGAGTATCCCCAGCCCAGTCTACCTGCATGGCATCGCCAGGTTTATGCTGAATACGCATGGTAGCTTTGGTTACCCGAGCCCATTTTCGGTATTTCTCTGCAAATTGTGTACTCATATAAGGCGTTTTGCCAGTCTCGTAGCACTGTCTGCAATATTCTTCCCATAGAAGCGTCATCGTTACACCAGATTTTGCTAGTTCCCGATGGATGTAGGGATAGTCTGGTTCAACATAAAAAACTTTGGTCATGCTCTTTCTTGGGAATAATATTGTTTCCAATTCAGCATTAGTGATGCTGGAATCCAGCGGCCAGCTAATGCCTTGTTGGTCTGCAGCCTTGTAGACTGCACTGATGGTTGGGCGAGAAGCAACTTTGGTTAAAGCTATCCCGCGTTGAGTGCACCCCTTGCTTCGCAGCATAAGAATCTTTCGGTAATCCGTCATATGAGGACCCCCTTATACTAAAGTCACACGAGAACCGTGTGCTATCTTCAGTATGAGAGTTATTGAGCAGGGTGGCAAATACTTCCGGAAGGATGGTCAAATAACTGCGGCAGAGTGGTAAAAAAAGTCCGTGCACATGGCAAAATCGTATCGGTATATTCAGCCAATTTCAGATCAAGTGGAATGACCAACAACCTAGAATGCGATTTTTCCGCTTTAAATTCTAGAAACCTTTGCTGAGTTTATTTCTTTTATTCGACTTGTTTGTAGTGTATAAGTCTCTAACAGTTATCCACGTTAGCTGTTACCCTTTATTGTGTAGACCACAGCATCATCTAATATGCGGTCTGAATCTTCATCAAACCGCCCACGTCATTCAGTTGCTCATGAAGACCATATTGTATTAGCCACATTTTATCTACAATCTACTAGGTTAAAATCCGGGTGTATTCCCTTATCAAATATACTGTGGCCTACTTCATCAAAAATCAAACATGAGGGCTTCAACACCATAGCAAAACGATCTTTTAATTCCGTCGGCTTGTGCTACAATGATACCCAAGTCATTACACAATATTTTTCACAGTTTCTCCCTTACTCTAGATTGTTGGTCACAATTTATCTTGCAATGGAATCTGAAAAAAGTGTAATGGCTATTTTAGTTGAGCTAAATTTGGCGATTTCAGATGGTCTCTAATTGTTCATTTCAGTTGGGCTGTTTTTGGCGATTTCACCTGGCCCCTAACAGTGTGGGTAAAGCTATTAGCCATCATTGCCAAAAAAATCATCCTTTCTATAGGACAATACTGTTTGAGCAACTGTATCATACTTTGAAGGGGTGATTTTTTTGTATAACAATCGACGCGCACCCGCATAGCGGGTGATTGTTTGTCTCGTTTGGCTCCTTATTCAGTTGCGGAACTCGACCGGCTAAAGCCAATAACAACACGAAAATCCCCTCCGATTTGAAAAAATCAGAGGGGATTTTTCGTGTTTCTTAAAGGGGCATTATTTCACAGCCCCTTTATTATTGAGTGTGTATCAATGATAAAACTATTCAGTAAAACAGTGGATATCCTTCAATTTATTAACATATACGTACTTACATAACTCTATAGCTATCCCTATAAGAGAAATGTCTAGAAGCAAAAATGTTCTCAAACTAGAGGCGTACAATGTTGGGGAAAAAATCAATACCATTCTAGCACTCAGTCCAGCAAAATACCACATATTTAAATAAAGTGATTTTTTGCTGACTCCAAATTGTGACAATATCAATACTGCAATAGATATAAGTATCAGTGCACTACAGGCAAAACAAACATAATTCATTATATTAGTCGAGTTCATTATAGTAATTCTTTCTCCGGCATGAAAAAGACTCCAGATATTATTTTGATTTCTTACATTCATGCCCAAAAATTTCAAGAGCAAAATAAAGGAAAAATATAATTTAAGAAGATATTGCTTACGCATTGAGAGCACAATAAAAGAAGATATGACAACAATAAATCCAAATATAAGGTTTGATCTATTCAACATATAAGAGGCTGTAGTCACAGACCCCAAATAAATTTTATCAAAAATAGATAAGGTATAAAAATCAGGAAACCAACTACCCACCTCGCTTAAGAACCGTAGATGATTACCTGGGCACATAATTATCTTTATAAAAGAAATTAACAAGATAGAAAATTTTGCAACATAGTACCACCTTAGTCGCTCTTTTTTATAGTTTAACATATAGGCAACGACTGTCATAAACACAGAAAATACCCACGCAACCTCAGCATCTGTACCAATTAATAGCGTAACTACCGAAAAAACTTGCAATTTTTTATTTGGATAATTTTCATTTAAAATCCTTTTATCTATTACAAAAGATAAAATACAAAGAGTTATGGGCCAAAAATAATTAACAAATGTCGCCGCCCACCCTGCACTGCTCATTTCTTGAATTGGATACAACATACAGAGTAATACAATTACAAGATTATTTATCAGTGTATTTCCGTCTTTCCAAAATAAATACTTCAAACCCATTGCACAACAACAAATCATTACAATGTTTAAAATTTTCCAAAGCAGAAAAGGATAAGGTGGGTAATGCAACAATCCAATTAGGAAACTGTCTATAATTATACGGGACGACCATTTAAAGTAGCGTTGCTTCATATTCTCTATAGATAAAAGCTTCTTAGAAAAATTTATATCATCCCCAAACATACTCATACCCAAGTGCATGAAAAGTAGATAAATCAAGAAAAATAAGAATGGGAGATTTTCCTTGCAAAATATCTTTTTATATAACAATTTTACTTTGCAGTTCATGAGCCAATACACTTCTCCATATCTATTAATGTACACTCACCATTATTCCTATAAAGGAGATATACTCTAAACTTTTTGTTATAACCTAATTTATTCTTAGATATTCGTGTTTCATATCCGGAAGCGTCATACATTGCGAAATTGCCTTTTCTCTTAGTTTTCCCCTCCTTATTTGAAATATCTCTTCTAACTACTAAATGTGTGGGAATAATAATAAATTCTTTCTGATCAACTTCTCTCAAAACAACAGAAACATCAAAGTATTTTATTGGTTCATTCAATTTATAGCAAAATCCAGAAATTATAAAATATTTTTTATTATTTTTAATATTGATCTCAGATTTATATAAACTACTGTGAATATCAGTATGTACTGAAAATAAGCCGTCGTCATTGATAATTTTCCAATTCCCTGCGTGATAAAATATACCCCCACATACGAGAATCACAAATAATATAACGAAAAAAACACAAAAATACTCTAAACAATACCTTGACAATGGTGCCCGTAAACTCATTTATTTTATCTCCTGACAACCTTGAATCTCGCTAACCTATATTGACATTCCATTAAAGATGCTCTCTTCAAAAAAGCTAACCAGTATATCGACCTAAATAGCCTGATTAATTTTTCTTACTTTCCCTACTATGAAACTTCAGTATATATCTTGGTCTTCGTTTTGTTTCTAAATAGATTCTTCCAATATACTCCCCCATCAGTCCCATCCCTATAAGTTGAATCCCACCAATGAACAAGATAGAGACAATGAGAGATGGATAGCCAGGAACAGGATTACCAAAAAGCAATTTAGAAATGAGCATATATGCACCATAAAGGATGGATGTAGAAGCAATCACCATCCCAATATAAAACCAAACATGAAGCAAAACAGTCGAAAAATTAGTAATACCCTCAAGTGCTAAATTCCACAATTTCCAGCCGTTAAACTTGGTTTTTCCTGCAGCTCGTTCGGCACGTTTATAAGGGACAATTGCGACAGTCCCGCCTACCCAGGACAATATCCCCTTCATAAAAAGATTCCGTTCTGGCAATTTTTTGATTTCATCAACAATAGAACGATCGAGCAGTCTGAAATCACCCACATTCTCCTCGATTTTTAAATCACTAATGCGATTATTAAAACGATAAAACCATTCTGCCGTTTTGCGTTTCAGAAATGAATCAGTACTGCGATCTACCCGTTTTGCTAGCACTACGTCAGCACCATTCTGCCATTCTGCCACGAGTTTTGGGATAACTTCAATAGGATCCTGCAAATCGACATCAATAGGGATCACAGCCTCCCCTGTAGCATAAGTCAAACCTGCCATTAAGGCCGCTTCCTTGCCAAAATTTCTCATAAAAGATAACGGAATAATGCGATGGTCTTTTTCTGCCAATTCATAAATAAGCGATTCTGTATGATCACTGCTCCCATCATTCACGAACACAATTTCTAAGTCATACACCTTAAACGATTCAAAAGTAGAAACAGCTTTATAAAATAGAGGAATCGCATCCTCTTCATTATATACGGGAACCACTAAAGATATTTTCATAATAACACACTAAACCTCAAAAAAATTTTTCTCTGTAATATAAAAGACAAACTAAATATATCATACGTCTTTTTATCACATACAAACTCATTTTGTCCTTCAACAGAGATATATTATATTATACCTAATGTTCATAAAATTTTCCTTAAAGACAAAATATGAATTAATTGATTTGTGTTTTGTACATATATCTCAAACCCACTACAATCAATCTATAAACCGTTATCGAAAAACAAAAACAGCTTTGTGATAGATTTTTTACGTGTGCAAAAATTGGCAATTCATCTGTCCGTTTACACTCACCAATCAAAGAGACGTTTTGTATCGCCGATATGCTTTCTTGACCCCAGCGCATAAAGTAAAAGTAAAACAAAAATCTAACTACACCCTTACTTTTTATACCTCTAAGAAAAAATAAGCTGCAACGCTTAAAACTATACCCTACCAAAAACCATTTACTCAAAATTACTTTCTTTTCAACAAATGATACAGTGACTTTAGCCCCAGAATCTTCCCAACCTTATCTTTTATGCGAATCTTTAATGGTGGTCTTAGGTAAATTTCTAAAAGATTAACTACATTTTTATCATTTTTTAACTCATTAAAAAATGCTGTCCGTTTCGGGTTACAAGGGCTAGGTCGATAAAATGATGGATTATGTTTAACTGCTGCATTAAAATCCGTTTTTAGTTTTTTGCCATTTAGATTACTAAAAAACGTTGATCCTTTTTTAGTGTTCAAAAAAACTAAAGAAGTTCCCTTTCCGTCATACATTGTAGGTTCTAGTACTCCAACGCCCCAATAATCTGCCATTGTAATGTCAGATGCTCGATCGTATCTACAAAACTTACATTGATAGCAGGATGGCCGGAGATAAAGGTTAGCCAAAAAACCTCTCAAGTATAAATTTTGACTGACATCTTCATATTCCTTAAACAGAGATGAAGGATTATCACCCTTCTCTATGGTCAAACAATATCGTTCCCACGAAAAATGTTTATCTCGAAACGAAATATTTTTTATTTTATTTATGTCATTCTGTGATACCTCAGAAAGATACTTTCGCCATACTAAAGGTGAAGGAACACCATGACAAATAAAATCAACCAAAAGCAAATTATGAGAGTTTTCAGGTAGAACCCTTTTTAGCCCTTCGCACTGACATGGTGTCCCAACGAACATCACCAAACGACCCTTTTTTAAATCTCTCAGTACATTTTGATATGTATTTCCTATTTTACTTTGCACATATTTCGACATACGTAAATTGTCTAGTTCAAAAACAGATTCAGCCGATTGATGAACAACTTCCCAACGATCGTTAAAACAAGCTCCATAGATGATGCCATTTTGTTTCAATACCTCTTGTGCTAAATCTGTAAAACAGCCTCCGGAAGAACTTTGTATTCTGAATCTTTCGTTCAGACTTATATAAGCATATGTACTAGGAAGTTTTTTATCTTGATATTTTCTTAAATTTATAGCGGGGCACTTTTTAATGCAAACACCGCATTGTGTACATAGTCCTAGCTCAACAGATGGGTATAAAAAACCCTCATCATCTTCTTTCATTGTAATCGCATTAAATGGACAAGTATTAGCACAAGCAGCACAGCCCGTGCAAAAACTAGAATTATCTAGTAAATAATTTCCTACACTTAATTTTTTATCCATTTTCTTCACCTTAAGAATTTATGATAAACCGAATGTACAAGCCCTTTTTCATATTCATTCAAACTTGTAAAGTAAAGAATAACACCATAGATACACGAATACATTATGGCCTTAGTAGCAAAAATCCCCCATGTATTGCTCGATCTTACAAAGGAATTAATAACCATGCTGCAAAGAAGTACGGCTATGGGGCCCTTAGCCATCATTAGAATATTTTTCCAAAATTCAGGGATATTTAAACCAATTCTCTTTTCATAGTACCGATTCATAATTATTCCTGTACTCAAAAATAAAGCTGTTGAAGTTCCTATCGCACAGCCAAAGCCGCCCCATAATTTAGCCAAAGGAAAACTACATGCTAAATTGATAAACGCAATAATACTATATACAGTCATACGATATCGGTTTAAATTCATTGCCTGAAGTATAGCAATGCCTGCATTCTGTAACAGCGGAATAAACATAGACGCCATTAAAAGTACAATCATTGGATATGCTGTTAGATAACCAGAACCAGCCCACAATTTAATAAATTCTCGTCCTAGCAAAATAAAAGACGTCAAAATAAATCCAACAATTATAAACTGAAGTCTTCCTATTTTAATGAATAATTCAGTTAAAGAGCCTTCATTAGCCCCTTCAGCAACTAGCATTGTTACTTTGGGCAGTAGCACTCCACTGATTGCCGTAGAAAACTGCATGTACATCGTCAAAAATTGCACTGCAATTGCATATACTGCAACATCAAGTGTACCACGTGTCATTCCTAAAACAAATTGACCGGTTCCCCAATAAATTTTATCCATTACAACATTAAGAAAAATAAAAAAAGAATACCCAGCGACTTCTTTCAGAAAAGATTTTTCGAAATGACCTCTACAAATTTTAATCGATAAATACTTAAAGCAATACCATACATTAGCTAATAAACAAGATATATTCAAAACGGTCGTAATAACAACCATCATGACTGATCCATATCCCATAATTAAAAAGGGTAAAGTAATACAGGGATTTAAAAGTGTCCGAAAAATATTCATTACTCTCAAAAAAACAAACCGCTCATAGGCTTGGATGATTGAACCAAAAACACTAAGAGGGAAAGTAAATGCTAAATTTACAATAAGCAGGATCGTCATTATTTGGGCTTTTTTCATCTCCAATGGAGATAATGTGTTGCCAAACATATTATCAAGATTAAGATAAAGAACGATTCCAATTATTACAGCAATACAACTAATAATGGAATACAGAAAAAGAAAAAGCCCATTTAATTCAGCTTCTTTACGCGCATTGCCAACAGCTCTGTTACGGGCAGTGTATCGTACTATCGTATTTCCAAGTCCCAAATCCAGTACACTTAGGTATCCTACTAATGCGCCAATTAACGAGTATAGTCCGTACTCAGCTTGCCCAAGTAATCGTAGCATAACTGGAGTGTAGAATAATCCTACTATGACATTTGCGATAATATTTACATATGAAAGCAAAGCTCCTGCCCTTAATTGATTAATCATTAGATTAACACCCCAAAGCATTTGATAAAAATTGATTGCTGCGCTGGTGTTGCTGCTGCAAAATAGAATCTATGTCTGGATATTCTAAAGATAATGGGTGCACAATACTATAATTATTAGTCTGAGTGCCACGACGATTTTCTAAGCCAAACAAATGAAGAAGTGTATCTATACGCGAGTTCATTTTTCCACCAACATTATCCCTCGAATTTAGAGGAATACGATCGCAAACTACGAAAGGTCGCCTATATAAAATAGAGAACACTGTACCATGGAAGGAATCTGTATACACAAGTGAAGCGTTTTTAATTGCACTTATAAACTCATCAACACCAGTAACATAATAATCATAACAACTCGTATCGAGTAAATTGACTACCTCTAATCCCAAATCTTTATGTAACTTTTCAAGAACATTTGTTGGTCGTGCACCAAGAAAATATGTCAGAATATACTTCTGGCCACGATACCACGATGGTAATCGACTAACATTATCCCATTTTTCTGATGACAATAACAGCGTAGGATCCACTAAAGTCGGAACACTTTTACCAGTTAATCTTTGTACTAAATCAGCTCCAGCCTGTTCTCTCATCGAAATACAATCCATACCCTTTAGACCGTTCAAAAAAGTATTGTATTTAGAAGCTGGAATCTCTGGAACGGAAATGCTCGCTGCATAAGCGATTCTTTTTCCTTTGGGAGCAAAATTTAAAAAGTATGATTGAAGTTCTTCATCGCTTTGGAAAAAATATGGATTCCAAACCTGATCACTTCCTACAACAAAATAATCATATTCATTCCCTATTGAAGGCAATGCCTCAAAAGATATATGTCTAGAGTAAATATTCCTATCGCACCAATCTTTAATTTTCCCTTGGCGTACCATCTCCATTCCCCAATATCCACTAAGAATTCTACTCCTACTATTATGCCAATTAATTATAAATTTGATATAATTTTTCCACTTACCATAACCAAACTTCTCTTTCCACCAGTATAGAGGACAAAGATTTTCTGCGGTATGCCAAATAGTATCAACAGACTCTGCATAACGGAGCAGAATTTGTTGAAGCGCATAATTTTGCAATACATTCCCATAATTTGAATACCCATTCAAAGTAAATTTTGCAATTTTCATAATTTACCTTTCTGAATTTTCAATGCTTACATTTTTATTATTTGATTTCACGGCATATGCAAAGGCTAATATAATCCAAGCTGTATACATAATATTAATACTACCATTACAAGCAGCAACTATAGAACCAATTAACGACAAAAGTACTCCTAAAATCTGAATTCTTCTTTGTCCACCAGAAGATCTTAAATTGATGATTAAAATCCAAATACCGTAAAGAAAAGGCACAAAAAAAATACTCAATCCAATAAGCCCATTCTCTGCGAATCTACTAACATATTCATTTTGTGCACCAAATCCACCACTTAAAGGACCCTTTCGCAAATATAGTCTGTAATGCACAATGATTTCCGGAATTTTGAAATCGGAATTTTGTAAATTATGCAATGCATACACATTATTAAATATATTCCCGACACCAAAAAATGGATGATCGCAACCGGTTTTAAAATTAGCCTTGATATATGCAAACCTCGGTCCATTACTCCTTTTATTAGGTGTCCCCAAAGATGCAAAATTTTCCTCAAAATAGCTTGAAGCAGTTATTTCTTCATTATTAACTACATTATTAATTACATTTTTTCCTTTTACTATTAGTGCATTAGAATAAAATAACATTAAGCCAAAAGATATAAATAGGAGTAAACCAATCAAAAGACCTTTCTTTATTAGCTCCTTTTCTCGTACATAAATTAAAAATAGCCAAAGAAGTAAAAATAAACCCATTGTTAAAGCGACTGCCGTCCTTGATTGCGACATAAAAATTATAAATTGAAAAAGGCTTATCAAAGTAATTTTCCAAAAGCTGCACTGAGTTTTATCTAAAATTTGACTCCATGCTAAAGGGAGTGCAAAAGCTGCATAATTACCAATTCTAGAAGGCTCAGGAAAAAGTGACTTCATCCGTATTCCCTTCCAAAAAATAGGAGGCCATGCATTATTAAAAGTTTGTACTTCTTCAATCAATGGAATAATTTTAGCAAGAACTGCTTTGGCAGTTAAATTACCACACAAATAGAACACTTCTAGAGTCGAAAATACAATTATTAAAAGAATGGACGACCAAACCGCTCTGTATAATAATTTTAAATGAAAATCATAATTTTTATAAATACATTTATAAACTATATAAGAAAAGAAAAACGTATATATGGGATAGAAAACAGCAACTTTAACCGATTTCAGAAAAAGATACCCTTTTAAAAGTTTTATAGTAGGTATAGAAATGCCCTTAGAATTCAATATGTCAATTATCCTAGGTACTTTTCCAAGTTGCGATATTGGTGCTTCTACAACTTCCGTCCAAAAAGGAAAGTTAAAAAATCCCAATACGTTACTAAAAATTAGAGTGAAAGAAAAGATACAATAGTAAAAAAGAAAATTTTTATCTTCTCTAAATGTATCAAATAATGTATTTCTTTTTGCAGAGAAAACCAAGTATAAAACTGTTAAAAAAAATAAAAAGTACCATGATAGATTCATTGATAGACCATTACTTAAAAACGTAACTCTGAACTTTTCAGGAATATAAGAAAAAATTAGCGATAAATATGAAAGAAATAATAGAATAGAAAAAAATTTAGAAGAACAATCTATTTGATTCATAAAAAGGCTCCTAATTTAAAAAGTAACAACAGCAGACGCTCAACCAGCATAATGTCTATCATTAAGTTTATTTCAACTTAAAAAAAGATTTTATTAGCTTTTTTAGCCATGGTACTTTAGATATTTTATTTTTGATTCCAAATATCCCCAATATCGAATTAATTTTATTTTCTTGTTTGATTAATTCAGATCTAATCTCAAAGTAAAAGTCGTCCAAATTATCAAGGTAAAGTTGCTTATGACGAGCATAAATTTTATTACAAGTCCATAGCTTAATCTTTGGGTCTTGATCAAATTTTTTATTTCTAGATTCCTTTTTTATACGATAATAAAAAAGAAACTCAGGCAACTGAACTACTCGTCTACCAAGTCCTAGGATAGATAGCCAAAAATCATAGTCTTCAATACCATATTTTAAGTCTAAACAATATCCTCCGACAGTGCTCCAATCACTTTTTCGAAATAGTCCTGAGACGAAAATTACATTATTAACAAGCATTTTACCCATTGAATATTTAGGCAGATCCCATTTTCCTTTATTTTCTCCAAACAAAAATGCTTGACAATATACAATACCAACATGCGGATCCTCATCCAATATCTTAACTGCTTTTGCAACATAAGACGAATCTATTTTATCATCTGCATCCAATGGTAAAATGTACTCACCCTTTGATGCTTTAATAGCAACATTTCTTGCAGCAGAAGGGCCTTCATTTTTTTTATAAATGACGGTAATGCCCTTCTTTTCATATTCTTCAAGTTTTTGTAACGTTAACTTATCAAATGAGCCATCATCACAAATTACAACTTCTATATTAGGATAAGTCTGCTTTAAAGCTGAATTTACTGCATCATCTATGTAAAGTCCATCATTAAAACATGGAATAATCACGCTAACTTTTTTCATTTACACACCTATCGGAATTTATAAAATTAAAATTTAAAGGTCTCTTTCATACCATTCCAGCACTGATCTTTAACGCTTAAATTAAGCGGAGTCCCATCTTTTAATCTATATCCATCTTTAGAAGCAGAACCCATATAATGTCCTTCGAGTTCCGGCCATTCTATCCCAATTTCCGGATCATTCCATGCAAGGCCCCCTTCATCATTAGGGTGCCAGAAATCGTTTACTTTATAACAAAATTCCGCTACATCGGAAAGAACTAAAAATCCGTGAGCAAAGCCTTCGGGAATCAAAAATTGTTTCTTATTTTCTTCCGTTAATTCAACGCCATACCATTTGCCATATGTCTTGGAATGAGCTCGTAAATCGACTGCAACATCAAAGACTCTACCGTGAATGGCACGCACGAGTTTACACTGAGGATAATGTTTCTGAAAGTGAAGGCCACGCAGTACTCCCTTGGTAGACATGGATTGGTTGTCTTGGACGAAGTTTACACGGATACCGGCTTCTTCCATATCCTTCTGATTATAGGTTTCCATAAAGTATCCTCGATTATCCCCATGAACAGTTGGAGTGATAATGCAAAGGCCTTCGATACCACCCACATTTTTTTCAACTTGAATCTGACCCATTTTATATACTTCCTCTCTTTTAACTCAAATCTTGCATATACCGCCGCAACGCATCTTTCCAATCCGGTAATAACCAAAATCCTTGCGCTACAAGTTTTGATTTATCAAGCCGGCTATTATATGGTCGTTTGGCCTTAGAAAGGCCATACTCTTCTGTAGTCACAGGAGTTACTTTCGTAGTATACCCGGCAATTTTAAAGATTTCACAAGCAAAGTCGTACCAACTGATATACCCGCCTTCATTGGTGACATGATAATAGCCATACTTATCAGTTTTAATCATATCAACTAGAAGCATCGAAAGATCAGCGGTATATGTCGGGGTTCCAATCTGATCATTTACGACACGGAGTGTGTCGTGGGTCTTTCCAACATTGAGCATAGTCTTTACAAAATTATTCCCATTGAGGCCAAAGACCCAGGCAATGCGAACGATAAAGTACTTATCAAGAATAGAGGAAACGGCAAGTTCACCGTCAAGTTTACTTTGACCATATACATTGAGCGGTGCATAGTCTTTGCAATCCGGTTCCCATGGAATCGTACCTTCGCCATTGAAGACATAATCAGTACTGATATAGAGCATCTTAGCTCCGATAGTCTTGCAGGCTTCAGCCAAATATCGCGTACCGTCTACATTAACAGCTCGGACTTTGGGGATGTTTTCCGGTTCTTCTGCTGCATCTACTGCCGTCCAAGCCGCACAATGAATGACTGCATCAGGGCGATAATCTTTTACCACGTCAAAGACTTGTTTCCTATCCGTTATATCCAATTGACAATAAGGCATGAATTCAACAGGAGACCCGTTACGGATTCCCTTATATGCGGGAGATGTCCCACATCCCAAGGCCTCTATATTCCGTTTTGCCAGCTCGTCCATGACATCATGCCCGAGCTGACCATTTACACCGGTAACAAGTACTTTCATGCTAAATTCGCTCCCATTTTACCGATTCTTATACATTTTGTCGTAATAGTGTTGGTATTCACCGGAAATAATCGGCTGCCACCAGTCCTCATGCTCCAAATACCATTTAATAGTATTTTGAATACCGTCTGCAAATTTTGTTTCCGGCAACCACCCTAGTTCACGGTAAATCTTAGTTGGATCAATCGCATAACGGCGGTCATGACCTTTACGGTCTTTCACGAAATGAATCAGACTTTCCGGTTTACCTAAGGCCTTGCAAATGAGCTTTACGATATCGATGTTCTTCATTTCATTATGACCACCGACATTATATACTTCACCGACTCTACCCTTTTGCAGGATCAGGTCAATAGCTCGGCAGTGATCCTCGACATAGAGCCAATCACGCACGTTCAACCCATCTCCGTAGACCGGCAACGGTTTATCGTGCAAGGCATTAATAATCATGAGAGGAATGAGCTTTTCTGGGAAGTGATACGGTCCATAGTTATTACTGCAGCGACTGATAGTCACAGGGAGACCGTAGGTTCTGTAATAGGCCAGTACCAAAAGGTCAGCTCCTGCTTTGGAACTGCTATAAGGGCTCGACGTGTGAATCGGTGTTGTTTCCGTAAAGAACAAATCCGGCCTGTCAAGAGGTAAGTCCCCATAAACTTCATCCGTTGAAACCTGATGATACCGTTTGATGCCATATTTCCGGCAGGCATCCATGAGCACGGATGTACCGATAATGTTCGTTTCTAGGAAAATCTGAGGATTTTCAATGGAGCGGTCTACATGAGATTCTGCTGCAAAGTTCACGACAATATCGGGATGTTCTTCTTCAAAGAGATTATAGACAGCCTTCCTGTCACAGATATCTTCTTTTACAAAGCGAAAATTTGGTTTATCCATGATAGGAGCCAGTGTCGACAAGTTACCTGCATAGGTTAGTTTATCAAGGCAAATAATTCGATCTTCAGGATGAGCCTTCAGCATATGAAAAATAAAATTACTTCCGATAAATCCGGCGCCGCCGGTCACAATGATGTTCAAATCGTATCTTCCTTTCAGTTATCATGGAAAAAACGACCCTCAGCAACTTTCAAGAGGTATTGGCCATAAGGGCTCTTTCCATATTTATGAGCACTCTCAAGCAGTACTTCCTTTGTAATCCAGCCGTTGCCATAAGCAATATCTTCGAGAGCAGCAATCTGGATGCCGGCACGCGTTTCAACCGCTTTAACAAAGTTTGACGCGTCACTGAGACTGGCCACTGTTCCTGTATCAAGCCAGGCATAACCCCGCCCTAAAGTCACTACATTGAGCTGTCCTTTTTCCAGATAAATCTTATTCAGGTCTGTAATTTCAAGTTCTCCACGAGCGGAAGGCTTGACCTGCTTAGCATATTCACATACCCTGCTCCCGTAGAAATACAGCCCTGTTACTGCATAGTTAGATTTCGGATGCTGCGGCTTTTCTTCAATAGAGATTGCCTTACCATTTTCATCGAATTCAATGACACCAAAACGCTCCGGATCATCCACATAATAACCAAAAACGGTCGCACCAGTATTGTGGGATGCTGCCTCTTGAAGGTGTTTAGTCAGGCCGGCTCCATAAAAGATATTATCTCCCAAAATCATGGCGCAAGAATCACCGTTGATAAACTCTTCACCCAAGATAAAGGCCTGAGCCAGCCCATCGGGAGAAGGCTGAACCTTATAGGAAAGATGGATACCATAACGAGAACCATCACCGAGAAGCCGTTCAAAATTAGGAAGGTCATGAGGCGTCGAGATAATGAGAATGTCCCTAATGCCTGCCAACATGAGGGTAGACAACGGATAATAAATCATTGGTTTGTCATAAACCGGTAATAATTGCTTTGATGTAACCATTGTAAGTGGATAAAGACGTGTACCACTTCCACCCGCTAAGATGATACCTTTCATTCTAATTCTTTTCCCTCCTAAAAGAACGTACAACATGTTATTATCAAGCCTTTAATGAGCAGAAACATATTCAGAATTAGGATTAAACATAATTTTTAAAATCATAAAAGCTCTGGAACTTTGTCCACGAAAAATTCGGTGTAGCATACTATAGATAATGCCAAGGTAAACAGTGAGTAAACACAAGGGATGATACTTTCGAGTAAAAATTATTCGATTCCTAATCATGTAGAAATCAGACAGTTCTGATCTATAGCTTTTATTTCCTCCTGTGGTTGCACCTTCTTTATGGTAAACAATACTATCAACTGCGCAGGCAAAAGTAAATTTACCTTTAGATCGTTCGACTAAATCTAACTCCTCATAATACAAAAAATAATCTTCTGAAAATAGTCCTACCTGCTCAAGAAATTCTCTGCTTAGGCATAAAGAAGCACCAATTATATAATTGATTTTCGAAAGTTCCTCTTGCTTTGTGATGTTTTTTACTGTACTTAAGTACTTATTATATTTTGCTCCATAACCTTGAACTGAAACCCGATCCCAATATGATACAATTTTCGATCCACACATCCCAATCGATTTATCTTCCTTAAACTTGCTAATTATAGCATCGAGAGCTTGTTCATCTACGATTGTATCATTATTTAAGATCCAAATATAATCCATATCTCCCTTTTCTTGAGCATATTTAATACCAACATTATTGCCACCAGCATACCCATTATTTCTACCAGCTTGAACAAATGTAAAACGTGAATCCAAAGATTTCATTATCCAACTATTAATAATACTTTCTGAGTTGTCATTTGAGGCATTATCGACGACTACCACATGATAGTTGGGATAATTTAATTTTTGTAAACTGGTCAAACATTCATTAGTATCCTCAGCATTTTTATAGTTTAAAACAATTATGTATACTCTAGGAAAAGGACTTTTCATCTTACTTGTTTACTCTCCCTGATGAATCATAAAGTAATTAATCCGCATGTAAAAAACTTTAGGATTTCATTAAAAATCAATGTCATTTTTTAATATATTACTAGCAGCTTCTATGGTAAAGTTTTCCTTTGTATATTGAAGTTCTTTTTCAGATTGCTGCTGCCAATATTGAGGATCTTGTAATAGCTGGACAACTCTTCCTGCATAATCAGTAGCATCACCAACCTCGGTAACTTCAATACACTGTTCTACTTTCTTTAAGCCTTCAGCACCAATAGTTGTTGTGACCGTTGGAACGCCCCACCTTATAGCTTCAACAACTTTACCTTTTATACCCGCTCCGTATCTCAATGGAACTACAACTACCCTGCACCTCATGTACAATTTTTTAAGTTCCATATCATCAATAAATCCAGTAACTATTACTTTATTACTTGCAAATGACTTTATATCTGCAGTAGGATGAGATCCTACAATATACAACTTAATGTTAGGTATTTCTTTTAATATCAAAGGAAATACGGAATTCATAAACCACAGTATCGCATCCTCATTCGGCTTATGACCAAATCCACCAACAAACAACAATCCATCTCTTTCATCAAACTTTGGTATTATAGTACTATTCAGGATTTTATTGTCATAAAGATAAATAGGAATAGCAGAAATTCGTTTTTGAGGATACATCGATTTCAAAATGTCCTCCTCATAACTGCCAGGAGTATAAATAACGTCCGCATTTTCGAATAGGTAGCCTTCTATTTTTTTCCATCTCTCTATAGACTTTAGCAAATCTGGATTTTTTTCTATTTCATATTGTCTACTTTCACGAATAAAATGTAAGTCATGCCCATAATAAATGATTTTGGCGCGAGTCAACTTTTTAAACAAATCCATATACTTTATGGAAACATTCGGCCTATTCAAGCATGCATAATCTACAAATTGACCATGCTCCTTAAGCCATTCGAAAAATTTTTCTCTATTCCAACTATCCCCACCAAGAACTTCTATACCCATTTGCTCCAAGTTAGTGGTATAAGGTTCATGCAAAAAGTAATCATCACCTACAAATATGACATGAAGTCCCATCTTCACAAACAATTTAAGATAATGATAGGTTGTCCTACTTCCAGCATCTTGATCAAAACGAGGTACATACCGATCTATTACTAAAATTATCTTCTTTCCAAAGCTACAATCTCGAGCGAAAAATTTACTATCTTTTTCCTGTCTTTCGCAATTATCTCTACAGATGGATTTATATCCATAATCTTTCAATCCGCTCACAATCATCGAAAAAGGCTGATAAATAATTTTTAATTTATAGCTTTGAGCTAATTCACAGACATCATGCATTTCGTCTGCATCTTTAGGAAAAGGATGAGACATTTTTTCAAAGAATTCGTACGTTGCAATAAAAAACGGATAACTTAAAGCAGATACGGTTTTAACATAACTATTCTCAACTGATGTTAACGGGAATCCAAACCCCATTCTTTCATATTGACCATTCTCCCATCGAATCGAACCTGCATCCAAAATCTTACCATCATAGGACAAGATTTTAGCCCCAGCTAATCCTATATCATTGTTCGCATCAAAGACTTTCACTAAGTTTGAAAGCCAATTCTTCTGAACACTATCGGGAGCTTTCAGTACGCAGGCATATTCTGACTTAGAATGCAAATCCTGTTTTTCTTTAGTATTTATGACTGAAATTCCATGCGCCAATTTCGTAAGTTTTTCTATTTGCTCTTTGTCCTTTGTAAAAACCTTAACTTCATATTCTACATCATTTGTATTTGCTAAAATCTTTTCCAAGGAAAAATACGTCTCAGCAAAATTATTACCTGCAATTACATAAATAGTAACAGTTGGTTTACTAAATTTATTAAATACAAGCTGTTTGTAATTTTGCAATGTAGATGGCCTACTTAAATCTAGATTCACATCATCTGGTGAGGCATCATATGTCTTAACATAATTTTTTATTTTCTCGAGAATTTTTGAAGGAGGTTCATTTTTACAAAATTTAATAAAACTTTCCACTTTGTATTTATCTATACCCTTCAAAATGGATGAAACTTTCATTTTAACTCTCCTGATTACACAAAATTTCTTTACGCTATATTAAGGCTTTAAAATCTAAAATTGCTTTTCTATAATCCTCAGGCACTCCAATATCAATAAAATATCCCTTGCTAAGGAATGCAGTAATCTTTTTTTCTATCACTTTTCTCTCTAAAAAGTCTTTCTCAAGCATAAATACACTTAGTGGAAAATCCCGAAAAATGTTGCGTTGAATTAAATATACTCCACCATTTATATATCCACATTTACATGGTTTTTTCTCTTCAAATCCTGTAATACGAAATTGCTCATCAAATTTAATTGTTCCATATCTGTTAAACTCTTTCATTTCTTTTATCGAAATGACTATATCAGCTTTATTTTGTTTTTGAAAATCTTGTAAAGCTTTCAAGTCAACATCAAAAAAAGTATCACCATTTAGCACCAAAACGCTATCTTCTCGACATAAAGTTAAAGCTTTCTTTAAAGCTCCACCAGTTTTAAGAGGAGTAGATTCCACTGAGTACACTAAATCTATATCGTAATATCTATTTCCAAAATAATCTTTAATCACTTTACTCTTATATCCGACTGCAAGCACTACTCTAGTTACAGAAAATTTACGTAAATAATCAAGTTGAAACTTCAAAAATGGCTGTCCATTTATCGGTGCCATAGGCTTAGGTAAATCCTTAACAACTGATCTTAATCTTGTTCCAAATCCACCCGCTAAAATAACAGCTTCCATCGTCACTTAGCATCTCCAAAAAACTCATTTTCAACAGCCAGACAAATTGCATGGTAAACAGGAAGATGTAGTTCCTGAACCTTATAGGTTTCAACTTCATCAACGTTAATGCATAAATCGGCTAATTCCTTTAAAGCTCCACCCGTTTTACCAGTAAGTCCTATCACTTGTAATCCCAATGCTTTTGCAACCTCGCTAGCAAAAATAACATTCTGTGAGTTACCCGAAGTGCTTATTGCCAGCAAAACATCCCCAGCATTTCCATAACCCAAAATTTGTTGTGAATAAACCAAAGCCGGATCAACATCGTTGATAAAAGCTGTACTAAGACTCGTTTCTTCAACCAAAGCAATAGCTGGTAATGGCATTTCTAATTTTTCAATAAACAACGATCCGTGCTTAGAGTCAACTAACTTCTCACGTATACATTTCGATAAAAATCTTTTATGGGTAAAGGACTTCATTAGTTCCCCTACGATATGTAGGGCATCTGCAGCGCTACCACCATTTCCACAAACTAAAAGTTTATGGTTCGAAGAAAAACATCCAGTCAAAAGTTCAACTGTTTTAGAGATTTGGCTTTCATTAGAGACCAATTTAGGATATCTCTTGATTAAGTCATGGATATATCTCTTACTTGTAGCTTTCATATTTTATCCTCATTGCTTTCTTCAGAATAGTAAATGATTCTCGATCCACCAGATTCAAATTCAAAAGGAATATAGAGCAAATCACTTAAAGCTTTTTTTAAATAATTTCTTCTATCAGGATTAACATAAAACAACAAAAAGCCTCCTCCTCCAGAACCTAAAAGTTTTCCACCTAAAGCTCCATTGGATAACGCCCTTTCATACATTTCATCGATTGCATCTGTAGACACGTTTTGGGAAAGACTCCTTTTAATTTTCCAAGATTCATGAAGAAGACGCCCAAATTCATCCAAATCTGATTTGCTTGTAAGAATATCTTCTGCTTCCTTTACCATGTCTTTCATCTTTAACAAACGTCGAATTTTATTCTGAAAGTTCTCTTTTATTTTTTCATGCACCTGGAATGACATATGCGAGAATCCGGTAAAAAACAGCATGAGAGAATCATTTAAAAGTTTCTTGCGACTGCGGGATAAAATAATAGGCTTCACATTATATCCATCAGCTTTAATTTCAATGTGATTTAATCCACCGAATGAAGCTGCGATTTGATCTTGAATCCCACCTGCCTCTGCGCATAAGACTCTTTCTGCGAAAATAGCTTCATCAGCAAGTTTGCGCTTATCTATCGCCTCACCACGTAAGGTATGAAACGCATTTAACATACCTGCTGCAAAAGACGAACTAGTCCCCAAACCCGTACGAGCAGGTAAATCAGCATCATATGTCAAACGAATATTGTGGATGCCTAAGAATTTCATACAATTTCTTATTAAGGGATGTTCAATATCTTCAATTGAGTTAACTCGTTCTATTTTAGAATAAACCAGTTCGTTTTTATAAGTAAAAAACTCAGGCAGCTTTCTAACTGTTACATAACAATATTTATTGAAAGTAGTGGATAATACAGCCCCGCCATATTCCGAATAAAATTCTTCTAAATCAGTTCCACCGCCAAAAAAAGACATCCTAAAAGGAGTTTTGGTAATAACCATTTTTATTCATTTCTCCATCTAATAAAATAATATGCCTTGCCGCTTGGTATAAATTACGACATACAAAATTCGCATCTGTATCAATATTTCCAATGGCAATTGTTTTTATTCCGTATCTTTTTCCTGCCAAAATATCAGATTCACTATCTCCTATCATCCAACTGGCAGATCGATCAATATTAAAATCCTTTTCTGCTTTAAAAAAAGTCCTATTTTTGGCTTTCTGCAGTTACAAGTACCCTTTTGATGAGGACATACATATACAGCATCTATATCTGCTCCATACTCACGTACTGCAAAAATCATTTATCGGTGAATATTATCAACGTCATCCATTGACATTTTATGGAGAGCTACCCCACGCTGGTTAGTCACTACGATGACTTTGTAACCTGCATTCTTTAAAATTTTTATTGCGTTAAAAACATGGGGCAAAAATTCAAACGAGCTCCATTTAGTTATATATTCGCCTTCAAGTGCCTTTTTATTAATGACACCATCACGGTCGAGGAAAACTGTCTTTGCTGCACCTGCCATAATTTCTCCTAAAATCTTATATTTTTATGTACCAAAATGATCTTACGGTCTTAAAGGTTAAATTTTAGCACAATAGAAATGACTATAATCATTTCCAATAATTTTTAGACATACTAAACTTTCTATTAATAAAATTTGGCAGAAAAGCATGGATTTTTCCAACCCTGTAGCCAATAAACTTACATGCATCACGTAAAAGCATAGATGGTATTATTAATGGATTGTTTAAGAGGAAGAATTTTAATTCAGAAATGACAAATTTTACTCCTTCTCCCTCCGCCTTGCCAAAAGTCTTTTGAATCCATGGTTCGTCAGCATGAAATACTCCGGTATCAAAATAGCGTCTAAACTCTTGTTCCACTGAATAATTATGAGAATGATATACTACTGCGTCTGCACAATAAGAATTACTCCAGCCAGCCAATATCATCTTAGATGCCACATAAGTGTCTTCTCCAAGTATTACATCTGAAGGAAACCCTCCGACCGCATCCAAGGCTTCTCGCCTATACGCAGCAAACGTATCTGAGATAAAAGATACCTTAATACCAAGTTCATCTATATCTTTACGGGTTTTAATCCTACTCTTAGCAGGGTAATTGAAAATCCTCGCTCGCGAGGCTAAAACCGAGGCATCCTTATGAGGAATTTGTCTACCATAGGCACATCCAACACTAGGGTCTTTAAAGGCGTTTAGCAAATTACAAATTGATTTATTATTATAGGGAATTGCGTCTTGCGTCATAAACACCAAGAAATGATAATTTCCACATAGTTCTGCCGCTTTCTGCCTGCTTCCCCCGTGATTAAACTCTTGGTGGGTAATTTTAAAGATCTTGTAATCAAGACCATCTAAGTCATTTTTATAAGTATCAAATTCAGATCCTGAATCCACTATAAGAAGATCAAAGTTTACTTCTTCCTGAACTTTTAAAGCTTGAAGAAGTATATTAAATTTCCTATCAGGATTATAAATAGGTATAATGATTACTACATTTTTCATATCAATAGACTAAATTATTCCTTTCATCAAAATGGCAAACAACATTTAGGGGAAGAGATAATTTATTTCACTCTTCGCGTAATCGCCATATCAAATTAAAATTGCACAAAAGACTATAGTTAAGCGAACCATATTTTAGTAGTCTTTTTTAGAAATTATTATTCGTTTAAACTCTTTCCAAAGGCTTGCAGTCTGGGTTTTCGAGCTTTAAACATAATCTTCCTCATTATATCATAGTTAGATGAACGTGTCTTATAAATTTAAGGGAAAAGAGGTAAATTTATTTAATAACGGGATAATTTGACTGGGGAGTGATGAATGGAACGCTGAATTTACTATAGGTATAAGATGATGAATAGTACGGAAAATTAGGCGGAAAGTGTTAGTAAAGAAGGCTTTGGGCGACTTCGTCGCCCGGCTAGTGTTGCCTTCGGCAACAGGCTTATGCCGATTTCATCGGCAGGCGGTGAGGCTTCGGCCGATAAATCGGCCGGGCGAAAAGATGGCTGGGAGGCTCTGGTGACTATTTTCACTGCACTGTATGCCTAATACTGCGTAAATTTATACTAAAATTTTCGAAAATGCGTTTAATACATAAAGAAAGGGCCGACGCGCGGTGCGCTGGCCCTATTTTTATTTATGCTTTGTTTTAAGGAAAGGAGTTGCGTTAGTTGTTGTACGTTGTTAACATGACGTAGCTCATGTGGTTGCCGAAGCTGAGGTATTCGCCGTGGCCGATACTGTAGCAGCCGCCGGTAGAATAATCATTGGGATAATCCACGATGGGTACACGCCCCAGATGGTACGCTCTGGCAAATTCTGTCGGTGTGTTATCGCAGTTTAAACCGGTTGTAGCAAGGGCGTTTGTACTGCCCTTGAGCAATAATATGCGATCGACACTGTCCGCGTCAAAGGTAATGATCATTTTTTGGTCGGCGTAATACCAGCCGGGAAGGTGCGATATGGGTCTCAGGTTCCCTGTCCGCGTCGGCCGGCCCAATGTGGCCTGCACTTCACTCGGTGTCATGCCAAGGTGCACGCCCGCGATGGATTCGTAATAAGATACGATGGCGACCCGGTGAAGCATCTGGCTGTCGTTAAGCTTGATGGTATCTCTTTCCGGTGCGTTTGGGCTGATGTCCCAGGCCAGGTATAAATTTCTGGTGCCGGTGCTTTCGAGGATCCGGAACTGTCCCTGGGCGTGAGATGTGCCGCCGGCAAAATCGTAGCCTGCCAGTACCTGGCAGCCGTTGATGTAGCCATTATGAATCTGAAGGACCAGATTACCTGCATGGTCGTACCAGTTGCCTTCCATGAGCTGCAGGACTTTGGTGACGTATTGTGCTTCCATTTGATGAGCCGCCTGAGCGGGAGTCACAGCCGATGCCCCGAAGAGCAGGGAAAGCGATAAAGCAGCCGTGAGAATAAGATGTGATTTCATGATATAATCCCCTTTTTATTTGATTCTGAATGAACTGGTTAAACTCTGGAATAGAAGCTATCCGGGAACAGGCCGGGATAGTCCGATCCGTAGAATCTCATGTTGTAAGCAATGTAAAAGGACATTTCCCCGGCAGGAAGGACGATGCCGTTCATGGCATAGACGTAGCGCGGTTCAATGTAATTCCAGGAGTCGGAAGAAGGCTGGGACCAATACATCTGCCAGTCGTTACGATCAGAAATATCATACCCGAATTGAATCGTACGGACGGCGGATACGGTTGTGCTCCCCTGCGCTGCGTTTGGCACGACGTATACATTGGCACTCAAACGGTAGGTCGGCGGATTGTACTCGTCAACGGCCACAGAGCTTCTATCCAGATAATAGGCCGTGTCGTAATGCGAGTCAATGCGCACATAATTAGCGTCGCCGTTCAGATAAATCGGTGCGGCTGCCTGCGCCGGCGTGAAAGCAGGTGAAAGCGTGCCGACAAGGAGTAATAAAAAAGATACGAAAAGTTTATTCAACATATGCAACATCTCCCCTTTTTGAATTTGGTTATATTATAGGATGGATAAAAGGGAGAGAGGTCAGTTGGGAAGTGACAATAGGGGGAGATGGCAGATATTGGGTAATTAATTGTACAGTAGTGCGGGAAGGTTGTTAGGCGAAGCATAAGGCAGATAGCAGTTAGCAGTTGGCAGTTAGCTGCCGTTAGCTGAAAGGCGCTTTTGGCTCTTCAAAAAGTGGTTAGTGGAAAAGTGGTTAGTACCGTAGTGCGGGCAGTGAGCTTGGCTGATTCTTAAGGCAGTTTAGTCAAAAAAGGCGCTTTTAGCGTTTGGCCAGGCCTTCGGCAGAATGGTACGGCCTGTGGCCGGAAAGAATAAAAAGCGCATTTGGCTTTTGGCATTTAGCCAGGTGTGCAAGAGGAAGATAAGGTGTGGGAATGGGGATTTAAAGATTATATCATCCATTACAGAGACCTTCCTCGACGTCGCTGCGCGACATTGAGGAAGGGGGCCCGCTTTGCGGGGGATGATGACCCTTATTACCTTCTTTCACTTCACGCAGTGAAGTAGAAAGAAGGAGGGCCATTTATGGCGGAAGATTTCTTTTTATTCCCCTTCCCTTCCACTTTTGGTTCATTCACACTTTCAATTGCACACTTTTACTTTGTTTTCCTGTATAGTAGCCGTATCTGCAATATCGTTGATTTTTAATGTGCTAAAGCTAAATTGATTGTAGAGGTTGATGGGATCCAGCACAATGAGGAAGAAATTAAGGAATACGATACTAAAAGAACTGTGTTTCTCAAGAACAGAGGGTATGAAGTAATCAGGTTTTCTAATTCTTAGATTGCGCATGATCTATATGGGGTTGAAGAAAGAATAAAGAAAGTATTGGAGGAAAGATTAGGGAAAGAAGTTTAAAAGAGGTGTGAGAATTAACCGGTGGATTACTAGATTTTTGTTACTACTAACCGATAGAGAAGAAAAAATTTTTAAGGGACATCACCCACCGCAAGCGGTCCCCCCTCTTCAATGTCGCGCTGCGACGTCGAAGAGGGTCCCTAAAGAAGATTGATTTCTCTGCTGCCTTCTTTCGTAGCCAAGGCTGCGCCTTGCCTGAATGAAATTGAAAAATAGTACTAAATTTGATATACTGTGATCACAATTGGGGTATACGTTTGCGGATGTGTACTTAAGAAGGTCATTGTTGGAGATTGAGTTCTCCAGCGATGGCCTTCTTGTGATTTTAGGGGAATGAAATTAAAAAAGGCGTCAAAATTTGACTTTGGGTAAAGTTGAAATTAAAAAAATGGCGAATTTTTGACTCTGGCAAAAGTTGAAATTAAAAAATTTGCGTTTTTTTGAATTTCAAATTATAAATTCAAAAGTTAAAATACTAAAATCCTTGATTTTTTGTATTTCATGATATATGATTTATAAAAAATCACGTTTTTTATAATCTTAGAAAAAGGAGGCAGCTATGGATTATATTACATTGTACGATACATTCTATAAAATTCCCGATTCCTATGAAAAGGCGTATGAAAGCAGGTTTAACAGTCCTTTTACCAAACATTTCAATTTCAACATTCATCAATATAATCATTCCAGATCTTACCCTGCCTTCTATTGCTATACCGAGGAAATTGCACTGCTGCAAGATCAAATTAACCGGGAATATCTTACGGGCAGACAAACATATTCTTCTATCCCCTATTCCGCCATTCTACAATTTATCAAATTTAATCTGATTAATGAAGTTAAATCCAGTAACGACATTGAGGGAGTTCGGAGCACCCGTAAAGAAATCAAGTCTGCATTGGAAAACACTGCAGAAAAAAATAGACAGAGCGGCATTGTAAATAAATATATAATGCTAGTTTTAAATAAATCAGTACCCTTAAAAACATGCGAAGAAATTAAAAAACTCTACGATGAAATGTTGCTCTTTGAAATTAATGAGGATGATCCGGGCAATTTGCCTGATGGGAAATATTTCAGGAAAAATAGTGTAGATGTGATTACCGGAACAGGAAAAGTAATTCACCGGGGCTTGTATCCGGAAGAAAAAATCATTGATGGAATGAATAAAGCATTGGATATATTAAATAACCCCCAGCTTCCCTATTTAATCCGGATAGCTTTGTTTCACTACCTTTTTGGTTATATTCATCCATTTTATGATGGTAATGGCCGCCTGGATAGATTTATTACAGCTTATTTAATTGCCAAAGAATATGGTCCCCTGGTCGGATTACAAGTTTCTATTCTCATCAAACAAGATAGAAAAAAATACTATTCTCTTTTTGAAAATACTGAGTCCGAAATCAATAAAGGAGACTTAACGCCTTTTATTATTCAAACGCTTTATTTCATTCGGGACGCGATTCACAATATCAATGACGTGCTTACAAAAAAGAATACAGCGTATCAAACGTTGTTAAAACAAATGCATGTAAAATTAAAAGACTGCGATCAAGTTACAATTAGATTATATGAACTGCTCCTGCAGGCCTCTTTATTTTCTGACGGCGGTATAACAATCAATGAAATTTCAAAGGCTCTGAAAAAAACAAAGCAAACTATATACTCCAGGTTACACCAGATTCCCGAAGATAGACTCTTTATTTCAAAAAATTCCAGGCCATTTCATTACAGGTTAAGAAAAGCTTGGGTGAAGGAGTAAGAAAGATAAAAGCAGCATAAATAATTAATGGTTTTTTATTATTAAACAAGGCATAAGTTTTAATGAATAAAAAGATTCTATCCATCCACCACAGGGACCTTCCTCGACGTAGCGCAGTGACGTCGAAGAGGGTCCCTAAAAATTTACCGCAGCTGTTTTTAATATTTTCTTCTGGCAATCCGACGTCAGGAGGGTTGCCCTCCTCAAAACCTCCTTCCAAACCACTATGTGGTTTCGGAAGGAGGGGGCCCGCAGGAAGCACTGACGATTAGTCAAGGCTGACGAGAGCGGGGAAAGATAGCTTCTTTTTTTATTTTCCCTCCTTCCCCACACCAAAAAAAGCCACCCGGCGCCGGGTGGCTTTTTTATCTTCACACTTTTCCTTTGACTTTAATTCCTTTAATCCAGGATTACGTTATCGATCAGTCTTGTCTTACCTACGTAGCAAGCGATGGCCATGAGGCATTCGCCTTTGACGGTTTTGATTTCGTCAAGGTACGGGAAGGTCAGGATTTCGACGTAATCGATTTGTTTTACGAAGGGTTCGGCTTCGAGGTGATCACGGACGATTTTCTTCAGGGTTTCGACGTCGCGTTCGCCTTTGTCATACGCTGCCTTGCCGAGCTTCAGGCTTTCGTACAGGACGACGGCCTTGGCGCGTTCTTCGGGGCTCATGTATTCGTTGCGGGAACTGCGGGCGAGTCCGCTGGGTTCACGTACGATAGGAACCATGTTGATGTGGCAGTTGATGTTCAGGTCTTCGACAAAACGACGAACGACGCAAACCTGCTGGGCATCTTTCTGGCCGAAGAAGGCTTCATCGGCGCGAGCCAGGTTGATGAGCTTTGTGACGACGGTAGCGACGCCGCGGAAGTGAATGGGTCTCGTAGCTCCGCACAGTTTGTGGGTGAATTCGCCTTCGACGTTCACGTACGTGCAGAAGTGTTCGGGATACATTTCCTTGGGTTCCGGATGGAACACGGCATCTACACCGACGCTTTCGAGTTTCTTTTCATCTTCACCAAAGCGGCGCGGATATTTTTCATAGTCTTCGTTCGGGCCGAACTGGGTCGGGTTGACGAATACGGAAGCGATGACAACATCACATTTAGCACGAGCCGTGCGCATCAGGGTCAGATGGCCTTCATGCAGGGCTCCCATGGTCGGAACAAGGCCGATGGTCTTGCCGGCTTTTTTAGCGTTCAGTGCAAATTCCTGGATTTCTTTAACAGTACGTAATACCTTCATGGTTATATGCCTCTTTTCAAGCTAGTTGGAAAAATCAATTGTGAGCTGATCCGGTGTTTTCAGCAGCAGCGACCGCTTTGGCTTCATCATGACGGGTGAAGTAATTGGCCAGCAGGGAACCGGAAATGTTATGCCATACACTGAAGATGGCACCTGCAATGGCACCGGCCGGCGTGAAATACATCACTGCGAGAGATGCAGCCAGACCGGAGTTCTGCATGCCGACTTCGATAGCCACAGCGCGGGTCTTGGCCGGAGAAAGCCGGAAAAGACGAGCCATGCCATAACCGAGCAGCAGACCGAACAGGTTGTGCAGTACAACGACTCCGGCAATGAGAGCGCCGCTTTCAAACAGGCGGGAAGCACTCAGGGAAACAACACCACCGACGAGAAGGACGATGCAGACGACGGAGACGAACGGCATGTATTCGCGAATAGGAGCGACTTTGGATTCAAAGTGCGTATTCACGAAGAGGCCGCCCAGTACCGGGAGCAGCACCATCTTGGCGATAGAAACCATCATGGCCGTCAGGGAAATTTCAATCCAGGATCCGGCCAGATAATACGTAAGTACCGGCGTCACAATCGGCGCCAATAAGGTTGTGCAGCAGGTCATGGCCACAGACAGGGCCACATCACCTTTTGCCAGGTAGGTAATGACGTTCGACGCGGTACCACCGGGGCAGGTGCCTACAAGAATAACACCGATAGCCAGTTCCGGCGGCAGGTTGAAGAGCTTTACCAGCGCCCAAGCCACAAATGGCATGATGGTAAACTGAGCAAAGGCACCAATTGCAACTTCCCATGGCCGATGCAGAATAAAACGAAAGTCGTCGACTTTCAAAGTCATCCCCATACCAAACATGACGATACCCAGCATCCAGGGAATTACTGGACCAACCCAGGACAGGGTCCATGGCCAATTTGCTCCAATAACGCCGATAAGGACGACAAACAGCGCCATGTTTTTCACAGCAAATCGCAAGATTTTCTTGATCAAAACGATCCCCCCAATAATTTTTGGGCGCAAAAAATCCACATCCTGCGAATGGATGTTGCGCCATAATCTATGAGAGCAATAATCAAACAGGCAGTCCTAAATCCTTGTTTGAAAATTTTTCATCGTGCTTCAGCCGTTTCCTGACACTTCTACGATTTTGTCGATTAGGCTGAATTACGTTCAGATGAACCATCGTGACCGGCAACGCCAACGTAGTAACGCAGACCGTCGCCTCCCCTGCTCTTTTCTGCGGGCCTCATCACGCAGAAAATGCTGCTAAGTAAAGAAGTATCCAAACCGCAGCCTGAGACAAACACGAAAGCACTGGAACGTACAAACCACACTATGAAATTTTCTCAATACAAAAGATCAGGATCACCTTGTTTAATTAGTGTCTCCTAATTCGGCAGCTGCACCTGCAGCCTATTCATTTGTACCGATCCTCTTTATCACACGAGGGACATTATAAACCGCTAACTGGGGAAAGTCAAGGTCTGCGTGACATTTTGGGGGTGAGGTTAACAATAAGTGTAAAGACAGGAAGTGGTTAGTGGGTAGGAATTAGGGGTTAGTACGCTAGTGCGGGCAGTTTTTTTAGGCGAAGCCTTAGGCAGATAGCAGTTGGCAGTTAGCAGTTGGCTGCTGTTAGCGGAGCCTTCGGCAGAGTGGAATGCCTACGGCTTTTAATTAAACTTTTCTCCCCCACTTCGTGGTCCGTCCTCCTTCCTAAAGGACGGAGGTGGCAGCGGAACTCCAAACCTTACGGTTTGGCTTAATGGAGGGCGCTTTTGGCGTTTGGCCAGGTGTGCAAAAGGAAGATAAGGTGTGAGAATGAGATGAAAAATTCTATCATCCATCACAGGGACCTTCCTCGACGTCGCTGCGCGACATTGAGGAAGGGGGCCCGCTTTGCGGGGGATGATGACCCTTATTACCTTCTTTCACTTCACGTAGTGAAGTAGAAAGAAGGAGGGCCATTTATGGCGGAAGATTTCTTTTTATTCCCCTGCGCTTCCAATTTTGGTTCATTCACACCTTCAACTGCACACTTTTATTTTGTTTTCCTGTATAGTAGCCGAATCTGCAATATCGTTGATTTTTGCTGTGCTAAAGCTAAATTGATTGTAGAGGTCGATGGAATCCAACACATTGAGGAAGAAATTGAAGAATATGATGCTAAAAGAACTGTGTTTCTCAAGAACAGAGGGTATGAAGTAATCAGGTTTTCTAATTCTTAGATTGCGCATGATCTATATGGGGTTGAAGAAAGAATAAAGAAAGTATTGGAGGAGAGATTGAGGAAAAAAATATAAAAGAGATGTGAAAATTAACCGATGAATTACTAGATTTTTGTTACTGCTGACCGATAGTGAAGAAAAAAATTTTAAGGGACGTCACCCACCGCAAGCGGTTCCCCCTCTTCAATGTCGCGCTGCGACGTCGAAGAGGGTCCCTAAAAATTTATCACAGCCGTTTTTAATATTTTCTTCCGGCAATCCGACGTCAGGAGCCTTGCCTTCCTCACAACCTCCTTCCAAACCACTACGTGGTTTCGGAAGGAGGGGGCCCACAGGAAGCACTGACGGCAGTCAGGGCTGACGAATGTGGGGGAAGATAGCGGTTTTATTCTTAATTATTTTTTCTTTTTTCTCCTCTTCTCTCTTTTTTCCCATAAAAAAGTGCTGTGAAGAAACGAACTAACATTTCTTCACAGCACGCGTAACATCATTATCTTTTCGCGCCTCTGGCGCCACATGCCGCCGGAGGCGGCCAAGGCTTTTTCTGCGCGGAGCGCCACAGCGTCTCTTACTTATTTCTGCTCTTAGACAGGAGGTTCATTTTTTCTTCGTAGTAGGCCGGGGTCATATCCACGAAGTGGACGTGCGGGTTCTCGAAGCGCTGTTCTTCCTGCCAGATTTCGTTCTTCAGCTGATACTGCACGAAGGCGCGGATATCTTTCAAGGCCGGCTGCTTGTAGACGAGTTTGCCGCCGCGGAAAATCGGAACAAGCAGTTTCTTGGCCGTGCAGCCTTCGAAATGGCGCAGTCTCCACGGTTCGTTCGGATCGACGTAACGGAATTTATGTTCTACATCGACAGGTTCGCCTTCTTTGGCAATGAGGTCAGAGACGGCTTTGCCCTGCGGGTTATAAATACGATAGAGCTCTTTGCGGCCCGGGTTCGTAATCTTTTCCAAGGTTTCGGATACTTTGATACGCGGTTCCCAGCCTTTATCGCCTTCGACGGCCACGAGTTTGTACACGCCGCCAAAGACAGGGTCGCTCTTTGCGGTGATCAGGCGCTCGCCGACACCGAAGGAGTCGATGCAGCCGCCCTGGTCCAGGATAGAACGGATGGTATATTCGTCGAGGCTGTTAGAAGCGACTATCTTGCAGTCCTGCAGGCCCTCGCTGTCGAGGATGGCACGGACACGCTTAGACAGGTATGCCAAGTCACCGGAGTCAATACGCACGCCTTTGAGTCTCTTGCCCATTGGTTCGAGGACTTCACGAGCAATGCGGATGGCATTGGGCAGGCCGGAATGAATAACGTCATACGTATCAATCAGGAGCACGACGTTATCGGGATAAACTTCGGCATATCTCTTAAAGGCCGTATATTCATCGGGATAGTACATGACAAAGCTGTGGGCCATGGTACCGCCGACAGGAATACCGAATTCCTGGCCGGCAAGGACAGTAGCCGTACCATCTGCTCCGCCGATATAGGCGGCACGTGCACCGTAGACGGCAGCATCCATGTTATGGGCACGGCGGGCACCAAAATCGGAAACGCCGCGGCCTTCCGCTGCACGGACGATGCGGGCGGTCTTCGTAGCGATCAGAGATTGATGGTTAACTTCTGCCAGGAGCGCCGTTTCCAGGAGCTGAGCCTCCAGAATCGGGGCGGTGACAGAAAGGACGGATTCTCTCGGGTACATAATGGTACCTTCCGGGAGGGCATCAACGTCACCGGAAAAGTGGAAATTGCGCAGGTATTCCAGAAAGTCCTCATCAAACATATGCATGTCTCTGAAATACTGTACGTCTTCATCTGAAAAATGGAAGTCTTCGATGTACTGGATGCATTGTTCCAAACCGGCAAAAATGGCAAAACCGCCGTTATCCGGGTTATGACGATAGAAAATATCGAAAGTGGCACGTTTCATATTGTCCAGGCCATCTTTAAAATAGCCATAGGCCATTGTCATTTCGTAAAAGTCCATCATCATGGACAGGTTGCGTTCACTGCTCTGCATTGTGGTAAAACCTCCTCCAGGTTTTAATGGGGATATATTGAGAACATTGTAACACTTTTTGGGGGTTCTGTCATATGGGGTTTGTAAGGTGACAAGACAGGTGAAGGGCACCTGCGCCGAAGGCGCAAGTGCGGGTGGCGCTTACGCGCGGAAGGAAAGCCGGGAAGCTGTGGTCGCCTGCGGCGACGGGAAAGATAAAACATTCTATCCGTCAACCGTAAGGACCTTCTTCGACGCCGCTCTGCGGCATTGAAGAAGGGGGCCCGCTTTGCGGGGGATGATGACCCTTATTACCTTCTTTCACTTCACGTAGTGAAGTAGAAAGAAGGAGGGCCATTTATGGCGGAAGATTTCTTTTTATTCCCCTTCGCTTCCACTTTTGGTTCATTCGCACCTTCAACTGCACACTTTTACTTTGTTTTCCTGTATAGTAGCCGTATCTACTATATAAAAATTCTACAATTGGAGGTACTCATGGACAGAGGAAGAAAAGCAGTTACACTCGCAGAATATGATGAACTACGAAAAAATGCAAGAATGATGCGTAAAAACATGACCGTAGTCGAAAAAATTTTATGGTATCAAGTTCTTAAGAAACTTTCTGTGCGGTTCTTAAGGCAAAAAATTATTTATTATTATATCGTTGATTTTTACTGTGCAAAAGCAAAATTAATTGTAGAGGTCGATGGAATCCAACACACTGAAAAAGATGTTGAGGAATATGATGCTAAAAGAACTGCATTTCTCAGGAGCAGAGGGTATGAATTAATCAGATTTTCTAATTCTGAAATTGCACATGATCTGTATGGGGTTGAAGATAGAATAAAGAAAGTCTTGGAGGAGAGATTAGGGAGGGAAGTATAAAGAGGTATGAGCATTAACCGGTAGATTGCTAGATTTTGTTACTGCTAACCGATAGTGAAGAAAAAATTTTTAAGGGACATCACCCACCGCAAGCGGTTCCCCCTCTTCAATGTCGCGCGGCGACGTCGAAGAGGGTCACTAAAAATTTACCGCAGATGTTTTTAATTTTTCCTTTAGGCAATCCGACGTCAGGAGGGTTGCCTTCCTCACAACCTCCTTCCAAACCACTACGTGGTTTCGGAAGGAGGGGGCCCGCAGGAAGCACTGACGACTGTCAGGGCTGACGAGTGCGGGGGAAGATAGCGTATTTTTCTTTATTCTCCCCTTCTCTCTCCTTCTCCACAACAAAAAGCGCTGTGAAGAAACAAATTTCATTTCTTCACAGCACTTGTAATATCGTTGTTTTTTGCGCGTAAGCGCCACAGCTTCTCACTTCGGCATTCTTTCTTCTGCCTCCACTTCAGCGATGCGGTCCATTTTCTGGACGGCTTGTTTGCCGCCGTAGCGGTCGGACATACAGACAAGGATGAAGGCGATGGCGAGAATGGTATATCCGATATAAGCGCCGCCGGCACCGTAAGCGAAGACGGCGTGTCCTGCGACGTAGCAGCCGGTCAGGAAGAAGATGATGGTAAAAGTATAGAGTATGGCTTTATGACAAAATTTCCAGTCCTTTGTGAGGACAAACTGCGTCCAGGCGAGAGCCGACTGTTTGGTATTGTTAGACAGGAAGATGGTCGAACTGGCGTACCCCTGGGCTTCCGAGAATGTCCCCCACTGAAAGGAGGCGGCAAAGATCATGGGATAGATGGTCATGATAGGATCCCAGTCGAGCGGCATCAGGGCGACGGCGGTCAGGGTCACAGCATTGACGACGATGACAATTTTACGCATGTCTTTGCTGGTCTTTTTGGAGAGCAGAAAGGATGTAATGACGCCGGTCACAAACATAAGGAGTGCCCCCACTCTCGTCATGACGGCAAACATATTCCCGCCCAGCAGGTCTTCTATCAGTGACATCAGGTTTCCGGTCTGCGCGTTGGCAAAGTTGCGTCCGTGCAGAATGACAGAATATAACCCCTCAAATCCTGCATAGCCGGCCATGAGCCAGTGCAAGATTTCATCGTAATGTGTACGAAAATAATCGTTCATTTCTTCCCCTCAAAATATATCTTAATCCGTTCAAAAGGCGGCTTCGGATAACGACGCAGGTCGCTGGCCGCGGGCCGCCGGTCGCTCTGTAGGAAGCAAACTGTAAACGGTTTGCAAAAAATATCATATGGATCTCTTCAGCGTTATTTTCTCTTTCCGCTGATGCGATCCTGGAATTCTTGTTTTACTTCGGCCAGGAGTTCCGGATTGATAATCAGGTCGGCTGCTGTGCCGGCAAGGATCTTGGCACCGTACAGAATGGCAGCGTGACCGCTTTCGCTCTTGCCGTTATCGAGGTATACCTGAGAATGGGCAGAGGATCCGGCCGGTACGAATTTGATGCGGGCGCAGGCACCGGGCATACGGTGCAGGACGTTGCCAAAATCGGTCGATCCGGTCTTTTCTCTCGGGCCTTCGATACCGGGAGCGCCGCAGGCTTTGGCGTTTGCCATGATGCAGTCATTCAGGGCCAGGGCAGGAATTTTATCGTCAAAGGATGGTTTGTTCTTGATTTCAACGGTCACACCGGCAATGAGCGCGGCACCCATCATGATATCGCGGACGCGTTCCACGACGCCGTCCAGTTCTTCACGGGAATAGGAACGCAGGCAGAAGGAACCCACGGCCTTATCCGGTACGACGTTATTCGGGCCGGGCAGTTCTTCCACGGTATAATGCATGCGCACGTCGTCTTTCACGTGTTCACGCAGGAATTCAATGCCGTTAAAGGCAATGAGCAGGGCATCAAAGGCACTGCGCCCCTGATCCGGGGCAATGGCTGCATGAGCGGCTTTGCCATGGAAGGTCACGAGGAGTTCGCTGAGGGCCAGGCTCTTGATATCCGTCTGGGTTGCCGGACCGCCGTGCATCATGAGGGCCACGTCGATATCCTTGAAACAGCCGGCTTTGATCATGTTGATTTTGCCGCCGAAGGTTTCTTCTGCAGGCGTACCGTAAATCACGATTTTGAAGTTCTTATCTTTCAGGACTTCCCGAAGGGCAAGCGCCGCCCCGATGCAGGCCGGGCCCTGCAAATGATGGCCGCAGCCGTGACCGAAATTTTTCAGGGCATCATATTCACAAAGCATGCCGATACTGGACCCGCCTTCCCCGTTCTGCCAAGTCGCGCGGAAGCTCGTCGGCAGGTCTGCCAGACCGCGTTCCACCGTAAAACCTGCTTTTTCAAGCATGTTCGTCAGCAGGTCAGAAGCAAATACTTCATGCCCTTCCCACTCGGGATGGTCATAAATAGCGTCTGCGGCGGTGACGAGGCAATCGCGGTAAGAATCAATAAGAGTGAATAAGTTTTCCTTCAGCTTGTCCATGGGGATTCTTCCTTTCTTACGAGTGCCCGGTAGCGAGCACTACGATTCACAAAAAAAGCATCCAACCACCACTGGTCGGATGCTTTTACTTACGCCAGTTCTTTTCTTACAACTTCGGCGATGGCATCGGTAATGAAGTCGGTCTCGCTCTGGGTCGGGCCCTGAGCCATGACGCGGATCAGCGGTTCCGTACCGGAAGCACGGACGAGAACTTGCCCGTCATCACCGAGTTTATCCGTAAATTTCTGGGTCACTTCTTTAATTGCTTCGTTCTTTTCCCAGCCGTTCTTGTCCTTGACGCGGACGTTGACGAGGGTCTGCGGATATTTCACCATCAGGCAGCCGAGCTGGGACAGGGTGCGATTATGACGCACGACGGAGCTCAGGAGCTTCACGCAGGTCATCATACCGTCACCGGTGCGCACCAGGTCACCAAAGATGATATGACCGGACTGTTCACCGCCGAGCTTGTAGTCATGCTTCAGCATTTCTTCAAGGACGTAGCGGTCACCGACAGCGGTCTTCACCGTGCGGCCGCCGTGTTCCTTCATGGCCTTGGCCAGGCCGACGTTGCTCATGACAGTGGTCACGAGGACGTTGTCTTTAAGTTTACCGGCAGCCATCAGGTCGAGGGCGCAGATCAGCATGATCTGGTCGCCGTCAAGGGGCGTGCCCTTTTCATCGACAGCGAGGCAGCGGTCTGCATCACCGTCGTTGGCTATACCAAGATCGGCACCGACTTCGACAACTTTCTTCTGCAGGGCTTCCAGATGGGTGGAGCCGCAGCCGTTATTGATGTTAATGCCATTGGGTTCATGGAAAATAGGAATGACATGAGCCCCGAGCATGCGCAGGATGGCCGGCGCAATGTCGCTGTTGGCACCGTTGGCGCAGTCCATAACGACTTTGAGGCCGTTTAATTTGATATCGGAGCTGTCCACGATGTGCTGGATGTACTTTGCACCCATATCAGGTTCGGGAATGACGCGGCCCACGGAAGAGCCGGTCAGGGTATGGTCATAGTCAATCGGAGCCTTGACGATGGCTTCGATTTCGTCTTCAACAGCATCGGGCAGCTTGAAACCGCTCTTTGCGAAAAACTTGATGCCGTTATCTTCAAAAGGATTATGAGAAGCGGAAATGACGACACCGGCATTGGCACCGAGATTTTCCGTCAGATAAGATACGGCGGGCGTCGGGATGACACCCAGGATATGGGCATTGCCGCCGGCACTGCAGATGCCTGCAGCAAGGGCCGATTCGAGCATCGTCCCGGAAAGGCGCGTATCGCGTCCGATCAGAATATTCGGGGTTTTTACTTCACGTCCGAAATACATTGCCGCAGCGCGGCCCAATTTATAGGCAAGTTCCGCATTGAGATAGCCGTTGGCAATCCCGCGGACGCCGTCCGTTCCAAACAATCTAGCCAAGAAATTCAGCCTCCAGCTTATTATTTACTGTTCTTTTTATCTTCGTTGATGCTTCCAAGGACAGCCAGCATCTGACCCGGCGTAATTCCATGGAAAGCTAACAGCACTAAGCAATGATACCATAAATCGCTCATCTCGTAAACCACGTCATTCTGGTCGCTGTTCTTGGAGGCGAGCATGGTAGAAGCGCATTTCTCGGCGAGTTTCTTCAGGATTTTGTCCTGCCCGGATTCGAAGAGAAGGTGCGTGTAGGACTGGGATTTGGTGAGTCCGCGCATGGTCATGATGGATTTATAGAGGTTAGAAATGACCATAGGCAGAGTGTTTTCTGCCGTCGGCAGACTTTCGCCGGAGCCGCTGTTCCACAGCGGATAGCTGAAGCAGGAATAGGTGCCCTTGTGGCAGGCTACGCCCTTTTGTTCGACACGGACAAGGAGGGCATCTCCATCGCAGTCATAGATGATACTCTTGACCTTCTGCGTGTTGCCGCTCGTAGCGCCCTTGTTCCAGAGCTCCTGGCGGCTGCGGGACCAGAACCAGGTGTAGCCCGTTTCCACAGTGCGGGCGAGAGATTCACCGTTCATGTAGGCCAGCATCAGCACACGTTCCGTGCGGCAGTCCTGGACAATAGCAGGAATCAAGCCGCGGTCATCAAATTTTAAGTTCGTTAAATCAATTTTCATGTTAGAACACCTCAGGATTTGGATTGAGTTAGAAAAGTAAGGTTTCTCTGTGCGTCGCTTGGTAAGTTTTGGATAGATGTGGTACGAAGAATAGTGCATTGAGAGAAAGATTCATCTTTATATTATACACCAGATAGAGGGAAAAGATACAAACAGTGGGAAAGAAGGAGGAAGAATGTAAAGGATGAGGGAGATAATAGGAAAAGATTCTATCCGTCAATCTCAGGGACTTTCTTCGACGCCGCTTTGCGGCATTGAAGAAGGGGGCCCGCTTTGCGGGGGATGATGACCCTTATTACCTTCTTTCACTTCACGCAGTGAAGTAGAAAGAAGGAGGGCCATTTATGGCGGAAGATTTCTTTTTATTCCCCTTCGCTTCCACTTTTAGTCCATTCGCACCTTCAACTGCACACTTTTACTTTGTTTTCTTGTATAGTAGCCGTATCTGCTATATAAAATTTCTACAATTGGAGGTACTCATGGACAGAGGAAGAAATGCAGTTTCGTTCGCAGAATATGATGAACTACGAAAAAATGCAAGAATGATGCGTAAAAACATGACTGTAGTCGAAAAAATTTTATGGTATCAAGTTCTTAAGAAACTTCCTGTACGATTCTTAAGGCAAAAAATTATTTATTACTATATCGTTGATTTTTACTGTGCAAAAGCAAAATTAATTGTAGAGGTCGATGGAATCCAACACACGGAAAAAGAAATTGAGGAATATGATGCTAAAAGGACAGCGTTTCTTAAGAACAGAGGGTATGAAGTAATCAGGTTTTCTAATTCTGAGATTGCGCATGATTTGTATGGGGTTGAAGAAAGAATAAAGAAAGTCTTGGAGGAGAGATTAGGGAGGGAAGTATAAAGAGGTATGAGCATTAACCGGTAGATTGCTAGATTTTTGTTACTACTAACCGATAGAGAAGAAAAAATTTTTAAGGGACATCACCCACCGCAAGCGGTCCCCCCTCTTCAATGTCGCGTTGCGACGTCGAAGAGGGTCCCTAAAGATGTTTGATTTCCTGCGGATGCGGGGAATGATAGCTTCTTTTTTCTTTTCTTTTATTTTTATAGCTTTCCCTCTCCCCCTTTCGCCTTCCTCTCCTCTCACTTCCCCCACTCACACTAAGGACCTCGCCGATGGCGAGGTCCTATCCTTATTCTTTCGTTACAATCTTACTTCTACGCCTTTGTCTCTCAAGTATTCTTTGACTTGGCGGATGCTAAATTTGCCGTAGTGAAAGACGGAGGCAGCGAGGGCTGCGTCGGCTTTGCCTTTGGTAAGGACTTCATAGAAGTCTTCGAGGCTGCCTGCACCGCCGGAAGCGATGACGGGCACGTTTACGGCTTCGGCGACGGTTCTTGTAAGCGGAATGTCATAGCCGTCTTTGGTACCGTCGGCGTCCATACTGGTCAGCAGGATTTCGCCTGCACCCAGGGACACGGCTTTTTTGATCCATTCGACGGCGTCAAGGCCTGTCGGTGTTCTGCCGCCGTTAATATAGACTTCCCAATGGTTAGGTGCTACTTTCTTGGCATCGACAGCGAGTACCATGCACTGGGCGCCATAGGCCAGGGATCCCTGATGAATGAGGTCAGGATTCTTTACGGCTGCCGTGTTGAGGGATGTTTTATCCGCGCCGGCCAGAAGGACGTTATGGATATCATCCATAGTGGAGATACCGCCGCCCACAGTCAGCGGCATAAAGACTTCACAGGCCGTGCGCTGAATGACGTCGAGCATGGATTTACGGCCTTCCCAGGAGGCAGTGATATCGAGGAATACGAGTTCATCAGCTTGTTCTTTTTCATACAGGGAAGCCAGTTCTACCGGATCTCCGGCGTCTTTTAATTGTACAAAGTTAGTTCCCTTTACTACCCGGCCATTTTTGACATCCAGGCAGGGAATGATTCTCTTAATCTGCATGTGTCAATCCTCCTTTGCAATCCGGACGGCGTCCGGCAGGGAAATGGCACCGGTATAGAGTGCTTTTCCGATAATGCAGCCTTCGATTCCGTCGGCACTTTCTTTTTTGAGACGACGGACATCGTCCAGTGTCGAAACACCGCCCGAAGCGGTGACTGGAATGCCGCAGGCTTTGGCAACTTCCACGGTTTCTTTGATATTATTGCCGATCATCATGCCATCCCGGGCAATGTCGGTATAAATAATGCGCGTTACGCCGCAGTCTGCCATTTTCTTTTCCAGTTCCACAGCTTTGATGTTGCCGCTCTGGGACCAGCCTTCAACGGCTACCATGCCTTCTTTGGCATCAATACCGACGACGATATGTCCGGGAAAGGCTTTGCAGGCTTCTGCGACAAGTTCCGGATGATACACGGCCGCCGATCCGAGAATGGCCTGATGGACACCCAGATTCAGCAGCTTTTCAATCTGCTCCATGGTACGGATACCGCCGCCCACTTCAATAGGAATGCCGCCTTCTTTGATAATACTCTTGATGGAAGGCAGGTTGCGGCTTTCACCGGCGAGGGCGCCGTCAAGGTCCACGACGTGAATGGAAGCAGCTCCTTCAGAGGCCCATTTCTTTGCCATGGCGCCGGGATCTTTACCGTATACGGTTTCCTTGGAAAAGTCGCCTTTCAGGAGACGGACACACTGCCCACCGCGCAGGTCGATTGCGGGATATATGTTCATGGTTCCCACTCCTTAAAGGCCTTCAGCATGGCAAGACCTGCAGCGGAAGATTTTTCCGGGTGGAACTGGAAGCCCTGTACATTGTCTTTACCGACGGATGCAACGATGGTCGTACCGTAGTCACAAACGGAGGTAATAACAGAAGGATCTTCCGGTTTGGCAGCAAAGCTATGTACGAAATAAACCATCTTACCGTCAGCGTCTTTCATAAGCGGAGACGGATTGACGACTTTCAGTTTATTCCAGCCCATGTGCGGCACTTTAAACGGGGTCTTGATAAGCTCTACCTGCCCTTTTAAGAGGCCGAGACCCTTTACCCCAGGTGATTCTTCACTGCCTTCAAAAAGCAGCTGCTCGCCTAAGCAAATGCCCAGGAAGGGCACACCTTTATTTACGACTTCATAAATGACGTCAATTAAGTTAGCGGCTTTCAAATGTTCCATGCAGTCGCCGAATACACCTACTCCGGGAAGAATGACTTTTGGGGCAGCGGCGATGACTTTCGGGTCAGAAGAAATCTCGGGATCGGCACCGATCTTCTTTAAGCCATTAAATACACTGTGGAGGTTTCCACGACCAGAGTCGATGATGACGATTTTATTACTCATAAGAACACTCACCTCTCAAATTTACTGAGTGGCTAGTGGTTAGTGAGTAGTGGTTAGTACACCCGCAATTAAGAATTATGTCGCTGATTCCTGAGAAAGTGAATCAGCTTCCTTAACTTATAAGCGAGTGCATTACTAGTGTCCTCTTCTTCACTCAACACCTTCTTAGAAGTTTCCGAATGAGGGCACTGGTCATTTTGATAATTTCTGTGGCTTCACCATTAATACTATTAAAAGTTGCTGCATCTACGAACTTTCTCATCCTGCAAATCAGTATTTGAGTTTTTACTTCAGAAAGTGATCCTCTTGCTATATACAGGAAATGCACAAATTCTTTTGTTGAGTGTCTTCCATAACCCTCAGCAATATTGAGGGATATCGAAGTTACAGCCCGACGCATTTGCTTATCAAGAGCATATCTCTCATCAGAAGGTAATTGCTCAAGCACATCATAAATGACGTCCGCTAACGCAACAGATCTCTGCCAAATTTCTAAATCTTCATAACTACGAATCATATTCTTCCTCCAATGTTACGAATTTTGCAGGCACTCAATATGCCTACTAGCTGCAAAAAGTCCCAAAATTTTTACTGGTATAGATGCAAAGATATATCTATTGTACAAAATTTTGTACTTAAAAGCAACGAAACACAGAGAAAAAATCACAATTCTAAGAAAAACTAGCTATTAAAAATTGCGATACAAACTGCTGCGCCGATTGTACTAACCACTTTCCACTAGCCACTAACCACTCTATTTTTTACAAACTCCCCTTACTACTCATAATTCCGTGCACCCGGGGATCGATGGCTACGGCTTCCGACAGCGCCCGTCCGAAGCCTTTGAAGATGGCTTCGAGCATATGGTGGGTGTTCTTGCCGTACGGAAGGTTGACGTGGAGGGTCATGCCGCTGTGGACGGCGATGGCACGGAAGAAGTCTTCGCCCATTTCGGTATCAAAGGTACCGAGCATATTTCTTGGGATATCAGCGTTCCATACGAGGTAAGGACGGCCGGACAGATCCAGTACGATTTCAGCCAGGGCTTCGTCCATAGGCAGAAGGAAGCTGCCGTAACGGTGGATGCCGACTTTGTCTCCCAGGGCCTGGGTCAGGGCATCGCCGAAGGTAATGCCGACGTCTTCCACGGTATGGTGGCAATCGACATCAAGGTCGCCTTTGGCCTTAACGGTGAGGTCGAACTGTCCGTGGACAGCGACCAGGGTCAGCATATGGTTCAGGAATCCGACGCCCGTATCGATATCGTTCTTACCGGTACCGTCGAGATTCAATTTTACATAGATTGAAGTTTCCTTTGTTTCTCTTTTGACTTCCGCTTCCCGCATAATCAATCCTTCCCTTCTTTAAGAATATCCCCTATGGTTTCCAAAATCTTTGCATTTTCTTCCGGCAGACCGACGGAAATACGCAGGCAACCCGGAAGTTTCGGATTATGAGAGTAATTTCTCACAAGAATCTTACGGCTCAGCAGGGTATTGAAAAGATAGGAACCTGCCGCCATAGCTTTGGCATCTTCCGTATCGGCTTTCTCGCCAGACTGCTTATAGAGGTTTGTGAGGACATCCCCTACCGGCTTGAGGCAAAGGAAGTTAGATCCGGAAGGATACACGTAAAAACCAAGGTCTTCAAGGCCTTTTTTCAGCACGGTACGCTGCGCCACGAGGTGAGCGACGCGCTGATTCAAATAGTCTTTTTCTTTATAAAGCAGCTCGCCGATAGCCAGGGTAAAACCGTTGACGTGATACGGGAGCATGGCTTTCTGCATAATCTTCATGACGGGCATGCTGCCGGCGCCGTAACCAATACGCAGACCGGCAAGGCCATACGCTTTGGAGAAGGTACGCAGGACAAGGAGGTTGTCATATTTGGAAACGAGGTCCAGCGTGGAATTCTTGGAGGCGTCTTTACCGTCGTTACTGAATTCGATATACGCTTCATCCATGACGACGAGGCAGTCCACGTTTTTGATGACTTTTTCCATTGCTTCGTGCGTGTTGAAGCTGCCTGTCGGGTTATTCGGATTGCAGATGATAACGACGTTGGGCTGCTCTTTCTTGCAGAATTCGATAAGGGCATCAGGGTCGACCTGACATTCCTTGGTCAGCGGGAACGGGGCCGGAGTGCTGTCTGCCAATACTGCATACGTCTCATACATGGAGAAGGACGGAGACGGATAGGAAATCTTTCTGCCTTTGCCGCCGAAGGCGTAGCAGAGTTTTTCAAGCAGTTCGCTCGAGCCGTTGCCGAGGGTAATCTGGAAGGGATCCAGGTTCAGGTTCTTGGCGATGAGACGGCAAAGATTTTCGCCGTGCATGGCGGGGTAACGGTTGATTGGGTATTTGGAGATGGTTTGGAGGATTTTCTGCTCCATTTCATCTCCGCAGTATTCGTTGGTTTCGTTGGCGTTTACAATAATATCCGCATCGGGTACGGTCTCCACAACGTAGTCTTCTACCTGGGAAAGGCTGTCCCGGCCTTTGTAAGTTGACATGAGTGTTTACCTCCTAGGAAATGTTTAAGATATACGAAAATTTACTAACACATTGCTATACTTTTGTAACTACTAACCTATACAGAAGGTTAGAAGAAGTTTAAGGGTCATCACCCACCGCTTACCGGAAGTCCCGATACCATCGGGCCTTCCTGCGGTCCCCCCTCTTCAATGTCGCACAGCGACGTCGAAGAGGGTCTCTAGTGCCTCGATTGGGGTTTAGTTTGGATTTTACAGGTGCTTAATCGTACCAATCCCTGTTATCCTACTGAATACCCACCGCAAGTGGTCCCCCCTCTTATTTTTTTTACAAAAAAACAAGAGGGCTGCTGCTCTAATTGGAGATTTGGTTTGAATTTTACAGGTGTTCTATCGTACCAATTCCTGTTAGCCTACTGAATCCCCACCGCTGGCGGCTGAAATTGAAATTTTGATTTCTAAATGACAAAGCCCGCTTTTCCTTGTAATGTCGAGGACTGCGGGCTTCATTTCAGGCTTAGGTTACAGGTTCTTCTTTCAATACTTTTTTCAAATCACGAACGAGCTTCTTGATGCGCTGGTGCTGCAGGCGGAAGCTGACTTTGTTGGCGATGAGCCGTGCCGAGCTCGGGTACACCATGGCGACTTCTTTCAGGTTGTTTTCCCGAAGGGTCGTGCCGGTTTCCACAATATCGACGATGAGTTCACTCAGGCCTACAATCGGTGCCAGCTCGATGGAACCGTTCAGTTTGATGATTTCCATCTGCATGCCCATCTTATCGAAGAAGGCGGTGGCACTGTTGGGATACTTGGTCGCTACCCGCATATGGGTGTAATCCATGATATTCGGTAGCACCTTGGACGCGGGCAGTGCCATCATGAGGTGGCATTTTCCGTAGCCCATATCAAGGAGTTCGTAGACGTCCTTATTTTCTTCAATGAGAACGTCCTTGCCGATAATCCCGATATCTGCGGCGCCATATTCCACGTAGGTGGGCAAATCCATCGTTTTGACGATGATGAACCGCACTTTGGTATCTTCGTTCGTGATGACGAGTTTGCGGGAATCTTCGACGACGTTATCCGCCGAGACCCCGACTTTCGCCAGTATCTGTACCGATTTATCGAATAATTTGCCTTTTGGCAAAGCAATTGTCAGATAGTCCATAATATCGTCCCCTCACTTACCGTACATAGACGAGTGCTTCGCAGTGGTTGGCTTCGCACGCCTTGGCTGCCTGTTCCGGCGTCATCGGTGCGGTCGCCGTCTTCACTGTCTTACCGCCTTTACGCAGTTCCATCGCCTTGCGGATTGCTTCTTTTTCATTGCCTTTCTTCCAGGCAACGAACATATCCCATGTCGATTTGCTCTTAAATACACCTTCACGGCGCATGGAGAGGATGATACGGTCTATACCCATGGCAAAGCCGGTGGCAGGCATCGGTTTGCCAAATTTTGCCATCATGTTATCGTAACGGCCTCCGCCGCAGATATTAAATCCAATCTGCGGGCCATAGGCCTCAAAGACCATGCCGGTATAATAATCGAAGTTGCGGACGAGACTCAGGTCAAAGTTGATGTAGTCTGTCATGTCGTACGCTTCGCACAGGTCAAAGATGGCAAGCAGATTGTCCAGGGCCTCAATGCATTTGGGGTTGGTCATCCGCTTTTTCAGGTTGCGGAGCATATCGGGACCGCCCTGCATATAGAGCAGCTGCTGCAGGACTTTGCGCACCGGTTCGTAAGAGACAACTTCAGCCGCTTTCTCAAGGGCTACGGAATTGTGCGTCAGAATCATTTGTTTGACGCGTTCTTTCTGACTGGGAGAAAGTTCGGCATCGTCAATGAGCCCTGCCAGGAAACCGCTGTGACCGACACTCAGGATGAAGTGTTCAAGACCTGCCGCTTTGAGGCTGCTCACGGCCAGGGCGAGCACTTCGGCATCAGCTTCAGGACCGGCATCTCCGAAAAGTTCCACGCCGGCCTGTGAGAATTCGTTTTGACGTCCGGCCTGGTTTTCTTCATAACGAAAGACGTTAGCAATATAAAAAAGACGCTTACTACCTTCGTCCCCCCGCATCCGGGTCACGACCATACGTGCCAGCGGCGTTGTCATTTCGCTCCGCAGCATGAAGGTACGGTTATCGCGGCCAAGAAATTTCATGCTTTCATTGGACGCACCGGCACCGCTCAGTTCGAAGGTATCAGCGTATTCGAAGGTCGGAGTAATCGCCTCGTCATAGCCCCAGGCTACGAAGTTATTGGCGATGCGATCCTCCATTTCCCTCTTCATCCGGGCTTCGCCCGGCAGTATATCTTTTGTACCATTAGGAATTTGCAGCAAATTTGCAGTCATATTATTTAGAATCTCCCTCGCTGAGGAGCAGTGGGATAATCTTTCGATATCCTCCGGCTCCGTAATTTAAACATCGATTGACACGCGAAACGGTCGTGCTGCTGGCCCCCGTATCATTAACGATCTTGGCATAATTTTCGCCACGATGAAGACGCACCGCCACTTCCAGACGCTGACTCAACGCCTTGAGTTCGTTAGGCGTGCAGATATCTTCCATAAAGTCGAGACATAATTTTTCATCCTTGGCAAGAAGAAAAGCTTTAGCCAATTGTTGGATTTCTTTTTTATTCAGTCCGGCCTGCATCGCTATACCCTTCCTTTCAATTGAGGATTGCTTTGATAGTTTACTTCGCTAATACGATAACACATTAATATAAGATATGCAACCCTTTTGGAGTAAAAAGAGTGTAAAAGCTGTGGGCGATGGAGGCGACGGGAAGAAAAAAAGAAGCTATCATCCACTGCAAGGACCTTCTTCGACGCCGCTTTGCGGCATTGAAGAAGGGGGCCCGCTTTGCGGGGGATGATGACCCTTATTACCTTCTTTCACTTCACGCAGTGAAGTAGAAAGAGGAGGGCCATTTATGGCGGAAGATTTCTTTTATATTCCCCTTTACTTCCATTTTTGGTCCATTCGCACCTTCAACTGCACACTTTTACTTTGTTTTCCTGTATAGTAGCCGTATATGCTAAATAAAATTTCTACAATTGGAGGTACTCATGGACAGAGGAAGAAATGCAGTTTCGTTCGCAGAATATGATGAACTACGAAAAAATGCAAGAATGATGCGTAAAAACATGACCGTGGTTGAAAAAATTTTATGGTATCAAGTTCTTAAGAAACTTCCTGTACGATTCTTAAGGCAAAAAATTATTTATTATTATATCGTTGATTTTTACTGTGCAAAAGCAAAATTAATTGTAGAGGTCGATGGGATTCAACATACTGAAAAAGATGTTGAGGAATATGATGCTAAAAGAACTGCATTTCTCAGGAGCAGAGGGTATGAATTAATCAGATTTTCTAATTCTGAGATTGCACATGATCTGTATGGGGTTGAAGATAGAATAAAGAAAGTCTTGGAGGAGAGATTAGGGAGGGAAGTATAAAGAGGTATGAGCATTAACCGGTAGATTGCTAGATTTTGTTACTGCTAACCGATAGTGAAGGAAAAATTTTTAAGGGACATCACCCACCGCAAGCGGTTCCCCCTCTTCAATGTCGCGCAGCGACGTCGAAGAGGGTCACTAAAGATGTTTGAGTTCTTCTTAGATTTTTTCTATGCGGCTCCGCTCGTTGCGGCTTCGGAAGGTTCCTACAAAAAATTTACTTAGCTGTGTTAGATTTTTATTGCTGCTGACAGATACTGAAGAAAAAAATTTTAAGGGACGTCGAGTAGACGGGTCGAGTTGCCTCGCCCGCCCCTCACAGAACCGTACGTGCGGTTTTCCCGCATACGGCTCTTAGAATAATCTTTCAGCACCATATCTGCACTCTTGCACTCGGTGCCTTAATTTCTGTGTCGCAATTTCCATTATGGTAACCTCTTTGTCTTACCTTCTGTTTTGAGACAGAAATCGATTATTCTTTGCCCCCTTCGCTCCGCCTACTTTCATAGGTTTCATCACTACTATGAGGCAATCCGACTACTGACTCAGCTTTTGCCAACCTCCGTACAGTTAAGTATTTAAGTCAGCATACCATTGTCCCTTGGACTGAGTCAGTTCTCCCAGGTACATGAATAGTGTTTGTGTACTCGCCGTGCACTTGGACCCCGATGGAACTCTGTGCAGTTCTCGCCGCAGTTTCCTGCTAACGAACTGTACGCTTCTGCCTGCGACCGGTGATAAGGTATCGGCTTCCATATTACGGTTAACGAGGCTGATTCTGCTTTACGCCTTGCTCATCGCATTTGGCATTACGGCTCTCACACTCCCTGTCTACGCTTCATGCTCACCTCACGGCTCTGCATGCAAGACTCGGTACCAGCTGCTTGCTAGGCTTTACTGGATTCGGACTTTCACCGAACTATACTATTCACGCCGAACTGGCGCACGTCACCCACCGCAAGCGGTCCTCCTATCTTACTTTCCTCCCCCACTTCGTGGTTCACCCTCCTTCCTAAAGGACGGAGGTGGCAGAGGAATTCCAAACCTTACGGTTTGGCTTAATTAAGGCGACGTCGAAGAGGGTCCCTAAAGATGTTTGATTTCTTTATTAGGGCGTCGAAGAGGGGCACTAGTGTGATAAATTGCGTTTTAGTCTGAATTTAACGGCTGCCTTAAAGAACCCATTCCTGTTATCCAACTGAATACCCACCGCGGACGCTGCTAAATTCATATAGTTGATTCTTGATTATTTACATTCCTCATCAGCCCATCATTTATGGACTTTTTTCTTTCTGGATTCACATTTTTCCATTTATTTCTTGACAAATTGAGTTTATTCGTATAAACTCTATAAACAAGTCATTCATCAAGAGTAGCGGAGGGATTGGCCCTATGAGGCTACGGCAACCATCACACGAAAAAGTGTGAACGGTGCTAAGTCCAACAGGCTCAGCCTGAGAGATGAAGAAGAATACTGAATGAATTCCTCTTCATTGTGTTTGATGAAGAGGTTTTTTTATGACAGAGGGAGGAAGTAAACAATATGATAGAATTACAGCACATTAACAAGATCTATCACAGTAAAGCCGGCGATCTGCAGGCTTTGACGGATATCAACCTGACCATTAATGACGGGGAAATTTATGGGATTATCGGTCTTTCCGGTGCCGGCAAGAGTACGCTGGTTCGCTGCATCAATATGCTTGAAACCCCGACGAGCGGTACCGTCATCGTAAACGGCAAGGACATGACAAAACTGTCCGCCACGGAACTTCGTAAGGCTCGTCAGGATATCGGAATGATTTTCCAGCATTTCAATCTGCTGAGCACGCGCATGGTCTATGGCAATGTGGCTTTTCCGCTTGAAATTCAAGGTTTGAGCAAGGATGAAATCAAAAAGAAGGTAGAACCGCTGCTTGACCTGGTTGGTCTTTCCGACCGCGCCGACCACTATCCTTCCCAGCTTTCCGGCGGGCAGAAACAGCGTGTCGGTATTGCCCGCGCCCTGGCTTCCAATCCGAGAGTGCTCCTTTGCGACGAAGCGACTTCCGCCCTTGACCCGCAGACGACAGAAGCCATTCTGACGCTGCTCCGCGATATCAATAAGCGCCTCAACCTCACGATTGTCATGATCACTCACCAGATGAACGTGGTAAGGGAAATTTGCGATCATGTAGCCGTTATCGAAGCCGGCAAGATCATTGAAAAGGGTTCGATTTTTGATGTCTTTACGAACCCGAAGACTCCGACGACCAAAGAATTCGTAGCTTCCGTCCAGAACGAAGATCTGCCTGAAGTGATTCAGAAGCTCGACATCAAGAAGAATTACGAATCGGGCGACAAAGCGTTGGTACGTCTGCACTTCATCGGTGAAAGCGCCAACGAACCGGTCATCGCAACGCTCATCAAGAAATACAATATTGACGTCAATATCGTTGCTGGCAATATTGAGACGCTGCAGGAGACTCCTTACGGCATGCTGCTCATCGGAATGGATGCCGATGAAGAACACATGAAGCTGGCTATGGATTATCTCCATGAGAAGAATTTACAGATTGAGGTGATTGGTTATGTCCGCTAATATTATCAATATGCTCGTTAAATCTTTGGGTGAAACGCTTTACATGGTCATTATCTCGGCACTCCTTGCCACGCTGTTTGGTACGCCGCTCGGAGTGATTCTGACGGTAACAAGACCTGGTCACATTCTGGAAAATAAAGGTATCAACCGGATTCTCGGCGCCGTCGTCAACGCTGTCCGCTCTACTCCGTTCATTATCCTGATGGTTGCCATCATTCCGCTGACCCGTCTGATTGTCGGTACCTCCATCGGTACGACAGCTGCTATTGTTCCGCTGACGATTTCCGCTACGCCGTACATTGCGCGTATCATTGAATCCTCCCTGCTGGAAGTTGACCCCGGCGTTATCGAAGCAGCTCAATCCGTAGGGGCTTCCCCGATGCAAATCATCTGGAAGGTGCTCCTGCCGGAATCCATGCACTCTATCGTGCTCGGCGTCACGCTTGCTATGATTTCCTTGATTGGTGCTTCCGCTATGGCCGGTGCTCTTGGCGGCGGCGGCCTCGGCGACCTGGCTATTCGTTACGGTTATCAGCGTTTCCAGGCTGACACCATGGTAGCTACGGTTATCGTGCTGATTGCGCTGGTACAGTTGGTGCAGAGCCTTGGGAATAAGATCTCGGCGAAATTGAATAAAACGAAGCTGAATTAAAAAAATCCTCCGCGACGAGCGGAGGATTTTTTTTGCTGTGGCGCTTCGCGCGGTAAGAGCTGTGGTCGCCGGAGGCGACGGGCCTGCGGCAACTAAGTAGAAAGAAATTAAAAACGCTTTTGGCATTTGGTATTTAGCTGCTGCAGCAGTACGAAAAAGTGGCTAGTGGTTAGTGGGAAGTGGTTAGTACACCTGTGCGGGTATTTTTCTTGGTAGATTCTTAAGAAAGATAAAAGCGGGCAGTTAGAAATAAAATAAGCCTTCGGCAAAAAGGGTCATCACCCACCGCAAGCGGTCCCCCCTCTTCAATGTCGCGCAGCGACGTCGAAGAGGGTCCCTAAAGAATTTACTGTAGCCGCTCTCTTATTGTTACGTTGTTACGATATTTACTTCGGATCCGGGAAGATCATTTTGAAGACGTGGAGGTCGATGAGGCCGGTTTTTGCGTTGCGGACGTAGCCCAGGATAGCAAGGTCATTACCATCGATGACAGCGAGTTTAGCACAGTTCATATCGCCGCCCAGAAGTTTGGAGCTATTGAAGTTGCCCAGGTAGACGCCGTCTTTTTTCCAAAGTTTCAGGGTAAATCCGTCGATAACGACGATGTACCGGTCCAGAATAGCCATATCGACCAGATTGTAGATGGAATCCTTATCGGTCTGACGATAGCTGCCGTAGTACTGCATTAGTTTGCCTTTCGGGCTGAAGCAGGCGACAATGTTAAAGTCATTCGGACGAATCCGGCCGCCGGCATAGACGTTGCCGTTACTCATCACCTGAATCAGCGATACGCCGCCGGCAAAAGGTTTGGCGCGGTTATGCAGGAAGGACGGATGATTATTGACGAAAGCGCCATCTTTGATATCTGCAAGGGTGAAATTGTCGTTGCCGTAGAGATAGGCCTGGTTTTCACCGGGAAGCAAGGCGATGCGCGTTGCCGTGGTCTGCCCTTTCAGGCTTTCGATATCGTTGCCGTCACGAAGGGTATGCACGCTCTTTCTGACGTAATAGATATCACCGTTTTCGCCCAGCGTAAGCCCGAAGAGTTTTTGATTCTTGAGCGTCACTACGCCTTTGACACCGAATTCGCGGTGAGGGTACAGGGTACCGTCTTTGAGGTCAAAAGCGGCTAGCGTCGTCGTTGTACCGTCAGCGCTGCGGCGGGCCAGGTAAAAGACATCATTTTTCACAAAGAAGTTAACAATCCGGTCCACGCCTTCACTCGTCAGGTCGCGTGTATTCAGTTCCTGCAAGGTGAGATTCGTTTTGGAGATTGTCACGGTTCTGGGTGCCTGCGGTTTCGGCGGCATTACTTTTTCCTGGATTTCCCAGCGATAGAAGTAGGCTGCAATACCGAGAATCACGACTGCAAGGGCAGCCAGCAATATGATTTTATGTGTTTTAATCCATGGAAGGACTTTCGTTTTTAAAAAGTTCAACTGTGGAACCCCTCTCATTACAATGTAACGTTTATAGTATATCACAGGGGACTTGAAAAACGAATATTTTTCGAGTTCCCAAAGCAGATAACAGATGGCAGTTAGCCAAAAGATAGGAAGGTGTGAAGTTTATTTGCGGTGTGCTTCATGATGCTTATTTTCGTGCTTTTCGATGAGTGGTGCTTATGATAGAATGAAAGGAATTCAGCAAGGAGGATGCAGCGATGGAGATACTGATTTTGGAAGAATCCTTTCAGGATAATGATGCCCTGGAAGTACTCGTAGAAGCTTTTGAAAAGGGTGCGAAAAGTGCGGGGCATTCCGTTCGTATTCTTGATCTGGCGGATTTTTTGATTACTCCTTGCTATGGCTGCCTTATGTGCGGTTTTGACAGTCCCTGCGTCCATACGGACGATATGGATGAACTGCGGGATGTTATTCTTGAATCTGATGCGCTCGTCTTTGCTTCTTCCCCGACTGATAAAGGGGTAACGCCCCAGATGCATGCGGCGCTGACGCGGTTTATTTATTTTACGCTGTCGCTGCGGAAAAAGGGTCTCTGCTCTGTCCTGCTTTCGGTTTCGCCAAAAAATACACCTGACGCATTCGCAACGCTTGTGGAACGATATGAGTCGCTTGTCGGGCATTTGGCGTTTCGTGATAAGGGAAAAGTACTGGCAGCGGGATGTGGGAATGTAGAAGAGGCAGAAAAGTCTTCTTATCGTAAAGAGGCGGAAGAATTAGGGAAAGGGATGTGAGGAAAAGCTGTGGCCGCTGGGGGCACACAAGAGTGGTTAGTGGCTAGTGGCAAGTGGTTAGTACACCCGTGCGGGTATTTTTCTGGGCGGATTCTTGAGAATGAAAGTGCGAGCAGCAAGAAATAAAATAAGCCTTCGGCAGAAAGGGTCATCACCCAACAAAACCGCGGCCTTCGGCCGAATAGGAAGCTCACGCAGCTCCTCCTCGTCGCTGCTTCTGAGAAACTTCGCGACGACAACTCCCGCGGCGCTACGCTAGCGGATCGTTGGCGCTCAGTTCCGTTTCCCCCTCTTCAATGTCGCACAGCGACGTCGAAGAGGGTCACTAGTGTGCTACATTGCGATTTGGTTTAGATTTTACAGGTGCTTTATTGGACCAATTCCTGTTGTCCGACTGAATACCCACCGCAAGCGGTCCTCTCTTCAATGTCGCACAGCGACGTCGAAGAGGGTCACTAGTGTGCCAATTGCGTTTAGGTTTGGATTTTACAGGTGCTTTATCGGACCAATTCCTGTTGTCCGACTGAATACCCACCGCAAGCGGTCCTCCTCTCTTATTTTTTTGCAAAAAAACAAGAGGGCGAAAGAAAAAGCTGTGAGAGAATGGTATTTCTCTTCACAGCTTTTGTATTTTCTACTGTTTTACAGGTTCATTACAGTTAACGATACGCCTGATATGATGAGGAAGATGATCATGATGTAGCGGGCCGCTTTGGGTGAGATGATTTTTGAAAGGCGCATCCCGCCCCAGAGCCCCAGTCCCATACAGGGCAGGAGCATGGCTGACTGCGTCAGGGTGTGTGCATTCAAAATGCCCATGCGCATGTAAATGATAAACCGGAAGGCATTCGTGGCAATAAACAGTGTGGTCAGATTGCCTTTAAAATCCTCCATGTTATCCGTTGCCTGCGCGATATAGACACTGATCATGGCGCCAATACCCAGCAGGCCGCTGAAAAAGCCGGACATGATGCCCAGCACGGCCGCAGCGGCTTTCGGCATAACACTTTTTTTCTTCTGATATGCCTCTCTCAGCATATTGAGCCCCATGGCAATGATGAGAAGGCCCAGGACGATTTTGATGTGAGCCGGGTCGCCTATTTTTAAAAAGAAGACGCCGGGTATGATACCAATCGCCATATAGAGGGCCGCCTGTCCACAAACTTTGAATGAAACATGGCGGCGTTCATGATAGGCAATAATGATATTGGAAAGAAGACTCAGCGGTAAATCGACTGGTGTAATGTGAATATTATCTTCCCAAAAACTTAAAATGGCGTCAAACACGAGGGTATTGGCAAAACCGGTCAGACCCTTTGCCAGATACCCGCAGAAGGAGGCAAACATCATTGGCAGCATGTCATGACTCCTCCTTTTTTACCAGAGAATATTTCCTTGCTCTTACTTATTTTTTCTCAGGATATGGCCATAGAGGAAACGATCCAGGAAAGAACTAAGCACTTCATCCCGCTTGTCTTTCGTCAGACATCCCTGCATAATCATGCACATGAGGGAAAAATACATGTTCTGCGCCATGATGCCCACATCGGGATTCGGTCTCAAGAATCCTTCTTTTTCTCCCCCATTGAGGATATCAATCAGGATCTTAATTTCGCCGCGAATAATATCGGCATAGCGCGTCTTCATTTCGACATCTTTCTGGGACGGTGCAGGGCCCCAGTTGACCTCTACATCGTAGTTTTGTTTCTCGGAATTCCAGTGCAGCTGCCAGCCGCCCGAAACACCCAGAATTTCAAAAAACAGTACGGACCATAAGACCTTATTTTCATCCATGAATTCAACCATTGTCCGGAAAAATCCCATGAAACGATCGGTAAATGCGGTGCTGCTGTTATAAACCTGGTTCAGATCTTTCATAAACTGATCATTTTTCTGGCTCATCAGCGTATAAAAGAGCATTTCCTTGTTCTTATAGTACTTATATACCGTTCCCTTTCCCGTATCCGCAATTTTCACGATCTCATCCAGGGTACTATTATGGTAGCCCTTGTGTGAGAATACCTCTTCAGCCGCTTTAAGGATTCGAAGGTCTTTGGGTACTAATTTTTCAATTGCCATTTTACGATTCACACCGTCCCCTACAACTTCTATACTACGTTAACTACACACGACCGATCATAACAAACCTGCACTCTTTAAGAAAAAGACCCATAAAAACATCGTTACCGATGAAAAAAGTGTCGTAAATACCAGGGCGTTGCCGGCTAATTCTCCATCACTATCCATCTGCTGAGCCATAGCAAAAGAGGCCACAGCGCAGGGAGAAGCCGACATACCGAGCAGCGAAGCCAGCTCTACGGTACGGAAACCCAACAGGACACCTACTCCGATGACAAGAGCCGGTGCCGCAACAAGCCGCGTTACTACACAAAAGACAAGCTCTTTGAATTCCCTTACGGCGCCGCTGAAACTAAAAGAAGCGCCGAGCACAATCAGGGCAATCGGAGTCGTACTGGAAGAGAGCTGAACCATTGTCTTTTCAAGAATGCCGGGCAGCGGCGGGAATAATTTGAGAGCAAAGCCAATGAGGGCGCCGACAATCATCGGATTCCGTATAATTCCCTTTAAAAGCTCTAAGAGATTAAAGCCTTTGTGATTGTCCCGAAATGTCTCCAGAATAAATACTGCCAATATGTTATACAAAGGAATGATAAAGGCCGACAACAGAAATGGGATAGCCAAAGAATCCGGACCATAGATATTCTCCACAATAGGTGCTCCAAGAAGCAGATAATTGCTCCGGTACGAGGCCTGGATCATGGCTCCGCGTTTCCGATTATCCTTGACAAAGGAACACACGACGATAGCTGCCAAACCACATACGGCAAGTACGGAAATCATGGCATACCCAAAAAATTTGGGATTGAAGATTTCACTGATGTTTGACCGGTATACGGCCGTCATAATGGTGGACGGCAGCATCACTTTGAAAATGATTTTATTGAAATCAGCGATGACGGAATCCTCAAATTTTTCGATTTTTTGAAGAAAGTAGCCAATCAGCATGTAAATAACAAGGGGGGTCACCGCTATCAAAGCTACCATAAAGTTATCCATAAAATTCCATCCCCCATGTACACTTTCAATAATAGTAATTTAATCTTAACACAACAGGGGGAAAAAATGAAGGAGGAAAAGGGGGATTAGAGCTGTAGCCGCCGGTGGCGGCTAGGGTTGCCTCCGGCAACCGGCTGTGGCGCTTCGCGCGAAAAGAAAGCTAAGAAGCTGTGGTCGCATGGAAAAAGAAAAAGCGCTTTTAGCATATGGCATATAGCATTTAGCTGCTACTGCAAAAGAAAGATATGGCGTGAGGCGGAGATTTAGAGATTCTATCTTATGTCACAGTGTCCTTCTTTAAAGCCGCCATGCGGATTTAAGGAAGATCCCTACAATGATTTTCTCTGGGTGTACTGAACTTTTGATATTGCTAACCGATACAAAAGAAAAAATTTTAAGGGTCGTCGAGTAGACGGGTCGAGTTGCCTCGCCCGCCCCTCACAGAACCGTACGTGCGGTTTTCCCGCATACGGCTCTTAGAATAATCTTTCAGCACCATATCTGCACTCTTGCACTTGGTGCCTTAATTTCTGTGTCGCAATTTCCATTATGGTAACCTCTTTGTCTTACCTTCTGTTTTGAGACAGAAATCGATTATTCTTTGCCCCCTTCGCTCCGCCTACTTTCATAGGTTTCATCACTACTATGAGGCAATCCGACTACTGACTCAGCTTTTGCCAACCTCCGTACAGTTAAGTATTTAAGTCAGCATACCACTGTCCCTTGGACTGAGTCAGTTCTCCCAGGTACATGAATAGTGTTTGTGTACTCGCCGTGCACTTGGACCCCGATGGAACTCTGTGCAGTTCTCGCCGCAGTTTCCTGCTAACGAACTGTACGCTTCTGCCTGCGACCGGTGATAAGGTATCGGCTTCCATATTACGGTTAACGAGGCTGATTCTGCTTTACGCCTTGCTCATCGCATTTTGGCATTACGGCTCTCACACTCCCTGTCTACGCTTCATGCTCACCTCACGGCTCTGCATGCAAGACTCGGTACCAGCTGCTTGCTAGGCTTTACTGGATTCGGACTTTCACCGAACTATACTATTCACGCCGAACTGGCGCACATCACCCACCGCTTTTCGGAAGGCCCGATACCATCGGACCTTCCTGCGGTCCTCCCTCTTCAATGTTGCGCAGCGACGTCGAAGAGGGTCCCTAAAGAAGTTTGATTTCTGCTAGGATCTCATTAGAGTCGCAGGAAGCACTGACGATAGTCAGGGTTGACGGGTGCGATGGAGGATAGCTTCTTTTCCCCCATCCTATTGCGTACGGCGACAAAAAAAGACTGCCACGAGCGGCAGTCTCTTTTTTACTTATTCAATTATTTGCCGAAGTAACGAGCCAGCAGGCCATCAAATGCACGGCCATGACGAGCTTCGTCTTTAGCCATTTCATGAACGGTATCATGAATAGCATCGTAACCGAGTTTCTTAGCCAGGGTTGTGAGTTCTTTCTTACCAGCGCAAGCGCCCTGTTCAGCAGCAGCTCTCAGTTCCAGGTTTTTCTTGGTGCTCGGGGTTACAACTTCGCCCAGCAGTTCAGCAAACTTGGAAGCGTGTTCTGCTTCTTCATGAGCAGCCTTTTCATAGTACAGGCCAACTTCAGGATAGCCTTCACGGAAAGCTACGCGAGACATAGCCAGGTACATACCAACTTCGGAGCATTCACCGGTGAAGTTTTGACGCAGGCCTTCCAGAACCTTTTCATCTACGCCCTTAGCAACGCCGACAACGTGTTCATCAGCATATACTTTCTTGCCTTCGGTCATTTCGGTGAACTTATCTTTCGGAGCGCCGCATTGCGGGCACTTTTCCGGAGCTTCAGTACCTTCATACACATAACCGCAGACAGAACAAATGAACTTTTTCATTATAAAAGACCTCCCTTGAACTTGCAGGCTTCTTCTTTAAGAACGTTATTAAGAAGAAGTCTTTTTTTATAACTATTTTTGCTTACATCCTTATTATAACAGACATTTTCTAAAATGCAAGAGGAAATTAAGAATTTTTCTTATTTTTTATAAAGATAATCCGGTAGTCGGGTCTACGCCAATGGAGAAGTTGAAACATTCAATGGCTGCGCCGCTGGCACCCTTCCCCAGGTTATCAAATTGGGAGGACACGGTAATGCGTTCTTCATTGCCGCAAATGATGATATTCATGGAGTCTTTGCCGGAAAGCGTATTGGATCCCAGCATTTTCGGCTGTTCATCGTCCATGTTGACGCGGATGAACGGTGTGAGATTATAGGTATCGCGGTAGAGTTCCCGCAGTTCCTTTAAGGAAATGCCCTTCTTATTTTCAAAACCTACGGTCACAAGCATGCCGGAATAATACGGTGCTACAATCGGCAGGAATACGGGCAGCTTATTCAGGCCGGTATATTTTTTGATTTCCGGCAGATGTTTATGTTTCTGTCCCACGGCATAAATACGCGGAGCATCGACTTCCGGATCATGCGGATTTTCATATTCGACAATCATTTTCTTTCCGCCGCCGGAATAACCGGTCAGAGAAGTAATAGTGTACACTTCGTCAGGAGAAATAAGTCCGTTTTTAACAAGCGGCATGAGTACTGCAATGGATCCGCTGGCATGGCAGCCCGGCACGCTGATCCGATGATTCGTCTTTACATTCTTTAAGAAATCCGGTCCCAGTTCCGGGAATCCATAGGCGAAGGAATCATCACAGCGGAATGCAGTGGAGGTATCCAAAATCGTCGTGTCGCAGTCTTTAGCTGCGGCAATCAATTCGCGGGAAGCGGCATCAGGGAGGCACAAAAAAGCTACGTCTGCTTTTTCTACCATTTCCAGACGCGCATCCACACTTTTTCGTTTGTCTTCATCAATATGTAATAGCTCGATATCCTTACGTTCTTTCAGTCTGTCATGCAGGCGGAGCCCGGTCGTTCCTTGTGATCCATCAATAAATACCTTTACCATGTAACACCCCTCATTTCTGTCGTACCTATTAATTGTTATTCGTACGATTACGGTAATTATAACATGTTATTTGGATAAAGTGACGCAGAAATTTGGAAAAATAATTGAAATAAATATAAGCTGTGGCCGCCTGCGGCGGCATAGGTTGCCTCCGGCAACCGGCTGTGGCGCTGAGCGCAGATGGCGTTTTTAGTTTTTGGCATATGGCATTTAGCTACTACTGCGGAAGTGATTAGTGGCTGGTGGTTAGTTAGTACACCCGTGCGGGCAGCTACCTTGGCGGATTCTTGAGGAAGATTGCAATTAATAGCCTTCGGCAGAGTGGGTCGTCGAGTAGACGGGTCGAGTTGCCTCGCCCGCCCCTCACAGAACCGTACGTGCGGTTTTCCCGCATACGGCTCTTAGAATAATCTTTCAGCACCATATCTGCACTCTTGCACTCGGTGCCTTAATTTCTGTGTCGCAATTTCCATTATGGTAACCTCTTTGTCTTACCTTCTGTTTTGAGACAGAAATCGATTATTCTTTGCCCCCTTCGCTCCGCCTACTTTCATAGGTTTCATCACTACTATGAGGCAATCCGACTACTGACTCAGCTTTTGCCAACCTCCGTACAGTTAAGTATTTAAGTCAGCATACCACTGTCCCTTGGACTGAGTCAGTTCTCCCAGGTACATGAATAGTGTTTGTGTACTCGCCGTGCACTTGGACCCCGATGGAACTCTGTGCAGTTCTCGCCGCAGTTTCCTGCTAACGAACTGTACGCTTCTGCCTGCGACCGGTGATAAGGTATCGGCTTCCATATTACGGTTAACGAGGCTGATTCTGCTTTACGCCTTGCTCATCGCATTTTGGCATTACGGCTCTCACACTCCCTGTCTACGCTTCATGCTCACCTCACGGCTCTGCATGCAAGACTCGGTACCAGCTGCTTGCTAGGCTTTACTGGATTCGGACTTTCACCGAACTATACTATTCACGCCGAACTGGCGCACTTCACCCACCGCTTTCCGGAAGTCCCGATAACATCGGGCCTTCCTGCGGTTCTCCCTCTTCAATGTCGCATAGCGACGTCGAAGAGGGTCACTACTGCCCCGATTGGGGTGTTAGTGTGGATTTAACAGCGTTTCTATCGTACCAATTCCTGTTGTCCTACTGACCACCCACCGCAAGCGGTCCCCCTAACATACTTTCCTCCACCGCAAAGCGGTCCGCTCTCCTTCCTACAGACGGAGGTGGCAGAGGAATTCCAAACCTTACGGTTTGGCTTAACTAAGGCGACGTCGAAGAGGGTCACTAATGTGCTAAATTGCGTTTGGGTTTGTATTTTACAACGTCTTCGTCAGACCAATTCCTGATATCGTACTGAACACCCACAGCAAGAGGGCTGTTGCTTTGATTTTACATTGGATTCTTTCAAGGCAAAATTGCTTCAGCTATTTTGCTTCCACGGGCGACCTGCGGCCAGCGACCCGCGACCTGCGAAAAAAGGGACCGAGAAAAATGAAATCTCATTTTTCTCAGTCCCTTTTTTAGATTTCTTATGCTCTCTTCTTTCTGCCTTTCAGTGCAAGCCACATGGGGCCGGCGAGGAAGGTGGAGGTATAAAAACCACTGGAGAAACCGACAAACATTGCAAAGGCAAATGTCTTGATGGTTTCGCCGCCAAAGAGCAGGATGGCAACCACGGCAAACAGGGTCGTTACTGTCGTGTAGATGGAACGGGTCATGGTCTGCCAGATACTGTTATCGACCATATCGCCCATGCTTTCGCTGCGGCGATGGGTATGCAGGTTTTCACGGATACGGTCAAAAATAACAATCGTGCCGTTGATGGAATAACCTACTACGGTAAGCAGTGCTGCTACGAAGGAGGAATCCATTTCCAGATGCAGCAGTGAGAACCAGCTCAGTGTTACCATGACGTCGATGATCAGGGCGATGATAGCGGCAAAAGCAAAGTTGTGCTCAAACCGGATCGTGATGTAAATGATCATGAGTACCCAGCTCAAGGCAACGGCTCCGATAGCCTGCTTTACAAGGTCTTTACCAACGGTAGCGCCGACGTTTTCCACGCGGAGCACCTGATTGGCTCCCAGACGCTGAGTCATATCATTCATGGTTTCAACGCGCTGATCGTCGGTGATAAGTCCCGTACGAATCAGGACGGACTGGCTTTCCTGCACCTGATTACCGTCCGTACCGCCCAGTTGAATGATGCTGTTGCCCAGCTTATGGTCACTTAAGACATCACGTACCTGGGAAACGGTCACGGGGTTATCAAATTTCAAGTCGATGATACTGCCGCCCGTGAAATCGATACCGAGGTTAAAGCCGCGGAAAATCATGGAGCAGATACCGATCAGCAGGAAAATTGCTGAAATGGAAAGGAAGATTTTGGCGTGCTTTACAATAGAAAAGTGCTTCATTTTGCCGCCTCCTCTTTCTTTTCAGAGTGGTTCGCTCCGTAGAGGAACGGATTCTTCGTAAACTGACTGCCGATGAGGGCATTCAGAATAAATCTCGTAACCGTAATGGCAGTGAACATACTGATCAGCGTACCAAGTGCCAGCGTCACGGCAAAACCGCGGACAGGGCCTGTTCCCAGATAGAACAGGACAGCGGCTGCCATCAAGGTCGTTACGTTGGAGTCAAGGATGGTTACAAAAGCGCGGGAGAAGCCGGCATTGACAGAAGCCCGCAGGGTCTTTCCCGTCTTGATTTCTTCCTTGAAGCGTTCAAAAATAAGTACGTTTGCATCGACGGCCATACCAATGGACAGGATAATACCGGCGATACCCGGCAGAGTCAGGGTCGCATTGAGCCCCCTCATCACTCCCATCAGAAGCAGCGTGTAAAGGAGCAGCACAATATCTGCCACAAGACCGGACAAACGGTAGAACACAAGCATAAAGATAAAGACACCGGCAAGGCCGATGGCAAAGGCCTTGACACTCTTATCCTTGGAGTCCTGACCGAGGGTCGGTCCCACCGTACGGTTTTCGACAACTTCGAGTTTAACCGGCAGGGAACCGCTGCGCAGCAGGATAGCCAGATGTTCGGCTTCCTTGGCATCGCGGGAACCGGTAATCTGTGCGTTGCCGCCCGTAATCGGTTCGCTGACACGCGGTGCGGTAAGCACTTCACCATCAAGCAGGATGGCAATCTGATTACCTACGTTAGCGGCAGTAAGGTCAGCAAATTTCTTAGCGCCTTCATCGTTAAACTGAAGGGTTACAACCGGACGGCCGCCCTGATCGACACTGGCCTTGGAGTCTTTCAAATCCTTACCGGTCAGTACCGTCTTGCCGTTCATATCTTTAAATTCAAGCAGTGCCGTACGTCCCAACATAGCAATGGCTTGTTCCGGATCTTTGACACCAGGCAGTTCCACAATGATACGGTCCCTGCCCTGACGCTGAATAACCGGTTCGGTCAGGCCGAGTTCGTTGACACGGCGTTCAATGATGCTGATGGAACGATTCATGGCATCGTCGTCCACTTTGGCATCCGGCGTATCCTGGGCCTGCAGTACGACGTGGGTACCGCCCTGCAGGTCAAGGCCTTGCTTTACAGAGTAAGCAAGCGGTTTGATGAATGCCACAAAGCAGATGATAATCGCCAGCACGGAAACCAGCAGCTTGATGCGACAATTTCTCTGCAAAATAAATTTCCTCCTCGGGAGAAACCAGCGTATCCGGTTCTCCTAGTTATTTACATACTCTCAGTGCTTTTTCCGTCACGAGATAACGGATCTTCACATCATGCGGATTCATGGGCAGTTCATCCACAAGCATGACTTCGTTAGCTACCCCCATGGGAACCCCTTTGGTGCACTTGGGCAGGAAACGGTCATAGAATCCTTTGCCCTTGCCCAGCCGGTCACCGTGTTCGGTGAAGCAGGCACCCGGCACCAGAATCAAATCAATGTCTTCCGGGGGAATCACTTCATAAGGTTTGTTCGGCGTACGAATGCCATAACAGTCACGCCCAAGTTTTTTGAGTGAAGTCAGACGAACAGCCTGCATGATTCCGTTTTTGTCAAGAATCATGGGCACACAGACTGTCTTTCCCATGGAAAGGGCCGTCTGCAAGGAGGCGTCAATATTGACTTCGCCCGGCTCGGCGAGGTAACCCATAATGACCTTGCCTTCCAGAAAAAGCCGGCTGACAGAAATATGACTGTTGATTTCGCGGTTAAATTTATTGATTTCCCGCTGATTCAGCTTACTGCGTTTTTCCTTGATTTCCTTGCGGAGAGTCCGCTTATCCATTTATTTTTGCGCCTCTGTTTCTTCAGCAGGTTTTTCGGCAGGAGCTTCTTCCTTGGTTTCTTCCTTAGCTTCAGCCTTGGTCTCTGCTGCTTCTTCCTTAGTTTCTTCCTTTGCGGAGTTGTCCTTCTTGTCTTCTTTCTTGTCTTCTTTCTTGTCTTCTGCCTTGGCATTTGCCTTTTCAAAAGCTGTGGTCAGGACAGAACCAACGGCGCTCTTACGAATGCGGATTTCTACGCCTTCCGCGATTTTGATACGGACGCGGTCATCCATTACTTTCGTGATTTCGCCGTAGATACCTCCGATGGTTACGATACGGTTCCCTACTTTCAGGGATTCCAAGAGTTCCATACGCTTCTTCTGATCTCTCTTCTGCGGACGATAAATCAGCAGGTAGAAGATTGCAGCCATCAGAATGAAGGGCCAAGCCAGTTGTACAAGATTTTGCATGTTTTACGACCTCCTTGAAGAGTAAACATAATTATCTAAGAACGTTTTCCGGAATTCCGGGAACGTATCATTAGCAATAGCAGTACGCATGTCCTCTGCAAATTTTAACAGAAAATGAAGATTATGTATAGACAAGAGCCTCATTCCCAGAAGTTCTTCCGACTTAAAGAGGTGGCGGATGTACGCTCTGGAAAAGTGACGGCAGGTGTAGCAGTTACAGTTTTCGTCGATAGGACGGAAGTCTTCCGTGTATTCCTGGTTCTTGATGACGAGGCGTCCCGTGCGCAGCATAGCCGTGCCGTTTCTGGCGACGCGCGTCGGATACACACAGTCAAACATATCGACTCCGAGATTCACGGCTTCGACGAGGCAGTCCGGCGTGCCGACTCCCATGAGGTAACGGACTTTGTCTTTTGGCAGCCACTGTGTGGTCTTACCAAGGATATCATACATCAGCTCATGAGGTTCACCGACGCTGAGGCCGCCGATGGCCATACCGGCAAAGTCGAGCTGCGTCAGGGCATCGGCGCTGTATTTACGCAGTTCCGGATACATACCGCCCTGCACGATACCGAAAAGACCCTGATCATCCCGCGTCTTAGCGGCAAGGCAGCGTTTTGCCCAGCGCGTCGTACGCTCTGTGGACTTTTTAGCATAATCAAACTCGGCAGGATACGGAATGCATTCATCAAAGGCCATGATGATGTCCGCGCCGATATCTTCCTGTGCTTTCATGGACACTTCCGGACTGAGGAACTGTCTGGAGCCATCGATATAGGAGCGGAACATGACGCCTTCTTCGGTAATCTTCCGGATGGCGCCAAGGCTGAAGACCTGGAACCCGCCGCTGTCGGTCAGCATACCGCGTTTGTAGTTCATGAATTTATGGACACCGCCGGCTTTGCGGATCAGTTCCGTACCGGGACGCAGGAACAAATGGTATGTATTAGCCAGAATGACTTGTGCTTTCATGGCGTAGAGTTCTTCCGGAGTCAAGGTCTTGACGGTAGCCTGCGTGCCTACCGGCATGAACATGGGCGTATCAAACGTCCCATGCGGCGTGTGAAGTTTACCCAGACGGGCGCCGGAACGGGGATCTTCCTTAATGAGTTCAAAATATACGGAATGCATTAGGTCTCCTTATTTGTCTTTGATAAACATGGCATCACCGAAACTGAAGAAGCGGTACTTCTGCTCGACTGCCACTTTGTAGGCATGCAGAATATTTTCCCGTGTCGAAAGGGCGGAAACCAGCATGATGAGCGTACTCTGAGGCAGATGGAAATTCGTAATCAGGGCATCTACAAAGTGGAACTTGAAGCCCGGATAAATGAAGATCTGGGTCCAGTTGCCGCCTGCTTTCATCTCGCCGCTGGCACCGGCTGATTCAAGGGTACGCACGGATGTGGTACCTACCGCAATGATGCGGCGGCCTTCGCGTTTGGCTTTATTGAGGGCATCCGCTGCTTTCTGGGATACCGTATAGAATTCGCTGTGCATCTTGTGGTCTTCAATCCGCGATTCACTGACCGGGCGGAAAGTGCCCAGGCCGACGTGGAGCGTAATAAAGACTTCTTCGACGCCCATGTCTTTGATTTTCTGCATCAATTCTTTGGTAAAATGCAGGCCGGCCGTCGGTGCCGCAGCACTGCCGCGCTCCCGGTTATACACGGTCTGATAACGTTCACTGTCTTTAAGTTTCTCGTGAATATACGGAGGAAGCGGCGTTTCACCGAGGCGGTCCAGAATTTCTTCAAAGACACCGTCAAAATGGAACCGGGCAATGCGGCCTCCGAAATCAGTCTTGCTCAAAATGGTGCAGCTCAGTTCATCACTGAACTTGATTTCGGCGCCTTCCTGCAGCTTCTTGCCCGGACGAACGAGGACTTCCCAATCCGTATTGTTCTTGCGGGTCAGAAGGAACACTTCACAATGAGCACCGGTCGTCTTAAAACCATGCAGACGGGCCGGGATAACACGCGTATCATTAAAGACAAGTACGTCGCCGGGTTTCAGATATTCCGGAAGGTCATAAAAATGACGGTGTTCCAGCTCTCCCGTGACCTTGTTCATTACCAGAAGGCGGGAAGCATCCCGCGGCTCAATCGGGGTCTGCGCGATCAGTTCTTTCGGCAGATCATAATCAAAATCAGTTACATCCATGTTATCTATATACTCCTCTTAACGAGTTAATTGTACCGTCCTGTCAACTTCAAAAAAAGGTACGGATTGCGTTCGACATTTCATCAATAGACTTTATCTATGTCTATTCCCTTGTAGTAGTGCTTCAGGATGGTCTTGTAATAATCCTTTTTCCGGCGGGCGTTCTTGGACACGGCCATACCGCGGGCACCCCACTGACTCAGGCCAACACCATGGCCCCAGCCGCCGCCCAGGAAGAAGACTTTCTCCCCTTTGACGTCGGAAAACAGATGAAGATCACCGACAGCGTTCTTACGTTTCTTTTTATTCTTGCTGATTTCAATCTTTTTGTCACCGACCTGGTACCCGTAGGAATTCGTAATCGGCACGTCAATTTCATCGGGTTCTTCCACGCCGATATACACATCAAAGAGGGTACTGTTGAGGCCCAGCAAATTACGAAGTTTGTTGCCTGTTAAGGTCACGCTTCCCTTGGACCCGCGGAAAACGATTTTCTTCACGCGTCCCGAAGTGCCGCGGTCAGGAGACCACTTCATAGGAGGCTTTTTCAGTGCGGAAACGCGGATACCCTTCAAGCTGCCCACCTGGTAGCCGGCCTGGCTCAGGAGGCGTTCAAGCTGAACCTTGGTCATGGTCTTGGTCCAGCTGTAGTTCGGTGCATCCTGATCATAATCCTGTACAGCTCTGAGGTAGGGAATATCTTTGCCCCATACTTCACTGGCGGATTCCGTATAACCGCCGCTGCTGCTGTGGAAGAAGGCCTGGATAGGCTCTCCGTCATAGGTCGCAATGATGCCGCGCGTAGCGTCTACAAACTTTGACGTATTGGCGTGTTCGGCCTCTATGCCTCCGTACACCTGTCCCATATCATTGGCTTTGATGTCATAGTATTTATCCTGAGGATGCGTCATATGGTACATCGCAAAGGAACGAGCAGCCACAGCCTGTGCCTTAATGGCTTCATCCGGCCAGAGCGGCATGACTTCCTTAGCTACGACACCATACAGATAGTGATCCAGTGACAGCGAATTGATGACGGTGAGGTTCTTGCCGTTATCATTCAGGACAGCTGTCAGAGCGCCCCGGTATTTCCGGCGGTTCACGGTAACCGGTTTCTTGCTGTCAGAAGCCACAATAGACACGCGGTTTCCTTTTATTTTTTTGGAATCCGCATAGAGATTTCCTTTTTTGACGCTGATAAAATGCCGCCTCGAAGGCAGCACATAATTTTTCCCGGCGCTGTCAATCAGTTTGATTTTGCCTTTGGATTCCACTTCGGCAGAAAACTGATTGACAACAAGGCCGACACGAATCTTGGGACCCGAGCCGGAAGCAAAGACAATCTGTCCGATGCAGACCAGCAGCAGACAGAGGAATAAGATAGCCTTTTTTCTCATCATTTAACCCTCGCGAACTTGCGCAGACCCCTCGTCACGACTCTGTTCCCCTTCCGGAATCGTGTGATGCTTTTTCTTACGTTTTTCAAAACGGTCCCGTTCACTGAAGATACAGCCGCAGTAAGGCTGGCGGTACATCCCCAGTTCCAGGCTGATGTCAACGCCTTCCTGATATCCTTTGCGGAAATCTTCATAAAAGAACGGAATCTGATATTTTTCTGCCATGGCTTCGGCGGTTTCCCGAATCATCCCGTGCTTTTGGTAAGGACTTACAAGGAGCGTCGAAGAAAAGGCATCGAAGCCGTGCTCTTTGGCGTATTTCGCAGTCTGTTCCAGACGGACGCGGTAGCAATATGCACAGCGGACAACCGGTTCGCTCAGCATTCCCTGCAGTGTTTCTTCAAGAGGATAGCTCTTATCGATGACAAGTTTATACCGCCTCAGCTGACAGTAATCCATCAGCGTATTGAGTCTCCGCTTAAATTCCCGGTAAGGATGGATATTGGGATTGAAGAAATAAAGCGTGAAATCCTTTCCCTGCTCCGTCAGCCATTTGGTTGGAAAAATCGAACAAGGACCGCAGCAAACGTGCAATAAGATATTCATAATCGGTTTACGTCCTTTTACTGCCCATTATAAGGCACACCGAGATAGGTATATGCTTTCGGCGTTGCCTGGCGGCCTTTCGGGGTCCGCTGCAGCAGACCGAGCTGCATCAAATAGGGCTCGTACACGTCTTCCAGCGTCTCGGCTTCTTCATTCAGGGAAGCTGCCAGCGTTTCGACGCCGACAGGACGGCCACCAAAGTCGCGGACCAGTTTTGTCAGGAGACGGCGGTCATTGCGGTCCAGCCCCAGGTCATCGATTTCAAGACGTTCCATTGTCTGCCGGCAAATGTCCAGGCTGATATGGTCGAGCCCGGCCACTTCGGCAAAGTCGCGGACACGTTTTAGCAGACGATTCGCTACACGAGGCGTACCCCGGCTTCTGCGGCCGATTTCAAGGGCACCCTGCGGGTCAATTTTGACCTTCAGGATTTCCGCGGCCCGTTCCACAATGATCTGCAGTTCTTCCGGTGTATAAAACTCCAGGTGACAGATTACACCAAAACGGTCCCGCAGCGGAGCCGCGATGGAGCCCATACGGGTCGTAGCCCCAATCAAGGTAAATTTGGGAAGGTCAAGGCGCACGCTGCGCGCTGCCGGCCCTTTCCCGATAATGATATCGAGTGCATAATCTTCCATGGCCGAATACAGGATTTCTTCGACAGTTTTCGGAAGACGATGAATTTCATCAATAAACAGTACTTCGCTTTCACTGAGGTTCGTCAGGATGGCCGCCAGATCTCCCTGGCGCTCCAGAGCCGGGCCACTCGTGATGCGAATGTTGACATTCAGTTCGTTAGCGATAATATTGGCCAGCGTCGTCTTGCCCAGTCCGGGAGGCCCGTACAAAAGTACGTGATCCAAGGCTTCCCGCCGCTTCAGGGCGGCCTGGATAAAGACACTCATGTTCTTTTTGACTTTTTCCTGACCGATATACTCACTCAGCCGGCGCGGGCGGAGACTGTACTGCCAGCCGTCCTGTGCCTGCTCACCGCCGGCAATGACGCGTTGATCTTCGTCCATTAGTTCCTCCTAGCCATCATCTGCAGTGCTTTCTTGATGAGTTCTTCCGCCGTCATGTTCTCCGTAATTTTCATGCGATTCATGACTGTGGAAATTTCATTTTGCGTATATCCCAGGGAAGCCAGGGCTTCCATAGCTTCTCCCATCGGGGAATTGTCAGACGGCACAAAATCAAGGCCATCGTCCCCTCCTGCCGCGCTGGTTTCAGGACCGACAAGATTCTTGAGCTCAAGGAGCATCCGTTCGGCCGTTTTCTTGCCAATGCCGGGAAGTTTCGTCAGATACTTGATATCCCGGTTCCTGATGGCCATAAAGAAGGCATCGGGCTTTGCAGCGGAAAGCACATTGAGCGCCACTTTGGGGCCGATTCCGCTTACCGTGATGAGTTTGGTAAACAGGGAATATACATCGTACGACAGAAATCCGTACAGCTGCAGTGCATCTTCACGTACGGACAAATAAGTATAGATTTTGATTTTCTGGTCGAGGACCATGCGGCCCAGGTCTGACGCATTCATAAAGATGCGGTAGCCGACGCCCTGCGCTTCCACAAGGCAGAAATTAGAGCCGATATGGTCGACGCGCCCGTTGATAAATCCAATCATTTGTACAACCTCTCCCGCAATTCACTTTCCCGGATAAAATTCAGACCAGTTATGGCAATGGCCAGCGCATCGGCCACATCATCAGGTTTCGGTTCTTCCTTCAGATGAAGCAGTTTAGTGACCATATAAGTGACTTGTTTTTTATCGGCCCGTCCCGTACCCGTAATTGCCTGTTTGATCTGAATCGGTGTGTATTCATAAACGGGAAGGTTTGCCATGGCTGCCGAGAGCAAGATGACCCCGCGGGCCTGCCCTACGGCGATAGCGGTCGTTACATTCCGGTTAAAAAACAGTTTTTCAACGGTCATGAAATCCGGTTTGTAGTTTTTGATGAGATCAGAGAGTTCGAGATAAATCTTTTGCAGCCGTCTTTCCGGCAATTCATCCTTATCCGTAAAAACAGCGCCGTAATGAATGGGAATCAGCCGGCTCCGTTCCATTTGGACAAGGCCGTACCCACAGATGGCTGTTCCCGGGTCAATGCCCAATGCCAGCATAAGTTCCTCCAAAAGAAAAGCGGCCATCAGAGGAAATACCCCCATCAGGCCGGCCGTAATACAATTTTACTCTTCGTCCGGCAGGTCAGCGTTCGTATAAACGTCCTGCACGTCGTCCAGTTCATCGAAGTTATCGATCATCTTCTGTACTTTTTCAGCATCTTCACCCGTCACGGCAATGGTGTTGTCAGGAATCAGGGATAATTCACTCATGGCGACCTCAATATGATGGTCAGCCAGCGCTTTTTCCACTGCATCATAATCTTCCGGAGAAGTGGTGATGACGTACGTATCATCCGTTGTTTCCATATCTTCGGCACCGGCATCCAGTGCGATTTCCATGACTTCGTCCTCGGCAGGAGCGCCTTCCTTTTCAATCGTGAAAATACCTTTATTCTTGAACATCCAGCTTACGCAGCCGGATTCGCCCATGTTGCCGCCCTTGGAAAAGACGTGACGAATATCTGCAGCCGTACGATTGCGGTTGTCAGTCAGTGCTGTAATCATCATAGCAACGCCGGCAGGACCATAACCTTCGTACGTAATGGATTCATAGTTAGAGCCTTCAGTAGCACCTTCACCCTTGGCAATAGCCCGTTTGATATTGTCTTTGGGGATATTGTTGGCTTTAGCCTTGGAAAGGGCCAGTTTCAATCTCATATTCCCAGTAGGATCAGGGCCACCCATACGAACAGCGATCGTAATTTCACGACCGATTTTCGTGTTGATTTTTCCGCGCAAAGCATCTGCCTTGCCCTTTTTGAACTTAATATTTGCCCACTTGGAGTGTCCTGACATTTACGATTCCTCCCAAAATTAAGACTACCGAGTTATTTTACCACAATGTAATTATTTGCGCAAATACACGCGCTCCATGTCGACGTGCTTGACTTCGTTCTGTGCGAAATCGTTGTCGCCGGCACACTGCATTCTCGTGGTCCCGGCAAAACGTTTCAACAGCACGCGGGTGAGGCCCGGTTCCGTCAATGCACCCGGTCCGTTCAGGCAGCCCTTCACGCAGGCCATGCCTTCAAGATACTGGATATCGAGTTTGCCGTCCTGGAAGTCCTTGAGGGCACCAAGGCATTCTTCAAGGCCATTGCAGTATTTTGCTTTCGGCGTAATATTATAGAACTTTTCGGTGTAATCCTTGACAGCCGTGCTGACGCCCTGAGCCTGCGGGAAGCTGCAGCCGTCGGCAGAAGAATCCGGTTTGAAATCATCCGATTCGCAGTCCGCAGGATTGATTCCCTGGCTGTCCATCATGCATTTTAATTCTTCGAAGGTCAGGGAATAATCGATTTCATCCGGATGTTCACGGGCTTCTACCTTCTTGGCAATGCACGGCCCGATAAATACGGTAACGGCAGTCGGATCATTATGTTTCACGGCTTTACTGCGGGCCACCATCGGGGAAACGGTATCGGAAATGCAGTCAGCCAGTGCCGGAGCATGACGTTTTACCGTAGCCACGAAAGCTGGGCAGCAGGAACTCGTGAGGAGCTTCTGGTCTCCGTTTACTACTTTTTCAACAAATTCATTGCCTTCGGAAATAACCGTCATATCAGCGCCGACAGCAACTTCCTTGACCTGGGTAAAGCCCAGTTTCTTGCAGGCCGTCTTGATCTGGCCCGGTGTTACTTTGAGGCCGAACTGGCCGACAAAGGAAGGTGCCAGGAGTGCATAGACGTTTCTCTTCTTTGCTTTGAGTTCCTGAATCAGCTGCACTACATGGCTGCGTTCTTCGATAGCGCCGAATGGGCAGGCACCACGGCAGGCGCCGCATTCCACGCAGATGCTCTTATCGATTTCAGCTTTTCTGTGTTTACCCATGTGCAGTGCGTGCACTTTGCAGGCTTTTTCACAGGGACGGGCGATTTCCACGACAGCGCCGTACGGACAGCCGCGGTAGCAGTTACCGCATTCAATGCAGAGATCATAATCGATATGAGCGCGGCCCTGATACACAGAAATTGCTTTCTTCTGGCAGCCGTTCATGCAGCGGTGCGTCAGGCAGCGGCGGCACACATCGGTAATCATATATTTATTGACAGGGCAGGCGGAGCAAGCTTCCGGCAGTACAGCAATGACATGCTGGGTACGGTCAACCGGTTCAGAAACAGCCTTTTTAGCAGCCTCTACGATATTCATATTGGTATCTGTTCCGAGAGCCACATCGATTCTCTGTTTCAGGACAGCCCGTTCCTTATGGACGCAGCAGCGCAAACGAGGCGTGTCTTCACTTACAATCTGCAAAATGTCATAGACGTGTTCAGGTAAGTTTCCATCGTAAGCCATCTTGCAAAGCATCGTGACAACTTTCCGTCTGATTTTCGTAATTTCGGTGACTTCCATTTTACTTCCCTTTCTGAATTTGATTTATCGGTCATAATGATATCATAAATCCATGGAAAAAATAAGAGAAAAAGTCCCAATTTAGGACTTTTTTGATAAAAATTTTACATTTTCATTAGAATATCCTTATGCCCGTTTCATAAAACTCCACTACACACGCACAATAACGTTTCCTCCACTTTTGTTTAAAAGGAGGACTTTTAAGCCGCTATGATTATATCATGGATAGGAATAGAAGAAAAGCTTTGGCGCTTCGCGCAAAAAGAAAGCTGAGAAGCTGTGGCGCTACGCGCGGAAATGATAAAGATTCTATCCATCTCTACGGCCTTCGGCCGTATAGGAGTGGTTAGTGGATAGTGGCGAGTGGTTAGTACACCCGTGCGAGTATTTTCTTGGCGGATTCTTAGGAAAGAAAGATGCGGGCAGTAAGAAATAAGTCTTCGGCAGAAAGGTACGGCCTGACGGCCTAAAATAAAAACAAAAGCGCTTTTGGCATATGGCATTTAGCCAGGCTTGCGAAAAGTTGGGCCGATGTGAGAATGAGGTTTAAAGATTCTATCCTCCATCGCAAGCGATTCTCCTCCTTTCGACGCCGCGCAGCGGCGTGAAAGGAGGTCCTAGAGGTATTCAAAGCCTTACGATTTGGCTTAATTAAGGCGGCGTCGAAAGGTTCTTTGTAGCCAAACCTCCTAACGTCGGTTTGCCTTAATAATATAAAAAGATTGCTGCAGTATATTCTTTAGGGACCTTCCTCGACGTCGCTGCGCGACATTGAGGAAGGGGGCCCGCTTGCGGGGGATGATGACCATCTTATTATTTTTTTACTAAATTTTTAGTCTTTCTCTGGTTATAAAAGTACTAATGAACTTTTCAGCAGCTACATTGCCTTCTTGTTCGCGTGGTTTTCGCGAATAAGAGGGAGGCCCACAGTAATGCGACGAAATCGTTTTCCGTCCGTGGTGGGTATTCATTCAGAACGCAGGAATGGGTACGATTACGGGTCATCCTAATTTAATTTTAGTCAAAGCTTTGACTTGGCTTCATTCATGAGAGCTGCTGTTTTAAAATCTCTCTTATTTACTCTTACTTGTTATCTAACTGAATATCCACCGCGGACGTGTGCGCGATTGCAGAAGCAATCGACGCCCACTGCGGTTCCCCTTGTTCCTCACTTCGCTCGAAGAAGGCACGAATTTAGTCGCCAAAGCTCCGCTTTGGCAAAATATAATAAATAAAAGAATAAAAGAAGCTATTCCTCCACCGCAAGCGATTCTCCTCCTTCCGAAGCCGCCATGAGAAGGGCGGCTTGGAAGAAGACTCACCGTAGCCAAACCTCCTGTCGTCGGTTTGCCAAAAGAAAATATAAAAATCGCTGTGGTAAATTCTTTAGGGACCTTCCTCGACGTCGCTGTGCGACATTGAGGAAGGGGGCCCGCTTGCGGGGGATGATGACCATCTTATTATTTTTTACTAAATTTTTAGTCTTTCTCTGGTTATAAAAGTACTAATGGACATTTCAGCAGCTACATTGCCTTCTTCGCCTAAGTTAAGCCAAACCTTACGGTTTGGCTTAACTTAGCGCAAAAAAAGCTGTGAAACGGTGATTGCTCACTGCTTCACAGCTTTTTATCATTGTTTTAAATTCCCAAGAGTTTCTTTACTTCTGCTTCCATGGAGGCAGGTTCAACGATGTCGCTCTTGTGAACTTCCAGTTCAGGCAGTTCTTCCATACTCTTTGGAATCTCAAGGCCCGTCACTTCTGCCAATCTCTTCATGGCTTCAAACGGTTCCAGTTTAGCGCCTTCATATTTGTCCGGGTTAATGGCACTCAGGACAACATCGTTAAACTTGAACGGGCTTGCCGTTGAGAGAACGATGGTATAAGTGGTATCACTCGTCATCAGACGATATTTTTCCAGTGCCTTGTAAGCGACGGCGGTGTGCGGATCCATGGTATAACCATAGTTGGCAAAGACATCGCTGATGGTTTCCTTCGTCTCGATTTCGTCAACCCAGGTTCCGAAGAAATCATTCAGGATAGCGCTCTGCATTTCATTGCCGACACTATAAGTGCCCTTTTCTTTCAGGCTGTTCATCCATTCCGTCACCTTTGCAGCATTGTGGTCGGACTTTTCGTAAAGAAGCCGTTCCAGGTTGCTCGACACAAGGATATCCATGGACGGGGAAATCGTCTTGTAGAACGGACGATTCCGATTGTAGGTGCCCGTGTTGATGAAATCTGTCAGCACGTTATTCGTGTTGGATGCACAGATGAATTTGTTGACGGGAAGACCCATCAGCTTCGCATAATAACCGGCAAGGATATCACCAAAGTTGCCAGTCGGTACGGAGAAGTTAATCTTCGTGCCGTTCTTGATGCGTCCTGCCTTGACAGCATCCGCATAGGAGCTGAAATAATAGACAATCTGCGGCACCAGACGGCCCCAGTTAATGGAGTTGGCGGAAGAAAAGGCACAGCCATTCTCGCTGAGAAGGTTATTCAAATCCTCTTTGCCAAACAGCATCTTGACGCCGGTCTGGGCATCATCAAAGTTGCCTTCCACGGCTACAGCGTGGACATTGGCGCCCCGCTGTGTCGTCATTTGCAGTTCCTGCACCGCGCTGACGCCGCCATGCGGGTAGAACACAATGACTTCGGTATCGGGAACATCGGCAAAGCCAGCCATGGCTGCCTTACCGGTATCACCGGAAGTTGCCACGAGAATCACGACTTTTTTCTGTTCCCCGGTTTTAACGATTGCTTTTGTAAGAAAATGTGGAAGAATCTGCAGGGCCATATCCTTGAAAGCACACGTCGGGCCGTGCCAGAGCTCCAATACATCCACATCCTTTTTAAGGAGATGCAGCGGTGCGGGAAAACTGCCGAATTTCTCTTTGCTATAAGCAGCTCCAACGCATTCGCGCAGTTCATCCTCACTATAATCAGTCAGGAAACGAGACAAAACACTTACTGCTCTGTCTTCATAGGAGACGTCGCACATTGCATCGATTTCAGCACGCGTCACCGGTGGAAAATCCCGTGGAACGAACAAACCGCCATCGGATGCCAGCCCACTCGAAATCGCATGGGCCGAACTTACCATCTCAGTTTTTCCTCTTGTACTGACGTATAACATAGTACCCCTCTACTTTCTGCTTTCGCAAAGGTATCATAGCACACAAGAAATCGTTTAGCAAGCAAAAGCAGAGACTGCTAAAACAGTGAAACCCTTGAAAACAAGCCATTATAAGCGATTCTTAGCTATAAAAAAGCCTTATGACGAAATTTAGTTAGAATTATTTAAAAAAACATCGAATAATAGCTCATAATGCGAATCTTTGTGGAAATAGGCCCGTTATTTGCTGTCTTGTCACATTTTTATTGCAAAAAATTTTTTATTGAATAGCCTATTCCACTTTCCGTAACCATTGCACTTTGACAAACGCCCATTTCTATCAACTTTTATTCGCTCTTTCCTTCTGATATAATAGTAAACTATAAAGCTACGAATTTCACTTCATGATTGAATTCTTTTACAGACGGGAGTGACGCTGCGTTGAAAATAAAATTTGCACTTGGACAGGCACAGATTCGCCCCGGTAATCCGGAGGCAAATGCCAAAACTGCACTGGCTTTTATCCAAAAGGCCAAAGAGCAGCATGTTGATATTCTCCTTCTTCCCGAAATGATGGTCCCGGGCTACTTGCTGGGAGACCTGTGGGAACAAAAAGCTTACCTTAAAGATTGTGAGGCCTATGGCAAAGAAATCATTGAAGCCACTGACGGCATAACGGTCATCTTCGGGAATGTCGGTCTCGATCGGGACAAAGTCAATGAAGACGGCCGCATGCGCCGCTATAACGCGGCTTTTATCGCGCAGGACAGGAAACTTTTGAAAGGCGGCCTGCCCTACCCGTTTATCTGCAAAACATCCCTGCCGGACTATCGCGAGTTTGATGATGACCGTTACTTCCACAGCCTGGCGAAGCTGGTGCCGGAACTGGAAGACGAAAACGGCATTTCCGACCTGATTCGCCCTGTTACGGTAAACGTGCGCGGAAAAGCAATTCGTCTCGGCGTTTTTATCTGCGAAGATGGCTGGACGGAAAACTACTTCTTTAATGTACCGCAAATTTTAAGACAAAACGGAGCGCAGGTACTCTGCAATATTTCCTGCTCTCCTTTTACCCTGCAGAAAAACAGAAAACGCAATGAAGTCTTTTCTGCACAGGCCAAAGAATGCGGACTGCCCCTGCTCTACTGCAACTGCATCGGTATCCAGAATAACGGCAAAAATATCTTTACCTTTGACGGGTGCAGCTGTATCCACGATAAGGACGGCACGCTCCTTGCCGATGCGCCAACCTTTGAAGAAGCGTTCCTGACTGCCTATTATGATACAGAAACGGGGACTGTCACGACGGATGCAACAACCCACGGGCTGGCATCAGAAGTCGAAGAAATCTACAAATCCCTGAATTACGGGGCCCGGGAGTTCCTGAAACAGCTCGGCATCAAGAAGATGACCATCGGTCTTTCCGGCGGTATTGACTCCGCCGTCACGGCAGCTTTCTACGTCCACATCCTTGGCCCGGAAAATGTGCTTCTGCTCAATATTCCGAGCCGTTATAATTCGGATCTAACGAAGAGCCTTGCCTGCTCCATGGCAAAAGCCCTCGGCACGAATTACGCCGTGCTCCCGATTCAGGATTTTGTTGACCACACGGTAGAACAGTTCAATACGACGCCAATCCATAACTATACGACGGGAAAAGATGAGTACGTAAAGGTTAAGCCGGCTGCACTGGAAAATATCCAGGCCCGTGACCGCGGCGCCCGGATTATCGCCGGTCTGTCGTCAGTCTGGGGCGGTGCTTTTTCCTGCAATTCCAACAAATCGGAAACTACGGTCGGCTATGCGACGTTCTACGGCGATATTGCCGGTGTCTTTGCCCTGATTGGGGATCTTTGGAAGCATCAGGTCTATGCGCTCGGACGTTATCTCAACGAACATGTTTATAAGCGGGAAGTCATTCCCGACGCGATTTTTAAGATCAAACCAAGTGCTGAACTTTCGGCAGCACAGACGGTAGGCACCGGCGGCGACCCGATTATCTATCCTTATCATGACTACCTGTTCCGTGCGTTTATTGAAAGCTGGTTTAAAAACGCGCCGGAAGAATATCTCACGTGGTATCTGGATCACACACTGGAAGAGCACATCGGCTGCGAAAAGGGCATCGTCGATAAACTTTTCCCGACGGCCGAGGCCTTTATCAAAGACCTGGAACGCTGGTGGAATCTCTTCAGCGGCCTTTCCGTTGCTAAGCGCATCCAGGCACCGCCTATCATTGCCATTTCAAAGCGGGCTTATGGTTATGACCACCGCGAATCGCAGCTGGGGCCATACTATTCCCGCCGCTATAAAGAACTGAAAGCAAAAGTTTTGGGAGAATCCCGGTGAAACAGAACCAGATTTTACTCAAAAACGCAATGATTGCCGCGGTGTATGCTGTCATGACTATCGGGCTGGCCCCTATCAGCTACGGTCCGGTTCAGGTAAGGATTTCAGAATGCATGACGCTCCTTGCCTTTTATGATAAGCGCGTCATTCCGGGTCTCGTGGCCGGATGTTTTCTGGCGAACATCGGAAGTCCATTCGGACTGCCGGATATGATTATTGGCACGGCCGCGACAGCAGTCGGACTTTATTTGATGCGTTTCTGCCCGAATCTTCTTACAGCATCGCTGATGCCAGTGCTGGCAAACGGGGTTATCATTGGTGCGGAGCTGACGCTTCTTTCCGCCCTGCCGCCGGAAATCAGTCCGCTGCTTGCCATGATTTATGTAGGGCTCGGCGAGTTTGCGGCTGTAACGGTGATTGGGTGCATCGTGATGAAGCTCGTTATGAAGAATGAGAATGTAAAGGCGTGGATTGAGGGTAAGTCATAAAGCGATGGCGCCTTGGCTGCCACAGGCGGCGGGGTGTAATAGTTTAGTTACTACTGCTAGATTAAAACGAGGCTGGGAAATCATTTTCCCAGCCTCGTTTTTGGATAGTGAGAGATAAAAGGAGTGGATAGGGGCTAGTGTCTAGTGGTTAGTACACCCGTGCGGGTATTTTTCTTGACGGATTCTTGAGAAAAGGTTAGAGCGGACAGTAAGAAATTAGCCTTCGGCAGAGTGGCAGAAAGGGCCACTAGTGTGCTAAATTGCGTTTTGGTTTGAATTTTACAGGTGTGGTTTAAAGATTTCTATCCTCCATCGCAAGCGGCTCTGCGTCCTTCGGTCGCATAGGAGTGGTAAGTGGATAGTGGCTAGTGATTAGTACACCCGTGCTAACCGCTCCCTTTAAAATGTACCCCGAAGTGTGGACAGGGCAAAACTAGAAAACCCCGGATTTTAGACAACTGTTTTACTGGAAACCCTCCTTTTTGGACAGTTCAATAACTTTTTATGGAATTTTCATTGACTAATTTGATAGTATTGTCATGAAAGGAGACCTGTCCAATGAAACGTAAGTACTTCACCGAAGAGGAAATCGAACTGCTAAGGAAAAATCCTTATACTTTCCAAGTTAACAGCAGACAAATCTTCTTCACTGCTGCATTCAAGAAGGCTTTCATGCAGCTGTACAATTCCGGGAGATCCGCTGTCGAGGCCGTCCGCGAGCTCGGATATGATCCTGCCATCCTTGGGAATGGCCGCATTAACAGCATTAGGAAAAATACAATCTCTCAGCTGACAACTACCGGAAATCTTCATGAAGGGCCTCATAATCTCAATAAAGAGACATCCTCTTTGAAATTGCCCGCTGGATCTTCCTCAGACGAAATTGCTCGTCTGAAACAGGAAGTCGCTTTTCTTCGAGCAGAGATTGAGTTCATAAAAAAAAGTCTGTCACTTGCCAGAAAAAGAAAGTGAGAGCTTTTCTTATGGGATTTCCTTCATACCAATATGAACTCATTGAAGCTACTCTACAGCAGCATAAGATAGATATGTCTGTCTCAGAATTATGCAGAGTAGCCGGTGTTTCCCGTTCAGGATACTATGCGTGGCTCAAAGCCGCTCCTGTGAGGGCTGAACGGGAAACACGTGACAAGGCCGATTTTGCACAGATTGTTAAAGCTTATTTCCAGGGCGCTCATGAGACCCGAAGAAAAGGTGTGGGCGCCAAGGAAATTCACATGGTGATGATTCACTGGGATCCTCCATTGATTATGAACCTCAAAAAGATTCACAGGCTGATGAACAAGTTCGGTCTTAGATGTTCCATCCGCAAAGCCAATCCTCACCGCAGAGCGATGAAAGCACTCAAAACAGGCAATTACGCGGACAATGAATTGGAACGACGATTCAAGGAATTCGGCCCTCGAATGGTTCTTTTAACCGATATTACTTACCTTTTCTATGGAAGATATGAACAGAACAAGGCCTATCTTTCCACAGTGAAAGATGCTTACACAAATGAAATTCTGGCCCACAGCGTCGGCAGAGGGATGGAAGTAGATACGGTTCTGGAGATGATTGATTACCTGATCCGGGATTATGGAGGTACTCTCCACAAGGAAACCATTCTTCACAGCGACCAGGGATCTCAGTACATTGCCATTAAATACATTGATTTATTGGAAGACATAGGGCTGCACAGGTCGATGTCCAGAAGAGCTAACTGCTGGGACAATGCACCGCAGGAGAGTTTTTTCGGGCATATGAAAGATGAAGTAGATCTCACTGTCTGCCACACTTTTGAGGAACTCAAAGCTGCCATAGACGATTACATGGATTATTACAACAACAGGAGATACCAATGGAATTTAGCAAAATTGGCTCCATCTGAATACTACCAGTTCGTCACGACCGGTAAATATCCGCTCGCGATTCCAAATCCACCGGCTGTGCCAAAGATACTTAGATCACCAGAAGAATTGGTAGCCACCAAAAAGGAGAAACAAAAAACAGCCACCTTTTAAAAAAGCATGTTTGTGCACAATCTAGTGGAATTAGTACTGTGCTGTCCTTGACACGGGGGACAATTCACTTTGGCGGATTCTTGAAGAAGAAAGAAGCGGCAGTAAGTGACAGCCCTTCGGCAGAGAGGATCATAATCCACCATTAATTGGAAGGCCGCGCTAGTCAGGGCTGACGGTTGCGATGGAGGATAGCTTCTTTTTATTTTTCTTATTGTTAACCATCTGATTTTATTCGTTGACGATGTGGGGATTTCTCCTTATAATTTCTTTTGTATACTTAATTAAGAAGGAGAGATAACAATCGTGAGTATGATTTCTGAAATGACGAAACGCATTTGCGATGGATATCGTTTGAAAAAAGAGGATCCTTTTGTGCAGGAGATGCTGACGCTTCCGCTGCCTGAACTGCAGGAGGGTGCCGGTGAGCTGCAGCGCCATTTTTGCGGCAACCATGTTGACTTCTGCACCATCATCAATGCCCGGAGCGGCCGCTGCGGCGAGGACTGCAAATATTGCGCCCAGGCTGCCTGCCATCACACCAATTGTGAAGAATATGGTCTGCTTGATGAAAAGACCGTTATAGAAACAGCCCGTGCCGACCAGGAAGCCGGTGCCAATCGCTTTGCCATGGTTACGAGCGGCCGCGCCCTCACAGGAGAAGATTTTGAAAAAGCCCTTCACATTTACAGAACCATGAAGAAGGAACTGAAGATTGGTCTATGTGCTTCTCACGGTATCCTGACACAGGAACAGCTTCATCGGCTTTATGCCGCCGGCGTCACGAGCTACCATCATAATATCGAGACGTCTCGCCGCTTCTTCCCGCACATTTGCACGACTCATACCTTTGATGACCGCATCCGCACGATCAAAGCCGCACAAAAAGAAGGCTTCTGCGTATGCTCCGGCGGTATCATCGGTATGGGAGAAACCTGGCAGGATCGTATTGACATGGCTTTCACCCTGCAGGAACTCGGTATCGAATCGATTCCTATCAATGCCCTCATGGCCATTCCGGGTACAAAATTGGAAAATCGTCCGCCTCTGCCGGCTGAAGATATTCTGCGTACGATTTGTATCTTCCGGTTCATCAACCCGGAAGCCAATATCCGCCTTGCCGCCGGCCGCAAGCTTCTTCCTCAAAATGGAGAAACCGCTTTCCTCCATGGTGCATCTGCCTCCATTACAGGCAACATGCTCACGACGAGCGGAACTACGATTAAGGAAGATATGGAAATGATTGATCGATTGGGATTGGTCAATCATTAATTACTGAACCATTAATATTAATCATTTTAGCAGTATAACCCTCTCCAAACTGCTTGCTTGATGTAATTATAAAAAAGGGGCTGTCGCATTTTGCGACGGCCCCTTTTTTATCAAAAACAAGGTAAAAGCAAGGCGCGGCCTCATTGAATGAGACCGCGCCTTGGTGTAGAATTTAAATATGCCAAAAAACAAACCTACACAAAAGGATTATACAAAAATTGGCAGTTCTTATCAACTTTTTCTTCCTCTAAATTTTGAAGTACAAATCCCTAATGACGATCCTGTTCGCTTGGTGCGTGCCATGGTAGAAGGGATGGATGTAAAGGCATTGTATGACACGTATTCTCATGTCGAGAATAAATTAACGTCACCAATTCAGCTGCTGGAGATCGTCATTTATGCATGTATGGAAGGAATTCGTGGTTCGCGTAAGATAGAGCAATCCTGTAAAAGAGACACTCATTTCATGTTCCTCTTAGATGGGAAAAAAGCTCCGGATAATGCAACCATTGCAAGATTTTGTTCCCTCCATCTAAAACCATGTATCAAGGAGCTCATGATTCAGATGGATAAATGGCTGCTGGCTCGCGGTTTCATCACGCTGGATAGCCTGTTCATCGATGGGACAAAAATTGAATCTGTGGCAAACAAATACAAATTTGTTTGGAAAAACAGAGTCTTAGGCAGCCAGAACAAACTCATAGAGAAACTGGAGCAACTGGTTCCCGAAATCGAGGAACGTTTCGGAATCAAGGTCTGTTACGGAAACACTTTCCACATCCGTCATTTAAAGAAGCTCCTAAAAAAACTGCTTGTCATAAAGCGGGCTGAAGGGATCGAGTTTGTTCACGGATGTGGGAAAAGAAAGACCATTCTACAGAAGTACTATGAGATTTTAGCTAACTATCTCAAACGGCTTAAGGTGTATACGAAGCAGCTTCACATCTGTGGGGAACGGAACAGCTTTGCCAAAACAGACCCGGATGCTACCTTTATGAGGATGAAAGAAGACGCCATGCTTAATGGCGCCTTAAAGCCGGGATACAATGTCCAATATGCCAACAATTCCGGTTTTACCTTGTTTGCAGATGTGAGTGCACATCCAACAGATATGCGGACACTCATTCCTTTTCTTGAAGGATTTGAAGCCCACTTCGGTCAGAAATTTGCAAACATTGTAGCCGATGCAGGCTATGAAAGCGAAGAGAACTTGGTCTGGCTGAAGAAGAATCAGTATACTTCATATATCAAGCCTAACAATTATGAAAGAAGCAAGAGGAAAAAGTATAAGAACGACATCGGCAAAGCAGAAAACATGACATATTTGCCTGATCAAGACATGTATATCTGTAAAGGTAGGAGACTGCTGAAAGTCAGTAAAGTAACCCAGGTAAAGAACCGGTCAGGATATGTGTCAGAGAAAACATATTACGAATGTAAGGACTGCAGCGGTTGTCCCTACAAGGAACAGTGCATCCATGGGAACAATTGCAGGACACCCATGGAGAAAAGAAACAAGAAATTAGTGGTCTCGAAGAATTTTGCTGCATTGAGGGCAGAATCCCTGAAGAACATTACTTCCGAATATGGTAAGGAACTGAGGATGAACCGCAGTATACAGGCAGAAGGAGCCTTTGCGGATCTCAAGGATTCATTAAACGTCAGAAGACTAGAAACCCGAGGCAAAGGAAATGCCCTGGTAACAGTGGGAATATGTGCCATGGCACGGAATGTCCTGAAGGTCCATCACAAAGTTCAAGACGGCAAAGAGGATTTGCACTTATATCCGCTGAAAAAAGAGGCCTAAAAGATACAAAAAGAGCGCACGAAAAAAAGCAACTTAGAGTTGCTTAATTTCGTGCGCCCTTTTTTCATCTCAAAACATATTCAACTAAAAAGTAAGGCAATTTGGGGTCTTTAGCAAGTTATTTCAGGGATTAAAAATCGGTCACTTGCGACAGCCCCTTTTTTCGCAGGTTGCAGGCCGCTGGCCGCGTGTCGCCTGATGAGGCAGAACCCTAAAGGGTCAGGAGAAGTGCCATTTTAAAGCGTTTGTCAGCGCGCACGTAATGCTTGCCGAGCTTATCAAATTTAAAGTTCTCACCGGCGTGGATGGTGTGTTCTTTTCCTTCGTATCCGATGACGCCTTCTCCATCCAGTGCAAAAATCAGGGCTTCACCCGGTGCGGCGTGTTCTGCTAATCCGGTACCAGCGTCAAAACTCATCAGGGCCAGTTTTATGTTCGGATCATCAATGACATCGCGGCTGACGATTTTGCCTTCTCCATAAGGTACCAAATCTCCAAGTTTCATGACTTTACCTGCATCCAGTTTCATATGTTCCAGCTCCTTTCCGGTTACTTCCAGATAAATGACATCCGATTCGGCAATCATGCCGACGAGGCAGGATGGTTCGACAATAAGGCAGCTTCCTGCATCAAGATGCCACCGCTCTTCTTCGGGAATCCACACAGTCAGTTTCCCTGATAATACGTAAATAAATCGCGCTTGTTCCAACTTTTCTGCACTAATGTTAGTGCCGCTTCCCAGGGAAAAAAGAGTGGCCTTTCCGTCAAACAGCGTTTCCGATACGGTACATCCTGCAATCGGCTGATTTTGTTGTATCAGGGAAAATACTTTTCCGGATTTTTCTCTCATGTGTTTCGCCTCCTGTCCATCTCTTGGCTTTATTATATGGGTAATGAGCAGTAAATTCCGTTGGAAGGACAACGAAAGAAGGAAAAGAAAAAAGTGGGTAGTGGATAGTGGATAGTACAATCGTGCGGGCAGTTTGTTTGGCGGATTCGAAGGAAGAAAGATGCGGGCAGTAAGTGATAAGCCTTCGGCAGAAAGGGTCATCCCCCCACCGCTTTCCGGAAGGCCCGATAACATCGGGCCTTCCTGCGGTTCTCCTAACTTACTTTTCTCCCCCCACTTCGTGGTCCATCCTCCTTCCGAGCGGACGAAAAAGAAGCTATCCTCCACCGCAGTCAGCGCTTACTATCGCCAGCGCTGACTGCGGTTCTCCTTTCGAAGCCGCAGAGCGGCTTGAAAGGAGGTTCTAGAGGAATTCCAAACCTTACGGTTTGGCTTAACTAAGGCGACGTCGAAGAGGGTCTCTACTACTCCGATTGAGGTGTTGGTGTGGATTTTACAGCGTTTCAATCGGGCCAATTCTTGTTATCTGACTGAATACCCACCGCAAGAGGGCTGGTGCTTTTATTTTCGTCTCCTATAGAGTGGACAGCGAACTGCGAAAGGCGAAAAAAGGACTGAGAAACAATAGTAGCTCATTGTTTCTCAATCCTTAATCTTATCTTACGATTAACATGTACACAACCGTGCCGGCAAATATGGAAATGAGCATGTTCCTCTTCCATAAGTGAATCGCTACGGTCACGATGATTCCGATAAGTTCCGGAATACCGTGACTCCCGGAAAGGAACTGCACATTTCTCAAACAGTATACGACAAGCATTGCAAAAATAGCGGAAGGCAGTGCTTTGCCAAGATACTGGACATAAGCCGGTGTTGGTCTTTTGGAAGAAAATACAAGAAACGGCAGAAAGCGCGTGAGCATCGTAGCCGCCACGCAGACGCCTATTGTTATGATTTGCTCAGCTAATGTCATTTTGTCATGCCCCCTGCCCGTTCAATTTGTTTTCTAAAGAGAGTGACCATGGCGAGTATGCCAAGCATGGTCGGAATGATGAAAGAATTGGGGCCAAACAGCATCAGGCATACGATAGCAGCAGCAAATCCAATATAGGCCGTAAGGTGCTGCGTATCGTTAAGAAACTGCTCCAGGAAAATCACGACAAACATGGATGTCATGGCAAAATCGATGCCCTTAGTTTCAAAGGAAAGCAAGGACCCGAAAATGCCTCCGAGGGCCGCACTGAGCACCCAGGAAGCGTAGTCCAAAAAAGAAATCCACAGCATGTACCAGTTTTTATCGATGCCTTCCGGGACAGGTGTCGTATAAATCAGGGAAAATGTCTCATCGCACATATAGAATATGAGGAAGAATTTCTTCCACCCTGTATTTTTATAACGGTCCAGCATGGCAATGCCGTAAAACAGGTGGCGTGCCTGAATCATCAGTGCCATCAAAAAGGATTGAATCGGTGCAAAAGGCGAAAGCAGCATCTGAACGGTGACGAACTCCAGGGAACCTCCGAATATCGTCATGGCCATCAGCGTAGGATACCAGAAGGAAAATCCCATGCGCTGCATATAAAAACCATAGGCAATCGCAATAAACATAAATCCGGTCGTTATGGGGAGTGTTTTCACAAAGGCTGGTTTCAAGGCCGCGAGAGCCTTTGAACTATGATTAGATTCTTGATTTTGATCCATGGGGCACAACTCCTTGCAGGAAAGGTTAATTTTAATTGGGGAATAAAAAAGTGTATATTTTTAATATTATACTCCATTTCCCATGTAAAGAATAGGATAAGCTGTGGCCGCCTTCGGCAGAGAGGAGTGGCTAGTGGAGTGGTTATCGGTTAGTGCACCCGTGCGAGCATTTTTCTTAGCGGATTCTTAATAGGTGTGCTATCGGACCAATTTCTGTTGTCATACTGAACACCCACCGCAAGCGGTTCCCCCTCCCTAGATTTCCAAATTTCATCTCTTGTTTTCTCTCTTATTCGCGCGTCAGCGCGAACAAGAGGGCTGGTGCTTCTATTTTGTTTATTCGTTGCAAATCTGTGCCATCAGCGATAAAAAAGACTGTGAAAATGATGACTCATTTTCACAGCCTTTTTGATTGCTATTATTCACATATTGCCTTCAATATTTTGTTTCCTGTAGCTTCAATCTGAGGATCAAGGACGGCAAAGGTAATCTTCAAATCCGCCTCCGGATGATCTTCCAAGTAATCATGGCAGCTTTTTAAGGCTGTCTCCCAGGCAATTGTTTCCGGCATGCCAAACACACCTGCCGAAATCAGTGGGAACGCAATGGTATGCACCTGATGCTCCACGGCAAGATCCAACGACGACTGATAGCAAAGGTACAGTAATTCTTTTTCATGAGTGCGGCCACCCTGCCATACCGGTCCCGGCGTATGAATCACATAACGGGCTTTCAAGTGGAAACCCGGCGTAATCACAGCAGCACCGGTCGAGCAATGTCCGATAGCATCGCAGGCGGTCTGCATTTCAGCGTATCCTGCCGCCGCAAAAATAACACCGCAGACGCCGCTTCCTGCCTTCAAATGCTCATTGGCCGCATTGACGATGCAGTCTACATCGAAATCTACGATACTTTTTCTTACAATCGAAAGGGAATTCACGACTCACCCTCCCCACTTATTAGAAATGATGATCAAGGCCAAGAGAGAACCCAACCGAGTTATGTCCAGGGTTATCGGTACTCATACCATTGGAGCTGTGGCTGAAGATATAACCCAGGCTGACTGAATTATCTTTTGTATAGTGATAGTTGAGACGCGGCCCGATACGCCACATAAAACCGTAAGGACGTCCCTGGGCCGGGAACGATTTACTGTAAATCAGGAAAGATCCGCTGCCTTCCAGATCCCAGGTCAGTTTGCCATGCACCGGACGTTCATAGCGCACCATGAAGGCCGGTCCGATGCCCCAGGCGTTACTTTTGCGGTAGATGCCGTCTTCTGTCGTAAAACCGTGGCCCCGTGTAATGGTAAAGCCGCGATGAAAAGAGAAGCTTCCTTTTTCATGCGCTTTCTGGAACACATGGATATTGACATCATCAATGTGACGGTCATCAAAGGCACGATGCTGCAGATATTCCATTTGGATTTCGACGTTATCGGCCATGGCGAATACAGGTGATGCACTCAGTGTGCAGGCTGTCAGTATGCATCCCGCAAGCAATGCTATTTTCTTTTGAAAAGCAACTTTCATTTCTTTTCCCTGCCTTATTTGTCTATATGTATCGATTATAACACACTAAAATGAGAAAGGCACAAAGGAAAGCCGTAATTTTATTCAATAAAGTGGGCAATTTGACGTACGTAAGAAATATCTGTTATTTCTACAATTTTGTCCTTGCCTTTGCCATAATACTATGGTAGCATGGGCAATATACTCTAACAACACAAGGGGAGAAAAAAATGAGTAACCAAAACAATGATGTAAAAGCGACCGCAAAAAGTATTATGCGGGAAAACAATCCGCTGCGGCAGGGACGACAATTCCTGCTCTGGATCGGTGCACTCATTCTCGGTGCCGTCCTGGGATGGATGAACATTCCCGCGCTCCAACAAGTTTTTAATTTTATCGCAACGGTATTTACCCGTCTTTTCCAGTTTGTAGCCGTGCCGACGATTGCACTCGCTGTCATTACGACGCTTTCCGTACTCGGTGCCAAACAGGAAACCAAAAAGATTTTTGCCCATGCACTTGTTTATACACTTTTAACAACGATCTGCGCCGCTGCCATCGGTCTTGCGCTGTATCTTTATATCGCGCCGGGCAATCTGCCTGCTGACATCATCGGTGCCGGTGCTTCCAAAGTGCCGCAGAATCTCGGAAAGATGAGTTACTATGACCATTTTCTTTCCGTCATCCCCAATAATATCCTGCAGCCATTCCTCACGGGCAACGTACTTTCCGTGCTTTTTATCGCAGCAGCTGTAGGTCTTGCCTTTGCTTTCATGCCGCCCTCGGAAAACCGCGACACGCTGCTCAAAGGGATTTATGGCGCCCAGGAAGTTTTATTCACGCTGATTCGTGCTCTTCTCTGGGTGCTTCCGGTCGGCATCCTTGCCTTTGCCGCCCAGCTTTCCGCCCAAATTGAAGCAGGTGTCATTGTAGGTGCTCTTGGTAAGTATACACTCGTCATCATTGGCGGCAACTTGATTCAGTTCTTCATTGTGCTGCCGCTTTTCCTGCTGGCCCGCGGCATCAACCCGCTCAGGGTATTCCGCCGCATGTCTCCGGCTCTCGCCGTGGCACTCTTTACCAAGAGTTCGGCAGCTACACTTCCTGTCACGCTTGCATCGGCTGAACAGAACATGCGCATCAACCCTGCGGTTTCCCGCTTTGTACTCCCCATCTGTACGACTATCAACATGAATGGATGTGCCGCTTTTATTCTTGTTACGTCGCTTTTCCTCATGCAAAACAGCGGGATTGAGTTGACCTTCGGTTCCATGATTGCCTGGCTGTTTGTAGCCGTCTTTGCTGCCATTGGCAATGCCGGTGTTCCAATGGGCTGCTATTTCCTTACGCTGTCTCTCATGTCTTCCGTCGGGGGTTCCATCAGTATCATGGGTGTTATTCTGCCGATCTACACCATTATTGATATGATTGAAACGTGTGAAAACGTCTGGTCCGATTCCTGCGTCTGCACGATGACGGCTACCGATTTGAAGAAAGAATTACCGTTTACGCCGGAAGCGGCGGAAGAGTAAAAGCTGTGGCGCTTCGTGCAAAAAGAAAGCTGTAACGCTGTGGCCGCCAGAGGCGGCAAAGTGTGATAGTTTTGTTACTCCTGCAAGATTAAAACGAGGCTGGGAAATCATTTTCCCAGCCTCGTTTTTGGATGGTGAGAGATAAAAGGAGTGGATAGGGGCTAATGTCTAGTTGTTAGTACACCCGTGCGAGTATTTTTCTTGACGGATTCTTGAGAAAAGTTAGAGCGGGCAGTAAGAAATTAGCCTTCAGCTGAGAGGGTCAGCATCCAACGCAAGCGGTCCGCCCTTTTTTTTTTCGACGCCGCTGCGCGTCGCGAAAGAAGACTACATGTAGCCAATGCTTCGCATTGCCTGAATGGAATAAAAAAGAGCAGCTTACCTAAACTGTAGATGTACTATATTTTGGTTTCTACTAACTTATACAAATGTTTAAAAGAAATTTAAGGGTCATCACCCACCGCTTTCCAGAATGCCCGGTAACACCGGGCATTCCTGCGGTTCCCCCTCTTCAATGTCGCACTGCGACGTCGAAGAGGGTCTCTATTACCTCGAATGGGGTATTAGTGTGGATTTAACAGCGTTTCTATTGGACCAATTCCTGTTATCTGACTAAATACCCACCGCAAGCGGTCAGCCCTCTTATTTTCCGAAGGAAAACAAGAGGGCTGAGGGCTGGTGCAGCTATTTTTGTTTCTGCGTCAACCCGAAAAAGAAGCTGTGAAAACGATTACTCATTTTCACAGCTTCTTTTTAATTAATGTAACTTTGCGCCGGCAGGAATGTGGTTATCCACAATGAGGAGACGGAGCTTTCTTTCGCCGTTTTGTTCATATACAGCGCTCAGCAGCATACCGTTGGATTCCACACCCATCATTGCCTTCGGAGGCAGATTCGTAATGGCGATGAGGGTCTTGCCGATAAGGTCTTCCGGATTATAGTACGCTTTGATACCACTCAGGATGGTACGATCCGTACCGGTACCGTCATCCAGCGTGAACTGGAGAAGTTTCTTGGATTTAGGTACAGCAAAGCAATCCTTGACTTTGACAGCGCGGAAATCAGACTTGCTGAATGTATCGAAGTCCACGTCTTCTTTAAAGAGCGGTTCTACAGTAACGCCCGTAAAGTCGATTTTCTCTTCTACAGCAGGAGCGGTCTGTGCGGCGGGAGCTGCGGCTGCCGGAGCGGCATTCTTATTGCCGGCCGGTTCATCAAGCGGCTTCATCGTCGGGAACAGCAATACGTCTCTGATGGAAGAAGTATTGGTCAGGAACATAACGAGACGGTCGATGCCGATACCCAGACCGCCTGTAGGAGGCAGACCATGCATCAGAGCATTAATAAAGTCTTCGTCCATCATGCCTGCTTCTTCATCGCCGGCATTCCGTTCTTCTACCTGCTTTTCAAAACGCTGACGCTGGTCAATCGGGTCGTTCAGTTCGGTAAAACCATTGCAGATTTCGCGGCCGAAGATGAAGCCTTCAAAACGATCCGTAATATCCGGGTCAGCAAGGCTGCTCTTTGCGAGCGGGGAAATTTCTTTCGGATGGCCCGTGATGAAAATCGGCTGTACGAGGTTTGCTTCGACAAATTTATCAAAGAAAGCTTCCAGAATCTTGCCATACCCAAAAGTAGGCTTGTATTCTACACCGGCTTCATCAGCCATCTTACGAGCTGTTTCTACATCTTTGACGCCCGTAAAGTCCTTACCGGAATATTTCTTTACGGCTTCAATCATGCTCATACGAGGCCAGGGCGGCGTCAAGTCGATTTCCTGTCCTTCGTAAGTAATCTTCATCGTGCCCAGTACCTTTTGTGCCGTCTGAGATACGATTTTTTCCGTGATATCCATCACAGAATTCATATCACCATAGGCTTCGTACAGTTCAAGGGATGTGAATTCTGGGTTATGTTTGATATCCATGCCTTCATTGCGGAAGACACGGCCCAGTTCATAGACTCTTTCTAAACCACCGACAATCAGGCGCTTCAGGTTCAGTTCCGTAGCAATACGGAGGTACAAATCAATGTCCAGCGCATTGTGATGCGTTACGAAAGGACGAGCCGTAGCACCGCCGGAAATCGTATTCAGTACCGGCGTTTCCACTTCCAGGAAACCTTCATCGTCCAGAATCTGGCGAATGCTCTTGATAATCTGGGTACGTTTTACGAATACGTCACGTACTTCCGGATTGACAATCAGGTCAACATAACGCTGACGATAACGGATTTCTTTGTCTTTCAGGCCATGCCACTTTTCAGGCAGGGGCTTCAGGGCCTTGGAGAGGAATTCAAGTTTCTGAACACGAATGGACGGTTCGCCCATATGGGTCTTAAAAACGGTTCCTTCCACGCCAATGATGTCGCCGATGTCCATCAGTTTGATTACTTTGTAGTTTTCTTCGCCCAGTTCATCCTTGCGGACATAGAGCTGAATCTTACCGGTTTTGTCCAGTAAATCCATGAATGCGGTCTTCCCGTGACCACGGATTGCCATGACACGTCCGGCTACACGTACTACCGTACCGTCAGCTTCCATGGTATCGACGTTGTCGTGGACTTCCTTATTATGATGGGTCCATTTAAAAGCATGGCCGAAAGGCAGGATACCCATTTCTTCCAGCTTATGCATCTTGTCCATACGGACAGCCATTTGTTCGTTAATTTTTTCTGCGCCTGCTGCGTTCTTCTTATTCTCTTCCGTCATCCCCGTCACTCCTTGGCTGCTTTCTTTTTGGTGGCACTAGATGCCTTACTGATACTTACAATCTTGTAATTCAGTTCGCCAGACGGAGTTCTGACTACGCAGACAGAGCCAACTTTCTTCCCCAGAATTGCCTTTCCCACAGGAGATTCATTGGAAATACGAGGAATATCAGCCATCGGATCAGCTTCCGTCGTACCTACGACTTCATATTCATCTTCGTCGCCGGTTTCCATATCCTGAATTTTTACTTTGTTGCCCAAAGAAACAATGTCCTTATTGGCATCCGTATCCTTAATGACTTTGGCATTACGGATCATATTTTCGAGCGTCAGAATACGACCTTCTACGAAAGCCTGCTCATTCTTTGCATCGTCATACTCAGAGTTTTCGCTGATATCACCGTAAGAAATAGCGACTTTCAAACGTTCAGCAACCTGCTGTCTTTTCTCGGAACGAAGATAGTCGAGTTCATCCTCTAACTTCTTCAGACCTTCCTCGGTTAAGATAGTTTCCTTTTCAGCCATGTTTCACGACTCCTTTTATTGGCTTGAGACGAGCTCAAAATTGATAGTAAAGTCCGTATCTTTTAGATTATAGGATTAAAGGGCGTCCCTTGTCAACTGCAAGGGGAGGATAAAGGCGATTAAAGCTGCAGTGCTTTTATAAAAAGCGCTTTTAGCATATTGCATCTGGCCGCTGCTGCGGAAAGGGTTAGTGGTTGATGGTTAGTACACCCGTGTGAGTATTTTTCCTGGCGGATTTTTAAGAAAGAAATAAGCCTTCGGCAGAAAGGGGCATCACCCACAAAGCGGCGTAGAAGAAAAAACTATCCTCCCCCGCACTCGTCAGCGCTTCCTACCGTCAGTGCTGACTGCGGTTCCTCCTTTCGAAGCCGCAGAGCGGCTTGAAAGGAGGTCCTACCTAATTGGAGGTTTGGTTTGAATTTTACAGCGTTTCTATCGGACTAATTCCTGTTGTCGCACTGAGGGCGGGTGCTGCGATTTTTGCTTCCGAGAGAGGGCTGAGGACAGCGGTCGGCGGAAGGCGGAATTTATTATATATATTATGGAAAGAAATTAATATAAGGTAGTGTTAAAGAACAATAATGAAGGAAGCTATGACATATTTTTCTCCGCAAATAGTTGCTTTTTTCCCGCAACCTGATAAAATATGACTGTTTTCAGCCTTAGCTGCACGCTTTGGCCTGAGAAAACGATATGTGCTAAAGTGACGAGCACCCCTGCGTTGACATACGCCGCCGGAAACGCACCAGGTGGATGAAGGAACTTTTATATGAGCTGCAATCATGAGGCGGACAGCCCCTTCTATCCTGCATTTCCGCGGATTTTGTTTGTTCACACTTCAATTTGTGATATAATACGTCATAGTATATGTTATTTTGCCTCACAGCGTCACTTTATATTTCAGTAATAGGAGCTGACACGATGACTTTAAAAGGAAATAAGAGCTGGAAGAAGCCTTTTGGCCCCAACGGGTCGGGAAAACGGAAAAAGCTTGGCGGGATGATTCTTTCTGCCGTGCTTGCCCTGATTCTGGTTGGCTTTTTGTCCATAGCAGCTTTCTTTGCCCTGGCAAAATTCACAACTGCCAAGATTCTCTCCAAAGATATGGTTCCCATGGCTTCGTCTCAATTCTTTGATGCGAACGGTGACCTGATGACGACGGTGGATTCAGAGGAAGACAGAATTCCTGTTTCCATCGACAAGGTTCCGAAAAACCTGCAGAACGCATTCCTTGCAGCCGAAGATATCCGCTTCTATAATCACGGCGGTATCGACTTTAAGGGAATCGGGCGTGCCATTTACACGTATATCCGTTACGGCGAAGTGCAGGGCGGCAGTACGATTACCCAGCAGCTGGCCAAAAACTACTTCCTGACTCAGGAACGGACACTGACCCGTAAGATTCATGAAGCGTTCATTGCCCTTCAGATTGAACAGAAGTACACGAAGAAAGAAATCTTCGAAATGTACATGAACCAGATTTATTTTGGTCAGGGCGCTTATGGTGTAGAAACTGCAGCGAATACATATTTTGGCAAGCACGTCGAAGATCTGGATCTGGCTGAATGCGCTATGCTTGCCGGTATTCCGAAGAGCCCGAACTACTATAACCCGCTGTCCAATCCTAAGGCAGCGAAGGAAAGACAAAGTACGGTTCTCGACCAGATGGAAAAATATGGCTTTATTAGTGCAGAACAGCACAAAAAAGCCTATGAAGAGAAACTTACTTACAAGAGCCTGACGACAAATCCCGGCTCCAAGAGTTATTTCATCAATTATTGCATCCAGATTTTGATTGATAAATTTGGTCCTGACGCCGTTTACAAACAAGGCCTCAAGGTCTACACTTCCCTGGATCCGGATATGCAGAAAGCCGCTGAAAAGGCAGCTGCACTGACACCGACGTATTACACGGACAGCAATAAGCTGAAGCAGCCGCAGTCCGCAATTGTAGCGGTCGATCCGAAAACGGGTTATATCAAGGCCATGATTGGCGGCCGCGGCACTGACCAATTCAACCGTGCCGTTATGGCAGAACGTCAGCCTGGTTCTTCCTTTAAGCCGTTTGTTTATCTGAATGCGATGGAACATGGCGCAACGCCGAATTCCATCGTGGATGACTCCCCGATTCCGGGCAGTTGGAATCCTCAGAACTTTGACCGTCGTTTCCGCGGCAAGGTGACTTACCGTACGGCTCTCACCTATTCCTACAACGTTTCAGCCATCAAGGTCGCTGAGAAATATGGCTTTGAAAATGTCATTAAACTTGCCAAGAAGATGGGCATTACGACGCTGGTGGAAGATGGACCTCAGACGGATGCCAACGGGTCCATGGCCCTCGGCGGTCTGACCTACGGCGTAACGCCGCTCGAAATGGCCGGTGCCTATGGTGCCATTGCTAATATGGGCAAGTACAACAAGCCTACTCCAATCATTAAAATCGTTGACCGCAACGGCAAGACGATTTACGAGCATAAGGTAAATCCGGTTCAGGTCGCAAAAGAAAGCAGCGTCTACATGCTGATTTCCATGATGAAAGATGTTATGACGCGCGGCACCGGCCGCGGCGCCCGCATCAGTCGTCCATGCGCCGGCAAGACCGGTACGACGAGCGATTACGTAGATGCCTGGTTCGTAGGATTTACGCCGAACCTTTCCTGCGCTGTCTGGATTGGTGATGACAACAACGAATCCCTTGGCGGCATGACAGGCGGCGGCGAACCTGCTACCTTATGGCGCACGTTCATGGCGGATGCAGTAGCCGACCTGCCTGCTGAGGACTTCAAGAAGCCGGCCGGGTTCAAAGAACCTGAACGGGTTGAAGATCCAGCACCTGCTAAGAAGACCACCGATAAGAAGAAAGACGATAAAAAGAAAGATCAGAAGACCACAACCGACTCCAAGACTAATACAGGCAATTCAAAAACATCAAAGAGCAACAGCAGCAGTAAGAGCGGCGGAGCTAAAGTGGCTCCCCCACCCGTAAAGCCACCGAAACAATAATAAAAAGAGACCGTGAAGAAATTTTTCACGGTCTCTTTTTTACGCTGGTCGCTTTCCGCAGCCCGACGTCCGCCTTAGGACGCAAAATTGCAAAGGCAATTTTGCAGCTTATGTAAATTAGCTGTAGCTGCCCTCTTGTTTTTTGATAAAAAAATAAGAGGGAGGACCGCTTGCGGTGGGTGTTCAGTAATATAACAGGAATTGGTTCGATAGAAACGCTGTTAAATCCAAGCAAAACCTTCAGTCAGGGCACTAGCCCCCATCGCGACCCTCTTCGACGTCGCCTTAGTTAAGCCAAACCGTAAGGTTTGGAATTCCTCTAGGACCTCCTTTCAAGCCGCTCTGCGGCTTCGAAAGGAGACTAACTATCATATGTCAAGTGCAAAATCCTGTGAATCGGAGCCAGTATTTATCTGCCTTTGAAGCATTAATTGAGCAGGTGTTTTGTATGGGATTCCTCTCGTTTGAAGTGCATAGATTAGACGTACTAACTTTTTAACTACGTGAGAGATTGCTATATAGAAATGTTTTCCTTCGCTTAATTTCTTTGCCAAATATTCTTTGTAAGCTGGTTCATTTTGGCAGACGAATCTTGCCGCATTGAAGAGAGCATGACGTAGATATCGTGATCCTCTTTTCTCCATATGGGCACTTGGTCCTATTCCACTCCGCCGGCCTGACTGGTTCTTAGAGGGCGCAAATCCGGCATAGGCCAGTATCTTGTCGGGGGAGGAAAATCTGGAGAAATCCCCAATTTCTCCTAAAATTGCGGACCCTGTAGCAATACTAATCCCAGGGATTGTAAGTAACGGTTCTTTACGTTCCTCTAACAGTTTTTTAATTCTGGACTCAACTTTTTGAATTTGTTCGTTTTTTACCTCAATATCGTGTATTGTTTCCACTACATTAATTTCAGTAGATATATCGCTTTTGCCCAGACCTACGGAATGCCTTGCAGCGTTACGAATCTGCTCAGCCAGATCCATACTTAACCTGCCTTTGGATGTTTTGTAGATAATTTCTTTCATGTGTTTCAAATTTGCGTTCGCCATTTTCTCGGGAGTGGGATACTCCTTAAGGAGAGCGTGAGCGGTAGCAGAATCCAGGTTTATGTACTGTGGAAGTTCAGAAAAGCTAGTATCAATTATACGGGTAAGGGTTTGCTTTTTTAGAGACCGTTCATGAACCCATCCAAAGCGAGTCCTGGTTAGTGACTTCAAGACTTTATTGTGGTATTCTTGGGGTACGTAGGGCTTGAGGTCTAAATCGGACATAAGTATGCAAGCAATGAAGTGTGCGTCAATGCGATCGGTTTTAGTTTTGCGAAGGCTATGACTCTTTCTGTATTGATCCGTCAGCAGAGGATTGAGAACGCAGGTTGCTAGGCCATTGTTCAACAGGAATCTGGTGATGTTCACACTATACTCTCCGGTGGCCTCCAGCCCTGCTTTTATATTTTTTACCGATTGATTGTAGGAAAAAATTCGCTTTAGCAGGTGGTCATAACCATTCCGGGTATTGGGGATCGTGAATTCCTCGTAGTCGTCCTTATGCTCAGAATCAAGGATGCAGCAGTCGTGTTTGCTCTTAGATACATCAATTCCAACGTAGATCATAAAAAGACCTCCTCAAAGATAAAGATATGATGCTGAGTCCACAAACTCTTTGCCATGTATCCTTGTTCTATATAAACCGTCTGGCGGTATCTAACTTATTAACATCGCTGCAAAGAGCTGTGGTCGGAATCTCCATAAAACCGTTTATCGGTAGGAGGACATTAACCAATCCACAGCATCTTTTACAGTGTAGCACTTTATCCCCAAAAGGAGGTAAAGTCCTTATTCATATGATACAAGGAGAACCGCAGGAAGGCCCGATATTATCGGGCCTTCCGAAAAGCGGTGGGTGATGTCCCTTTCTGCCGAAGGCTTATTTCTTAATGCCCACTGTAATTTTTATCAAGAATCAGCTAAGAAAAATACTCGCACGATTGTACTATCCACTTGCCACTAACCACTTTTGCGCCGCCAGGCGCATTACTACTTTAATTTCGCCTCATACGCCTCCAAGTGAAGTTCTTCACCAGGAACATGAAATCCTAATCCCAAATTATCTCCGGAGTCCAGGGAATATCCACAGTCAGCCATTTCCACGACCTTGTAATGTCGTTCAAGTGCCTCTTCAAACCAGTGTATATTAAAATTATGCTCGGAAGCACCCGGATACATGGAAAGGTACTTGTGCATTGATTTTGGTGCCTTATGGAAGAAGAAATATACGCCATAAAGCCGGCAGTCCGAACGCAAATACGAGTGCATCTGGTCCAGATAGAAATTATCGTGATAGAAGCTATGCTCGTTTGATGCAAAAAAGTCCATGCTGCGGTCAATGCAGTGCTTTTTCACAGGAGGCTGCATGCTGGCGTCAGCAATGTACAAAATTGGGCACGGTACGCCCTGTTCTTCGATCACTTTTTTGTAGGCCTGAAGTGTCTCCGGAAATTTATCTACGACAATCAGGCTGTCGTTTTTATGAAGCAGGTGTAAATGGTTGTGAAGGAAAAACCAGGCTGTGACGTAGGATTCAAGCCACACATGCTCCGAGCCGCCGTCACTTGTAATTCTCTCTTCCATCCAGTGGTATGACTGTTCAAAGAGGCTCAATGTCTTCGACGGCAAATCCCGATAGAGCTCCTGAGTCGTATCCGGTTTATCATAGAGCGATGTGTTCTTATTTTTCGTTTCCAGGATGCCATTACGAATAGCGGCTTCATAGCCGCAGGCACAGGATAAATCGGCATGAAAGACGTATTTCTGGCTCATGGAAACATGATCCAGCATCAGCTCGCCCCCACAGTGCGGACAGCATAAGAGGGGCAGCATCACAAGGGGCACACCGGAATCCGCCCGTGAAAATTCCCGCTGTTCCAGTGCGGCCAGTTTATCCTGAAGAATTCGACGGGCCCGGGAGAGTTTAGCTTCTTTTGCTTTCAGGGTTTCCGCCTGCTCCCGGTAGATACTTTTCAGTTCATTGATATCTGCTTCGGTGCAAAGATTAGAGATACGTCTCAATGAAAGCAGACGGTGAATGGTTTTGAGCGGAAAATCAAGTTCCTTTAATTCCAGTATCCACTGAATATCCGCGATGGTACGCTCATCAAATATGTACTGATTATTTTTCTTTGGCGGAACGAGAAGTCCGTTATTGATATAAAAGTATAAGCTATTTACGGGAATCCCGAATTCCCGTACAACCTGACCGATTTTCATGACAGCGCTCCTTTATTGGCATTCACTATATCCCTCGCAGCTTTAATTCCCACAAAAAATAGGTGCGGTTTTTGTTCAATCCCGCTGTGAGTTCTATTATAGCTTAAAAATCTATACCATGGTATAGATTTTTAAAAATTTAACAGGTTTTCTCTCTTGACGCTGCCTGCAGTACAGTCTTTATAATATAGGCATGAAAACAAATGGAGGTCTTATCCAATGGAATATTTAAAGAAAGCAAAAGTTCGTCCTGCCGAAGAGATTGATGCCCGCCGCCAGTCTGTCGCAGATATCATTAAAAATGTCCGTGAAAAAGGTGATGAGGCCCTTCTGGCCTACAATACGAAATTCGATGGCAATACCCGTACGAATTTCCGCGTTTCCCGCGAAGAAATTGAAGCAGCCTATGCCAAGATGAAACCGGAAGAAATTGCCGATCTGAAGCAGGCTGCCGCTAACATTAAAGCTTTTGCAGAAGCGCAGCGCGGCTGCCTCAAAGGGCTTGACGATTTTTCCAACATCCCGGGTGCCGTATTAGGTCACCGCGTCATTCCTGTATCTTCCTGCCTCTGCTATGTACCGGGCGGTTCCTATCCGCTCTTTTCAACGGCCCTGATGCTCGTGATTCCGGCTAAGGTGGCCGGTGTCAAACGGGTTGCTGCCTGCTCCCCTGCCGTCAAGGGTACGACTTCTATCAACTATAAGACACTCGTTGCCATGGATATTGCCGGTGCCGACGAAATCTACGTTGTCGGCGGTGCCCAGGGCATTGCTGCCTTTACCTATGGTACCCAGCAGATCAAACCGGTCGATGTCATTGTCGGTCCGGGGAACCAGTATGTCGCCGAAGCTAAGCGGCAGTGCTACGGTCAGGTCGGCATTGATTTCTTTGCCGGTCCGACGGAAGTGGTAGCCGTCTGCGATGACAGTGCCAACCCTGAAGTGCTGGCAGCCGATATGCTGGCCCAGTCTGAACACGACGTTCTGGCAAAAGGTATCGTTGTGACTACGGACAGAAAGACCGGCCTTGACGTCATTGCAGCCGTAGATAAACAGCTGAAGACCCTGGATACAGCTAAGATTGCCGCACAGTCCTGGAATACTTACGGTGAAGTCATTCTCGCCGATAACATTGAAGAAGCCGTTGCTATTGCCAATGATATCGCTCCGGAGCACCTGGAAGTCATCCTCAAGGATGAAAGTGTCCTGCCGGAATTTGTGAACTTTGGTTCCCTCTTTATCGGTCAGGAAACGGGCGAAGTTTTTGGAGACTATGCGTCCGGTCCGAACCACACGCTGCCGACTGTCAAGGCTGCCCGTTATACCGGCGGTGTCTGGGTAGGTACATTCCTGAAGGTTTGCTCTTTCCAGCGCTACAACCGGAGTGCCATGAAGCAGATTGCTCCGCTTGTGTCCCGGATGGCTCACGGGGAGGGGCTTACTGGGCACGCCAGGGCTGCTGAGATAAGAATGGAGATTTTGAAATAAGTTGGATGTAGTATTTTGTTAAAGGCACCTGCCTCTCTCTGGTGCTTGGCTGGCCTCGCACGCATCGAGAGGCAGAGCTTTTTATAAGGAATTTCACAGAGCGATTTGCAGAATCCAGTCACATCTACTTTGTCATGCGGGCGTGTGACCCATCGAGGTACTATTTGTGTACATCTTCTGGGCCCCACGCCCGCATTTCGCGTATCTGCGACTGTCTTGCAGCAAATCTTCTGTGAAAAATAAAAAAAGAGGTGTGAGATTGGGGTATACGTTTCTGGATGGGGTGTATATCTTGTTTTTAGTTGGTTAAGAGAAGCTATCCCTCCACCGCAAAGCGGTTCTGCGGCCTTCGGCCGGATAGGAGTGGTTAGCAGCTAGTGGCGAGTGGTTAGTACACTCGTGCGGGTATTTTTTTGCTAAAATGTACCCCGAAGTGTGGACAATTCATGCGGATTTTTGAGGAAGATTGCAGCGGCAGTAAGAAATAAGCCTTCAGCAGAGAGGGTCATCCCCACAAAGCGGGGTAGAAGAAAAAACTATCCTCCCCCTCACTCGTCAGCGCTTCCTACCGTCAGTGCTGACTGCGGTTCTCCTCCTTTCAAGCCGCAGAGCGGCTTGAAAGGAGGTCCCACCTAATTGGAGGTTTAGTTTAAATTTTACAGCGCTTCTATCGGACCAATTCCTGTTATCCGACTGAACACCCACCGCAAGCGGTTCCCCCTTAACTTACTTTCCTCCACCGCAAAGCGGTCCACCCTCCTTCCTACGGACGGAGGTGGCAGAGGTATTCCAAACCTTACGGTTTGGCTTAATTAGGAAAACAAGAGGGCTAGTACATCTATTTCTTATTTTTTTCCGCGTGCGGCCTACGGTCAGCGATAATATTAAAAAAGATAGTAAAAAGAGCTTTGAAGCAAGTTGCTTCAAAGCTCTTTTTACTATTGTTTATCTGTTTTTCTTGAAGAATGCTAATGCAACTTCAGGGAAGGATGCGTAAGACAGGACGTCTTCTTCGCTGGCGTTAGGATAACCTTTGGCAGCCAGTTCAGCTCTCATCTTATCCATTTGCGGCGGAATATCATCAGCCGGTCTGTGGGTAATCGGAGCAATGACGGTCTTACCGGTCTTCAGTACGATCTGTCTACGAACAAGTTTCTTCAGGTCTTCGCTGATCGGGCCCGGAGTCTTGCCGTACTTGCCCATTACGATATCCTGTACTTCTTTAGGAATCATCTTGTAACGCTGACCCAGCATAACGTTCATGGAAGCCATGGTACCTACAATCTGGGAAGAAGGCGTTACCAGCGGAGGATAACCGAGGTCTGCACGAACTCTCGGTACTTCCTTCAGTACTTCGTCGTACTTATCAGCCATACCCATATCGGTCAGCTGCTTCAGCATGTTGGAGAGCATGCCGCCAGGAATCTGGAAGCTCAGGACTTTCGGGTTGATGCCGATGTTGTCCGGAAGGTTGAACGTCTTGACAAGGTCGGCGCGAACTTTCTTGAAGTGGTCGGCAATCGGCCCCAGTTTTTTCAGGTCGATCTGCGGATCTCTGTCAGTACCCTTCAGGGTATAAACGATGGATTCAGTGCAGGGATGGCTCGTGCTTTCTGCAAAAGGAGAAATAGCCGTATCTACAATATCAACACCGGCTTCGATAGATTTCAGAATGGTCATGGCACCCATACCGCTCGTGCAGTGAGAGTGTACGTTGATAGGAATATGAATTTCTTTCTTCAGTGCGCTGACGAGGTTATAGGCAGCGTACGGAGCCAGCAGTCCGGACATATCTTTGATACAGATGGAATCAGCACCCATATCTTCCAGCTGGTGTGCCAGATGCACGAAATCGGAATCTTTGTGGTACGGGCTGATTGTATACACCAGTGTGCCCTGCGCATGTGCACCGGCTGCTTTCGTGGCTTTCATAGCGCATTCAATGTTGCGGACATCGTTGAAAGCATCGAAGATACGAATGATATCAATACCGTTAGCAACACTGCGTTTTACAAATTCAGTAACTACATCGTCGGCATAGTGGTTATAACCTAGAATGTTCTGGCCGCGCAGCAGCATCTGCAGCTTGGTCTTCTTTACATGTTTACGAATCGTGCGGAGACGTTCCCACGGGTCTTCGTTCAGAAAACGAAGGCACGTATCAAACGTAGCACCGCCCCAGGCTTCCAATGCATAGAAGCCGCATTCATCTAACTGTTCCAATACAGGAAGCATATCGGTGATACGCATTCTCGTCGCGCAGAGGGACTGATGTCCATCGCGGAGAACCGTTTCTACAATCTTAACTGGATTACTCATCTTTTACCTCCTCCAAGATTTCAACCCTAACTACTTTCCATTATTTCAACTTACTCTACTTCATTCTTAACGATATGGATATTATATCATACCCTTTATGGATAAGGGAATATAAGATTCCTAATAGTTCACTTAAGACTTTATTTATCTTATATCCATAGAAATAGCTAAAGAAATAAGGGCCTGTCACAGTCTTAAGAAGCCGAAAAGCTTCTGTTTTATGTGCTTTGCGACAAATGAAGACCAAAAAGCTGGACTGTCAGCCGTCAAAAGACCCGATTAAATAGTACACACTAATTCACCTATTATTCTGCATATTTGGCCGAATATTAATTTTATTAACCGGTTTTATAAATAATTTTAATTTCTTGAATATTGAGTATCTTTTTTGCTTAAATCACCTTTTCGCGTGTTACAATAGGAACGTATTTTTCTAAAGGAAGCGATTATTATGAAATCATCAGGTTAATTAATTTTTACATTAATACATTACGAATCATCATTACCGTTTCTGAATTCTTTTTATGGTTCAGCCAATCCGGCATGAACTGTTCCTGCAATCATATATAAAATGAAACGGTACAAACATTCACAAAGGGGTCACTATTATGACTGCAACTGCTCAAAAAAATTCCACCCTGCAAAACTACAAGGGGCCGATTATTCTGATTATATTCTGCATTTTGGGTGCTATTTTGGGCCTTGTCCTCGGTGATAAGGCTGCTGTTCTCAAACCAATCGGTCAGATTTTCCTGAATTTGTTGTTCTGCCTGATTGTGCCGCTTATTTTCTTCTCCATTGCCGGGTCTATCGCCAACATGAAAGATACGGGCAAAGTAGGTAAGATGATTGGTTATACGTTGATTATCTTTATTATCACGGCGACGCTTTCTGCCCTTCTTATTCTCCTTGTCACGCGTTTTACCGGAGTACCGACGAGCTTTACGGCATCCAAGCCCGCGCAAATGGGCAAAGTTCTCCCCATCGGTGACCAGATTGTCAATACACTTACCGTGGGCGATTTTCCTCAGCTCATTTCCCGGATGCACGTACTGCCGTTGATTATCCTCACGATTTTCTTCGGACTCTGCGTCTCCATGATCGGTGACAAGGCTAAACCGGTGATAGATTGGCTCAATTCCATGACACTGGTCTGCTATAAGATGGTCAATATCCTTATGAAGGCGGCTCCGATTGGCCTGGGCGCCTACTTTGCCGATCTGACCGGTACGTATGGCATTGCTCTTTTGAAAACGTACGGCAGCGCCATGATTGTTTTCTATGCCGTCGTTTTCTTCTATTTCTTTGTGTTCCTCGGTTTCTACGCCTATCTTGCCGCCGGCACGTGGGGCGTGAAGAATTTCTTTAAAGTCATCCTGGCACCTGCCCTGACGGCTCTGGGTACGCGTTCTTCTGCCGCTACCATTCCGCTGCAGCTTGAAGCCTGCGATAAATTAGGTGTCCCGAAAGAAATCTCCTCCGTCGTCATTGCTATGGGCGCTACCTGCCACATGGATGGTGCCTGCATTGCAATGGTCTACGCAGAAGTCCTTGCAACGACTATTTTTGGACGTCCTCTCGTCGGCATGGAATACCTGCTGGCTATTTTCGTCGGTGTTACTTCTTCTGTAGCTACCTCGTCCATCCCGGGCGGCGGTGCGGCCGGCGAAACGATGATCATGTCTGTCTTCCACCTGCCGGAACCGGCGTTCCCGATTTTGCTGATGGTTATTGAACTGTTTGACCCAGGCTGCACGCTGCTGAATTCCTGCGGCGACACAGTTGTTTCTATGATGATTTCACGCATTTTCTATGGGAAGGATTGGTATAAAAAGAATCAGGCAGTGAATAGCGCCCCTGACGCGGCGCTGTGACGCTGTGGCTGACTTCGTCAGCTGATGGCCTGCGGCGGCGTAATATAAGCTTTATCTGCGGGAGCAAATGGGCTACAATTAATTCAGTCGATACAATAAATACTCTGGAGGCTGCTCATGAAAGTTAATGCGGATTATGTACTTAAAGAACCGGATTACGGCGCTGCACCGCTGCCGGACGATCTTGATTTAATTCTTGATGTGAATGGCGATAAAGTGGTTGGGGAAATTTATCTGCCTTCCGGCATCTACGAGGCACCCCACCCCTGTGTAATCGTCTGCCACGGCATTCCGGGCACAAACTGCAATGACGATATTTGTCAGAGTCTGCGGCGCATGGGATGCGTTGTAATCCGGCTCTATCACCGAGGAGCCTGGGGCAGCAGCGGTACGTATTCCTTTTCGCACTGCATGGAAGATGCTAAAGCAGCCGCCCATTGGGCACACGATACGGTAGCCGCACAGTATGGCATTGATACGGAGCGCATCTTCCTTCTGGGCCATTCCAACGGCGGCAATACGGTACTTAATATAACACCTTCCCTCCCCTTCATTCGGGGCACGATGGTCTATTCTCCTTTTGATCACAAAACCGGTCTGGAACTTCTGAAACCGGATGGACTCATGGAAATGTTCAAAGAATGCAGCGGTGTCTTGCACCTTGAGAGCCTCGAAGCACTCTATGAGGACAGCGTCACGCATTGTGAGAATTGGTCCTTCCCAGGCCTTGCCAAACAGCTTCAGCAGCGGAATTTGCTCCTTATCGGCGGGCTCAAAGATACGGTAGCCCCTCCCGATAAGATGGTCGATCCCCTTTGGGAAGCGCTGCAAAAGCGCTCTTCTTCCGCTTGTCATGAACGGGTCATGATTGATTCCAATCATTCTATGAATACGGCCCGTCTAAAGCTGATACAGGTTATCGGGGAGTTTGTAGAGAAGATTTGTAAAATGCAGTAGACAAAACTGGTTTGAGCAGCAATTGTCCTGTGCCGATTTGCACAAGCAGATGCGGTCATTGTCTCAAAATTGCACTGAGGTGATGACCGCTTTTATCTCTTGCATTACTTGAATGGAAATGCCAGGTTATCCTGATTACTTTTACTTATCCGTGATAAAATAGTAAAAAATATATCGGTTGAAAGGAGATTGCCATGGACTTCCGCGAATTGCAATATGTCGTAACCGTAGCTGACTGCCAAAGCATTACAGCTGCATCTAAAAAGCTTTACATTTCCCAGCCTTCCCTGAGCTACGCACTGAACCAAATAGAAAAGGAAGTCGGCGTCAGGTTGTTTGACCGTTCCCATCAGCCTATCTCCCTGACCGAAGCGGGTCGGCTCTACGTCCGGACGGCACGGACCATTCTCAGGGAAAAAACAGAGCTCAAAAACCGAATCAGCGACCTGAAAGAAGGATCTTACGGACAAATCAACTTAGGTATCCCTTCAGGGCGTTCCGGCTATATGATTCCGCCTATTATCAATCAATTCCGCAATGCATTTCCCAATGCTGAATTTCTCCTTCAGGAAGGCAGCGCCGAGGAACTGATGGAGCTTTTGAATACGGGGAAAATTTCTTTTATGATTGCTCCCTGGCCCCAGAAAGACATTCCCTTCCAAATCAAACAAGAGATTATTTTCAATGAGCCCGTTTACCTGGTTGCGGCTAAAGATGCGTTTAAGGACGATCAATTTACTGATAAGGAACGCCGTATTATAGATTTGAAAAAAATCTCTACAATGCCTTATATCGGGCTGAAAAAAGGGCATTCCATCCATCGCCTTGCCGAAGCAATCTTTAACTCGGCAAAAATCAGGCCTACATTGCTCCTGGAGGTCGAAAACAGTTATGACGCTGTGCTGCTCGCTTCCTGCGGACTCGGATATACTTTTGTTGCAGAGCGAACGAAAATCATTCTGGGAGACCACTACAAAGATTACTTTTACAACTATTCGGAAACGCCGGTAACCTTCCCGATCTGTGCCATGTATAAGGAAGGAAGTTATCTGAATAAGGCGGAGAGAGCGTTTATTGATATGATGAAGGTGCATTTTGGGAAGTAAAGGCAAATTATAAAGGCACCTGCCTCTCTCTGGTGCTCGGCTGGCCTCGCACGCATCGAGAGGCAGAGCTTTTTATAAGGAATTTCACAGAGCGATTTGCAGAATCCAGTCACATCTACTTTGTCATGCGGGCGTGTGACCCATCGAGGTACTATTTGTGTACATCTTCTGGGCCCCACGCCCGCATTCCGCGTATCTTCGACTGTCTTGCAGCAAATCTTCTGTGAAAAATGAAAAAAGAGGTGCAAGATTGAGATATACGTTTCTAATAGGGCCGTTTATCTTATTTTTTGGGGTTAAAACATTCTATACTCCATCGCAAGCGATTCTCCTCCTTTCGACGCCGCACAGCGGCGTGAAAGAAGGTGCAACGTAGCCAATGCTTCGCATTGCCTGAATGAAATTAAAACAACAGATGATATTTAGTGAAGTTTTGCTACAGTTTTGTTTCTACTGACCGATACAGAAATTAAAAGAATATTAAGGGTCATCACCCATCGCTTTCCGGCAGGGCCGATGGCCATCGGTCCTGACTGCGGTTCTCCTTCTCTTACCTTCCTCCCCCACTTCGTAGTCCGCCCTCCTTCCTAAAGGACGAAAAAGAAGCTATCCTCCACCCAGAGGAATTCCAAACCTTACGGTTTGGCTTAATAAAAAATACCCTCCTTGCTGATTGATCCAGCAAGGAGGGTATTTTTGTGAAGAGCGACGAACCCTTCAGCCTTAGGGAATGGATGTTCAATTAACGGCGGGCGCGATTGAAGTTAATCAAGCAGCCGGCCTTGATGATTTCTTTTTCTTCACCGTTCAGGGGTTTGATGTAGAGTTCCATCGGAACGGCTTCATTCTTACGGATGACGTAAGCACGAATGGCCTGCATATCACCGTTTAAGGCTTCACGGATAGCGGGTACGTAGATGAGGTCACCGACTTCGAAGGGGATTTTTTCATCTTTCAGATGGAAAGGAAGCATGCCCCAGTTGATGACGTTGGAACGATACCGCTTCGTAGCGTAATCACGAACAATGTTGGCCAGGGCGCCAATCACGCGCTGGCAGCTGGCAGCCTGTTCACGAGCACTGCCGTCACCCGGTTTATTGGCATAAATGGTAGAACCAATTTCGGTATTTGTAAGGTCAGCCTTTTCCTGACCGGGCAGTGTATGAATGGTCTTGAAGGCATCAGCCAGTTCCTGGTTGGAAGCGAGCAGATTTTCACCCTTTTCACGGGCGATTTCCACTTCCTTCACAGCCTTGGTGCGGCCAACGTATTCCGGATCGCGGCGGCTCAGGGTAAATTCAGCAAGGCCCAGCGGATTGGAACGGAAAGAAGAGGTTTCACCGGAAGGAATCAGTTCATCCGTCGTAGTTACAGGGTCTTCAATCTTGGAGCAAACCTTGAGCAGGATATTTTCGCCCAGCTTCGGCAGTTCCGGCCAGTCTTTGATGTTCGGGCCAAAGAAGAGTTTTTCATCAGGTTCAGCCTTGCCAAAACCGTTGTAAACACGGGATTCATACGGTTTCTCATCGAAATGATATGCCGGTACATTGCCGAATACATCTGCAAATTCTTCAGCGGAAGTCAGAATACCGTTATTAGCGGCGGTTGCCGCAATACTTCTGGCATCCATCAGGGCTACAGCGGCCATCTGGCCCTTACCCGGCTTGCTGCCTTCGCGGTTCGGGAAATTGCGGGTCGTATGACGAATGGAGAAGCCGTTGTGGTTCGGCGTATCACCGGCGCCGAAGCAAGGTCCGCAGAATGCTGTCTTAATGACAGCGCCGGCTGCCATCAGATCGGTCAGGAAGCCTTTCTTGGCAAGATCCATATAGACAGGCATGGAAGAAGGATAAACGTTCAGTGTAAATTCACCGGCACCGATGGTCTTGCCGCGCAGCAGGTTAGCAGCTTCCACTACGTTCACATAGTTACCGCCGGCACAGCCGCCGATGACGCCTTGCTGAACCTGGAACTTACCATCCTTGACTTTATCGAGCAGCGTGTAAGGAGCACGGCCCTGGCTGACTTTGGCAGCGGCCTTTTCCGTTTCACGCAGGATATCCATCATATTGGCTTTGAATTCATCAATTTCATAGGCGTTAGAAGGATGGAACGGCATAGCAATCATCGGTTTGATGGTAGAAAGGTCAATATAGACACAACCATCATAGTAAGCAACGGCTTCCGGATCCAGCTTCTTGTAAGCATCCTCACGGCCATGTTCCTTCAGGAATGCGTGCGTATCTTCATCCGTTCTCCAGATGGAGGACAGGCAGGTTGTTTCAGTCGTCATGACATCCACGGCATTGCGGTAGTCCGTCGTCATGGAAGCAACGCCCGGGCCGACAAATTCCATGACTTTGTTCTTCACATAGCCGTTCTTGTAAACGGCACGACAGATAGCCAGGGCAATGTCATGCGGTCCTACCCAAGGCTGCGGTTTACCGGTCAGATATACGGCTACGACGCCGGGATACGGGTTGTCCCAGGTATCGCCAAGAATCTGCTTATCCAGTTCACCGCCGCCTTCGCCTACAGCCATCGTACCCAGGGCACCGTAACGGGTATGGGAATCAGAACCCAGGATCATGCGGCCGCAGCCGGCGTACATTTCACGCATATACTGGTGGATGACGGCCATATGAGGCGGAACAAAGATACCGCCGTATTTCTTGGCAGCCGTCAGACCAAACATGTGGTCATCTTCGTTGATGGTACCGCCGACAGCGCAGAGAGAGTTGTGGCAGCAGGTCAGTACATACGGCAGCGGAAATTTTTTCATGCCGGATGCACGGGCGGTTTGAATGATACCGACGTAGGTAATATCATGACTTGTCAGAGCATCAAATTTAATTTTCAGCTGGTCCATGGAATCATTTTGATTGTGATTCTTCAGGATGCGGTAAGCAATGGTCCCTTTTTTTGCTTCTTCCTTAGAAATTTTTCTGCCGGCCTTTGCTTCTGCCTTAGCCACGTCTTCTTCGGGGATGATTTCCTGACCATTCAGCAGATAAGCACCGTGTTCAAATAACTGAATCATTTTAGTCTCCCTTTCCTCTCTGTTTAACGACCACCAACCTAAATCCGGATTGGTAAGCCCATACTCTATTTCCGTTTAAAAATCAGCACTTTTCCAGAGTTTCAAGCAGATAATCCGTGAACTGCTCGTTCGTCGTCTTCGTTTCCTGGGAAATAACAACCTTCTTTTCCGTACGCGTGCAGATATCCAGCGCCTTGCTTAGTTTTTCACGTTTATCTCCATAACCGATATGAGCCATCATTTCACCCATGGCACGAATCAGGCTGCACGGATCAGCGTATCCTTCAAGGTGATGCTGTACGAGGTAATTGCCGACGCCATGAATAGCTTCGAACAGAGCATATTGGTCACCAATATTGGAAGAACTTGCCGTACCCAGACCTCCCTGGTATTCAGCGGCAATATCGGTCAGGATATCACCGTAAAGATTCGGCAGCACAAAGACTTCCATGCCTTCGTTGAACTTCGGGTCCATCATCTTGGCAGCCATGGAATCGATCAATTCCTCGCGAACCGTGATGCCGGGATACTGTTTTTCCATTTCGTGCGCAGCTTTCAGGAAGTTGCCGTCAACAAGCTTTACGATGTTCGCCTTAGTAGCCACGGTGATATTATGCTTGCCATTTGCCTTGGCAAATTCAAAAGCTGCACGGAAGAGTCTTTCCGCACCGGGACGGCTCAGTACCTTGAAGTCAACAGCAAGATCATCGTTTACCTGAATACCTTTATTGCCCCAGATGTACTCGCCTTCGATGTTTTCACGGAAGAACGTCCAGTCAATGTTCTTTTCGGGAATGCGAATCGGACGTACGGCGGCATAAAGCTGCAGATTCCGACGCAGCAGGCTGTTAGCACTCAGCATGTTTGGCCATTTGTCACCGGCACGCGGAGTAACAAACGGGCCCTTAACCAATACATCGCATTTCTTGCAGGCTTCCAGGACGGAATCAGGAAGGCTCTGTCCGCACGCAGCGCGTTCTTCAATGGTCATGCCTGGAATCAGGACAAATTCAACCTTACCGGATTTGATTTCATCAGCAAGCAAGCTCTTTGCTACCCGCAGAGCTTGTTTCATCAAGGTCGGGCCGGTACCGTCACCGGGCATGATGCCGATTTTGATGTGGCTCAGCTTCGTAAAATCTTTACGCGGCGGCAATTTTTTGATGGCGTCAATACGCTTTAAATCTTCACGAATCAACTGTCCGAATTTCTTTTCTGCTTCCTGAATCATTTTTTCCTGATCCATGTGATCCTCTCCTTACTCAAAATTGATTATCCAGTACTCGTTATTTTCAAACTATTCCGTATAAATCTTACGGTTTTATTGTATGAGAACGGGGCGGCTTTTACCAATACTTATGCTCCCATACGGATTATTAGAGAATTTCTATAATTTATTGTGTAAGTCATAGAGTAAGAGAACTAATATTAAAATTGATTAGTGGCTAGTGGCTAGTACACCCGTGCGGGTATTTTTCTTGGCGGATTCTTGATAGGTGTGCTATCGGACCAATTCCTGTTGTCATACTGAACACCCACCGCAAGCGGTTCCCCCTCTTATTTTTTTAGCAAAAAACAAGAGGGCGGCTGCCGTTATTGGGGGTTAGTTTGAATTTTACAAGTGTGCTATCGGACCTATTCCTGTTGTCATACTGAACACCCACCGTAAGCGGTCCACCCTTCCTTCCTAAAGGACGAAAAAGAAGCGATTCTCCACCGCTATCGTCAGTGCTTCCTACCGTCAGTGCTGACTGCGGTTTCCCTCTTCTTACCTTCCTCCACCACTTCGTGGTCCGCCCTCCTTCCTTAAGGACGGAGGTGGCAGAGGAATTCCAAACCTGATGGTTTGGCCAAATTACACGCGGCTTGAAAGGATGTCCCAGAGGAATTCCAAACCTTACGGTTTGGCTTAATTAGGAAAACAAGAGGACGGCTGCTTCTATTTTTGATTTCTATGGACGGAATACTTTTGCTTTCTTCTTATAAAATGCGCTATAATAGGTGCTGTTAAATTTTGATTTCTGAAGTAAAGGAGATTTACGATGTACTCATATAAAACTGAAGGCACTTGCTCCACGGCAATCCATTTTGACGTCAAGGACGGAAAGGTAAAGAATGTAAGTTTTGATAATGGCTGCAATGGCAATCTGCAGGGAATCGGCATTCTCGTCGAAGGCATGCCCGTAGACCTGGTCATCCAGAAATTAAGAGGCATCTCCTGCAGCGGAGGCCCTACTTCCTGTCCGGATCAGCTGGCAAGAGCCCTGGAGGCTTATAAAAAGAAAGCTGCGGAAAAGCACTGAAAATTGCCTTTGGCAAGAAGCCGAGACTATCTAATTACAAGTTTCAATTATCCGAAACAAAAATGGTCATCATCTCTCCTGAGCGAGAAATGATGACCATTTTTATTTTAAGTGAAACCTTACGCCATTACAGAGCAACCTGAGTAATGATGTAGACGACGATGATTGTCACGATACCCATGACACCAGTCATACCGGTCTGGCACTTATAAGCCTGAGACGTATTCATATCAGAGAACTGAGATACTACCCAGAAGTAAGAGTCGTTAGCATGGGATACCGTCATAGAACCGGCACCGATAGCCATAATAGTCAGTACACGGCCCAGAGGAGAAGTCAGGCCCAGTGATCCCAACATAGGTGCAATCATGGCGGAAGTCGTAATCATGGCAACCGTGGAAGCACCCATTGCGCACTTTAAGAGGGCTGCAATCAGGAACGGCAGGAAAACACCAACGCCAAGACCGAGCAGGGAATTACTCAATGCTTCGGCAATCGGGAGTTTTTGAATGATGGCACCGAAGGAACCGCCGGCACCAGTAATTGCAAGGATGGCTGCGGAGTTAGACACGCCTTCGGTAATCCATTTCAGCGTGGACTTCTTTTCGCTCTTCGGAATGAGCGTCATGGCAATAAACACACCGATAATCAGGGCAACGACCGGGTTACCGATGAAGGAGAAGAACGCCTTGAAAGCGCCTTTACCGAAAGGTGCGGACGGGAAGTCACCGATAGATTTCAACGTAATGAGAATGATAGGAAGCAGGATTGGTGCAAAGCTGTGAAGCGCGCCGGGCAAATGACCATATTTTTCTACCAGTTCTTCCACCGTATATTCAGGGTTTGCCGGGATATCAATCTTGGAAGAAACTTTCATGGCATAAATGTACGCTGCAAGCGTTGCCGGAATGGAGATGATAAGACCGACGAGAATGGTAAGGCCCAGGTCAGCGTTCAGGGTACCGGCCATGGCAATCGGGCCGGGGGTCGGCGGTACGAGGCAGTGCGTTGCGTACAGGCCGCCGGACAGTGCCGTTGCCATCACAGCGAGGGACGTCTTGGACCGGAATGCCAGAGCACGGGAAATCGGGCTCAGGATAACAAAGCCGGAATCACAGAACACCGGAATACCCGTTACGTAACCCGTAATGGCCATGGTCAGGACACTGCGCTTTTCACCGACCAGGTTCAGAATCGTATTAGCCATTGTCAGGGCAGCCCCTGTTTTTTCAAGAATGGTACCGATAATCGTACCGCAGAGGATGACGATACCGATATTGCCCATGATGCCGCCAAAACCGGTTTTGACAGTAGCGATTACTTTTTCCGGCGGAATTCCGCAGGCAAGACCGACCAGTATAGAAATGACGGTCATGACAATGAACGGATGCATGTCATATTTTTGAATAGCTACGATCATCAAAATGACCGCAATAAGAATAACTATGAAATAAAACATAATTGCCTCCCTTTCTAATTTCCTTCCTAAAAGAACGACGCATAACAAGGAAAAAGCATAGCTTCAGATTTTCCGGTCAGACATCGTCTCCATAGAACGCCAGCAGCATCCTGATAAAAAACTCCCGTTCAAAAGACGGATACTTTTCCATGTGAAGACTTTCGTAGAGACGTTTCATCCGATACTGGAGTGTATTCTTATGGATATTGAGAATGGCTGCTGCCTTCTGTACGGAGCCATCCTGCTCATAATAACAACGGGCCGTATCAAAAAGAATCTTAAGCTGCCCTTTGTCCATTTTCTGCCTGAGCTGCTTCATTTTGCGGTCTGCAAAAGGCTTCCCGCCATGAGATTCCAAGCGGTACAAAAAATAATTGAAGTGATTCTGTGGGGTTTCTGCCCAGGCAACCCGGTTTTTACCCCTTTGTAACACCAGTACCTCACGATAGGCTTCATTCAGCTCATCCAGGGAATCGCAGAGATGACTGATGCAAAGGCGTACGCCTTCATGCTCTTTGACGAAGGACTGCAACTCTGTAAAAAGTGTATCCGGAAGTCCATCATCTTCATCTGCAGGGAATGTATCTTCCGCCTCTTTTTTCTGCCACCCTTTTCCTGCACTGTGGAGAATCATAACGCTGTTGTCACGAATCCCGTAAAGATCTCCACTGGTAACGGAAGACGCCTTTGACACGATGCGTCCGATTTCTTCCGCTGTCTTATGCAGCTGTCTTGCCGCCTCATCACGTTTGGAAAATGTCACGGCAAAGAGCACCAGCGGAAACTCAAGATGCAGGGAAATCATACTGGAGAGCTGACTGATTTCATCCTTATGTTCTCCTTTTCCCAATAAATACAAATTGAGCAGCTGATTTCTCAGTTCGTTTTCAAAAGCTTCTTCCCTGTATTTTGTATGCTGCTGCAAAAATTGTGTTACATACACCCGCAGCAGATTGGCTGCATCTGCGGTCTCTCTCTCAGCTCCATACATTCCGATAACACCAATAATTTTGCCGTTTTCGCAGATGGGAAGATTATAACCTTCCTTGGCGCCGGGGTACTGGGCTTTATTTTCTTTGGTAATAAGCACCGGCACGCCCGTAAGCGCTGCCATTCTTGCCCCATGGTGATACGTTCCGATACGTTCTTTTTCTGTAGATGCAATGATAATACCGTCAAGGTTCATGATGTTGATGGTCCGCCCGCTTACAAGCGGAGAAGTCGCCTCTACGAACTCCTGGGCGAGTTTGGCAAATTCAGGTAAATCTATGTACCCCATCGGCATCGCCCTCCTTACAGAAACAGTCCGTCACCGGTTCCCAGGTGAACTGCCTTGATAGTTCCATCCTGCTCGATGATTTTCTTGAACAACCCGCCGGAGCAGTGATTGAAACCGATGAACCGCAGGCCAAACCCTTTCACAACTTCGATGGTTTTGCGAATTCTTTCTTCCGAAGCTTCCATCAGGTGCGTACCTCCCACAACGCCGATGATGGGCAGCTTGAAATGTGCCTCTACGGTGGAAAGGATGTTCAGGATTCCCGGATGGCTGCAGCCTACAAGCACGAAGAGTCCATCTTTCATCTTGTGTACGAAGCAGATCTCATCGCTGAAATCATCCCTGACAAGTTTGCCGTTATCCCGGATGACGAAGCGTTCGGGGATTGTTTCAAAATCATACTTCCGCTTAAAACCGCCGACGACATATTCTGTCTCACTGAGCTGCAGCACATCTTTGCAGACGCGGTGCTCAATACCATACTTTTTGAGGAATGATTCATCAAATCCATCCCCCAGATAGGTAGCTCTGATTCCGTCGAGGGCATACTTTTCCTTGAAATATCCGTCACCCGTAATCAGCGGCTGCCTGCAGCCGGCTTTGACAAAGTCGGGATAACCGCCGGCGTGGTCATAATGGCCGTGGCTGCCAATCATCACATCGACTTTCCGGATAGGAAGATTAAGAAGTCTGGAATTTTTCACCGTATCCCCATTAGGACCAAAGTCAAAGAGATAGGTGTGGACGCCGCAGTCCACAAAGAAAGAAAGTCCATGTTCATGATAAAGCGCCAGATACTCGGAGCCGCAGTCCTCCATAACTGTCATGAGTCTCATATTCTCACCCCCTTTTCCTACAAAATTTATCTGGATTATTTTCAGATAATTTACAATTTTATTATAGCAAAAATAAGTAAGATTGCATTGTTACAGGTACCAAATATATTATGTTGTTATTGTGATTTCAGCTATATTTCGGGACAATCATTTGTGGTTCAAATGAATTGCAGACGCGTGTAATGTTCCCTGCTCCCCTAGCATTCTTTCAGACTCCATGTTAGAATGCTCGTAAGAACACAGCAAGGGGGGATATGACCTTGACTTCAGGAATGGACATGACAAAAGGTCCTCTTTTGGGGAAGATTCTTCTATTTTCGCTTCCTCTGATGGCGACAAATATCCTGCAGATGATGTTCAACGCTGCTGATATCATCGTGGTCGGCCAGTTTGCCGGCTATACGAGTCTGGCTGCGGTTGGCAGTACGGCTCCGACGATTTACTTATTTATCAATCTGCTCATCGGATTTTCGATTGCAGTCAATGTCCTCGTAGCTAACTATGTAGGTGCCGGAAATAAGGACCGGGAAATTTTTCTTACCCTTCACACAGCTATGACTATAGGCATCTTCGGCGGTATCCTATTCGGTCTTATAGGTATTCTCGTCACACCGTGGGTACTGGAGCTGATGCAGACACCGGGTGATGTCATCGGCAAAGCCATACTTTATCTCCGCATCTATTTTGTAAGTACGCCTTTTCTGATGATCTATAACTACGGTACGGCCGCACTCCGTGCCATCGGCGATACGAGACGGCCGCTCATATTCCTTGTAATCAGCGGTATTACCAATGTGATTCTGAATTTATTCTTTGTCATTCAGCTTAATATGGACGTAGCCGGTGTCGGCTGGGCTACCGTCATCAGCCAGGTTGTCAGTGCTTTTCTCACCGTACGCTGCCTCTCCCATGAGAAGGGTCCCTGGAAGCTGCATCCGCGCTATTTTTGTCTGGACCGGAGGACACTCTATGAACTGTGCCGGATTGGGATTCCTGCCGGACTGCAGGCCTGCATGTTCAGTTTGTCCAACGTTGTTATCCAGGGCGCCATCAATACTTTCGGCAGTGTCATCGTTGCCGCCAACAGCGCCGCTATGAACGTGGAAAACTTTCTCTACATCGGGCTCAATGCATTCCATCAGGCCGGCATGACTTTTATCAGCCAAAACCTGGGTGCCGGGAAATGGGAACGGATCAAAAAAATTTTCCTTACCTGCGAGGCCCTCGTTATCAGTCTGGGCCTGTTAGAGAGTGCTGCCGTAATTTTCTGGGCACCGGATATGATTGAAATCTTTAACAATGATATCCACGTCATCGGTATCGGTGCCGACCGCCTGTACCGCATCGCAACACTTCAGGTAATTTTCGGCATTGCTGACGTACTGGTTGGCTGCATCCGCGGCTTCGGGATCAGTACGGTGCCTATGATTATCAATTTACTCGGTACCTGCGTGTTCCGTCTCGTATGGATTGGCCGTTTGTCCCTGCCGGACGATGGTATCCATCTTGTCTACCTTTCCTATCCGATTTCGTGGACTATCATTGTGATTGCGCTCGCTGTTTATTGGGTTTACCTCTATAGGAGAACAGAAAAAACGGTGATGAAGAAGAGAGCGTTGATGGAGGCAAAAACAGCATCTGCTAATAAGCAGGGCTAACAGTGGTAAGTGAAGGCAGCTAGCAGATTGCAGTTCGCAGTTAGCTGCAGATAGCTTGTGGGCAATAAATGCGCTTTTAGCTTTTGACATTTAGATTCGCCTGCGGCAGCAAGTGACGCCCTGGCGATTAATATGGAACAAAACAAAAACCACTCTTAATATATTATCCAGATGTAAAAAGTTTTTATAAGTTAATGACAAATTGCCGGATCAATTTTGTTACCACAAGCGACCGGCGACCAGCGTAAAAAAAAGACTGTGAAGAAATGAAGATTCATTCTCCACAGTCTTTTTTATATTCTTTATCTCACACGTTCGCCACAAACAGGGCGCGCATGGCATTCAGTACGGCCAGGATCAACACACCTGTATCCGCAAAAATAGCCAGCCAGATATTGGCAAGTCCCAGGGCACCAAGCACCAGACAGATTACTTTAATGCCGATTGCAAAGACGATATTTTCTTTTACGATGGTCATGCATTTTTTAGAAATGCGAATTGCTTTATCAATCTTCAAAGGATCATCGTCCATCAAAACAACATCCGCTGCTTCGATTGCCGCATCGGAACCCATGGCCCCCATAGCAACACCGACATCCGCTACAGAAAGGACAGGAGCATCATTGATACCGTCACCGACAAAGAGGACTTTTTCTTTGCCTCGTCTGAACTTAATAACTTCTTCTACTTTTGCGACCTTATCTTCCGGCAGCAGTTCACTGAATACTTTGGTGATGCCAAGGCGTTTTGCTGTATCTTCTGCCGTTTTACGTCCGTCGCCTGTCAACATCACACAGTCAATGCCATTATCCTGCATTTCCTTGACAGCTTCCCTGGAAGTATCCTTGACCACGTCAGAAATCAGGATATGCCCGGCGTATTCTCCATCGATAGCCATGTGAACCAGCGTACCCACCTGGTGGCACGGAATGCAGGCGATTCCCAGCTCACTCATGAGCTTATCATTGCCGGCAGCCACGGTATGACCATCAACCTTGGCAATCACGCCGCGCCCGCTCTTTTCCTGAACATCTGTCACGCGGCTGCGGTCCAGTTCCCTGCCGTGCGCCTTCTGCAAGCTCTTACTGATGGGATGGGAAGAAGCACTTTCTGCCAGGGCCGCATATTCCAGCAGTTTTTCATTGCTGATTTTGCTGTGGTGCACACCGGTGACTTCAAAGACACCCTTTGTCAGGGTTCCCGTCTTATCCATAATCACATAACGGGCATTCGCCAGCGTTTCCATAAAGTTTGAACCTTTAATCAAAATACCCTGCCGCCCGGCACCGCCGATTCCGGCAAAGAAAGTCAGCGGCACACAGAGCACCAGCGCACATGGACAGCTGATGACAAGGAAAATCAAAGCCCGGTAGAACCAATTGGACCATTCCGGTGCCAGGCCCATAATGCCCATCCGTACAAGCGGTGGAATTACGGCAAGGGCCAGTGCACTGAAGCAGACGATAGGTGTGTAATAACGGGCAAACTTGGAAATGAAATGCTCCGATTCGGATTTGCGGGAGCTGGCATCTTCTACCAGTTCCAGAATCTTTGTGACCGTCGACTCTCCGAATTCCTTCGTCGTCTTGATTTTGAGGACGCCCGTCATATTAATGCATCCGCTGATAACTTCACTGCCGGCAGCAACGTCCCGGGGAAGGCTTTCACCTGTAAGGGCTACTGTATTGAGGGAAGAGTTCCCATCAAGAACAACGCCGTCGATAGGAATCTTTTCACCGGGCTGGACGATAATCGTAGTGCCGACAGCTACATCATCAGGATTGACTTTAACGATTTTACCGCCGCGCTCGATATTCGCGTAATCTGGACGAATATCCATCAGTTCGCTGATATTGCGGCGGCTTTTATCTACTGCATAATCTTCAAACAGCTCACCGACCTGGTAGAATAGTACGACGGCGATAGCTTCGGTATATTCTGCATCTTTCATCACGCCAAGTCCAAAAGCCCCGAGACTGGCAAATGCCATCAGAAACTTTTCGTCAAATACCTGCCCGCGCATGATGTTATGGAGTGCCTCATAGAATACGTCATGAGCGATGATAATATAAGCAATGAGATACGGAATCAGATGAAGCAAACGGCTGCCGCCATACACTGAATCCGGTACTACGCTGGCAGCAATGGTAATGACTGCCGTGACCGCTATGCGAACTGCCATTTTCTTTTGTTCTTCATTCATAGCCAATCGCCTCTCGTTTATCAATTCAATATTATTTTAATTGAATTGACTTCAATTAAAAGTAAATTTTGCAATCTTCATCGACTTTATGGCAATTTTCCAGCACTTTGTTCATTACTTCTTGTGTATCTGCACCGTCGGAAAACTTCACTTTCATGTTGAGCAGCATGAAGTTAACGACCGCTTCATCAACGCCGGGCGTATGCTTAGCGGCTTGTTCCATCTTATCAGCACAAACAGCACAATCTACATCTATCTTATAACGCTTTGTTTTCATTACGTTTCCTCCTATAAGCTTTTCAATTAAAAGATTGTTTAATCGTTTGATTATGTTATACCCTTTTTTACAGGTGATGTCAAGAAAGAAAATAAAAGATGGACACATCGAGAAAAAGTGTACAGGAAGTGACAAAAAAATGCTGTGGTGCTTCGCACAGAAAGAAAGCTGTGGCGCTGTGGCCGCCCTTGGCGGCGGGCCTGCGTTGCTAAAAAAGAGACCGTGAAAAATAAAAGGTGCTTTTGGCATATGGCATTTAGCCCCGTCTGCTATTTAGTGAGTGGTTAGTGCGTAGTGGTTAGTACGCTAGTGCGAAAAGCAACTTGGCGGATTTCTCAGATAGATTGCAGGAATCAGTTAGTTTTTAACCCCTGCAAAGTGCCCAACAGTTTGCTTTCTTCAGTGGCGAACCGCGGCCAGCGACCTGCGTAAAAAGGCGCTGTGAAAAAATAAAAAGCGCTTTTAGCTTTTTGGCATATGGCATATAGCCCAGTAAAGTGGATAGTGGCTAGTGGAGAGTGGTTAGCACTGTAGTGCTGGCAGCTACTTTGGCGGATTCTTGAGATAGAATGCAGCGAGCAGCTAGTAGAAAATAAAGGCGCTTTTGGCTTATGGTATTTAGCCTCGCTACAGCAGTGTGGTGAAGGTTTTAATTCAAATAAATATGATGTAAAACCTGAAATTTAGCAGATAACCTAAATTTCAGGTTTTATTTTTTATAAGTTCAAAGAAAAATGCCTTGTCATTTTTCGTCCACAGGCGGAATGCGGGCTGCGGGCGGCGGAAAGCGTGAAAAAGGGCTGTGAAATAATGTGCACGCATTATTTCACAGCCCCTTTTGTTACGTATTTTATCCCCAGAGGGACAATAAGATGTGGTAGCAGATAAAGGTGACAATCCAGGCAACAATCAGCTGAAAGGCAGCTTCTTCAAAAGTCCACTTCCAGCTTCCGGATTCTTTCTTAATGGTAGCGAGGGCTGCCGTACAGGGAATGTACAGCAGGCAGAATACCATCAGACAGAAAGCATTGATGGAAGTAAAGCCAATGCCTTCGAGCGCTTGTTCAAAGTTGACCATGCCGCCTGCCGTCGTAGGATTCGAAATACCAAACAGGACAGCACAGCTGGAAACAACAACTTCCTTTGCCGAAATACCGGCGAGAAGTGCCAGGGTAATTTGCCAGAAGCCCAGTCCAATCGGCCGGAACATCGGAACCATCCAATGTCCAAGATAGGCACCAAAGCTCTGCGTCGGGTCTTCCGTATAGCCGGTGGGCCCAAAGTTGAGGATGAACCAGATAATGATGGTACCCAGGAAAATAATTGTACCGGCCTTTGCGAGATAACCTTTGATCTTATCAGATACATAAATGGCCACCGTACGCAGATCAGGCATTTTGTATTCCGGAAGTTCGATGAGCAGAAAATCTTCTTTATCCTTCTTCCGAATAATGTCCATCCAGTGAAGCAGCAGGGAAACCCCGATAGCTACAAGCACGCCGATGATGTACATTGAATAGGCTGCAACCATAGCATATTTCTTGAAGAAAATTTCCGAGAAGAGGATATAAATCGTCAGTCGGGCGTTGCAGCTCATGAAAGGAGTAACCAGCATGACTTTGTAGCGGTCCCTTTTGTTTTCCAGTCCGCGGGAAGCCATAATCGCCGGCACGGTGCAGCCAAAACCTACGAGCATAGGAATAAACGCGCGTCCGGAAAGGCCGACTGCACCCATGACGTTTTCCATGACGTAAGCAACACGTGCCATGTACCCGCTGTCTTCCAAAAAGCCCAGACTGAGGAACAAAATCAGGATGTTGGGCAGGAACGTCACGATTGTTCCGACCCCGCCGAGAGCCCCATCCAATACCAGAGACTGGAGTGGCTTGCTGACGTCGGCTGCTGTCATAATTTCTTCCAGATAATTCGAAAGCATTTCGATACCGGCTTCGAGGAATCCGCTCAGCCAGTCACCGACGGTAAAGGTCAGGAAGAAGATAAAGGCCATGACAGCCAGAAATACAGGAATGCCCCAGATATTGTTTGTGAAAATCTTATCCATGCGGTCCGTAAATTCATCGCGCTTTTCCTTATGCAGGACGACTTCACGAATAATTTCTTCGATAAAGTCATATTTTTCCCGAATAATTTCCACTTCATAGCTCTTATCCAGAACTTCCGGCAGTTCGACCGGATATTTTTCCATGACTTCTTTATCCTGTTCCAGCAATTTAATGGACGTCCAGCGGACATTGCTGATATCCAGATAATGTTCATGCAAATAAGCAGAAATCTGATCGATGCGGTCTTCAATATCATCGGAATAGACCATGGCGTATTCCTTATGATTCAACTGATGGCTGGAAGATTCGGGATGGTCATGAATCAGAGGGTCTGTAGAAGTAGAATCCTTATGGTGGGCAGCTGCGTGCAGCAGCACTTCGAGGCCCCTCCCCTTCCGCGCTGATACGGGAATGACAGGAATTCCCAGCATTTCCGGCAGGCGGTGCAGGTCGATTTCAAGGCCGCGTTTTTCTACGATATCCATCATGTTAAGGGCCATGACGACAGGCTTCCCAAGTTCCAGGAGCTGCAGCGTCAGATAAAGACTGCGTTCCAGGGCTGAAGCATCCACTACGTTGATTACGACGTCTACTTCATCGCTCAGGATAAACTGACGGGATACGATTTCTTCCATCGTGTAGGATGTGAGGCTGTATGTGCCCGGCAGGTCCACCAGACGAATATTCATATTATGGTGACGAATTGCACCTTCCACCTTTTCAACGGTTACGCCGGGCCAGTTAGCAACCTTGAGGTTAGCTCCCGTATAGGCGTTAAAAAGTGTTGTTTTCCCGCAGTTAGGGTTACCGATAAATCCAATTGTCAAATTTTGATTTGCTTCTTTTTCAGGCATTAGCGGCTCCCTTCTCTACTTCGATGTTGCGGGTCATATTGTAACCGAGGGCAAACCGGGTTCCCCTCAGAATAATAATCATCACACCTTTTCCCTTACGATTGACCACACTGATTTCCGTCCCCGGCGTCATACCAAGCGCCAACAGGCGTCGTTCCGTCTCAAACGGAAGATTCAGTTTGACAACTACACCGGACTCACCCTTCTTTAAGTCCTTTAACAGCATATGCCAAGTACCCCCATACTTATGATAGTCCCGGGAAGACAAAACTTCCTTCCCTGCTTTCCCGGAGAAAAGTAACAATTAAACAATTATTTAATCCTATTTTATTATACGCTAGTTTTTCAAAAAGTACACCCATAGAAAAACAGCTAAATACGCCTGTCCTGCATGTCACAGAAAAAGACGGCTGCAGCCTGCAGTCGTCTTACTTTTCTTTCGGACAGGCAATATCAATCAGCATTTCAATCATATGATGCAGCAGCCGTACGGCTTCCGTATCAGCCGCCCTGTAGTACATTTCCTTACCGACACGCCTGCTGACAATCAGGCCCTGTTTCTTAAGAACCTTTAAATGGTGGGAAATCGCAGGACTGCTCATATTCATGATAGCTGATAAATTAATGACACATTCCTCGTAATGACATAACAGCCAAAAAAGCTTCAGCCGTGAAGTATCGGAAACACTGCTGAAGAGTTCTGCCACTGCGGAAAAATCATTCGTCTCCGGCATATCACGCAGGATTGCGTTCAGTTTTTCACCGTGTTGATGCGGCAATTCCATGGATTTCACCTCACTTGTTTGTAAGTTTAATTATAACATATGTGACCAGGGGATAGAAAGCTGTGGTGCTTCGCGTGAAAGAAAGGACACTATCCTTCGCCACTTCGTGGCACCTCCTTCTGACTGCGTGGAGCGACCTGCGGATTTAAAGAAAGGGACTGACGCAGTTGTGCGGCAGCCCCTTTCTCTACTCATTATTTTTTTGGTGGAAGAATTTCCAGCCAGTACCCGTCAGGGTCGTTGATAAAGTAAATTCCCATGGCAGGATTTTCAAAGCAGATGCAGCCCATTTCCTGGTGTTTCTTATGAGCCGCCTCAAAGTCATCCGTTTCAAAAGCCAGGTGGAATTCGTTATCCCCCAGATCATACGGATCCTTCCGATCCTTGAGCCATGTCAGTTCCAGTTCATGGGCTGATGCATGGTCACCCAGATAGACGATGGTAAAATCAGGGGCTTCAATGCGTCTGATTTCATCAAGACCCAGAGCCTCTTTATAAAACTTCAGGCTTTTCTTAAGATCCAGCACATTGAGATTGTTATGAATCATCTTAAATTTCATCTAAAACACCTCTTTCATACTAAGTTACTTAGCATTCTTGAATTTGGGGTATAGAGAGATACAGGAACCTGTAAGCACCAGAATGATACCGAGTACCATGTTCCAGGTAAGCGGTTCATCCAGGAACAGGCTGGCAAAGAACGTCGTCAGCACAGGTTTGATGAAAAAGGCCAGCGACGCCGTAATCGGGTTCGTATATTCGATGGACAATGAATAGCAGGCAAAGCCGACGCCGGTCACCATAAAGGCAATATACAGGAAATTCGGCAGCGTATGCATGTTGAGGCCCTGTAAAATAGGAATATTCGTAAATACAGAAAGACCCTGATTCAGGAGAAAAGCTTCAACTGCAGGAATCTTTGTAAAGAGAATCAGAATAAAGAACTCGATACTCCCGAAAAGGAAACTGCCGCAGGTTACGGTAATCCCGCCCAGACGCTTTCCTTTTTCCTTGCCCATCACTGAATAAAGGCCAAAAGTCATGGCAGAAAGCAGGATAAATATAATACTGACCGTATCGTGAACCATGTTTAGGGGATTTACGATTGAAAGGATACCGGCCACACTAAAGACCAGAGAAACTTTGGTGAAGCCGTCAATCGGTTGCTTCCAGAGCAAATGATCAAACACCGCGACAAAAATCGGGTTGCAGCTGAAAAGCACGCCGCTGACAGAAGCCGTCCCATAGACGATAGCCAGCTGATAAAAAATCATACTGACAACGACGAAAACGAGACCCGATTTCACAAATAACTTACAATCATCCCTCGTTATCTCAGCATGCTTCTGCGCAAGGGAACGCCTCGCAAAGGGAATCAGAAACAATCCGCCTACAAAAAAGCGAAGTACCGTAATCTGCACGGGATGAAACATACCCGCAGAAAGCTTAAGTGCCGTTTCCATCGTCCCAAACAGGAACGCCGTCAGTAAAATAAAAAGATATCCCTTATTCATTTGCCCATCTGTCTTCCTTTATTTTTCACGCTTCGCCGATAATGCGGACTTCCGGTTCAAGCCGGACCCCTTTAAAGGCATAGACCTTGTCCTGCACGTCCTTGATCAATTGAAGGACATCTTTTGCGGTCGCGTGACCGCGGTTCACGACAAAGCCCGTATGTTTTTCTGATACTTGTGCATCGCCGACCCTATAGCCGCGCAGCCCTGCTTCATCAATAAGAGCGGCTGCATAATAGCCGGGCGGCCGTTTGAACATGCTTCCCGCACTGGGAAGCTCAAGAGGCTGCTTGGTACGGCGACGGTTCATGAAATCATCCATTTTGGACTGGATGCCTGCTTTGTCGCCCCGTTTCAAACAAAAGACGACACGAAGAATGACGCCCGGATGATCCTGAATGCTGCTGTGCCGATAACTAAAATCAAATTCGTCTTTCTTAACTTCCGCAATCCTGCCGTCAGGAAGTAATACAGAAGCACTTTCGACAACCTTCGACATATCTCCGTCATAAGCACCGGCATTCATCAATACAGCCCCGCCGACACTCCCGGGAATTCCGACTGCAAATTCCACTCCCGTAAGGCCTTCACGAGCAGCGAAGTTAGAAAGCGCAGCCAGGGAAACACCGCAGTCCGCCGTGATATGTTCACCGTCAGCCTGCATTTGCGTCAGGGCATTGCCCAGTTTAATAACAACCCCGCGGATACCGCCGTCACGGACGAGCAGATTCGACCCGTTGCCGATGATGGTTACGGGCACCTTCATCTCCCTGCCGAGCGTCAGCAAATCCTGGATTTCCTTGAAGTTTTCGGGCATGATGAGAAGGTCAGCCGGCCCGCCGATATGAAAGGACGTGTAATTCGCCATGGGAGTATGTTCCTCATAGCGGCCGTCACAATGTACATATGCATAAGTTAAGAGAGGCGCAAGATTCATTATTCGATAGCTTCCTTAATCGTATCCTGATAAGTCTTGGTCAGTTCGGCAATCATCATCTGAAAATGCATGAAGTTCTGGAGATAATCCATAGCGACCGGATTGAGTTTCAGCACATCCATCAGCTTATTGACCTTCTCTACTTTTTCAGGTTCCGGTTTCTTGCCCTGGTACTGAGCCATCTGGATGTCTGTCTGCAGATTGATATATTCCTTTACCATAGATTCTGCATCCTTATCCTTCTGCAGTTTTTCCTTGGCTTCATGTACCATTTTAAATTCATGGGTATCACGGATACCTTCACATAATTTAGTCATTTCATCATATACGTTCATCAAAAATTCCTCCTTAGCGTTTATACCCAATTATTTTAACATATTTTATAGAGAAAATGCAGTATCTGTCAGGGCTGCGCGCCGCTGAAAAAGCCTCCGATTTCAGTTTCAGGGCATGACATCATTAAGTACTTTATAGCTGTGAGCCTTATCATAATCAAAATGCCACCACTCATCGCTCGATGCAGTGAAACCTTCTGCCGTCATAAGACTCCTCAAAAGATCACGGCGCCAGCGATTCAGCTGAGTTCCACCGGGGAAAGCGGCATATTGGGCCGGAGAGATTTCATCAAAATCAGAAATCATAGAGATATTTTCTCCCGATTCCCGGTCATAGAGGCTTACATCCACGCTGCGGCCGCTGTTATGGGAATACCCTTCTGCCGGTGCCGGCAGCATGCCCGCATGTGCCGGGCCCAGTGCTTTGGAAGCTGCATCAAAGTCAGTCCAGGAGCGATAGCCTTCCCAAATGACAAGACCGTACCCATAGGCCTGTAACTTTTGCTGAACCCGTCCCAGCGCTGCCGCGGCCGTACGGTCAAGATAAGCTTTCTTACTCATTACAAGCGGTTCTCCGAACAAGTTATTGGCTGTCGTGTACCGCAGGTCCAGATGCACTCCGGGCACCACCGTCGTAATATCCACAAGGTCTGCCGTTTTTTCATAGGGAAGATTGGGCGGCTCTTCCTTGGCAGCAGTTTCCCGCAGTTGTTTGAGCGGTGAGGCCGGTTTAATCCGTCTGGGTTTACCGGTTTCACCTCTCGTAAAGATTCGGCTGAGACTGTAATTTCCGATGTTCAGGCTGATACCCCAGCCGCTGCGGTCCCGATTAAAACGAACTTCCGACGTAGAGTCGGTATTCGGACCCTTTTCCTTGAGCTCATAGGCATCGTAGTGTACTTTGGGCATGACATAAATATTGCTCTGTGTCATATCCCGATCCTGCATGAGAAAGGGGCATACCAGCTGCAGCTCGCCCTTTTCTTCGCGCACCGCGCAAAGGACTCCGCCACTGCGGTAAAAACCAACCAGTGCCTCTTCATCCTGCGGCATCTCATCCGGCTCATTTCCCAGAGCAGTATCCGTCAGAGAAGGCATTGACTCCGGAACATAGCCAAAATAAGTGCGGCGATTCAGTTCCAGACTCTGAGGAACATTCCCCTGCCCTTTTTTGAGCGTCACCGAGCTGACAGCCTTTGTTGTAGGGCCAATTTCTGCAATTTCATAGGATGAACCGCGCTGCGGATTGAGGAAATATACATTCCACAAATCCGGATCTTTTTCTTCAGTGCTCGCAGGATACAAAAAATAGAGACGATTATGTGCTGCCTTTACAGCCGCCGTTTCACTGCCGTTTTGATAATACCCGACAGCCCCTCTTTCTTCGAGGGTCAGCGGCTGCTGTGCTTTCGCCGCAAAAACGCTGGTTACAGACAGAGAAAGCAGGGACGTCAGTATCAGCGCATGAAATAAACTACGCTTCATCAATCATTCCTCCTTCGTATCTATACCATCTTCCGGAGTCGGATGTACATTTTCCACCACTTCCGCCACCCGTCTGTTGCTGCCTTTTTGAGATGCTTCCGGAACAGGCGGGAAAGTAATGATAAACGTCGTGCCTTCTCCGATCTTACTCTTTACCTGTACTTTGGCTTTATGGATGCGAATAATTTCCTTGGCAATCGCAAGACCCAGACCGGTTCCCGGGATATTTCTGGAATGAGATTTATCCACCTTATAGAAACGTTCCCAGATATAAGGTATATCCTCTTCCGGAATTCCATAACCGTGGTCCGAGACCATCAGAACCGGTTCCTTTTTGTCATTCTTCCGTACCTGGAAAATAATCGTGGAATCATCGGGCGAATATTTCATGGCATTGTCGCCCAGAATCATGACCAGCTGGAATAACCGGTCGCCGACGCCAAGTACCTGCACCTGAGAATCAATATATGTCTCCAGACGAATCTGACGCTTCTGGGCCTGCACTTCGATCATATTCACTACATTCTCAGCAATTTCACCGAGCGGCACAGGCTCGAGTTCCTGGTTTTCCTTACGCTGGAGACGGCTGATTTCCAGGAGTTCGTTAATCAGACGTTCCAAACGCTGTGTTTCGTTATTAATCAGTGTCTGATACTTATGAATATCTTTCGGATCCGTAACAGTTCCGTCAAGCATTGCCTGGTTATAGCCCTGTATAATCGTAATCGGCATGCGCAGCTCATGGGACACGTTGGACACAAAGTCGCGGCGCATCTTTTCCATCTTGCGCGTCTTCAGTACGAACTGTTCCAGATCACGGCTCAGGGAATTGAGGGAACGCCCCAGATCGGCGACTTCATCATCGCCTTTGACGACGACTTTCAGCGAATAATCGCCGGAAGCAATTGCCTTTGCCGCGTTTTTCATGGAAACCAGCGGTTTCACAAGACGGCGGGTCAGTCCTCTTACGATAATAAGGCTGGCCAGAAAAGCCACGATTCCGACAATAATCGTATAGATATAGATGTCTTTCATGACCTTATTCAGGCCGTCAATCGGTGCCGCCAGAAGGAGGGCCCCGCTGATGGAACCATGATTATCCATCATGGGCAGCCCGACAAGAAGCACCTGTTCCTTATAGTAAGGATGGAAAATGCGGGCGTTCACTTTCTTGCCGCCATAAACGCTCGAAAGGACTTCCTGCACCCGGTCATTCAGCGGGCCGCCTTCACGAAGCTGCTTATCAATGGCAGCCACTGATTTGGAAGGTCTCGTCCTTTCTTCCTGCGGATGCTCATGGGCCGAACGGAGATCCGCTTCCATATCGCCCCGGCTTTCGGAAGCCGCCAAAAGCCTGTTATTGGCATCAAAGACCCAGATACGGGCGCCGATAAGCTGGTCCACACTGGTCAGATACTGTCGCAGGATCAGTGTATCCGTATTCATCGTGTTGAAATAACGGACAATCAGGGCGACTTCGGACCCTTTCTGGTTGAGCTCGGCTTCCTTGGTACGGAAAAAGTAATCCGTAATCAGATAGGAAAGTCCGATGGAAATACCTACGATAATAATCATAATCAGGCCCATGTAACTATACATGAGCCTGGTACTTAGTGATTTTTTCACTTTTCTTTTTTAACCTCAAACTTGTAACCGACACCCCAAACCGTAACGATATCCCACGTTGAATCCTTCGGGATATCCAGCTTATGTCTGACGCGCTTAATGTGGGTATCAACCGTCCGCGTATCTCCGTAGTAGGTATAACCCCAAATCTTCTCAAGCAGTTGGTTCCGTGAGAACACGATGCCCGGGTTTGAAGCAAGGCACCAAAGCAGTTCCATTTCCTTGGCTGTGAAGGTAATTTCACGGCCAAAGGCCACAACACGGTATTCACTGAGATTGATCATCAAGTTTGGATATTCCAGCACCTGTTTGTTCTGGGACTGCAGGAACTGACTGCTGCGGCGCAGGACAGCCTTGACGCGGGCCACAACCTCACGGGTATTGAACGGTTTCGAAATGTAATCATCGGCACCCATTTCAAGCCCCAGGATACGGTCATCATCAAAATCTTTGGCCGTCAGCATGATAATCGGAATATCAGAAATCTTACGGACCTGCTTGCAGACTTCAAAGCCATCCAATACCGGCATCATAATATCAAGCAGGATAATATCCGGCTTGCCTGCCTGCAGTTGGAACAGTGCTTCAGCGCCGTCCGCTGCTTCAATAACTTTGAATCCTTCCTTCTTAAAATATAAGCTTAAAATATCACGAATCTGAGCTTCATCATCGGCAATCAGTATTGTTTGCTGTCTGTCCATGTTTATACCCTCTCCCAAGTATAACTCCCATGCAGCATAAAAATCATGGGTACAAATACATCTTCAAAATTTCCTTATCTTATTATTATACAACGCAAAAGTCGAAAAGACAAATAAAGAAATTATAAAGGGCAATCGTAGTTTTCTGCGAAAGACTTTGTATAAAATGGCAAAACAATGAGGTAAAACGAATCCATCCTCATCCGACCTGCCACTTTGCTGATTTTCTCAGCACTCGCAACTTTTCAGATTTCCTTTTTCATCCACTGATGCGGTACGCCTTCTTCATCTTCGATGGGGCCATAGGCCGTAAATCCCAAGGTCTTATAGAAATGCTGGGCGCGAACCTGAGCGTGGAGTTTAATTTCTTTTGCGCCCTCTTTTTTTGCGGCGGCAATGGCTTCCTGCATCAATCGGGAACCAGCTTTTTTGCCGCGGCAGGATTTCATGACCGCAAGGCGCCCAAAAATAAAGACGCCTGGCTCCTCGCCCGAAAAAATACGAAATGTACCGACAGGATTTCCGTTTTCGGTAAGAAGTCCGTGAAGTGCCTTCTCATCAATCTCATCAAATTCATTTTTAAAGCCTTGTTCCTTCATAAATACAGCTGTACGAACAACACGAGCCCCTTCCGGCAGTTCACGATATAATTTGAATTCCATTGCTTGATATCCTTTCCATAAAAAATGACCGGAATACTCCGGCCGTTTTTTCTTAAGATCTTTTCTGCAGCAATCTGGCATATTCCTTTTTTAAGACTGCAAATGTCTCATCACTGATATCGTGTTCAATTTTACAGGCATCTGCTTCCGCATTTTTCTGCGAAACCCCTAAGTTGACCAGAATATGAGTCAGAACCTGATGCCGTTCGTAAATTCGCTCAGCAATATCACGTCCCTGCTCCGTCAAAGAAATGAAACCGGATTCATCCACTTCAATGAGCCCTTCCTGACGAAATTTCTTCATGGCTACACTGATTGTCGGTTTGGAAAACCCCATCTCATTGGCAATATCGATTGACCGTACCAGACCCAGTCTATTTTTTAACACCAGAATTGTTTCTAAATACATCTGCGCTGATTCATGCAGCTCCATTTATATCACCCTTAATCTTAATCTCCCTTACTTATTCTAACTATTATACAATGCTGACCCCATTTTTACAACTTTCAGGACGCAAGTGCTCTTTAAAGCAGAAAAAGAGCGTTCCTTTTTTCCCAAAAGGAACGCTCAATTCATCAAAGAACTCTTGCTGCGCCGATGTAACGGGCACCCCAATAACCGTCAAACACGTTGGAAACGGTTACACCCGTGCTGGAACCAGCCTGCAGCATCTTGCCATCCCCAATGTAGATACCTACATGGGAGGGACCCGGTTCATACGTTTCAAAGAAAACCAAATCTCCGGGCTGAAGGTTTCGGGCAGAAACCTTCGGATAACTGTAATACTGCGTATCCGCTGTTCTCGGAATGGAAACACCAATCTGGCGGAACACATACTGTGTATAACCGGAGCAGTCAAACCCCCATGGCGTTGTGCCGCCAAATACATAAGGCACACCGACATACTCAAAAGCACGGCTGATCAATTTTCTTGCCGCACCGCTGGAGTACCGACCACCGCGGCCATAACCACCTGCATAGGACGGCATCTTCTTGCCCATCAGCTTGGCATATGTAGCTTCAGTAACTACACCGTCAGATTTAAGTCCCATGCTTGCCTGATACTTTTTAACAGCATCTTTTGTACGGGCACCATACACACCATCAGGAATGCCGATATCGTAGCCTTCCATCAAAAGCTTTTCCTGGATGGCCGCTACCTCAGGACCGGATTCACCCTGATGAAGACTAGCTGCACTCGCACTTTGTCCGGGTAATACCGCAATAGCTAATGCCGCTGCGAAGATTACCCCACGCACCATCTTCCTGATAATAATA